>NZ_FRAB01000002.1:191169-326146 GCF_900142195.1 Paraburkholderia terricola
TCCAGAAACGAAAAACCCGCGCAATCCTAGGACTGACGCGGGTTTCGGGACTTCTTGGTACTGCTCGGGAATTCTTGTTGGTGCCGGAAAGAGGAATCGAACCCCCGACCTTCGCATTACGAATGCGCTGCTCTACCGTCTGAGCTATTCCGGCATCAGGAGAATCGAGATTATAGGGACTTCTTTATCAGCTTGGCAAGCCCCTGAACTCACTTTTTCGCTTCGAGATGGTAGCGGGTGACCCGGTCGACTTCGTTCTTCGAACCGAGGAACACGGCCACGCGCTCATGCAAGCTCTTGGGTTGAATGTCGAGAATGCGTTTCTCGCCGTTGGTTGCCGCGCCGCCCGCCTGTTCGACGATGAACGACATCGGATTGGCCTCGTACATCAGACGCAGCTTGCCCGGCTTGTCGGGCGTGCGCTTGTCCGCCGGATACATGAAGATTCCGCCGCGGTTCAGAATACGATGCACGTCGGACACCATCGAGGCGATCCAGCGCATGTTGAAGTCGCTCTGACGCGAGCCTTCCTTGCCGGCCTTCAATTCGCCGATGTACTGCTGAACCGGCGGATACCAATGGCGTTCATTGGACGCATTGATCGCATACTCGCGCGTTTCGACCGGAATGCGCATATCGCTTTGCGTGAGCACCCACGAGCCTAGCTCGCGGTCGAGCGTAAAGCAGTTCACGCCGTTGCCGGTGGTGAGCACGAGCACGGTTTGCGGGCCGTACACCGCATAACCCGCGGCGACCTGTTGCGTGCCCGGCTGCAGGAACGATTGTTCGGTAGGCTGCTGGCCGTCCGGGCAGCGCAGCACCGAGAAGATCGTGCCGATCGACACGTTCACGTCGATGTTCGACGAACCGTCGAGCGGATCGAACACCAGCAGGTATTCGCCCTTCGGGTAATTGGCCGGAATCGGGAAGAACTGCTCCATTTCCTCGGACGCCATGCCGGCCAGGTTGCCGCCCCATTCGTTCGCTTCGAGCAGAATTTCGTTCGACAGAATGTCGAGCTTCTTCTGCACTTCGCCCTGGACGTTTTCGCTGCCCGCCGTGCCGAGCGCATCCCCCAGCGCGCCCTTGCTGACGTGGTAGCTGATCGCCTTGCACGCGCGCGCGACGACTTCGATCAAAAGGCGCAGATCGGCAGGCAGGTTGTTGGTCTCGCGCTGCTGCTCGATCAGGTAC
Organism: Paraburkholderia terricola; assembly: GCF_900142195.1. Taxonomy (GTDB): domain Bacteria; phylum Pseudomonadota; class Gammaproteobacteria; order Burkholderiales; family Burkholderiaceae; genus Paraburkholderia; species Paraburkholderia terricola. Next base: position 192,364 of record NZ_FRAB01000002.1, read on the forward strand.
TTCGTGAGAGTGGTACGACGTTGCAAAGCCATTGCTGTACTCCGGAGGCTTGAGGAATGTCTCGATTTTACCCGCTCGCTGTGCCGGCTCCGTGCTTTTAAAAAACCAAAGGGCGCGAGGCGGTGGCGCGTGACACCGGCCGAGGCGGCGAATTTCAGGCTTTGCCGCGCGCCTTGCCGAGCGCGGCGTTGCCTCTGAGACTGGCCGCAAGCGCAGCGGCGCGGCCATGCTCGGCCGACACTTTCGGCATTTTCGGGCGGTCCGCCTTGGGCATGGGTTCGATCTCGCGTTCGATCTGCTCGCCGGCCGCCGCGGTGGCGACGCGCAGATCGTAGGCGATTTGCAGATGGAGCCAGAACTGCGCGCTCGCACCGAAGTAGCGCTCGAGGCGCAGCGCCGTATCCGCGGAGATGGCGCGCTTGCCGCGCACGATGTCATTGATGCGCGGCGCCGGCACGCGCAACGCCAGCGCCAGCGCATTCACGGACATGCCGAGCGGCTCCAGAAACTCGCTGCGCAGAATCTCGCCCGGATGAATCTCCGGGATGCTGTCGCCGGTATCGATGTCGGAGAAATCGATGCTGTTCAGATCGGAGCGTTTGATGACCATGCCGGTCTCCCAATAGTCAGTGATAGTCGACAATCTCGACATTCAGCGCCTCTCCGTCGACAAAATGAAAACAGATGCGCCATTGCGCATTGATCCGAATACTCCATTGCCCGCTGCGCCGGCCTTGCAAAGCTTCGAGCCGGTTGCCGGGCGGCGCGTGCAGACTGTGGATGGAGCTGGCGGCGTCGATCATCAGCAGCTTGCGGTGCGCGAGCGCCTGCATGTGAAGCGGCAGTGAGTGCACGAACTTGCCCTGAAAAATTCTCGCCGTGGCCTTGTCGCCGAATGTCGTGATCATGGGATGATATAACGCATCGCGTTAAACGCAAAGAGTTAAATGGATGCGTTTACTTTCACTCCGCCAGCGTCAAACGAACAGTCGTCTGGATGGCTAACCTTGATCGGCGCGGGCCGGCCGACTCGCAAACGCGCACGCACACGCACACGCGCGGGACGAAAAAAAGCCGGCAACACGTGCCGGCTTTCCGATGCAAGAACAGCTTTCAGGTGTGCATCACGCGAGCGCTTTCTCCACGATCTCGCGCACGTCGCGCGATTTCACCTGCGACGCCACTTGCTCCAGCGCCGCACGCATGCCCTCGCGCAGCGTCGGCGTGAAGCGGCGCCACAGTTCGAGCGAGCGGGCGAGGCGGGCGGCCACTTGCGGATTGATGGCGTCGAGCGCGATCACCTGGTCGGCCCAGAACGCGTAGCCCGAGCCGTCTTCGGCGTGGAACTGCGCCGGGTTGGCCGCGCAGAAGCTGAAAATCAGCGAGCGCGCGCGATTCGGGTTCTTCAGGTTGAAGGCCGGGTGCGTCATCAGCTTGCGCACGATCTCGATCACCGGTCGCTGCGCGCTGCCACGCTGCGTGGCTTGCAGCGCGAACCACTTGTCGATGACGAGCGGCTCCTTCTCGAAGCGCCGGTAGAAGTCGTCCAGCGCCTGCTGCGCCTGCGCGCCGCCGCCATGCGCAGCCGCTGCGTTGAGCAGCGCCGCAAGCGCCGCCGAGCGGTCGGTCATGTTGTTCGCGGCATCGTATTGCGCGGACGCGAGGCGCACGGCGTCGGCCGGATCGTCCAGTTCCACGAGATACGACAGCGCGAGATTCTTCAGCGTGCGATGACCGGCGGCCTCGGGTGTCGCTTCATATGCGCCGGGCGTGCGATGTTGTTCATACACCGCGAGCCATTCGTTCTTGAGCGCATTCGCCAGGCGCTTGCGCACGAACTGTCGCGCGGCGTGCACGGCGGCCGGATTGGATTCCGCCATCTGCTCGGCGAGATACGCTTCGGACGGCAGCATCAACGCCAGTTCGCGGAACGAAGGCGAGAGCGTTTCGTCGGTGAGCACGCGGGCGAACGCGGCGACCACCGAGTCGTCGAGTTCCAGCGCAACGCCGGTGGCCGCGCGTCCGGCGAGCGCCAGCAGTTCACGCGTGGCGAGCCGTTGGCCGGCTTCCCAACGGTTGAACGGATCGCTGTCGTGCGCGAGCAGGAACGCCAACTGTTCCGCGGAGTAGTCGTATTCGACGATCACCGGCGCCGAGAAATTGCGCAGCAGCGAGGGCAGCGGTTCTTGCGCCACATTGACGAACGTGAAGGTCTGTTCGGTCTGCGTGAACTCGAGCACGCGCGTGGTGGAGGCCGACGCCGCGGCATCGCCTTCGAGTTGCAGCGGCAGGTCGCGGCCGTCCTTGCCGATCAGGCCGATCGCGAACGGAATCAGCAGCGGACCCTTTTGCGTTTCGCGCGCGGCAGGCGCGGCCTCGCCATAGCCTTGCGTGAGCGTCACGCTGTAGCGCTGCTGCGCGGCGTCGTACTTCGTGCGCACGGACACGCGCGGCGTGCCGGCCTGGCTGTACCAGCGCTCGAACTGCGCCAGATCGCGGCCGTTCGCATCGGCCAGCGCATGGCGGAAATCGTCGCAGGTCACGGCCTGCCCGTCATGACGCTCGAAGTACAGGTCCATGCCCTTGCGAAAACCCTCGCGGCCGAACAGCGTCTGATACATCCGCACGACTTCCGAGCCTTTCTCGTAGACCGTCATCGTGTAGAAGTTGTTGATCTCGACGTAGCTTTCCGGGCGCACCGGATGCGCCATCGGACCCGCGTCCTCGGCGAACTGCATCTGGCGCAGCACGCGCACGTCCTCGATACGCTTGGTGGCGCGCGCGGCTTCGTCGCTACCGTTGCTCTGGCCGCCGGCCATGTCGGCCGAAAACTCCTGATCGCGGAACACCGTCAGGCCTTCCTTCAGGCTCAACTGGAACCAGTCGCGGCAGGTCACGCGATTGCCGGTCCAATTGTGGAAGTACTCGTGGCCGACCACCGCCTCGATGTTCGCGAAGTCGGTATCGGTTGCCGTCTCGGGGTTCGCCAGCACGTACTTCGTGTTGAAGATGTTGAGCCCCTTGTTCTCCATCGCGCCCATGTTGAAGTCGCTCACCGCGACGATCATGAAGCGGTCCAGATCGAGTTCGAGCCCGAAGCGTTTTTCGTCCCAGCGGATCGAATGGATCAGCGAATCCATTGCGTGACGGGTCTTGTCGAGATCGTGCGGTTCGACCCACACCTGCAAAAGCTTTTCCTTGCCCGAACCGGTTTTCACGCGTTCCTCCAGCGCGACCAGCTTGCCCGCGACCAGCGCGAACAGATAGCTCGGCTTTCTGAACGGATCTTCCCAGCGCGCGAAATGGCGGCCGTCCGGCAAATCGCCTTCCTCGAGCAGATTGCCGTTCGACAGCAGCACCGGATAATCCGCCTTGCTCGCCCGCAGGGTGACCGTGAAGGTCGCCATCACGTCCGGACGGTCGAGGAAGTAAGTAATGCGCCGAAAACCCTCGGCCTCGCACTGCGTGAAGAAGTTGCCGCTCGATACATAGAGCCCCGACAGCGTGGTGTTCCCGGCCGGATTGCAGATGCTGGTGAGCGTGAGCTCGAAGCTGTCCGGCACGTTGTCGAGCAGCAAGCCGTGCTCATGCGCATGCGCATTGGCGAAGGGCTTGCCGTCGATCGCGGCGCCGACGAACTCCAGTTGCTCGCCCATCAGCTCCAGGTGCGCGGCGCGCGACGCGTCCGGATTGCGGCGCACGCGCATCGTATTTTTGACGACGGTGCGTTCGGGGACCAGATCGAACTCCAGTGCGACGGTGTCGATCAGGAAGGCAGGCGGCGCGTAATCGGCGCGGCGGATCACATTGGGCGTTGCGGTATCGGCCATGGCGTTCTGTGGTGATGGGACTTGAGCGGCCGGCTGCCTGAAGCTCATATGAAGCTCATATGAAGGGCAATGAAAGCGCAGACCAGCCGGGCTTGTCGGGCCATTGTACAAAGCCTCGGCGGATCGTGCGGGCCGAACTTTTTACCGAACCGCCAGGTCAGCGTATTATCGGGCGCCCATGCGGATAAGCCGTATGAATGGGAGAACCCAAGGCAGAGGCAACACTGAGGCTTCACGAGGTAGACCATGAAAATCAATCGATGGACCCGCCGCGCCACGCTGCTACTGGCGGCGCTGACGGTACTGCTGTCCGGCTGCACCACCTATGTGACCACTCAAGTCACCGCGTTCTCGGACTGGAGCGGCAGCGACGCTACCCGTACCTACGCGTTCACGCGGGCGGCGGATCAGCAGAACAATCTGGAACTCAGCACTTACGAGCGCATCGTCGCCAACGAACTCGCCGCGCATGCGTTCCGCCAGGTCGACACCGCGCAGGCGCGCTATCTGGTCGGGCTCTCGTATGGCATTCGCTCCGACATGGTGACGGTCGCCGAGCCGGTGTATTACAACCCGTGGCCGGCGCCTTATTGGGGAAGGCCGTTCGATCCGTGGGGTCCCTGGGGGCCTTGGGGTCCGTTTCCGACCGCCTACGTGAATCAGAGCTACCCGATCTTCACGCATCTGCTGGGCGTGCGGATTACCGAGCGCGCCACCGGCAAGGAGGTCTATAACGTGACGGCGCGCAACTCGGGCGGCGAGTCGTCGCTGGTGCGGGCCATGCCGTATCTGGCGCGCAGCGCGCTGGCCGATTTCCCGATCGGCAACGGCGTGGTGCGCACGGTGAAGATTCCGCTCGACAAGAACGGCGGCGCCTCGAACGAAGTGGCCGCGACCGGCGCCGCGCCAGCGGCCGCGCCGGCGCCGGCGTCGGGCGCGAAAGCGGTGCAGTAGGCAAGCGGTGTGAAGCCGGCGCGTGCAAAAGGCGTTGGCTGTGGCATGGCTCAAACGGCCCGGCAGGTCATCCTCGCCGGGCCGTTTTCTTTTGCGCGCCGCGAGGCGCCGCGCGGTGGGGCGGGCGTTGCACCGCCGCCCTCAGGTCCGGCCGCGCTTGCGAACCACGGCTAAACTCCCACGCCGCACAACGCCAGCACGCCCAGCACGATGAATATCACCGCCGCGATGCCGTGCACGAGCGTCGTCGGCAGGCGATGCGCGAAGCGGTCGCCGAGCAGGATCGCCGGCACATTGGCGACCATCATGCCGACCGTGGTGCCCGCCACCACGCCGACGTAATCGTGAAAGCGCGCGGCGAGCGCCACCGTCGCGATCTGCGTCTTGTCGCCCATCTCCGCAAGAAAGAACGTCACCACGGTCGCGCCGAACACGCCGAAATGCGTGCGGCTGGTATCGGCTTCGTCCGCGTCGAGTTTGTCCGGCACGAGAATCCACAAGCCCATGCCGATGAACGATACCGCCAGCGTCCAACGCATGATGGTCGGCGTGAGCAGCGAGCCGAGCCACGCGCCGAGCGCGCCGGCGCAGGCGTGATTGATGAGGGTGGCGGTCAGCACGCCGAGAATGATCGGCAGCGGCTTGCGATAGCGCGCGGCCAGCACGAGCGAGAGCAGTTGTGTTTTGTCGCCGATCTCGGCGAGCGCGACCGCTCCGGTCGAAATGATGAAAGCGTGATCCACGTTGTATAGGTTCCCCGGGCCGAGATGTGAACGAGCGACGACCCACGACACGCCGGGCCCTCTTGCGGCGCGTGTGGATCATCGGTCTCGCCAGGCCAGAGGCTGCGGCTGCCATGGCCGTACAGGCCAAGTGTGTTGACAGACGCCCCCGCGAACCGCACGTGCGATGCACCGGATAGCGGTGCCGACGTGCCGCGGGGCGGCTACTCCCCAATGAGGGACGGAGTATAGCAGGCGTGACCTGTCCTTATGCGCAACGAGGACGCCGCAGGCCAGTACGGGAACGGCGCGATTGGTTGGCACGGCGAAGCGGGCCTTGGACTGCATGGATAGCCGCTCGCTCACGCGCCGGCCGACGTTATTGAGATGTTCCCAGGTGAAACAGTTCTTGGAAAGTTAAATGAAAGTATGTGTCCGTTAATCCCCGGCATCGCGCCGCCGGGGAGCGTCGCAAACCGTCCCGCACCCGATCCGATCAGGGCGGCGGGGGCGCCGGACCGGCGCGAAACGGCTACTTCGCGGATCCGTGGCACTGGCGAGACGGATTACAGATGGATACGTCTTTTCCGGCTGATTTAATCCAGAATATTCAGTATGATTCCGGCGACCCAAGGAGCCCGAGACCATCCACCAACAAATATCAAAAGGCACTTAATAATCGACCAAAGTGCCGTTAATCCGCTGAACCTACATAAAAGACGATTGGTTTGACCCCGGCTGGAGATTGCCGGTCCGCGCGGCGCCTACACGCTGTGACGGCTGTGTATTCCGTCAGGCGCTTCAGCCTCTCCCTGCTTCTACGCGCGAACACCGATATGCCCGATCCGCACTGGACCATTCCGGTCGCTCGCTGGTCTTGCTGGCCTGCTGCCGCATCCGCACCACCCGATATCGGCTTTATCGAGCCGATCGTGCGGCGTCGCCTGAGCACGCTGTCCAAAGCCGCGTTGAAAGTTGCGCACGATTGTGTCGCGCGGAACGAGGTTCGGGTCGTGTTCGCCTCGCGCCACGGCGAATTGCGGCGCACCACGGACATTCTGCGCGCCATCAGCGCGGGCGAGCCGGTCTCGCCGACCGCGTTCAGCCTGTCGGTGTTGAATGCGATGACGGGCGTGTTCGGCATCGCGCGCGGCGACCGCTCGGCGGCCAGCGCGATCTCGGCCGGCGCCGAGACGCTCGGCTACGCGCTGCTGGAAGCCTACGCGCAATACGCCACCGAGCCGGGCGCGCCCGTGCTGCTGGTGTACGCTGACGAACCGGCCGACACAGCCTACGGCACGATCGAGGACGAAGTGCAGGGCGGCGCGATCGCGATCCTGCTGGATGACGAGGCGGCGACGGGGCGCCTGACGTGCACGCGGTCCGCGGCCGGCGAGGCTCAGGCAGCGCCGCCAATCGAGGCAATCGAGGCAAACGAGGCAGGCGAAACAAACAAGGCAGGCGCAACAAACAAGGCAGGCGCAACAAACCAGGCAGGCGAAACAAACAAGGCAAGCCCCACGCCCCGCGCCGAGCGTTTCGCGACCCAAAGCCAGGCGCTGCTGCACTGTCTGGAAACCGGCGCGACCACCGCCTGGCAAGGCGCCGGGGTTATCTGGCATTGGAGTTGGCATGATCGCGCGGCTTGATTACATCTGGCGGTTCTGCGCGACGGGCATGGCCTTCGTGGTGTTCGGCGTGTGCGGACTGCTGTTTTCGGTGCTGGTGTTTCCGTTCGCGTGGCTGTGGCCGCATCGCGCGTCGCGCCAGTTCGCGGTGACGACCGTGATTCACTGGTTTTTCCGCGCGCTGGTCGCGGTGCTGCAGCGCATCGGCGTGATGGAACTCGAGGTGTCGGGCGCGCGGATGTTGCGCGCCGGCGGTCCGGCGATCGTGGTCGCCAATCACCCGACCTACCTCGACGTGATGGTGCTGCTGTCGCTCACCCCGCATGCCTGTTGCGTGGTGAAAAACGCGCATTGGGGCAACCCCTGTTTCTGGGGCATCGTGCGCTCGGCGGAATACGTGAGCAATGCCGATCCCACCGATCTCGTCGAAGCCGGCGCGCGGCAGCTCGCGGCAGGCTATACGATGATCATTTTTCCCGAAGGCACGCGCAGCCCCGCGCCGAACCGGCTGCACGCGTTTTCGCGTGGTTTCGCGCACATGGCGTTGAAGGCCGGCGCGCCGATCGTGCCGGTGCTGATGGATTGCGACCCGCCCGCGTTCACCAAGCAGATGCGCTGGTACGACGTGCCGGCGCGCGCGTTCCGCATACGTGTGAACGTGCTCGAGCCGCTTGGCGTCGAGCAGTTCGCGGACGACGACACTACACCGGCTCTCGCCGCGCGCAGCGTGACGAGCGCCGTCGAGGCACACATTACCCGGCACCTGTTCGATTATGGATTCTTTAAAACTGGAAATTAAACAGCTTCTGATCGAAGCTCTCGATCTGGAAGACCTGAGCCCTGCCGATATCGACGACGACGCACCGTTGTTCGATACCGACGGCATCGGTCTCGATTCGATCGACGCGCTGGAAATCGGCATCGTGCTGCGCAAACAATACCAACTGACCATCGCGGCGAACGACGAGCGCACGCGCGAGCACTTTCGCTCCATCAGCACGCTGGCCGCGCTGGTGGCGAGTCAGCGCGAAGCGGCGCAGGTTGTCGGCGAAACTACAAAGAAGGGGGAATAAACCGTGTCCGAGGCTGAGATTCTTGAGCGCATCCGCGCCATTTTCAAAGAGAACTTCGCGATCGAGCCCGAGCGTGTCACGCCCGAGGCGCATCTGTTCGAAGACCTCGATCTCGACAGCATCGACGCCGTCGACCTCGCGATCAAGCTGCAGGAAATGACCGGCCGCCGCATCAAGCCCGAGGAGTTCAAATCGGTGCGCACCGTCGGCGACGTGATCGTTGCCGTCGAATCGCTGCTGGCGGCACAGGGCTGATGCATTCCGTGCGTCCGCGAATGCAGGCGGCGTCGGACCGGGTCGCGCAGGCCTCGCCTCGCGCGGGGCGCCATTGGGCCAAAACCGTCTTGCAGGTGCTGTTGAAACTCGCGTATCCCGCGCTGATCCTGTGCGCGTGGCGCTGGGACACGCCGCGCTATGTCGGCTGCATGCTGTTCGCGATCCTGTGGCTGCAGCGCTGGGCCGGCAGCGGCCCGGTCGCGACTTCGCTGCGGCGTCTTTCGACGATCGACTGGACCGTGGTCGGCTTGCTGAGTTGCGCGTCCGCGGCGATCGTCTTCACCAACAGCGAATTGTTGTTGCGCCTCTATCCGTCGCTCGTGAATCTCGGTTTGCTGATCGCGTTCGGCGCGACGCTCGTGCGCGGGCCGACGATGATCGAAAAATTTGCGCGCCTGGGCAATCCGGATCTGCCGCCTCGCGCGGTGCGCCATACGCGGCGCGTGACCCAGGTATGGTGCGTGTTCTTCGCGCTGAACGGCGCGTTCTCCGCTTATACGGCGCTGTACTGGAGCCGCGCGAGCTGGTCGCTCTATAACGGCGCGATCGCCTATGGGCTGATCGGCGTGCTGCTGGTGGCCGAAGTGATCTGGCGTTATCTCGTGGTGCTGCCGCGCGCCGCGCGTTCGGAGGCCGCATGATCGCGCTGCATGATCTGTTGTCCGTCGAGGCTTCGGCGGCGAATGCGCCGGTATGCCGCGATGGCGGTGCCGTGCTCGATCGCACGGCGTTTCGCGCGCGCGTCTCGGCATTGGCCGCGTTGGTGCGGGAGCGGTCCGCGCAGCGCTACGCGTTGTGCGTCGACGATCCGTTCGATTTCTCGTGCGCGCTGTTTGCGCTGTTCGCGTGCGGCAAGGAGCCGGTGATCCCGGCCAATGCGACGCCGGGCTATCTGGCCGATCTCGCCGACGCCTACGATGTGGTGTTGAGCGACGCCGACCTGCCGCCCTTCGTGTGGGATGCTGCTGCCAACGCCAACGCCAACGCCAACGCCAACGCCAACGCCAACGCCAACGCCAACGCCAACGCCAACGCCAACGCCGCCGATGCGCCGCGCGGCGCACCCACCGCATACACGATCGATCCGCAAGCCCCGCTCACGCTCTACACCTCGGGCAGCAGCGGCCGTCCCAAACCGATCCGCAAGACGCTCGCGCAATTCAACGCCGAAGTGCACACGCTGGAACAGCAGTGGGGCGCGCTGGTCGGCGACGCGACCATGCTCGCGAGCGTCCCGCATCATCACATCTACGGCCTGCTGTTTCGCGTGCTGTGGCCGCTGGCGGCGGGCCGCGCGTTCGACCGCGCGGTCAGCATCGAACCCTTGCATCTGCAAACGCAGATCGGGCACTGCGGCGCGACCGTGGTCGTCTCGACGCCCGCACAACTGTCGCGCTGGCCCGCGCTGCCCGGCTTCGCCGCCTTGACGCCCGCGCCGCGCGCGTTCTTCTCGTCGGGCGGGCCGCTCGCGCTGGAAGCCGCGCAGGAATATGCCGCGGCCTTCGGCGCCGCGCCGCTCGAAATCTACGGCAGCACCGAAACCGGCGGCATTGCGTGGCGTCGCCAGGATCAGAGCGATGCATGGCGACCGGTGACCGGCATCGAAGTGCGCCGCGACGAAGACGGCGCGCTGAACGTCCGCTCGCCGCATCTCGATCACGACGGCTGGCATCGCACCGACGACAAGATCGCGTTCGACGCCGACGGCCGTTTCCGTCTGCAAGGCCGGCTCGATCGCGTGCTGAAGCTCGACGGCAAGCGCGTCTCGCTGCCGGAACTGGAAGCGCGGCTCGCGTTGCATCCGTATGTCGTGCAAGCGGCGATCGTGCCGCTCGAAGGCGCTTCGCGCGAGCGCGTCGGCGCCGTGGTGGCGCTGTCCGAAGCGGGCAGCGCGGCGTTGCGCGACCAGGGCCGCGTGCTGCTCGCGAAAACGCTGCGCCGTCATCTCGCTGAATATTTCGATGTGGTGGTGCTGCCGCGCCACTGGCGGTTTCGCGTGACCTTGCCGTTCGACGCGCGCGGCAAGCTGCCGGTCGCCGCGGTGGCGGCGGCTTTCGAGCCGCGCGCCGAGGGCGTGGAAGTGCTCGCCGAAGCGCGCAGCGGCGACACGCTGCATTACGAGCTGCGCGTGCCGCCGACGCTCGCGCATTTCGCCGGCCACTTCCCCGGTCTGCCGATTCTGCCGGGCGTGGTGCAGGTGGATTGGGCAATGCGTCTCGCCGCCGATCATCTGCCGGCCGTCAGCGCGGTTGCGTCGATCGACCGCCTGAAGTTCATGGCGCCGGTGCCGCCCGGCGCGGTGCTCGATCTCACGCTGGCTCACGACGCCGCGCGCCGGCGTGTGCAGTTCAGTTATCGGCTGAGCGGCCGCGACTGCGCGTCCGGTGTGATCGTGTATCGGGAGCCCGCGTGATGAGCTTCGCTCCGTGCATCGTCATTCCGATCTACAACCACAAGGACGCGATCGGCGCGACCGTCGCCCATCTCGCGGTGCACGGCTTGGCCGTTTTCGTCGTCGACGACGGCAGCGATGAGCCGACCCAGCACGTGCTCGCCGCGCTCGCGCGGCAATACGCGGGGCAACTCACGCTGCTGCGTTTGCCGGTCAACGGCGGCAAGGGCGCGGCGGTGATGGCGGGCCTGCGCGCCGCGCGCGCGGCGGGCTACACGCACGCGTTGCAGATCGACGCCGACGGCCAGCACGACGCAACCGACGTGCCCCGTTTCATCGACGCCGCGCGCGCCGAACCGGGCGCGGTGATCCTCGGCCGCCCGGTCTACGACGAGAGCGTGCCGAAAGCGCGCCTCTACGGCCGCTATCTGACGCACGTGTGGGTGTGGATCGAAACGCTCTCGCTGACGATCCGCGATTCGATGTGCGGCTTTCGCCTCTATCCGCTCGCGCTGGCCTGCGATCTGATCGACCGCGTGCGGTTGCCGACGCGCATGGACTTCGACATCGAGATTCTCGTGCGCCTCTACTGGCGGCGCGCGGCGTTCCGCTCGATCCCGACGCGCGTCACGTATGCCGCCGACGGCGTCTCGCATTTCGACGTGCTGTGGGACAACGTGCGCATCAGCCGCAGTCATACGCGGCTCGTGTTCGGGATGCTGTGGCGTCTGCCGATGCTGCTCGCGCACAAGCTGATGCCGCGCCGCTCTGCAACCGCAACCGCAACCGCAACCGCAACCGCAACCGCGGAAAGCCCGCAAGACTGGTGGCGTATCGCCGAACGCGGCTCTCACCTCGGCATGTCCTTGCTCGCGCTCAGTTGCAAGCTGTTCGGCCGACGCTTCACCTCGCTCTGGCTGCATCCGATCGTCGCGTATTTCCTGCTGACGGGCCGCGCCGCGCGCGAGGCGTCGCGCAACTACTTCAGACGTCTCGGCGAGGCCGCGCCGCAAGACGATACGCCGCGCCCCGGCTGGCTGTCCGCCTACCGGCACATGCTGGCCTTCGCGCAATCGGGCTTCGACAAGCTCGCCGCATGGTCGGGCCGCGTGAATACCGCCGACGTCACCTTCGAGGATCCTTCCGCGTTCGAGGCATTGGTCGCAAGCGGCAAGGGCGCGCTCGTGATCGGCGCGCATCTCGGCAACCTGGAAATGACTCGCGCGCTCGCCGCGCGCGGCGCGTACGCGAAGGTCACGGCGGTCGTCTATACGGAGCACGCGCGGCGTTTCAATAGCGTGCTGGCGTCGGCCAACAGCGAGTTCGCCCGGCATCTGCTCGAAGTCAGCGACTTCGGACCGGAGACCGCGATGATGATGCAGGAGCGTGTCGATGCGGGCGAGCTGCTGGTGATCGTCGGCGACCGCGTTCCCGCGCACGAAGCGGGCCGCACCACCGAAGCGCAATTTCTCGGCTCGGCCGCGCCCTTCGCGCAAGGTCCCTACGTGCTCGCGCATGCGCTGGGCTGTCCGGTCTATCTGTTCTTCTGCCTGAAAGAGCGCGGCGGTTATCGGCTGTATTTCGAGCCGTTCGCCGAACGCATCGAGTTGCCGCGCCGCGAACGCGCGCAGCATCTCGCCGCGTGGGCGCAGCGCTACGCGGCGCGGCTCGAACACTATTGCCGCAAGGCTCCTTATCAATGGTTCAATTTCTTCGATTTCTGGGCCAGCCCCAAGCGAGGCGCGAATGGCCGAACATGATCTGATCGAAACGCCGAGCGCAAGCGCAAACGAAAACGCAAATGCGGACCCGGTGGTGATCGGCGCGCGCAAGCTGACGATCGAAGAGGTCGTCGCAATCGCGCATCGTCGCGCGCCGGTTGCGTTGAGCGCCGATCCGGCGTGGCGCGCGCGCATTCAGCGCGGCGCGGATTTCCTGCGCCGTCATCTGGCGGCGGGCGCGACCGTCTACGGCGTGAATACCGGTTACGGCGACGCATGCGTGGTCGACGTGCCGATGGAACTGGTCGAAGCCTTGCCGCTGCAACTGACGCGTTATCACGGTTGCGGCATGGGCCGGCATCTCGACGACGCGCAAACGCTGGCCGTGATCGCCGCGCGGCTCAACTCGCTCGCCTATGGGTTTTCCGGCGTGCGCCCCGTCTTGCTCGAACGCCTTGCCGACCTGATCAATCATCGCGTGCTGCCGCGCATTCCGTCGGAAGGCTCGGTGGGCGCGAGCGGCGATCTGACGCCGCTCTCGTATGTGGCCGCGGCGCTCGCGGGCGAGCGCGACGTGATGTTCGAAGGCCGCTTGCGCGATGTGCGCGACGTGTGGAGCGAACTCGGCCACGCGCCGCTCACGCTCGCGCCGAAGGAAGGTCTCGCGTTGATGAACGGCACCGCGGTGATGACGGGCCTCGCCTGTCTCGCGTTTGCCCGCGCCGATCATCTGACGCGGCTCACCGCGCGCCTGACGGCGCTCTCCACGGTGGCGCTCGACGGCCGCGCCGCGCACTTCGACGCCATGCTGTTCGAAGTGAAGCCGCACGCCGGCCAGGCCGAAGCCGCCGCGTGGATTCGCGACGATCTGAGCGGACGCGACGATACGCCGGGGCATCGTCTGCAAGACCGCTATTCGATTCGCTGCGCGCCGCATGTGATCGGCGTGGCGCGCGACGCGCTGTCATGGGTGCGCCGCGACGTCGAGAATGAACTGAACAGCGCGAACGACAATCCGCTGATCGATCCCGACAACGAACGCGTGCTGCACGGCGGCAACTTCTACGGCGGCCATATCGCGTTCGCAATGGACTCGCTGAAGGTCGCGGTCGCCAATCTCGCCGATCTGATGGACCGTCAGCTTGCGCTGCTGGTCGACGTGAATTTCAACAACGGCTTGCCGCGCAATCTGTCGGGCGCCGCGCCCGCGCGCGCCGCGATCAATCATGGCTTCAAGGCCGTGCAGATTTCGTCGTCCGCGTGGACGGCCGAGGCGCTGAAGAACACGATGCCCGCGAGCGTCTTTTCGCGTTCGACCGAGGCGCACAACCAGGACAAGGTCAGCATGGGCACGATCGCCGCGCGCGACTGCTTGCGCGTGCTCGAGTTGACCGAGCAGGTCGCCGCCGCGCATACGCTCGCAACGGTGCAAGCCGCGCGTCTGCGTTTGAAGATCGATAGCGCCACGCCGATTCCCGCGCCGCTGCAAGCGTTTATCGACAGCGTGAGCGCGCAGTCGCCATTCGTCGACGAAGACCGCGCGTTGGAAAACGAACTGCGCGCGCTGACCGCGCGCATCGTCGCATGCGAATTGCTGCACGACTATCGCGGAGGCGCGAACGCATGACCCGCTCCCGCAAAACGCTCACGGCAAGCGCGATGGTCGAAGTGCCGTTTCACGATGTCGACGCGATGAACGTGTGCTGGCATGGCCACTATCTGAAGTACTTCGAGATTGGCCGCGCGGCTTTGTTGCGCGCGTTCGATTACGACTATCGCGAGATGCAGGCTTCGGGTTATCTATGGCCGATCGTCGAGGCGCATCTGAAGTATGTGCGGCCCGCGACTTACGGTCAGCGGATCGAAGTCCGCACCGAACTGCTCGAACACGAAAACCGCCTGAAAATAGGCTATGAAATCGTCGATTGCGGGTCCGGCACGCGGCTGACGAAGGGCTACACGATCCAGGTCGCCGTCGACGCCGCGACGCAGGAGTTGCAGTTCGTGTCGCCGCCGGTCGTGTTCGACAAGCTGGAGCGCGTATGGGGACGATGAAGTTGCGCCGCACGTCAGCGGGCCGTTTGATCGCATTGAGCGTGGCAAGCATGGCAAGCGCGGCATGCGTGCTGAGCGTATCGGCCATCGTGAGCTGGCCGGCCACGGCCCGCGCCGCGGAAACAACGCCCGCCGGCAACCCCGCCCTGGTCTCCCAAATCGCTTCACACCTCGCGCAAGCCAAAGGCGTGCGTGCGCAATTCACGCAAACCCAGACGCTTGCCGCGATGAAGCAGCCGCTCGTCAGCACCGGCTCGCTGCTGTTTTTCCGCGAGCGCGGCGTGATCTGGCGGATCGACACACCGTACCAGGCCACCTATGTGATCACCGACAGCGGCGTGACCGAAGTCGACGCCAACGGCCGGCGCGTGACGGCCCGCGGCGCGCAAGGCACGCGCGGCGTCGCGCAAGTTTCGAAGATGATGCGTGCGATGCTCGGCGGCGATCTGTCGGCGCTGTATTCGCAATTCGACGTGCAGGCCGAGGGCAGCGCCGCGCAATGGCGCATGCAGCTCACGCCGAACCAGCCGCAAATCGCGCAATCGATCAAGGGCTTGCAGATGAATGGCGGCGACTATCTGCAAAGCTTGCGCATCACGCTCGCGAACGGCGACATCACGAAGCTCGACTTCGCGAAGAGCGCGGCGGTGACCGAACTCGCGCCGGCTGAGCGCACGCTGCTCGGAGCGCCGTGATGGACATGCTGCAACAGCGATCCGCGAAACAGGTGTGGGGCATACGTGCCGCATGGCTGTTGCTCGCGCTCGTCGCGTCGCTGTATTGCGGCTGGCGTTTCGCGGGACCGTCGCCGTTGCAGACCAATCTGCTCGCCTTGCTTCCCGCGACCGAAGCGGACCCCGTCGCCGAAAAAGCGGTCGATACGCTCGCGAGCGCGCTCGGCGACCGCACGGTTTTTCTCGTCAGCAGCAACGATGACGCGCACGCGAAAGCGGCAGCGAAGCAGCTCGGCGCGTCGCTGCAAAAGAGCGGGGCGTTCGGCTCGGTCACGGCGGAGTTGCCGCCGTTCGATTTGTCGCGGATCGCCGCCTTGTACATGCCGTACCGCTTCGGTTTGCTGACGCCGTCCGACCGCGCGGCCCTGGCGACGAGCAATGCGTCGAGCGCCACGGCGGGCGACGCCTCCAAAGAAGCCCCCAAGGCGCTGGCGGGCATGCTCGCCCAACGCATCTACAGCCCCTTGCGCGGCGGCCTGACCACGCCGCTCGCCGACGATCCGTTCGGCTGGCTCGAACACTGGCTCGGCGGCCTGCCGCTCGCCACGTCGAATCTCGAACTCGAAGACAACATGCTGGTCGCGCATCGCGGCGCCGACACGAGCGTGCTGATCGTCGCCACGTTGCCGGGCTCCGCCTACGAATCGAAAACTCAACACGCCGTGCTCGCCGCGCTCGCCCAAGGCGAAAACGCCTTGAAGCAGGCGTTCCCCGACGTCTCGGTCGCGCGAACCGGCGCCGTGTTCTACGCCGAATCGGCGCGCAGCGCCTCCGAACACGAGGTGCATCTGATCGGCGTCGCGTCGCTGTGCGGCATCGCGTTGCTGATGATGTGGGTGTTCCGCTCGCCGCGTCTATTGCTGCTCGGTTTCGTGTCGACGGCGCTCGGCATCGTCTGCGCGCTCGCCGTGACGATGCTGGTGTTCGGCAAGCTGCATCTGTTGACGCTCGTGTTCGGCGCGAGCCTGATCGGCGAAGCGGTCGATTACTCGATCCAGTACTTCGTCGTGTATCTCGGCGCGCAGCGCGATTGGGATTCGCGCCGCGGCGGGCGCACGGTGCGCCCGGCATTGACGGTCGCGTTGACGACGAGCCTGCTCGGTTACGCGATCCTCATGTGGGTGCCGTTTCCCGCGCTCAAGCAGATCGCGTGTTTCGCGATCGCGGGCATCATGACGGCGTTCGCGTCCGTGCTGTGGCTACTGCCCGCGCTGCTCACGCACGCGCCGAAGCGCAGTCCGCGGCGCCTCTTTGCCGGCGCGGCGCGCGGGCTGACAGTGTGGCATCGCGCGATTGGCGGCAAGCGCGCGTGGTTCGTGGCGGCGCTGTTGCTGATCGTCGCGATTCCCGGCTGGCTGCGTTTGACGAGCGACGACGACATCCATCTGCTGATCGAGCGCGATCCATCGCTCGTCGCGCAGGAGGACAAAGTGCGCGCGGCGGTCGGCGTGGATAACAGCGCGCAGTTTTTCGTCGTGCGCGGCGAGACGCCGGAACGCGTGCTGCAACGCGCCGAAGCGTTGGGCGCGAAGCTCGATGCGTTGAGCGGCACCGCGAACCAGGTCGGCGGCTATCAATCGGTGGCGCAGTTCGTGCCCTCCGCGAAACAGCAGGCTGAAGACCGCGCGTTGCTCGCACGGCACGTATTCGACGATCCCGCCGCGTTGCGCGCCACGCTGCTGCAAGCTGGCTTCAAGGACGAAGTCGCGGATGCGTGGCTCGCCGCGTTCGCGCAACCGCAGCCCTTGCTGACGGTGGATAAATGGCTCGCCGCGCCCTGGTCGCAACCGTACAGGCATCTCTGGCTGGGCGAAGTCGATTCGAACACGCAAGCCTATGCGGCCGTGGTGATTCCGCAAGGCGTCACACCGCGCAACGAAGCCGCGCTGATGGCCACCGCCCAGGCGGTGCCGGGCGTCGCTTTCGTCGACAAGGCGGCGAGCGTGTCGAAGCTGTTCGGCGCTTACCGGGTGGACAGCGGCTGGTGGCTCGGCGGCGCGCTGGCGCTGGTGCTCGTGCTGCTGATGCTGCGCTACGCCCCGCGCGGCGGCATCGCCGTCACCTTGCCGGTCCTGCTCGCGGTGGGCGTCACACTCGCGGTGTTCGGCTACGCGCGCGTGCCGCTCAATCTGTTCAACTGGCTCGCCTTGATGCTGGTGCTCGGCGTCGGCGCAAACTATGCGGTGTTTCTGCGCGAAGGCTGTTTGCGCGCGGACGCGGATCTTGGCGCGGTGTGGACGGGCGTGCTGCTCTCGGCGGCCACCACGCTGCTGTCGTTCGGCATGCTCGGCATGAGCGCGATGCCGGCGTTGAAGAGCTTCGGCGCGACGCTCGCGCTCGGCATCGCGGTATCGGTGCTGCTCGCGCCGATCGGCATGCCATCGGAATCAAGGAGGCTCGCATGAATGCGCCATCGGTTTATTTGCACGCGCTCGGCATGATCAATGCGCTCGGCGGCGACCTCGACCGGATCGTTCCCGCGCTCGCCGCCGCTCGCGCGCCCGGCATGGCGAATGCGCACACGGGCATCGGCGAGGCGTTCGTGGGCAGCGTGCTCGCGCCGCTCGATCTGGCGCCGCCCGCCGCGCTCGCCCGTTACGACTGCCGCAATAACCGCTTGCTGCTGGGCGCGCTCGCGCAGATCGCGCCCGCGGTCGACGCCGCGCGCGAGCGCTTCGGCGCGGATCGGATCGGCGTGGTGCTCGGCACCAGCACGTCGGGCATCGAAGCGGCCGAGGCCGCGTTCGTCTATCAGGCCCAGGCGGGCGATCTGCCCGCCAACTTCAATTACCGGCAAATGGAAATCGGCACGGCCGCGCCGTTCGCCGCCGCCGTGCTCGACCTGCGTGGCCCGGCGTTCACGATTTCGACCGCTTGCACGTCGAGCGCGAAGGCGTTCGCGTCGGCGCGCCGGCTGCTGCAACTGCAACTGTGCGATGCGGTGGTGGTGGGCGGCGTCGATTCATTGTGCGAGTTGACGGTGCAGGGTTTCGCATCGCTGGAATCGACCAGCGGCGTGCGCACCAATCCGATGAGCCGCAACCGTTGCGGGATCAACGTGGGCGAGGGCGCGGCCGTGTTCCTGATGAGCCGCGACGAAGCGGCGGTGCGGCTCGCGGGCGTCGGCGAATCGAGCGACGCGCATCACATTTCGTCGCCCGATCCCACCGGCGCGGGCGGCGAACTCGCGTTGCGCGGGGCGCTGGCCGATGCGGGCATCGCGCCGTCGGCGATCGGCTACGTGAATCTGCACGCCACCGCCACGCGCAAGAACGACGAGATGGAAGCGCATCTGATGGCGCGCGTGTTCCCCGGCGGCGTGGCGACCAGCGGCACCAAGCCGTTGACCGGTCATCAACTCGGCGCGGCCGGCGCGACCGAGCTCGGCTTCGCATGGCTCACGCTCGCGCGCGACGATGTCGCGCTGCCGCGTCATCTGTGGGACGGCGAGGCCGACCCCGCGCTGCCCGCGCTCGATCTCGTCGAGAGCGAACGCTTCTTGCCGCGCGGCGTCGGCGAGCAGTACGTGATGAGCAATTCGTTTGCGTTCGGCGGCAGCAATGTCAGCCTGATTCTCGCCCGATGATTCTTGCCCGATAATGCGCGCGATGAACCCGACGCCAACTCTCCAGGAACTGATCGATCAACCGATCGAAGCGATCATCCCGCATCGCGGCACCATGCTGCTGCTCGACGCGGTGAGCAGTTTCAGCGAAGAGACGCTGAGCGCGCGCGGCACCGTGCGCGCCGACGCATGGTATGCGAACGCCGAGGGCGCGATGCCCGCATGGATCGGCATCGAGCTGATGGCGCAGGCGATCGCCGCGCACGTCGCGTTGCTGGCCATGCGCGGCGGCGGCCGCGCGCGTCCCGGCGTGCTGCTCGGTTCGCGCAGCTACAAGGCGTTGCAGGCGTCGTTCGCGGGCGGCGCGCAATTGCTGATCCACGCCACCGAACTGCTGCGCAGCGAGGAAGGCCACGGCGCCTATGAATGCACGATCCACGATGGCGACGTGTGCTGCGCCGAGGCGGTGATCAAGGTGTTTCAACCGGCCGATTTTCAGTCATTCATCGAAGGGAGTTTCAGTTCATGAGCCGGCGTGTTCTCGTTACCGGCGCAAGCCGCGGCATTGGCCGCGCGATTGCGTATCAGTTGGCCGCCGACGGCTTCGCCGTCTCCGTGCATTGCCGCACGGGACGCGCCGAAGCCGAGGCGGTCGCGACGGGCATCGCCGCGCAAGGCGGCACGGCGCGCGTGCTGCAATTCGACGTGCGCGAGCGCGCCGTGTGCCGCGAGGTGCTCGAAGCGGACGTGGCGGCGCACGGCCCGTATTACGGCATCGTGTGCAGCGCGGGCGTGACGCGCGACGCCGCGTTCCCCGCGCTCACCGAGGAAGATTGGGACATCGTGATCGAAACCGGTCTCGACTCGTTCTACAACGTCGTCCATCCGCTGACCATGCCGATGGTGCGCGCGCGCAAGGGCGGGCGCATCGTCACGATCGCGTCGGTGTCGGGCGTGATGGGCAACCGCGGCCAGGTCAACTACAGCGCGGCCAAGGCCGGTTTGATCGGCGCGACCAAGGCGCTCGCCGTCGAACTGGCGACGCGCAATATCACCGTCAATTGCGTGGCCCCGGGACTGATCGAAACCGGCATGCTCGACGACATGCCGCTCGAACACGCACTGAAAACGGTGCCGATGAACCGCGTCGGCCAGCCTGCCGAGGTGGCGTCCGTGGTCAGCTTCCTGATGTCGGATGCGGCCTCCTATGTCACGCGCCAGGTGATCGGCGTCAACGGCGGGATGGTGTGATGAAGCGCGTCGTCATTACCGGCATGGGCGGCGTGACCGCGTTCGGCGATAGCTGGGACGTCATCGAAACGCGCCTGAAGAGCGGCGTGAACGCGGTGCGGCGCATGCCCGAATGGGATTACTTCGAATCGCTGCATACGCGGCTTGCGTGTCCGCTGCCGGCGTTCAACGCGCCCGCGCACTATCCGCGCAAGAAAACGCGCTCGATGGGGCCGGTCTCCCTGTACTCGGTGCGCGCGAGCGAACTGGCGTTGATGGACGCCGGCCTCGCCGAAGACGCGAGCATCAAGGACGGCCGCATGGGCGTCGCCTACGGTTCGTCGTCGGGCTCGGTGCAGCCGATTCGCGCGTTCGGCACGATGCTCGAAACCGGCTCGATGAGCGACGTCACGTCGAACAGCTACGTGCAGATGATGCCGCACACGGCGGCGGTCAACGTGAGCCTGTTCTGGGACCTGAAAGGGCGGATCATTCCGACCTCGTGCGCGTGCGCGTCGGGCAGCCAGGCGATCGGCTACGCGTATGAAGCGATCCAGGCCGGCAAGCAGACGCTGATGCTGGCGGGCGGCGCGGAAGAACTGTCGGGTCCGGCGGTCGCCGTGTTCGACACGCTGTACGCGACGAGCACGCGCAACGACGCGCCGCATCTCACGCCGCGTCCTTTCGACGCCGCGCGCGACGGCCTCGTGGTCGGTGAAGGCGCGGCCACGCTGGTGCTGGAGGAGTATGAACACGCGGTGGCGCGCGGCGCGCCGATTCACGCGGAGATTGTGGGCTTCGGCTGCAATTCGGACGGCGCGCACATGACCCAGCCGACCGCCGAAACGATGGCGCTCGCGATGCGGCTCGCGCTCGCCGACGCGCAACTGCCGCCGCAAGCGATCGCCTACGTGAACGCGCACGGCACTTCGACGGATCGCGGCGACATCGCCGAAAGCCATGCGACCGCGCAGACCTTCGGCGAGCGCATGCCGATCAGTTCGCTCAAGAGCTACGTCGGCCACACGCTCGGCGCGTGCGGCGCGCTCGAAGCGTGGTGGACCATCGAGATGATGAAGCGCAACTGGTATGCGCCGACCTTGAACCTCGCGAACGTGGACCCGGCTTGCGCGCCGCTCGATTACATCGTCGGCGCGGGGCGCGAGATCGACGCCGAGCATGTGATGAGCAACAACTTCGCGTTCGGCGGCATCAATACGTCGCTGATTTTCAGGCGCGTTCGATGAACGTGGCGGCACAACGCAAATTGCAACGCGTGGTCGTGACCGGCATGGGCATCGTGTCGTGCCTCGGCAATACGCTCGACGAAGTGTCCGCCGCCTTGCGCGCGGGCCGCTCGCGCATCCAGCGGATCGACGCGTGGCGCGAGCGCGGCTTCGCCTCGCAGGTGGCGGGCGTCGCCTCGGTCGCGCACGAGCCGCCGTTCGAGCGCAAGCTCGAACGCTTCATGGGCGACACCGCGCGTTTCGCGTGTCATGCCGCGCGCCAGGCGATCGCCGACGCCGGGCTCGACGCCGCCGCGCTGCATTCGCCGCGCGCCGGCGCGGTGATCGGCTCGGGTGTCGGCGCGATGGCGAGTTACGACGCGGCGATGGCGATCGCCCATGCGCGCGGCGTCGAGAAAGTGCCGCCGTACACGGTGCCGCAGGCGATGAGCAGCACCGCGTCGGCGAATGTCGCGCAGGTGTTCGGGCTCGAAGGCGTCGGCTATTCGCCGTCGTCGGCGTGCACGACCTCGGCGCTCGCGCTCGGCCAGGCGATGCAACTGATTCAGAGCGGCCGTCAGCAGATCGTGCTGGCGGGCGGCAGCGAAGCGCTGCACGACAACATGACGCTGATGTTCGATGCGATGGGCGCGTTGTCGCGGCACTTCAACGACACGCCGCAAGCGGCGTCGCGTCCTTATGACACCGCGCGTGACGGTTTCGTGATCGCCTCGGGCGGCGGCGTGCTGGTGCTCGAAGCGCTGGACCATGCATTGGCGCGCGGCGCGCGCATCCACGCGGAGCTGACGGGCTTCGGCGAGTGCACGGACAGCGCGGGCATGGTCGCGCCGCGTGCGGCGGGGATCGCGCGCGCGATGCGCGGCGCGCTCGACGAAGCGGGCAAGCGGCCCGACTACGTCAACACGCACGCACCGTCGACGCCGCTCGGCGACATCGAGGAACTGCGCGCGTTGAACGAGGTATTCGGCGTGGCGTCCGGTGGCGAGGTTCCGGCGTTTTCGTCGACCAAGGGCATGACCGGGCATCCGCTCGGCGCGTGCGGCGCGCACGAGGCGATCTACACGCTGCTGATGATGCGCGACGGTTTCATCGCGGGCACGGCGGGCATCGAAACGCCGGAGCCCGTTGTCGAACGCATGCCGCTCGTGCGAACGACGCGCGCTGCATGTATCGACACGGCGATGTCGGTGTCGTTCGGGTTCGGCGGCAGTTGCGCGAGCCTGATGTTTGAAGCATGGCAGGGCGGCTGACACGGCCGCATTCGAAAAATCGAGGGTGACAAAAATGAAAAAAGCTTTGGTATGGGGCGCAGTGGCCGCCGTGGTGCTCACGCAAGCGGGCTGCGCGACGCAGGTGAAGTCGCTGCCGCTCGCGGCGGCGGGCGGCGAATCGCCCGGCGGCGTGGCGGTGAATGCCGGCAAGCAGGATCGTCCGGCGGTGAAGAGCCAGGTCGGCGGCGTGCCGGTGTATTTCGGCAAGCAGGATCATCCGGCGGTGAAAAGCCAACTCGGCGACGTGTCGTATTCCGTGCGGATCGCCCGCAAGGTATCGAGCCCGGACGACGCCTGCCATGAAGCGCTTGCCGAGGCGGTGCAGAAGCTGCGCGCGGCGGCACGCGAGCGCAACGCCAATGCCGTGATCGACGTGTCGACGCGTTTTCACAGCAGCGAAAGCAACTCGGCGACCGAGTTCACCTGCGGTGTCAGTCCGAGCGCCGCCGCGATCGCGGTGAGCGGCCGGCTCGTCGTGCTCGAAGCGAACTGAGCCGAATAAAAAACAGAACACTTGACCAACAAAAACCAACGAGGAACCTCAATGAAACGCCATCTGATGTGTGCCGCGCTGTTCGCTTCGTTCGCCGTGCTGGGCAGCGCGCCGGTTTTTGCCCGCGACACGGTCGGCAACTATCCGGTCGAAGAGGCGCTGAAAAGCGAGCCGGGCAAGGTCGGCGACGACATCCCGCTGTATTTCGCGGGCCAGCGGCATCCGGCCGTCGTCAAGACGATCGGCGAGTTCGCCACCAACAAGAAGACCAACGCGTTCGGCAAGAGCGACGTCGCGGCTTGCCAGCACGTGTTCCTGTCGGCGGTGATCGAATTGCAGGACCGCGCGCGCAAGGAAGGCGGCAACGCGGTGATCAACATCAAGAGCAACTACAAGAACGAAGTGCGCGAGAGCGCGACCGAGTTCACATGCGGCGCGGGTGCGGTGATCGCGGGCGTCGCGTTGAAGGGCGATGTGGTGACGTTGCGCAAGTAAGCGCAAGTAAGCGCAAGTGCGGAGGCGAGGCGGTGGCGCGGCTACCGCCTCGTGAGACGTTCCAGGCCGTCAATCCGCCTTGACCGCCGCCACATTGACGAGTGTCTCGCGACGCTTGCTGGGCTGCGGACGGTACAGGCCAAGACGTTCGAGCAGGCCGAAGTCTTTCGCGCGGCTCCACCAGAGATAAGGCAGTGAAACGTTGCGTTGCCCGAACGCAAAACCGCCGCGGCGAATCATATCGAGGTAGCCGTCGGCGCTCTTTTGCACCTGCATCGGATGACGGAACAGCAGCCGGATCACCCACGATTTGATGTACGCGTCGGTGGATTCGGCGAACAGCAGAAGGCCGCCCGGTTTCAGCACGCGGCGGAACTCGGCGAGCGCGCGCTCCTGCTCGACGAGATGATGGAAGGTTTGATGGCAGAACACGATATCGGCGCTTGCATCGGGCAACGGCAATTGGGCGCAGTCGCCGTGCAGCAGTTCGATATCGGCGAGCTTGTCGCGGCACGCGTTGGCCGCATTGGCGGCGAGCGCCAGCGACGGCTCGTGAAAGTCGATGCCGATGATGCGTTGCGGTTTGAACGCGTTAGCGAGCAGGCGAAACGATATGCCTTGCCCGCAGCCGACGTCGACGATCACCGGCGCGGTGGGCAAGGGCGCATCGATCAGGCGCTTGAGGTCGTTGATCGCGACGCGCAGCACATGATGCTCCCACGTATGGGTACGCAGGAACCAGATCCCGAAGGCCGTTTCCGGCACGAAAGGCACGCTGGATGTTTCGGATGGCGACACGCTGGACTCCCGGCGAAATATTTTGTTTTTACGGTCGACGCGAATTGTAACGAGAAGTAAGGATGCAGCGTAACGCTGTTCGCGGCAAGTACATGATTGAGGTTAATTTGGATACACATTCGTCACGGCGCACGGCGGTCGACGTCGCGATCATCGGCGCGGGTCCGGCGGGCGCTGTCGCGGCGGCGTTGCTGCGCAAGGCGGGCCGCTCGGTGCTGGTGCTGGAGCGCCAGCACTTTCCGCGCTTCTCGATCGGCGAGAGCCTGCTGCCGCAAAGCATGGCCTACCTCGAGGAAGCGGGCATGCTGCAAGCGGTGGTCGAGGCCGGCTTCCAGTACAAGAACGGCGCGCATTTCGTCTACCGCGATCAGTCGTCGTCGTTCGACTTCCGCGACAAGCATTCGCCGGGGTGGGGCACCACGTATCAGGTCGAGCGCGCGGTGTTCGACGACATCCTGATTCGCTGCGCGGCGCGGCAAGGCGCCGACGTGCGCTTCGGTCACACGGTGCGCGCAATGCACACCGGCGCGACGCCGCTCGTCGATGTGGTCGATGAAGCTGATCATGCGTATCAGGTCGAAGCGCGTTTCGTGCTGGACGCGAGCGGCTTTGGCCGCGTGCTGCCGCGCTTGCTGAATCTCGAAGCGCCCACGCGCATGCCGACGCGCGCCGCGATCTTCACGCATGTGCGCGACGGCATTCCGGCCGGCGCGACCGACCGCAACAAGATTTGTGTCGCGACGCATCCCGAGCGCCGCGACGTGTGGTTCTGGATGATTCCGTTGGCGGGCGGCCGCTCGTCGGTGGGCTGCGTGGCGGAGTCGAGTTTCCTGGATGTGCCGGAGGCGGAGCACGAAGCCAAACTGCGCGGGTTGATCCAGCAGGAGCCGACGCTCAACCGTTTGATCGGCAACGCGCCGTTCCTGATGCCGGTGCGGCAGATCGGCGGCTATGCGGCGAACGTCGAGCGTTTGCATGGGCCGGGTTATGCGCTGCTCGGCAATGCGGGCGAGTTTCTGGACCCAGTGTTTTCATCCGGCGTGACGATCGCGCTGCGCTCCGCGCATCTCGCGGTGCAGACCTTGAGCCGGCAATTGAACGGTGAGCCGGTCGATTGGTCCGCTGATTACGATGTGCCCTTGCGCAAGGGGATCGATACGTTCCGCGCATTCGTCGAGCGCTGGTACACCGGCGAGTTGCAGGACATCATCTACTACCCGGACCAGACGCCGTCGATCCGGCGCATGATCAGCGCGGTGCTGGCGGGTTATGCATGGGACGAATCGAATCCGTATGTGGCCGATCCGGTGCGTCGATTGAATGCGCTGCATGAGGTGTGCACGCAGCGTTGACCGGGATATACGGCGGGGAAAATGCAAACGGCGCTTCGGAGAAACGAAGCGCCGTTTTTTTACCTGCAAGCGATTTTGCTTCAGGCCGCGATTCTCGCCGCACGCGGCGCAAGCTGGCGCACATCGTCGCGGCGATGCACGCGCCTGCCGGCCGCATAGGTTTCATAAACGGCGCGATCGTCGCCGAGCAGCGCGAACGCAAACAGCAGTTCTTCCAGCGACTCCGTGCGCGCCGTGCGGCGCGCGAGCAGCGGCGTCGCTTGCGGATCGAGCACCACGAAGTCGGCTTCGGACTTCGGCTTCAACGTGCCGACTTTGTCCGCGAGATCGAGCGCTTCGGCCGCGCCCGCGGTGGCGAGATAGAACATGCGTGTGGCCGTCAGATGATGGCCGCCCAAACGCGCGACCTTATGCGCTTCGTTCATCGTTTGCAGCATCGAGAACGACGTGCCGCCGCCCACGTCGGTGGCGAGCGCGATCGGCATGCCGGCTTTGTCGGCCTTGTCGAAGTCGAACAGGCCGCTGCCGAGGAACAGGTTCGAGGTCGGGCAGTGCGACGCGACGGCGCCGGTCTGCGCCATGCGCTTGCGGTCTTCGTCGTCGAAATGGATGCAATGGCCGTACACCGCGCGGCGACGCAACAGGCCGTAGTGATCGTAAATGTCCAGATAGCTGCGGTGGCCGGGGAACAGATCGGCGACCCATTTCACTTCGTCGGTGTTTTCCGCGACGTGGCTCTGAATAAAGACATCGGGATGCAGGCGGGCGAGCGTGCCGCATGCTTCGAGTTGCGCTTCGGTCGAGGTAGGCGCGAAACGCGGCGTGAGCGCGTACATCTGACGGCCCCGGTCGTGCCAGCGGCCGATCAGTTCGGCGCTGTCGTCGTAGCCCGATTGCGCGGTATCGCGCAGAAACTCGGGGCAGTTGCGATCCATCAGCACCTTGCCCGCCACCATGCGCAGATTGCGCGCTTCGCTTTCAGTGAAGAGCGCATCCGCCGATTCCTTATGAACGGTGCAATACACGAGCGCGGTGGTCGTGCCGCAAGCCAGCAGTTCGTCGACGAAAAAACTCGCCGTCTCGCGCGCATGAGCCGAATCGCTGAAGCGGCGCTCGGTGGGGAACGTGTAGGTGTCGAGCCACGGCAACAGCCCCGGCGCCGGCGACGCGATCATGTCGGTCTGCGGAAAGTGGATGTGCGTGTCGATGAAGCCCGGCACAATCAGCTTGTCGCGCATCTCCCGTACTTGCGTGCCGGGCGCGAGCCGCGGCGCGAGCGCCGCATACGCGCCCGCCGCGACGACGTGGCCGTCCTCGACGATCAGCAAGCCGTCCTCGTTGAAGACCACGGCATTGGACGAGTGCGCGGGATCGCCGTTGAAGGTCAGCAGTTGCGCGCGGAATGCTGATTGGGCCGCTGCTTCAGGCGCCGCGTTGGCCGCGTTGGTCGCTTTAGGCGATTGAGTCATGGAAAAACCGTCTCCGAATGTGAAAAGCCGAACAGCGCGGACGGCGGCTTTATCCCGGCTCGCAAGGAACCCCAGCCGCCGCCGGCTGCCGTGCGCTGGCCCGTCAGTGCGAGCCGTTCCGATGCCAGTACGCGTCGAGCTTCGCGATCAGGTCGCGGCGTTCCTCGGGCGTGACGAACGACGCTTCGAAGCCATTGCGGATGATCGTGTAGACCTCGGCATCGTTGAGCTTCAACGCGTCGATGGTGGCGAAGTAGTTGGCGTTCACGTAGCCGCCGAAGTAAGCCGGATCGTCGGAGTTCACCGTCACCGCGACGCCGCTATCGAGCAGGTCCTTCAGCGTGTGCTTGGTGAGGTCGTCGAACACGCACAGCTTGAGGTTCGACAGCGGGCACACGGTCAACGCCACGCGCGTATCCGCGAGGCGCGTGACGAGCGCCGGGTCCTCGATGCTGCGCACGCCGTGATCGACGCGGTCCACCTTCAACAGATCGAGCGCTTCGTAGATATACGAAGGCGGTCCTTCCTCGCCCGCATGCGCGACGAGCTTCAGGCCGAGCGCGCGCGCCCTGGCAAAGACGCGCTCGAACTTGGAAGGCGGATGGCCGCGCTCCGACGAATCGAGGCCGACGCCGATCAGGCGATGCCTGTACTGCTCGAACAAAGGCCGCGCCTCGTCGAAGGTGGCGAGCGCGTCTTCCTCGGACAGATGGCGCAGGAAGCACAAAATCAGCTTGCTCGTCATGCCGCGCTTTTCCGCGTCCGCGAGCGCGCGTTCGATGCCGGCCACGACGGTCGCGATCGGCACGCCGCGTTCGGTGTGGGTCTGCGGGTCGAAGAAAATTTCGCTGTGAACCACGTTGTCGGCGAGGCAGCGTTCCACGTACGCGGTGGTCATGTCGTAGAAGTCCTGCTCGTGCAGCAGCACGCTCGCGCCGGCGTAATAGATGTCGAGGAACGATTGCAGATCGGTGAACGCATACGCGGCGCGCAACGCTTCGATCGAATCGTAGGCGAGCTTCACGCCGTTGCGTTCGGCGAGCGCGAAGATCAGTTCAGGTTCGAGCGAGCCTTCGATATGGATATGCAGTTCGGCCTTCGGTGCGCGAGCGGTTTTCTCGGCGAGCGATGTCGGGGTGGCGGTCGTTGTTTTCATGGTGGTTCAAAAGTTCGTTAGCGTTAGACCGTTTGCGTGGCGTGACGCGGGTTCGCGTTCGCCTCGACGGCCTGCAACAATTGCGCGGCCGCCGAGATCGCGATGATCTCCGGCGACTTGTCGAGAATGCCGTCGACGCCGAGCGGGCACTTCATTCGCGCGATCCGCGACGGGTCGATGCCGCGCGCGGCGAGCCGATGCTCGAACTGCTTGCGCTTGCTGTGCGAGCCGATCATGCCGAAGAACGCGAAGTCGCCGCGCCGCAAGATGCGCTCGGCCAGTTCGAGATCGCGCGCATGGTTGTGCGTCATCACGATGAAGTAGGTGTTCGGCGCGGCCTGATCGATGGCTTCGTCGGGGGCGTCGTTCGGATCGAGCTTCACGTTCGGCGCGTGCAGCGATGCCGCGGAGGGAAACTGCGCATCGCGTTCGTCGACCCAGCGCACGTTGCACGGCAGCGTGGCGAGCACGCGAACCAGCGCGGCGCCCACGTGGCCGGCGCCGAACAGCACGACCGGAAAGTCGCGCGGCGCGATGGTTTCGGTGAGCAGCGCGCCGCTGTCGTCGAAACCGGCGCCGTCCCACAGCAGGCAGTCGGCGGCATCCACACCCGGCTCGGGATCGGACAGCATCACCGCATCCGGGGCGGGGCCGAATGATACGCTACGCACCGTCGAAAGACCGGCGGCCACGCGCTTCGCAAGCGACGTGATCCAGCCGAGGTCGCCGATGTCGAGCCGCTCGAACGCGAGGATCACGGCGCCGCCGCAGCATTGGCCGAGGCTGGGGCCGAGCGCGAAACGTTCGAGGCGGCGCATGTGCGGCGAGCGCATGCCGTCGCGCAACACCTGGCGCGCGGTCTCGATGGCCTTCCATTCGAGGTGCCCGCCGCCGATCGTATGTTTCGCCGAGTCGCGCGTGACGATCATCTTGGTGCCGGCACCGCGAGGCGCCGAACCTTCGACGCGCGCGACCGTCACCAGCACGGCGGCGTCGCCGTGCGCGAGCAGTTGTTGCAGGTCAGGCAGCCAGGCTTGCATCCGGCGGTTCTCCGTGCGTGGCCGTGCGGGGTGTCCGTGCGGCCGGTTGAGTGCGGCGTGACGCGTTCATGTCGCGTCGGGCCTTGGTATCGTTTATCAAGCTGTCGTGTCCGTTGTTGCGGACCGGGTTGCGGACTGCGTTGCGGGTTCGTTCGCAGCGGGCGCTTGCAGTGCTTCCAGGGCATCCAGAATCGCCTCAGGCGTGGCCGGCGCGCGCAGCGGCGGCGCGGGTTGGGCACCGGCCGTGATACCAGGCGCCGCAGCCGCGATCGCGTCGCGAATCGCGAGGAACACCGAGAACGGCAGCAGCAAGGGCGGCTCGCCGACCGCCTTCGAACGGAACACGGTCGGCTCGGCGTTGCGGTTCTGATAGAGCCGCACATGGAAAGCGGCCGGCGTGTCGCTCACAGCGGGAATCTTGTAGGTGGACGGCGCGTGGGTCATTAGACGGCCATCGCGGTTCCACCACAACTCTTCGGTGGTGAGCCAGCCCATGCCCTGAATGAAACCGCCTTCCACCTGACCGATGTCGATCGCCGGATTGATCGATTGACCGGCGTCGTGCAGCAGGTCCGCGCGCAGCAGTTTCCATTCGCCGGTTAGCGTGTCGATCACGACCTCCGACACCGCCGCGCCATACGCGAAATAATAAAACGGGTGACCGGTCAGCGTTTTTGCATCCCAATGCACTTTCGGCGTGGCGTAGAAACCATCGGACCACAATTGCACGCGCGCCAGATACGCGGCGCCGACCAGTTGCTCGAACGGCATCGCACCGCCATTCACCGACACCTCGCCGTGGGCGAATTGCACCGCGTCCGCGGCGCCGCCGAGTTGTTGAGCCGCGAGATCCGCGAGCCGTGCGCGAATCGCGCGAGCCGCGGCTTCGGCGGCTTTGCCGTTCAGATCGCTGCCGGTGGAGGCCGCGGTGGCGGAGGTATTCGCGACCTTCGACGTATCGGTCGCCGTCACGCGCACGCGCGAAAGCGGCAAGCCGAATTCGTTCGCCACGACTTGCGCGACCTTGGTGTTGAGCCCCTGACCCATCTCGGTGCCGCCGTGATTGACGAGCACGGAGCCGTCTTTATACACATGCACCAGCGCGCCGGCCTGATTCAGAAACGGCACGTTGAACGAGATGCCGAACTTGACCGGCGAGAACGCGAGGCCGCGCTTGAGCACCGGACTGTTCGCGTTGAACGCGGCGATCGCCGCGCGGCGCGCGCGATAGTCGCTGGTGGCGAGCAGCTCGTCGGTGAGCGGCGCGATGATGTTGTCCTCCACGCGCTGACCGTACGGCGTCGTGTCGCGTTCACCGATGCCGTAATAGTTGGCCATGCGCACGTCGAGCGGATCGCGATTCAATTGACGCGCGATGCTGTCGAGCATCACTTCGATCACCAGCGCGCCTTGCGGTCCGCCGAAGCCGCGAAACGCGGTATTCGACTGCGTGTTGGTCTTGCAGCACAGCGCGACGATGTCGACGTCGGAGAGGTAGTACGCGTTGTCGAAGTGACAAACCGCACGCGTGGCGACCGCGCCGGACAAGTCCGCCGAATAGCCGGCTCGCAACGCGATCTCGACGCGCGCGCCGAGAATGCGGCCTTGATCGTCGAAGCCCGCTTCGTATTCGTAGACCGCGTCGTGCCGCTTGCCGGTGATCATGAAATCGTCGTCGCGATCGGCGCGCAGTTTGACCGGGCGGCGCAGCAGTTTCGCCGCGAGCGCCGCCACGCACGCGAACAGCGCCGATTGCGATTCCTTGCCGCCGAAGCCGCCGCCCATGCGCCGGCATTCGCACACCACGTTATGCGCGGGCCAGCCGAGCATGTGCGCGACCACCTGCTGCATTTCGCTCGGATGCTGCGTCGAACTATGGACGAGCATGCCGTCCATTTCCTTCGGCACCGCGTAGGCGACCTGGCCTTCGAGATAAAACTGCTCCTGGCCGCCGACTTCGAACCTGCCGCTGATCCTGTTGGGCGCGGCGGCGATTTTCGCCTCGGGGTCGCCGCGTTTCAGATGCAGCGGCGGCAGCACGAACTGCTTCGCCGCCTTCGCGTCGGCGGGCGTAAGAATGGCTTCGAGCGGTTCGTAGCGGATCACGTCGTCGCTTTTGGCGAGCGCGGCGGCACGGCGGGCAAGGTCATGGCTTTCGGCGATCACGGCGAATACGGGCTGGCCGAGATACAGCACTTCGTCGGCGGCGAGAATCGGATCGTCGTGCAGCACGGGGCCGCAATTGTTTTCGCCGGGGATGTCCTCGGCGCTCAGCACGGCGATCACGCCCGGCGCTTTTCTGACCGCGTCCAGATCGAGCGAGACGATGCGCGCGTGCGCATGCCGCGAGAGTCCGAGCGCCGCGTGCAGCGTGCCTTGCAGTTCGGGAATGTCGTCGGTGTAGGTCGCTTCGCCGCTCACGTGCAGCGCGGCGGATTCATGCGGCAGCGAGGCGCCGATCGCCGTCTCGTTGTCCTGAGGCGCGGCGTGCTTTCCTTCCTGCTTTGCTTCATGGTCCGCGGCGGGGTCGACAAAAGCATCGGTCCGGTTCATCACGACGGCTCCTTCGCAACGGCCGCGTCCGGCGCGCCGGCTTCGAACGCGAACGCATTCACGTCGAGGAGGGCGAGCGGCGCGTCATCGCGCGTTTCCAGGTGGAAGCGCCACAGCAGGTTGCGCGCCACCTTCAGTCGATAGGCGCTCGAAGCGCGCATGTCGGTGAGCGGCTGGTAATCGGCGGCGAGTGCGCTCATCGCTTGCCGCGCGGTGCTTTCGTTCCATGTCGCGCCGGTCAGCGCGGCTTCGGTTTGCGCGGCGCGCTTCGGCGTGGCCGCCATGCCGCCGAACGCGACGCGCGCCTCGCTGATCGTGCCGCTGTCGCCGTTCTTGCCGAGGCGCAGCGCGAACGCCGCGCATACCGCGGAGATGTCCTGGTCGTAGCGCTTCGAGACCTTGTAGGTGCGAAAACGCAGATCGCCCGCCGGCCGCGGCACGCGCAGCGCCGCGACGAATTCGCCCACGGCGAGCGCGGTTTTCTGGTAACCGACATAGAACGCGTCGAGCGGCAGCGTGCGCGTTTTCGCGCCGTGGCGCAGCACCACTTCGGCGTCGAGCGCGAGCAGCGCCGGCATCGAATCGCCGATCGGCGAGCCGTTCGCGATGTTGCCGCCGAGCGTGCCTGCATTGCGGATCGGCAGCGAGGCGAAGCGCGTCCACATTTCGGCCAGTTCGGGGTAATCGACGGCGAGCGCCGCGTAGGCGTCTTCGAGCGTGACGGCGGCGCCGATGGTCAGCGTTTGCGCGTCGCGCTCGACCGTCTTCAGTTCGGCGACGTTGCCGATATACAGCATGTCGCCGAGATCGCGGAACTGCTTGGTGACCCACAGGCCGACGTCGGTGCTGCCCGCCAGCAGCCGCGCCTGCGGATGCTCAACGCGCAGCCTGGCGAACGCGTCGAGCGTGAGCGGCGCGTGGAAGGCGGGCGAGCCGAACGCGGCGCCGCGTGCGTCGGGCGCGCGGTATTCGAAGGTGTCGTGGCGCTGCAGTTGGCGCAGCGTCTCGGCGACGGCCTTGCGGTCCAGCGTCACGCGTGGGTAGTGCGGGTAGTCGAACATCTTCTGCGCCGCGTCGACGATCGGCCGGTAGCCGGTGCAGCGGCACAGATTGCCGGATAGCGCGGTGTTGATTTCATCGCGCGTGGGCAGGCCCGCGGCGGCCGGCTGGTTCTCGTATAGCGCCCACATCGACATCACGAAGCCGGGTGTGCAAAAGCCGCATTGCGAACCGTGGCAATCGACCATTGCCTGTTGCACCGGATGCAGCGCGCCGTCGGCGCCGCGCAGGTCTTCGACGGTGAAGAGGGCGCGGCCGTCGAGCGTCGGCAGGAACTGGATGCAGGCATTGACCGCCTTCAGCGCGATGCCGCCTTGCGCGTCCAGTTCGCCGACGACGACCGTGCACGCGCCGCAGTCGCCTTCCGCGCACCCTTCCTTGGTGCCGGTGCAATGCAGGTCCTCGCGCAGATGCTGGAGCACGGTGCGCGATGCGGGCACGCCCGCGACCTCACGGACGGACCCCTGGTGATAGAAGCGGATGGTTTGCGTTGTCATGGCGAATCCGAAAGACAGTGCGGACCGGGCGCGCGTTACGCATGGGGTCGGGCCGAAGCCGGCCTCGCGCACGTAGATCGCCATCCATGTCCGAAGATAGCACTAGCTTGCCCCGAAAATATTTCCCTTCTCGCATGAAGCTTATTCGGAAGCGGTCATGTGATCGGTACGATTCGCGGCAGGCCGCGAAGTTGCGGGAGATTGGGCGAGGGTGCGCCGGTCGCGCTATTTGGCGCGATGCGGCAACGCCGGGGGAATTGGGGGCAAAAAAACGCCGGACCGCGGCCGCCACGGCGGGCGGCGCGGTCCGGCGTTATTGCAACGCGGCAAGCGCGTTCAGACCACCCGGCCGCGATTGCGATACAGGCTCAGCGCGAGCGCGATGAACGCCACCACGAACGCGATCAGCGACCACTGCGGCAGCGACAGGCCCAGAATCGGCGGATACGGCGTTTCGCACAGCCCGGCCACCTTGAACACGCCCGGCAGCCACTGAGCGGGCGGCAAGCCGTCGACCAGCGGCTGCAGCGCGTCGAAACCGCAGCTAAAACCGGGCCGGGCCTGAACATACACATGCCGGGCGGCGGTCACGATGCCGGCCAGCGCCGACAAGCCCGCCAGCACTTCCAGCAGACGCACGCCGCGCCAACTGTTAAAGAACGCGCCGAGGAACACGAAAATCGCGACCAGCAGGAAGAAATACCGTTGGATGATGCACAGCGGACACGGGTCTTCGCGCTTGAAGTATTGCAGGTACAGCGCGCCGGCCACCAGGCCGACGCAGATCAGGCCAAGCAGGACCAGCAGGGTGCGCTCGCGGCGCAGTATCGCTTCGTCGTTATTCATGGATCGTGTGGCTCTCTCTAGACTAAAGGGCGGTGCCCGCGATTCTAGCGCGAACGTCCGCCCGGTCACTGCGCCGTCACTGCACTGCGCCGTCACTGAGCGCCGTCGAGTCCATGCCGACGCTCAACGAATCGCGTTGAGCACCGCTTCCGCGCCGCGGCCGATGGCGAGCAAGGCGTCGTCGGCGTGCGGCGCGCCTGCCAGCATCAGGCCGACCGGCGCTTCGCCGCGCAAGTGGCACGGCAGCGACAGCGCGC
This sequence comes from Paraburkholderia terricola, assembly GCF_900142195.1. Lineage (GTDB taxonomy): Bacteria > Pseudomonadota > Gammaproteobacteria > Burkholderiales > Burkholderiaceae > Paraburkholderia > Paraburkholderia terricola. The sequence goes on from NZ_FRAB01000002.1 coordinate 227,077, forward strand.
ACGCATCGAGGAAGTTGAACACGCCCGGATTGCGCAGCATCAGCGCGTTGACGCGGCCAAAGGTTTCGTCGTCGTCGACCAGATCGGCGACGCGCGGCGCGACCACCGGCACGGTCGGCGCGACCACCGCGTCGAAACGCTGCCACAGCGTGCGGGCGGCTTCGTCGAGCATAGCCTGCCGTTCGGCGAGCAGATCCAGATAGTCGGCGGCGCTGGCAGGCTGGCCTTTGAGAATCCGCACCAGCACGCGCGGGTCGTATTGGTCGCGGTGCTTTTCCAGCAGCGGACGATGCCACGCATACGCTTCGATCGGCGCAAAGCCGAAGCGGTTGATCTCGGGCAAACGGTCGAGCGGCGCGAAACGCACTTCGCTGACGATCGCGCCGGCCGCTTCCAGATGCTTGAGCGCGGTATCGATCGCCGCCGCGACTTCCGGCTCGACGCCGTCGGTGACGTAGTGAGTGAGTACGCCGAGGCGCACGCCTTCGAGCGGACGGGCCGCCGGAATGCGCGGTTCGAGGCCGGCCAGCATCCGGTCGACCAGCGCGCAGCACGCCACCGAGACGCCGATCGGTCCGAACGAATCGAGCGTCGACGACAGCGGCACGCCGCCTTGTTTCGGGATGCGCGCGGCGGTCGGCTTGAAGCCGGTCAGCCCGCACAGCGCCGCCGGAATGCGCAGCGAGCCGCCCGTGTCGGTGCCGAGCGCGACCGCCGCCATGCCGTCCGCGACGGACGCCGCCGCGCCCGACGAGGAGCCGCCGGAAATCCGCTCGTCGCCCTCCACGCCGCGCCGGTACGGCGACAACGGATGGCCGTAATGCGGGTTCAAGCCGAGCCCGGAAAACGCGAACTCGCTCATGTTGGTGCGCCCGACGATCACCGCGCCGGCGCGCTTCAGGCGCGCGACCGTGACCGCGTCGGCCTTGGCGGCGGGCGCGCCCGCCAGCACGATGGAGCCGGCGCGGGTCGGCTGGCCCTCGATATCGAACAGGTCCTTCACCGATACCGGAATCCCGGCGAGCGGCGAGAGCACCGTGCCGGCCGCGCGCAGCCGGTCGTGCGCGTCGGCGGCGGCGCGGGCGCTGTCCGCGTCGACGTGCATGAAGGCGACCGCGCCCTGGCCCGCCGGATCGGCGATCCGTTCGAGCGCGGTTTCGACGAGCGCGCGGCTGGTGGTGCGCCCGGCGGCGAGGTCGGCGGCAAGCTGGGCAAGCGGCGGGAAGGGCGTGAATTCGGTGGCCATGATGTCGGTGGAGTCAGGTTGAACCGCGTGAAGCCGGTCGGGTTTCAGGTTCGTTCAGCGTCGTTCAGATGCGATTGAAGAGCGTCGCGCGGAACGCCTCGATGTGCTTTTGCACCGATCGACGGGCGCCTTCGGCATCGCGTTCGCGCAGCAGGCGAAACAGTTCGAGATGTTCTTCGTGCACGTCTTCGAGATGATGCGGCTCGGACAGCGAGATAAACCAGAAGCGCAGCGAGCGTTCATGCAGCCCGCGCAGGATGTCGGCGAGCACCGGGTTGCGCGAGGCCGCCGAGATCGCCAGATGAAACTCGCGGTCGATGTCCATCATGCCTTCGATGTCGTGCGCCGCGACGCACACGGCCGAGCGCTCCAGCAACGCCTGCATCGCATCGTAGTCGTGCTGCTGCGCGTGGCGCGCGGCCAGTTCCACGCAGTGGCTTTCGTTGACGAGCCGCACGTCGATGATCGCGAGCACGTCGTCGAGTGAAACCGGGCGGACCATGATGCCCTTGCGCGGCATGATGGTCAGCATGCCTTCGTGCACGAGCCGGTGCAGCGCCTGGTGCACCGGCGTTCTGCCGATGCCGGTCAGCGCCATCAATTCGGCCTCGTTGAGCACCTCGCTCGGCCGCAGGCGCATCGTGATGATCTCGCGCTTGACGAACGCATACGCCTGTTCGGCGAGGCTCGCGGCGGCGGTCGCGCGGGTGGGCCGGGGAGGGCGGGCAGTCTGCAAAAGCTTCATGTCGAAAGAAAGCGGGCGGGGTCGTCCGCATTGTAGAGCAAGGTTTTGCGGGTGCGGGGTGGAGGGCGCCGGTCGGCTTGGGCGACCGGCGCGCCGCGCGGTCCGCGCAGCGCGGATGTCGCACGGGTCACCCGGATCGCGCGCATCGCGGCCACTCAGGCGCCGCTTGGCGCGATCCCGGCGGCGTGCCGTACCTTCACGCGCGGCATCATCAGCGTGACCAGCCCGCCGACGATCAGCGCGCCCGCGATCAGCACCAGACCGAACGTCACGCTATGCGTCGCGTCCTTGACGATGCCGAGCACATACGGGCTCACGTAACCGGCGAGATTCGCGATCGAATTGATCACGGCGATGCCGGCCACTGCCGCGGTGCCTTGCAGGAAGGTGGTCGACATCGACCAGAAGATGCCGAAGCCCGCCAGGATGCCGATATACGCGATCGACAGGCCGGTCACGGCGAGCGGGATCGAGTTCGTCACCGAGGCGCTGCCGAGCAAGCCCGCCGCGCCGATGAAGCAGCACACCGCGTAGTGCCAGCGCCGTTCGCCGGTCACGTCCGACGAGCGGCCGATCAGGATCATGCCGATGCCCGCGGCCAGATAGGGAATCGCGGTGACGAAGCCATTGGTGACGAGGTTGGTCACGCCGAGGTCCTTGACGATCTGAGGCAGCCAGAACGAAAAGCCCGCGTTGCCGGTGACGAGGCAAAAGTAGATCAGCGTGAGCAGCCAGAAGCGGCCCGAGCGCAACGCCACCGCGAGACTGTGCTCCGCGCCGGCCGCCGCGGCCGAACTGTTGTCACGCGAGAGTCGGCTCAGGATCACGCGCTTTTCGTCGGCGCTGAGCCAGGCGGCTTCGGCGGGCGTGTTGCGCAGCACGGCCAACGCCCAGAAGCCGGTGAGGATCGACGGAATGCCTTCGATCAGGAACATCCACTGCCAGCCGCGCAAGCCGTGCGCGTCGTGCAGCGCCGACATCAGAAAGCCCGACAACGGCGCGCCGATGATGCCCGCCACCGGAATCGCCGCCATGAATACGGCGACCATCCGCGCGCGGCGGTCCGACGGAAACCAGAAGGTCAGATAGAGCACCACGCCCGGCACCAGGCCGGCTTCGGCGACGCCGAGAAAAAAGCGCAGTACGTAGAACATCGTTTCCGAGCGCACGAACATCATCAGGCAGGACAGCAGTCCCCATAGCATCGTGATGCGGGCGATGGTGGCGCGCGCGCCGAACTTCTTCAGCAGCAGATTGCTCGGCACTTCGAACACGAAATAGCCGAAGAAAAAGATCCCCGCGCCGAGTCCGTAGGCCGCGTTGGAAAGGCCGAGGTCGCCGGTGAACTGCAGCTTCGCGTAACCGATGTTGACGCGGTCCAGATACGACAGCACGTAGACGAGAAACAGGAACGGCATGATGCGCCAGGTGATCTTGCGCAGGGCGGCGGCTTCGAGCAATGCGTCTGACGACGCGTCGGCGGTGGCGGAGAGCGAAGGTTGAGTCATGAACGGATGCCTCATTCGACGATAGGAAGCGCTCGCACGCGATAGGCGTGGCGCAGTGTGCGGTTCAGGACGGGATCGTGCAATTCGAGTTCGAGCGCGTCGCCGTCGGCCATGCCGACGATGCCGCCTTGCACGGCGAGGGTGCCGCAGAACATCGCGGCGCCGGGTGCGAGCGGCGCGCGCTCGAGCAAGTCGGCGGCGGGCAGCAGCGTGGCGACGCTGCCTTGCTGATAGACGCGCCGCTCGCCGTTCGTCACCGCGTAGGCGCGCAATTCCAGTCGATCCCAGTGGCCGGCGAGGTCGTCGAAACGCCAGGCGTCGCGCGCGACCGGTTTCGGGCATACCTGCTTGGAGACGGTCACGCCATAGGCTTCGACTTCGCGGTCGGTATGGTCGGAGCCGACGGTGACGAGCAAGCCCGCCTTCGATTGCACCAGCACGCATTCCGCCTCGCCGCTGGACTTCACGCCGACCACGTCGACGAGTTCGGCCTGCGTCAGCAGCTCCGCGCCGAGGCGGTAGAAGCACGGCGTAGTGGAGGGACGCTTCACGCCGAGCGCGGCCAGTTCTGCGATGTGATGCTCGATCGCGGCCTGGTCGCGCCCGGCCCAACCGGCGATGGTCAAGCGATTCACTTCCACCGTTTCGGCGCGACTGTCGCCGGAACGCTCCACAACATTGAAGGACACCTGCCGCATCATTCGACTCCCCTAAAAATATTCGCCAAATATTATGGTGATATTTCACAGGCGTCCAGCGTGTCAAAAACATTCTGCTGCGCGGCATCGTCGGGAGTTCAAGAGCAGGCGGCAATCCCGCGCCCTTCGGCGCTTTCCGCGATTCGGCGCCAGGCGGGCGTTTGCTACACTGCGTTTTCAAGATTACTTTCTGTAAGGAACGCATTCATGCACCACGGCATCGGCTTCATTCAGGATCTGGCGGTCGTGATGGCGCTGGCCGGCGTCGTCACCGTGCTGTTCCATCGCCTGAAGCAGCCGGTGGTGTTGGGTTACATCGCCGCGGGCGTGATCATCGGGCCGTACACGCCGCCGTTCCAGTTGATCCACGACGAGCAGACCATTCAGACCCTCGGCGAACTCGGCGTGGTGTTCCTGATGTTTTCGCTGGGGCTGGAATTCAGCCTGCGCAAGCTGTTCAAGGTCGGCGCGACGGCGATCGTCGCGGCGCTCTCCGAAATCGTGCTGATGCTGTGGCTCGGTTACGAGATCGGCAGCGCGTTCGGCTGGAGTCCGATGGATTCGCTGTTCCTCGGCGCGATCCTCGCGATCTCGTCGACCACGATCATCGTCAAGGCGCTTTCCGAACTGGGTCTGAAGCGCGAGAGCTTCGCGCAACTGGTGTTCGGGATTCTGATCGTCGAGGACATTCTCGCCATCGCGATGCTCGTGCTGCTGTCCGGCATCGCGCAGACCGGTCAACTGAGCGCGGGTATCGCAGTGGTCACGCTCGGCAAGCTGCTGCTCTTCATGACGGTGTCGCTGGTGGTCGGCATTCTGGTCGTGCCCCGCGCGCTGAACTATGTGGCGCGCGCGAGGAGCGACGAGATGCTGCTGGTGTCGGTGCTCGGCTTCTGCTTTGGCTTCTGTCTGCTGGTGGTGAAGCTCGATTACAGCATTGCGCTCGGCGCGTTTCTGATCGGCGCGATCATGGCGGAGTCGCGCCATCTGCACCGCATCGAGCATCTGATTGCGCCGCTGCGCGACGCGTTTTCCGCGATTTTCTTCGTGACGATCGGTTTGATGCTGGACCCGGCGGTGCTGGTCGACTACGCGTGGCCGATCGCGGTGATCACGGTGGCGGTAATCGTCGGCAAGATCGTCTCGTGCGGGCTCGGCACCTTTCTCGCCGGCAAGGACGGACGCACGGCGATGCGGGTCGGCATGACCGTCTCGCAGATCGGCGAGTTCTCGTTCATCATCGCGTCGCTCGGCTTGACGCTGAAAGTGACGAGCGCGTTTCTCTATCCGATCGCGGTCGCGGTATCGGCATTGACCACGCTGTTTACGCCTTATCTGATCCGGGCCGCGGACCCGCTGACGCAGCGGCTGGGTCACGCGATGCCGCGCACGCTCGCCAACGTGTTCGGCATGTACGGCCAGTGGGTGCGCAGCCTGAGCACTGGAACCGGTGAACCGACGTTGTTCAGCATGACGCGGCGAATCATTTTGCAGATCGCCGTGAACCTGGCTTTGGTCGCCGCGATTTTTCTGATCGTGTCGTATAGCGCGCCTTACACCGGCGGCTTGCTCGCGCGCTGGCTGACGGCCGAGCCCATGCAGCGCGTGGTCTTGTGGAGCATTGCGCTGGTCATATCGATGCCGTTTCTGGTGGCCGTCTATCGCAAGACCAAGTCGCTCGCGCTGCTGCTCGCCGAGGTCAGCGTGCAGCCGGCGATCGCGGGGCGCTTCACGCGTGCGATCCGTTACGCGATCTCCGACCTGGTGCCGGTGGTCTCGATGGTCGGCGTGTTCCTGCTGGTCGCGGCGCTCTCGAGCGGCATCCTGCCGCCGACCGGCCTGCTCATCGCGGTGCTCGGTTGCGCCGCGCTGCTGCTTGCGCTCGTGTGGCGCTGGTGCGTGAAAATCCACGCGGCGATGCAGATCGCGCTGCGCGAAACGTTCGACGAACAGCCCGATCCTTGAGTCGGATGGCGTGCATTGCCCGCCGCAACAATGTGACCAATTGTGTGTGGGTTTGCGGGGCTTGGTCCGCTGGCGGATAATCAGGGCATATTCATTCGTTCGCGTGCAAGGCGCCTGTCTGACTGTCATGAGCGAAAACAAACCTGAAAATGCCGGCGAGCCTGGCAGCCCACCGTCGCCTTCGGCGTCGCCGGCCACGCCGGGCGCACAGAAATCCGACATCGCGCCGAATGAGCCGGCAGCCTCGCTGCCTCCCTCGCATGAAGATTCCACGCAATCTCCCATCAAGGATGCGGTGACGCCGCAGGTGTATTCGGGGACGGCGGGCAAGGGCGCGAGTCCTTCAGCGGGCGGGGTTTCACGCGCCGCGGCGTCAGCCGCGGGTGCGGATTCCAGCGCCGGCGCGCCGCGCTCCAGCGTGTTGCCGGAAGGTTCGCCGTCGAGCGCTAGCGGTGCTTCCACCACATCTGCGGCAACTGAGGGAGCCGCCGTCCGGTCATCCACCGACGACCCTGAAAGCGCGTCGGCCGTCACACCCACCGATTCGCAAACGGCGCGGCAACGCGACGCCGAAGAGGCACGCAGTTCAGCGGCGGCATCCACCGCGAAGCAGGAAGCGGCGGCTCACGAGCGTGACGCGCAGCGTGTCGGCACCCGTCCCGTGACGCCGCCACCCATGCCGCCCGCGAGCAGCGAAGCGATCGACGGCGAACTGGTTACCTCTGCCGGCGATACCGCCGCTTCAGGTCAGGCAGCGGCATCCAGCGGGCGCCCGGCCGGCTCGCCGCCGCCCGGTTTCGGCGCCGCGCCCGACTTCAGCGCGTCCAATCCGCCGCCGCCGAACGCATTGCCGCCGTCGCCGCCGCGTTATCTGAAGCAGAACGATTCGGCGTGGACGGTGTTCGGCCGCATCATCGCGGCGCGCGCGCGCCAGTTGTTCGATCGCGCCGGCCAGCGGATCACGCAGCGCACGCTGCGCATCGGCGTGTCGGCGCGCATCTTTCATCCGGAGCCGGGGGCGAGGGGCTTGCGCGGCAAGACGCTGCAGTACCTGGAGGAATCGATCGCGCATTGGGTGATGTCGCGCGACGTGCTGGTGTTCATGATTCCGACGGTCGGTCATCAGGGCATGCTGCACCCGAGCAATATCCGTTTGCGCGATTATGCAAAGCATCTCGACGGCCTGTTGCTGCAAGGCGGCGCGGACGTCTCGCCGCAGTCCTACGCGGAAGCGGCAACCAGTCACGAATGGCCGGGCGACCGTGTGCGCGACATGTACGAGCTCGAACTGCTGCACGAGTTCATCGAGTCGGGTAAGCCGGTGTTGGGTGTATGCCGCGGCTGTCAACTGATCAACGTGGCGTTTGGCGGGACCTTGTATCAGGACATCGCTACCGATGTGCCGACCGCGGGCGCGCACGTCAACGAGAACTATGATCAGCATCGGCACGGGATTCACTTCCCGGACGGCTCCACGCTGGTGAATATGTTTCCGGGCCGGCGCGATGCGATCGTCAACTCGATTCACCATCAGGCGGTCAAGACGCTGGGCCGCGATCTCAACATCGAAGCGGTGTCGGCTTCGGACGGCATCATCGAGGCCGTGCGCTATCGGCGGGCGCCGTTCGTGATGGGCGTGCAGTGGCACCCGGAGTTCCATCGCGCGGGTGGCGAGGAACTGCTCGACTGCACGCCATTGCTCGATACCTTTCTGCGGGTGGCGCGCGAAACGCGGTTTTGACGGTGCTGAGATTCGCGCGTGGTCAAAAGCGCGTCCCGCGAGGTGGATTTGTCGGGGGCGCGTTGCTGTTGGATTTGGCGGCGCGCCTCGCGTTGGTTTCCCGGTCGTTGTCTTTCGGTCCACGCTCCGCAGTCTCACCGAGTCTTGGCTTGTCGATGCAGCAATGCTTTTGTCCGCCGCTTGATTACCGGTCGCTTTTAAGGCGGCGAGGAAGGCGAGTTGTTGATGAACCAAGATCGACGGCACGCGAATTTAACGACAAGCAATCTATCTCCGTATTGCAAGCCCGCATATCGTTGGATTTCCGTCAAATTAACGTGATCCGACCGCAGTCCACAAAAGGCGGATCGTTGCGTTTCGGTCCTATCTGAAATTTTTTATTCCGCGATTACCCGAGTTATTTGGCCAATCCATTCGCCGGCGATTTATCTCGATTTAAAGTCTGTGCGCGCAACATCTGAACGCTTCGCTTAACGACTAATCCGCGCGATAATCCTAGGCTGATCTGGATTTGCATGGAGCATGCACGTATGAAGTACCCCTTGATTGTACGGCGCGCCATGCTGCTCGCGACCTCGTGTGCGCTGTTGCAGCATGGCGGTTTTGTGCTGGCAGCGCAAAGCGACGAGGCCGCCCCTCTGGTCGGCACGCGACCGGCCATGAACACGTTGACACCGGAGCCGGTGGCCGCCGCGCTGCGCAGCGCGGCCTCAGGCACGCCCGCCGCCGCGGACGCGCAAGGCAACGTCGCCGAACTGATGCAGATGATTCACGACGCGAAGCTGAGCGAACTGCGCACCACATATAACGGTAGTTACGGCGCGAGCCTGTTCTTCTATCCTCGGGAGATGGCCTACTACGTCGCATTATTTCAGGACAAACATTTCTGGCGCGTGATCAAGTCGGAGAACGCGGGCCGAGCCGAGGCGATCTATGCGGGCTTCGTCCAGCAGACGGCGCAACTCGCGGAGGTCGAGATTCGTCGCACACAGTTGCAGGCCCAAAAGGCTTACATCGAGGACATCATCGCGTTGTCGGCGGAGCGCGCGAAGCGCTTGCAAGCGGATCTCGACGTCGCGCGCACGCAGCAGGCCAAGGTCAACGACTACCAGCGGCAGACTCAAGGCGAAGCGGCCGCATTGCACGCGGAAAAGGAAAGGGCGCAGGCGCAACTGCGTCAGGTGCAGAACGAAGTGATGCAACTGCAGCGGCAAACGGAACTTGGCCTGCCAGGCCAGAAGTAAGGGTATGAAGGTAAAAAGCCCGGCCATGCATGGCCGGGCTTTTTTTTTTGCGCCGCGAGTTCGCGACGGCGTTGCGCTTACCTGGCGAATTGATCCGGGACTTCGGTTACACGGCGCTGCGACATGTGATTCATCCATTCCGTTCCATTCGTTCCAGACGGATGACTTGTGGAAGCTGCGCGCGGCGACCGCGCGATGTCTTGAAGGTGCGTGCCGGCGGACATCGCCACGGACGTGTATTCGTCGACGCCAAGCCGCGATGGCTCCAGTGGCGAATAAGATCCCGCCGCCGATGGTTTCGCGAGCGTGTATTGCGTAGTCGAGGGAGCCGCGATAGGCGGGATGTCATCGTTCGGTGCCGGCTGATACGGAAGCCGCTTTACCGTGCCGTTATGGCTGTTTTGACGGTAGCTCTTGCCGTGCAGGCCGGCAGCCTTCTCGCGAAACTTGCTGCGGCGCTGTGAGACGGCCTTGCCCGCTGGGGCCTGCACGGATGAGACGGTGGCGGCGGTTGCGACACGAGCCGTGATTGCATCGGGAGAAGTCTTTTCGGCATGACGCGACGGAATCGGACCCGTTGGACGCGGTGTGTTGGCCTCCGACGCGGTCGCGACTGCGGACTCCTTGAAAGATCCGGTTGCGTTCGCGGTTGCATCCGTTGGTGAGGCACCTGCGCTCACATGCGCCGACTGCCCACCCGGCGCTCGCCGATTTGCTTCGCCGTTCGCGGCCGCGTGCTGAGTCGCTGCTGCGTCAGCCCTGCGATCATCGGCCGACGGTGAGCCGCGATCGACCGTCAACGAACTGCCGAAAATACTGTCGCCAAGTGTCGGGCGAGGGCCCAACTGACCGACAGCGATCCATGCAAGCATCGCAGCGCCGCCGAGTGCGCAGGCACCACCCGCTATTGCGCTCCAATGTACCGACGATCCATGCGATTCCGGCTCGAATGCAGGCATCCTGATTCGCTCGAAGGGCTGCCCTTCAGCGGTAATGGGCGGGAAGTGGTTGGACGGCGCATCGAATACTGTCGGCGCAGTCGCACGCCGTTCCTCCAGCGGCACCCATTTGCATAGCGAGCGGATGGTCTCTTCGCTCATGCAGAAGGTACGCAGCATCGCTGCGTAGAGCGCCTTGAGTTCCGCACGCAAACTGCGGACCGGCGGCAGCAGCGTCCAGTCGTGACCGAAAGACGCCGGCAAGTGGCCAAGCGGGCGCAAGCGCGGCAGCGCCATGGCGCCTACGATTGGGGTGAGTGGAATGGTGAGCATCGGTCTGTTCCAGCGCCTTTAAGGTAGCCCGCCGATCAGCGGACGCAGGTCTAGGGACTCAGGCTTCAGGACGATGCGAGCGAAACGCCTGGCGTGTGTGGGTGGGTCGACGTTGCAGGGAAGTGCCGCGCTCCGGGGAGCACGTGGGCGCGTGGGCGTTTTACTGTGAAGCCATCGGAGTGGCGAAGATAATGCCAAGAGGCCGCCGAACAAACGATCGGACTGTTCCGAAAAGCAATGCGGATCGACCTTCGCCCGCGATCGTCTGGCCGACGATCAAACGACGCGCGCGCCTGTTTTATCGATCCAGCCGGTACACATAGCGCAAGGCGGTAATATCCACGCCGCCCATATGATCCGGCTCCGCGCCGACGAACTGCCAGCCTTGCCGCTCGTAGAAGCCGATCGCCGACGTATTGCCTTCGAGCACATACAGATATAACTGCGCCTCGCCTTGCGCGCGAGCCCAATCCTCGGCGGCGCGCATCAACAGCTTGCCCGCACCGATGCCCTGGTACGCGGGCAACGCGTGCAGGTTGTCCAGCAGCACGCCCCACGCGGAGTCCGGTTGTCGTTCCACGCAGACGAAACCGATCGGCTCGCCCGCCAACTCGGCGATCAGTACGGCGCGGCGCTCGCCGCCCGGTGCGCTCAGTCGGGCTTCCCAATAGGCGGCACGCTCCCGCGTGACTTCGCCGTCGAGGAAGGCGTCCGGCAGCAGGCCGCGATAGGTGGCCTGCCAACTGGTGCTGTGGATCGATGCAATGAGCGCGCAGTCCGCGAGGGTCGCGGGGCGCAGCGAAAGAGCGCGGGTGGTTTGCATCGGTAGTGCTCGACGAAAGTGCTGGCTGCAAAGTTTACCGCGAGGTTACGACGGCGCTGTTCGGTAATGAAACTGTATGAATTACGCCACAGCGCAATCAACGCTAACATTATGCGGACGGGGTTTCGCGTGATTCACAACGTTTACCCTGATACCACGCAAATGATTTGAATAAGAGAATGCAGCGCCCCCGGCGCGTCCGCTCTTCTATCCGCGCGTGGCATCCGCTTGCCGAATCCCATGGATCGTACCAACTGCCTGATCGCCGCGCGCACGCATGGCGAAGGGCTCATTAGAGAGTGTCATGTCTACTGCGTCACACGCCGCTTCCTCATCGCAAGAATCCAAGTTCAAGACAGTTTTCCGCGTCGTCAGCGGCAACTTTCTTGAGATGTACGATTTCATGGTCTATGGCTATTACGCCTCCGCGATCGCCAAGACCTACTTTCCGAGCGGCAACGAATTCGCTTCGCTGATGCTGTCGCTGTCGGTGTTCGGCGCGGGCTTCCTGATGCGGCCGCTCGGCGCGATTGTCCTCGGCGCCTACATCGACCATCACGGCCGCCGCAAGGGCCTGATCCTCACGCTCGCCCTGATGGCGCTCGGCACGCTCACGGTCGCGGCGATCCCAGGCTACGCGACGATCGGCGTGCTCGCGCCGGTGCTCGTGCTGTTCGGCCGTCTGCTGCAAGGCTTCTCCGCCGGCGTGGAGCTGGGCGGCGTTTCCGTGTATCTGTCGGAGATCGCCACCAAGGGCAACAAGGGCTTTTATTGCGCGTGGCAGTCGGGCAGTCAGCAGGTTGCCGTGGTGTTCGCCGCGCTGATCGGCGTGGTGCTCAACAAGATGCTGCCGGCGGACCAGATGGTCGCCTGGGGCTGGCGCGTGCCGTTCCTCATTGGCTGTCTGATCGTGCCGTTTTTGTTCCTGATCCGCCGTTCGCTGAAGGAAACCGAGGAGTTCGAGGCGCGCAAGCATCATCCGGGCATGGGTGAGATCGTGAAGACGATGGCCGCCAACTGGGGCACCGTGCTCGGCGGCATGGGCATGGTCATCATGACCACCGTGTCGTTCTACATGATCACCGCGTACACGCCGACCTTCGGCAAGGAAGTGCTTAAGCTCTCGTCGATCGATACGCTCGTCGTCACCGTCTGCATCGGCTTGTCGAACCTGATCTGGCTGCCGCTCGCGGGTGCGCTGTCGGACCGCATCGGCCGCCGTCCGGTGCTGCTCGCCTTCACCGCGCTGACGATCGTCACCGCCTATCCGGCGCTGCAATGGCTGGTCGCGGAGCCTTCCTTCGCGCGGCTGCTGGGCGTCGAACTGTGGCTGTCGTTCCTGTACGGCAGCTATAACGGCGCGATGGTCGTCGCGCTGACCGAGGTCATGCCTGTCGAAGTTCGTACGGCCGGCTTCTCTCTGGCTTACAGCCTGGCGACGACGATCGGCGGCTTCACGCCGGCTATTTCGACGCTGCTGATTCACGACACGGGCAACAAGGCCGCGCCTGGTCTGTTCCTGGGCCTTGCGGCGGTCTGTGGGCTGGTTGCGACGCTGGCGCTGTATCGCACGCCGGGATCACGCGATCAGTATCGGACGGCCTGACGGTCGCCCGTTCATTCGGGCAATAGAAGAAAAACCCCGCGTTCGTGAGAACGCGGGGTTTTTCTTTTGCCGCTGCCGAGGCAACGCGATCGCCGCGATCGCCGAACGACGCAGGGCGAACGGCGCGCCTAGCCGCGGCGCAATTCGTCCGCCACCGCCTCGACCACCTCACCCCATGCGCCAGGCCGCGGCTGACGCGCGAGCGTCGCGCCCGGATACCAGGGACTGCGCGTCTCGCCGGCAAACCAGCGCCAATCCGCGGCGAACGGCAGCATCAGCCAGAGCGGCTTGCGCAGCGCGCCGGTAAGGTGAGCGATGGACGTATCCACCGACACCACCGCGTCGAGCCGCGCGATGATCGCCGCGGTGTCCGCGAAATCGCCGATCCGCTCGTCGAAACGATGAATCGACGCCGCCCGCGAATGTGCGTCGAGCGCCGCACGTTCCTCGGCGCTCAGTTCCGGTTGCAGCACGATCCAGTCGATGCCGTCGAGCGCGAAGAGCGGATCGAGCGCGGCGAGCGGCATCGAACGTGTTTCGTTTTGCTGGATGCGTCCCGACCACGCGATGCCGATCTTGCGTTTTGCCTGACCGCCGAGCGAGCCGCGCCATTTGCGGGCATAGGCGGGCGGCACGCTGAGGTAGGGCGTGCGGGCCGGAATGGTGTCGTAGGTGGTGCCGAGCGCGAGCGGCAAGCTCAGCAGCGGGCAGTGCAGATCCGCGGCGGGGCGCGGCGCGCCCTGGGCGATCAGCGTGACGCGCCAGGCTTCCGCAGCCGTCGCCAGCAGCGGCAGCAGTTGCGGCTGCACTTCGAGCACGACGCGCGCCGCGCGCTGCGCGGCCAGCGGGACGAAGCGCACGAATTGCAGCGTATCGCCGAAACCCTGTTCGGCATGAATGAACAGCGTGCGCTGTTCGATCGGCTCGCCGTGCCAGCGCGGCAGCGTCTGGATCGCCGGTTGCGCCATCGTTTGCAGCCGCCATTCGTATTCCGGCAGTCCGCGTGTGAAATCGCGCAATGCGAGCCATGCCAGCGCGCGGTTCATGTGCGCGCTCGCGAGGTCGGGGCGCAAGCGCAACGCCTGGTCGAACGCGCGCACGGCCGTGGCGTGCGCGCCGAGCGCCTGATGCGCGGCGCCGAGGCTCAGCCATGCGAGCGCGAATTGCGGATCGAGACCGACCGCGCGCTCCAGATACGGCAGCGCCTGCGCATGACGCCCCAACGCCGCGAGCGCATTGCCCATGCCGTAGATGGCCGGCGGCAGGTTCGGCTGCAAGGCGAGCGCGGCCTCGAATGACGCGACCGCTTCGGCGTGACGGCCGGTGGCGTCGAAGGTATTGGCGAGATTGAAGTGCGCGGCGACGAAGCGCGGCTCGGCGGCGAGCGCGGCCTGGAAGCACGGAATCGCCTCGTCCGCGCGACCCAGCGCGTTCAGCGACATGCCCATGTTATTGAGCGCGCCCGCGTGGCCGGGACGCAGTTCGAGCGCGCGCTGGAACGACGCGATCGCCTCCGTGTGGCGTCCGAGCGCGTGCAGCGCATTGCCGAGGTTGTTGTGCGACGAGGCGTCGTTCGGTTGCAGGCGCAGCGATTTCGCGAAGGCATCGGCGGCGTCTTCATGACGGCCCGCGGCGGCATAGGCGTTGCCGAGGTTGTAGTGCGCCATCGGGAAGGACGGCGCCAGCGTCAGCGCGTTGCGGAATCGTTCGATGGCGTCCTCGAGTTTGCCGAGCGCCTTCAGGGCGTTGCCGAGATTCAGTTGCAGCGCGGCGTCTTGCGGGCGCAGGTTCACCGCGCGCCGCACGAGCTCGGCGGCTTCGGCGTGCTGGCCTTGCTGGTGGCGCAGAACGCCCAGCAGATGCAACGCATCGACGTGCGCGGGATTGCCGTCGAGCGTCGCGCGGTAGCCGCGTTCGGCGTCGTCGAGGCGGCCGTCACGATGCGCCGCGAAAGCGCGGTCAAATACAGGTTGCATGACGGGGAAGGGTGGGCCGGATGAAACGAACCGCCGCATTTTCCCACACTCGCCGGACCGCGCTGCGATTTGACCGGTCGTCTCAATAATGTATAACGTATGAATACCTGTTCATATGTACGCTCACGCTACCGCCTGTCATGGTTTCTTCCGCGCCGCCGAGCAGCCCTGAAGAGCGTTCCGCGGACACCCTCGTGCCGCTGGCCGATCTGTTCCGCCTGCTCGGCGACCCGACGCGGTTGCGCATCGTGCTGGCGTGCGCCGACGAACGGCGCGCGGTCGGCGCGCTGGCGCAGGCGCTGCGTCTATCGCCGTCGCTGGTGAGCCACCACTTGCGGCTGCTGCGCGCCGCGCGAATCGTGCGCGCGGAGCGGCAGGGCAAGCAGGTGTTCTACCTCGCCGCGGACCGCCACATCAGCGCGATGCTGGCCGGGATGCTCGAGCACGTGGCCGAACCGGCCAGCGAATTTCCTCTGGATTCGACATGAAGAACAACGTTGCCCCGAACCGCCCTGACGACGAGCGCGAGGACGAACACGTCGGCCATAGCCACAGCCACGGTGGCGGTAGCCACAGCGACGGCAGCCACAGCGACGGCAGCCACAGCAGCGGCAGCCACAGCAGCGGCAGCCACAGCAGCGGCAGCCACAGCAGCGGCAGCCACAGCAGCGGCAGCCACAGCAGCGGCAGCCACAGCGACGCCCACCACGCCCACGCCCACGCCCACGCGCCCGCCGCCGGCCACGGTCGCGCATTCGCGCTCGCCGTCGCGCTGAACGTCGCGATCGTGATGATGCAAGCCGTCTACGGCGTGATCGCGCATTCCACCGCGCTACTCGCCGACGCCGGCCACAACCTCTCCGACGTACTCGGCCTCCTGCTCGCGTGGGGCGCCACATGGCTCGCCACGCGGCGTCCGTCGGCACGCTTCACGTTCGGTTTCGGGAGCTCGTCGATTCTCGCGTCGCTTGCCAACGCGGCGCTGCTGCTGTTCGCGTGCGGCGTGATCGTCGCCGAGGCGATCGGGCGCCTGATGAATCCGGCGCCGGTCGCCGGACTCGCGGTGTTCGTCGTCGCCACCGTGGGCATGGTGGTCAACGGGATTTCCGCATGGCTTTTCATGCGCGGTCAGAAGGAAGACCTGAACATTCGCGGCGCCTTCCTGCACATGGCCGCGGATGCCGGCGTCTCCGCGGCGGTCGCGCTCAGCGGCCTCGCGATTCTCTACACCAACTGGACGTGGCTCGACCCGGTGATGAGCCTGCTCGTGGTCGCGGTGATCGTGTACGGCACGTGGGGTCTGCTGCGCGATTCGGCGCATCTCGCGCTCGACGCCGTGCCGCCGGGCGTCGATATGCAGCGCATTCGCGACTATCTTGCGGATCAGCCGGGCGTCGTCGACGTGCACGATCTTCACGTCTGGGCGCTGTCGACTACCGGCAACGCGCTCAGCGCACATCTGGTGATGCCGGCGGGCCATCCCGGCGACGAATCGCTCGACGGCATCGTCGTCACGCTGCGCGAACGTTTTTCGATGCAGCATGCGACGCTGCAAGTCGACCTCGGCACGACCGAGCATCGTTGCGCGATGGACCATCCGCCGCATGCGCATTGACGCGCGGCACACGCACGGCATCGCGACGAAGCGCAACAGCCGCACACTTGTCCGCGCCCCCGCGATTGATGCGGCGCACCGTTGAGCAAGCGGTTGGCGGCGTACACTAGAGCGCACCGTTGTCTCCGGAGTTCTGCATGGACGCTGCTGCAAACGACGCGTCGCCGGTGCTGATCGTCGGGGCGGGGCCCACCGGGCTTGCCGCGGCGATGAGTCTCGCGCGTGCCCACATCCCCGTGCGTCTGATCGACAAAGCGATGCGACCGAACCCGTACTCGCGGGCCATCGGCATCCAGGCGCGCACGCTCGAACTACTCGAGCAGCATCGGCTGGTCGAGCGGTTTCTGGAACGGGGTCATCGCGCGCGTGCCGCTAACCTTTTTTCCAACGGCATGCGGCTCGCGCAGCTCGATTTCGATCCGCTGCACACGCGCTATCCGTATCTGCTGTTTCTCGATCAGTCGGTGACTGAACGTCTGCTGACCGAGCATCTGGCGGAGTTCGGCGTGACGGTCGAACGGGGCGTCGAACTGACCATGTTTTCGCAGGGCGCCGCGGGCATTCAGGCGACGCTGCGGCGCGCGGACGGCCACACGGAAACGCTGCGTCCGTCGTACATGATCGCCGCCGACGGCGCGCACAGCGCGATCCGTCATCGGCTGGGTTTGAGCTTCACGGGCAAGACCTTCGAGCAGACTTTCCTGCTCGCCGATCTGCACGCCGAAACCGATTGGCCCGAAGACGAATTCCATATTTTCGCTTCCGGCGAGGGCCTGGTCGCGTTGTTTCCGATGGGCCATGGCCGGCATCGTCTGATCGCGGATCATGCGGCCGAGCCTGCTGGCGGCGTGTCGCGCGCCATGCTCGCGACGCCCGCGGTGCTGGGCGAGCCGCCGCTCAACAGCGTGCCGGCGCCGTCGCTCGAAGCATGCAAGGCGCTGATCGCGCGGCGCGTGCGCGAACGAGTCGACGTGTCGGATCTCGCGTGGTCGTCGTATTTTCATGTGAACAGCCGGATGGTCGAGCGGCTGCGCGTCGGCCGCATCTTCCTCGCGGGCGACGCCGCGCACGTCCACAGTCCGGCCGGCGCGCAAGGCATGAACACGGGCATTCAGGAAGCGTTCAATCTCGGCTGGAAGCTCGCGCTCGTTTTAAAGGGCGCGGCGCCGGACCGTTTGCTCGACACCTATCATCTCGAACGTCATCCAATCGAACGCGACGTGCTGCGGCAGACCGGCTTCATCACGCAGATGGCCGAGGCCGATCATGGGCCGTTGAAGCTGCTGCGCGAGCGCGTGATGCCGGTGCTCGCCGCGCTTGGGCCGCTGCGCGATGCGGCGCGCCTGACCATCAGCGAGTTGTCGATCCAGTACCGGCGCAGTCCGCTTACGTTTGAACGCGTGCTCGACGGCGGCCCGCGTGCCGGCGAAAGGGCGCCCGATGCGCTGGTGCATGTGGTGGACGGACCGCTCGGCCGCGCGCCGGGCGTCGGCTGCATTTACGATCTGCACGACCCGGCGTTCTTCTCGCTGTTCCTGCTGGTGCCGCCGTTGCCCGTCGACGAAACGCCGCTCGATCCCGCGGCGAAGCACGCGCCGCCGCCGGACGCGGAACTGGAGCGGCTCGCCGCCGAAGTGGAGACGTTGCTGCCGGGCGCGGTGCGCATCTGGCGCATCACGGATACGACCGGCGACGGCGGTCCCGCGCTCGCCGAATCGTATGGACGCACGCGGCCGTCGTTCTATCTGGTGCGGCCGGACGGCTACATCAGCGCGCGCGGGCGCACCGGCTCCGATCTACACGGCCTGGCGCGGCACTGCGAAGCGTGGTTTGCGGTGAGTGGCGAGATACCGGAGCAGGCGGCCCTGTGAGGGGCCGCCTCGCGTGCTGGCTGCGGGGTGTTGCGGTGGGTTGCGGTGGGGTGACGGGCGGGCGGCAATTGCCGCCCGCTTGCGCCAAAACATGGCGACAGCCGCGCCTGCTCAGGCCGTGGCGGGCGCAGCCGGCGTCAGCGCCTCACGATGCTTGACGAGCGCTTCCTTGACGATCGCCGACATCGCAATGCCGTCGGCGTCCGGGTGATCCAGCGACGCCAGCAATGCGCGCCGCATGCGCGGCTCCCAGAAGCGGTGGATATGATCGGCGACGCCGGCGAGTGCTTCGTCGTGATCCGGCATCGACTCGAAAAACTCGCCGATCCGGTTCGCCATGTCGATCAGGTTCTGCTTGTCCATGCTCGCCTCACTTGCCCGACGTCACGTTGGCCAACTCGCGATGCTTCAGCAGATCCAGCTGCTCGGTGTTGAAGCGCGAGTAGTCCTTCTGCCATTGCGACGGCTGTTCGACCGGCATCACCTGCACCGCGGTCACCTTGTATTCCGGGCAGTTGGTTGCCCAGTCCGAGCTCTCGGTGGTGATCACGTTCGCGCCCGATTCGGGGAAGTGGAACGTCGTGTAGACGACGCCCGGCTGCATCCGTTCAGTGATTTTCGCGCGCAGCACGGTCTGCCCCGCACGCGATTCGATGCCGACCCAGTCGTCCATCTTGATGCCGCGTTCCTCGGCATCGTGCGGATGGATTTCCAGCCGGTCCTCGTCGTGCCAGCGCGAGTTCTCGGTGCGGCGCGTTTGCGCGCCCACGTTGTACTGCGACAGGATGCGGCCCGTCGTGAGCAGCAGCGGGAACTTGCGCGTGACCTTTTCCGGCGACGCGATGAACTTCGTGATGACGAACTTGCCCTTGCCGCGCACGAAGGTGTCGATGTGCATGGTCGGCGTGCCGTCCGGTGCGTTCTCGTTGCACGGCCACTGAATGCTGCCGAGCTCGTCGAGCTTCTTGTACGAGACGCCGTGGAAAGTCGGCGTGAGACGCGCGATCTCGTCCATGATCTGCGACGGATGCGTGTAGTCCATCTCGTAGCCGAGCGCACGCGCGAGCAGTATGGTCACTTCCCAGTCCGCGTAACCCGGCAGCGGCGGCATCACCTTGCGCACGCGCGAAATGCGGCGCTCCGCGTTGGTGAAGGTGCCGTCCTTTTCGAGGAACGACGAACCCGGCAGCAGCACGTGCGCGTACTTGGCGGTCTCGTTCAGGAAAATATCCTGCACGACGATGCATTCCATCGACGACAGCGCCGCCGATACATGATGCGTGTTCGGGTCGGACTGCACGATGTCCTCGCCCTGGCAGTACAGGCCCATGAAGCTGCCGTCGAGCGCCGCGTCGAACATGTTCGGAATGCGCAGACCCGGTTCCGGCTGCAGCGTGACGTTCCACGCTTGCTCGAACAGCGTGCGCGTGACCGTGTCGCTGATGTGGCGGTAGCCCGGCAACTCATGCGGGAACGAGCCCATGTCGCACGAGCCCTGCACGTTGTTCTGACCGCGCAGCGGATTCACGCCCACGCCTTCGCGGCCGATGTTGCCGGTGGCCATCGCCAGATTCGCGATGCCCATCACCGTGGTCGAACCTTGCGCGTGTTCGGTGACGCCGAGGCCGTAGTAGATCGCGGCGTTGCCGCCGGTGGCGTAGATGCGGGCGGCTTCGCGCACGGCTTGCGCCGGCACGCCGGTGACTTGCTCGGTCGCTTCCGGCGCGTTCTCCGGCAGCGCCACGAAATCGCGCCATTGCTGGAAGGCGCGCGTGTCGCAACGCTCGGCGACGAACGCTTCGTTCAGCAAGCCTTCGGTCACGATCACGTGAGCCAGCGCATTCACGACGGCCACGTTGGTGCCGGGGCGCAATTGCAGATGATGCGAGGCCTTCACGTGCGCCGTATCGACGATATCGATGCGGCGCGGATCGACGACGATCAGCTTCGCGCCCTCACGCACGCGGCGCTTCAGACGCGAGCCGAACACCGGATGGCCGTCGGTCGGATTCGCACCGATTACAACGATGACGTCGGCTTTGTCGACCGAGGCGAAGGTCTGCGTGCCCGCCGATTCGCCGAGCGTGGTCTTCAGGCCGTAGCCGGTGGGCGAGTGGCACACGCGCGCGCAGGTGTCCACGTTGTTGTTGCCGAACGCGGCGCGCACGAGCTTTTGCACGAGATAGGTTTCCTCGTTCGTGCAACGCGACGACGTGATGCCGCCGATCGAATCGCGGCCGTACTTCGCCTGAATGCGGCGGAACTCCGAAGCCGCGTAGTTGAGCGCTTCTTCCCAGCTGACTTCGCGCCACGGGTCGGTGATCTTCGCGCGGATCATCGGCTTGGTGATGCGGTCCTTGTGCGTTGCATAGCCCCAGGCGAAGCGGCCCTTCACGCAGGCGTGGCCTTCGTTGGCCGCGCCGTTCTTGTGCGGCACCATGCGCACGACCTCGTTGCCCTTCATCTCCGCCTTGAACGAGCAGCCGACGCCGCAATACGCGCAAGTGGTGATGACCGAGTGCTCGGCCTGGCCGAGCATGATGACGGTTTTCTCCTGCAGGGTTGCGGTCGGGCACGCGGCGACGCACGCGCCGCACGACACGCATTCCGAGTCCATGAACGGCTTGTTTTCGCTCGCCGCCACGCGCGATTCGAAACCGCGCCCGGCGATGGTCAGCGCGAACGTGCCTTGCGTTTCCTCGCACGCGCGCACGCAGCGATTGCAGACGATGCACTTCGACGGGTCATACGTGAAGTACGGATTCGATTCGTCTTTCTTGTCCTTCAGGTGATTCGCGCCGTCGAAGCCGTAGCGCACTTCGCGCAAGCCGGTCACGCCCGCCATGTCCTGCAGTTCGCAGTCGCCGTTGGCGGGGCAGGTGAGGCAATCGAGCGGGTGATCGGAGATGTACAGCTCCATCACGTTGCGGCGCAGCGATTGCAGACGATCCGTTTGCGTACGGACCTTCATGCCGGCTTCGACCGGCGTCGTGCACGACGCGGGATAGCCGCGCTTGCCTTCGATCTCGACCAGACACAGACGGCACGAGCCGAACGGTTCGAGCGAATCGGTCGCACAGAGCTTCGGCACGTTCACGCCGGCCTCGGCGGCGGCGCGCATCACCGAAGTGCCCGCTGGAACGGTGATCGACTGGCCGTCGATTTCGAGCGTGACGTCGATGTCGGCGTGGCGCGCCGGCGTGCCGTAGTCGGTGTCGTCGTACACCGAGCGGGTCGCGCGTTGTTGCGCTTGCGATTTGCACGCGCAGTTGCCGGAGCCGCAGCCGCCGGCAGGGGAGTTGAGCATGTCGGACATGGTGGGGCTCCTGGGTCAGGCCGCGGCCGCTTTGGGCGCGCTATCGTCTAGGTTGGCGAGACCGAAGTCTTCGGGGAAATGGTCGAGCGCGGAGAGAACCGGGAACGGCGTCATGCCGCCCATCGCGCACAGCGATCCGGACACCATCGTGTCGCACAGATCGCGCAGCAACTGCACTTGCCGCGTGGAGGTATCGCCGTTGCGGATCCGTGCGATCACCTCGACGCCGCGCGTCGAGCCGATCCGGCATGGCGTGCACTTGCCGCAGGATTCGAGCGCGCAGAAATGCATCGCGTACTGCGCGAGTTCGGCGAGGTTCGACGTGTCGTCATGCACGACGAGGCCGCCGTGGCCGACCACCGCGCCGACCGCCGCATACGCCTCGTAGTCCATCGGAATGTCCCACTGGCTTTCCGGCAGATACGTGCCGAGCGGGCCGCCCACCTGCACCGCGCGCGCCGGCCGGCCGCTTGCCGTGCCGCCGCCGTAGTCGTACAGCAGTTCGCGCAGCGTCACGCCGAACGCGAGTTCGACCAGGCCGCCTTGCTTCACGTTGCCGGCGAGCTGGAACGGCAGCGTGCCGCGCGAACGGCCCATGCCGAAGTCTTTGTAGAACGCCGCGCCGCGCGCGAAGATGATCGGCACGGTGGCGAGCGTGATGACGTTGTTGATCACCGTGGGCTGGCCGTACAGACCGACGAGCGCGGGCACCGGCGGCTTCGTGCGCACGATGCCGCGTTTGCCTTCGAGCGATTCGAGCAGCGCGGTTTCCTCGCCGCACACGTAAGCGCCGGCGCCCTTCGCCACGAACAGGTCGAAGCGATGCGCCGAGCCGAGCACGCTGTCGCCGAGCCAGCCGGCGGCGCGCGCCTTGGCGATCGCGGCTTCGAGCGTCGCGATCGAATGCGGATATTCGCTGCGCACGTAGATGTAGCCGACCGTCGCGCCGGTCACAACGCCCGCGATGATCATCCCTTCGATCAGCACGTAGGGATCGCTTTCCATCACGAGGCGATCGGAGAAGGTGCCGGAGTCGCCCTCGTCCGCATTGCAGACGATGTACTTCTGCGCCGCCTTGGCGCCGCGCACCGTGCGCCATTTGATGCCGGCCGGGAAGGCCGCGCCGCCGCGGCCGCGCAGACCGGATTCGATCAAGGCTTCGCAGGCGGCGTCGCCGTCGGTTTGCAATGCGTTGCGCAGACCTTCGAGGCCGCCGTGAGCGGCGTAGTCGTCGATCGAAAGCGGATCGGTGATGCCGATGCGCGCGAAGGTCAGGCGCTGCTGCTTCTTCAGGTAGGGAATGTCGTCGACCACGCCGACGCGCCGCGCATGCTCGCCGCCTTCCACGAAGCCGGCGTCGAAGAGCGCCGCGACGTCGCTCGCCTCGATGTTCGCGTAGCCGATGCGGCCTGCCGCGGTTGCGACCTCGACGAGCGGCTCGAGCCACAGCAGGCCGCGCGACCCGTTGCGAACCAGTTCGATTTCGATGCCGCGGCGTGCAGCCTCGGCCGCGATTGCTTCGGCAAGCGCATCGGCGCCGAGCGCCAGCGCGGAGGAGTCGCAGGGAACGTAGATGCGCGTCATGCCGTCACCTCCACACATTTGCTGGCGGCCGCGAAGATGGCGTCGAACTTCTGCGGCGTGACCCTGGCGTGCAAGGTGCCGTTGAGCATCAGCGCCGGTGACAGCGCGCACTGGCCGAGGCAGTACACCGATTCCAGTTCGACCGTCGCATCATGCTGATGCTCCGCGTCGAATCGACAACCGGTATGCGCCTCGATATGCTGCGCGAGCGCTTCGGTGCCCATGCTGCGGCATGCCTCGGCGCGGCACAGTTGCACCGTGACAGGCGCGGCGGGATGCGTGCGAAAGTGGTGGTAGTAGGTGATGACGCCGTGCACTTCCGCGCGCGACAGGTTCATCGCTCGTGCGAGCGGCGCGACCGTGTCAGGCGGCACGTAGCCGAGTTCGTCCTGAATCGCGTGCAGTACCGCTAGCAGCGACATTCCCGGTTGTGCGTGACGCTGCACGATCTGCTCCGGCGCGATGGCGTTTGAATCGTCCAAGTGGGGGCTCCTCCAAAGTCATATATATGCACTTGTGATTCATAATGCGTGCACGTATGCTTTGCTTGTTAGATATATAAGATACCCAACGATATGCGGCAGGAACGGCTTGCGCAATAGGAAATGATTGAGCATATATGATCAGGATAGAGTGCCAGGCACAACTGGTGGTGAAGGGTCCGGACGGCCGGGAGGTAAGCCTGTCGGACGTGGTGCCGCTGCTCGCGTTGGTGGACGAGTCCGGCAGCATCGCGCAGGCGGCGACGCTTAAGGGTTTGTCCTACCGTCACGCGTGGGGTTTGCTGCGTGGTATCGAGGAGCGTTTGGGCGGCCCTCTGATCGCGAAGGAACGCGGCCGCGGCTCCGTGCTCTCCGAACTCGGGCAAGCGGTGCTGCGCGCGCAACGTCTGTGCGGCGAGCGGCTCGACGGCAACATGCGGGCGCTCGCGAGCGAGGTGGCAAGCGATCTGAACCGCTGGCTCGCGCCGCCCACCGAGAACGTGCGCATTCACGCGTCGCATGGCTACGCGGTGGCCGCGCTCGTCACGACGTTGGTCGCCAACGATCTGCCGGTCGATATCAAGTACCGCGACAGCGCCGACTCGGTCATTGCGCTCTCGCGCGGCGAATGCGATCTGGCCGGCTTTCATTTGCCGCTCGGCGAGTTTCGCGCGGTCTGTGCCGATACCTATCGGCGCTGGCTGGATCCGCAGCGTCATGTGCTCGTGCATCTGACGCGGCGCAAGCAGGGGCTCTTCCTCGGCAAGGGCAATCCGAAGGGAATCGGCGGCCTGAGCGATCTCGCGCGCGACGATATTCGCTTCGTCACTCGCCAGCCCGGCTCGGGCACGCGCATGCTGCTCGATCTTGCGCTACGCAAAGTCGGGGTCGATCCGGATCGCGTCAACGGCTATGCGTCGACCGAGCTCACGCACTCGGCGATCGCGGCGTTCGTGGCGAGCGGCATGGCGGATGCGGGCTTCGGCGTGGAGCCCGCCGCGCATCATTTCGGGCTCGACTTCATTCCGGTCGTCGACGAAGACTATTACTTCGCGTGCGACCGCGCGCGGCTCGAGCGCGGGCCGCTCGCGACGGTGATCGAATTGCTGCGCGGCGCGGCGTTCCGGCAGAGCGTCGACCACCTCGAAGGCTACGATCCGCGCGACTGCGGCAAGCTGCTCGACCTGGAGTTTGGACTCGGCGAAGCCGCGGCGTAAGCCGTTGTAAACATAAAGCAGGGTTGGGCACTGCGCGGGGTGTCCGTTTGGGATACTCTCTCAGCTTTCCGCTTTGACCCTAACCGCGCGCGAACGCGCTGAATCGACATGAAAGTATTTCTTCACGCATGCGTTGCCGCCGCGACGGCCGGTGTGCTGGTCGCCACTGCTTCGGTTGCCTTTGCACAGAATTCGCCCGGTGTGCCGGGCGGCATCTTGCAGGACGAGTTCCGCCTCGCGGAACATCCGCAAATGCCGTTCGCCGCATCCGCGCCTTCGGACAAATATCAGCACGGCAACAAGTCGGCCAAGCGCAAGCGCGGCGACATGGGCGACCCGAACGGCTGCAACCTGCAGTGTCCGAAAGACGAGTAAGCGGGGGTTCTGTTTGTTGGCGAAACGCCGGCGTTCTGCCGGCGTTTTGCGTTTGGGCGTACTGCCTGGCTGTTTGGGACTGACGCTCGTTCAGGGCTTCGCCGTATGCCACACGTCCTTGAAGCCGTCTCCCTTCGTATCGCCCGCCTGCTTATCGGCCGCGTAGCGATAGAGCGGACGGCCCTTGTACGCCCACTGCTGCTTGCCGTCGGCGCCGGGAATCAGCGTCCAGTCGCCCGATGGCTTGTCCGATGGGCTAGCTGTTGCCGCGGGCCAATAATTCACGCAGCCGCCAGTGCAGGCGCTCACGCCAGGCGTGGTGTCCTTGTCGAAGGTGTAAAGCGTCATGCCGTCGGCGGTGACGAAGCGGCCGTCGACGACTTTCGGCGCCTCGGCGAACGCCGTCTGCTGCAGTGCGAGAAGGGCGAGGCAGAAGAGAGTCTTGCGCATGTTGTCGGCTCCTGAATTTTGGTGTTGGTCTCGCGCGGAACGCGGCGTGCGGCCGCGCGTGACGTACAAACGATCGAGCGTTGCCGTTTATTCCATTCACTTCTTGTTCGGCGGGTCGAGACCGGTTCCGGCGATGTCGGCGGCGGCTTCGGGCGAGGCGAGAAGCTGCAGCAATTGCCGCGCTTCCTGCGGATGCCGCGTGCGGGTGGGAATGTGGGCGGCGTAGCGCGTGACCGACTGCAGCGGTTCCGGAATCTTGCCGACGAACTGGTGCTGGGTTGGCACCGGAAGCGACTCGCTGACCTGCTGAAAGCCCAAATGATATTCGCCGTTCGCGACGACGAGCCGATCGGGGACACGGTCGCCTTGGGACAGAACTGGAGAATGGACTATGAGAAATGCGTCGTGTGGGCGGCGGCGCGCGCGCGGATGCGGCGCATCTTCCATCATGAGCGGTGTTTTGTGAACCCGGGTTTGTTGCGGCGGCCAGGCAGAGCGGGTGGCCGGCGGGAAGGACAGCGACAGGCAGCAAAAAACCCGCGAAGCAAAAGCTATCGCGGGTTCTAGGACTCTGCTGGAACAGAATTTGGTGGAGGCGGCGGGAATCGAACCCGCGTCCAGAAGCACTCTACGACCAGTTCTACATGTTTAGTTCAGTCTTTTGATTTAACCGCAGCGACGCGGACGAACACGCTGCACTACGGCGATTCACTAGATTTTCGACCCGGACGTCGTGACACCGCCAAGGCTTAACTGACGTATATGACCTCTGTCGGTATTGCTACCGGTCTTGCGACTCTAGCCCGTCAGTGAACTAGGCAGAGGACGGCGGCCCTTAGGCTGCCAGTGCGAACGTATCGTCGTTTGCAGTTACGTTTTTCCCATTGATTAACGAGGTGACGGGTCCTCGACATGCCCTAGCCGCTTCGCAACCCCTGTCGAAACCAGGTCGCCCCCGCGGTTCGTTGCCCAGTACTTATGGGCCAACAGCAATTTTACAATAGTTTGAACGCCGCGTCCTCGCTGATTGTTTGCGGCGCGGCCTTGTGCTGTCGCGGCCGCAGCGCAGTCCGCGCGCATGTTAGCCGATCTCGCGCAGCAGTCTTTGCAATTCAGCCGGTGATTGCACGACGTGTTGTGCGTGCCATTGCGTCGGCGGAATGTCGTCGCCGCAGTAACCGTACGCGGCCGCCACCGTCTTCATGCCGGCGGCGAAGCCCGCTTGCACGTCGCGCAGGTCGTCGCCAACGTAGACAATGCGCTCGGGCACCACGTCCAGTTCGCGCGCGGCGTGCAGCAAAGGTGCAGGGTGCGGCTTCGAATGCGCCGTCGTGTCGCCGCTCACCACGCAGCCCGCGCGCTCCTCGAGGCCGAGTTGCGCGATCAACGGCTCGGTGAGCCGCGCGACCTTGTTCGTGACGACGCCCCAGCGCACGCCTCGTGCATCGAGTTCGTCGAGTAATTCGGGAATGCCCGGAAACAGCGTGGTCTCGATGCACAGGTCGGCTTCGTAGTTAGCGAGGAATTCTTCCCGCATCGAGGCGAACTCGTGATCCTCCGGGCCAATCCCGAACGCGCCGCAGATCAGCCCGCGCGCTCCCGCGGAAGCAAGTGGGCGGAGGTTTTCGAGCGGCACCATCGCGAGGCCGCGATCATGTCGCATTTTGTTGACGGCCGCCGCGAGATCAGGCGCCGTGTCGGCCAAGGTGCCGTCCAGGTCAAACAGTACGGCCTGGCAAAGACCGAGCGCATCGTCGTTGTCTTCGCGTTGGGGCAGGGGCGTGGGATCGCTCATTAATAGTCCAGGTCCGGCGGGTCGGGGCGGATCAGACGTCGCGGCGGCAGGCGAGCATGTAGTTCACGCTCGTGTCGGCGGACAGCGTGAAATGCTTGCTGAGCGGATTGTAGACAATGCCCTTGATATCGGCCGTGCGCAGGCCGGCGGCGCGCACGAAACCCGCCAATTCCGACGGGCGGATGAAGCGCGCGTAGTCATGGGTGCCCTTCGGTAGCATTCGCGCGATGTATTCGGCGCCGATCACAGCGAACAGGTACGACTTCACATTGCGGTTCAGCGTTGAGAAGAACACCCAGCCGCCGGGTTTCACCAGTGTCTTGCATGCCTCGACAATGGCGGCCGGCTGCGGTACGTGCTCCAGCATTTCCATGCAGGTAACGACGTCGTAGGTTCCCGGTTCGCGGGCTGCGAGTGCCTCGGCGGCGATTTCTTCGTAACTAACCGTTACGCCGCTTTCAAGGCTGTGAAGATCGGCGACGCCGAGCGCCTGGTTCGACAAATCGATGCCTTTAACGTGCGCGCCCAGTCCTGCCATGGATTCCGACAAAATGCCTCCGCCGCAGCCGATGTCCAGAACGTTCTTGCCGGGCAAATGTGCATGGGCGTCGATCCAGCTCAGGCGAATCGGGTTAAGTTCGTGCAGCGGTTTGAATTCGGCATTCGGGTCCCACCAACGATGCGCTAGATCGCTAAATTTCTGTAGTTCGTGGGGATCGGCGTTGGTCATGGCGAAAGCTGCCTCGATGAGAGGGTGCTCGAGGATAAACCGTGAGTATATAGGCGGAGGGGCGAGGCGGCAAAATGCCGTCCATCGGCGCCACGAAGCATTTAGAGGAGGCATTGCGCCCGCGTTTCGGGAACCGGCTGGCGCCGCAGAGGGCAGACACAAAAAAAGCCCCGCCGAAGCGGGGCTTTTCGATACTGCGGTAATTTGTAGCTTACTGCTTCGAAGTACCGACAACTTCGACTTCCACGCGACGATCCGGTGCGAGGCAGGCGACGAGTTGCTTGTGGTTCTTCTGGTTGCAGCCGGTCGTGACCGGGTTGCGCTTGCCCTTGCCTTCCGTATAGATACGGTTGGATTCGATGCCCTTGCTGACCAGGTATGCCTTGACAGCTTGAGCGCGGCGCAGCGACAGACGGTCGTTGTACTTGTCCGAACCGATGCGGTCCGTGTAACCCGTTGCGACGACGACTTCCAGGTTCAGGCCTTGGATCTTCGATGCGAGATCGTTCAGCTTTTCCTTGCCTGCCGGCTTCAGGATCGCCTTGTCGAAGTCGAACAGTGCGTCAGCTTGATACGTGATCTTTTGGCTGGTGATGGCCGGTGCGGGTGCGACCGGAGCCGGCGGCGTCGGAGCCTGAGCAACCAGGGCGCCGTCGCACTTGGCGTTGGCCGTTGCCGGCGTCCAGAATGCATCGCGCCAGCAGAGTTCGTTCGTGCCGTTCATCCACACGTATTCGCCGGTACCATTCACCCAGTTGTCGTTCGTAGCTTGTCGCGACGCCGGCACCGACTGTGCCATGGCGGATGCAGCCATAACCGCGGTAGCTGCAATGAACGCGAGCTTTGAAAGTTTATTCATATTTCTCCTCTCGAAATTGAGATTACCGCAGGTTTACTGCGAGCCTGTTGACGAAGACAAGTCATACATTGCTCGAAGTATAACATCGGTGCAGAACAAAAAAGGTGCTGTGTAGACTTCGAGCAGTGTCTAACTCTTTGTGCGTTGGCATTTTGCCATATCGTTCCCTTCCGACGATAAAAAAATCCGCCCCCGATCGAATCGCCCTCCAATTGTGGTGCATGCGCAACAAAAGCAATCGCCTGGACGGGCCGCCAGTCATGGCTCAGCGGCGGATTGCGCCACGCACAATTCGAGCCTGCTTCGGCTCGAAAGTGGGGCGGCGGCGCGCTCTTCACGCGCGCCCGCTAATAGGTATACGTACCCGCGCCAGGGCGGAATACGCGGCATGTTAGAATCGCGTGATGCGTTGCGCCTGCAATGCTTACGCGAAGGCGCGGTTTACTGCCGCCTTGGCACGTAAAAGATACGGATAATGGATCAATTCGCCAAAGAGACTCTGCCAATCTCCCTAGAGGAGGAAATGCGCCGTTCGTATCTCGATTACGCGATGAGCGTGATCGTGGGGCGTGCGCTTCCCGATGTTCGCGATGGCCTGAAGCCGGTGCACCGGCGCGTGCTGTACGCCATGCACGAGCTCAACAACGACTGGAACCGGGCTTACAAGAAGTCGGCGCGTATCGTCGGCGATGTGATCGGTAAATATCACCCGCACGGCGACACCGCTGTCTACGACACCATCGTCCGGATGGCGCAGGATTTTTCGCTGCGCTACATGCTGGTGGACGGCCAAGGCAACTTCGGTTCGGTCGACGGCGACAACGCCGCGGCCATGCGGTACACCGAAATCCGCATGGCGAAGATAGGCCACGAACTGCTGGCCGACATCGACAAGGAAACGGTCGACTTCACGCCGAACTACGATGGCAGCGAAAACGAACCGGCCATTCTGCCGGCGCGCATCCCCAATCTGCTGATCAATGGCTCGTCCGGCATCGCGGTCGGCATGGCGACCAATATCCCGCCGCACAACCTCAACGAGGTCGTCGACGCGTGCCAGCATCTGCTCAAGAACCCGGAAGCCACGATCGACGAACTGATCGAGATCGTCCCGGCGCCTGATTTCCCGACCGCCGGCATCATCTACGGCGTGGCCGGCGTGCGCGACGGCTACCGCACGGGCCGTGGCCGCGTGGTGATGCGCGCGCTCACGCACTTCGAGGAAATCGATCGCGGCCAGCGCATGGCGATCATCGTCGACGAGTTGCCGTATCAGGTGAACAAGCGCTCGCTTCTGGAGCGCATCGCCGAACTGGTCAACGAAAAGAAGCTCGAAGGCATCTCCGACATCCGCGACGAGTCGGACAAGAGCGGCATGCGCGTCGTGATCGAACTCAAGCGCGGCGAAGTGCCCGAGGTGGTGCTCAACAATCTGTACAAGGCCACCCAGCTCCAGGACACGTTCGGCATGAACATGGTCGCGCTGGTCGATGGCCAGCCGAAGCTGCTGAACCTGAAGGAAATGCTGTCGTGCTTCCTGTCGCATCGCCGGGAAGTGCTGACGCGGCGCACTGTATACGAACTGCGTAAGGCCCGCGAACGCGGCCACGTGCTCGAGGGCCTCGCGGTGGCGCTCGCCAACATCGACGAGTTCATCGCGATCATCAAGGCCGCACCAACTCCTCCGATCGCCAAACAGGAATTGATGGCGCGTCCGTGGGATTCGTCGCTGGTGCGCGAGATGTTGGCGCGTGCCGAGACGGAAAACGCGTCGGCCGGTGGTCGCGAAGCCTATCGTCCGGACGGATTGAATCCGTCCTTCGGCATGCAGTCCGACGGACTCTACCGTCTCTCCGATACCCAGGCTCAGGAAATCCTGCAGATGCGTCTGCAACGCCTGACGGGTCTGGAGCAGGACAAAATCATCGGCGAATACCGCGAAGTAATGGCGCAAATCGCCGACTTGCTGGACATTCTGGCCCGCCCGGAACGCATTACGGCGATCATCGTCGACGAACTGACGTCGGTCAAAGCCGAATTCGGCGACGCGCGCCGCTCGAAGATCGAGTTGAACGCAACCGAGTTGAACACCGAAGATCTGATCACGCCGCAGGAAATGGTCGTGACCATGTCGCATACCGGCTACGTGAAATCGCAGCCGTTGTCCGAATATCGCGCTCAGAAACGCGGTGGTCGCGGCAAGCAGGCCACTTCCATGAAGGAAGACGACTGGATCGACACGCTCTTCATCGCCAACACGCATGATCACATTCTGTGCTTCTCGAATCGCGGCCGTGTTTATTGGGTCAAGGTCTACGAAGTGCCGCAGGGTTCGCGGAATTCGCGCGGCCGGCCGATCGTCAATATGTTCCCGCTGCAGGAAGGCGAAAAGATTACGGTCGTGCTGCCGGTCAAGGAGTTCTCGGCCGACAAGTTCGTCTTCATGGCCACCGCCTTGGGAACGGTAAAGAAGACCCCGCTGGAAGCCTTTAGCCGACCGTTGCGCAAGGGTATTATTGCGGTCGGTCTGGATGACGGCGACTACCTGATCGGCGCGGCCATCACGGACGGCCAGCACGACGTGATGCTGTTCTCCGATTCGGGCAAGGCGGTTCGTTTCGACGAGAACGACGTGCGGCCGATGGGCCGTGAGGCGCGCGGCGTGCGCGGCATGCAGCTCGAAGACGGCCAGAGCGTGATCGCGCTGCTGGTGGCGGGCGACGAGCAGCAGTCGGTGCTGACCGCAACCGAGAACGGTTTCGGCAAGCGCACCCCGATCACCGAGTACACGCGTCATGGGCGCGGTACGAAGGGCATGATCGCAATCCAGACGTCGGAGCGCAACGGCAAGGTCGTCGCCGCCACGCTGGTGGACCAGGAGGCGCAGATCATGCTGATCACGACTACTGGTGTGCTGATCCGCACGCGTGTGTCGGAAATTCGAGAAATGGGACGCGCAACCCAAGGTGTTACACTCATCAGCCTTGACGAAGGGACCAAGCTTTCAGGTCTGCAACAGGTTGCTGAGGCGGAAGCGGATGTCGATGTGGAAGCCGACGTCGAAGGTCCAGCCGAAGGCGACAACGGCGGTGAAAATGGCGATGCGGTTTGATCCGCGTCGGCTGCTTTCAGTCTCAGTAACGAGTTGAAAGCTGCGCGGAGAATAATGGCGTGTCGGGCCGATACGCGTCTCGCGCAGCTCGCAGTTCAAGTTCATTTCTATTAGGGAGTAATGATGCAAAAACGATTCAAACAACTGATGTTGCTGGCTGCTTTCGTGCCGACCCTTGCCATGGCTCAAGCGCTTCAGAGCCAGGCTCCGGCGGCGCCGGCTGCTGCCGCGGCACCGGTTGATCCGGCCAAGCAGGCTGCCATCAAGGAACTGCTGGACGCAATCGACGCGCAGAAGCTCGTCGGCGCAATTGGCAACAGCGCGCAGATGCAAGCCAAGCAACTGGTTCCGGCCATCCTGTCGGACGCCCTGAGCGAAAACAAGACGATGACGGACAAGCAGAAGCAGGCTTCCGTCCCGGCGCTGCAAAAAAATGCGGTGCCGAAGCTGGTTGACGGCGCGGGCCAGGTGTTCGCAACCGACAGCTTCCGTCAGGACGCGATGCAAGCTCAATACGACGCATACGCGAAGTACTACAGCACGTCGGAAATCAAGGACCTGACCGCGTTCTACAAGAGCCCGACCGGCCGCAAGTTCATCCAGGTGCAAGACCAGGTTGGCCGCGACGTCGTGAACGGTCTCATGCAAAAGTACATGCCGCAATCGATCAAGGCAACGCGTGACCAGGCCGACAAGGAAGTCGCTTCGGTCAAGCCGGCGAAGTAAGCCTGCCAGGCAAGCTAAAGGTCGAAAGGCTGCGCTGATGTCGCGCTAGCCGCCGCCCGGCAAGCTATACGGCATGCGGGGTTTGGCGGGTTGGCGGCGACAATGCGATAATGGCTGTTTGCGCACAAGCGCGAACGGCCATTTTCTTTTCGGCGCGGAATTATTGGCGATGCGGTCGTCAGGATCGCGTTGTCAGCTTCATGATGGTTGCCTTCGCGGCTCCCAGCTTCGCCGTTTTTTTGCGCGATTTCCCGTTTTCGCGCCTGCTTCCAGGATCTCACGATGCGCGTCTTTAATTTCTCCGCGGGCCCCGCGGCCATGCCAGAAGAAGTGCTGCGTCAGGCTGCCGACGAGATGCTCGATTGGCAAGGCAGCGGCATGAGCGTGATGGAGATGAGCCATCGCGGCAAAGAGTTCATGTCGATCCACGAGGAAGCGCTCGTCGATCTGCGTGAGTTGCTCGAGGTGCCGGCGAGCCATCGCATCCTGTTCCTGCAAGGTGGCGGTCTGGGTGAAAACGCGATCGTGCCGATGAATCTGATGGGCGCGAAGCCGCGCGCGGATTTCGTCGTCACCGGCTCGTGGTCGCAAAAGTCTTTCAAGGAAGCGCAAAAGTACGGCACCGTGCATCTGGCTGCGAGCGGCCAAACGGCCGACGGTTTCACGCGCGCGCCGAAGCGTTCGGAATGGCAGTTGTCGGACGATCCGGCTTATGTGCATCTGTGCACGAACGAGACCATCCACGGCGTCGAAACTTTCGAAATTCCCGATCTCGGCGATATTCCGCTCGTGGCCGACGCATCGTCGCACATCCTGTCGCGTCCCATGGACATCGCCAAGTACGGCGTGCTCTTCGGCGGTGCGCAGAAGAACATCGGCATGGCGGGCGTGACGGTCGTGATCGTGCGCGAAGACATGCTCAATCGCGCGCAAGCGATTTGTCCGTCGGCATTCGAATGGAAGATCGTTGCCGAGAATAATTCGATGTATAACACGCCGCCCACCTATGCGATTTACGTCGCGGGGCTGGTGTTCAAGTGGTTGAAGAAGCAGGGTGGCCTAGCCGCGATCGAAGCACGCAACCTCGAAAAATCGAAGCTGTTGTATGACGCGATCGATTCGAGCAGCTTCTATCTGAACAAGGTCGAGCGCGGCTCGCGCTCGCGGATGAACGTACCGTTTTTCCTCGCTGACGAGTCGCGCAACGAAGATTTCCTGGCCGGCGCGAAAGCGCGGGGAATGGTGCAGCTAAAGGGCCACAAGTCCGTCGGCGGCATGCGGGCGTCGATTTATAACGCTGTCCCGCTCGAAGGCGTCAAAGCGCTTGTCGAATACATGAAGGAATTCGAACAGCGCAGCGCCTGAAACTGTCAGGACATTCAGGCGCGCGCATCTTTCCAGCAGCTACCGGCAAGGCCGTTTTCAAGCATGGACGACGAACTCAATACCCGACTCAAACCTCTTCGCGAACGTATCGACGAGATCGACGCGCAACTCATTGCGCTCCTCAATCAGCGCGCGGCGGTGGCGCTCGAAGTGGGCGAGGTGAAGAAGCACTTCAACGCGCCGGTGTTCCGCCCGGAGCGCGAACAGCAGGTGATCGCGCGCTTGCAGGACATGAGCGAGGGCCCGCTCGCGAGCGAGCATATCAGCGCAATCTGGCGCGAGATCATGGCCGCGAGCCGCGCGCTCGAAAAGACGATCAAGGCTGCGTATCTGGGACCGGTCGGCACCTATAGCGAACAGGCGATGCACGAGTACTTCGGTCAGTCGATCGAAGGCCTGCCTTGCCCGTCGATCGACGAAGTGTTTCGCTCGGTCGAGGCGGGCGCCGCGGAATTCGGCGTCGTGCCGGTCGAGAATTCCACTGAAGGCGCGGTGTCGCGCACGCTCGATCTGCTGCTGCAAACCCAGCTGACGATCGGCGGCGAACTGGCTTTGCCGATTCACCACAACCTGTTGACGCAAAACGGCGATCTCGCGGGCGTGACGCGCGTGTGCGCGCACGCGCAGGCGCTCGCTCAGTGTCAGCGCTGGCTCGCGACGAACGCACCGCATCTGGAGCGCCAGGCGGTGTCGAGCAACGCGGAAGCGGCGCGCATGGCGGCAGAAGATCCCACCGTCGCGGCCATCGCCGGCGATCGGGCGGCAACGCACTACGGTCTGCAAGTCGCGTATGCGCAGATCCAGGACGACCCGCACAACCGCACCCGCTTCGTGATGATCGGCAAGGAGCGCACGGGCGTGAGCGGGCATGACCAGACGTCGCTGATCGTTTCGGTGGCGAACGAGCCGGGCGCGGTGTTCAAGCTGCTCGAGCCGCTCGCTCGCCACAGCGTTTCGATGACGCGTTTCGAATCGCGTCCGGCGCGCGTCGGCACGTGGGAGTACTACTTTTACATCGACGTCGAAGGCCATCGGGACGATCCGTCGGTCGCCGCCGCGCTCGTCGAGCTTGGCGAGAAGGCCGCGTTCCTGAAGATCCTGGGCTCGTACCCGCGCGCCCGATAGCTTCAAACGGCGTTCAGCGGCATTGCAAGGTCAACCGCATACTCATTAGCTAATAATCGTTCGGAGATTTCATGACAGCGTCTTTCGGCCCTTCCTATGTGCGCGCGATTGCGCCCTACGTCGCGGGCAAACCGATTTCGGAAGTGGCGCGTGAGTTCGGCCTCGACGAAGCGACCATCGTGAAACTCGCCTCGAACGAGAACCCGCTGGGCATGCCGGAATCGGCGCAGCGCGCAATGGCGCAGGCAGCTGGCGAACTCGGCCGTTATCCGGACGCGAATGCGTTCGAGTTGAAGGCGGCACTGAGCGAACGCTACGGCGTGCCGGCCGACTGGATCACGCTGGGCAACGGCAGCAACGACATCCTTGAAATCGCGGCGCACGCGTTCGTGGAAAAGGATCAGTCGATCGTCTACGCGCAGTATTCGTTCGCGGTCTACGCGTTGGCCACGCAGGGCGTGGGCGCGCGCGCGATCATCGTGCCCGCCGTCAAGTACGGTCACGACCTCGACGCGATGCTCGCGGCTATTACGAACGACACGCGCCTGATCTTCGTCGCCAATCCGAACAACCCGACTGGCACATTTATCGAAGGTCCGAAGCTCGAGGCGTTTCTCGACAAGGTGCCGCGCAACGTGGCCGTCGTACTCGACGAGGCGTACACGGAATATCTGCCGCAAGCCAAGCGCTACGACTCGATCGCGTGGGTGCGCCGTTATCCGAACCTGCTGGTATCGCGCACGTTCTCGAAGGCGTTCGGTCTGGCGGGCTTGCGTGTCGGCTTTGCGATCGCGCAGCCTGAGTTGACCGATCTGCTGAATCGTCTGCGTCAGCCGTTCAATGTCAACACGCTGGCGCAAGCCGCGGCGATCGCGGCGCTGAACGACACGGCGTTTCTGGAAAAAAGCGCGGCGTTGAACGCGCAAGGCTATCGCCGTCTGACCGAAGCGTTCGACAAGCTCGGTCTCGAGTATGTGCCGTCGGACGGCAACTTCGTGCTGGTGCGCGTCGGCAACGACGACGCGGCCGGCAACCGTGTCAACCTCGAATTGCTGAAGCAGGGCGTGATCGTGCGGCCGGTGGGCAACTATGGTCTGCCGCAATGGTTGCGCGTCACGATCGGCCTGCCGGAAGAAAACGAAGCGTTCCTTGCGGCGCTGGAAAGAACGCTCGCCACCGCCTAAGCGGTAATCCTTGACCCGCGCACCTCATTGGCATCAAGGCGCGCTTTTTCTGTGACCGACGTGGCCGCGTTTTCTTTTAACAAGCTGGTGATTTTTGGGGTCGGCCTGATCGGCGGATCGCTTGCGCGCGCGCTGCGCGAGCGGGGCGCGGCGGTGGGCGCGCGCGCGGTGATCGGTGTCGGGCGTTCGGCCGCGTCGAGCGCGCGGGCTTTGGAACTCGGTGTGATTGACGGCGCCGCAGCGTTGAATGACGACGCCGCGTTGCGTGAAGCGCTGTCCGGCGCCGATTTCGTGCTGCTCGCGGCGCCCGTCGCGCAGACGCAGCCGTTGCTCGAGCGCATCGCGCCGTTTCTCGACGCGGCCACGATCGTCACCGACGCCGGCAGCACCAAGTCGGATGTCGTCGCGGCGGCCCGTGCGGCGCTCGGCGCGCGCATCGGCCAGTTCGTGCCGGGGCATCCAATTGCCGGCCGTGAAGCGAGCGGCGTCGATGCGGCGTTGCCCGACCTGTATGTCGACCGCAATGTCGTGTTGTGCCCGTTGCCGGAGAACGCCCCCCAAGCGGTGGAGCGCGTTGCGGCGATGTGGCGCGCCACCGGCGCCGTCGTGCGTGACATGACGCCGGCGCAGCACGACCGCGTGTTGGCGTCGGTCAGCCATTTGCCGCATGTGTTGTCGTTCGCGCTCGTCGAGCAGATTCTCAATTCGCCCGACGCCGCGTTGAAATTTTCATTCGCCGCCGGTGGTTTCCGCGACTTCACGCGCATCGCCGCGTCGAGCCCGGAAATGTGGCGCGACGTGTGCGTCGCGAATCGCGCCGCGTTGCTGGATGAACTCGACGCCTACACGGCGGTGCTCGCGCGCTTGCGCGCGGCGATCGAAGCCGCCGACGGCGCCGCCCTCGAAGCCGTGTTCGCGCGCTCGCGCGTGGCGCGCACCGAATGGCAGGAACAGCGCGCTGCGGGCGTGAGCAACAGCGACGCGTCGAAATAACCGGAACTGGACACAATCATGGAATTCCTCGATCTCGGACCATTTTCCCGTGCGTCCGGCACGATCCGGCTGCCCGGCTCGAAGAGCATTTCGAATCGGGTGCTGCTGCTCGCCGCGCTCGCCGAAGGCGAAACCACGATCACGAATCTGCTCGACTCCGACGACACGCGCGTCATGCTCGAGGCGCTCGAAAAGCTCGGCGTGCGTCTGAAGCGCGAGGGCGACACGTGCGTCGTGACCGGCACGCGCGGCGCATTCACGGCGCGCACGGCTGATCTGTTCCTCGGCAACGCCGGCACGGCAGTGCGTCCGCTGACCGCGGCGTTGGCCGTGAACGGCGGCGACTACCGCATTCATGGCGTGCCGCGCATGCACGAGCGGCCGATCGGCGATCTGGTGGACGGTTTGCGGCAGATCGGCGCGAGGATCGACTACGAAGAGAACGAAGGTTATCCGCCGCTGCGGATTCGCCCGGCGCAGATTTCGGCCGAGGCGCCGATTCGCGTACGCGGCGACGTGTCGAGCCAGTTCCTGACTTCGCTTCTGATGACGTTGCCGCTTCTGCGCACCGAAAGCGGCGTGAGCACCGTGCAGGTGGACGGCGAGCTGATCTCGAAGCCGTACATCGAGATCACGATCAAGCTGATGGCGCGCTTCGGCATCGAGGTCGAGCGCCACGGCTGGCACCAGTTCGTCGTTCCGGCGGGGCAGCGATATCAGTCGCCGGGCACGATCATGGTGGAGGGCGATGCGTCGTCGGCGTCGTATTTTCTCGCGGCCGGCGCACTCGGCGGCGGGCCGCTGCGGGTGGAGGGCGTGGGGCGGGCCAGTATTCAGGGCGACGTCGGCTTCGCCGATGCGCTCATCCGGATGGGTGCGAACCTGCAGATGGGCGACGACTGGATCGAGGTGCGCGGCGTCGGCCACGACAACGGCAAGCTCGAGCCGATCGACATGGACTTCAACCTGATTCCCGACGCGGCGATGACGATCGCCGTCGCGGCGTTGTTCGCGGACGGCACGACCACGCTGCGCAATATCGCCAGCTGGCGCGTGAAGGAAACCGACCGGATCGCCGCGATGGCGACCGAACTGCGCAAGGTCGGCGCGAAGGTGCAGGAGGGCGAGGATTTCCTCGTCGTCACGCCGCCTGAAAAGCTGATTCCGAACGCCGCGATCGACACCTACGACGATCACCGCATGGCCATGTGCTTCTCGCTGGTGAGCCTCGGCGGGGTGCCGGTCCGGATCAACGACCCCAAGTGCGTCGGCAAGACGTTTCCTGATTATTTCGAGCGCTTTACCGCGCTTGCCCAACCCTGATTCGACCCGAATCGACTGACGTGCGACTTTTTCGATGAAACCGACCCGTCCCTTTCACCAGACGCCCGTCATTACGATCGACGGCCCGAGTGCCTCCGGCAAAGGCACCGTGGCCGCGCTGGTTGCCGCGAGCCTCGGTTTCCACCTGCTCGACAGCGGCGCGCTGTACCGGCTCGCGGCGCTCGCGAGCCTGCGCTACGACATCGGGGCGGATGATCCCGACGCCCTTGTAAAACTCATCGACGATCTGCACATCACGTTTCGCGAGGGGCTGGCGCAACTCGACGGTGTCGACGTTTCCGCCGACATCCGCGCCGAGGAAGTCGGCAGCCGCGCTTCCGCGATCGCCGTGCACGCACCCGTGCGAGCCGCGCTGGTGGCGCGTCAGCGGGCGTTCCGCAAGGAACCGGGGCTGGTTGCCGACGGCCGCGACATGGGCACGGTGATCTTCCAGGACGCCGTGCTGAAGGTATTCATGACCGCCAGCGTCGAGGCCCGCGCGGCGCGACGGCATAAGCAATTGATCCAAAAAGGCTTTTCTGCTAATATAGATGACTTGCTCCGGGATTTGCGTGAGCGCGACGAGCGTGACAGTCAGCGCATTGCCGCGCCGCTCAAGCCCGCAGCGGATGCAAAGCTGCTTGATACCTCCGCATTGTCGATCGACGAGGCGGTTGAGCAAGTGGTGCAGTGGTACGAAGCGTTAGTCCCGCATGCCTGATGAATGTACGCATTGTGCATAAGCAGCGGGCGCAGTAGAAGTAGCGTAATCAGTAGGTGCTCCGCGATCGTCGTGGAGCGTGTTTTAACCCTTTAACCCCGCGTGGCATTCGCCTTCTTCGCCGAAGTTGCTGACCGTCCGGCCAGCCGGGCACCGCGAGAACCATGCAAATTTTGATTTTTATGTCCGACCTGCAAACCTCTACCCCGAATACCGAATCTTTTGCGGCTCTGTTCGAAGAGTCGCTGACCAAGCAAGACATGCGCGCCGGCGAAGTGATTTCCGCCGAAGTCGTGCGTGTCGACCACAACTTCGTGGTCGTCAACGCTGGTCTCAAGTCCGAAGCCTACATCCCGCTCGAAGAGTTCCTGAATGACGCGGGCGAGGTAGAAGTGCAGGCGGGCGACTTCGTTTCCGTCGCGATCGACGCGCTGGAAAACGGCTATGGCGACACGATCCTGTCGCGCGACAAGGCGAAGCGCCTGGCTTCGTGGCTGTCGCTGGAAAAAGCGCTCGACAACAACGAACTCGTGACCGGCACGATCACGGGCAAGGTCAAGGGCGGCATGACCGTCATGGTCAACGGCATCCGCGCATTCCTGCCAGGCTCGCTGGTCGATACGCGTCCGGTCAAGGACACGACCCCGTACGAAGGCAAGACGCTGGAATTCCGCGTCATCAAGCTCGACCGCAAGCGTAACAACGTCGTGCTGTCGCGCCGTGCCGTGATCGAAGCGACCCAGGGCGAAGAGCGCGCAAAGCTGCTCGAAACGCTGAAGGAAGGCGCGATCGTCGAAGGCGTGGTGAAGAACATCACCGACTACGGCGCGTTCGTGGACCTCGGCGGTATCGACGGCCTGCTGCACATCACCGACATCGCATGGCGTCGTGTGCGTCACCCGAGCGAAGTGCTGTCGGTTGGCCAGGAAGTCACCGCGAAGATCCTCAAGTTCGATCAAGAGAAGAACCGCGTTTCGCTGGGCATCAAGCAACTGGGCGACGACCCGTGGGAAGGCATCTCGCGCCGTTACCCGTCGGGCACGCGTCTGTTCGGTAAGGTCACGAACATCACCGACTACGGCGCATTCGTCGAAGTGGAATCGGGCATCGAAGGCCTCGTCCACGTGTCGGAAATGGACTGGACGAACAAGAACGTTGCACCGTCGAAGGTTGTACAGCTGGGCGACGAAGTCGAAGTCATGGTTCTCGAAATCGACGAAGACCGCCGCCGTATCAGCCTCGGCATGAAACAGTGCAAGCCGAATCCGTGGGACGACTTCAGCCGCAACTTCAAGAAGGGCGACAAGCTGCAAGGCGCAATCAAGTCGATCACCGACTTCGGCGTCTTCATCGGTCTGCCGGGCGGCATCGACGGTCTGGTTCATCTGTCGGACCTGTCCTGGAGCGAAACGGGCGAAGAAGCGGTTCGCAAGTACAAGAAGGGCGACGAAGTGGAAGCGATCGTTCTTGGCATCGACGTCGAGAAGGAACGCATCTCGCTGGGTATCAAGCAGCTCGAAGGCGACCCGTTCAG
Source organism: Paraburkholderia terricola (assembly GCF_900142195.1). Classification (GTDB taxonomy): domain Bacteria; phylum Pseudomonadota; class Gammaproteobacteria; order Burkholderiales; family Burkholderiaceae; genus Paraburkholderia; species Paraburkholderia terricola. The sequence goes on from NZ_FRAB01000002.1 coordinate 268,298, forward strand.
CAACTTCGTTGCAATGAACGACAAGGGTTCGATCGTCGACGGCGTGGTCAAGACGGTGGACGCGAAGGGTGCAGTGGTTCAGCTGTCGGCTGAAGTCGAAGGTTACCTGCGCGCTTCCGAAATCGCACAAGACCGCGTGGAAGACGCTCGCAACGTGCTGAAGGAAGGCGACAAGGTCAACGCGATGATCATCAACATCGATCGCAAGTCGCGTGGTATCAACCTGTCGATCAAGGCCAAGGATTCGGCTGAACAACAGGAAGCGATCCGCGGCCTGGCTTCGTCGGATTCGGGCTCGGCTGCCACCGGCACGACGAACCTCGGCGCGTTGCTGAAGGCCAAGCTCGACGGTCAGAACCAGTAATTGAGGAGCGCCCCCAACCCTGTCGCTTCGTACCAGTCCCGCAAGGGGACCACCTGCGGAACGGAAAAATTGGGGGCGGCCCGGCGTTTTCTTAAGAGGTCTGCTGCAGTATGACCAAATCGGAATTGGTCGCCCAGCTGGCTACGCGATTCCCGCAGCTTGTACTCAAAGATGCGGACTTCGCGGTGAAGACGATGCTTGATGCGATGTCGGAGGCGCTTGCCAAAGGTCATCGCATCGAAATTCGCGGCTTCGGCAGCTTCGGTCTCAACCGTCGTCCCTCCCGTGTCGGGCGTAACCCAAAGTCGGGCGAGAAGGTGCTGGTACCCGAGAAACACGTACCGCATTTCAAACCGGGCAAGGAATTGCGCGAGCGGGTAGATCGCCGTGCGGGAGAGCCGCTGAAGGCTGAAGAGCCGGACGACGATCTCTAAATGCCAGGCTGGGTGATAAGCAGCGTGGCCTTGGTAGCGTCAGCGGCTAGAGCCAGTCGGCAAAAAAACAGAAAAGCGCCTTCGGGCGCTTTTTTTTCGCCCACCGCAAAATAAACCTCGCGTAAGCCCACAATCGGCCAGTTCCTGCCCAGCCGCGAGGGCTTCAATTACAATACGGGTCACTTCGGCGCGGGCAACACCGTGGCGCGACGCGTCATCAAGCCGGCGTCACCCCGCAACTGCCGTCAAGAGACCTATTCATGAAATTTATCGTTTGGCTGATCCGGGTGCTGGTGTTCGTGCTGCTGCTGGTGCTCGCGCTCTCCAATACACAACCTGCTACGCTGAATTTCCTCGCTGGCTACGCGTGGTCGGCGCCCTTGATCCTGATCGGCCTGGCGTTCTTCGTGGTGGGGCTGGTGGCCGGGCTCGTGTCGTCGCTGCCGGCCATGCTGCGCCTGCGCATGGAAAACGGCCGGCTCAAGCGTGAGTTGCGGGTGGCGCGCGAGGCCCCGGTGGTGGTCGAACAGCCGCCCATGCCGCCGCTGATCTAAGTTGTCTTCCGCCGCGCGCCTTGGTGGGCGCGGCTTTCCGTTTTCGCTTTCCCGCACGTTTGCATCAATCGCATGGATCTAGACTTCTGGTGGCTGCTGGTCATACCCGTCGCATTCGCGTTCGGCTGGATGGCCGCGCGCTACGACCTCAAGACGCTGCTGTCGGAAAGCGCCAACTTGCCGCGCTCGTATTTTCGCGGCCTGAACTTCCTGCTCAACGAGCAGCCGGACCAGGCGATCGACGCCTTCATCGAAGTCGTCAAGCTCGATCCGGAAACGATCGAGTTGCACTTCGCGCTCGGCAATCTGTTTCGCCGCCGCGGTGAAACCGACCGCGCGATCCGCGTGCATCAAAACCTGCTGAGCCGTGCCGATCTGCCGGTCAGCGAGCGCGATCACGCGCTCTACGAACTGGGGCAAGACTTTCTGAAAGCGGGCCTGCTCGATCGCGCCGAGGAAACCTTCCGTTCGCTCGAGACGGGCGACTATGCGCTGGGCGCGCAACGCGCGCTTCTCACCATCTACGAAATCGAGAAGGACTGGATCAAGTCGATCGACACAGCGCGTCATCTGGAAACCATGGGTTCGGAATCGCTCGACAAGGAGATCGCGCAATTCCATTGCGAACTCGCCCAGGAAGCGCTGCAACAGCAAAACCCGGATGAGGCGCGCCGACAACTCGGCCTCGCCTTGAAAGCGAATCCGACCAACGTGCGCGCCACGATCCTGTTCGGCGATGTCGACGCGGCCGGCGGTGCGCAAGAAGCGGCCATCGCGCAGTGGCGGCGCGTCGAGGAGCAGAATCCGGCTTATCTGCCGCTCGTCGCCGAAAAGCTGATGAAGGCTTACGATGCGCTCGGCCGTCCTCAGGACGGCGCCGACCTGCTCACCACGTGGGTGGACCGCTATCCCTCGAACGATCTGCTCGACGTTGCGTATCAGCACGTCGCGTCGCTGCGGGGCCCCGATGCGGCGCACGCGCTGGCACGCTCGCAGATGCAGAAGTCGCCGAATCTCGCGGGTATGACGCGTCTTCTGGAGGCGCAGCAAGCCGTCGCCGAAGAGCCGCGGCGCAGCGAACTCGAACTGATGCGCACGCTGATTCGTCAGCGCACCAAGAATCTGCCGCGCTACACGTGCCAGAATTGCGGTTTCAGGGCGCGGCTATTCTATTGGCAGTGCCCCGGTTGCAGCGGTTGGGAAACCTATGCGCCGCGTCGAGTCGAACCGATCACGACGTCGAACTGACGCCCCGACGGGGGCCGTGCCAACGTCGGTGTCTACGTGGGCGCGGCAGCCGTCTCGCCGCGCGCATGGCAGCAGCAGCCGCGCGGGCGGATCTCGCGGCGTGTTCTTGACCGGCTTCATCGCCGGGAATCATCACCGGAATCTTCCACCGGAAAGCGTATGAAAATCACCATTATCGGCACCGGCTATGTCGGCCTCGTCACTGGCGCGTGCCTCGCTGAACTCGGCAACGACGTTTTTTGCCTCGACGTCGATCAGCGCAAGATCGACATCCTGAACAACGGCGGTGTGCCGATCCACGAGCCGGGCTTGCAGGAGATCATCGCCCGCACACGCGCGGCGGGGCGCATCACGTTTTCGACCGATATCGCGGCGAGCGTGGCGCACGGCGACGTGCAGTTCATCGCAGTCGGCACGCCGCCCGACGAAGACGGCTCGGCCGATCTGCAATACGTGCTCGAAGCGGCGCGCAACATCGGCCGTACGATGAACGGCTTCAAGGTGATCGTCGACAAATCGACGGTGCCGGTCGGCACCGCGCAGCGCGTGCGTGCCGTGGTGGAAGAAGAACTGGCGAAGCGGGGGCTCGCGAACAGCGCGCAGCATCGTTTCTCGGTGGTCTCCAATCCTGAGTTTCTGAAGGAAGGCGCGGCCGTCGACGATTTCATGCGGCCCGACCGCATCGTGCTCGGCAGCGACGACGACGAAGCCGGTCTGCGCGCGCGGGAACTGATGAAGCGTCTGTACACGCCGTTCAACCGCAATCACGAACGCACGCTGACGATGGACGTGCGCTCGGCCGAATTCACCAAGTACGCGGCCAATGCGATGCTCGCCACGCGCATCTCGTTCATGAACGAGATGTCGAATCTCGCGGATCGGGTCGGCGCGGACATCGAAGCGGTGCGCCGCGGCATCGGCTCGGACCCACGCATCGGCTATCACTTTCTGTATGCCGGCGCGGGCTACGGCGGTTCGTGCTTCCCGAAGGACGTGCAGGCGCTGATTCGCACCGCCAGCGAAAGCGGCCACAACCTGCGGATTCTCGAAGCGGTCGAGGAAGTGAACCACAGGCAGAAAGACGTGCTGGTGCAAAAGGTCACCGCCACGCTTGGCGAGGATCTGAGCGGCCGCACGTTCGCCGTGTGGGGGCTCGCGTTCAAACCGAATACCGACGACATGCGCGAGGCGCCGAGCCGCCGCGTGATCGCCGAATTGCTCAAGCGCGGCGCGCAGGTACGCGCATACGACCCCGTCGCGGTAGCCGAAGCGCGCCGCGTGTTCGCGATGGATCTGCATGATGCGCCGGACCAGCTTGCGCGTCTCACGTTCACGAATACGCAGGACGAAACGCTCACCGGCGCCGACGCGCTCGTGATCGTGACCGAATGGAAGGAATTCAAGAGTCCGGATTTCGTGCACCTGAAATCGGTGCTGAAGTCGCCGCTGATTTTCGACGGCCGCAACCTCTACGAACCGGATGCGATGACCGAACTCGGCATCGACTATCACTCGATTGGACGCCCTTATGCCCAACCCTCTGGAGTCTCGGCCGATGTCTCAGACGATGCCTGAGGCCGCTGTGTCCTCACTCGCGCCGACGCTGACCGTGGTGCCGCGCAAACAGCTCGGTGCCGCCCGCGTGCTGGTGGTCGGCGACGTGATGCTCGATCGCTACTGGTTCGGCGACGTGAACCGCATTTCGCCGGAAGCGCCGGTGCCCGTGGTGCACGTCCAGCGGCAGGAAGACCGCCTCGGCGGCGCGGCGAACGTCGCGCGCAACGCGGTCGCCCTCGGCGCGCAGGCGGGTTTGCTGTGCGTGGTCGGCCGCGACGAACCCGGCGAGCGCATCGTGCAGTTGCTCAGCGAAAGCGGCGTGACGCCGCATCTCGAACGCGATCCGGATCTACTCACCACTATCAAACTGCGCGTGCTGTCGCGTCAGCAGCAGTTGCTGCGAGTCGACTTCGAAAACACGCCGGCGCACGAAGTGCTGCTCGCGGGCCTCCAGCGTTTCGACGACCTGCTGCCTTCGCACGACGTGATCCTCATGTCCGACTACGCGAAGGGCGGCCTCACGCATGTCACGCAGATGATCGCGAAGGCGCATGCGGCGGGCAAGCCGGTGCTGGTCGATCCGAAGGGCGACGACTGGGACCGCTACCGCGGCGCGACGTTGATCACGCCGAACCGCGCCGAGTTGCGCGAGGTCGTCGGGCAATGGAAGTCGGAAGAAGATCTGATCGCGCGTGTGACGAAGCTGCGCGCCGATTTGCAGTTCAAGGCGTTGCTGCTCACGCGTTCGGAAGAGGGCATGACGCTCTTCTCCGACGACGGCATCCTGCACGCTTCGGCCGTCGCGCGCGAAGTGTATGATGTTTCGGGTGCGGGCGACACCGTGATTGCCACGCTCGCCGCCATGCTCGGCGCGGGTCTCACGCTGATCGAGGCGGTCGGGCTCGCGAATCGCGCGGCCGGCATCGTGGTCGGCAAGCTCGGCACCGCCACCGTCGACTACGACGAACTCTTTCCTTGATTGATGCGGCCCGCCGGTCCCTCGCTTCGCGCTGCTTGACGGCGCGCAAAAGGGATCCGCGGGGCGTCAACCGAAGCTGTCGATCGGGGTTAGCGCTTGAGCGCTGGCTCCGATCCCATGCAAAGCTCATTACCGCAGGCTCATCATGACTCTCATCGTCACCGGCGCAGCCGGCTTTATCGGCAGCAATCTCGTGAAGGCGCTCAACGAGCGCGGCGAGCAACGCATCATCGCGGTCGACAATCTCACACGCGCCGACAAGTTCAAGAACCTCGTCGATTGCGAGATCGAGGATTACGTCGACAAGACCGAATTCGTCGAACGCTTCAAGCGGGGCGACTTCGGCAAGGTGCGCGCGATTTTCCACGAAGGCGCCTGCTCGGACACGATGGAAACCGACGGCCGCTACATGATGGACAACAATTTCCGCTACAGCCGCGACGTGCTCGATGTCTGCCTCGCGCAGAACATCCAGTTTCTGTACGCGTCGTCGGCGGCCACGTATGGCGGGTCGAGCCGCTTCGTCGAGGAGCGCGAGGTCGAGCAGCCGCTGAACGTATACGGCTATTCGAAATTCCTGTTCGACCAGGTGATTCGCCGCGTGCTGCCCAGCGCGAAAAGCCAGATCGCCGGCTTCCGCTATTTCAACGTATACGGCCCGCGCGAAACGCATAAGGCGCGCATGGCGTCGGTGGCGTTTCACAACTTCAACCAGTTCCGCGCCGAGGGCAAGGTGAAGCTGTTCGGCGAATACAACGGCTATGCCGCGGGCGAACAGACGCGCGACTTCGTCTCTGTTGAAGACGTGGTGAAGGTCAACCTGTTCTTCTTCGACAACCCTGACAAGTCGGGCATCTTCAATCTGGGCAGCGGTCGCGCGCAGCCCTTCAACGACATCGCCACGACGGTCGTCAACACGCTGCGCTCGCTGAACAACGAGCCGCCGTTGTCGCTCGCCGATCAGGTGCAGCGCGGGTTGATCGAATACATTCCGTTCCCCGATGCATTGCGCGGCAAATACCAGTGCTTCACGCAAGCCGATCAGTCGAAGCTGCGCGCGGCCGGTTACGACGCGCCGTTCCTGAGCGTTCAGGAAGGTGTCGATCGCTACGTACGTTGGCTATTCGGCCAGGTGTAAATTTTTCGGGTACCTCTTTACACTGGAATCTCCCGGTTGGTGATGGTCGCCAACCGGTTGTACGAGGGAGGTTCCATATGTTTCGAAAAATTCTGGTTACCGCGGCCATGCTGGCCGCTTTCGGCCACGCGTATGCGGCGGTCGACGTCAATACGGCTAACGAGGACGCGCTGCGCGGCGTCAAGGGTATCGGTCCCGCCAAAGCGAAAGCCATTCTCGACGAGCGTACAGCGCATGGTCCGTTCAAGGACCCGGCCGATCTCGGCAAGCGCGTCAAGGGCATGGGCGGGCATACCGTCGAGCGCCTGCAGGCGGAGGGTCTCGCTGTCGGTCCGGCTGGCGCGGCTGCTGGCACGCAGGCTGCGGCGTCTGCACAGGCCAGGGAGCCGGCCGTTTCGACGAATGCGGCTAATGCGGCGAACGCGGGCAACGCCCAAAAGAGCAACGCCGCGGTGGCGGTGAAGAAGTAGCCTGAGGCGGGCCGTGCGCGGGCATGGTCACCCGCGCACGCGGCCCGTCACTGTCGTTCCCTTCATGGTTGGAGTTGGCAAGAGCACTCCTTCAGCTGTCATGCAGATGACTGGCTCCCGCGGTTCTCGGCCGCGGGCTTTTTGCGTGGATCGAGCGGCGGCTTTCCATGGTTTTTTCGGTTCGACGCGGGGCGTCATGCTCGCTTGCCCCGAGCTTCGCGCGCGCTCGCCGGTGAACGCCTGCATCCATGCGGTCAGAAGGGCCGCGCGGCAGCGGCGGGCACGGTAGTTTAGAATCGATGAATCAAGACTCCGCGCATCGACAGTTCAAAATCCATATGGCTTACAAAACGATTGAAGACACGATCGGCAATACGCCGCTCGTGCAACTCGTCCGGCTTCCCGACGACGAGATCCGCAGCCGCAACAACGTGGTCCTTGCGAAGCTCGAGGGCAATAACCCCGCGGGTTCGGTGAAAGACCGTCCGGCGCTGTCGATGATCAAGAAAGCGGAAGCGCGTGGCCGCATCAAGCCGGGCGATACGCTGATCGAAGCGACCAGCGGCAACACCGGCATCGCGCTCGCGATGGCGGCTGCGGTCCGCGGCTACAAGATGGTGTTGATCATGCCGGAGGACTTGTCGGTGGAGCGCCGTCAAAGCATGGCCGCGTACGGTGCGCAGATCGTCTTGACGCCGGTCACCGGCGGCATGGAATACGCGCGCGACCTGGCCGAGCAGATGCAGCGCGAAGGCAAGGGCATCATCCTCGACCAGTTCGCGAATCCGGACAATCCGGCCTCGCACATCGAAGGCACCGGCCCGGAAATCTGGCGCGATACGGAAGGGCGCATCACGCATTTCGTATCGTCGATGGGCACGACCGGCACGATCATGGGCGTGTCGACTTACCTGAAAGAACAGAACCAGGCGATCGAGATCATCGGCGCGCAGCCGGAAGAAGGTTCGCGCATCCCGGGCATCCGCAAATGGCCGGAAGCGTATCTGCCGAAGATTTTCGACCGCAGCCGCGTGGATCGTGTCGAGAACGTGAGCCAGGCCGCCGCCGAAGCGATGGCGCGGCGCATGGCGTCGGTCGAAGGCATCTTCGCCGGCATCTCGTCGGGCGGCGCGTGTGAAGTGGCATTGCGCATCGCGCGTCAGGTCGAGAACGCGACAATCGTATTCATCGTTTGCGATCGCGGCGATCGGTATCTGTCGACCGGGGTGTTTCCGGCGTAAGCGGAGTTGGTTGCGGATTCGTTTGCGCGCGCAAGCACGCCCACATTCCCGCATGCACGTCTGCATGGGTCACACGAGCTCAACAAAAAAGCGCCGGCAAAACCGGCGCTTTTTTTCACAAGCCCGCGGGAATCAACGCCCGCGGCTTATTGCGAAGCCGCACCGGGCACGGCAGCATTGCCATTGCCATTGCCATTGCCATTGCCATTCACCGCATCGCTCGAGGCCATCTGCGCCTTGACCCGTTCGCCCAACTGATACACCGCGAGGGCGTAAAAGAAGCTGCGGTTGTAGCGCGTCAGCACATAGAAATTCTTCAGGCCCAGCATGTACTCGGTGCCACGTCCAGGCGACGGCAGATCCACGATCGTTACCGGCGTGCCGGCTTCCGAGGCGACATTCACTTGCGGTTCGTTCAGCAGCAGCCCGGCGCGCAGCAATTGGTCGAGCGGCCAGTGCGGCTCGGGCTGGCCGTCGGCGGCGGCCTGCGCAACGCCCAGGCTGCCGGCGTCGGTGCCGATCTTCCACACCACCGGCCGGCCGTTTTCCCAGCCGTGTTGCCGCAGGTAATTCGCCACGCTGCCGATCGCATCCGCCTCGCTCGTGCGCAGGTCGATGCGCTTGTTGCCGTCATAGTTCACCGCGTATTGCACGATGCTGCTCGGCAGGAATTGCGGAATACCGATCGCACCCGTGTAGGAACCGAGTACCGTGTTGGGATCGATCTGCGCATCGTGCGTCCACACCAGGTAATCTTCGAGATTCTTGCGGAAGGTCGCCTGACGGTCAGCGCGGTTGGCGGTGTCGGGGTAGTCGAAGGTCAGCGTGGTGAGCGCATCGAGCACGCGGAAGTTGCCCATGAAACGCCCGTAAATCGTCTCCACGCCGATGATGCCGACGATCACTTCCGGCGGCACGCCGAACTCTTCGTAGGCGCGTTGCAGCGTTGCCTGATTGGCGCGCCAGAAGCGCACGCCCGCGTTGATCCGAACCTGGTCGAGAAAGCGCGACTGATACGCGCGCCAGTTCTTGACCGAGGGCGTGGGCGACGGCGTCACGAGCTTGACGGCGGTCGCCGAATAACTCACGCCGGCAAAGAGCGCGTGCAGCGCGGCTTCGTCGAAGTCGTAGCGCGCGACCATGTCGTTGATGAACGCGTCGACATTGGGATTGTTCGCGTAGCGCTGCGGGATGATTTCTTCTTCGAAGGTTTGCCCTTGCTGCACCGCGGGTTGCGGTTGGCTTTGCACCAGCAGCGGTGGTTTTTTGCCGGCGCTCTGCGCTATCGCCGGACTGGTTGCCATGAACATGCACGATGCGACGGAGAGTGCGGCGGCGAGAGTCTTGATGCGTAGCCGGTTTCGTGCGGACAGGGCAAGCTTGACGGTCATAGTGAGCTGAGGGCGCAGTGCGAAAGAGACAGGAAAACAGACAGGGAAAACGGTTCGGGGCAGTATACCCGACGCCTTCCGCAAAACTGTGCCGGACACGTCACACCCGCCTCGTGTGGTAAGTTGATAAATGTTGGCGCGCCGAGGGCGCGCGCCCTCTACGGAGACACGCCGCGCGCGCCTCGAGGCGCCGCGCCGCGCAAGAGGATCATGGCAACAGGCTTCTATTCCCACGCCGACTGTCTGCTGCACGATATGGGGCAATGGCATCCCGAATGCCCGGCGCGCCTGCAGGCAATCGAAGACCAATTGATCGCGAGCCGCATCGACTCGCTGATCGAGCGCGAGTCGCCGCCGCTCGCCGAGGAAGCCGCGCTCCTGCGCGTGCATACGCAGGCGCACATCGACTACATCCGCAACTGTTCGCCCGCCGAAGGCCTCGCCGAGATCGACCCCGATACGTCGATGAATCCGCATACCCTGCGAGCCGCGTTGCGCGCGGCGGGCGCCGCGGTGGCCGCGACCGATGCCGTGATCGAAGGCCGTTTCGACAACGCCTTCTGCAGCGTGCGCCCGCCCGGCCACCATGCGGAACCGGCGCGCGCGATGGGCTTCTGCTTCTTCAACAACGTGGCGATCGCCGCGCGTCATGCGCTCGAAGTGCACGGCTTGCAGCGGGTGGCGATCATCGACTTCGACGTTCATCACGGCAACGGCACGGAAGCGGCCTTCTCCGGCGATTCGCGCGTGCTGATGTGCAGCATCTTCCAGCATCCGTTCTATCCGTACACCGGCGCCGAGAACCAGGCGCCCAACATGTGCAACGTGCCGATGCCGGCGCGCTCGAAAGGCATGGCCGTGCGCGAGGCGGTCGACCTGCTGTGGCTGCCGCGTCTCCATGACTTCAAGCCCGAGATGGTCTTCATCTCCGCCGGTTTCGACGCGCATCGCGAGGACGATCTCGGCAACATGGGCCTCGTCGAGGACGACTACGCGTGGATCACCGACCAGGTGCGCGAAATCGCCAAACGCTATGCGCGTGGCCGGATCGTCAGTTGTCTCGAAGGCGGCTATAACCTGTCGGCGCTCGGGCGCAGCGTGGTCGCGCACGTGCGGGCGTTGGCCGGAATCTGACGCGCGGCGGCGCGCGAACCGCGCAAGCCGCATCAACGTAATGAGGAGCGAGCCATGAACGCCGAGATCCGCAGCGCGTCACTGGTGGAGATCGAACGCGACGCATACAGTGTGGCGGGCGTCGTGCGCCTGACGATGAACCGGCCCGATGCCTTCAACGCGCTCTCCGAAGCCTTGCTCGACGACCTGCAACAAGCATTGACCGACATCGCGCGGACGGACGCGCGCGTGGTCGTGATCGCCGGCGCGGGCCGCGCGTTCTGCGCGGGACACGATCTGAAGGAAATGCGCGCGGCGCCGTCGCTGGCTTATTACCAGGCGCTGTTCGCGCGCTGCACGAAGCTGATGCTGACGATCCAGCGCTTGCCGCAACCGGTGATCGCGCGTGTGCACGGCATCGCCACGGCGGCCGGTTGTCAACTGGTCGCGATGTGCGATCTGGCGGTCGCCGCCGAGACAGCGCGTTTTGCCGTGTCGGGCGTCAATCTGGGGCTGTTCTGCGCGACGCCTTCGGTGCCGCTGTCGCGCAATCTGTCACGCAAGGCGGCGCTCGAAATGCTGCTCACCGGCGATTTCATCGACGCGGCGCAAGCGCAGCAGCAAGGGCTCGTCAACCGCGTGGTCCCGGCAGACGCGCTCGACGCCGAAGTCGCGCGGCTCGCCACCCGCATCTGCGCGAAACCGGTGGAAGCGGTGAGCGCCGGCAAGGGCCTGTTCTACCGGCAACTGGAAATGGGCGTTGAAGCGGCTTACCAGCTCGCCGGCCAGACGATGGCCTGCAACATGATGGATGAATCGGCGCTCGAAGGCGTGCAGGCATTCATCGACAAACGCCCGCCCGACTGGAAGCGTTGAACGGCGTGAGCAAGGTATCCGCCGACCTCCGGCGCGGCGGCGTTCAACGCGTTTCGCATCGCAGCCTGTGCTGCGAAAACCATCACATGCTCAGGACTTCGCAACCCGCGCTTCGATCCATTCGATCAATTGCCCGATCACCCGATCGCGATCCATATCGTTCATCGTCTCGTGATAACTGCCTTCGTGCAGCGTGAGCGTCTTGTCCGGCGAGCCCGCGTGCTGGCCGAATGCGCGGCTGCCTTCGGGTTCGGTGAGCTTGTCCGCCGTGCCGTGATAGACCAATAACGGCACGCGCAGGCTCGCGCGGCCGCGTTCGATTCGCGCCATCGCCAGCAGCAGTTCGGCGCCGGTGCGCGCCGGAATCGAGCCGTGATGAACGAGCGGATCGTTGCGATTGGCGTTCACCACCGGCTGAAGGCGCGAGAGCAAGGCGGCGTCGATTTTCATCGCCGGGAAACCCGGCCATACGCGGCTGATCCACTGGCTCAAGCCGAGCATCCAACGCGGAACGTCGTGCCCTGGCGCGAGCGCGGGGCTCGACAAAATCAGTCCGCTCAAGCGACGCCCGCTCGCGTCCAGCCGCTCGATCGCGTAGAGCGCCGCGATTGCGCCGCCCATGCTATGGCCCATCAGAAAGAGCGGTGCGCAACTCGTGGCAGCCGCATCGAGCAAAGCCTGGGCGTCGAGCAGATAGTCGTCGAAGCGGCGGATTCGCGCGCGCTTGCCCGGCGCCAGCCCATGTCCGCGCAAATCGACGGCGACCAGTTCGATGCCGGCCGGGCTTAGCCGATCCGCGAGCGCCGCGTAACGCCCGGCGTGTTCCGCGAGCCCGTGCAGCAGCGCGACCGTGGCGCGCAGGGGCGCGGTGGCCGGCCAGCGATACAACGGCAGGTCGACGCCGTCGCTTGTCGTAACCGTCGAGCGCAGCGCGGCGCCGCCTTTGCGGGCGCCCGCGGCGGGCCTTGCATTACCGGTGGGGATTGTCTCCATGGCTGCCATGTCGTGTCCGAGGTGTGTCCTGCATTGACTCCGTCCGATCATAGCCGCAGCGAATCCGCGCGCGCGATCGTTGCTTATCCGGGGTAGCGCTTTAATGCCGTCTGGTTATGAAAAGATCGTAATTGATTATTAAAGGGGATGTCGGGGCTGCGGTAGAATTGCCGGCTCAAATCCTAATAAAAGCAACGGCGGCCGCTTGCCGGGAGCATTCAACGCTCGCCGACAAACTCCGCCGTTTCGTTTTTCCATGATCGAAATACGCAATATCTCCCAGCGGTTCGCCGGACCCCGGGGCTGGGTCGAAGCGCTGCACAACGTCAATCTGTCGATTCCGCCGGGCGAGGTGTTCGGCATCATCGGGCGCAGCGGTGCGGGCAAAAGTACGCTCGTGCGCACCATCAATCTGCTGACACGGCCCACCGAAGGCAACATCGTCGTCAACGGCCGCGATCTCACCACGCTGCCCGCCGCGCAATTGCGCGAGGCGCGCCGCGAAATCGGCATGATCTTCCAGCACTTCAACCTGCTGTCGTCGCGCACGGTGTACGAGAACGTGGCGCTGCCGCTCGAACTCGCCGGCCTGAAGCGCGACGAGATCGAGGCGAACGTGGTGCCGCTGCTCGACCTGGTGGGCCTGTCGGCGCAGAAGGATCGGTATCCGGCGCAGATCAGCGGCGGGCAGAAGCAACGCGTCGGCATTGCGCGCGCGCTGGCGAGCAAGCCGAAAGTGCTGCTCTCCGACGAAGCGACCTCCGCGCTCGATCCGGAAACCACACGCTCGATTCTCGATCTGCTCAAGCGCATCAATCGCGAACTGAACCTGACGATCGTACTGATCACCCACCAGATGGACGTGATCAAGCAGGTCTGCGACCGCGTCGCGGTGCTGGACGCGGGCCGCGTGGTCGAGCAGGGCAAGGTGATCGACGTGTTCCTTCAGCCGCATCATGACGTCACGCGCGCGCTGATCGGCGACGTGATCGCGCAGGAATTGCCGCCCGCCATGAAGGCGCGCGTGGCCGAGCGCTTGAAGACGGGCAGCGGTCATCTGCTGCGTCTCGCGTTCACCGGCTCGGGCGTCGATCAGCCGATACTGTCCGAGACGATTCGCCGTTACGAGCTCGACTTCAACATCCTGCACGGCCAGATCGACGAGATCCAGGGGCAGGCGTTCGGCTCGCTCGCGGTGCTCGCGGGCGGCCAACCGGAGAAGGTGGCGCAGGCGCTGACGTATCTGCGTGAACAGGGTGTGGTGGTGGAGGAGCTCTCGTATGTTGAGTGAAATGCTGGATATGTTCGTCCAGTCGTTCTGGGAAACGCTCGTGATGGTGGGCATTTCCGGACTGGTCGGCGCATTGGTGGGCTTGCCGCTCGGCGTGCTGCTGTATCTGACGGACCGTCAGGGCGTGTTGCAGAACGTCGCGGTGAATCGCGCGATGGGCGTGGTGGTCAATGCGGTGCGGTCGACGCCGTTCATCATTTTGCTGGTCGCGGTGATTCCGTTTACCCGGTTGGTGGTGGGTTCGTCGATCGGCACGGCCGCCGCCGTGGTGCCGTTGACGATCGCGGCCGCACCGTTCATCGCGCGTCTGGTCGAGACCGCGCTGCGTGAAGTCGACCGTGGCCTGATCGAAGCCGCGCAGGCGATGGGCGCGACCACCAGCCAGATCGTTTTCAAGGTGCTGCTGCCGGAATCGTTGCCGGGCGTGGTCGCCGGTTTGACGATCACGTTCGTGTCGCTGGTCGGCTATTCGGCGATGGCCGGCGCGATCGGCGGCGGCGGACTCGGCGATCTGGGCATTCGTTACGGGTATCAGCGTTTTTTGCCGGAGGTCATGCTGACGGTCGTGGTGATTCTGATCGTCTTCGTGCAACTGGTGCAGTCGTTCGGGGATTGGCTCGTGCGTCGTTTGAGCCATAAATAAACAGGGGCCATCGTTGCCCGCTAAACAGAATCGATAGATTCGGAAGGTCCATCATGCAACGTCGTTTCATCCTCAAGCTGGCCGCCGCGCTCGGCGCCGCCTCGCTGTTCGCCGCCACCACGGCGGCTCACGCTGAAGACACGATCAAGGTCGGCGTCACGGGCGGTCCGCACGCGCAGATCATGGAAGTCGTGAAGACGGTCGCGGCGAAGAACGGTCTGAACATCAAGGTCGTCGAATTCTCCGACTACGTGCAGCCCAACGCCGCGCTCGCCGGCGGCGATCTGGACGCGAACAGCTACCAGCACGAGCCGTACTTGCAGGCGCAGGTGAAGGACCGCGGCTACAAGCTGATTCGCGTCGCCGACACGGTCACCTATCCGATGGGCATCTATTCGAAGAAGGTGAAGACGCTGGCCGAACTGCAGCCGGGCGCGAAGATCGCGGTGCCGAACGATCCGACCAATGGCGGCCGGGCACTCTTGCTGCTGCAAAAGCAGGGTCTGCTGAAATTGCGCGCCGACGCGGGGCTGAAGGCGACGCCGCTCGACATCGTCGAGAATCCGAAGAAGCTGAAGATCGTCGAACTCGACGCCGCGCAGATTCCGCGTTCGCTGAACGACGTGGAAGCGGCCGCGATCAACACGAACTTCGCGATGGAAGCGGGTCTCAAGCCCAAACAGGACGCCATTGCGATCGAAGATCCGAAGGGGCCGTACGTGAACATCATCGCGATTCGCGAAGCCGACAGGAACAAGCCGTGGGTCGCCAAGCTGGTTGCGGCGTATCACTCGCCGGAAGTGAAGCAGTTCGTTGAAGGCAAGTTCGGCGGCGCGGTGATTACCGCCTGGTGAGTCCGGCAGCCATGTGAACATGGCAAGCACGACGGCAATGCAAATTTAGAGTCGTGAATCGGAGCCCGGGGTTGTCACCCGGGTTTTTTCGTGATTAAAATAGAACGATCGTTCGCTATTGCCGTCACGCCGCTGGGGAGCGATATCCTCCTGCTAAAGCACCCGCGACAAGGCTCCCGCAAGGGCAGTCGTTATAATGTTCGCTGGGTTGACGTATTCGTAACTTTGGAGCGTGTGCATGAAAATCCTGGTGCCAGTCAAGAGAGTGGTCGATTACAACGTGAAAGTCCGGGTGAAGTCGGACGGCACGGGCGTCGACATCGCGAACGTGAAAATGTCGATGAATCCGTTCGACGAAATCGCGGTGGAAGAGGCGGTGCGTCTGAAGGAAGCGGGCGTGGCGACCGAGGTGATCGCGGTGTCGTGCGGCGTCACGCAGTCGCAGGAAACGCTGCGCACGGCGCTGGCGATCGGCGCGGACCGCGCCGTGCTGATCGAATCGAATGAGGAACTGCAGCCGCTGGCGGTCGCCAAGCTGCTGAAGGCGCTGGTCGACCGGGAGCAGCCGCAACTGGTCATTCTCGGCAAACAGGCGATCGACGATGATTCGAACCAGACCGGCCAGATGCTTGCCGCGCTCGCCAGCCTGCCGCAAGCGACGTTTGCGTCGAAGGTTGTCGTGGCCGACGGCAGGGCCACCGTGTCGCGCGAAGTGGACGGCGGTGCCGAGACGCTGTCGCTCAAGCTGCCCGCCGTGGTCACGACCGATCTGCGCCTGAACGAGCCGCGCTACGTGACGCTGCCGAACATCATGAAGGCGAAGAAGAAGCCGCTGGAAACGCTCAAGCCCGAGGACCTCGGTGTTGACGTCACGCCGCGCCTGAAGACGCTGAAAGTCGCCGAGCCGCCGAAGCGCTCCGCTGGCGTGAAGGTGGCGGATGTGAAGACGCTGGTCGAGAAGCTGAAGAATGAAGCCAAGGTGCTTTAAGTAAAACGCGGAGACAGGGCAAATGACGAATCTTGTATTGGCAGAACATGACAACGCATCGATCAAGCCGGCGACGCTGAACACGATCGCAGCGGCGCAGAAGATCGGCGGCGACATTCACGTGCTGGTGGCGGGCTACAACGCGCAGGCCGCGGCGGACGAGGCCGCGAAGATCGCGGGTGTGTCGAAGGTATTGCTGGCCGACGCGCCGCAACTGGAAGCGGGCCTCGCGGAAAACGTCGAGGCGACGGTGTTCGACATCGCGAAGGACTACACGCACATCCTCGCGCCGGCCACGCCTTACGGCAAGAACATCACGCCGCGTATCGCCGCGAAGCTGGACGTCGCGCAGATCAGCGACATCACCGCGGTGGATTCGGCCGACACGTTCGAGCGCCCGATCTACGCGGGCAATGCGATCGCCACGGTGCAGTCGCAGGACCCAATCAAGGTCATCACCGTGCGCACGACCGGTTTCGATGCGGTCGCGGCCGAAGGCGGCAATGCAGTGGTGGAAAAGATCGACGCCGCGGCGGACCAGGGTATCTCGCAGTTCGTGAGCCGTGAACTGACGAAGCTGGACCGTCCCGAACTGACCTCGGCGAAGATCATCGTCTCGGGCGGCCGCGGTCTGGGCAATGGCGAGAACTACACGAAGGTGCTCGAGCCGCTGGCCGACAGGCTGAACGCGGCGCTGGGCGCCTCGCGCGCGGCGGTCGATGCGGGCTTCGTGCCGAACGACTATCAGGTCGGGCAGACCGGCAAGATCGTCGCGCCGCAGTTGTACATCGCGGTCGGCATCTCCGGTGCGATCCAGCATCTGGCGGGCATGAAGGACAGCAAGGTGATCGTCGCGATCAACAAGGACCCGGAAGCGCCGATTTTCAGCGTCGCCGATTATGGTCTGGTGGGTGATCTGTTCACGCTTGTGCCTGAGCTCGTTGGTGAGCTCGGCTAAACGCCGCAGCGCCGTAAAAGGCGTCTGACAAAACAGGAAAGGGCGCGGGGCCATCAAGTCCGGCGCCCTTTTTTTATATCAAGGCAGGAGGAGAACTGAAATGAGCTATACGGCGCCCATCAAGGACATGCTGTTCGTGATGAAGGAACTGGCCGGTCTCGAGGAAATCGCGACGCTGCCGGGCTTCGAGGACGCGAACCTCGACACGGCTCAGGCCGTGCTCGAAGAATCGGCGAAACTATGCGGCGAAGTACTGGCGCCGCTGAACGTCGAAGGCGATCGCAATCCGAGCAGTTGGAAAGACGGTGTGGTCACCGCCACGCCGGGTTTCAAGGACGCGTTCCGCCAGTTCGCCGAAGGCGGCTGGCAAGGCGTGCAGCATCCGGTCGACTACGAGGGCCAGGGCCTGCCGAAGCTGATCGCGACACCCTGCGTCGAAATGCTCAACGCGTCGAACCTGTCGTTCGCGCTGTGTCCGTTGCTGACCGACGGCGCGATCGAAGCGCTGCTCACCGCCGGCACCGAAGCGCAAAAACAGACCTATGTGCCCAAGCTGATTTCCGGCGAATGGACCGGAACGATGAACCTGACCGAGCCGCAAGCCGGCTCCGATCTCGCGCTGGTGCGCACGCGCGCCGAGCCGCAGGGCGACGGTTCGTTCAAGCTGTTCGGCACGAAGATCTTCATCACATGGGGCGAGCACGACATGGCGAAGAACATCGCCCATCTCGTGCTGGCGCGCACGCCGGATGCGCCCGAGGGCGTCAAGGGCATTTCGCTCTTCATCGTGCCGAAGTTTCTCGTCAACGAAGACGGTTCGCTCGGCGAGCGCAACGACGTGCATTGCGTGTCGATCGAGCACAAGCTCGGCATCAAGGCGAGCCCGACCGCCGTGCTGCAATTCGGCGATCATGGCGGCGCGATCGGCCATCTGATCGGCGAGGAAAATCGCGGTCTCGAATATATGTTCATCATGATGAACGCGGCGCGTTTTGCGGTGGGGATGCAGGGGGTCGCCGTGTCGGACCGCGCGTATCAGAAAGCGGTGGCGTACGCGAAGGATCGCGTGCAAAGCCGTCCGGTGGATGGCTCCGCGAAGCAGCCGGTGGCGATCATTCAGCATCCCGACGTGCGCCGCATGCTGGCGACGATGCGCGGCCTGACCGAAGCGTCGCGCGCGCTCGCCTATGTCGCCGCCGCTCACTGCGATATCGCGCATCGTCATCCCGACGAAGGCACGCGCGCCGAACATCAGGCGATCTACGAATTTCTCGTGCCGATCGTGAAGGGCTGGAGCACGGAGTTGTCGATCGACGTCGCGAGCCTCGGCGTGCAGGTGCATGGCGGCATGGGCTTCATCGAGGAAACGGGCGCCGCGCAGTATTACCGCGACGCGCGCATTCTGCCGATTTACGAAGGCACGACCGCGATTCAGGCCAACGACCTGATCGGCCGCAAGACCGTGCGTGACGGCGGCAAGGTGGCAAAGTCGCTGCTCGCCGGCATTGCGGGAACGGTGGAGGCGCTGGGTTCGCAGCAAGGGGCGGCGTTCGATTCGATGAAGACGTATCTGGCGCAGGGACATCGCTCGTTGAGCGCGGTGGTCGATTTCGTTGTGGCGAATACGAAGGGCGATCCGAACGCGGTGTTTGCCGGCAGCGTGCCGTATCTGAAGCTCGCGGGCATCGTGCTCGGTGGCTGGCAAATGGCGCGCGCGCTGCTCGTGGCGGCTCAGAAGCGCGATGAGGACCCGTCGTTTTACGGCGCCAAGATCGCGACCGCGCAGTTTTATGCGGAGCATGTGTTGCCGCTGGCGTCGGCGCTGGAAGCGTCGATCGTCAATGCGAAGGGCGGCGAGGGCGTGCTTGCGTTGTCGGAAGACCAGTTCTGACGTTGCACGCTTGAGCTAAACGACAACGGCGCCTTGATTGAAGGCGCCGTTTGTTTTTGGACCGCCGGCGAACCGCCAGGCGTTAAACCTCAAGCATAAGCCGGCCGATGCGCACCGCCGGTCTCGCCGAGATAGCGATGCACCGACAGATCGTCCGCCTTGATGGCCGGCTGCTTGCCCGACATCACGTCGGCGAGCAACTGGCCCGAGCCGCACGACATGGTCCAGCCCAGCGTGCCGTGGCCCGTGTTCAGAAACAGGTTCGGCACGGGCGTGCGGCCGACGATCGGCGTGCCGTCGGGCGTCATTGGACGCAGACCGGTCCAGAAGCTCGCCTTCCACGTATCGCCACCGCCGGGGAACAGATCGTTTACGCACATCTCGAGCGTTTCGCGGCGCGCCTCGCGCAACGATTTATCGAAGCCGACGATCTCCGCCATGCCGCCGACGCGAATGCGGTTGTCGAAACGCGTGATCGCGATCTTGTAGGTTTCGTCGAGCACGGTTGAAACGGGAGCCGCCGCTTCGTTGACGATTGGCGCGGTGATCGAATAACCCTTGAGCGGATAGACCGGAATCTTGACCAGACCGGACAGGAATTGGGTCGAGTACGAACCCAGCGCGACGACGAACGAATCGGCGCGCACCAGTTCACCGCCGCACTGCACGCCCGCGATGCGGTCGCCCGCCAACGCGAGTGCGTCGATCGGCGTGTTGTAGCGGAATTTCACGCCCAGTTGCTCGGCGAGCGCGGCGAGGCGCGTGGTGAACATCTGGCAGTCGCCGGTTTCGTCGCCCGGCAGACGCAGCCCGCCTGTCAACTTGTGCGACACCGCGGCGAGCGCCGGTTCGGCTTGCGCCAGTTCGGCCGGCGACAGCAGTTTGAACGGCACGTTGGCTTCCCGCAGCACGGCGATGTCTTTCGCGGCGCCGTCGAATTGCTGCGGGGTGCGGAACACCTGCAGCGTGCCGCCGGTGCGCCCTTCGTATTGAAGGCCGGTTTCGGCGCGCAGCGCCTGCAGGCAGTCGCGGCTGTATTCGGCGAGCCGGACCATGCGGCCCTTGTTCACCGCATAACGCGACGACGTGCAGTTCTGCAGCATCTGCCACATCCATTGCAACTGGAATTGCGTGCCGTCGAGCCGAATGGCCAGCGGCGCATGCTTTTGAAACATCCATTTGACGGCTTTCAGCGGCACGCCCGGCGCGGCCCACGGCGACGCGTAACCCGGCGAGATTTGCCCCGCATTGGCGAAACTGGTTTCGAGCGCCGGGCCCGCCTCGCGATCGATGACGGTCACTTCATGGCCGGCGCGCGCCAGATAGTACGCGCTCGTCACCCCGACGACGCCACTGCCCAAAACGACGACTCGCATAGATGCTCCAGGAAACGGAAGAGATAGGACGGGGCGCGCTCGCCGATTCGTTTGGATTCATTCGATTAACGAGGTGCAACGCGGATCAACCAGTGTTAACCGCTATACTATTAACAGTCAGGCAGTTTTTGTTATTGTATTTTCAGGATTTTCAGCAAAAACATCATGCGTACACAACGCCAACCGGTCCGGTCCCTCGACAAACTCGATCACAAGATTCTGCGGCTCCTGCAACAGGACGGCAGGATGGCGATGAAAGACCTCGCGGAACAGGTCGGGCTGTCGGTTACGCCGTGCATCGAGCGCGTCAAGCGAATGGAACGCGATGGCGTGATCACCGGCTACCACGCGCGCGTGAACCCCGCCGAGCTTGGCGCGGCGCTGCTCGTGTTCGTCGAGATCACGCTGGACCACAAAAGCGGCAACATGTTCGACCAGTTCCGCCGCGAGGTGCAGAAGATCCCCGAGGTGCTGGAATGCCACCTCGTGTCGGGCGACTTCGACTATCTGATCAAGGCGCGCATCGGCGAAATGGCCGATTACCGCAAGCTGCTGGGCGACATCCTGCTGCAACTGCCCGGCGCGGTGCAGTCGAAAAGCTATGTGGTGATGGAAGAGATCAAGGAGACGCTAACGATCGCGGTCGGCGAATAAACCGCCGCGCGGCGCGCAAAGCGGGGCTCGACAAACGGCGTAAACACTGTATATTTATACAGGTGTTTTGCGCCGTTTTTGCGTGCTTATCCATGACCAACTCCCACATCCGCTTCGCAACCGAATTTCCGATTGCTCCGCCCACCCCTCGCAAGGGGCGCGGGGCCGTGACGAATCTGCAAGGCCGCTACGAAGTCGACCAGCGTGAGGCGGTGGACGACGGTTGGCTGTCCGCGGCCGAGGAAGAGGGCGAGCCCAAGGCCTTGCGCACTCAGGTGTTCGAAGAGCGCGCCAAAAGCATTCTCACGCGCAACGCGTCGCCGGACATTCCGTTCGGCGTGTCGCTCAATCCGTATCGCGGCTGCGAACACGGTTGTATTTATTGTTTTGCGCGGCCCACGCATAGTTATCTGGGGCTGTCGCCGGGGCTCGACTTCGAAAGCCGCATTTACGCGAAGGTGAACGCGCCGGAATTGCTCCAGCGCGAACTGTCGAAAAAATCCTACGTGCCGGAGCCGATCGCGCTGGGTGTCAATACCGACGCCTGGCAGCCCGTCGAGCGCGATTTACGCCTCACGCGGCGGGTGGTGGAGGTGCTTGGCGAGCGCAACCATCCGTTTGCGGCGATCACGAAATCGTCGCTGATCGAGCGCGATCTCGATCTGCTCGCGCCAATGGCGGCGCGTGGTCAATTCATGGCGGCGATCACCGTTACCACCTTGGACGCGGAAATCGCCCGCACCCTCGAACCGCGCGCGGCCACGCCGTCGCGCCGTTTGCGCACCATCCGCACGTTGAGTGAGGCGGGCATTCCGGTCGGCGTCAGCATCGCGCCGGTGATCCCGTTCGTCACCGAACCGGATATGGAGCGCGTGCTGGAGGCATGTGCCGAAGCCGGCGCGTGCAATGCGAGCTATATCGTGCTGCGTCTTCCGTGGGAAGTGGCGCCGCTATTCAAAGACTGGCTCGCGGCGCATTTTCCCGATCGCGCGGAACGGGTCATGGGCCGTGTGCGCGATATGCGGGGAGGAAAGGACTACGACTCCGACTTCTCCAAACGAATGAAGGGAGAAGGCTTGTGGGCGGATCTGCTCAAGCAGCGCTTCCAGAATGCCGTGCGCCGTCTGGGATTGAACCGGCGTGACCGCGGCATTCTCGATATGTCGCACTTCCGTCGGGTCGAACCGGCGCGTGACGATTCCCAACTGGATCTTTTCTAGCCGGGCGCGCGGCTGTTATTGCGAGAGTGCTTTGGCTGCTTGCACCTGGCCTTCGAAGTAGGTCTGGAATGAAATGGCGAGGCCTGTCATCAGCAGGAACGCGCCGATCAGCAACGAAAAGATCACGATGAAAATGACGGTCCAGCCGGAGCGGCTTTTGCGCTGGGTCCGCGCGTTGAACTGCGCATCCCATTTCTCGTCGGGACGCAGCCCGTAGACGATCGCGGCAAGAAACGCGGCGAGCAGCGAAACCGCGCCCGGAAACGCCAAGGTCCAGCCGAGCATCGAAGCGCGTTCGCTCGCCACCACCAGCATGGCGCCCGGAATGCCTATCAGCGTGCCGAGCAAATGCGCCCAGCCGTAAATGTCGCGCATGCCGTGGAGATAGAAGCGGTGAGCTCCGAGGCTGCCGAAGAAGAACGCCAGCGCGGCGGTCATTGTCTTGGATTTGAACCGCGATGAAGTCGAAGCAAGGGTGGACATGTAGGCGAGGGCAGAAGTGACGGGGCGGTCGAAAGGAGCGGCGCACCGGTGGGCGCAGACCGGTGCGCATTCTACGCCCGCCACGCGCTGCCGGGCACGTGGCGGGCGGTCGCGCTGTGGCGGCCTAAGGCGCTGAATACGTCACGCGGTAGACGGCGCCGGCGTAATCGTCGCTGATCAGGAGCGAGCCGTCGGGCATCGGCAGCACGTCGGCGGGGCGGCCCCACACGGCTTCGCCGGGCTGCAGCCAGCCTTCGGCGAATACTTCCTGGCGGGCGTCGCCGCCGTCCGGGTTGAGCGTTGCCCGCACTACCCGGTAGCCCACTTTCTTGCTGCGATTCCACGAACCATGTTCGGCGATGAAAATATTGTTCCGATAGGCGGGCGGAAACATCGAGCCGCTATAAAACCGCATGCCGAGCGCCGCGACGTGCGCGCCAAGCTTGACCGCTGGCGGCGTGAACGAACTACACGGATGATCCTTGCCGAATTCGGGGTCGGGCGTCCCGACGCCGTGGCAATACGGAAAACCGAAGTCCATGCCGGCGCGCGGCGCACGGTTGAGTTCGTCGTCCGGCACGTCGTCGCCCATCAGGTCGCGGCCGTTGTCGGTGAACCACAACTCGTGCGTCACCGGATGCCAGTCGAAGCCGACCGTGTCGCGGATGCCGCGCGCCACGACTTCGTAATGACTACCGTCCGGGTCCATCCGGCCGATCAGCGCGTATCGGCTGCGGTCCTTCAGACAGACGTTGCACGGCGCGCCTTGCGGCACATACAGCTTGCCGTCCGGCCCGAAAGCGATGAATTTGGCGCCGTGGTGTGTCTCGGCGGGCAATTTATCGGTAACGACGGTGGGCTTGGGCGGATTGTTCAGACGGGTGTCGATCGCATCGAAACGCAAGATTTTCGACACGGCGGACACATACAGCGCGCCGTCCCGCCAAGCTACGCCCACGGGCATGTCGAGGCCGGAGGCGAGCACATGGCGCGCGGTCGCGCGTCCGTTTTGCAGTTCGAGCGCGTAGACGCGGCCGTCGAAGCTTCCTATATAGAGAATGCCCTTCGGCGACAGCGCCATGGCGCGCGCGCTTGGTACGGCGTCCGACAAGATCTCGACGTGGAAGCCGGGCGGGACTTTGATACGTTCGATCGGCGGCGCGGCGAGCGCCGGCGGGACTATGGCGGCGAGCCACAGGGCTGTCGCGGAGCGCCGGGCCCGAGCGCGAAGGCGTGAGGAGCGCGCCAGGCCGGCAAGCCGCGCGAAGAGGGTGAATAACGCAAGCAAAAGCACAGTTGGCGGCGGGAATTTCACAGGCGCTCCGTCAGGTGGTGCGGGCGTTTGGATATGATCTGGAGCCCCGCGGTATGGCCGGGGCCACGTCGTCGCCCAGTTTATCCGGGTAAGTGTTTGTTAAGGCGTTGGTTTCCCGCTATAATCGCGTGTTTCAGTCGTTCCGAACCCCGGTTTTCAAGGATTCTAGTATGGTCATCATCCGCTTGGCTCGTGGCGGCTCCAAGAAGCGCCCGTTCTACAACATCGTCGCAACCGATTCGCGTAACCGTCGTGACGGCCGCTTCATCGAGCGCGTTGGCTTTTACAACCCGGTCGCTACGAAGGGTGAATCGCTGCGTATCGCTCAAGACCGCCTGACGTACTGGCAAGGCGTTGGCGCGCAACTGTCGCCGACCGTCGAGCGTCTCGTGAAAGAAGCGCAAAAGGCGCAGCCGGCTGCTTAATGGCCGCTCGCATGCGTATCGTCGTCGGTTCGGCCGGCGGCTCGCGCCGCTTGCGTGAGCAGTCCGATGCGCGAAGTGTTGTGCTGAAGCAGACGTCGAAGTTGGCAGCGAGGTTCTCTTATGTCTGAGCGTGATTCCGGTAGTTCAGGTCCCGCCAGGACCGCCCCGCGCGCGAAGACGTCTGATCAGGCGCCGTTCGGTGCATTCGTCCGCAAGCCGGTCGAACGAGCCGAGGGCAAGGCGAAAGCCAAGGTTGCAAGCGCCGCTTCCGGGGCAGCAGAAATGCGCGCGGAAACGGCCGAAAGCTGGCCGGCCGACGCGGTCGAGGTCGGCGCGATCGTCGACGCTTACGGCCTCAAAGGCTGGGTCAAGGTAGCCGCTCATGCGGATGCCGGGCATGGCGGCGACGCGTTGCTGAGCGCTAAGCGCTGGTGGCTGCTGAAAGGTCACGAGCGCAAGTCGGCGCCGTCGTTGCAGGCGAAAATACATAGCGACAGTGTGGTGGCCCATCTGGGCGGCGTCACTGACCGCGATGTCGCATTGGCACTGCGCGGCTCCCGCGTTTATATCAGCCGCAGTGAATTCCCGGCTCTCGAAGCCGACGAATTCTACTGGGTCGACCTGCTCGGCCTGGATGTGGTGAACGTTGCCGGGGTCCACCTCGGCAAGGTTGCGGACATGATCGACAACGGTGCGCACTCGGTAATGCGTATCGAATATCCGGCCGCCGACAAAAGCGGCAAGCCGGTCACCGGTGAGCGCTTGATCCCGTTCGTCGGCGTCTTTGTCAAAACGGTGGACCAGGCGGCGAAGCAGATCGTCGTCGAATGGGAAGCCGATTACTAAATAATTCGCTGAATGGAGGGAGCGATGCAGTTCGATGTCGTCACGCTCTTTCCTGAAATGTTTCGCGCGCTGACCGATTGGGGTATCACCAGTCGGGCGGCGAAGCAGGAGCGCTACGCGTTGCGCACGTGGAATCCACGCGATTTCACCACCGACAACTACCGCACGATCGACGATCGCCCGTACGGCGGCGGACCTGGCATGGTGATGCTGGCCAAGCCTCTGGAAGACGCGATCGGCGCGGCGAAAGCGGCGCAGGCGGAGCAGGGCATCGGTGCATCGCGCGTCGTGATGATGTCGCCGCAAGGCGCTGCGCTGAACCACGAGCGTGTCATGCGGTTCGCGGCCGAACCCGGTCTGATTCTGTTGTGCGGGCGCTATGAAGCGATCGATCAGCGTTTGCTCGACCGTGTCGTGGACGAAGAAGTCAGTCTTGGCGACTTCGTGCTGTCAGGCGGTGAATTGCCGGCCATGGCTTTGATGGACGCGGTCGTGCGCCAGTTGCCCGGCGTGCTGAACGACTCGCAATCGGCGGTGCAGGACAGTTTCGTCGACGTGCTGCTGGATTGTCCGCACTACACGCGCCCCGAGGAATACAACGGCGTGCGCGTGCCCGATGTGCTGCTAGGCGGCCATCATGCGGAAATCGAAGCGTGGCGCCGGCGTGAAGCGTTGCGCAACACGTTGAACAAACGGCCCGATCTGATCGTGAAGGCCAGAAAGAACAAGATGTTGAGCCGTGCCGACGAGGCATGGCTCGCGAGTCTCGCGAAGGAAGCGTCGAAGGCGTAAAGCCCCGATCTTTCGAGCGGACATAGGCGGTGCCGCACATGCGTGTACGGCGCCTGATGTGAACCCATCCTCTATCGGGGCCGTAGCCGAGCGCAAACAAACTCCGCGCAAGGCAGGTACGAACGCCGACAAGATGGACCTAGGAGTCAGTGATGAATCTGATTGCAAAACTCGAGCAGGAAGAAATCGCGCGCGCCCTCGGCGATAAGACCATTCCCGATTTCGCCCCCGGCGATACGGTGATCGTCAGCGTGAACGTGGTTGAAGGTACGCGTAAGCGCGTTCAGGCTTACGAAGGCGTCGTGATCGCCAAGCGTAACCGTGGTCTGAATTCGTCGTTCATCGTCCGCAAGATTTCGTCGGGCGAAGGCGTCGAGCGTACGTTCCAGACGTACTCGCCGCTGCTGGCAAGCATCGTCGTGAAGCGCCGCGGCGATGTGCGTCGTGCGAAGCTGTACTACCTGCGCGACCGTTCGGGCAAGTCGGCCCGGATCAAGGAAAAGCTGGTCATGAAGAAAGACCGCGCTGCTCCCCAAGCGTAAATGCTGTAAGAAAAAGCACCCCTCGCGGGTGCTTTTTTGTTTGCCAGGTCAAAATAGCGGCATGTCCCCTATCCGCTCGTTCGAGAGATCCGTTGATCCGCCCCGTCTTTGAACCTGAAACCCTGCCTGTCGAAGCGACGGGCGCCGATCTGCCGCCGGTGTCCGGCGGACGTCTCACGCCCGACGGTCTGCGCGCACGCTTCGAACAGCGTCTTTCATGGGCGCCTGAACCGATTGTCGAAGCGCCCTGGCGCGATACGCACGTCGATCCCCGAGTCGCGGCGGTACTGGTGCCGTTGGTGGTCCGCGATCACGGCCTGACCGTTCTGCTGACCCAGCGCGCGGACCATCTGAACGATCATGCCGGCCAGGTGAGCTTCCCAGGCGGCCGTCAGGAGCCATTCGACGCGAACGCCACCGCCACCGCCCTGCGCGAAGCACAGGAAGAGGTCGGCCTCGATCCGTCGCGTGTCGAGATTCTCGGTGCGTTGCCCGACTATCTGACGGGTACCGGTTTCCGCGTCACGCCGGTGATCGGCCTCGTGCACCCGCCGTTCACATTGGAAGCCGACGCGCTTGAAGTGGCCGAAGTCTTCGAGGTGCCGCTCGCCTTTCTGATGAACCCCGCGCATCACGAAGAGCGCGTGTTCCGCTGGGAAAACGGCGAGCGGCGCTTTTTCGCCATGCCGTATCCGCGTACGGCGTCGCTGGAATCCGACGGCGGCGCAAGTGCAAATTCAGTAGGCGGCCACTATTTCATCTGGGGCGCGACGGCGGCGATGCTGCGCAACTTCTATCGCTTTCTCGCGGCGTAAGCCAACGCAGACTGTGCGGTTGTCGGATGTTTGTCGAGGTCCACGCTCAGTCGCATCCGACCCTGTGCTATCGTTATATAACAATCGTAAAACTCGAAAAGCACGGCGCACCGCATGACTTTTTTCTCTGTATTGCTGGCTCTGATCATTGAACAGGTACGCGCGCTATCGCCGAACAATCCCGTATCGGCGTTGCTTCAATACCATGCGGAGTCGGCGGCGCACGGATTCGATGCCGGCAAGCCGAAGCATGGCTTGCTTGCCTGGCTCGTCGTGGTGGTGCCCTGGACGCTGGCCGTCGCGCTCGTCTACTACGTGCTGTATCACATCCATTTTGCGCTGGCGTTCCTGTGGAACGTCGCGGTGCTGTACTTCACGCTCGGTTTCCGGCAGTTCAGCCATTACTTCACGGACATCCACCTCGCGCTGAACAACGACGACGTGCCGCGCGCGCGTGAAATCCTCAATGAATGGACCGGGCTCGACACCGTCGACATGCCTGTCAGCGAGATCGTGCGTCATACGCTGATTCACGCGGTGGTCGCTTCGCATCGCCATGTGTTCGGCGTGTTCTTCTGGTTCCTGATTCCGGTCGGGCCGGCGGGCGCAGTGCTGTATCGGATCGCCGAATATCTGGCACGCACGTGGGCACGGCCGGTCGACGATCGCACCATCGCGTTTTCGAGCTTCGCGCAGCGCGCTTTCTTCGTGATCGACTGGGTGCCGGCGCGGCTCACGTCGCTGGGCTTCGCGATCGTCGGTAATTTCGAGGACGCGATTTACGCGTGGCGCAACCATGCGCGCCAGTGGCCGGATGCCAACGACGGCGTGTTGCTGGCCGCGGGCAGCGGCGCATTGGGCGCGCGGCTGAGCGGGCCGCTTGCCGAGCCGTCGAGTCTGGACGCGCTCGCCACCGGCGACGGCGGTCCGATGCAGGTCGGTGACGATTGCACGCCTCGCACGCTCCAATCGGCCGTGGGCCTCGTCTGGCGCGCGGTGGTGCTGTGGATGATTCTGCTGTTGATGCTGACGATCGCCGTATGGCTCGCTTGAGCCTCCGCTTGAGGCTCCGTTCGATGCTTGCCTAAGGGCAGCCCCGAACCGCCTCACCCGTCGCGCGGATCCCGCGCCGTCCCACACTGCCAGCATACGGTGAACTGCGCTTCGAGCGTCTCACCGCACTTGCGACATTGCCACGCAGGCGACCCCGAGGCAGGCCCACGCGAAGCGGCATCGATCAACTGCCGCGCCATCGCCTCATCCCGTTCATCGACCAGCCATAATTCCGGCGCGCACTGATCCGCTGGAATATCGCCGAGCGCGCCGTTCAGGTAGCGGTTGTGCAACTCGCAGGCAATACCCGCCGCTTCGAGCACATTGACCCAATGCTGTCCGATGATCAGATTCGGCGCTCGCATCAATTTCATCGTGAGTCCAGGAGGGTGACGGCGACGTGCTTCACCGAACGATCTGGCTGGCTTCATGCACGAGTTGCGCGTACAACGCGTGCCGCTCGCGCCGAATGCGGCCGTCGGCAACCGCTTCGAGAATCGCACAACCCGGCTCGTGCAAGTGATGGCAGTTGTAAAAGCGGCAATTCGGCAGCAGCGGGCGGAATTCGGGGAACGCGCGCTCGAGCCGGCCTTCGGTCAGATGGTGCAGGCCGAATTCCTGGAAGCCGGGCGAGTCGATCAACGCACCGCCGTCGCCGTCCGCGCTGTCTGGCAGCGGGTAGAGCCGCGTGAAGGTGGTGGTATGACGCCCGCTGTTCAGCGCGGTAGAAATTTCGCGCGTGGCGACTTCAGCGTTCGGAATCAGCAGATTGACCAGCGTCGACTTGCCCATGCCCGACTGCCCGAGCAGCAGCGTCGAATGACCGTGCAGATGCTCGATCAACGCCGCACGCGCGGCATCGGGCTGCATCTTGATCGACACTTCCACGACCGTATAGCCGAGCGCGCGATAACGTTCCAGCCGGGTACGCGCGCCTTCCAGTTCTGCCACAACGTCGATCTTGTTCAGCACGATCAACGGCTTCAGCTCGTGCGCCTCGGCGGCGACCAGCGCGCGCCCGAGCAGGTCCTCGCTGAAATGCGGCTCGGTCGCGAGCACGATCAGCAACTGATCGAGATTCGCCGCGAAGAGTTTCGACTTGTACTGATCGGAGCGGTACAGCAGATTGCGCCGCTCGCCGATCTCGACGATCACGCCCTGATCCGCCGAGGTCGGCTCGTAGATCACGCGATCGCCGACCGCCACTTCGCTGCGTTTGCCGCGCGGGAAGCACTGGAGCATGGCGCCGCCGTCTTCCGGCGCGACGAGGTAATGGCGGCCATGAGCCGCCACCACGAGGCCGCCTACGCGCGTGCTGGACGGAGCGCGCGGCGCTTTCGGGGAGCGGCCGCTCATGCGTGCCGCAGCAGGCGGTCGATCCGCTGCGACGCCGGCGGATGCGAGTAGTAGAACGCGGTATAGAGCGGATCGGGCGTCAGGGTCGACGCGTTGTCTTCATAGAGCTTGACGAGCGCGTTGACGAGGTCATGTGCATCGGTTTGCGTGGCGGCGAACGCGTCGGCTTCGAACTCATGCTTGCGCGAACTGAGGCTGCCGAGCGGCGTGACGAAGAAGATGAATACCGGCAGTGCAAGGAAGAACAGCACCAGCGCAAGTCCGTCATTGCCGCCGAGCAGCGACGGCCGCACGCCCAGCCCTTCATAGAACCACACGCTTTCCTTCAGCCAGCCGAGCAGGGCGAGCATCACAAGGCTGATCGCGAAGGTAACGAGCATGCGCTTGATCACGTGACGGCGCTTGAAGTGGCCGAGTTCATGCGCAAGCACCGCCTCGATCTCGCTGCCCGACAGGCGCGCGAGCAAGGTGTCGAAGAACACGATCCGCTTGGCCGCGCCGAAGCCGGTGAAGTACGCGTTGCCGTGCGCCGAACGGCGGCTGCCGTCCATCACGAAGAGGCCCTTGGCGGCGAAACCGCAGCGCTTCATCAGCGCTTCGATGCGGCTTTTCAGCGCTTCGTCCTTGAGCGGCTCGAACTTGTTGAAGAGCGGCGCGATGAACGACGGATACAGCACCAGCACGAGCATCTGGAACACCACCCAGACGATCCACGTCCACAGCCACCACAGGCTGCCGGCGCGGTTCATCAGCCACAGCACGACGAACAGCAGCGGCAGGCCGAACGCCGCGGCGAGCAGCACGCCCTTCAGACGGTCCAGAAAGAAAATGCCCTTGCTCATCCGGTTGAAGCCGAAGCGCTGCTCGACCACGAATTGCCGGTAGTAATCGAACGGCAGGTCGATCACGCTGGTGATCGCGATGACCGCCGCGACCAGCGCGATCTGGCCGGCATAGCCGCGGCCCAGCCAATCGGAGATCGCCAGATCGAGCGCCTGCACGCCGCCGAGCAGCGTGAGGCCGATCAACACGGCCGCGCTGACCACGACCTCGATCATCGTCAGACGGGTGCGCTCGACGGTGTAATCCGCGGCGCGCTGATGCGCGCTGAGCGCGATAGTGCCCGCGAACTGGCTCGGCACCTGCTCGCGATGGCCGGCGACGAAGCGGATCTGCCGCGACGCGAGCCACAGTTTGGTGCCGACCATCGCCACGACGGCGACGACGAACAGGACGGTGAAGTACAGGGTAGGCATCCAGGGATTCCGTGGTATCTATGCGAGAATTATATGTTTCTTCCCGCCGCCAGGCGGGACACGCTCAAACCAATTTCAAACGAACATTCGCCGCGGCAAGCGGGCTTCCTGGGAGGCCGTCTGCGCGGATACAGGGTTGCCCTTCATGACTGACATCCTCGCCTCCATCGAACATCCGTCGCTCGTGCGCAGCGACATGAATCTCGTCTGGCTCGACATGGAAATGACCGGGCTCGAACCGGATTCCGACCGCATCATCGAAATCGCGGTGGTGGTGACGAATTCGACGCTCGACAGGATGGTCGAGGGGCCGGTGCTGGCGATTCATCAGAGCGACGAGACGCTCGCCAGGATGGATCAGTGGAACCAGAACACGCATGGCCGCTCGGGTCTGATCGACCGCGTGAAGGCCTCGACGGTGAGCGAAGCCGACGCCACCGAACAGATCCGCGACTTTCTCAGCGCCTACGTGCCGCCGGGCAAATCGCCGATGTGCGGCAACTCGATCTGCCAGGACCGCCGCTTCATGGCGCGCTGGATGCCGGATCTGGAGCGCTTCTTCCATTACCGCAATCTCGACGTGAGCACGCTGAAGGAACTGTGCCGCCGCTGGCAGCCGGCCATCTACAAGGGCTTCCAGAAGCGCGCGCTGCACACGGCGCTGGCCGACATTCATGAGTCGATCGAGGAACTCAAGTACTACCGCGAGCATTTCCTGATTCCGACGGCCCCGCAAGCGCCGGTGGTGATGTAACGCGGCAACCGCTGTTCGCGAGTCAAGCCTGCCGGGGGGCGCGCACCGCGTTCTTCGGCCGGAACGCCTTCGCCACGTCGGCGTTGGTTTCCACATACGGGCCGCCGATCAGGTCGAGACAATAGGGCACTGCGGCGAAGATGCCCGGCACTTTCACGGCGCCGCCCGCTTCGGCGTCGCGCAGGCCTTCCAGCGTTTCCCTGATCGACTTCGGCTGACCCGGCAGATTGATGATCAGCGCCGCGTGGTCCGCGGTTTCGCGGATCACCGCCACCTGGCGCGACAGGATCGCGGTGGGCACGAAATTCAGGCTGATCTGCCGCATCTGCTCGCCGAAGCCGGGCATTTCCTTCGTCGCCACCGCAAGGGTTGCTTCGGGCGTCACGTCGCGGCGCGACGGGCCGGTGCCGCCGGTCGTCAGCACCAGATCGCAGCCTGCTTCGTCGACCAGTTCGGTCAGCGTGGCCGAAATGGTGGGCGCGTCGTCCTGAATCAGGCGGGTGACCACCTGCCACGGCGAGGTCAAGGCGGCGGCGAGCCATTCCTGCAAGGCCGGAATCCCCTTGTCCTCGTACACGCCGGTGGAGGCGCGGTCGCTGATCGACACGAGGCCGATCACGATTTCGTCGGGGTGCTGACGCGTCAGCTTATTCGTGGCGGTCGTCATCGTCGTCTTCCAGGGCGTCGTCGGCTGCGGAATCGGTGCCGGCGGCGGGGCCGTCCGCATTCTTGATCCACTGGAACAGTTCGCGGAAGTAGCGCGGCGGCTTGCTCTGCAGCGCTTCCTTGCGCGCGTTGCGGATCAGCGTGCGGCCCTGCTGCGGGTCCGCGTTCGGATGCTGGCGGATGAACTCGGTGAGCGCGGCGTCGTCGGCGAGCAGTTTCTCGCGCGTGCGTTCGATCCAGTGGAGCTTGGCCGTTTCCGCCTTGTTGACGCCGTTGTACGTGTCGAGCGCGGTTCGCAGCGCGGCGGTTTCGTCGTCCAGCAGCGAGCGCATGACGCGGCCCACGTATTGCACCTGGCGGCGCTTGCCTTCGTGATCGGTGATGCGGCGCGCTTCACGCACGGCGTCGTCGAGCTTTTCGGGCATCGGCATGCGCTTGAGCGCGTCCTTGGGCAGCGCGATGAGCGCCGAGCCCAGTTCCTGCAACTCGTGCATTTCGCGCTTGAGCTGGGACTTGCTGGGACGGTCGTAGCCGTTTTCGTCGACTTCCGGCTCGGCGGATTCGATCGGTTGAATGCGGGTTTTGCGTGTCATACCGATATTGTAGCGTGCCGGGCGTGCTGAACCCGCCGTGTTGTCGCCCATACGGCATCGCGCGGGGCAACGGTGGCGCTATAGCGGCAGCCGGTCGTAACTGAGCCGCGGCTCGACGGCACAGCGGCAGCATCCAAGCCGCATCCAAGCCGCATTCGAGCCGCATTCGAGCCGCACCTGGGCGGCACGAAAGCCACAACCAGGCAGTGCCCAGGCAACACCGCGAAGCGGCAGCGAAGCAGCGGCACCATGAGGCCCGGAGAATGCAGGGAAACAGCCGCGAATGCCAGGTACACCAGCGCGTACCTTGCTATGATCGCGGGATGCTTAACGATGCAAATGCGCACGCAAGTGCGTGGCATGTGTGAACCCACAGGGCCGCCCGGCCCCGAACAGGACGGCAACGACAATGGCAGCAGACATGGACGTCAAGCAGCGCTTTTTTCCGCATACCCAGGATGAACTGAAGGAAATCGCCTCGGACATCCTTCGTCACGCGAAGTCGCTCGGCGGCACCGACGCGGCAACCGAGATTTCCGAGGGCGACGGCCTGTCCGTTTCCGTGCGGCGCGGCGAAGTCGAGACGATCGAGCACAACCGCGACAAGATGGTCGGCGTGACCGTATTCATCGGCAACAAGCGCGGCAACGCGAGCACCTCGGATTTTTCGTCGCAGGCCTTGAAGGACACGGTGGCGGCGGCGTACAACATCGCGCGCTTCACCGCTGAAGACGACTGCGCGGGTCTCGCGGAAGCGGAGTTGCTCGAAACCGCGCCGCGCGATCTCGACCTGTATCACCCGTGGAATCTCTCGGCGGACGAAGCCGTCGAAATCGCCCGCCGCGCGGAAGACGCCGCATTCGCCACCGATCCGCAAATCAAGAACTCGGAAGGCGCAAGCGTCTCGGCGCAGCACTCGCAGTTCGTGCTCGCCACCTCGCGCGGTTTCCTCGCGGGCTATCCGTACTCGCGCCACTATGTCGCGTGCGCGCCGATCGCCGGTAGCGGCCGCAACATGCAGCGCGACGACTGGTACACGTCCACCCGCAGCGCGGAAGACCTGGCCGATCCTGAAGCGGTCGGCCGTTACGCGGCGCAACGCGCGCTGGCGCGCATCGGCGCGCGCGGACTCGATACCCGCAAGGTGCCGGTGCTGTTCGAGGCGCCGCTCGCCGCCGGCCTGCTCGGCGCGTTCGTGCAGGCCACGAGCGGGGGTGCGCTATACCGCAAGACGTCGTTCCTGGTCGACAGCCTCGGCAAGCCGGTGTTCGCGCCGCACGTGCAGGTGGTCGAGGATCCGCATGTCGCGCGTGCAATGGGCAGCGCGCCGTTCGACGAGGAAGGCGTGCGCACGCGGCAGCGTTCGGTCGTGAAGGACGGCGTGGTGGAAGGCTATTTCCTCTCGACCTATTCGGCGCGCAAGCTCGGCATGCAGACCACCGGCAATGCGGGCGGCTCGCACAATCTGTCGTTGCGCAGTTCGACCACGCGCGCGGAGGACGACTTCGAGGAAATGCTGAGGAAACTCGGCACGGGCCTGTTGCTCACCGAACTGATGGGGCAGGGCGTGAATTACGTGACGGGCGACTATTCGCGTGGCGCGTCGGGCTTCTGGGTCGAGAACGGCAAGATCCAGTATCCGGTCGAGGAAATCACGGTGGCGAGCACGTTGCAGGAAATGTTCCACCATATCGTCGCGATCGGCGCGGATACGATCACGCGCGGCACCAAGCAAACCGGCTCAGTGCTGATCGAGCGGATGACGATCGCGGGCCAGTAAGCGGTTCTGGTTTTGGGCCGCCGGTTGTGCAGCATGCCCGGCGCTGCAAACGGAAACGCCACGCAAGTGATTGCGTGGCGTTTTTCATGGGCGCCGCAAAAACCTTAAACGCCCTTGCGTTTATAGGTGACGAACGCGTAGTCGAAATCATTCGGCGCATGCGCGCGATGCGTTTCATGCGCGACTTCTTGCCACTCGTTTTCATCGAGCGCGGGGAAGGTTGCGTCGCCTTCGAAGTCGGCGGAGATCTCGGTGACGATGAGCTTGTCGGCCCGACGCAGACCTTCCTCATACAACTGCGCGCCGCCGATCAGGAACGCTTCGGGCGCCTGATCCCGCGCGGCGAGCTTGAGCGCCTCCTGCAGCGTCGTCGCCGTGTCGCAACCCTGAAAACGGCGCGTGGCATCGCGCGTCACGACGATGTTGCGGCGTCCCGGCAGCGGCCGGCCGATCGATTCATGCGTCTTGCGGCCCATGATGATGGGCGCACCCATGGTCGTGCGCTTGAAGAACGCGAGATCTTCGGGAAGTCGCCAGGGCAACTGGTTGTCGCGGCCGATCACGCCATTATTGGCGCGAGCGACGATCAGGGTGAGCGTCGTCATCGAATGGGAAAGGGAACATAACCGGAGCGATTCTACCTGACGCGGTGGCGGGCGCCGCCTCGTCAGGCTCCGGTGCGGCGGCTTGCACCTGTTCGCGCCGTTCGATCCGGTCCGCCTACCTTGTCAGATCAACTGGCGGCATTACTACGTGCGGCATCCACGGGGATCGGCAGCGGCGAAGGCGGCGCAAGTTCGTCCCATAAGATCACGCGAGCCGGAATATCACCGGGATCGCGGCGCAAAGCGGATCGCACGATATATCTCCTTGATGGGGATTATTTAGCGAAATGCGTGCCATCGCTGGCAATCCATTGGCGGATAGGGATGGATCGGTAATTCCTGGCGTGGCAATAAGCGAAACGGGCAGAAATGTTTCAGCATTGAAACGGCAGATGGAAAATACTGCAATGGCTTAATTCGCATGGTATGAACTACATGGACGGCGAACACGAAAAAGCGCTTGCCGGGATTTGTTTAATTCGTCGGCTGAATAAGGGTCTATTGGCGCTCCATCCCTTGCTCCAATGATCCGCTGATTAAATTCGCATAGTTGTTTTCCAAGCGACGCGCGTATAGTAAGCTCTGTAAAAACAGCTTCGCATTTAAAAAAGCCCACTCACGGGCCGTTTCAAACACACACGCCGCTTTTCTTGGGGATCAGCTGTCCGCACGGAATGGAATGGCCGTTCGGTTTTTGCTATTTCGCGAATCCCGGACGAGTCAGCGTGTCTGAACGTGGTTCAGGTACGTGCGTCATCCTTAACGTTCGTTGACGAGAGGATCTGAATAATGGAACCCGCAACGCGGCAACTGATTTACGTTTCGCGCGATCCGAGCGCGGAACTGAATACCCGCTTTCACCAGCGCGGCTGGCAAGTCGAGGTCGTGGGATCGGCGCGCGACGTGCGCCGAGCCGTTCGCGCCGGAATGGCCGCGGGCGGGCTGCTCGATCTGTCCAGCCATTTTCAGCCGCACGAAATCGCCGCGTTCGAATCCTGCCTCACCATGCCGAATGTCGGCTGGGTCGCGGCCACCATGCCCGGGCAATTGCAGGACGCCGCCTTGCGCCGGCTCGTGCGCGACTACTGTTTCGACTATGTCACGGTGCCGTATGCGGGCGACAGGATCGTCGATTCGGTCGGGCACGCCTACGGAATGATCTCACTGGGCGAACCGGCTTCGAACGATGGTTCGCAAGGCGCGGAGGGCGAAATGGTCGGCTCGTGCGACGCCATGCTCGCGTTGTTCCGCTCCATTCGCAAAGTGGCGATGACCGACGCACCGGTATTCATCTCGGGCGAATCGGGCACCGGCAAGGAGTTGACCGCGGTCGCGATTCACGAACGCTCGGCGCGCCGCAACGCGCCTTTCGTGCCGATCAACTGCGGCGCGATTCCGCCGCATCTGCTGCAATCTGAATTATTCGGCTACGAGCGCGGTGCGTTCACCGGCGCCAACCAGCGCAAGATCGGCCGGGTGGAAGCGGCCAACGGCGGCACGCTCTTTCTCGACGAAATCGGCGACCTGCCGCTCGAAAGCCAGGCGAGCCTGCTGCGCTTCCTGCAGGAGCGCAAGGTGGAGCGGCTAGGCGGCCACGGCGCGATCGACGTCGACGTCCGGATCATTTCGGCCACTCACGTGGACATGACCGCGGCGATGATCGAAGGGCGCTTCCGCTCCGACCTGTATCACCGGCTGTGCGTGCTGCAAATCGACGAACCGCCGCTGCGCGCGCGCGGCAAGGACATCGAACTCCTCGCGCGGCACATGCTGGAGCGTTTCAAGAAGGATGCGAGCCGGCGCTTGCGCGGCTTTGCGCCGGACGCCATCGCGGCGCTGCATAACTACGGCTGGCCGGGCAACGTGCGTGAATTGATCAACCGCGTGCGGCGGGCCATTGTGATGTCCGAAGGGCGCGCGATCACCGCGCGCGATCTGGAACTGGCCGAATACGTCGAGATTGTGCCGGTCTCGCTCGCGCAAGCGCGCGAAGCGGCGGAGCGCCAGGCGATCGAACTGGCGCTACTGCGCCATCGCGGAAGGCTTGGCGACGCGGCGCAGGAACTCGGCATTTCGCGGGTGACGCTGTATCGTCTGCTGTGCTCGCACGGCATGCGCCATATGGAAGGCGAACCGCTCGCCGCGCCGCACGGCGGAGACTTGCCGGCTTCGGTGCCGCACCTCTGAGCCTGAGATCAGCCTGAGGTCTTGACGAGTCCCGAGCGGGTCTCGATGCGTGTCGGCGAGCCCGGCATGCGTTTCGTGCGAGTTTGCCGGAGGCCGCCAACGGCCTCGACCGAGCGCGCGTCCCCATCTTGCCCAGTGTTGCCCATAGCGCTCCCTTCCGCGATGTTTTCCTCGATGCACGCCGCGACCGGACGTTGCCTGCCCGCGCTTGCTAAAATCGGTTTTTCGCTCAATCCGTGACGCGTACTGACGGCGGCACGCGCCTCGTCGAAGGAAACCGCATGAAACAGTACCAGGACCTCGTCCGCATGATCCTCGATACCGGCACGTGGCAGGAGAACCGCACCGGCATCCGCACCATCAGCATGCCGGGCGCCATGTTGCGCTTCGATCTCCAGCAGGGCTTTCCCGCAGTGACCACGAAAAAGCTGGCGTTCAAGTCGGCGGTGGGCGAACTGGTCGGGTTCCTGCGCGCGTCGCGCAGCGCCGCCGATTTCCGCGACCTCGGCTGCAAGGTGTGGGACGCGAACGCCAACCAGAATCCGCAGTGGCTCGCCAATCCGTATCGCCAGGGTCCGGACGATCTCGGCGACGTGTACGGCGTGCAGTGGCGTCAGTGGCCGGCGTACAAGGTGCTGGACGCAAGCGCGAGCGCGCAGCTGGCCGACGCGAGCGCGCGCGGCTTC
This sequence comes from Paraburkholderia terricola, assembly GCF_900142195.1. GTDB lineage: Bacteria > Pseudomonadota > Gammaproteobacteria > Burkholderiales > Burkholderiaceae > Paraburkholderia > Paraburkholderia terricola. Next base: position 306,685 of record NZ_FRAB01000002.1, read on the forward strand.
CGCGTCGTGACCGAATTCGAGGAAGACGGCAGCCGCAAGGTGCTGCTGTACAAGGCGATCGACCAGTTGCGCCAGTGCCTCGACACGATCATGCAGAACCCCGCCGACCGGCGCATTCTGTTTCACGCCTGGAACCCCGCGGTGCTGGATCAGATCGCGTTGCCGGCTTGCCACCTGCTTTACCAGTTTCTGCCGAACGTGGCGCGCCGCGAGATTTCGCTGTGCCTGTACATTCGCAGCAACGATGTCGGCCTCGGCACGCCGTTCAACCTGACCGAAGGCGCGGCCTTGCTGCACCTGGTCGGCCGCCTGACGGGGTACACGCCGCGCTGGTTCACCTACTTCATCGGCGACGCGCATATCTACGAGAATCAGCTCGACATGCTGCGTCAACAACTCGGGCGTGAGCCCTACGACAGCCCGTCCTTCGCGATCTCGGATCGCGTGCCGGACTATGCCAAAACCGGCGTTTACGAGCCGGAATGGCTCGAGAAGATCGAGCCGTCGGATTTCTCGCTGGTGGGTTACCGGCATCACGAGCCGTTGACGGCGCCGATGGCGGTTTGAGCGTCCACCCGGCAGGCAGGCTGATCAAGGAAAAAACCCCCGCGACGTGAATCGCGGGGGTTTTTTCTTCCTGCCTATGAGCACGCGGAGCGAAGGGCGCTGGAATTCGGCTGGCGCTCAACCTTTGTGATGCTCATCGCGATTGCCGCCGCCTGAATGTTGCTCGCCGTGCTGCGGCTGGGGTTGCGGGCGCGGCTGCTGGACCTGCTGTGGGCGCGGCTCAGGACGCGGCTGTGGCGCCGGCTGCGGATGAAACTCCGGACGCGGCTGTTGCTGAACTTGCTGCGGACGCGGCTCAGGGCGCGGCTGTGGCGCCGGCTGCGGATGGAATTCCGGACGCGGCTGTTGCTGAACCGGCTGCGGACGCGGCTCAGGGCGCGGCTGTGGCGCCGGCTGCGGATGGAACTCTGGACGCGGCTGTTGCTGAACCTGCTGCGGACGAGGTTCGGGACGCGGCTGTGGCGCCGGCTGCGGATGAAACTCTGGCCGCGGTTGCTGCTGAACCTGCTGCGTACGAGGTTCCTGCCGCGGCTGCGGCGTCGGTTGCGGACGCGCTTCCTGACGCGCTTGCTGCTGCGCCGCTTGCGCATAAGCGTCCTGGCGTGGCTCCTGCCGCATCTGCGGGACATCCGCCGGACGCGGCACCTGCGCTTCAGGCTGACGTTGCATCTGCTGCGCCGAAGCCATGTTGTCCGCCGGACGCGGCACGCCGCGAGGCTGCATTCCGCCGCGCGCATCGGCGCCAGGCTGCGGCGCGAAGCCCGGCCGTACGGCCTGCTCCTGCGAACCACCGCGCGCTTGTCCCGGTTGCCCGGATTGTGCCTGCTGGGCCATCGGCGCATGCGGCTGCGTCCAGACGGGCTCATGGCGTCCGTTCGCTTCCGGTTGTTGCGGCCCGCCGCGTTGCTGGGGGAAAGCGTTCAGATTGCCGCCGACCGCCGCTTGTGGTGGGCGCGGCACGCCATTTGACGGATGACCCCCGTCTCCAGGCGGCTGGCGCCCACTGGCGGTCTGCGGCGGCATGCCGGGCCGCCCTTGCGGTTCGCCGGCACGCTGGTTGATCGGTGCTTCGCCGGGCCGAGGCCGCTGTCCAGGCTGCTGCGTGCCCGTCGGCCCGCCCGGCGCTCCGGGCGTTTCCCGTCCACCGGTCGTCCCAAGCGCACCGACTGGCGCGGGTCCACCCGGCGCTCCCGCCGCTCCCCGCGCACCAGGCGTCCCCGGCGCGGCCGACGAGCCCACGGTTCCACCCGGCGCACCCGGCGCACCCGGCGCTACCCCCGGCGGACGTCCGGGGATATGCGACTGCACGACCCGCACATTCTGCACCGGCAGCGCGCCCGGACTGCCCGCCATGCGCGCCGGGACCGAGGTTCGGACGATCGGCTGACCGGCGCCCGGCACTCGCCCGCCGCCTTGCGCGAAGCGCTGCGCGAGACTGTCGTGGTAGGCGGCCGGCATCGCCGGATTGCGCGTCGCGACCACCGGACGCGCCATCACCCCCGCCGGCGGCCGGTAATTGGCGTTGCGCAGGCCCGGCCCAAAGCTCTCGCGCACCGGCGCGATACCGGGCGCCCCCGGATTGATCCGCGCATTGCGCCATTGCCGCGGATCGACCTTCTGCGCGAAGCGCCCGACCGATTGACCATGCACGAACGCCGTCGCCGGCACCGCGGTCACGCCGCCCGGGGCGCGATAGTTGACGTAGGTGTTGTGAATGTTGGTCACATTCACATTCGTCACGTTGCGGTTGTAGTTGTTGACGATCGTCGTCTGATTCACGCGTTCGTAGTAGCGCGGACTCCAATGATCGCGATCTCCCCAGCGCGGATGCCACGGCTCGCCCGGCCCGAGCGGAAACCACGCGACGCCGGCCGCGACGGCGCCGCCGATGGCCAGATTCACGCCCCAGTCGACGCCGCCGCCCCCGCCACCGACAAAGGCCACCAACGCCGGCGCATACACCGGCGGCTGGCTGACCACCACCGGTCCCGGCACCCATGCCCACGAGTCGTCGACGTAGGCCCAGCGGCCGTAGTGGTAAGGCGCGAAGCCCCACGGCGCGTCGTCGACCCACGTCCAGCCCCACGGCGCCTGCCATACCCAATGGCCGTCGTGGTAGGGCGCCCAGCCGGCGGGCGTGGCGCGCGGCACCCACACTTCGCCGTATTCGGGGCTGCTGCGCCACGTGCCGTTGGCGTCGAGATCCTGGTAGCCGGGAATTTCGCGCGATACGTAGCGCGCCGACACCGAGCGGTCTTCCGCGGCGTCACGGCTCGCGGCCCACTGGTCGAAGCCGTCGGGACCGGGCGCGCCGTCGTTGGCGACTTGTTGCAGGTTGGTGCCGGCAAAGCGCACTTGCTGGCCGGCCGCGACCGGCACCTGGCCGCCGTCGCCGTACGCGGTCGCGCTGCCGCTGCGCACGGTGACGGTGGTGCTGCTGCCGTCCGGCGCGACGTCGACCCGATAATCGCCGGGGCCGTTCAGGCCGAGCGCCAGATTCGGCGTGTCGATTTCATACGACGAACCCGGCGGCAGTTCGCGCACCCGCGCCGACAGCGTGCCCTGCGCGACTTTTAGCTGCGCGCTGTTGTCGTCGAGATTGAGCAGGTCGAGGCTGGTGGACTGGCCGAGGCGCACCGCGGTCGAGCCGATGTGCAACTCCGAGCGCGCGTTCTGATCGTTCCACAACTGGTCGCCCGTGGTGAGGGGCCGATTGATCTGCGCGTACGACCACTCGTTGGCGCCGGCCGGCTCAGTGGTCACGGTGCCGGCCATGTAGTTCAGACGCGCGACGCGTCCGGGCGGATCGGTGTTCTGGCTGGCCGCGCCCTGGGGCGCCTCGCCGGCTTCCTGCGCCAGCGCGGCGTGCGTCGTGAACAGCAATCCCGCGAGACAGGTCGCGAGACAGACCGCGGTGGCGATCGGCGTAGGGCGGGTGGGGCGGCGTTTCGAATGCTGGGGTGTGGTCACTATTCTCATGAGCTCTCTCCGACGGATGGTGCATGTGCAGCAACCGTGAACCCACTGTACCCGCAGCGTTTGTTTCAAGGCCCCCACTTTTGTAAGGCCGCCTCACCAGCGTGTAACAAAAGGTCTCGCCCAAGCCGGAGAAGGCTTCCGGGAAGGTCTTTCGTAAGCCGATTGCGGATTTTCTGTAATCGGAGCACTCGATTAGCCGTGTTTTTCAGCCGTGATTCAAGCGGCCAGAAACGCATCGAAATGCCGATGCCCGGCGGGCGTGACGCGCAGGATTCGGGGGCGCTCCGTGCGTTCGACCCAGCCGTGCGCGGACCATGAATCCAGCAGGGCCGCGCCGAGCGCGCCGCCCAGATGCGGACGCCGCTCGCTCCAGTCGGGACAGGTGCAGGCAAAGCGCCGCCGCCGGCTCTTCTGCGCGGACAGGTCGATGCCCCAGTCGGCGAAACGAACGGCGCCTTCAGGCGTGGCTTCGAGCGACGTGCCGTGCAGCGTCAGCAGACCTCGCTCGACAAGTCGCGCGAACACCCGCACCGACAGCTCGCCGGCCATGTGGTCGTAACAGGTACGGGCGTAGCGCATGTCGAGCGGCACGGTGCGCGCCGCGCGCGGCACGGGCCGCTGCGGCGCGCTGGCTTGTGCGACGTTGGCGAGCGCTTCGATCGACGCGGCGATGTCAGCCGAGGCGATGCGGAAATAGCGATGCCGGCCGCGCACCTCGAGGGCGAGCAAGCCGCCGTCGGTCAGACGCGCGAGGTGCGCGCTGGCCGCCGACGGCGAGAGCCCGGCGATCATCGTCAGTTCGCCGGCTGGCCGGGCGCTGCCGTCCATCAACGCCCATAGCATCGCGGCACGGCCGGGGTCGGCGAGCAATGCGCCGATTCGGCTCAGCCCCGGAAAATGGTTCTGTTGGTCTGCAAGCGTAGCGGTCATTCGGGTATCTCCGTTGGCGGCGCGGATGGGGCGTCATGCGGTCACTGTATCGGGCCGCGGCATTCGATGTTTCAGCTTAGCGTGAACGATGGAGTGCGGCAGCTACGCAAACGCGTTTCGAACGCGCGGCTTCGGCGTCACGCGAAATCGCCAGGCTAGAATCGAAACCCTGTCCTTGCAGGAACACGCTGTCATGAAAACTCTTTTCGCCGTTGCCGCCGCGGTCATGCTGTTGAGTGCTTGCGCGCATGGCGGCGCCGATTCGGGCGCGGGCACCGGCAGCATCACGATGTACGGCACGATCGACGAAGGAATCACCTTCCGCAAATAAAGACCGGCGCTTTTCCAGGCGGACGAACCAAACCGGCTGGCAGAGAATGATGCATCATTGTCATTTCTGCCACCGCCGCTCGTGTGACGATCAGGGCATCGCCATTTTCGCCGCCAGAGGTCTCGCCGATGCCGCCGTCCGCCACTTCGTCAGCTTTCTCCACTTCAGCCGCTTCAGCCACTTTCGCCATCGCGCCGACGGCCACTCCCCCTGCGGTCACCACCGCCGCCGCCACCGCCGAAACAGACGTTCACCGCCCCGACCCGCACGGCCGGCGCGCTGCCCGCGTGCTGGCCGTCTGCCAGGCGCTTTACACGTCGTCGGTATCGATCGATCTGACCTTGACCGGTCTGGTGGGCTACACGCTCGCCGACGACAAGGCGCTCGCCACGCTGCCGTTCTCGCTGATCACGGTCGCCGCCGCGCTTACGACGATCTTCGCGTCGTTCCTGATGGCGCGCGTGGGCCGGCGCGCGGGCTTCATGCTCGGCGCGGGCGTCGGTGCGCTGGGCGGCGCGGTCTCCGTGTGGGCGATCTTTCACCACAGTTTCTGGGCCTTTTGCGCCGGAACGGCGACGGTCGGCGTGTTCCAGGCGTTCGCGCAGTACTACCGGCTCGCGGCGGCGGACGCCGTGGGCATGGACGGCAAAAGCCGCGCGATTTCGACGGTGCTCACGGGCGGCGTGGTGGCGGCCGTGTGCGGGCCGCTGCTCGCCGCGTGGAGCAAGGACTGGCTCACGCCGGTCGCGTTCGCCGGTTCCTACGTGCTGGTGACGGGCTTCGGTCTCGTGTCGATTGCGTTGCTGGCGCTGCTCTATCGCGACGCCGCGCCGTTCGCGCGCGTCACCGCCACCCACGCAGCGGCGCGGCCGCTCGGCGACATCGTGCGGCAGCCGATCTTTGCCGCGGCGCTCGCCAACAATGCGCTCGGCTACGCCGTGATGATGTTCGTGATGACCGCGACGCCGATCGCCGCGGTCGCGTGCGGCCATACGATCGGCGACGGCGCGGCGATCATCCAATGGCACCTGGTCGGCATGTACGCGCCGTCGCTCTTTTCCGCGCGCCTGATCGGGCGCTTCGGCGTGCTGCCGGTGATCGGCGCCGGCATCGGCCTGTCCGCGTTGTGCGGCGTGTTCGCGTTGCGTTCGACCGATCTGCCGCATTTCTACGCGGCGCTCGCGTGCCTTGGCGTGGGCTGGAACTTCATGTTCGTCGGCGGTTCGACGCTGCTCGCGCAATCGTACCGGCCGTCGGAACGGGCCAAAACGCAGGCCACCAGCGAATTCACGACCTTCGCGTTTTCCGCGCTCGGTTCCCTGTTCGCCGGCCAATTGCTGACGCGCTTCGGCTGGGCGACGATCAATGCCGCGATCTTTCCGCTGCTCGGGATCGCGGCGCTGGCCACGCTGGCCTACGCGTGGTCGAGAAAGCAGGCAGCGGCGGAGGTGGTGTCGTGATGGCTGTCCGTCACATCGTTTTCGCGGTCGCTCCGGAACTCGTGCTGCTCGACGCTTGCGGGCCGCTCGAGGCGTTCTGGCGCGCGGAGCTGGCTGCGGCGGCTACCGCCGCGGCTGCGGACTCCGGCGTCAAACCGGCCCACCCGGTGGCCTACCGCACGACGGTCGCGTCGATCGAAGGCGGCGTGCTGCAAACCTTTCCCGGCTTGCCGGTCGTCACCGAACGGCTCGACTCGCTCGACGACCAGCCGATCGACACGCTCATCGTCCCCGGCGTGCCGATCGATGAACAGGGCACGCTGCAACCCGAACTCGTCGCGTGGATCGGGCGTCACGCGACGCGGGCGCGGCGCGTGTGCTCGGTGTGCACCGGCGCGTTCTATCTGGCGGCGGCGGGCTTGCTCGACGGCCGCCGCGCGACCACGCACTGGCGCAGCGCGGCGCAACTCGCACGCAGCTTTCCCAAGGTGCAGGTGGATGCCGATCCGATCTTCATCCGCGATGCGGGGCATCGTGAAGGCGAGGGCGTCGTATGGACGTCGGCGGGCGTGACGGCGGGCATCGACCTGGCGCTCGCGCTGATCGACGAAGACCTCGGCCACGCGGTGGCGATGCAGGCCGCGCGCCGCCTGGTCGTCTTCATGAAGCGGCCTGGCGGACAGTCGCAGTTCAGCGCGGCGCTGACGGCGCAGGCCTCGGCGCATGGACCGTTCGAGGCGTTGCACGGCTGGATGGCGGCGCATTTACGCGACGACCTGTCGGTCGAACGGCTCGCCGAGCGCGCCCGGATGACACCGCGGACCTTCGCGCGACGCTACGTCGACGAGGTCGGCCGCACGCCGGCCAAAACCGTCTCCGCGCTGCGGCTCGAAGCGGCCGCGCGGGCGTTGGCGGAATCGCGCCGGCCGCTCAAGCGGATCGCGCTGGATTGCGGCTTCGGCAGTGAACAGAACTTGCGGCGCGCGTTCGTGCGGCGCTTCGGCGTGCTGCCGCTCGATTATCGGCAGCGCTTCATGTCGGCGGTCGCGCCGCAGCGCGCGGCGGCGTCCGAGGAAGCGAGGGCGGGCTGAGCCGCGATTCGGGCGCGACGCAACCGAGTCATTACCCGAAGCCCCATGCGCGAGCGCGTCCTCGCCCCGGCAAAAATTCCGCGCATCCGGCTCACCCAACCCGCGACGCTGTCAATATTGCGCTCGTATAATCGCCTCCTTTCAATGCATCCGATTGACCGGAGTCAAGATGAGCAGCCATCTCGTAGCGCCGCTGGACCGTTCCGAAACCACTTTCCGCTTTCTCGCCGAGCCGAGCTCCGTCAACTTCGGCGGCAAGGTGCACGGCGGCGCGTTGATGAAGTGGATCGACGAGACCGCCTACGCGTGCTCGGCGGTCTGGTCGGGGCGCTATTGCGTGACGGTCAGCGTGGGCAATATCCGCTTTCGCCGGCCGATCCTGGTCGGCAACCTGGTCGAACTGCGCGCGCGGGTCGTGGCGACGGGCCGCACCAGCATGCATATTCACGTGTCGGTGCAGGCGGGCGACCCGAAGGGCGGTGAGCTGCTGCAAACCACGGATTGTCTGGTCGTGATGGTGGCCGTCAACGAAAACGGCCACCCGGTGCCGGTGCCGGCGTTCGTGCCGGAGACGGATGAACAGAAGCGCCTCGCCAAATACGCGATGGACGTGAAGGAAGCGCTCGATGCGATCGTCGAGCTGAAGCCCGAAGAAGTGGCGCAGGGCAAGGTTTAAGCGGCGCTCGCTTTTGGCGTGGCGCACGGGGCGCTGGCGGCGGGGCCAAGCGCTGAGGCCAACTGCAAGCGCCGACCGTTGGGGCGGACCGCTGAGACCAACCGCCAACCGCAACCGCAACCGCAACCGCAACCGCAACCGCAACCGCAACCGCAACCGCAACCGCAACCGCAACCGCCGCCCCCCAGCATCCTCAACTCGCCGAATGCCCCACCATGTCGTGCGGCCGCACCCATTCGTCGAACTGCTGCTCGGTGACGTAGCCGAGCGCCAGTGCCGACGCCTTCAGCGTGGTGCCTTCCTTGTGCGCCTTTTTCGCGATCTGCGCGGCCTTGTCGTAGCCGATGTGCGGATTGAGCGCCGTCACCAGCATCAGCGATTCGTTGAGCAACGTGTCGATACGCTCGCGGTTCGGCTCGATACCCACCGCGCAGTTGTCGTTGAAACTGAGCGCGCCGTCGGCGAGCAGGCGGATCGATTGCAGCACGTTGTGCGCGATCATCGGCCGAAACACGTTCAACTCGAAGTTGCCGCTCGCGCCGCCGATATTCACCGCGACATCGTTGCCGAATACCTGCGCGCAGAGCATCGTCAACGCTTCCGATTGAGTGGGATTGACCTTGCCCGGCATGATCGAGCTACCCGGCTCGTTCTCTGGAATCGACAGTTCGCCGAGGCCGCAGCGCGGGCCGCTCGCGAGCCAGCGAACGTCGTTGGCGATCTTGTTCAGGCTTGCCGCCACGGTTTTCAACGCGCCGTGCGCGAACACCAGCGCGTCGGCCGCGGCCATCACTTCGAATTTGTTCGCGGCCGAAATGAAGGGCACGCCGGTCAGCCTGGCGATCGCGGCGGCGACCTGGGTGGCGAATTGCGGATGCGCGTTCAAACCGGTGCCGACCGCCGTGCCGCCCTGGGCGAGTTCATACAGATGCGGCAGCGCCGCTTCCACATGACGGATGCCTTGGTCCAGTTGCGCGACGTAACCCGAAAACTCCTGGCCGAGCGTGAGCGGCGTGGCGTCCTGCAAGTGCGTGCGGCCGATCTTGACGATGTCGGCGAAGGCTTTCGCCTTGCCGTCGAGCGTATCGCGCAGCGTCTTCAGCGCGGGCAGCAGATGCTTGACGATCCCATACGCGGCGGCCACGTGCATCGCCGTCGGAAACACGTCGTTCGACGACTGGCCGCGATTCACGTCGTCGTTCGGATGCACCTTGCGCGCTTCGCCGCGCTCGCCGCCGAGCAGTTCGCTCGCGCGGTTCGCGATCACCTCGTTGAGGTTCATGTTGGTCTGCGTGCCGGAGCCGGTTTGCCACACCGCGAGCGGAAATTCGTCGGGATGCTTGCCGTCGATGATCTCGTCGGCCGCCTGCATGATCGCCTTCGCCTTGCTTTCGTCGAGCACGCCGAGACCCAGGTTGACCTCGGCGGCGGCGCGCTTGATCACGGCCAGCGCGGTGATCAGTTCGGGCGACTGCTTCTCGGTGGAAATGCGGAAATTCTGCAGCGAGCGCTGGGTCTGCGCACCCCATAGACGAGCGTTCGGCACGCCGATCTCACCGAACGTGTCGCGCTCCATTCGAACATCTTCACTCATGGTTCAACTCCGCTTTTCAAAGTTCTGCGTTGACGGGCAATAGGGAGAATAGCCCGGTTAGCGCATTCCGGTATAACCCGGCCTCGGGGTCGAAAATGTAGGTGCGGCGCGCGCCTTTTTCGACGTCGGTCCACACGAGCGGCGAGGACGGCGCGCCGATCGAGCGCAGATGGGCGACTTGCGCGTCGTCCGCGAGCGTCACGCGATAGCTCACTTCGGGCTTCGTGGTGAGATCGAAGATATGCGCGACCTGTGCGGCGAGCGGCGGGCTATGGATCACCAGCGCCAGCTCGGTGTTCAGGTTGGCCGAGCGCGGATCGAGATTCATCGAGCCGATCACCAGGATCTGGCGGTCGATTACATAGGCTTTCGCGTGCAGGCTCGCGCGCGATTGCGAGCCGGCGAAGCCTGCCGGCGGCCCGTCTTGCTGCTGCGGCTTGAACTCGTACAACTCGGCGCCCTGTTTCAGCAGCGGCACGCGAAACGGACTGTAGCCCGCCTGCACGGCGACGGCGTCGGTCGCGGCGAGCGAATTGGTCAGGATCGCCACGCGCACGTCGCGCCGCGTCAACTGGCCGACCGCCTTGACGCCCGCCTCGTGCGGCACGAAGTAGGGCGACACGACGAGGAGATCCTTCCGCGCGTCGCGCATCAATTCGCCCAGCCGCTTGAACGGCGGACTGACGTAGTCCGGCGACGGATGTTCGATTTTCTCGGGCACGTCCACCTTGAATTCGGCGCGCGCCCAGGTCAAACCGAGTTGCTGCGTGGCGATCTGCGAAGCGAGCGGCGTGGCGTTCAGCGGCTTCGCGTTATACGGGTCGGCGTTGGTGCGCCAGTGTTGGCGCAACTCGTCGCGCGTCTCGTCCAGTTTCTTCGCCTCGAACTTCTGCTTGTTCAGCACGCGCAGCGGATACGCCATGCTGCTGTTCCAGTAGTCGTCGAAACTGGCGGAGATGTCGGCGGTGATCGGGCCGGCGGCCAGCACGTCGAGATCGCGAAACTGCAGCGTATCGCTGGCGCTGAAGTATTCGTCGCCGAGATTGCGGCCGCCGACGATCGCCAACTGGTTGTCCGCGATCATCGCCTTGTTGTGCATGCGCCGCGTGAAATGACCGATCTGCGTGAACACGTTCGTCGTGCGCTGGACCAGATTTTCCCGCGCGCTGCCGAACGGATTGAATACGCGGATCTCGATCTTGTCGTGCGAATTCAAGCCGGCCATCAAACGGTCGATGTCCTTGAAGTTCAGATCGTCGACCAGCATGCGCACGCGCACGCCGTGATCGGCCGCGTAAAGCGCGGCGCCGAGCAACAGCTTGCCGGTGGTGTCCTCGTTGGCGATGTAGTACTGCATGTCGAGGGTTTTGGTCGCGGCGCGCGCGAGCGCGATGCGCATCTGCAACGCGTCGGTGCCGCTCGACAACACCCGGAAGCCGGACTGATCCCGGTGCGCGGCTTCGAGCGGCGCGAGGGCGGTGCGAAGCGGGGTGGCGTCGCTCGCGGGCAGCGCGTGCGTGACCGGACGGTCGAACGCGGTGGCGGGCGGTTTGTCGGCGCAGGCGCTCAGCAAGGCGGTCGCGCAGGCCAGCAGGAAGAGATGTCTGACGGTGCTGAACGCGCGCTTGTCTCGCTGGGTAGCCCGCTGTGTAACCTCTTGTTGATCTTGATGCCGCGGCACGCTTTATCTCCCTTGTTTTCTGGCTCTAATCGGCAGCGCGGGCGGTCAGCTCACGCTGTCGAGAAATCCATTCTAAGGGGAATCAGGCTGACGGGTTTTTGTCCTTCCATATGGCTGCGGGGTGCGCCCAATGGCCCTGGACCGCGGATGGAATGGTCTGTTGAACAGGCAACGGCCAACGAGACCCACGACGATTCGCAGGTGCTCATTGGCCTGACATGATGCCGACGGCGGTCGTTGCCGCCACATAAAGACGTGCGATTAGCGGTGCCGCGAATACCCCGGTGAACCGCAGGCTACGTTTAGCGATCCGGCGCTCGCGCCGACCCGCCAGCCGGCACGTCGGGCGCCGCCGGCACGCGCCGCAAGCTCAGCTTATGAAAGCGCAGGGTCATCAGTAGCGCGACGCTCGCGAGGCCCGCCGCGAGCCCCCACCACAAGCCGCGCGCGCCGAGGCCGAAGTGAAACGCCAGCGTGTAGCCGGTCGGAAAGCCGATCACCCAGTAGCCGAACGCCGCGGCGATCATCGGCACGCGGGTGTCCTTCAAGCCGCGCAGGCAACCCGAGCCGACCGTCTGCATGCCGTCGACGATCTGGAAAATCGCGGCCACGCCGAGCAGCGAACTCGCGAGCGCAACGGTGGCCGCGTTGCCCGGGTCGTCGAGATGCAGATAGAGGCCGACGATCCAGTGCGGCGCGGCGATCAGCACGATGCCCGACAGCGTCATGAAGCCGACGCCCAGCGCCAGCGCGACGAAGCCCGCATGCCGCGCGGCGAGCGGCTGCCCGGCGCCCGACCAGAAGCCGACCCGCACGTTGGCCGCCTGGCCGATCGCGAGCGGCACCATGAAGGCCACCGAGGCCACGTTCAGCGCGATCTGATGCGCGGCCAGTTGCGATTCGCCGAGCAGCCCGACCATCAGACCGGTGGCGAGAAACAGCGTCGACTCGACACCGTAGGTGATCGCGACCGGCCAGCCGATGCCGAACAGTTCGCCCATCAACGGCACGTTGGGCCGCGTCGCCACCACGAAATGCCGGTAGCGCGGCCGCAAATGCAGCAGCGCCATCAACACCAGTGCGCTCAGCCAGACGGTGATCGAGGTGGCGGCCGCCGAGCCGAGAAAACCGAGGCGCGGCAGACCATACGCGCCGTGGATCAGGCCGTAATTCAGAAAGCCGTTCACCCCCACGCTCACGATCGACACCCACAGAAGCCGCTTCGCCGCGCCGATCGCCGGCAGGAACGAGCGCATCAAGCCGACGCCGATCAGACTGCCGAGCGCGCCCCAGCGCAGCACGGCCGCGTATTCGCCGACGTTGCGCGCGAGCAGCGGCGGCTCGCCGAAGGCCAGCAGGATCGGCGTGGCGAACGACAGCAGGAAGAAGGCCGGCACCGAGAGCAGCACGGACAGCACGAAGCCGGTCCAGTAGATATGCGGAACGCGCCCCTCGTCCTGCGCGCCGCGCGCGTGCGACACGCTCACGCTGACCGAGGTCAGCACGCCCTGCAACAGCGTCACCACGACGAAGAACAGGTTGGCGCCGAGGCCGCCGGCGGCGAGCGCATCGGGGCCGAGCGAGCCGAGCAGGATCGTGTCGGTCACGGCCATCGCCATTTGCGAAAGCTGCGCGATGGCAAGCGGCGCGGCAAGCCGGGCGGTGTCGGCGGCGTGGCGGGTCAAGGTCGGGGGCCGGGCGGCCACCCTCGTAAAGCCGGATTCAGTCATGGAGCGCCTGGCGGCGGAAATGGTGACAGCAGCGGTTGGCAGCGGGCGGCAGCGCGGCCGCGGACGCAAGTCGCACGAGCGCGGCGGCGCTGACGGGCGAGATGCGGCGAGATGCGGCGGCGGCCCGGCCTGATTCCGGCGAGGCTTGCCGTGCCTTGCGGTCCTTCGGCGAGCGCGTAGGGCGGCTGTCAGCCCAATGGTTTGTCTGTGGGAAACCGACAGCTTATTGCGATGCCGTCACGATGTCGATGGATAAGGCACGATTTTGGTGCGCGCATTCCTCCGAGTTCGCGGAGTGCGCGTCCGACCGCTTGTCACGCCTCGTGGACCGCGATTCGCGTATCGCCGAGCAGCACCACCTGGCCCGCGCGAATTTTGCAGGTCTTGCGCGTTTCGACGCGGCCGTCGACGGTGACCGCGCCGTCCGCCACCATCATTTTCGCGGAGCCGCCGCTGTCCGCGAGGCCCGTTATCTTCAGCAGATTGTGCAATTCGACATAGTCGCCGGTCAGCGTGAAATCGAGATTGGGCATGGCGTTTGCGCCTTCAGACAAAGGGTTCGCATCATAAGCCACAAGCTTGCCCTGGATGAAACACAGCGTGTAGCGAAGACCTCGCGCAAGCAAATGCAAGCAGTTGTTAGGTTTATGTCGGAAAGTGAAACCTTGCGTAACACCGGTCGTGTATCGCGGACTTCACTCGTAAAGTGGGGTCCCGTAGCAAAGCCTGCTGGATTTTCCGGCAGCAGTAGACCGGGCGAGAACCGGCAGCGGCTCCAGCCTTGCGGCCGCCGCGCTCGATACGACGCCCGCGTCACAACAATCTTAGAGAGGATTAGCCATGACCAAGATTCGCACCCTCCTGATCGGTACCGCCCTCACGGCTTTTGCCGCCACTGCCGCTGTCGCGCAGACCGCGCAACCGTCCGCCGGTGTGAGCGGCCAGGCACAAGTTCAGACCCAAGGGGCCGATCTCGCGCCCGCGGCGCCGGCCGCGCAAGGCGTGCAACCGGTAACACCCGCGCCGACGGTGCTGACCGCGCCGGGTTCGACCGACCCGCTGGTCCAGAAGCGCGACGCCAATGCCAAGGCCAATGCCGAATACCGGGCGTCGAAGAAGGCGTCCAAGGCGGAGTTGAAGGAAGAGCAGAAGGCCGCCAAGTCGCAATACAAGGAACACGTGCGCGACGCCAAGATCAACCAGAAGGCGGACAAGCAGGCCGCCAGCAACGAGATGAAGATGAACATGCAGGGCCAGTCGGTCGAGCAGACCGATGGGGCCGACGTGAAGCACTAAGCCGGAGGCGGCAGGCGTGCCGGCTGATTGGGCCGGCACGCTGGCCGCAACCAGGCGCGCTTGAAAGGGTGCGGACCGGATGCTTCGCCCAGCTTGCCGCGTGACGATCTGTCCGATTCGAAGCGCGCTGGCTCGTCCCGCATCGTATTAAAACGGAGGTATCGCATGAGCATCAATCAGTCCACCAGGAACCAGCTTTGTGCCGCCCTGATCGCGGCTTGCCTGTCGTCAGTGGCGTTCGCGCAGGCGAGCGATCCGGCCGCCGCGCCCGTGACCCACGCCGACAAGAAGGCGGCCAAGGAACAGGCGAAGGCCGACAAGAAGTCGTCGGTCGCGCAAGCCAAGGCGGACAAAAAGAAGACCGAGGCTCAGGCCGACGCGGATAAGGAAAACGCCGAGGCCAAGCTGAAGGATGCGAAGAAGCAGTAGGGTTCGGCTGCGCGCGGGCGTCGACACACGTTCTGCCGTGCACGAAAAAGTGGCCTGATGCGCGGATGCGCTTCGGGCCATTTTTTCGGGCGGTCGTTTCGTGCTCGCTGGTCGTGAACGGCGTATTCGAGGGAGCGGCGCAGCGTTGAACGGCGCAAGGCTCGTGCCGCAAAAAAGGGTCGCTTGTCTGCAGTGGTTGTATGGATATACAGTGTGCGTCGCCGCACCAAATCCAATCCAACGCCAAACGCCATTTTGCCCTCCGTCGCCGAATCTCCGCCGCCGTTCGATACCGCCGCCTGGCTCGCCAAGCTCAACGACGCGCAACGCGAAGCCGTCGAATACGGCGCCGACACACCCACCGTGCCGCCGGGCGCGCTGCTGGTGATCGCGGGCGCCGGTTCCGGCAAGACCAATACGCTGGCGCACCGCGTCGCCAATCTGGTGGTGAAGGGCGCCGATCCGCGCCGCATCCTTCTGCTGACGTTTTCGCGCCGCGCCGCACTCGAAATGACCCGCCGCGTCACGCGCATCGCGGGCGCGGCGCTGGGCACGCGGGCCGCATTGGCGCAAGGGCTCACATGGTCGGGTACGTTCCATAGCGTCGGCGCGCGTCTCTTGCGCGAATACGCGGATCTGATCGGCCTTGCGCCCGCCTTCACGATCAACGACCGCGAGGATTCCGCCGACCTGATGAACCTCGTGCGCCATGAACTCGGTTTGTCGGCGAAAGAGCGGCGCTTTCCGGCCAAGAGCACCTGTTTCGCCATTTACTCGCGCGTCGTGAACACCGGCGCGTCGCTTGGTCAGGTGCTCGACAAGGCGTTTCCCTGGTGCCGCGAATGGGAAGCCGATCTGCGCATGCTGTTCGCGGCTTACGTCGAAGCGAAGCAGAAGCAGAGCGTGCTCGATTACGACGACCTGCTGCTTTACTGGTCGCACATGGCCGCCGAGCCGGCGATCGCCGCCGATCTGTCGGCGCGCTTCGATCACGTGCTGGTCGACGAGTACCAGGACACCAACCGCCTGCAGGCGTCGATTCTGCTCGCGTTGAAACCGGACGGCCGCGGCCTGACCGTGGTCGGCGACGACGCGCAGTCCATCTATTCGTTTCGCGGCGCGACCGTGCGCAATATTCTCGACTTTCCGGCGCATTTCGATCCGCCCGCGAGGCAGGTCACGCTGGAGCGCAACTACCGCTCGACTGGGCCGATCCTGGCGGCGTCGAATGCGGTGATCGAACTCGCCAGCGAGCGCTACACGAAGAATCTGTGGACCGACAAGGCGTCGGCGCAGCGCCCGCGTCTCGTCACGGTGGCCGACGAAGCCGATCAGGCCCGCTATGTCGTCGAGCAGGTGCTCGAAGCGCGCGAGCAGGGCATGAAACTCAAGTCGCAGGCGGTGCTGTTTCGCGCCGCGCATCACAGTGCCGCGCTGGAGATCGAACTGACCCGCCGCAACATTCCGTTCGTGAAATTCGGCGGGCTGAAGTTTCTCGATTCCGTACACGTGAAGGACGTGCTGGCCGTGCTGCGCTGGGCGGAGAATCCGCGCGACCGCGTCGCCGGTTTTCGCGTCGTGCAGTTGCTGCCGGGCGTGGGGCCGGCCACCGCGGCGAGGGTGCTCGACGAAGTCGCCGCGCGCGCCGGCAATGGTGAGCCGGCCGGCGATGCGTCCGGCAGTGCGTCCGACCGCGCGACCAACAGCGCGACCAACAGCGCGGCCGGCGCGTTGGCCGCGTTCGCGCCGCCCGCTCGCGCGCAGGAAGACTGGCATCCGTTCGTCAAGCTCATGTCGAGCGTGTATGGGCGGCAAACGCCGTGGCCCGCCGAGTTCGAAATGGTGCGGCGCTGGTACGAGCCGCATCTGGAGCGCAATCATGAAGACGCGGCGATCCGCCACGCCGACCTGTTGCAGATGGAAAGCATCGCGGGCACCTACCCGTCGCGCGAACGCTTTCTGACCGAACTGACGCTCGATCCGCCCGACGCCACCAGCGACGAATCCGGCGTGCCGCTGATCGACGAGGACTACCTGATCCTCTCCACGATCCATTCGGCGAAGGGCCAGGAGTGGCGCAACGTGTTCGTGCTGAACGGCGTCGATGGCTGCATGCCGTCCGATCTCGCCACCGGCAGCGAAGAGGACATCGACGAGGAGCGGCGTCTGTTATACGTAGCGATGACGCGTGCGAAGGAAGACCTGCACATCGTCGTGCCGCAGCGCTTTTACGTGCACAACCAGACGCATCTGGGCGACCGTCACGTGTGGGCGTCGCGCACGCGCTTCATCCCCGCGCATCTCTTGCCGTTGTTCGACGCGTATGCGTGGCCGCGCGTGCCGGTACCGGCCGCGCCCACGGCGGCGGGGCTGGCCGCCGCGGCGCAGGCGAAGATCGAGATTGGGGCGAAGCTCAGGAAGATGTGGGATTGAGCCCCAAGCGACGGTCTCAGGATTACCGCGACTGCCGCTGCTGCTGTTGCGGACGCGGCGGCACGAAGAAATTGCGCAGCCATGCGGCCATGCGCGAGAACACGTCGTACGGCTCTTCGACGAAAATCTCCGGCTTCAGCAGGCGCAGATACTCCATGATCTGCTGCGCTTCCTGCTTCTGGAACGAGCCGTGCGAAATGCCCAGGCGCAGCAGCCCGCGCAACTCGCCGAGCTTCTCGCGCGCGGTGCTGCCCACGCCGGTTTCGCACGCCACCTTGGCTTCGTAGACGCGCTGGCGCAGCGACTCCGCCAGCCGCCAGGCCGGCGTCTGCATGATTTCCTCGAGCGCCTGAATGTCCTGCACCGCGCTCTTGATCTGCGCGGCGAGCGGATCGACCAGCACCGCGTCGCCTTCCGCTTCCTTGACGATCGCCGCCGCCCAGTCGCGACATTGCTTGGCGAGCTCTTCCGGCGTCCATTCCGAGCGCGCCGCGAAGCCGAAACCGAATTCGCCCGCCTGCCGCATCAGAATCGCGACCACATCGGGGAATTCCTTGTCGAGCGTGCGCTTCGCCCACGCGTATTGACCGCCTTGCAACATCCGTTGAACCGCGTGTTCGGTCAACGGCACCATGTTGTCGAGCAGCTTGGCGCGCAAAAAATCTTCGAACGACGGCGTTGCGAACTGCGGATCGAGCTTTAGCGAGACGCGCAGAAAAGCGTCGAAATCCTTGCGCAGCGTCGCAATGGTCTCGTCCTTGAGCGTGAGGGTGATTTGACCCATGTGATATCCCGTTTGGTCCTGCCGCGCGGCCTCGTCGTGTCGTTCGGCCGCGTGCGGACCCGGTGAGACGCGACGCCGGATGCCGGCGCGGTTGATTCCTGCCTGTTGCCGCGTAACCAGCGGGACCTGTATCCCGACGAGCGGACCTCGACTGCATATCGGCGGATTCGACGGAAACTTGAGGGCGTGCCGGCGATGGCGCCGGCTTTGAAGCGATGCGTCGCCCGGCATGCGCGCGTGCCGCACGGCCCGCAGCGCCGGTACGGCGCGCGGTCGGCGTATGCGGCTCACGGTTCGCGGCTTATTTGAGCACGACACATTGCCAGATAAAAAAGACCGTCAGGCCGGCCGCGATGGTCAGCAGCGGACGGCGCGTCAGCGCGCTGACGGCGACGGCGGCCAGCGCGCCGACCAGTTGTGGATTGCGCCAGCTTAGTTCGGCGCTCGCGCCGTGCGGCGAAACCGCCATCGGCACGATGATCGCGGTCAGCACGGTCACCGGCACGAAGCCGAGTGCGATGCGCACGAGCGGCGGGAACACCAGCCGGTCGCCGAGAACGAAGACGGCGGCGCGAATCACCCACGTGATGACCGCCATGCCGAGAATCAGGACGACATAGCTCATTGCGACGCTCCCGCCGTTTTCCGGGCGTTGTTTCGCGCGTGTTCCTGGGTCGTTTTCCGGCTACGTCGCGAGTTCGGCCGCGAGAGCGACAGCAGCACGCCGACCGCGACGCCCGCGAACACGGCGGCGAGCAGGCCGAGCTTGTACGGCCACGCCTGCCAGAAAAACGCCAGCATGCCCGCGGTGACGGCCGCCGCGATGTAGCGCAGCGCGACGAGTTGCGGCACGACGATCGCGATGAAGGTGGCGACCATCGCGAAATCGAGCCCGAGCGACTGCAAACCGGGGAAGGCCGCGCCGAACAACAGGCCCGCGACGGTCCAGAGCTGCCAGTTCAGGTACATCGCCAGGCCCGCGCCGAAGAAGTAGTGCGGGCCGACCGTGCCGGGCGCCCTGTGCCGGTAATGCTCCCACGCGACGGCGAAGACTTCGTCGGTGAGCAGCGCGCCGAGCACCCAGCGCCAGCGAGCCGGCAGATGCGCGACGTGCGGCGCGAGCGTCGCGCTGTACAGCACGTGACGCAGATTGACGACGAGCGTCGTCGCCCAGATCACCGCGAAGCTCGCGTGGCCGGCGATCAGGCCGAGCGCGATGAACTGCGCGGAGCCGGCGAACACGGCGAGCGACATCAACTGACCGTGCCAGGGATGCAGCGGCCCCGATGCGACGAGCGTGCCGAAGATGACGCCGAAGGGCGCCGCGCCGACCATCATCGGGATGATGTCGCGTGCGCCGGCGGTGAAGTCTTTTCGATGGCCTGGGTGGGTGGGCCGGCTTGGGGTGGGATGGGTCAATCGTTGCCTCCTTGGTTCGGGAAGCATAGCGGGCGGTGGTGGACGAGGCTTGTACGTTCTTGCGGCGGGGGAGGGGGCGGCGG
>NZ_FRAB01000068.1 GCF_900142195.1 Paraburkholderia terricola
AGGCGGGGGTGCGGACGAAAACTTGGACTACCTGGAGGTAGTTCATGTTCTCATACGAAGATCGCATTCGAGCGGTCCGACTCTACTTGAAGCTGGGCAAGCGCCTCGGGGCGACCATCCGGCAGTTGGGCTATCCAACAAAGAATTCTCTCAAAGCCTGGCATCGCGAATACGAACAGTGCCATGATCTACGGGCCGGCTATGTCCGTTCGAGGCCAAGGTATTCGGCTGAACAGAAGAAGGCGGCCGTCGGTCATTATTTGAGCCATGACCGCTGTGCTGCCGCAACCTTGAGGGCTTTGGGCTATCCAAGTCGCGAGACGCTTGCAGCCTGGATCGAAGAGCTACATCCCGAAATCAGAAAACGCGTTGTCGGCAGAGCAACTGGCAGCGTTCCAAAATCGCCGGAGGTGAAACAGGCGGCAGTCATCGAGCTGTGCACCAGGGAGGAAAGCGCGCGCCTAGTTGCCCGGAAAGCAGGCGTGAGCAGGCCGACGCTTTACAATTGGAAGAACCAGCTACTCGGTCGTGACGCCCCAGCATCCATGAAACGCCAGAAGAAGCCAGCACCGGACGACGAGCGTGCGAAACTCGAGCAGCAGGTCGAATCGCTTCGGCGCGACATCCGGCAACTGCAGCTCGAGCACGACATCCTGAAGAAGGCGAACGAACTGATAAAAAAAGGAATGGGCATCGACCCGCAACTCCTGAGCAACCGGGAGAAGACAATGCTGGTTGATGCCCTTAAGCAGAGCTATTCGTTCTCCGAGCTGTTAGCGGCCCTAGGGCTTGCCCGCAGTTCCTATTTCTATCACCGTACACGTCAACTCGTTGCTGACAGGCACGATGACGCGCGTCGCGTCATCGCGGATATCTTCAAACTCAATCACCGTTGCTACGGATATCGCCGCATCCACGCGGCGTTGGGGAGGCAGCAGATCGTCATCTCGGAAAAGGTGGTGCGACGTTTAATGCGACAGGAAGGCCTGGCCGTTGCCACGACCAGGCGACGTCGCTACGGCTCCTATTGCGGAGAAATAAGCCCCGCGCCGGAGAACATCATCAATCGTGACTTCCGCGCCGCTGCCCCTAATCAGAAATGGCTCACGGACATTACCGAATTCCAGATTCCGGCCGGCAAAGTGTATCTGTCGCCAGTGATTGACTGCTTCGACGGTCTCGTTGTGAGCTGGTCAATCAGCACGCGGCCGGATGCCGAACTCGTCAACACCATGCTGGATTCGGCGATTGAGTCGCTGGCTGCCTGCGAGGAGCGGCCTGTGGTTCACTCCGATCGCGGGGCACACTATCGCTGGCCGGGGTGGCTCTCACGGATGCATAATGCAAGACTGATTCGGTCGATGTCGCGCAAAGGATGTTCGCCGGATAATGCAGCGTGCGAAGGTTTCTTCGGGCGCCTCAAGACGGAGTTATTCTATCCACGTGACTGGCGGGCCACGACAGTTGATCAATTCATTGAAGTCGTTGACTCGTATATCCGCTGGTATAACGCAAAGCGTATCAAGGTCTCGCTCGGTTCCCTCAGCCCCATCGAATACCGGCAGAGTCTTGGAATCGCGGCATAAATCAGTCCAAGAATTTGTCCGCACCCCCGATGCGTGGAATGAAACAAAAAGTGGTATCGACGATGCGGTAAGCAGGGTCCTTGGGCGCCTGATGGATGCGAAGTGACATGCGCATGCCCAGACGCAGAACAATGATCGTGGGTGGCCTTCTTCTGGCCGCGCTTGCAACTTACGGATATCACAGCATGACCACACCAGCATGGCAGACCATTTCCACGACCTTCATGAAGAACGACAAACCGTATGGTGGCGGTGATAGTCGAATTAACGGAAATGAAGTCATCAGCCTCAAGGTTTCGGATCCGGTCATCACTTTTAAGCCAGTAAACCAGCGGAAAGATCCTGAATATGCGGAGCCTACTGAGGCATGGATGAGCAATACCGCGGAGACCCTTAACCGGAATACCGTCAGTTTTTTTCGCGGCACCATTGATGGCGGACTGAAGCGTTCCTTCCTGCAATCCGGACAGAACGCGGCCTGGTGGTATTCGAAGGACTGGAGTACACAGTACATCAGTACGGAGTGGATGGATTACAAGGCGCCCGAGCCCGCGAACCGCCTGTCTCCACAGATCACGAAGCTCTGGCGCTCACGGGACGGCGGCAGGAACTGGACGCAACTCAGGTGGCCGGAGGACCAGAATATCGGCCAACTGCTTTTCCTCGATTCCGAAAGAGGCTATGCAGTGGGATGGGGACCGCGCGTCTGGCGCACCGTGAATGGCGGCAACACCTGGAAGGAAATTGGCGTTCCCCTGCTGGCGACTGAGCCGGGGAACCCGCGCAAAACGTTCAACGGCGTGGATCTCGGTTCGGACGGTACGTTGCGTGTTGCCTACTACCTGGACGCGATAGGCAAGACCCCAGCCGAAAGCGTTGTCGACCGTCTGAAGTGGGACAGCGACGCCTTCGAGCGCGAGGTCGTGTTGCCGGACCAGGTCATTGCCTATCTCCAGTCAGAGCAGGTCGAGCCGGATGCCCGGTATTCCGTCTATGCACTTTCCCGCCTTGGCCTGCCACGCGACTTCATTAATCATCCGGAGGACAACGGGCATCGTACGGGTGCGATCTCGACCTGGCCGAACCAGAAGCAGCCTGCTGTCGAGCAGAAACATACGTTCGATGAGCGCCTGATGCTCGATGGCTTCAGCGTCGGCAGGCGCGGGGTACTGCTCGTCTACGCGACGGACGCGACAGGCAATGGCGCGCCTCGCGACTTCACGCTTGTCAGTCGCGACTACGGCAAGTCGTGGGACGAAACCGATGATGGCATCACCCAGGGCGTCTATTTCGACCCGGCGACCAATACCCAGTATGGGCTTTACGGCTATACGCTGAAAAAACGCAGCTGGTAGGCAGTATCAGAAGGCACAGGGCTAACGACGTGGCCTGCCCGTTCCGGAATCATGGCTTTTCGCGCCGAGGAGCCCGGTTCAGTTCCAGGCCCAGCGTGGCCCGATGTCACTCGCCGCGGACAAGGACGTGAACATTGCCAGCATCAACGGCAACATTACATTTGGTGGTCCGGGTAACGTGTTCTTCAAGTCATCACGATCCAGAAAAAACAGTCCGCGCAGATGCATCTCGCCATGGCACCGTTCATGGCTCGAACCGTGCCATTCGTGACGAACTGCGAGGCGTGGCGCCAAACCCCTATTCTCGCAAGCACGACTCCGCCGGCGTCGAGCAATTCACCGGCGACGGCATTGAGTACTCAAGCGAGCCTGGCGGTGCCTGCCGCTCCCGTCGCGAGGCCGCACGGTTCGACAGATGCAAATCAGGAGGCCCAGCCAGCAACGACGCCAACTGCCCAGGCGAGCCCGTCCAATGCAAACCGAGACTCCGCACATGAACCGCAGAAGCCGCTCGCTGGCAAAGCAAGCACACCGCTCAAGCTTGCCAGGGCGGATTACTGTGACTGGTACGGACCGTCATTCACCGAAGAATGCACGGACACGACCGAAACCGGATCGTATTTCGGCTGGATCGATCAAGACACGCCGTGGCGTGGAAAGCGGGAACGCCCCCCGGCGAATCAGAACAAACCGAAATCGTCGTTGCTATCGGGAATCGCGTTGAGCACGTCCCGCAGTGCCCGCCAGCCTAGCCATCCCACGAAATTTGCCGCCAACGCCAGCCAATAGCGCGCGTTGGCGCTCGACTGTGCCCGCGTCGGCGCGGTTGCAGCGGAACGACCGTCCGCGATCTTTCGCGCTTGCGCCGATGCGCGCAGCAAGGGGCACATGTCCATGCTGTCTCTCCTGTGAAGGGCAACGTCGTTACGGTGCAGCCGAAGCCGAAGCAGCGACCCGCGCCACTATTTCCGCCAGCACCTCCGCCAGCGCGGTCGCGCCAAAGCGCCGCTCGCTGACTTCCGCTTCCACATCGATACGGCCCGCGTTGTGCGCGTCGTACAGATCCGTGATGAGGCGCGCGTGCTGTTCGCCGAGTCCCGCCGCATGGAGCGTGGCAGCCCATTCGCCACGCGGCACCTCGCGCGCGACCACCGTGCGATGCGCCAATTCGCCGACGACCTGTGCCACATCGAATGCACTCACGCGCTCCTTGGCTTCGATGCTCACCACGTGCGGCGAGGTCTTTGCCGGCTGTTCGTCCAGCAGCAGTTCGGCGGCCAGCAGCCCGACATCCCCCGCCGCCACCGTGGGAAACAGCTTGTCCAACGGATGATGCAGACTCGGCAAGACGCCTTTGGAAAGCGCGATCGGCAACACGCGAGCCCAGTTGTGCATATGTTCGGCGGCGCGTAGAAATGTCAGTTGCGAGGCAACGGCTTGCAACTGCGTTTCAAGGTAGTGGAACAGCGTCGTGATGCCCGTGCCGCTCGCATGTTCCGCGCCGTAGTCGGAGAGCGCGAGTACGCGTTGCGGCGGATCGGCGCGCAAGGCGTCGGCGGCGACCTCGATCATGCGCCGCATGTCGGATGCGGGATCGGCGCGCGCCCGGGGCACCGGACAGAGCATCTGCACCGCATGGGCGCCCTTGATTGCACGCGCGACCGTCGATGCGTCGAGCAGATCGGCGATCATTATTTCGCAGCCGATTTCCGCCAGCGGCGCGCCTTGCGTTTCGTCGCGGACCACCGCGCGCACCGGTCGTCCGGCCCGGCGCAATGCCGCGGCGCTCGTTTTGCCAACATTGCCTGCTGCTCCGAAAATCACGAACACGTTGCGCTCCTTCGCCAATGGACACGGCCATCATAGGGAGGCGCGAAGCGGAAAACGCGCGCACAAGGATCGCGATGCGCAGATTCGGATGATTGTTTCGCTTGCGACGCCACCCCGGCGGCAGGGTGGAATAACAAGCGTCAAGCGAAGCGGCGAAAAACGCAGCACAATTGCAAGCCACGTTACCCGCCATCCACGAGAGGACGCGATGAATGCCGTGACACCCCTACCGCAACCGCATAGCGGTTCCCGCATTGCTGTACGGTCCAGCAAGACGCTGGGCTGGCAAGGCTTCGGCGCGGAACTCGTCAACGTGTCGGCGGGCTCGCATCGGATTCCCGCGCTCAAGCATCACCGTGTGGGCGTGCATGTGGGCGCGCCGGTCAGGGCGCGTTGCGTATGCCTGGAGCGCCGCTATTCGCGCATTCAGTCGCATGGCGACGCGGATGTGATCCCGGCCGGACTCGACGGGCAATGGAGCGATGAGTCCGCGTGCACGATCTTCAGCGTATGGATCGGCGTGGAGTTCGCACAAAGGACGGTCGAGCAGCTGGAGTTGAAGTCGAGCGAGGCGCGGCTTCGTCCGCGGATGCAGATGCGCGATCCGCGTTTTCAGCATCTCGCGTGGGCGTTACACGCCGAACTGGAGGCGGACGACGCATCCGATCCGCTTTACGCCGAGAGCCTTTGCACCGCGATGGTGGTACGGCTGATCGGCGGCGCGCCGACGCTCGACGACAAGCGGCGCACGCTCGCACCGAAAACCGCCGCGCGCGTGATCGAGTTTATCGAGGCGCATCTCGACCAGCGTCTCACGCTAACCGAGTTGGCCGCGCTCGCCGATCTGAGCGTGCCGCATTTCAAGGTGCTGTTTCGCGAGACGCTCGGTGTGCCGGTGCATCAGTACGTGGTGCGGCGGCGAGTCGAGCGGGCGAGAACGCTATTGCTCGAAGGCCGCCTGAGCGCAAGCCGGATCGCACTGGATACGGGCTTCGCGCATCAGAGTCACATGGCGCATTGGATGGGCAGGTTGCTGGGCGTCACGCCACGCGAGTTGATCAGATCGAGCCCGCATTCGGGCAGCATGATCGAACTCGATACGCTGAATACCCGCCGCATTGCGACGCCGCGATAAGCGTCAACCCGGCGCGGCACCCGTCAACTGCGAGTACACGTCGTGCGACAGTTGCAGCAGCGCCTGGCGATCGATCCCGCCCGACACCGCATAGCCAAAGTCGCCGTCGACCCAGTAGAACACGTTCACCGGCCCGTCCTGATACAGCTTGAACGCGGTCGTGTTCGAATTCACCTGACGGCGCGAAATGCACAGCGTCACGCGCTCGCCGTTCGGTCCGCGATACATGAACTGCGCGGTGGGGCCGTCGGCGCCCGGCAGCAGGCGGCCGCCCGAGAGGTTGAAGCCGCTCTTCGAGAGCATCGGCGGATGAACATTCGTGCCGAGCCGGTTGGACAGCCATTGCACAAAATCCTGTTCGTGATCCGCGGTCATATCGGCCGGACGGTCGACGGCCGGCATATAGACCACGTGCGCCAGCGCCGCCTGCCGCGCGAATACTTCGGAACCGTCCGCGCTGACAGTCCGCGTGTCCGCGCGGCCGACGACCGGCGCCACGACGTCGCGCCCCATGTGCGTGCCCACACCGATACCCACGCCCAGCACCAGCGCCGCGGCCATGCCGGCGAACTGCGGCCAGTTGGCCGCGATGCGCCAGCGGCGCGGCGCGGGCGCCTGCAAGCGTTTGGGCACGGGCTCGTTCAGCACGCGGTCATAGCGCTCGTGGAACATGTTGTTCAGCGAGAAATAATCGCTGATACGCGCGGCCAACTCGGGGTTCTGTTCGAGCGCGCGCTCCACCTCGGCACGCCGTTCGTCGGACAGCGTGCCGTCCACGTAGGCGTGCAGTTCTTCTTCGCCGATCGGCGTCTGTTGGTCGCTCATCGCACCACCTGTAATCTTGCGCCGGGCTGTGTGCCCGCCATCAATGCCCGAAGCCGCTCGCGCCCGCGCGAAAGCCGCGACATCACCGTGCCGATCGGAATGTTCAGCGCAAGCGCCACGTCGGCATAGCTCATTTCCTCGAGGCCCACCAGCAGCACGACTTCGCGCTGTTCCATCGGCAGGCGCTGCAACGCGTAGTCGAGGTCGCGCATTTCCAGCGAGCGGATCTGGTCGGAGGGCACGGCGAATTCGCTTTCGTGGACGCTTTCGTCGTCGACCGCTACATGGACGGCGCGCGCCGACGCCTTGCGCGCCTGATTCGCGAAGACGTTGTGCATGATCGTGAACAGCCATGCGCGCAGGTCGGTGCCTTGCTGGAACATGCCGGTGCGGCCGAGCGCGCGTTCGAGCGTGTCCTGCACCAGATCGTCGGCGAGATCGCGATTGTTGATCAGCGCTCGCGCATAGCGCCGCAAGCGCGGCACATGCTCCATCAACTCGTCACGGACATCCATTTTTCATCCCAGTCGAGGGGCCTTTCGTGAGCACGGCAGCGGCGGCCGTCGCTCGGGCCGCCTGGAAGGGCAATTGATGCGGTTGAGAGGCGAACACGCGTGGGCGCATTTTATTCCGTTCGCGTGACATCGGATCGTCAGGTTGCGCCAAAGCTCAGTGCATCGTCATCGCGTCGGCGGCGCGCATCAGGCCGTGGGTGCGGGCTTCGCCGGCCACGACGAAACGCTGCCGCCGCGCCGTCCACGTCAGCAGACGGACCGCGCCGATGCGGCGCGCGCTCCATTGCGGCTGCGCCGGCGCGAGCAGCGCCAGGCTCGACATCACCACCACCGGCCGGTTGTCCCCGTTCAGATAGACGAATTCGCTGGCGCGCTGAAACGGGCCGAGCGACAGGGACCGCCGATCCACCAGCCGCAGTCCGATCGCCGTCAGATCCGGCGCCCAGGCGTCGGTTCGGGTCCGCGACGCGGCGGAAAAACCCGCGGCGTCGGTTTCGGCCAACGCCATGACGGCGGCATTGTCGAGCGCCTCGGCGGATACCTGGGTGGCGGCAAGCCAGCCGCTCGCGGTCACCGCCGCGAGCACGAGCGCCATCAGCGTGTTGAGCAGCCTGCTTCGACGCCGCGCCGCATTCAGGCGTTCGAGCGCGCGGCGCCAGGGCGCGACACGACTCGTCACCGGTTCGTCGGTGGTCTGAAAAGCCTGCTGGATCTGCGCGTTGAGCTTGCCGTAGAAGGCCACCCGGCGCGCTTCCGCCGGGTCCTTGCCGAGATAGTCCCGCAGGAAGGCGGCGCGTTCCGGCGTCAGCGTGCCGTCGGCGTAGGCCTGGATGTCGGCTTCTGAAAGCGGCGGGTCGGATGGGGCGTCGGTCGGGTTCATGGTGTCGGCGGTTGTCGGCGGTGGTCGAGTATCAGCCATGTGGGAGCGAACACACCCGGACGGCGGTTTATTCCATACGTTCGATGCGCGTTGTTCGCAGCGTCCGTCCGGACGCTATCCGGCGGCCGGTTTCGGCAGCACATGTGCTGCGCGTCGCCGCGCCTCGGAACGTGAGCAAACCGCTTCGCCGGCCGCTTTATTCCCGCTTCGAAGTTTGTTTTTTCGGAACCGTTGCCGCAGGAATAAAAGCCGCGAACGCGTGGTTTTCCCTCATGCAAACCCGCACAACACCCCCTGGAGTTCATCATGAAGAAGATCGCTTTTGCCGCATTGTCCGTTGTCGTTCTGGCCGCTTCATCGAGCGCTTTTGCACAAGGCAAGACCCGCGCCGAGGTGTACCAGGAACTGATCGAAGCGCAGGCGAACGGCCTGAACTACGTGACCGATGCATCGTATCCCGACGTGAGCCCTGTATTCGCGCAGCAGGTCGAGCAGCACAAGCAGGCACTCGCCGCGCAAGCGGCCGCCAACCGCGTCGCGAGCGGCAGCATGCCGACGGACAGCGCCGATTGAGCGGCGCGCGGCGTACTGCCGCCACAGCCAATTCCATCCGACGCGTAAAATGGCCGGTTACCACGGGCATTCGATGCCGGACGCAACCGCGCCGGCAGGCGCCGCCGAGCGCCTGCCGCGCCGCGTCTGTCCGCGCACGATGCCTTCGCCGGCTCGAATAGGATGGACCCTGATGTCGTCAGTTTTCTTTGATCGGGAACGGATCGCGGAATGGCTGGGTGACCATACCGTCGCCAAGGCGCGCCTGGTGGGCGCCGTCACTAACATGCAATGGCGCGGCACGACGCTGAGCGGCGACGTACAGGGCACGCAACCCAGTCCGTACAGAACGCGGGTGCGTTTTCGTAACGGCGGCGGATTGCCCTGGGCGCAGAGCGACTGCACTTGCCCCGTTGGCCGCAACTGCAAGCACGTTGCCGCGCTGCTGCTCGCCGCGCTCGAGTATCAGGACGAGATGGACCATGTCATCTACGTCGATGACGATGCCGACGACCGCGACGCTCAGCGCGGCGGTTACCGCCAGGCCCGATCCGCGGCGAAAGCGGAGCCCGCGGCGGGCGTGCGCCCCGAACTGGTGAGCTGGCTCGAACGGTTTCGCGCGCGCGCCGAAGCCGCCGATGCGCTCGCTCAAAAGGGCGGAGGCGCGCGCACCCAGACGCTCGCGTATCTGCTGAACTGGTCGAACTTCCACATGCGCCACGAAGTCGTGCTGTACCGCGCGCGCTGCGATGCCGACGGCACCATCTTCGAAGTCGACGAGCCCTGGAGCAATGTGGAGTCGGCGCTGCTCAAGCAACCGAAGTTTGTCTCCGACGAGGATCTGTCGATCCTGCGCGGCCTGTGGCTCGGCCGCTCGCGCGAGGATTTCGGCCAGTTCATTCTGCGCGGCACGAGCGGTGCGGAAATGCTGCAGAAGCTGATCGCGACGGGGCGTCTGTTCTTCGAGTTCGATCCCGAGCCCGGTCGGGAAGGACCGACGCCGTTGTCGCGCGGCGCCGACCGGCCCGGCCGGATCGAGTGGGAGCCGCTCGCGGACGAGCGTCTGCGGCCGGTGCTGTGCACCGAGCCGCGCGCGAGCATGGTCCTGCCGACCGAGCCGGTCTGGTATGTGGACGGCGCGGCGCATGAAGCCGGCATCGTGCAATCGTCGCTGCCGTTCCAGCAGTTGCCCGACTACCTGGCAATGCCGCCGATCTCGCTCGCCGAAGCGCCGCTGGTCGCCTCGGTGCTGCGCGAGATCGCGCCCGAACTGCCGCTGCCGCCCGCGCACGACGCGTCCGCGATTCGTGTGATCGACGTCGATCCGGTGCCGGTGCTCACGCTCAACAGCCACGCGCTGCCGTCGGCGGCCCGAGCCGCGCAGCGCAAGCCCGAAGCGGTCGAACTCGCCGGCGTGAGTTTCGATTACGACGGCGTCAGCATCAACGTCGACAGCAGCGTCACGCTCGTGCCGATGCCGGGCGGCGATGTCATCCATATCCGCCGCCGCTACGAGGCCGAGAAAAAACGCCTGCTCGAACTGCGCAAGACGGGCTTGCAGAAAGTGCCCACGAGCCGCGTCTACGGCGCGCGGCTGTTGCCCGACACGATGCTCGGCCTGCCCGATGCCGACGCCTGGTCCACGTTCGTCAACCACGCGGTGCCGGATCTCGTGAGCAAGGGCTGGCGCGTGACGATGGCGCCCGAGTTCCGCTACAACGTCATCGAGATCGACGCAATCGACGGCACCGCGCACCAGGCGGGCGACGGCTGGTTCGATCTGGAGATGGGCATCCGCATCGGCGAGCGCAACGTGCGGCTCGAACCGCTGCTCGCCGATCTGTTCCGGCGTGACCGGCGCTGGCTCGGCGGCGCGCTCGACAGCATCGCCGACGAAGAGCCGATCGAACTCAAGACCGAAGAAAACAAGCGTCTGCGCTTGCGCGCCGATCGTCTGAAGCCGGTGGTGCGCGTGCTGGTCGACCTGTTCGACGCGCTCGGCGGTTCACTCGCCGACGGCGCGCCGCTGCGCGTGCCCTCCGTCGATGCGGGCCGGCTCGAAGCGCTGAACAGCACCGGCCGCTGGCAATTCCGCGGCGACGATTCGATCCGTCAATTGGCGCAGCGTCTGCAAGCCGGTCCGGGCTTGCATGAGGTGCCCGTGCCGCGCGGCTTGTGCGCGGAACTGCGCGCGTATCAGCAGCAGGGCCTGAACTGGATGCAGTTTCTGCGCGCACAGGATCTGGCCGGCGTGCTCGCCGACGACATGGGCCTGGGCAAGACCGTGCAGACGCTCGCGCACATCCTCGCGGAAAAAGAGGCGGGGCGGCTGAACCGCCCGGCGCTGATCGTGGTGCCCACCACGCTCGTGCACAACTGGCGCGAGGAAGCACGCCGCTTCGCGCCCGAGCTGAAGGTGCTGGTGCTGAACGGCCCGCAGCGCAAGGAGCGCTTCGAGCAGATCGGCGAACACGAACTGATCCTGACGACTTACGCGCTGCTGTGGCGCGATCAGAAGGTGCTCGCCGAACACGACTATCACTTGCTGATTCTCGACGAAGCGCAGTACGTGAAGAACGCCACCACCAAGGCCGCACAGGCGATCCGCGGATTGCGCGCGCGGCATCGGCTGTGCTTGACCGGCACGCCGCTGGAGAATCACCTGGGCGAGTTGTGGTCGCAATTCGATTTTCTGCTGCCGGGTTTTCTCGGCAGCCAGAAAGACTTCACCCGGCGCTGGCGCAATCCGATCGAGAAGAACGGCGATGGCGTGCGCCGCGCGCTGCTGGCGCGCCGTATCCGGCCGTTCATGCTGCGCCGTCGCAAGGACGAGGTCGCGAAAGAGTTGCCGGCCAAGACCACGATCGTCTGCTCGGTCGATCTGGAAGGCGCGCAGCGCGATCTCTACGAAACCGTGCGCACGGCGATGCAGGAGAAGGTGCGCGCGGCGGTCAGCGCGCAAGGTCTCGCGCGCAGCCACATCATCGTGCTCGATGCGTTGCTGAAGCTGCGCCAGGTGTGCTGCGATCCGCGTCTCGTGAAAACGATCAAGATCGCCGACGAGGTCGACGCGCACGGCGAGAGGCGTGAGCGCGCAGAAAAGAACGAAAAGGCCGAAAAGGGCGCGCGCGCGATGCGTTCGGCGAAGCTCGATCTGCTGTTGTCGATGCTGCCCGAACTGATCGAGGAAGGGCGCCGCGTGCTGCTGTTCTCGCAGTTCACCGGCATGCTCGCGTTGATCGCACAAGCGCTCGAAGACGCCGCAATTCCCTATGTGATCCTGACCGGCGACACGGCGGATCGCATCACGCCGGTCGAGCGTTTTCAGCAAGGCGAGGTGCCGTTGTTCCTGATAAGCCTGAAGGCGGGCGGCGTGGGGCTGAACCTCACCGCCGCCGACACGGTGATTCACTACGATCCGTGGTGGAACCCGGCCGCCGAGAATCAGGCCACCGACCGCGCGCATCGGCTGGGGCAGGACAAGCCCGTGTTCGTCTACAAGCTGATCGCCGCCGGCAGCATCGAGGAGAAAATCGTGGAACTGCAGGAGCAGAAGGCAGGCCTCGCGGACAGCATTCTCTCCGACGACGCCGCGGGCGCGGCCAAATTCTCCGACGACGACCTCGACGCGCTGTTCGCGCCGATGCCGGAAATCGAGGGCGGAAGATGAGGCGGCGCGGCCTCATGCTCTGTTGCACCGGGCGCGTTAGCGTGCGAAGAACGCGTCGCTAGCCAGAGGCGTGGTGGCGCTGTAACAAAACGTCTGCATCTGTAAATGGAGAGCGGCGCACCGCTTCAGGTCATACGATTTTTGCGGCAAGCCGCACGTCGATCGATGCGTGCCGCCAATGACCTCCACGTAAGAGCTACCGGCCCGCCCGTTACAAATGAAGTTCTTTCATCTTGAACTGGATTTCTGTACCGGCTAATTTCATCTCACTCGTGTGGCTAGACCCCCGCGAGCGTGTGGTGTTTTTAAGCGGCGTCGGGCTCGAGCGAGGCGACGCCGCATTTTTATCTCATCGCGTGAATCCCCAATCCCGATCTTCATTACGCACGCTGCGCCGTGCCGCCCCATCGAGCCGAAACGCGCTTAACAATCCTTAAACGATTTATTTTGAGACTGTTTCTATACTGACTCGCAAATTGTCAAATCGCTGTTTCGCGAGAACGGGAGCGGCAGCGGCGAGACAGGACAAACGCAGACGGGGCGAATCACCGCGCGAGTGAGACCAACAATTCGAAGAGCGGCCGATTAGAGGTCGATAAAAAACCGGCGAAGAACCGGCGAAGCCTGAGAGCGCACGGGGGACGTGCAGGGAGCGGCTCCAATCGCAGAGCCGGCCGGATTGCCGATTAACGGCAACCCGGAAAAGCCGCGACAGTTTTCGATTATCATGACCTGCCCCACGAATAACCGCGCGATAAAGCCATAAGAGCGAGGCGTTCGCGGCGATTTCAGGATAGTCGGGTTGCATAGCCGAACGGGGGCGCGGGGCGCAGGACCATTAATCGAAAAATGTGCGGCGGGAGATGAAATCGCAAGCCGGATCGTCGGTGCAAGCGCCGTCATCCCGGTTATCCGCCGGTTTGCCGGCCACCAGTTACGAATGACGATGTCGCGTTGCGGGGTTTTATGAGAATAGCTGTCCTGGATGACGATTCGGCTCAGGCCGATCTGGTTTGTCAAACGCTGGCTACGGCCGGCCATGTCTGCCACGCCTTTGGCGCCGGCCGCGAACTCGTGCGGCAACTGCGGCGACAGACGTTCGATCTGCTGGTGCTGGACTGGAACGTCCCCGACATGTCGGGCGAAGAGGTGCTGCGCTGGGTGCGCGAAAGCCTGTCCGAGCGCTTGCCGGTGCTGTTCATGACGAGTCGCGGCCGCGAGACCGACATCACGTCGATCCTCAACACCGGCGCGGACGATTACGTCGTCAAACCCGTCTCCGGCGCGGTGCTGCTGGCGCGCGTCGGCTCGCTGCTGCGCCGCGCGTATCACCTGAAGCCCGCCGCCGCAAAAGAAATTTTCGGCGACTTCGAATTCGATCTGAGCGCGAAGCACGTGGTGGTGCGCGGCGCGACAGTGGCGGTCACGCAAAAGGAGTTCGAGCTCGCGCTGCTGCTGTTCCAGCACCTGAGCCGGCCGCTGTCGCGCGCGCACATTCTCGACGTGATCTGGAAGCAGGCGACCGACATCCCGTCGCGCACGATGGACACCCACGTATCGATGCTGCGCAGCAAGCTCGGCTTGCGTCCCGAACACGGCTACCGTCTGACGCCGATCTACGGCTACGGCTACCGGCTGGAGCGGCTCGAATCCGGCCCGCAGCCCGCGCCGGGCCACGAACGCCCGCAGGCGGGGGAGGCGTGACGGTTTCGGCCGTCGTGCCTCCGCGCCACCGCGCGGGTTTATCCGTTCGCCGCGGCGGCGCATGGTTCGCGGCGGTAAGCGTGTTGGCGATGACCTGCCTCGCGCAGGTGTCGGCGCATGCGCAATCGCCGCGCGCGCCGCAGCCGCGCATCAAGACGCCGGCGCCCGCCTACGTCTCCTACCTGACCCGCGAAGGCGACACGTTATACGACATCGCCGGCCACTATCTGCGGGCGCCGGGCGATTGGGCGGTGTTGAGCCGCCTCAACGACATGCCCGCGCCGCGCCGCATGCCGGCCGGCATCGCCTTGCGCCTGCCGGCGGACCGGCTCAAACAGGATCCCGAATCGGCCCGCGTGATCGCGACGAGCGGCCCGGTCGAGCATGCGTTCGGCAAGAACCCCTATCTGCCGGTCAAGCCCGGAACGACGCTCGGCGAAGGCGACCGCATCCGCACCGGCCCGGATGGTTTCGTCACGTTGGAATTGCCGGACGGCTCGCATGTCACGATCGCGCAGGAAGGCGAGCTGGACATCGGCAGGCTGCGCCGCACCACGTTGACGGGCGCCGCCGACCGCGTTCTCGAACTGCGCCGCGGCGCGGTCGAGAGCCAGGTCACGCGTGCGACGAAAAAAGACGACCGCTTCCAGATCCGCTCGCCGTCGGTGGTGGCGGGCGTGCGCGGCACGCGCTTCAAGGTGGCCTATGACGGCGACGCGCAAACCACCGCCGTCGAGGTGCTGGACGGCGCGGTCGGCGTCGATCCCGGCGTCGCCGCCCACCGCGCCGGACCGCCGCCCGGCGTGCCGCTGCAGGCGTCGGCGCAACTCGTGA
Source organism: Paraburkholderia terricola (assembly GCF_900142195.1). Classification (GTDB taxonomy): domain Bacteria; phylum Pseudomonadota; class Gammaproteobacteria; order Burkholderiales; family Burkholderiaceae; genus Paraburkholderia; species Paraburkholderia terricola. Next base: position 14,887 of record NZ_FRAB01000068.1, read on the forward strand.
AGGCGCGCTTCGGCAACATCACGCGCGCGGGCGAGGCGATCGGCGAGCCCGTCGAGTTGCTGCCCGCGCCCGCGCTCACGCAGCCCGCCAAGGTGCAGGACGGCGAGACCGTCGCGTTCGACCTCGTGCCGGCCGAGCGCGCCGTGGCCTACCGCGTGCAGATCGCGCGCGACGCCGACCAGCTCGACCTGATCCGCGAGTTGCGCGTGAGCGCGCCGCACGCGGACTTCGGCAATCTGGCCGACGGGACGTATTTCGTGCGCATCGCGGCCATCGACGGACACGGTCTCGAAGGCATGCCTCAGGTGTACGGCTTCGAGCGGCGCCGTCTCGGGCTGGCCGCATCGGCGGCGCAGCGCGCCGGCAGCCGCGACTACGAATTCCGCTGGTTCGTCAGCCGCGCCGCGGGCGAGACGCGCTTTCGCTTCGTGCTGGCCGCGAGCGCCGATCTGCGCCATCCGATCGTGGACCGCACCGATCTGAGCGGCGGGCAATTCGTCGTGAGCGATCTGCCGGCCGGCGTCTACTATTGGACGATCATCGCCGAGCAGTTCGAGAACGGCCGCTTCTACGAGACGAGCAGCAGCATCCGCTCGTTTACGCTGGCGCGCTGACGCTGGTAGATTCACGGGGCCGGCGACCCAGCCGGCCCTTTTCATCAACCACGCGACGCTTTGCCAACTACACCTACACGCCTGAGCCTCGATCCGCGCGCCCGTCTCGGACGGCGCGCCGGCCGCCGCTTCCTGTTCGAATGGGTGGGGATCGGCTGTCTCGGCCTCGTCGTGATTCTGCTCGCCTCGCTCGGGCGGCTGACCGCGAGCGTCGACAATCTCGTCTACGACGGCTTTCTGAGCCTGCGCGCACCGCCGTTGTTGCCGAATATCGTGGTGGTCGAGATCGACAACGCCAGCATCGCGCAACTCGGCCGCTGGCCGTGGCCGCGCGGCACCCACGCCAAACTGCTCGAACAGATCGCGAAGGCCGAGCCCGCCGCGGTGATCTACGACGTGCTGTTCACCGAGGCCAATCCCGAGGACGCCGAGCTGGCCCGCGCGATCGCGCTGACTCCGACCTACCTGCCGGTGCTGCTCACGCCGCCCGACAGCGCGGGGCGGCGCGTCGTCGTCGAACCGGTGGCGCCGCTCGCGCACGCGGCGGCCGGGCTCGGCCATATCAACCTCGAAGTGGACAGCGACGGCATCGTGCGCAGCGTCGCGCAGTTCGAGGGCGACGCAACATCACGCTGGCCGCAATTGATGGTGCCGGTGGCGCAAGCCGTCGAACACGGCTCGATTCAGTTGAACGAGCGGCTGCCGCGCCGGCGGTCGTTCAGCGAGGCGGCGGCGATCCGTTCATCGAACACTGCCGAAGGCGAAGGCCGCTTCCTGATCCCGTTCGGCCCGAACGCGCAGAACTACGCGAAAGTCAGTTTCGCGAGCGTGCTCGCCGGCGAGGTGAACGCGGACCAGTTGCGCGGGCGTATCGTGCTGATCGGCGTGACCGCGTCCGGTTTGTATGACCGGTTCGCGACGCCGGTGTCCGGCGAATTGGGTCCGCTGCCGGGCGTCTACATCCACGCGAACGTGCTCGACACGCTGCTGAGCGGCCGTGAGATCGAACCGGTCGGGCGCTGGGCGCTGTTCCTGGCCTCGCTTGCGCCGCTCGCCGCGTTGCTGGCCGGTTTTCTGGTGTTGTCGCCGCGCCGCTCGCTGCTGCTGACCGGCGCGCTCTGCGCGCTCGCCGCCGCGGGCAGCGCCGTGCTGCTGTACGGCTTGCGGTTATGGATGTCGCCGGTGCCGGCGATCGCCGGCGTGGTCGTCGTGTATCCGATCTGGAACTGGCGGCGCCTCGAAATGACGATGGCCTATCTGCGCGAAGAGTTGCAGCGCCTCGCCGACGAACCGCACCTGCTGCCCGAAACGCCCAAGCGCCGCCGCGAGTTCGGCGGCGACGTGCTGGAGCAGCACATGGCGCTGATGGCGCAGGCCGCGCAGCGCGTGCAGGACATGAAGCGCTTCGTGTGGGACAGCCTCGACAGCATGCCCGAGCCGATTCTGGTCAGCGACCTGCACGGCGTCGTGCTGATCGCGAACCATGCCGCGAGAGCGCATTTCGCTCGCCTCGGCGCGCCGCCGCCGGAAGGCCGGCCGATGCAGGCGGTGCTCGGCGGGCTGAGCTTCGTCAAGACCATCGACCGGGGCGCCGCGTCGGGTGCGTCCGACGATGCGTCCGACGCCGACAACAATCTGCTCGCCCATGCTCACTGGCCCGCGCCGCTCGATCCGGCGCGGCATGAATTTGCCGCGCTGATGGCGCAGGGCGTCGAGGTGCGCGACGCGCACGAGCGCGACCATCTGCTGCGCTACGCGAACTGCACCAATGCACATGGCGAGACGACCGGGTGGATCGCGGGTCTCGTCGACGTGTCGGCCCTGCATGCGGCCGAGCGTCAACGGGAAGACGCGTTGCGGCTGCTGTCGCACGACATGCGCTCGCCGCAGGCGTCGATTCTGGCGCTGGTGGAAATCGAGCGCGCCCGCAGCGAACCGGTGCTCGCGCGCGGCTTGCTGGAGCGCATCGAACGCTACGCGCAGCGCGCGCTGACGCTTGCCGACGACTTCGTGCAACTGGCGCGCGCGGAATCGCAAACCTACCTGCTCGAACCGGTGAGCCTGACCGAGCTGATAATCGACGCCAGCGACGAAGTCTGGCCGCAAGCGCACGCGAAGCGCATCACGCTGCAAACGGACGCGGGCGGCGCGGCCGAGCTCGACGAGGGCCACTGGATCTGCGCCGACCGTTCGCTGATGACGCGCGCGCTCGTCAACATTCTGAACAACGCGATCAAATACAGTCCGCCGGACACGCGGATTTCCTGCAGCCTCGACAATCTTCCTGGCGTGACGGCGACGCCTGGCGCCGCGCGGCGCGTGTCCTGCACGATCCGCGACGAAGGCTACGGCATTCCGAAGGAGCAGCAGGCGGATCTGTTCGAGCGCTTCCGGCGTTTTCACGAAACCGACCGGCCGGAGGTGGGCGGCGCGGGGCTCGGCATGGCGTTCGTCAAGACCGTCGTGACGCGTCACGGCGGCGAGGTTGCGGTGCTCAGCGCGCCGGGCGAGGGCACCGCTGTTACCCTCTGCCTGCCCGCGTTCGAGGACACGCAATCCGATGTCTCCGCGAGGCCGGGCGCATGACGCGCGCACACGTTCCTTATCGAGGCTGATGGAGCTTACCGAGGCTTACCGAAGCGAGAAGATGGTGAAAGCGATTTTGATCTGTGCCGCGCTGGCCGCGGCGAGTCTCAGCGGTTGCGCGGGTCCGAGCGCCGAGGTCCATACCGCCAGTTCCGCTGCCGCGCGGCAAGGCGAACGAACCTACGCGATTACGCGCATGCCGTCGCAGGCGGCGAGCGCGGATCAGCCGCGTTTCGAGGCCGCGGTGCGCGACGAACTGGCGAAAAACGGCTTCGTCGAGATGACGGGCGAGCCCGCGCGCTACTTGTTGTCGATTGCGTATGACACGCGGCCGGCGACGATCGGCGTCGGCGTGAACGACATGAAGGATTGCGCGCCAAGCGGCTGCGGCCGGCAGAGCGAGCCGCCCTTCTCGCTGTTCGGCGGGCGCGCGTACCGGCATTCGTTGACGCTGCGCCTGTTCGAGCGCGCGGGCGGACAGGAGGTCTATAAAGTCAGCGCGGTGATGAGCGACCGCGATGCCGATCCGCTGCATGCAATGCCCGCGCTCGCGAAAAGCGCGCTGGCAAAATTTCCGTTCGATGCGCCGCCCGACTGGCATGTGAAGCTACGCACCGATAAGGCGAGCGGCGCGCTGGACGTGGTGTCGGTGAAGCCGGTGCAGGCTCGGTCTCGGCCGTGAGGCGTCGCCGTCATGGCAAGCCTGCCGCCTGAGCGGCCGACGATTTAGCCATGACGGCAAGTCAGCCGTCGCGGGAGGGCGTATCGGCGATGGCCGTGTCCGCTGCCGCCCACCCTGGCATGTTCAGGTAATAGCGGGTCGAGCGGCCGGCGCCCACCCTGGACAGCAGCCCCATGTTCTCGAGTTCGATGAGTTCGCGCGACGCCGTGGCCCGCGAGGTGTTGCCGACGCTCTCGTACTTGCGGGTGTTCATGCCCCCTTCGAAGCCCTTGGGACCGGCATCGAGCAGAACGTTGACGACTTTGCGTTGCCGGGTCGTGAGCACCTTGTCCCGATGGTTCATCCAGAAAACGGCTTTATCGAGCGTGGCGTCCACGACGCCGGATGCTTCCTCGCAGGACACACGCACCTGTTCGACGAACCATAGAACCCATTCGGTCACGTCGAGCTCGCCATGCTGGGCGCGCTCGAGCTGCTCGTAATAGTCGCGGCGCTTGTCGAGCAGGCGCTGCGAGGTACGAATCAAGCGGCTGACCTCACCGCTGTCGCGCGCCAGCACAAGGTCGATGAGGACGCGACCGATGCGGCCATTGCCGTCCTCAAAAGGATGAATCGTCTCGAACCACAGGTGAGCGAGTGCTGCCTTGACCAGATGGTCGTGCTCGGTCGTTGCGTTGAACCAGTCCAGGAACTGCTGCATTTCCGCCGGGACCTGGGCCGAGGCCGGGGCCTCGTAGTGGACCCGTTCGCGTCCAACGCGGCCGCTGACGATCTGCATTGGCTCGGCATGCTCGCGATAGGCCCCGACAAGGATTTTGACCATGCCTGAGTAGCCGGTAGGAAAGAGAGCCGCCTGCCAGGCGCACAAGCGCTCGTGTGTGAGCGCCGCTTGCCTTTGCCGCACCGCGTCATCCATGATGTCGAGCAGGCCTTCGACGCTCCGCGGCGCGTTGGGGCCATCCTGATTCCCGACGCCGAGTCGCCGTGCCACGGACGAACGCACGGCGGTGAGGTCGATGCGTTCGCCTTCGATGGCTGCCGTCGCGACCGCATCCTGGCTCCAGGCCTCGGCGGCGAGTTCGAGGCGCTGTTCGAAGCCGAGACTCGCCAGTTTGCCTTCAACGATGCCCTGAGCCCGGTGCGCGCGGGCCAGTTCGCCGCCGACGCGAATAGCGTCGTAGTGCATGCCGGGCCACGTGGACGCTTGCCAGATGAGAGGGTGGGTGGATGTCATGACGCTCGGTGAATATTGAGGCGATTACGGGCTCTAATCGACTCATATCGTGAGTCGAATACCAGTATAGCCGACCGTGAGGCGATTGCGCGCCTAATCGCCTCAAATCATGAGTCGATTAGGCGCGCCTCGCGCATCCTGCGACTCGCTTGCCGCTAACCCAGCGTCTTTTTGCCTTCCGTTTCAACTTCCGGCCAGCGGTTTTCAAACACGCAATCGGCGAGCGCCATGCGGCTAGCCCAGCGTTCGGTTTCCAGCATCGGCTGGTTGTAAAACGCCTCGACGTGCCCGAGACACAGAATCGCCACCGGCCGCGCGCCCTCGGGCATATGCAGCAGCGTGCGCACCACGTCGACGTCGAATAGCGACACCCAGCCCATTCCCAAACCTTCCGCGCGTGCGGCGAGCCACATGTTCTGGATCGCGCACGCCACCGACGCGAGATCCATCTCGGGCAACGTGCGGCGCCCGAAGATGTGCCGCTCGCGGCCGTCCATCAACGCCATCACCAGCAGTTCGCCGCAGTCCCGCATGCCTTCCACTTTCAGTTTCATGAACGCCTCGCGCCGTTCGCCGAGGGCGTCGGCGGTGGCGAGCCGTTCGCTTTCGACGGCTGCGTGCAAGGCTTCGCGCAACACCGGATCGGTGATGCGCGCAATCCGCCACGGCTGCATATAACCGACGCTCGGCGCATGATGCGCGGCGTCGAGCAGGCGCTGCAACACGGCGGGGTCGACCGGATCGCGCACGAAGTGGCGCATGTCGCGCCGCTCGTGAATCGCGCGGTAGACCGCCTCGCGCTCGGCGTCGTTAAAAGGCTTCGCCATGGAACAGGGCGGCCGCGAAAGCCGGGTTGGAGGGCCAATAAGCATGCATGTACGTCGCGACGATCGAACCGACGCGGAACACGGCCTCGCCGGGTGCGTCACCCTGTGGCCGGGTGGCCGAACGCAGCGGCGTGAGCGGCGTCGTCAGCTTCGAATAGTGGAACGTGTGGCCGGTCATCGGGCCGTGCACGCTGTCGATCTGTTGCATGCCGAGCGCGGTGAAGCGCGTTTGCATCGTTGCGTGGCCGGGCAGCAGGCCGAGCATTTGCGTGCTCACGCCATGCGTATCGGTGAGCTGTTCGAGCAGATACAGCATGCCGCCGCATTCGGCGACGAGCGGCTTGCCCGCCGCCGCATGCGCGCGGATCGTCGCGCCGCTGCGCGTGTTGCTTGCGAGCGCGGCGGCGTGCAGTTCGGGATAGCCGCCGGGAAGATAGAGGGCGTCGGCATGGTCGGGCAACGGATCGTCCGCGAGCGGCGAGAAGTACACGACCTGTGCGCCGAGCGCTTCCAGCAGCGTGACGTTGGCCGGATAGACGAACGAGAACGCGGCATCGCGCGCGATCGCGATCCGCTTGCCTTCCAGAAGACGCGGCGGCACGTCCGGCGCAGGCTCGCCGAATTCGACCGGCGGCGGCAGTTCGGCCAGCGCGGTGTTCGCGAGCGCATCGGCGGCACGGTTCAGCCGCGCGTCCAGGTCGTCGATTTCCGCCGCCTGATGCAAGCCGAGATGGCGGTCGGGCAACTCGATCTCGTCGTTGCCGCTGACGTGTCCGCACCAGCGTATGTCCGGCGGCAGCGCTTCCTCGAGCGTCCGCGCGTGCCGCGCGGAGCCGACGCGATTGGCGAGCACGCCGTAAAACGGCACCTCGGGCCTGAATCGCGCGAGCCCGAAGGCGACCGCGCCGAAGGTCTGCGCCATCGCCTTCGCTGAAATCACCGCGAGCACCGGCACGCCGAACACGGCGGCGAGGTCGGCGCTGCTCGGCGTGCCGTCGAACAGGCCCATCACGCCTTCGATCAGGATCAGGTCCGCTTCGGCCGCCGCCTGCGCGAGCAGCGTGCGGCAAGCGGCTTCACCGACCATCCACAGATCGAGCGACAGCACGGGCGCGCCGCTCGCGCGCGCGAGAATCATCGGGTCGAGAAAATCCGGGCCGGTCTTGAACACGCGCACGCGCCGCCCCAGCCGCCGATGATGGCGCGCGAGACCCGCGGTAATCGTGGTCTTGCCTTGACCCGAAGCCGGCGCGCTGATGAACAGCGCGGGACATGCCGTCGACGTCGTTCCGTTCGGGAACGCCCCTGAAGAACTGCCCTCGGCGGGCGCTCCGGACGAAGTGCCTTTCGGCTGCGCCTCCGAAGCGCTCTTATCGGGGCTCGCGCTCATCGCTCAGAACTCCACGCCGCGCTGCGCTTTCACGCCTTGCTCGCGGTACGGATGCTTGACGATGCGCATCTCGGTGACGAGATCGGCGGCCTCGATCAACGCATCCGGCGCGTGACGGCCGGTCACCACCACGTGCAGCATCGGCGGGCGAGCGTTGATCACGGACAGCACCTCGTCGAGCGGCAGGTATTCGTACTTCAGCACGGTGTTCAGCTCGTCGAGGATCACCATCTGGTAGTCGCCGCTCTCGATCATCCGGCGCGCTTCGTCCCAGCCCTTGCGGGCGGTGGCGATGTCGGCGTCGCGGTTCTGCGTGTTCCAGGTGTAGCCATCGCCCATCGTGACGAAATCGCAATTGGCGATCGCGCCGAGAAAATCGCGCTCCGACGTGTGCAATGCGCCCTTGATGAACTGCACGACGCCGAGGCGCATGCCGTGTCCGAGCACGCGCACGGCCATGCCGAACGCGGCCGTGGTCTTGCCCTTGCCGGTGCCGGTGTTGACGATCAGCAAGCCCTTTTCGACGGTGGCGTTGGCCTGTTTTTTCTCGTGGCCTTCGCGCCGGCGTTCGGTCATGCGTTGATGCGATTCGGGATCGGTTTTCATGGAAGGTCCTGTTTCTCGGTGTCGTGGGTTGTCGGTTCGTGTTCGGTCCGGGCGATGATCGAGGCAATCGCCACGGTCACGCCGGCATGCGCGGTCTTGCGGACGAGGAGTTGGGCGTTGGGTACAGCCGACGCAGCCGACGCAGCCGACGCAGCCGACGCAGCCGACGCAGCCGACGCAGCCGACGCAGCCGACGCAGCCGATGCAGCGGACCCGGCCGACACGTTAGCCGCGCCGAGCAGCGCGCACGGCTCGCAAACGCCGTCCACGCCGAGATGCTCGCGTGCAACCGCCGAAGGCTCGGCCACGGGTATCGCCGCGATTTGCTCGCGGCTGAAGAGTGCGATCGGCAACGCGTGGCGTGCGCAGAATTCGAGCAGGCCTGCTT
>NZ_FRAB01000071.1 GCF_900142195.1 Paraburkholderia terricola
CGCACGACACGCACGACACGCACGACACGCACGACACGCACGACACGCACGACACGCACGACACGACACGACACGACACGACACGACACGACACGCAAAACCTAGCCGGCCCAACACCACGAACTACGCCACGAAACCCGCCCACTCGCCATGACCGAATACCGATTTTGTCCGCGCTGTTCCACGCCGTTGATCGAACGCGCCGATGCCGAGCATGAAGGCGGTCGCATCCGTCAAACCTGTCCCGATACGGCATGCGGCTACGTCCACTGGAATAACCCGCTGCCGGTGGTCGCGGCGATCGTCGAGTACGAGGGCAAGATTCTGCTGGCGCGCAACGCGGCGTGGCCGGAGGGCATGTTCGCGCTGATCACCGGCTTTCTGGAGAACGGCGAGACGCCGGAACAAGGCATTGCGCGCGAAGTGCTCGAGGAAACCTCGCTGCACACGGAGACCGTCGAACTGATCGGCGTGTATGAATTCATCCGCAAGAACGAACTGATCATCGCGTATCACGTGAAGGCGTATGGAACGATCGCGCTGTCGCCGGAATTGCTCGAATACCGGCTGGTGGAGCCGGCGAAGTTGCGGCCGTGGCGAGCGGGCACCGGCCAGGCGCTCGGCGAATGGATGCGGCGGCGCGGCTTGCCCTTCGAGTTCGTCGAGAAGCCGGGGCAATAACGCCCCCGCCCGGCGCACGCACACGCAGCCCAAACGCGGCCGCAACGCAACCCAAACGCAGCCAAAACGCAGCCAAAACGCAACCCCACCCCCGACGCCACGCCACCATGAACAAACCCGCCCCCGCCGCGCGCGCCGCGTACCCGCATTTCCTGCCGATCACCACGCGCTGAATGGACAACGACGTCTACGGGCACGTCAACAACGTCGTCTATTACAGCTACTTCGACACGGTGGTGAACGACTATCTGATCCGCACCGGCGTGCTCGACTTCGAGCATGGCGCGACGATCGGTCTGGTGGTCGAGACGCACTGCAATTACTTCGCGCCGCTGGTGTTTCCGGATCGCGTCGAGGCCGGCTTGCGGGTCGCGCGGCTCGGCACGTCGAGCGTGCGCTATGAAGTGGGGCTCTTCAAGGAAGGCGACGACGAGCCCGCCGCGCAGGGTCACTTCGTGCACGTGTATGTCGATCGCGTCACGCGTCGTCCCGTGAGCTTGCCCGCCGATCTGCGCGCGGCGCTCGAACCGCTAAACGTAGCCGGGCAGGCGGGCTAGGCGCGTGCAGTCGTTCGTCATCAATCTGCTCAACGGTGTCAGCTACGGCTTGCTGCTGTTCATGCTGTCGGCCGGCTTGACGCTGATTTTCAGCATGCTCGGCGTGCTGAATTTCGCGCATGCGAGCTTCTACATGCTCGGCGCTTACGTCGGTTTCTCGGTGGCGGCGCATGCGGGTTTCTGGAGCGCGCTCGTGATCGCGCCGCTGATCGTCGGCGCCATCGGCGCGGCGCTCGAGCGTTGGCTGTTGCGTCGCGTGCGCGTGCACGGCCACCTCCCCGAGTTGCTGCTGACGTTCGGCGCGGCGTATCTGTTGGGCGAACTGGTCAAGCTCGGCTGGGGCGTGAGTCCATTGAGCGCGACGGTGCCGCCCGCGCTCGACGGCCCTTTGTTCACGCTCTACGGCGCGGCGTTCGCGCGCTATCGGGCGTTCATGATGGCGGTGTCGCTGGTGATGCTCGCGCTGCTGTACGCGGTGCTGCGCGTCTCGAAGACGGGCCTCATCGTGCGCGCCGCGCTCACGCACGCGAGCGCCGTCGAAGCGCTCGGCCACGACGTGCCGCGCGTATTCACCGGCGTGTTCGCGGCCGGCACGGCGCTCGCGGCGTTGGCCGGCGTGATCGGCGCGCCGCTCTTCGTGATCGAACCGGCGATGGCGGAATCGCTCGGCTCCATCGTGTTCGTGGTGGTCGTGATCGGCGGCCTGGGCTCGTTGAGCGGCGCGCTGGCGGCGTCGCTGCTGGTCGGCTGCGTGCAGACCTTCGCGGTGGCGAGCGACGTGTCGCTGGGCGGCGTGCTGGCGGCGTTCGGCGCCTCGCTGCCCGCCGAATGGGACGCCTTGACGCTCGCGCAACTCGCGCCGCTGATTCCCTATCTGCTGCTCGTCGCGATGCTGGCGCTGCGTCCGCGCGGACTCTTCGGGCGGCGCGACGAGCATGCGTGAGCCCTTCGGACCGTCCGCGTTGACCGCCACCTCCGCCTCGGCGTCGCGCCGCATGTGGCGGCTGATCGCGCCGTGGCTCGCGCTCGTGCTGTTCCTCGCCGTGCCGCCGTTCATCTGGCCGCAAAGCTGGCTGCTCGCCTATCTCGCGCAGACCGCGACGATGATCGTGTTCGCGCTCTCGTACAACCTGCTGCTCGGCGAAACGGGCTTGTTGTCCTTCGGCCATGCCGCCTACTCGGGACTCGGCGCGCTCGTCGCCGCGCACGTGTTCAATCGCGTCGGCGTGCCGCTCGTCCTGCTGCCGTTGATCGGCGGACTCGGCGGCGCGCTGTGCGGCATCGTGTTCGGCTTCATCTCGACGCGGCGTGCCGGGACGGCCTTCGCGATGATCACGCTCGGCATCGGCGAACTCGTGTCGGCGGCCGCATGGACGCTGCCCGACTGGTTCGGCGGCGAGGCGGGCGTGGCGATCGATCGCGCGAGCGGCCACGCGCTCGGAAGCTGGAGCTTCGGGCCGGCCCGCGAGGCGTATGCGCTGATCGCGCTGTGGTGCCTGCTGGCGAGCGCGGCGCTGTTCGCGCTGTCGCGCACGCCGTTCCTGCGCCTTGCCAACGCCGTGCGCGACAACCCGGCGCGCGCCGCGGCGATCGGCTGCTATCCGCGTCGCGTTCGCCATGGCGTCGTGGTGTTGTCGGCGTTTTTTGCGGGCGTCGCGGGCACCCTGGGGCTGATCAACGTCGAACTGGTGTCGAGCGAAAGCGTCGGCATGATGCGTTCGGGCGCGGTGCTGATCGCGACGGTGATCGGCGGCACGGCGGCGTTCTTCGGACCGGTCGCGGGCGCGGTCGTGCTGACGTTTTTCAGCGTCGCGGTGGCGAGCGTCACGCGGGCGTGGCTGTTCTATCTCGGGCTGTTCTTTGTCGTGGTCGTGGTGATATCACCCGATGGCATCGCGGGCTTCATGCAACGGCATATCGCACGCGTCGCGGCATGCGGTTGGCGAATGTGCCGCGCCATGTATCTATGGGGCGCGGCTGCCGCGTTGCTGTGGACGCTGGCTGTCGTGCTCGCGGTGCAATGGGCATACGCGGTGCAATTCGGCATCGATGACAGCGCGTCTTTCGGCGTCGACGGCCTGCCGCTGTGGATGGCGTCGTCGGCGCTATGGTTCAGCGGCGTCGTATTCATGCTGGCCGCGTTGGGCGCACTGTCGGCGCGGCGCGCCGTTCGCGCGCAAGCGCGCCTTGCGATGAACTCGCGCTCCACGCGAATCGCCGGAGACACGCAATGATCCCGGCGCTCGCGCTGTACGGCATCGAAAAACGCTTCGGCTCCACGCGGATTCTGCGCGGCGTCGATCTCGCGATCGAGCCGGGCGAGCGCCATGCGTTGATCGGCCCGAACGGCGCGGGCAAGTCGACGCTCTTCAATCTGATCGCCGGCGGCGCGCGGCCGAACGCGGGGCGCATCGACCTGTTCGGCGCGGAGATCACGCGACTCGCACCGGCCGCGATCACGCGCCGCGGCCTCGCGCGCAGCTTCCAGACCACCAGCGTGTTTGCCCGGCTGACGGTGTTCGACAACCTGCGCTGCGCGGCGATGCTCGCCGAGCGCGACCGCACGCGCTGGTGGCAGCGTTTCACCGGCTCGGCCACGGTGAACGCGCGCGCCGACCAGGTACTCGACGCAGTGGGCTTGAGCGCGCGCCGCCACCTTCAGGCCGGCACGCTCAGCTATGCCGAGCAGCGCGCGCTCGACCTCGGTCTCGCGCTCGCGGGCGGCGCGCACACGTTGCTGCTCGATGAGCCGACGGCCGGCATGAATCGCGCCGAAGCGGCGCGCGCGATCGAGCTGATTCGCGCGACCACGGCGGGCCGCACGCTGCTGATGGTCGAGCACGACATGGACGCGGTGTTCGCACTCGCCGATCGCATTTCGGTGCTGGTACAAGGGCGCATCATCGCGACCGGCACACCGGCGGCGATTCGCGCGGATGCGGCGGTGCGCGCCGCCTATCTCGGCGACGGATTCCGCGCATGACGGCCTTGCTCGACATTCGTCGACTCAACGCCTGGTACGGCGCGAGCCAGGCGCTGCACGGCGTCACGTTGCGGATCGAGGCGGGCGAGGTGCTGGCGCTCGTCGGGCGCAACGGCTCGGGCCGCTCGACGCTCGCCCGCGCGATCATGGGCCTCGTGCGCAGCGAGGGCGGCTTGCATTTCGCCGGTCACGCGCTCGGCGGGCTGCGCACCTTCGAGATCGCGCGTCTCGGGCTTGGCTACGTGCCCGAACAGCGCGACGTTTTCCCGACGCTGAGCGTCCACGAAAATCTGCAACTCGGTGTCGTGCCGCATGCGCGCGCCCGCATGCCGCGCTTTAGCTTCGACGATGCTTACGCGCTGTTTCCCGTCTTGCGCGAGCGGAAGCGCACGCGTGCCGGCGCGCTGTCGGGCGGCGAGCAGCAAATGCTGACGCTTGCCCGCGCGCTGCTCGGCGACCCCGATTTGCTGGTGATCGACGAGCCTGGCGAGGGTCTCGCAAGCCAGGTGATCGCGCAGGTCGCGCAGTGTCTGCGCATGCTGCGGGATCGCGGTGTCGCGATGCTGCTGATCGAACAGCGGCTCGTGATCGCACAGGACATCGCCAGCCGGGTCGCGGTGATGGGGCACGGCGAGATCGTGTTCGACGGCGAGCTCGCGGTATTTTTGCGGCGGACCGATGTGGCGAGGGAATGGCTTGGCGTGGGGTGAGGGTGGGGTGGTGCCTGGCTGGTTTATTGCGGTGTGGTGTTTGGGGTTTGTTGTCACTACATGGCGTTGGCGTTGGCCTTTCCTTGATTTGTTAGTGGTCTATTAGCGTTGCCCCTGTGCGGGGCGGCACCTACTTTTCTTTGCCGGCCGCAAAGAAAAGTAGGCAAAAGAAAGCGGCTCACACCGCTAATTCTTAAGTGGAGCCCTCGCGCAGTAACGGTAGTGGTGCATCTGGAATCCGTGTTCTCGCGCACTCCGGCGTTCGTGACACAGCAGTCATTCTTCCGGCGGCGCTGCGCGCGCCGTCGCGGTACTTTTGGCGATCTTCGGTGCTGGCTCGAGGGGAGCGCTAGTACTCCATCAAGAGGCATTGCCGACGCGAAGCTTCGCCCTCTGGATAATGCTTAACACCTTCGCCGGGCTCCGCGGGTAGATGTGACTCAGCAGGCTTAGCTCTCCGCTTCGGAATAAGAGGACAGCCCCCTGTGGCAAAACAGTGAACTCCCGGCGCGCACGGTTGCTGTGGCGTTCGTGTGCACGAAACGTGTTGCGAGCAGGAAATCGATCCCGTCCAGCCTTTTGCACGGGCTCCCTTCGTCTGCATGGCCTTGGCACTTGGCCTACGTGCAAATGCCCGTGTTCGTCCTGGCGATACTGTGCCTGCAACTTGCCGGTCGGGTCCGCGAACACCAGAAAATGCTGCGAGCGCTGGTCGTATGCGGTCACCAGAAATCCTCCCCAACTGATCGCAGTGGGCGCAGCCTGGCAATTCAATGTTGTGTCGACGACGTCAGCGTCGGTGACCGGCTGCTCGCCGGAACTGAACAAGTTTCCCCATAGACTCCAGCGAGCATACTCGTGCAGCCCTTGGCGCATTGTCTCGCTGACTGGCGAGGGGAACCTCGCTATACACACCGAATCGCCGTCCGTGTATTCGATCCATTTCGATGCGTCGCAATCCACTTCGGTCACTAAATCCGCTATATCGGGCGTGCTTAGAATGGCGTAGGTCATAGCTTTAGGGTTAAGCGCGCTATTGGCGCATTGCGAACCGACAATGTCGGACGACGTCATAGGCAATGGCGGAGGTAATCAATGGCGCCGATAACGTCTGTGCCTGCATGGCTGGCCTTTCACTTGAGCGCAATTCGCTTCTCTGGCTCTTGCCACGGCGGATCCGATCTGAACATGCAGCGACGCCTTCAGAGATTCTCGACGTTGCCGACGAGTCGGCGCACTGGTCGTTTGCCTGAACGTCGCCTCATGTGGGCATCGAGGCTTGCCGAGAACGAACCAACCCTTCCAGACTTTGCGCTTGTCTCTCTGATTCGAGAGCGCCCCGTAGTCGGCGGCGATCCGGTTTCTTCCGAATCGATAGCGCCAGCTCGAATAGATGTGCGCCTCGTGACATACGATCATGACGTTGCGGATTTCGAGCGCGAATGCCAGGGATTGAGCTAAATAAACAATAAGGTCCTTGGGCCGTAAACCGTGCCATTTCCGCGTCAGCGAACGAAAAAGGTCTTGCCCTCCGGCAGAGCGATCCGGGCCTTGCACACATCCGATCAAGAGCCGGGGTCGACAAATCCGTCCACCTATGTGCGCGAGCGAGAATGTGCATGAAACCAGGCGCCATCCTCCAATATCACGGACGCTGAGCGTCCAGTCGCCCTCCTTCTGGAATCGGTCAAGCGATTCAATGAGCACATGCCAGTTCTCGGACTCGACTTCGAACTTGGCCACCCTGTGCCCATGGCCGGCAGCGAGACTGTTCACGATCGCCGGAATCGAAGCCTGCGTAAATGCCTGGTGTTGCGCGCTTACGATAAAAGCCTGCTCCGCGGTAAAACTGCCATGCAGAAAAGGACGGTGCATTCGTTCGAGCATGGTCGGACAGTGTCGCGCCAGGTGTGCCAGAGGAGGTTGGGTGCATAAGCCAAGCCAACTGACAGTAGGCCGCCACCACAGCAGTGATCTGCAAAAGAACCGTAGACGCCTCAAGCGTTCAAATGACGATGAGCCGGGATAGGCCTGCTGCGCACTCGCGGTTATGAGCGAAATTGAGCGCAGCAGTGTCAGAGGATTGACGGAAATACGTTGGGATGAAAACTGAAAAGTATCCGCCTTCGATGTACCGGTGGGCACTTCCAATCTTCGCCGAGTTAGTTGCATGCGTAACGCCCTTTAGTCTGGTCTGCCTCGTAGCAGCGGGGGTACTGCGGAATTAAAAATAGGAGTCAGTTTTCTACGGCGTTGCTCGATGCAGGAGCATCAACTGCTCGCTTCTCGCCCCAGTACTCAGCGAGATAATCCACGACATCGACCGTGGACACGATGCAGGATGTCGTCGCATCTGGGCGCTGCTTCATGGGATACCCCAACGGTGACCTGCCTTCCAGTGCTTGTCCCGGTTTGCAGAAAGCCTCGTCGCCCGAATCGTGGCCGTTGTATGCCGCGGAGCGGTGGCCGCGTGTCAACCAGCGCTCGTATTCTTGCCTTGTTTGCGGGACGTTAACGGCTAACGTGCTCGACTGTACGCCAGCCGATCTCTCGGAGAACAGCACGACCCTTGCGCCAGTGACGCGGCCCTGTGCCAACGCGTCTTCGAGGGCCCATCCGTACTTCGATTCCCTGAAAACAGATTGGCCGATCTGAACCATGTTGCGGGCTTTCAGTTCATTACGGCGGCTCTCTAACGCTTCGGTTGCGACAAGGTCCGGCGACTTTTCGAAGTCCGGCAGATACGTACCGTGATTGGCGAACTGCCGGTAGTGATCCGCAAATGGGTTGGAGCATCCGCTAAGCGCCGAAACAAGCAAGGGGGCAATTACCGCATGGATCGACTGCCGCGCCGTGAATTGCGCATTCATACGCATGGCCTTTGATAGTCGCTTAATCGTGGAAGAATGGCCGCGAGATCAATCACGTCTGCGTAGCTTCCTGGAAACCATTAATCGCGAACAGGGCATCCAGATACCTGAGACCAAAGAGTTCTGCGTCTGACTCCACGCCCAGCTTTCTCATCGCCTTCGATTTGTGGGCACTGACTGTCTGCTTGGCGCGGTGCAGCTTACGGGCGATCTCGCATACCGAAAGGCCGGATAGGAACAGCCGCAGAATTTCCGTTTCCCGTGCGGTCAGTACGCAAGATACGTCGAGATTGCCCGCCATTGGCTTTAGACACTGAAGAGCGGGAGATACGTAGATGGCGCCGGCGTGTGCCGCCTGGATTGCGTGCGCCAGGTGGTTGACGGCATCGCATTTGTGCAACACTGCGCCGATGCCTAAGCGCGACATCGTTGCCAGCAGCGCGGCATTGTGCATGCAGACCTGCACGACCATTTTCAAATGAGGGTGAGCGGCACGAAGCGCGGACATCAATGAGCCGAAGCCTTCCCACCTGCACGAGCAGTGATCGATAACGAGCACGTCGCAGGGAGTGTCAGCGGCCAAAGTGAAGAGTTCGCTACTACTGTGTGCGATTCCGACCAGGTCGACGTCGTCGCATTTGCTGAGCGCGGACTCGATTCCCAGCGTAAAGAGCGGATGGCTATCCGCAGCGATGACTTTTATTGCCATGGGTCGTGCTCCAAAGCTGGTTCAGTTAACACGGGATGACGAGGGCGCATAGCACGATCGGTCATTGGAAGACCGGGTGCATGACTCGATAGCCTGCTAAGGTATTCCATAAGCATGGCGTGACTCAATTGGACGCGTCCTGTTTTTGCCAATGTTTTTGGCCGAAGCAGGCGTCTCGATGTTAGCCATGAGGTTGGAAATAACATGCGACGACCGCATATTGAAGCGATAAAGCGTCGCAGTGTGTGCAGACGCGTACACGCGGAAACGCGGCGCGCACCGTCGCGGCACGTCGCCAATCAATCGATTCACGACGGAGCATCGCCGAGGCGAAGCCGATGGCCCCCAAGGCGCACAAACGCCCCGCCCCGTTGGTTTCCCTGGCAGCCCCATCCGCGACGCACGCAGTGCGGAGTGGGAGCTAATGACGGCTTTGTCACTAATGCGGAATGTGCGAGAACACGGATTCCAGATGCACCACTACCCCCTCCGAGCCAGGGGACCCACTTAAGAATTAGCGGTGTGAGCCGCTTTCTTTTGCCTACTTTTCTTTGCGGCCGGCAAAGAAAAGTAGGTGCCGCCCCGCACAGGGGCAACGCTAATAGACCACTAACAAATCAAGCAAAGGCCAACACCGCAGGCACGTAGACAACAACCCGCCGAGCAGGCAAAAACATCAACCTTCCTTCCCAACAATCCACTCATGCGCCGGATCATTCCGAAAATGCCAAACCCTCCGCGCCCCGGCCATGACATTCAGGTAATAAGAGTCATACCCATAAGGCACAACGACCGGATGATACCCACGCGGAACCATCACCACGTCATGATTCTCAACGGCCATCGACTCATCGATATCCCGCATGTCCGTATACACGCGCTGAAAAGCGAACCCCTGCGGCGGATCGAGCCGATGATAGTAAGTCTCCTCGAGCGAACTCTCATGCGGCACATTATCCGTATCATGCTTATGCGGCGGATAGCTCGACGCGTGCCCGCCAGGCGTCCTGACCTCGACGACAAGCAAGGACTCGGCAGGCTCCGTCTGCGGAAGAATATCGCATACGTATCGCGTATTCAGACCCTTGCCCCGCGTGGAGCGCTTCATCGAGGAAGGTTCGATCAACCTCGCGACATACTCGCCCTTCGCCGGCGCGCTAGCCACGCCAATCTCCGCATCCCGACGCGCACGCACCGTCGCGCGCACGCCGGGCGGCAAATACACCGCATATGGCGCGGCATCCTCGAACACGCTATCGCGCGAACCCAGCGAGCTCCACGTGCGCTCCGCGGTTTCGATATCCACCGAACCCGTGAGCACGACAATGCACATCTCACGCGACGGCTCGAACAGATGCACCACCTCGCTCGTGCCCATCCGGTAGGCGGCGAATCCCACATACCGCCAGCACGCCGATTCCGGCGTCACTCGCGCGATCGTCTGGCCTTCGCGCTGCGCCTTCACCAATAAACTCATGCTGCCTCCTGCTCAGTCTTGCTTGCGGCGCCGAGCGGCGCGTCGACCAACGTCCGCAATGTTCTGTAGCCCTTCTGCGCATACTCGAACGAGGGGGCCACCACCGGGTCCTGTTCCGCTTCCACCACGAGCCAGCCGCGATAGCCGTGCCGCTTCAACCGGTCGATGATCGCCGGGAAATTCACCGCGCCGTCGCCCGGCACCGTGAAGGCGCCATTGATCACCGCGTCGAGAAAACTCCAGTTGCGATTGCGCGCGAGCCTGGTCACCGCGGGGCGCACGTCCTTGCAGTGCACGTGGCATACGCGCGCGATATGTTTGTCGAGCACCGCGAGCGGATCGCCGCCGGCGAACGTGATGTGCCCCGCGTCGAACAACAGGCCGACAGCATCGCTCGTGCGCGACATCAATTGATCGGCGTCGGCGGGCGTTTCGACATAAGCGCCCATGTGATGGTGATAAGCCAGCCGCACGCCGCGGCTTTGCGTGTAACGCGCGAATTCATCGACACGTGCGGCATATTCAGCCCATTGCGCTTCGCTGAAAAAACGCGGGCGCTGATACAGCGGCTGCGGCGCGCCCTGAATTGAATCGGCGACTTCGCCGTACACCATTGCGGTCGCGCCGTTTTGCGCGAGCAGTTCGAGATGCGGGCCGACCGAGGCGATTTCTTCCTCGACGCTGCGCCGCGCAAGCCGGCCCGAATACCAGCCGGATACCAGGGCGAGGTCGTATTGCGCGAGCAGCGTCTTCAATGCCTGCGGTTCGCGCGGAAACTTGTTGCCGAGCTCGAAGCCTTGATAGCCGATCTGGCGGCCTTCCGTCAACGCCAATTCGAGCGGCGTCTCGCCGCCCAGCGAAGGCAGATCGTCGTTCATCCACGAGAGCGGATTGATGCCGATGCGTACGTCGAAAGTGGTCATGCGGGCGTCCTCATTCCTTGTCGGTGCGGTCGGCGGCGGCCATCGGTTCGGCGCGTGCCGCGAGCTGTGCTTCGTATTTCGCACGCGCCACGCGCACGCTATCGCGCGCCGACACCTCGGGCACGGCCACTTCCCACCACCAGCCGCCGTCGTCGGTGGTGCGGGCGGGGTCCGTGTCGATGCTGATCACGTAGGTGCGATCGGCGGCGCGCGCGCGTTGCAGCGCGGCTTCGAGTTCAGCGATATTCGCGGCGTGCTCGGCCTGCGCGCCGAGCGCGCGGGCATGCGCGGCGAAGTCGATTCGCGGCGCGCCGAGCGGGCCTTGCAGGCAGTCGTCGAGCAGGTTGTTGAACGGCGCGCCGCCGCAGGCCTGTTGCAACCGATTGATGCAACCGTAGCCGCGATTGTCGAGCACCACGACGATCAGCTTCGCGCCGAGCATCACCGAAGTCGCGATCTCGCTGTTCATCATCAGATAGCTGCCGTCGCCGACCATCACGATCACTTCACGCTCGGGGCGCGCGAGTTTCACGCCGAGACCGCCGGCAATCTCGTAGCCCATGCACGAATAGCCGTACTCGACGTGATACGCGCCCGGCCTGCCGGCGCGCCACAGCTTGTGCAATTCGGCGGGCAAGGTGCCGGCCGCGCACACGACGATATCGTCCTTATCCGACGCCGCGCTCGAACGCTGCACCGCGCCGATCACGTCGCCCTCGTAAGGCAGCACGGTCTCGCGTTGCGGCGCATGCGTGAGCGTGCTCACCGTGTCGCGCCAGCTCGCCGCGAGTTTGTGCGCGCGTGCCGTCCACGCGCGGTCCGCGTGCCAGCCTTGCAAGCGTTCCGCGAGCGCCTCCAGCGCGAGACGCGCGTCGGCTTCGACCGTCAACGTGCGATGCTTGACGCCGTCGAAGGCGTTGGCGTTGATGCCGATCAGCTCGGCCTGGGTGAACAGCGTGTTCGAGCCGGTGGTGAAATCCTGCAAGCGTGAGCCGATCGCCAGCACGCAGTCGGCGTCGAGCGCGAGCGCGTTCGCGGCGGGCGAGCCCGTCACGCCCAATGCGCCGGCGTTCAACGGATCGTTCCATGCAAGCGAACTCTTGCCGGCCTGCGTTTCCGCGACCGGAATGCCGTGCGTGGTGGCGAAGCGGTGCAGCGCGTCGCTGGCGCGCCCATACAGCACGCCGCCGCCCGCGACGATCAACGGACGCCTGGCGCGCCGCAGATGCGCGAATGCGGCGTCGATCTCGTCGTCGCGCGGCGCGGGCGAATGAAAAGTCACGACACGCGGCGCGAAAAAGTCCGCGGGGAAATCCCATGCCTGCGCCTGCACGTCCTGCGGCAACGCGAGCGTGACGGGACCGCACAGCGCGGCGTCGGTCAGCACGCGAAGCGCGCGCGGCAGCGCGGTGAGCAATTGCGCCGGATGCACGATGCGATCGAAGTAACGCGACACGGGTTTGAAGGCGTCGTTGGCGGACACGCCGCCATCGTTGAAATCCTCGACCTGCTGCAAGACCGGATCGGGCGCGCGCGAGACGAAGATGTCGCCGGGCAACAGCAGCACCGGCAGACGGTTCACGTGCGCGAGCGCGGCCGCCGTGATCAGATTGGTCGCGCCCGGCCCGATGGAAGTCGTGACCGCCATCATGCGGCGGCGGAAATGCGCCTTCGCATACGCAATGGCGCTGTGCGCCATCGCCTGTTCGTTATGCGCGCGCAGCGTGGGCAATGCGTCGCGGTGCTGATACAAGGCTTCGCCCATTCCCGCGACGTTGCCGTGCCCGAAGATCGCGAACACGCCGCCGAAGAGCGGCTCGCTACCGCTGCGGTCCTCGGTCGCGACGCGTTGCGCGGCGAGATAGCGCACGAGCGCCTGGGCGGTCGTCAGCCGAACGGTGCCGGCGAGGCGCGAGCTTGCTTCGCCGGTGCCTCGAGCGGACGCCGCATCGTCATGATGCAATACGCGGTGGTTCATGCCGCCTGCTCCTGGTGATGGCTCGCCGTGGCGGACTGCGCGGCTGATGTGCCGCGAGCCGCGCGCCACGATGCGATCAGTGTTTCGAATGTGCGGCGCACGCGTGCGATCAGTTCGTCGTCACCGATATCGCCGGCGAGCCACGCATGGCTCGGCTCGTGAAAGATCGTGCGGCCCACGGTGAAGCCGCGGCACGTCGCGGATTGCGCCGCCGCGCGAAAGCCCTCGTTCAACTGTTCGACGCCCGCCGCCAAACCGAGCAGCACCACGCCCCGGCAATACGGATCGCGCTCGGCGATCAGCGCGTCGACGGCTTGCCATTGCGCGGCGTCCATCGGTTCGAGCTTCCACCATTCCGGATAGATGCCGATGTTATAGAGGCGCTTCAACGCGCGATACACGATGTCCGGCCCTTGTGGCAGATGGGCGTGCTTCGGCGGAATCACTTCGAGCAGCAGTTCGTGGCCGCTCGCTTGCGCCGCGTCGTAAAGCGCGCGCAATTGCGCTTCCTGTTCGAGGCGCTGTTCGATCGGTTCGTCGGGATGGAACTGCACGAGGCACTTGGCGATATGCTCCCGCGGCCACGCGACGAGCGTCGTGCCGATCGAGCGGCCATGATCGAATACCAGCGGCACGGAGCCCGGCAATTCCACCGGACGCCCGAGCCACCAGCCGCGGCCGGTCGCGGCGTTCAACGCGTCCTGACCATAGCGGTCGTCGATCAATACGGCGATGCGGCCTTGCAGACCCAACGCGCTTTCGGTCTGCGCCACCGCTTCGACGAATAGCCCTTTTAACCGCGCGATGCGCGTTTCATCGGCGCCGGTTTGCTGCGCGAGTTCGAAGAACTGGTTGCGATGATCGAACGCGAAGCCGAGTACTTCGTTCCATTGCTTGCGCGCGGGCGAGACGCGATGCAAGCGCGCCAGCGTCGCGTCGCGATCGGGGCGGCGCATGCGCTGCGGGTCGGCTTTCGCTTCGCGCAGGAAGTAGTCGAGCTCGGCCGGCGTCGGCATGGCCGGCGCGCAGCCGTGGCGCGAAACCACCAGCGCGCCGCTCGCGTTCGCGGCGCGTGCGCAGGCTTCGAGCGACTGATCGCGCAACCATCCCGAGAGAAAGCCCGAGGCGAACGCGTCGCCCGCGCCGAGCACATTCAATACTTCGACTTCCACGCCGCCGTGAACCGGCAGGTCGTCGAGCGAGGCGGGCACCTTGCCGTCGATGATCTGGCAACCCATCGGCCCGCGCTTCAACACCAGCGTGGCGGGCGTGACGGCGCGCACCATCGCGAGCGCGTCGACCAGGTCCGTTTTGCCGCCGGCGATGCGGAATTCCTCTTCCGTGCCGATCACCAGATCGAACAGCGGCAGAATGCGCTGCAAATGCGCGGTCACGCCTTCGCTCGCGACAAAGCGGGTTTCGCCGTCCGCCTTGCCGGTAAGCCCCCACAACACCGGACGGTAGTCGATATCGAGAACCGTGCGCACCTGGTTGCGTCGCGCGTAATCGAGTGCGCGGCGGCTCGTGCGGTTCACCTGCTCGGTGGAAAAGTGCGTGCCGGTAATCAGCAGCGCTTTCGACGACGCAATGAACGCTTCGTCGAAATCCGCTTCATCCACGGCCATATCCGCGCAGTTCTCGCGATAGAAGATCAGCGGAAAGGTGTCGCGGTCCTTCAGGCCGAGCAGCACCAACGCGGTGAGGCGTTCCTGATCGACGCGCACATGGCTGACGTCGCAGCCTTCCTTCGTCAAGGTTTCGGTGAGAAAGCGGCCCATGTGATCGTTGCCGACGCGCGCGAGCATCGCCGAGGCGAGGCCGAGGCGCGCGCAGCCGAACGCGATATTCGCCGACGAACCGCCGAGGTACTTCGCGAAGCTCGACACGTCTTCGAGCCGCGCGCCGACTTGCTGCGCGTAGAGATCGACGGCGAGGCGGCCGAGGCAGACGACGTCGCGGCCGCGGTCCGGCGCGAAGCGGCTGGCCGCCGTCCCGACTCCGGTTGCGGCGCCGCTGGATGTGCTGGAATGATCCATGAATATTCCTGAGTGGCTGTACGCGGCGACCGGCGCGGCAAGCACCGGAACGCCGCGCGAATGAATCAGATCTCCGCGCCTTCGAGTTCGCCGATCATCTTCTGCATCTCGGCGCCGCCGGCCATCATGTCGAGCACTTCGTCCTTGCTGATGGTGTCCTTGGTGAACGTGCCGAGCGATTTGCCGCGATTGAGCAGCGTGAACGAGTCGCCGATCGGATACGCGTGGTGCACGTTGTGCGTGATGAAGATCACCGAGATGCCCTTGGCGCGCGCCTTGTGAATCAGCTTCAGCACGTTGAAGCTCTGCTTCACGCCGAGCGCGGCGGTCGGTTCGTCGAGGATCAGCACGCGTGCGCCGAAGTGAATCGCCCGTGCAATCGCGAGGCACTGTTTCTCGCCGCCCGACATGGTGCCGATCGGCTGATGCGGGTCGCGCACGTTGATGCCCATTTCCGCGAGTTTGTCGCGCGCGGTGGTTGCGCTGGTTTCGAGGTCCATCACGCTCAGAAAGCCGAACAGTTTCTTTTGCGGCTCGCGTCCCATGAAGAAGTTGCGCGCGACCGAGAGCAGCGGCACCAGCGCCAGGTCCTGGTAGACGGTGGCGATGCCGAGATCGAGCGCGTCTTTCGGCGACTCGAACAGCACCGGCTTGCCGTCCACCAGATACTGGCCGGAAGAGGGCTGATGCACGCCGGCGAGCGTCTTGATGAGCGTCGACTTGCCCGCGCCGTTGTCGCCGAGCAGGCAATGCACTTCACCGCGTTTCAGACGCAAGGTCACGCCGCTCAACGCGATCACCTTGCCGAAATACTTGCTGACGTTCTCCAGCGCGAGAATGATGTCGTCCTGCGCCGCGCTTGCGGTGCTTACCGTATTCGTCGTATCGGACATGATCGTCTCCTCGTTACGATTGCGCGACGCGGCGGCGCACGTAGTGATTGAACAGCACGGCGATCAGCAGCATCACGCCGAGGAACACGCGGAACCAGTCGGAGCTGACGTTGGTGTACGTGATGCCGATTTGCACGACGCCGAAGATCAGCGCGCCGAAACAGGCGCCGACCACCGAGCCGTAACCGCCCGTCAGCAAGGTGCCGCCGATCACCGCGGCGATGATCGCCTCGAATTCCTTTTGCAAGCCGCGGTCCGCTGCGGCCGAGCCGATGTCGCATACTTGCAGCACCGCGAACAGGCATGCGCAGAACGCGGTCAGCACGAACAGCGAGATTTTCACGCGGCGCACCGGCACGCCGACGTTTTTCGCGGCGTTCGCGTCGCCGCCCACGGCGAGAATCCAGTTGCCCGCGCGTGTCTTGGCGAGTACGAAGGCGCAGACAGCCGCGAGCGCGATCCACCACAAGATCACTTTGGGAATGCCCGGCACCAGCGCATGACCGTTATCGAGCATGGTGCCGATGCCGTGTTGCGCGAGCATCGTGAAGAAGCCGTTGAACGCCACGCCATGAAACAGCGTATTGGCGAGCCAGTCGTTTTGCGCGAGATCGCCCACGCCGGAAACGATGGTGCGGTCCGCGAACATGATCGATAGCGCCAGCGTGAGGCCGCGCAGGATGAACAGAAACGCGAGCGTGACGATGAACGACGGCAGGCGCGTGCGCATCACCAGATAGCCGTTCAGCGCGCCGAGCAGCATGGAGCCGGCGAATGCGAACAGGATCGCGAGCGAGATCGGCCAGTGAAAATACACGGACGGAATCGCGACCATCATCCCCGAGAAGCCGATCATCGAACCGATCGACAGATCGAACTCGCCGGCGATCATCAACAGACATGCGCCGACCGACAGTATCCCGAGATAGGCGGACACTTGCGACCAGTTCATCACGCCGTCGAGATTGAACATGCCGGAACTGCCGGCGGTCAGCGCGAAAACCAGGAACACCAGCACCGCGCCGGAAATCGCGGCGAATTCCGGCCGGTTCAGCAAATGACCGAACCATGATTCCTTGCGCACGCGCTCATCGGAATCCGAATGCGACGGCGCCGCATTGGTGTTGCTCGTTTCGACAGGCGGGGGAAAGTGTTTGCCGGCTACACCCATGACGTCTCCTTGGAGCCCGGCTGTGTCTCGGTTCACGCGCGAAGGCGGAGTGAGAACGGCAGCCGGTGAAATGCGCGGTGGAGGCGGGCGTGCCGCCCGTATCGAAGCGGCCGCCCGCCGCGCGCGTGACTAACTAGAGGAAAGAATCAGCGATACTGCCCTGCGTACTTGATGACCTTGTCGAGGTTGTCCCTGGTGATGAAGCCCGGACCCGAGCGGATGTTCTTCGGTCCATACGACGGCGCGAGACCGTAGGTATCGAGGCGCGCCTTGAACTTCGGATTGGCTTCGAGAATCTGGCGGATCTTCGCCGGATCGGTGGTGTGCTCCTTCTTCACGATCGCGAGCACCGCCACCGGGATATAGCCTTGCAAGTACGGCTGCTGGTCGATCGCGAACTGGATCGTGCCGGCCTGGATCGCCTTGGCGATGTCGTCGGAGAAGTCGAACGTGGCGAAATAGATCTTGCCCGCGAGGCCCATCTGCTGAACCGCTTTCAGCGTGGCCGAAGCGGGGGTCGGTCCGAGCGTGAGGATCGCGCCGGTGTTCGGATGGTTGCGCAGATAGGCGCTGACCTTCGACTGGATTTCGGTCGGGTCCTGGCCGGAGTCGATCGTGGACGACTTGTAGTCGACGCCGAGCGCTTCGGCGAAACCGCGGCAACGGTCGAACGAAACCGTGTTGGTGGCGATGTGATTGACGCACAGGAACGACTTCACGCCGGCTGCTTTCGCTTTCTCGCCGGCCGCCTTGCCGGCGACGTATTCGGGTTGTCCCACGTGCATGATCGCGCCCAGTTGCGCGCTTTGTTCCTCGGTGCCCGAGTTGATCGTGACGAGCGGAATCTTCTTCGCGGTCACTTTGCTGATCGAGCTTTTCAGCACGTCGTAGTCGGCGATGGTGACGATCACGCCGTCGTAATTGCGCGCGGCCGCCTGTTCGACCAGACGCGCCATGTCGGCGATGTCGCCGTTCGGCGGATTGCGATAGTCGGTCTCGACGTTGAAGTCCTCGTCGGCCTGCTTGATCGCGTTCTTGATGGTGTTCCACCACGAATCCGAATCCGGCGCGTGGCTGATCAGCACGAAGTGGGCGTCAGCCGCGCGGGCGGCCGAAGCCGCGCCGAATCCCGTCGCCAACGTCAATGCCGTTACCAGAATCCTGAGCGTAGCCTTGCCCTTGCAAAGTCTCATTGTCTCCACCTTTTCTCGGTCTGTCGTTATTGAAGGGAGCCTCTGGCGGGCGGCTTTTCATCCGCTTGCGGCCGGTATGGGGTCGCCCTTGCACCATTGCTCACGACCAAGATTAGGCCATCTTCCGAAGCGTTGCAATGAAAATTTCATGATAAATAAAAATGGAAAATACGTTCCATTTGCTCGGCGCCCTGCCTATAATCGGCAGCGTCAGGAGGCAGTGTGGGCGGGCGTTGCAAGCGTCTGTCGCACTGCAATAAAGCACCCGAGAGAGAGCCATGGCGGAAGAGAGCACCGAGGAATTGCCGAGCGTCGATGAATTGATGCAGCGCATCGCGGAAAACTACGAAGCGTTGCCGCGTCAGTTGAAAAACGTGGCCACGTATATCGAGCAGCATCGGTCGAGCGTGATGGTGGATCGCACTAGCGACATCGCGGCGAGTTGCGGCGTGCATCCGTCCGCCGTGGTGCGGTTCGCGCAGCGCTTCGGCTTTTCCGGCTTCTCCGATTTGCAGGCGGTGTTCCGTCAGGCTTACACGGGGCAGGGCACGTCGTCGCCGAGTTATCAGCAGAGGATTCGCAAGCTGATCGACGAGAAGCCCGGCGCATTGTCCGGCGGTTCGGTGGCGCGCGAATTCATCGCGGCTTCGCGCGGCGGTCTGGAGGAACTCGAAGCGGGACTCGACGACAAGCAGTTCGACGCCGCCGTGAAAATGCTGCAGCAGGCCGACAACATCTACGTGGTCGGCGTGCGGCGCTCGTTTCCGGTGGCGAGCTACATCGTCTACGCGTTGCAACACACGCCCAAGCGCGTGCATCTGGTGTCGGGATTCGGCGGCATGTACCGCGAACAGATTCGCAGCGTGAAGAAGGGCGACGTGGTGATCGCGATCAGCTTCGCGCCCTATGGCAAGGAAACGCAGTATTGCCTGCGCGTGGCGCACCATCATCAGGCGAAGACGCTGGTCATCACCGATAGCCAACTGTCGCCGCTCGCGCGCTACGCCACCACGCAACTGTATGTGAAAGAGGGCAGCGCGTTCGCGTTCCGCTCGCTGACCAGCACGATCTGCTTGTGCCAGGCGTTGTTCATCGCGCTGGCGTACAAGCTCGAATTGAACGTGGAAGAATCCAAGGACATGGGAGGATACGATGACTGACGCGGTAAGGACGATCGACGTAGCGGTATTCGGCGCGGGGCGCATCGGCAAGATTCATGCGGCCAATCTCGCGCGGCAACCGGGCGTGCGGCTCAAGTACGTGGTCGACGTGAATCGCGAGGCGGCCGCGGCGCTCGCGGCCGAACACGGCGCGCAGGTCGCGGATATCGACGGCGCGATGGGCGATGCGTCGATCGGCGCGACGGTGATCTGTTCGAGCACGGACACGCATGCGGACCTGATCATGCAATCGGCCGCGCAGAACAAGCACGTGTTCTGCGAGAAGCCGGTCGATCTCACGCTGGAGCGTGCGCGCGCCTGCGCCGAAGCGGTCGCGCGCGCGGGCGTGGTGTGCATGATCGGCTTTCAGCGCCGCTTCGATCCGACGTTCTCCGCGCTGAAGTCGCGTATCGATGCCGGCGAGATCGGCACGCCGGAAATGCTGGTGGTGACGAGCCGCGATCCGGGCGCGCCGCCGGTGGAGTACATCAAGCATTCCGGCGGCATCTTCAAGGACATGCTGATTCACGACTTCGACATCTTCCGCTGGATTCTCGACGACGAAGCGGACACGCTGCACGCCACCGGCAGTTGTCTGTCCGACCCGGCGATCGCGGAAGCGGGCGATATCGATTCGACCGCGGTGACGATCCGCACGAAGCGCGGGCGGTTGTGCCAGATCAATACCGCGCGCCGCGCCGCGTACGGTTACGACCAGCGCTTCGAAGTGCTCGGCAGTGCCGGCATGCTGCAGGCGGGCAACGTGCGGCCCACGGAAGTGACCGCGTACTCGAGAACCAAAGTGTCGAGCGACGTGCCGGAAGCGTTTTTTCTCGAGCGTTATCGCGCGGCTTACGCGCTGGAAATCGCGCATTTCTTCGACGCGGTCACGCACGGCAAGCCGGTGCGCACGACCGTCGCCGATGGCTTGAAAGCGCTCGAACTCGCCGACGCCGCCACGCGTTCGTGGCGCGAGGGCCGCGCGGTGAAACTCGGCGAGGCGTCGTGATGAAGGCGGCCGCGGGGCGGGTTCGATTGGGTATGGTCGGTCTTGGGCGGTTGGGCAAGCGTCATGCGGAGAATCTCGCGTATCGCGTGCCCGGCGCGGTGCTCGTCGCCGCTTGCAGCCCTCTGGAGGAAGAGCGGGCGTGGGCGCGCGAGGCGCTGCCCGAACCGCGTCTTTATGACGATTACGCCGACCTCCTCGCCGATCCCGAGGTGGATGCGGTGTGGCTCGTGACGCCGTCGTCGTTGCACGCGCAGCAGATCGTGGATGCGTTGCACGCCGGCAAGCATGTGTTCTGCGAGAAGCCGTTGTCGCTGGACCTCGCCGAATGCGAGCGCGTGCTGGCCGAGGCCGCGCGCTATCCGCATCTTCAGGCGACGATCGGCTTCATGCGGCGTTTCGATCCGAGCTATAGAAACGCGTTCGACATGGTCGAAGCCGGCAAGATCGGCAGGCCGTTTCTCGTGCGCTCGCAGACCACGGACAAGAACGATACCGATGGTTTCTTCGTGCGGTTTGCGGCAACCTCCGGCGGCATTTTTCTGGACTGCACCGTGCACGACATCGACGTCGCGCGTTGGTTGCTGGGCAAGCCGCGCGCGAAGCGGGTGTTCGCGGCGGGCGCGATTGCGCTGCACGAGGGGCTGCGTGAGTTCGGCGATGTCGACAATGGCGTGGCGATTTGTGAATTCGAAGGTGGGAAGCTCGCGATGTTCTATGCGTCGCGCACGCAGGCGCATGGGAATGACACGCATAGCGAGGTGATCGGCACGGGCGGTGCGCTGGCGATCGGGCGCAATCCGCGTGCGAACCGTGTCGAGATTTATGATGCGACCGGTGTTCGCAATGAATGCACGCCGAGTTTTTTTGATCGGTTCGAGGAGGCGTTTTTGCATGAGGCGCGAGCGTTTGTCGCGGCGGTGCGGGGTGGGGGGAAGGGCCGGGGGCAGGGCGGCGCCACATTGGAGGATGCGGTTGAGGCTACTCGGATTGGGGTGGCTATGCGGGAGTCGTTGGTGAGGGGGGAGGCTGTTGTGGTTTGATGGTTTTTGGTGGTTTGGCCTGCTCGGCGGTGGTGGTTTTGGTGTTGTTTTTGTTGGCCTTTGCTTGATTTGTTAGTGGTCTATTAGCGTTGCCCCTGTGCGGGGCGGCACCTACTTCTCTTTGCCGGCCGTGTACAGACCGGGGACA
>NZ_FRAB01000072.1 GCF_900142195.1 Paraburkholderia terricola
AAAGTCAATGAAATCAACGATCTACCAACACCACCTCCGCGCCAGTGCTAGCTTTTCGTACCGTCACTTATTGCACTGAAAACGAGGAGACCCCGGATCACCAAACGCGACCGATTCGGTCAGCTCGATTTCGAGATACTCGGCGGGCAACTCGGCATCAGCCAGCACGCCCTTTACCCACCCGTCGAAGTCCGGTCCCACTTGGCTCGCCGAAACATTGACGGCCAGCCGGAACGGTCGCCATGCCAGCATTCGCCAGTCACGCATCTGGCGGCAGGCTTCGCCCAGCACCCAAGCGCCGATTTCAGGCATCAGGCCGGACGATTCGACCACGGGCAGGAACTGGCCCGGTGGCAATAGTCCAAGCGTCGGATGACGCCAGCGCAACAGGGCTTCCGCGCCGACAATCCCACCACTGCGCAGATCGACGACGGGCTGGTAGTGCAGTTCAAGCTGCCCGCGCTCGACCGCTTGGGCCAGTTCCGGCGTCGTCCATCCATCCGGCCGGAAAGCGCTCATTCTCTTTCCCTGAATGCCCGCAACGCCCGCGACAGGGACAGAAGGAACAGGCCGGTCAAACCGAGCGCCGCGATGACCCAATGCTCGCCGAGGAAAGCACCGGCGGTTGTGCCGGCCAGCACGACAGCGAGGATGGGCAGGTGGCAGGGGCAAGTCAGCACAGCCAGTCCGCCCCACAGGTAGCCGGTGATCGGTTTGTGCGTCTCGGACGGCAAGCGCTCGGGGTTGTTCATGGCAGACTCTCCGCGTGCTGTGCCGGCTCGGTCGGCAGGGTGGCCAACTGCACTTCCAGATCGGCCAACGCTTCGCGCCGACGCTCGACGAACTGACGCAGCAGGGCAAGCTGCGCGGCCGCTTCGTCGCCGTCCGCCGCATCCAGCGCCCGGCACAGCCGCGCCAGCGCGTCGAGGCCGATGCCCGCCTCGAAGGCCGCCCGCACGAAGCACAGCCGTTGCAAGGCGGCGTCATCGAACAAGCCGTAGCCGCCTGGTGTGCACGCCACCGGGCGCAGCAATCCGCGCAGCAGGTAGTCGCGCACGATATGCACGCTCACCCCGGCATCAAGAGCCAGCCGGGACACCGTGTAGGCGTTCATTGAACACCTCCTTTTTCTCACCCGGCGCAGCAGGAAAGCTGCTTCACATCCTTGTTGAAGGTCTGCGCCGCGAGCTTCAACCCCTCGACCATCGTCAGGTAGGGGAACAACTGGTCGGCCAGTTCCTGCACCGTCATGCGGTTGCGAATGGCCAGAGCCGCCGTCTGGATCAGTTCACCCGCTTCCGGCGCGACCGCCTGTACGCCGATCAGCCGATGGCTGCCTTCCTCGATAACCAACTTGATGAAGCCGCGTGTGTCGAAGTTGGCGAGCGCACGCGGCACGTTGTCCAAGGTCAAGGTGCGGCTGTCGGTCTCGATCCCGTCGTGGTGGGCTTCCGCCTCGCTGTAGCCCACGGTCGCCACTTGCGGATCGGTGAACACCACGGCCGGCATTGCGGTCAGGTCGAGCGCCGCATCGCCGCCGGTCATGTTGATCGCGGCACGGGTGCCGGCCGCTGCCGCCACATAGACGAACTGCGGCTGGTCGGTGCAGTCGCCGGCCGCGTAGATGTTCGGGTTGCTCGTGCGCATGCCTTGGTCGATGGCGATGGCACCTTGCGCATTGACAGTGACCCCCGCTGCGTCCAGCGCGAGGCTGCGCGTGTTCGGTGTCCGACCGGTGGCAACCAGCAGTTTGTCGGCGCGCAATTCACCGTGCGTGGTGGTCAGCACGAATTCACCGTCCATATGGGCGACCTGGCTGGCTTGCGTGTGCTCCAGCACCTCGATGCCCTCGGCACGGAAAGCGGCTGTCACCGCCTCGCCGATGGCCGGGTCTTCACGGAAGAACAAGGTATTGCGCGCCAGGACCGTGACCTTGCTGCCCAGCCGGGCAAAGGCTTGCGCCAGCTCCAGCGCCACCACCGACGAGCCGATTACGGCAAGGCGTTCGGGAATGGTGTCGCTCGCCAGGGCCTCGGTGGAAGTCCAGTAGGGTGACTCTTTCAAGCCCGGAATCGGCGGGACCGCCGGGCTGGCACCCGTGGCGACCAGGCAGCGGTCGAACATCACGACGCGCTCGCCACCCTCGTTCAAACGGACGGTAAGGCTCTGGTCGTCCTTGAAGCGCGCCTCACCGTGCACAACGGTGATGGCCGGATTACCGCCCAGGATGCCTTCGTACTTGGCGTGCCGCAGTTCGTCGACGCGGGCCTGCTGCTGGGCCAGCAGCTTACTGCGGTCAATCGTAGGCACAGTTGCCGCAATACCGCCATCGAACGGGCTTTCCCGGCGCAGATGGGCGATGTGGGCGGCGCGGATCATGATCTTGGACGGCACACAGCCGACATTGACGCAGGTGCCGCCGATGGTGCCGCGCTCGATCAGCGTGACCTGCGCGCCTTGCTCGACGGCTTTCAGCGCCGCCGCCATCGCGGCTCCACCGCTGCCAATGACCGCTACCTGCACCGGGGGCTCGTTGCCACTGTGCTTTTCGGCGGCGGCCATCCATCCCCGCACCTTGTCGAGCAGTCCGACGCGGTTGTCCGCCAGTGGCGCATCGGCTAGCGTTGCCTTGTAGCCCAGTCCGGCCACGGCGGCAGTCAGCGCGTCCGGCGATGTGCCCGGCACGATGGCGAGTTGCGCTGTGCCCTTCGGATAGGACACCAGCGCCGACTGCACGCCTGGCACTTTTTCCAGCGCTTCCTTGACGTGCGCCGCGCACGAGTCGCAAGTCATGCCGGTGATTTTTAGATGGGTCATGCAACAGATCCTTTATCGTTTGTGGCGCCAGACAATGACGTCCGTTGTGCTGCGGTGCCGTTTTCAGTGACTCACTGCTTGACGCTGGACGGATAGCCCGCGTCTGCGGTTGCCTTGGTCAGCTTCTGCACGCTGGTCTTGGCATCGTCGAAGGTGACGACCGCTTGGCGTGTCTCGAAAGTCACGTCAACTTTGCTGACGCCTTCGACCTTGGAAATCGCCTTCTTGACAGTGATCGGGCAGGCGGAGCAGGTCATGCCCGGTACGGACAGCGTGACGGTCTGGGTGGCGGCCCAGACGGGGGCAACAACGGCGGCGAGGGCGAGGGAGGCAAACAGTTTCTTCATGGTGAACTCCGATCAGTAGAAAAATGGCATGACGTAGGGAAATCCGAGCGCGACCAGAACCAGCGCGGCCACGATCCAGAAAATGAGCTTGTAAGTAGCTCGCACTTGGGGAATCGCGCAGACCTCACCCGGTTTGCAGGCCGCTGCCTGCCGGTAGATGCGCCGCCAGGCGAAGAACAACGCCACCAGCGCCACGCCGATAAAGATGGGGCGATAGGGTTCCAACACCGCCAAGTTGCCGATCCAAGCGCCGCTGAACCCCAAGGCGATCAGAACCAACGGCCCGAGGCAGCAAGCCGAGGCGAGGATGGCGGCAAGCCCTCCAGTGAAGAGCGCGCCGCGCCCGGTTTTTGGTTCAGACATGCGCTTGTCCTTTCGAATTGAAATTGGATAGCGTAACCTTACTTCCGTACTCATGTACGGAGTCAAGCGATATGGAAAACAATTTGGAGAACCTGACCATTGGCGTTTTCGCCAAGGCGGCCGGGGTCAATGTGGAGACCATCCGTTTCTATCAGCGCAAGGGCTTGTTGCTGGAGCCTGACAAGCCCTATGGCAGCATCCGCCGCTATGGCGAGGCGGATGTAACGCGGGTGCGCTTCGTGAAATCAGCCCAGCGGCTGGGCTTCAGCCTGGATGAGATCGCCGAGCTGCTGCGGCTGGAGGATGGCACCCATTGCGAGGAAGCCAGCAGTCTGGCCGAGCACAAGCTCAAGGACGTGCGCGAGAAAATGGCTGACCTGGCGCGCATGGAGGCCGTGCTGTCTGAGTTGGTGTGCGCCTGCCATGCGCGAAGGGGGAACGTTTCCTGCCCGCTGATCGCGTCACTACAGGGTGGAGCAAGCTTGGCAGGTTCGGCTATGCCTTAGCGTGCTTTATTTTCCGTTTTCTGAGACGACCCCTGCCTCGCCGGAAGTGGCGATGCTCGAGAAAAAAAGCCGCCTCGATCTCGGGCGGCTCCAGGGGAGGGCAGGGGGGCGATCACCGCTTGCAATGCACCAGGTCGTCGTTCACCCACGCACTTTCGACCAGGCCGTTTTCGCGCAGCTCGTCGCACGCTTCGCCTACCTGCTCGCGCCACTTCTTCGGCCGGGTGGAATCCGAGCCGCACATCAGCCGGAACGTCTCCAGCTTGAGCGGGTACGGCTCCTTGTGGGTGGCGAAGTAGTCGAACATGCGCCGCGCGGTGGGCGACAGCTTGCGGTACTTCTCCCACACGAATTTCGTGTAGTGGTCGCCGGCGAACAGCACCACGATTTCGGCGTCGATCTCGACCTGGCAGCGCGACGTGCGCTTGCCGCGATCCAGGACGCGGAAGCGCCGGATCAGCGACACCGATTCGAGCCGGCCGATGCGTTGGGATGAGAACTGCATGGCCGACGCCTGGAGCCGCGTCAGGCATTCCTCGGCCCTTGTGTAGTACCGACCGTTGATTGACCAGTCCAAGTCCTGGCAAAGCTCGTAGAACGTGAAGGAAACCGGCTCTCCGAGCGCGGTGCGCTTCGCGTACTCCAGCACCTGGGCGAATACCAGCTCGTCGTCGTCGGCGCGCAGCTCGATCCCGGTGTAGGTGATCTCCACGTCTTTGTTGACGTGGTAGATCGACTGGCCTTGCAGCGCGGCGCGCGGCACCTTCTTGTTGCGGACGGTGAAGATCGCCGACCGCCCGAAGTCGTTGGGCAGTGCCCGCATGTGATCCGGCCAGGGAGCCAGGTCGAACAGCGAGAGCTGCATGTCCTTGATCTGCTGCTTCGTGTGCTTGAGCAAGGCCGTCTGCTTGGCCTCGCTGACCTTCTCGGCCAGCTCACCGCCGGCCGTTCGCTTCTTGGTCGCCATCGCACTACTCCGTTTGTCCTGGGCCAGCGCGCCGATCTGCTCGGCCATCTTGTTCACGGCGGTGCGCGGTTCGGGCGGCAGGCCCATCGTGCGCGCAAGCTCGGCCGATTCCTGCGCCATGCGCTCGGATCGCTCGACGGCGGCACTTGCCGGCGTCGGTAGCTTCGGCGGCAAAGCCGCCTCGTTGTCGCCGGCCGTGGCCGGCAGCTCGAAGAGGGAACCGGCGGGGCGGAAGGCCCCGCCGGCGCTGCCCGAGTCCCTGCGAGCGGCGGCGGTACGGGCGGCAAGGTCGGTGGCGTCGGCTTCGCTAAGCCCGCCCTCGATGAGCTTGCGCCTGTATTCCTGCTCGTTGAACTCGTTCTGCATCTAATCTCCCTCCTAGCATACTGCCCGGCCGTGGCCGGGCCTGGCCTTACTGGCCGCCGCCTGGCGCTTTGGTGTCCAGGTATTCGATTTCCTCGGCGATGAAATCGAAGCCGTATTCGGTCTTGCCGTCCTTCTCGTACTTCGTCGGCTCGATGCGGCCCTGGACGAACACCTTGGAGCCTTTGCCCAGGTACTTGCCCGCGTTCTCGGCCAGGCCGCCGAACGACTTGATGCGGAAGAAGTCCGTCTGCTCCT
Source organism: Paraburkholderia terricola (assembly GCF_900142195.1). Classification (GTDB taxonomy): domain Bacteria; phylum Pseudomonadota; class Gammaproteobacteria; order Burkholderiales; family Burkholderiaceae; genus Paraburkholderia; species Paraburkholderia terricola. The sequence goes on from NZ_FRAB01000072.1 coordinate 5,622, forward strand.
GCTTCGCACCGGCTGCGTTGCGCCACACGCGATTGACAGCCAGGTCGAAAACGGCGCGGGCGCTGTTTTCGCTATGGCGAACGTCGGTATCGCGGGTAAGATTACCGATAAACTGGAACAGGTTGTGGCTCATTCGTCATGCTCCTTTCGCTAATGGAGTCGTCAGTTTAGCTAAACCTGCGTCCGTGGTCAAGAACTTTAGCGGCTAAAATTTTCTGCCGCCCGCACCGAGAAGGCATACGGGCCTTGTACAACTACATCTTCTTCACGAACGTGCTCCGGCTGCTCGATGAGCGGCACATGACGAAAAAGGAGCTATCGGACAGGTCGGGGGTTTCGATCTCCTTCCTGTCCGATCTCACTACTGGCAAAGCCAACCCCTCCCTAAAGGTGATGGAGGACATTGCGCAGGCCCTTGAAACTCCCCTGCCGCTCCTGCTTGAATCGACCGACCTGGACAAAGAAGCCCTTGACACCCTGGCCGGCGGCAAGGCACCCCGAAGCCTGCCGCCAGGCTTCGAGCGCGTGGCGGCCGTGCTGCCAGAACACCAGGCGTTCATCGTCAAGAAGTGGGGCGAAGCGACAAGGAAGAAACTTAGAGGGAGTTGACGCCAGGATGTGAGAAGGGAAGGGAAGCGGCGCGGAACTGAGCCACAAGAGCCAGCCAAGTTTTAGCCGCTAAAGCCCGCCGGGGTGGCTCAACCCCCGGACAACCCATAACGCAAACGCCACGGGTTCGGCGCGAGGGCGCACGGAGCATGCGCCGCGTTGTCGCCTCTTTCGCCCCTGCAATCCGCGATGCAACGTCGCGGCCGAAGTCACCCTTGTGCGCTTCGGTGTTGCGGTCGAAATTAGTTCGGTATATCGTATGAACCTGTGTAGAATGCGCGAAACGCAACGGCATACAGGGCATACGGAATGACCGACCAGAAACCAGAACACAACAGCATCAAGGAACGGGCGAAGAAGAAGCTCGAACGCGACATGGGGCCGGAGCTGCTGGCCGCCCTCAACGATCCCAAGACCGTTGAAATCATGCTCAACGCGGACGGCAAGCTCTGGCTCGAACGCCTGGGCGAGCCGATGAAGTGCATCGGCACGCTGCGCGTCGCGCAGGCGCAAGCCATCATCGAAACCATCGCGGGCTACCACGGCAAGGAAGTCACGCGCTCCAAGCCGATCCTGGAAGGCGAGCTGCCCCTTGATGGCAGTCGCTTCGCCGGCCAGCTCCCGCCGGTTGTGCCCGCACCCACCTTCGCCATTCGGAAGAAGGCCGTCGCCATCTTCACGCTCGATCAGTACGTCGAACGCGGAATCATGACCGCGCCGCAGCGCGAGGCATTGATTGCAGCGGTGCGCGCGCACCGGAACATCCTTGTGATCGGCGGCACCGGCTCGGGCAAGACCACGCTGGTGAACGCGATCATCAACGAGATGGTGATTCAAGACCCGACCGAGCGGGTTTTCATCATCGAGGACACCGGCGAAATCCAGTGCGCCGCCGAGAACTACGTCCAGTACCACACCAGCATCGACGTGAACATGACGGCGCTGCTGAAAACCACCCTCCGCATGCGCCCCGACCGAATCCTGGTCGGCGAGGTGCGCGGCCCCGAAGCCCTTGATCTGTTGATGGCCTGGAACACCGGGCACGAAGGAGGTGCTGCAACCCTGCACGCAAACAACGCCAAAGCTGGATTGGATCGGCTCGCCATGCTCATCAGCATGCACCCCGATTCCCCGAAACCCATTGAACCGCTTATCGGCGAGGCGGTTCACGTGGTTGTTCATATCGCCCGCGTCGAAGGCTCGCGGCGCATCCAGGAAATCTTGGAGGTTTCCGGGTTCGCCAACGGCCAGTACATCACCAAAACCCTCTGACTAGGAGTTACGACCAATGCAAGCAACCTTCCCGGCATTCCGCCTCAACCGCAACGCCCTGTTCTACATGGGCCTCTTCGCCCTCCTGGCGTTCTTCCTGCTGGCCCCCCAGCACGCATTCGCCTCCGAGGGCACCGGCGGCTCTCTGCCGTATGAGAGCTGGCTGACCAACCTCCGCAACTCCGTCACCGGCCCGGTGGCCTTCGCGCTGTCGATCATCGGCATCGTGGTCGCCGGCGGCATCCTGATCTTCGGCGGCGAACTCAACGGCTTCTTCCGCACGTTGATCTTCATCGTCCTGGTCATGGCCCTGCTGGTCGGCGCGCAGAACATGATGAGCACGTTCTTCGGCCGTGGCGCGGAAATCGCCGCCCTGACCGATGGCGCGCTGCACCAGGTCAAGGTCGCCGCGCTGGACGTGGCCGGCTTCCCCGGCGAAGCCGTCATGCGCTGGGCCGAGCGCGGCCACATCGCGGGGTAAGTCATGGCTCTGCGCGCGATCCCCATCCGTAGGGCCGGCAACCGAGAAAACCTGTTCATGGGCGGGGATCGTGAGCTGGTGATGTTCTCGGGCCTGCTGGCCGGCGCGCTGATTTTCAGCGCCCAAGAAGTGAGGGCAACGGTGTTCGGCATCGCCTTGTGGTTCGGCGCGCTCTTCGCGCTGCGCCTCATGGCGAAGGCCGATCCGAAGCTGCGACACGTGTACCTGCGGCACCGCCGGTACAAGCCGTACTACCCGGCTCGCAGCACGCCCTTCCGTGACAACACGCCGAGTCAAGGGAAGCAATACAAATGATCGAAGCAATCGCAATTGCCATTGCTGTGCTCGGTGCGGTTCTGTTGCTCATCCTCTTTGCCCGCATCCGGGCTGTCGATGCCGAGCTGAAGCTCAAGAAGCATCGCGCCAAGGATGCCGGCCTGGCCGATCTGCTCAATTACGCCGCCGTGGTCGATGACGGCGTGATCGTGGGCAAGAACGGCTCCTTTATGGCCGCCTGGCTGTACAAGGGTGATGACAACGCCAGCAGCACCGAGGAACAGCGGGAAATGGTGTCGTTCCGCATCAACCAGGCCCTGGCGGGCCTGGGGAACGGCTGGATGGTGCATGTCGATGCTGTGCGTCGGCCTGCGCCGAACTACTCGGAGCGGGGCGTGTCATCGTTCCCCGACTCCGTTTCCTTCGCCATTGACGAGGAACGCCGGCGCTTGTTCGAGGGCCTGGGCGCGATGTTCGAGGGCTACTTTGTCCTGACCGTCACGTGGTTCCCGCCAGTGCTGGCCCAGCGCAAGTTTGTCGAACTCATGTTCGATGACGATGCGGTGGCTCCCGACCATACGGCGCGCACTACGGGCCTGATTGCGCAGTTCAAGCGCGAGATCACCAGCCTGGAATCGCGCCTGTCCTCGGCGGTCAAGATGACGCGCCTGCGCGGCCAAAAAGTCGTGTCGGAAGAGGGCAGGGAAGTCACGCACGATGACTTCCTGAGCTGGTTGCAGTTCTGCGTGACGGGCCTCCATCACCCGGTCATGCTGCCCAGCAATCCGATGTACCTCGATGCGGTAATCGGCGGGCAAGAGCTGTGGGGCGGCGTCGTGCCCAAGATCGGGCGCAAGTTCATCCAGGTGGTCGCCATCGAAGGCTTCCCCTTGGAGTCAACGCCTGGGGTGCTCTCGGCCCTGGCCGAGCTGCCCAGCGAATACCGCTGGTCGAGCCGCTTCATCTTCATGGATCAGCACGAGTCCTTGAAGCACCTGGACAAGTTCCGCAAGAAGTGGAAGCAGAAGATTCGCGGCTTCTTCGATCAGGTGTTCAACACGAATACCGGCTCGATCAACCAGGACGCGGCCGCGATGGTCGGCGACGCCGAGGCGGCCATCGCCGAGGTCAACAGCGGCTTGGTGGCGGCCGGCTACTACACCAGCGTAGTCGTGCTGATGGACGAGGATCGGGAGCGCCTGGCGGCCTCCGCGCTCCTGGTCGAGAAGGCCGTCAACCGCCTGGCCTTCGCGGCCCGTATCGAGACGATCAACACGCTCGATGCGTACCTGGGCAGCTTGCCCGGCCACGGCGTCGAGAACGTGCGCCGGCCGCTCATCAACACGATGAACCTGGCCGACCTGCTGCCGACAAGCTCGATCTGGACGGGCAGCGCCACGGCTCCGTGCCCGATGTACCCGCCGCTGTCGCCGGCGCTCATGCACTGCGTGACGGTGGGCGCTACGCCGTTCCGCCTGAACCTGCACGTGCGCGACCTGGGCCACACCTTCATGTTCGGCCCGACCGGCGCAGGCAAATCGACGCACCTGGGCATCATCGCCGCGCAGCTCCGTCGCTACGCCGGCATGTCGATCTACGCCTTCGACAAGGGCATGTCGATGTACCCACTCGCGGCCGGCATCCGCGCGGCCACGAAGGGCAAGAGCGGCCTGCATTTCACGGTGGCCGCCGACGATGACCGCCTGGCGTTCTGCCCGCTCCAGTTCCTCGAAACGAAGGGGGATAGGGCCTGGGCGATGGAGTGGATCGACACCATCCTGGCGTTGAACGGCGTCAACACCACGCCGGCGCAGCGCAACGAGATCGGCAACGCGATCATGAGCATGCACGCCAGCGGCGCGCGCACGCTCTCCGAGTTCTCGGTGACGATTCAGGACGAGGCGATCCGCGAGGCCATCAAGCAGTACACGGTGGACGGCTCGATGGGCCACCTGCTCGACGCCGAAGAGGACGGCCTGTCGCTGTCCGACTTCACGGTGTTCGAGATCGAAGAGCTGATGAACCTGGGCGAGAAGTTCGCGCTGCCGGTGCTGCTCTACCTGTTCCGCCGCATCGAGCGCGCACTGAAAGGCCAGCCCTCCGTCATCATCCTGGACGAAGCCTGGTTGATGCTGGGCCACCCCGCGTTCCGCGCCAAGATCAGGGAATGGCTCAAGGTGCTGCGCAAGGCCAACTGCCTTGTGCTGATGGCGACGCAAAGCCTCTCCGACGCGGCCAACTCGGGCATCTTGGACGTGATCGTGGAATCGACCGCGACCAAGATTTTCCTGCCTAACGTCTACGCCAGGGATGAGGACACATCGGCGCTCTATCGCCGTATGGGCCTCAACGCGCGTCAGATCGAAATCCTGGCGACTGCCATTCCGAAGCGTCAGTACTACTACGTCTCGGAGAACGGCCGCCGTCTCTATGACCTTGCCCTGGGGCCGATGGCCCTGGCCTTCGTCGGTGCGTCCGACAAGGAATCGGTCGCCACCATCAAGAGCCTCGAAGCCAAGTTCGGCCACGAATGGGTGCATGAGTGGCTGGCCGGCCGTGGGCTGAATCTCAACGACTACCTGGAGGCCGCATGAGCATCGCCGACACCCTCAAGGGCTTGATCTTCAAGAAGCCCGCCAACTCCGCCGAGCCGCGCGATCCGCGCCGCTCGAAGGAACCGCTCGCCGGCGGCCGCCGTGCGGGCGAGGCCGAGAACCCCTACCTGGCCGCGCGCCGCACCTGGAACGATCACGTGGGCAGCGTCGTCTCGCAGCGCCAAACCTGGCAGGTGATAGGCATCCTGTCGCTGTTGATCGCGCTGGCCGGCGTGGGTGGCGTGATCCACATCGGCAGCCAGTCGAAGTTCATCCCCTACGTGGTCGAGGTGGACAAGCTGGGCCAGACGGTGGCCGCCGGCCCGGTGCAGGCCGCAGGGAAGGCCGATCCGCGTGTCATCCACGCCGCCGTTGCGGACTGGATGAGCTGCGCGCGCATGGTGTCGCCTGACGTGGCCTTGCAGCGCAAGTGCGTGTTCAAGGCGTACTCGATGCTCGCCCCCAACGATCCGGCGACGCCAAAGATGAACGAGTGGTTGAACGGCACGCCCGATTCCAGCCCGTTCAAGCGCGCCGAGAAGGAAATGGTCAGCGTCGAGATCAAGACCGTCATCCCGCAAACGCCCGACACCTGGCAAGTCGAGTGGGTGGAAACCACGCGCGACCGCCAAGGCACGCTGAAAGGTCAGCCCGTCACCTGGCGCGCGCTCGTGACTACCTACATCGCCGAGGTCACGCCCAACACCACCGATGAGCAACTGCGGAACAACCCGTTGAGCATCTACGTGCGTGATTACTCCTGGTCCCGCATCCAATGAATTCGAGGTCATCCACCATGAAGAAAACCCTCTCCGCTTTGATCGTGGGCGCTGCTGTGGCGGTGCCCTCCCTGGCTCTGGCCGCCCCTGGCGACGACATTGCCGACAAGTATTTCAACAAGACCAACCCGACGCTGACCGCTCAAGAGCGCGCGGCGCTCGCCATCGCCAAACGGTGGGAAGCGGGGTCGGCGACCGGCATCAAGCCGGTGGCCGGCTCGGGCGGTGCCATCAAGTTCGTGTACGGCGCGCAGCAGCCGAGCATCGTTTGCGCGGTGCTCCAGGTGTGCGACGTGGCCTTGCAGCCCGGCGAACAAGTGAACTCGATCAACCTGGGCGACACGGCCAGGTGGACGGTGGAACCGGCCATCACCGGCAGCGGCGCGACCGAGGTTCAGCACCTCATCATCAAGCCGATGGACGTGGGCCTCGAAACCAGCCTGGTTGTGACCACGAACCGCCGCAGCTACCACTTCCGCCTGCGCTCGCATCGCACCGAGTACATGCCGCAAGTCTCGTTCACGTACCCCGAGGAAGCGCAAGCCAAGTGGGACGCGATCCAGCGCCGCGAGAAGCAGGAACGCACCGACAACACCCTGCCGGCGACGGGCGAGTACCTGGGCGATCTCTCGTTCGACTATGAGCTGTCCGGGTCGGCGAGCTGGAAGCCTGTGCGCGTCTACAACGATGGCCGCAAGACCATCATCGAAATGCCCGGCACGATGCAGCAGACCGAAGCGCCGACGCTCCTGGTCGTGCGCAAAGAGGGCGGCTTGTTCACCGACGACGAAACGGTGCTGGTCAATTACCGCGTGCAGGGCAATCGCTACATCGTGGACACGGTGTTTGACCGCGCGATCCTGATTGCCGGTGTTGGCAGTAGCCAAGACCGCGTGACCATCAGCCGGAGGAAGTGACCATGCGCAAGATCGTCTCTCTCGCGCTGCTCGCCCTCGCCCTGGGCCTCGGCGGCTGCGCAACCACCAGCCAGTACGGCAACTTCGTCCAGTCGGCCGCGCTCGATCAGCAGAAGCTCGCCACCGACGCGGTGCAGCAGCTCGCCACGCTGTACGCGCCGGCGCGCACGCGCCTGGAGCTGCAACAGCCGACGCCCGATCCGTTCGGCCAGGCGCTCGTCAAGTCGCTGCGCGACAAGGGCTATGCCCTCCTGGAGTACGCCCCGGCCGGCGCTTCCACGCAGGCCCCGGCCTCGGCGGCATCGCAGGCGAGCGCACCGGCCACCACGGCCGCGTCGGGCGGCCTGCCGTTGCGCTACGTGCTCGACCAGGCTGGCGACTCGAACCTGTACCGCCTGACCTTGATGGTCGGCAATCAATCCATCACCCGCCCTTACCTGGCGCAAAACGGCACGTTCGCGCCGGCCGGGTACTGGGTGCGCAAGGAGTGACGCCATGACAGAAAACGCCGATCAGATGGCACCTGACGCTTCGCCTGGCGAAGTGTCCAAGAAGGCGGGCGTCCGTCGCGTCAACAACATGCCCATGTACATCCTCGGCGGCGTCCTGCTGTCGTTCGTGCTGGTCATGGCCCTGGTCGCGGCGGATCGCGCGGCCAAGCAGAACGCGCCGGCGGACGGCCCCAAGGAGAAGGCCGGCAACACGTCGATGTTCGCCAAGGAGATCGCAGGCGACAAGACCGGCGGCTTGATCGAGCCGGCAAGCCCGCTCAAGGTGCCCGACATGCCGACCGGCCCGGCGTCGGCTCCGCTGGAGATCGCGCGGCCGTCCAACCCGGACGCGCCGCCGGCCCCGCCGGCCAACCCCGGCAACCCGGGCCAGCCGGTGAACGACGACGAGGCCCAGCGCATCCGCATGGCGAAGATGCAGATGTTCGGCGAAGCCGTGAAGGCCAAGACCACCGTGCGCGTGGATGCCCCGCGTAGCAACGGCTCCGCGCCGGGTGGCCCGAGCACCTACACCGGCACGCCGCAGACGCGCGATGAAATGCTGAACCGCATCGCAGCGGTGCAGCAGCAAATCGACGCGCAGCGCAGCAACGATCCGACCGCCGCCTATCAAGCACGCCTGGCGCAGATTCGCGGCATGGGCGTCGGTGGTGGCGGCGCGGCTCCGGCCGCCGGCGGCATGGGCGCGGGCGGTGCGCCGCAGCTCCTGCAAACCTCGACCAGCGGCGGCGGGCGCAACAGCATGGCGCAGTTCGGCCAAGGTGGGCAGGGCGACCGCTGGAAGCTGGATTCGCAGCCGGAAGCGCCGCGCACACCGTTCGAGCTGCGCGCGGGCTTCGTCGTGCCGGCCACGCTCATTTCGGGCATCAACTCCGATCTGCCGGGCCAAATCATGGCCCAGGTCGCGCAGGACGTGTACGACACACCGACCGGCAAGCACCTGTTGATCCCGCAGGGATCGCGCCTCGTCGGCTCGTATTCGAGCGACGTGGCCTACGGCCAAGCGCGCGTGCTGGTTGCGTGGCAACGCATCGTGTTCCCCGATGGCAAGGCGATGGACATTGGCGCGATGCCAGGCGCGGACAGCGCGGGATACGCGGGCTTCCACGACCAGGTGAACAACCACTATGTGCGCCTGTTCGGCTCGGCCTTCCTCATGTCCGGCGTGACAGCAGGCATCACCTACAGCCAACGCCAGAACCAGGCCACAAACACCTATGGCGCACCGAGCGCCAGCAGTGCCCTAAGCGAAGCCCTCGGCCAGCAGCTCGGCCAGGTTACGGCGCAACTCATCGCCAAGAACCTGAGCATTTCGCCGACGCTGGAAATTCGGCCGGGGTATCGCTTCAACGTCGTGGTCACGAAGGACATGACGTTTTCCAAGCCGTACCGTTCCTTCGATTACTAACGCCATAGGAGAAAAGCACCATGAAGCCGAAGTTTTTAGCCGCTAAATTGGCCCTCGTCATTGCTGTTTCGAGCACGCTGGCGGTCACACCTGTGCAGGCTGGCATCCCCGTCATCGACGGCACCAACCTGTCGCAGAACATCATGACGGCCATCGAATCGGTGGCCCAGACGCTCAAGCAAATTGAGCAGTACAGCACCCAGCTCCAGCAGTATCAAAACCAACTCCAGAACACGATGGCCCCGGCCGCGTATATCTGGGATCAGGCGCAATCGACCATCAACGGGTTGATGAACGCGGTCAACACGCTGGATTACTACAAGACCCAACTCGGCAGCCTGGACAGCTACATCGGCAAGTTCCAGGACGTGAACTACTACAAGAACTCGCCGTGCTTTACGGCGGCAGGGTGCTCCGACGCGGAACGCGCAGCACTTCGGAATGTGGCCCAGCTCGCGAGCGAGTCGCAGAAGAAGGCCAACGATGCCTTGTTCAAGGGCCTCGATAGGCAGCAAACGAATCTCACGGCCGATGCAGCGACGTTGCAGCGTCTTCAATCGGCAGCGCAGGGCGCGCAGGGCCAAATGCAGGCCATCGGCTACGCCAACCAGCTCGCCAGCCAGCAGGCCAACCAGCTCTTGCAGATTCGTGGCCTGCTGATCGCGCAGCAGAACGCGATGGCAACCAAGATGCAGGCCGACGCCGACAAGGAAGCCCAGCAGGCGGCAGCGGCCGCACAACTGCGCCAGGGCAGCTACCGGGCCAGCCCGGCGCGCACCTGGTAAGGGGGATTCATGAAAGCAATCAAGGCTCTGTCCTTGGCCTCGGCCGCCCTCGTGGCGGCCTTGGTCGCCGGCTGCGACAACAAGCCGGCCACGGCCCCCATGCCGGAAGTGAACGACGAGAACTGCAAGCCCGAGAACATCGCCAAGATCGAGGACAAGGGCGTCCAGCAGGCTTTTTCGTCGCTGTGCTTGCGTCGTGGTGGGGATTTCAAGCCCAGCCCGAAACGCGAATGGTGAGGTGCTGACGATGAGAATGCCAGCCAATCTAAAAACCCTCGCCCTGCCGCTGTTCGTCTGGCTGGCGTTCTTCGCGGTCGATGCCCACGCGGCCATCGACAACGCCGGCGTGTTCGATAGCGTGCTGGATCGCTACCAGGCCGCCGCGAGCGGCTGGGCCGGTGTCATCACCACGGCCGCAACCTGGCTCTTCTGGACGCTGGTTGTGATCTCGATGGTCTGGACGTTCGGCATGATGGCCTTGCGCAAGGCCGACATTGGCGAGTTCTTCGCGGAGTTCGTCCGCTTCACGATCTTTACCGGCTTCTTCTGGTGGGCGCTAACCAACGGCCCTAACTTCGCCTCGTCCATCTATGCGTCGTTGCGGCAGCTCGCCGGCAACGCGACGGGCCTGGGCAATGCTCTGTCGCCCTCGGGCATCGTGGACGTGGGCTTTGCGATCTTCGACAAGGTGATGGATCAGTCCTCGGTGTGGTCGCCGGTGGACAGCATGGCCGGCATCCTCATGGCCGTGGCGATCCTGGTCATCCTGGCCCTGGTCGGTGTGAATATGCTTCTGCTGCTCGCGTCGGGCTGGGTGCTCGCCTACGGCGGCGTGTTCTTCCTCGGCTTCGGTGGTTCGCGCTGGACTTCCGACATGGCGATCAACTACTACAAGGTCGTCCTGGGCGTGGCCGCGCAGCTCTTCGCAATGGTGCTCCTGGTGGGCATCGGCAAGACCTTCCTCGATGACTACTACTCGCGCATGAGCGCCGGCATCAGCCTCAAGGAAATGGGCGTGATGCTGATCGTCGTCATCATCCTCTTGGCGTTGGTCAACAAGATTCCGCCGCTCATCGCCGGGATCATCACCGGCGCGAGCGTGGGCGGTGCCGGCATCGGCCAGTTCGGTGCAGGTGCTGCGTTGGGTGCCGCAGGCATGGCAGCAGCAGCGGCCGCGACCGGCGGCGCCGCTCTGGCCGCCGGCGCAGCCTCGGCCGCCGGTGGTGCCTCTGCCGTCATGGCCGCCTTCTCGAAGGCCAATGAGAACGTGTCGGCAGGCACGGACGTTATGTCGGCCTTCTCGGGCGGCGGCAGCTCGGGCGGCGGTGCGGGCGGCGGCGGCGACGCCGGCACCGGCAGCACGCCCTTCGCTCAGGCTGCGGGCTTTAGCGGCAGCTCCGGCGGTGGCTCTTCGTCGGGTGGCGGCAGCCCCTCGACCGGCAGCAGCTCGGGCAGCTCGAAGGGCGGCGATAAGGGCGGCGGCAAAGCCGACGCCGGCGGCCAGGGCAGCAGCTCGACGGCCAGCACCGGCAGCAGTGCCGACAAGGCCGCCAAGAACGAACCCAAGCCCGCCGGCGGGGCAGGGCAAGGGCAGCAGGCCGCACCGGGCAGCACCGGCCCCGGCTTGCTCGCATCGGCCGCATCGGCCCTCGGCACGGCCGGCCGCATCGCCGCCGACGCCGGCGCGAACTTGGCGAAGGGAACCGCCGATGTTGCCAAGGCCAAAGCCGCGAGCCTGCGCGAAGCCGCAGCCGAGCGGATCGCCGACACCACTGGCGGAAAGATCGCCGCCGCGATCAAGGCGCAAGGAAGCGGCACGGCCGAGAACATCGACGTGCCCGACCAGCAGCCCGCGCCGAGCTTCGGCGACAACAGCCTGGCAGGCGGCCCTGCCGATGCCGATCCCGAGTCCGAAGTAGCTGCGTTCGCCAACCGCGAGCAAGGCCGCGACGGCACAACTGCGTAACCAAGGAGAGTCCAACCATGAAGAAGAAACTGTTTGCCCTGGCCGCCCTCGTGGCAGCCCTCGGATCGACCGCCGGCACGGCCAGCGCGCAAGACGTGCTGACCGGCGACACGCGCCTGGCCTGCGAGGCGATCCTGTGCCTGTCGTCGGGCACGCGCCCGAGCGAATGCACGCCGTCGCTGTCGCGGTACTTCAACATCACGAAGCGCAAGCTGTCGGACACGATCCGCGCCCGCCTGAACTTCCTCCAGCTTTGCCCGGTGGCGAGCCAGACGCCGGAAATGCAGTCGCTCGTGTCGGCGATCTCGCGCGGCGCTGGCCGGTGCGACGCGCAGTCGCTGAACTCGACGTTGGTGATGTGGACGGGCGGCTACGACGATGGGCGCACGTACATCAGCAACCAGTTGCCTGACTACTGCGGGGCCTACACCGGCCACGCCTACACCGACTTCGCCAGCAGCGGCACGCTGCCGCGCTATGTCGGGACGCCAGAGCGGGGCGGGTATTGGGTCGAAGCGCGCGACTATGACCGCGCCTTGGCCGAGTACAACGAACGCATCCGGCGCGAGGACGAAGAGCGCCGCCGTCAGTCCTGGCTGAACTGAGGGAGGGGAGGGCATGCCGTTCTTCGCCGATCTGCCGCCGCAGCTCCAGGAGCGCGTCGTCTGCTCGATCTCGGCCGCCGTCAAGTACGAGGTGCCGGTCAACATCGTGTTGGCCGTCGCCGAGAAAGAGGGCGGCAAGCCGGGCCAGTGGGTGCGCAACTCGAATGGCACGCATGACGTTGGCCCGATGCAGTTCAACACCGCGTACCTGGGCGACCTGGCCCGATACGGCATCACGGCGAACGATGTGGCGGCTGCCGGCTGCTACTCGTTCGACCTGGCCGCCTGGCGGCTGCGGATGCACATCCGCAACGACAAGGGCGACCTCTGGACGAAGGCGGCGAACTACCACTCGCGCACGCCGCAGTACAACGCGGTGTACCGGGCCGACTTGATGCGCAAGGCGTCGAAGTGGGCCGATTGGCTCGAAGCTCGGTTCGTCACGCTTGACGTGACGAAGGCCGGGGCCACGCCCTCGACGCCCAGCCAGCCCGCGACGGTGGCCCAGCGGGCGACGCCGGCGGCCAGGCCGGCACCAGCACCCCAGCAGGCCGCCCCAGCGGCCGCAGCAGCTCGCAGCGTGTCGGTGGCCGGCTACGTGCCCCGCACGGTGTCTTTCAACACTTCACGCGAGGGGTCGGCCGAGTAGGCCGGCTCTTCCGATTTAGCGGCTAAACATGGACAAATTCCACGCCTTCATGATGCGGTACACGCTGGGCGTCGGCCGGTTGCTTCAAGCCTATTGCAAGTGGGCGGAAGGGCAGGCCAAGAACCAGCTCGATTTGCTTCTGCTGGGCCTCGGCCCGATCTTCGCCTTGGGCCTTCTGCTGTGGGCGCTGCCGGCGTGGATCGGCAAGCCCATCGCCTTCGTGCTCTCACTGCCAGCGCTCTACATCATCTTCCTGGTGCTGCGCGCCTACGCGATTCGCGGGGGCCGGCGCTGATGAAGGCCCTGCGGATTCCTGATGGAACCGTCGAAGCGTTGAAGTGGCTCGCACTGGTTCTCATGACCGGCGATCACGTCAACAAGTACCTGTTCAACGCGACGCTGCCGGTGCTGTTCGAGGCCGGCCGCGTGGCGCTCCCCCTTTTCGTGTTCGTCCTGGCCTACAACCTGGCCCGGCCGGGCACGCTCGAACGCGGCGTGTACGGCCGCACCATGTCGCGCCTGGCGATGTTCGGCGCGCTGGCCTCCGTGCCCTTCGTGGCCCTCGGCGGCCTGTACGCCGGTTGGTGGCCGCTCAACGTGATGTTCACGCTGCTGGTCGTCACGGCCACGGCTTACCTGGTCGAACGTGGCGGCAAGCTGCACCTGGCGGCCGCCGGCGTGGTGTTCCTGGTCGGCGGCAGCTCGGTCGAATATTGGTGGCCGGCCGTGGCTTTCGGCCTGGCGGTGTGGTCGTACACGCGCCGGCCGAGCTGGGCCGCCGCGGCGGTCGCGGTGCTGGCCTGCGCGGCCCTGTGGTTCGTCAATCGCAACCTGTGGGCCTTGGCAGCCCTGCCGGTGCTCTTCCTGGCCTCGCGGGTGGATGTGCGCGTGCCGCGCCTGCGCTGGGCCTTCTACGCCTATTACCCGCTGCACCTGGCCTCGCTCTGGTTGATCCGCATCCCCATGAGCAAGGCCGGCTACCTGTTCTTCTGATTGGAGTCCTGCCCCATGCGAAAACCCGTTCTTCTGGCCCTCTCTCTGGCGTTCCTGGTCAGCGCGCAAAGCGCACTGGCCGCCGGCGACGCCGGCAACTTCGGCACGCCGATCAAGTCCGGCGTATCGGTGTCCTTCCCCGACAGCAGCGCGACATTCCAGCCGACGCCAGAGGCCCTGGAGCTGCTGGCCGACGCTAGGAATGCGGCGATCATCTACATCAGCGGGCGCACCAGCACACTACGGCCCAGCGCGGCCGATGAGGCCCTTGCACTACGCCGTGCGCTCTCGGCCAGGTCGTACTTGGTGGCGCGCGGCGTCTCGCCGCTCAAGATCATGGTGAACTTCGCATCGGCCGCCGATTTCGTGGCAGACAACTCGACGGCCGAGGGCCGGCGCGAGAACCAGCGCGTGGACATTGAGGTGGTCTACATCCCCACCTACTGAGCGATCCGGCATCGCCATTCCTGGCGGTGCTGCAGGTCGCTCCAGCAGCTTCGCATCGTCGGCTCTGACGATGCAGGCCCGGCCGGCTTCCCTTGACAGCATCGCCATTTCTGACGATGCTGGCCAAGTCCCGATTTACTCCAGGAAGAAGGCCATGAGATACCCCGGCGGCAAGGGCGGTGCCGGCGTCTACCAGACGATCATCAACAACATCCCGCCTCACGACACGTACATCGAAACGCACCTGGGCGGCGGCAACATCCTGGAGCGCAAGCGGCCCGCTGCCCGCAGCGTCGGCATCGACGTTGATCCCGAGGTGATCGAGGTCTGGCAGCAGCTCGACGTGCCCGGCCTGGAGCTGCACCACGGCGACGCCGTGGCCTGGCTGGAGTCCCACCAGTTCACCGGCTCCGAGTTCGTCTACGCCGATCCGCCCTACGTGATGGACAGCCGGCGCGGCGGCAAGCTATACCGCCACGAATACGACGACGCCGACCACGTGCGGCTGCTCGACGTGCTGGCCGGCTTGCCGTGCGCGGTGATGGTGTCGGGCTACAGCTCAACGATCTATGACAGCTCTCCCTTGGCGTCATGGAGAACCATCGACTTCAACGCGATGACGCGCGGCGGCATCGCTATCGAACGGCTGTGGATGAACTACCCCGAGCCGGCCGAGCTGCACGATCTGCGCTACCTCGGCAGCAACTTCCGCGAGCGCGAGCGCATCAAGCGGAAGAAAGCCCGCTGGCAAGCGAAGCTCGCCAAGCTCGATCCGCTGGAGCGGGCGGCGATCATGGAATGCCTGCGCGAGCTGGAGGCGGCCGAGTAGGTCACGCCTGCGCCTGGTTGTGCCTGACTCTTATACACAAGTGCGGCCGCCGCGTTTAATGACCAGCACAGTCGTGATGGCAAGGTCAGAATAGCGCTGAGGTCTGCCTCGTGAAGAAGGTGTTGCTGACTCATACC
>NZ_FRAB01000011.1 GCF_900142195.1 Paraburkholderia terricola
AATGCCCGCAATCGTGTTCCGCGTTTCAAAAGTGCAAACCCAGCATCCGTCGTAATGCATCTGAGCGCATCAACGACGGATATTTCAACGGCCTGCTAAAAGGAACCGCCATGAAAGACGCACAGACCGCAGCCGCGCATCGCGCCGCGCCGCTCAAGACACCGACCAGCCTCGGCGAAGACGCGACGCGCGACATCGCCGCCGCGTTGACGACCCTGCTGGCCGACGTGTTCGCGCTCTATCTGAAGACCAAGAATTTCCACTGGCATATGTCGGGGCCGTACTTCCGCGACTACCACCTGCTGCTCGACGACCAGTCCGATCAGATCTACGCGACCACCGACCCGATCGCGGAACGCGCGCGCAAGATCGGCGGCAAGACGCTGCGCTCGGCGGGGCAGATCACGAAGCTGCAACGCATCGCCGATAACGACGCGGAGTTCGTCACGCCCAGCGACATGCTCGCGGAATTGCGCGAAGACAACCTGGCGCTGGCGGGCTACATGCGCGAAACGCATGCGCTATGCGACGAATACGGCGACGTCGCCACGGCGAGCCTGCTGGAAAACTGGATCGACGAAGCGGAGCAGCGCGTGTGGTTCCTGTTCGAATCGGGACGCCATTCGTAAGCACGCGCGCGGTGCGTCAGCCTTCCAGCGCGGACTGAAGCCGCGCTCCGAGAAACTGAAGGAACGCGCGCACCTTGCTGGAATGGCGGCGATTGGGCAGATACGCCGCATAGACCACGGCGTCGCCATTGTGCGGCGTCGCCTCGAACTGCTCGAACAGCCGCATCAGGCGTCCCGCGCGAATCTCCGCGGCGACGAGCCATTCCGGCAGCAACGCAATGCCGCGTCCGGCGAGAACGGCTTCGAGCAGGATGTCGATGCTGTTCGACAGCAGATGCCCGCGCACTTCGACGCGCTCTTCCGCGCCGTCGCGGCGGAAGCTCCAGACCTGGCGCGTGCGGTAACCGCCGCCATAGGCGACGCGCAGGCACTCGTGGGAATCGAGCGCCTGCGGCGTAGGCGGTGTGCCGCTGCGTTCGAGATAGTCGTGGCTCGCCACGACATAGCGCGGATTGTCCGCGAGCTTTCTGACGACCAGATTCGCGTCGCGATCGGGCAGGCCGATGCGGATCGCGATATCGATTCTGTCGAGCGCGAGGTCGGCGTAGTGATCGGCCACGACGACGTCGAGAAACACGCGCGGATGCTCGGCGAGAAAGGCGGCGAGGTGCGGCGCGAGCCGCAGACGGCTGAACGCGGAGGGCACCGCGATGCGCAGCGCGCCGACCGGCGACGCGCCGCTGTCGAACACGCTTTCGTCCGCCTCGGCCAGATCGTCGAGCACCTTGCCGACCTGTTCGACGTAGGCAATGCCGGCGTCGGTGAGGCTGACCTTTCTCGGCGTACGGGTCAGCAGCGCGGTGCCGAGCGAGGTTTCGAGCGCATCCATCAGACGCGTGACCGACGAGGTCGCCACGCCGAGACGTTGCGCGGCCTTCGAAAAGCCGCCGGCGTCGGCCACTTCGAGCAAGGTATTCAGGGCCAGGAGTTTGTCCATGCACGGCCTCAATGCGGGTTTGGTTGCGTCACACGCAACGGGGGATTGCATTCTAGACGTATTCACTCAATGGCGCGCAACGAATAACCTGTCGTCGTTACTTAGCGAGAGGTGCAGCATGCAAACCATTCAGGTCGAGGTCCATTACGACTTCATTTGTCCGTGGTGCTGGATCGGCCAGCGGAATCTCGCCGCGGCGCTCGCGGAGTCGGGCGCCGAGGCGCGCGTGGCGATCCACTATGTGCCGTTCGAGTTGAATCCGGCGATGCCCGCCGAAGGCATGAACCGGCGCGACTATCGCACCCGCAAGTTCGGCAGTTGGGCGCGCTCGCAAGGCATGGACGCGCAGGTTGCCGCGGCGGGTCTCGCGGCGGGCGCGCAGTTCAATTACGACAAGGTGCTGCGCACGCCGAACACGCGGCTCGCGCATCGTCTGATGCAGTTCGCGCAAGCGCTCAATCGAGCCCGGCAGACCGCCGCGCTATATCAAGCCATCTATGCCGCCTACTTTTCGGAAGGCCGCGACATCGGCTCGCTGGACACGCTGATCGACATCGCCGCCGAACACGCATTCGATGCCGATGAAGTTCGCGCTTATCTGCTCGCCGCTTCCGGCACGCCGCACATCGAGGCCGCACGCGACGAGGCGGAGCGCCTCGGCATTCATTCGGTGCCGACGATCTCGATTGCCGGCGAATTGATCAGCGGCGCGCAACCGGGCGCCGTGTTCGCGAACGCGCTGCGTGCCGCCATGCAACGGAGCGCGGCATGAACGCGCTCGACGCACCGCGCGCCGTGGTGATCGGCGGCTCGCTCGGCGGACTGTTCTCGGCCACCACCTTGCGCGCGGCCGGCTGGGACGTGGACGTGTTCGAGACCTCGCCCAATCAGCTCGACAGCCGCGGCGGCGGCATCGTGCTGCAACCGGACGTGCTGGACGCGCTGCATTTCGCGGGCGTCGCCCTGCCCGATCCGCCGGGCGTGGCGTCGGGCGAACGCATCTATCTGGATCGCGAGGACAGGCGCGTCGAGCAACTGTTCATGCCGCAAATGCAGACTTCATGGAGCCTGCTGTACAGCGCCATGAGAAACGCGCTGCCCGCGGCGCGCCTGCATACCGGCGAGACCTTTAGCGACTTCCGCATGGACGGCGAGCAGATCGTCGCGCGCTTCGAAAGCGGCCGCAGCGAGCGCGCCGATCTGCTGATCGGCGCGGACGGCATCCGCTCGACGCTCAGGCGCCGCCTGCTGCCCGAGATCGTGCCGGCCTACGCGGGCTATGCGGCATGGCGTGGACTCGTCGCCGAACCCGATCTGCCGCTCTTCGCCGCGGACATCTTGCGCGAGCGCTTTACGTTCCAGCAAGGCGACGAACACTCGGCACTCGCCTATCTGATTCCCGGCGAAAACGACTCGACCGCGGCCGGCGAGCGTCGCTGGAACTGGGTGTGGTATCGCAAGTACGACCGCGCCCGGCTCAATGAACTGCTGGTGGACCGTCACGGCGCGGCGCGCGCTTTCTCGCTGCCGCCTGGCACGGCCAAGCACGCCGATGTCGAGCAGCTTCGGCTCGATGCAAAAGCCTTGCTCGGGCCGACGTTTCGCGCGCTGGTCGATGCAACCGGCGAGCCGTTCATGCAGCCGATCGTCGACCTGCGCACCCCCAGGATGGTGTTCGGACGTGTGGTGCTGATCGGCGACGCCGCATCGGTGCCGCGTCCCCATACGGCGGGCAGCACCGCCAAGGCCGCGGCCAACGCGCATGCGCTCGCGCTCGCGCTGGCGGGTGCGAGGCAAGCCGACACGAGCATCGATGCGTTGCTCACGCGTTGGGAGAGCCAGCAGTTGCAACGCGGCAAGCGCATGACCGATCTGGGCATTTCGCTCGGCGACCGTTTGATGAATATCGCCGGTTAGATCCGAGGCTCTTTCCGCCGCTTTTTCCGCTTTCCCGCTCTTTCCGCTTTCCCGCTCTTTCCGCTTTCCCGCTTTTTCATTTCAGGAGTTGCTCATGTCGACCGACGCATCCATCACCGCCGCAAGCCCAGGCCCCGTCAAACTGACGCGCGGCCTGATCGCGCTATTCGCCTTCTGCTGCGGCGCGATCGTCGCGAATCTCTACTACGCGCAGCCGATCACCGAACTGATCGCGCCGGACATTCACATGTCCGGCGGCACCGCGAGCCTGATCGTTTCGCTCACGCAAATCGGCTATGCGCTCGGGCTGTTCTTTCTCGTGCCGCTCGGCGATCTGCTGGAAAACCGCAAGCTGATGATCGCCACCGCGCTGGTATCGATCGTGAGTCTCGCCGCCGCCGCGTTCGCGCACCAGCCAGACGGGTTGCTCGCAATTTCGCTGCTGATCGGCTTCAGTTCCGTGGCCGTGCAGATCCTGATTCCGCTCGCCGCCCATCTCGCGCCGGACGAATCGCGCGGCAAGGTGGTCGGCACCATCATGAGCGGACTGCTGCTCGGCATTCTGCTGGCGCGCCCGATCTCCAGCGTGGTGGCCGGGCACTTCGGCTGGCGCGCGGTATTCGCCGCGGCGGCGGTGTTGATGGCGATCGTCACCAGCGTGCTCGCGCTCACTATTCCGCGCCGCCAGCCGGATCACCAGGCCACGTACTTCCAGTTGATCGCCTCGCTCGGTCATCTGATCCGCACGATGCCGGTGCTGCGCCACCGCTCGTTGTATCAGGCGCTGATGTTCGCTTCGTTCAGCCTCTTCTGGACCGCGATCCCGATCGAGTTGACCCGGCAGTTCGGACTCTCGCAAACCGCGATCGGCATCTTCGCGCTGGTCGGCGCGATCGGCGCGACCTCGGCGCCGGTTGCGGGACGTCTCGCCGACGCGGGCCACACGGTGCGCGCGACGTTGATCGCGCTGGTGGTGGGCGCGCTCGCCTATACGCCTGCGTTGATCCATCCCGCGTGGGGCGTGGTGGGGCTGGTCGCGACCGGCATCGTGCTCGACTTCGCCGTGCAGATGAACATGGTGCTCGGCCAGCGCGAAATCTATGCGCTGCATGCCGCGAGCCGAAACCGTCTGAATGCGCTGTACATGACGAGCATTTTTGTCGGCGGCGCGTTCGGCTCGGCGCTCGCGAGTCCCCTCTATGAGCACGGCGGATGGACGCTGGTCGCCGGCGTCGCCACGGCATTCCCGCTCGTCGCGCTGATTCACTACCTGGCGATCGGCCGTCCGCATGCGGCGCGGCACAGCGCGTGAGCGGAACCGGTCACGGTACGGTTTCACAACGTTTAAGCGTGGCTTTAAGGAATTCGCGTGACGGCGGCGATACGCTGCTCGAGATACTTCATTGACAGGTGCCTGATGACTCGCAAGCCAATCTTGCTAGCGGCAACCGGCGCGCTGATCGTCGCCGCGCTGATCGTCGCCGTGTGGTCGATGTGGAAGCCCGCAATCGCGCCGCTCAGTGCGCCGCCGGCTTCATCGTTCGATTCGCAGACGAGGCTCGCGGGCGCGCGCGTCGTCGCGCTGGGCGACTGCATCGTGTGCCACACGGCCAAGGGCGGCAAGCCGTTCGCGGGCGGCCTGCCGCTCGCCACGCCGTTCGGCACGATCTACGCCACCAACATCACACCGGACGTGCAGACCGGCATCGGCAACTGGTCGCTCGAAGCGTTCACGCGCGCCGTGCGTCACGGCGTGGCGCGCGACGGGCACCTGTTGTATCCCGCGTTTCCGTACATCCACTTCACGCGCATGTCCGATCCCGACATTGCCGCGGCATACGCGTATCTGATGACGCGCGAACCGGTCAGCGCGAGCGCGCCGCCTAACGACCTGATCTTCCCGCTGAACTTCCGGCCCTTGCTGGCATTCTGGAACGTGTTGTTCCTGCGTGCCGGCGAGCGTCCCGCGGAGACGTCGAAAGACGCCGAATGGAATCGCGGCAAGCTGCTGGTGGATGGCCTCGGCCATTGCGCCTCGTGCCATTCGCCGCTCGACGCGATCGGCGGCGAGAAGTCGGGCCACGCGTTCGACGGCGGGATGGTCGACGGTTGGGAAGCGCCCGCGCTCAATGCGCTCGGCGGCGCGCCGAAACCGTGGACGAAAGAGCAGCTCGTCGCCTATTTGCGCAGCGGCCGCGCGAGCGAACACGGCGCGGCGGCCGGCCCGATGCTGCCCGTCACGCGCGATCTCGCCAGCGTGCCCGAGCAGGACGTGGAGGCCATCGCCACCTACATCCTGTCGCTTCAGAAGCCGCGGCCCGCTGTCGCGAACGTATCGGCACAGGCTGCTGAGCAAGGCGAAACGCAAGGCAGAACGCAAGCCGAAACGTCCGCGTCGGCGCAGCGCGGCGCGATCCTGTTCGGCGCGTCATGCGCGCAATGCCACGGACCCGCCGCGCCGATGCAGGCAATCGGCGAGCGCCCCACCCTCGCGTACAGCACCGCGGTGAATGCCGCCACGCCGCGCAACGCGATCCAGATGATGCTCGGCGGCATCGGCTGGCACGGCGCGGACACGATGAACTACATGCCGGCCTTCGGCGAGATTTATAGCGACCGGCAAATCGCCGATCTCGCCGCCTACATTCGCGCCGCGTATTCGCAGCGCGGCCCGTGGAACGACGTCGAAGCCACCGTGGCGAAAGTCAGAAAGGAGAACAACGCGCGATGATCACGCTTACCGTGAATGGCGTGCAGCACGCCCTCGATATCGACCCGTCCACGCCGCTGCTTTATGCGTTGCGCGACGGTCTGCACCTGCACGGCGCGAAGTTCGGCTGCGGTCTCGGGCAATGCGGCGCATGCACCGTGATCGTCGGCGGGGAAGCGGTTTTCTCGTGCCTGGTGCCGGTTTCGTCGATCGGCGCGCGGCCCGTGCGCACCGTGGAAAGTCTCGGCACCGCGGAGCATCCCGGTCCGTTGCAGAAGTCGTTCATCGAGCATCAGGCCGCGCAGTGCGGCTATTGCATCGCCGGCATGATCATGCGCGCGCAGGCGCTGCTGGATCGCAATCCGCATCCGACGGAAAGCGAATTGCGCGAGCATATGGAGCCGAACCTGTGCCGCTGCGGCACGCATATGCGCATTCTCGCGGCGATCCGCGAGGTTGCGCATCTGCCGGCCGGCGACGGCGTGCCCGCCGCGAAGCCACCACGCACGGCGAACCACGGAGGCACGCAATGAGCGTCCACGACAAGATCGACAGGATCGACGACATCAACGGCATCGACGAAGGACGCCGCCGTTTCATGATGTCCGGCGCGCTAGCGGTGAGCTTCAGCCTGTTCCCCGGCGCGAAGGCGCTCGCGCAGCAAGTGATCGCCGACGAAGGCGCCGCCGTGCACATCGCGAAAGCCACCGAGAAGCTGGCGGGCAGCCTGAAAACCAATCCCTATCTCGACGCGTGGATCAAGATCGATCCCGCCGGCAGGGTGACCGTTTATACCGGCAAGGTGGAACTCGGCACGGGCGTGCGCACCGCGCTGCTCCAGGTCGCGGCCGAGGAACTGAGCATGGCGCCGTCGCTGATCACCTTCCTGACCGCGGACACCGGCGCGTCGCCCGACGAAGGACTCACTGCGGGCAGCCACACCATCGCCGATAGCGGCAGCGCGCTGCTGAACGCGGCGGCGCAGGTCCGCGGGCTGCTCGTCGGCGCGGCGGCCAAACACTTCGGCGTGAGCGGCAGCGCGTTGAGCGCGCACGACGCGATCATCAAGGCGCCCGATGGAAGATCGATGACCTATGGCGAAGCCGTCGGCCTGGTCGACCTGCATCGCGTAGCCACACCCGAGTCGCCGCTGAAAGATCCCGCGACCTTCAGCGTGATCGGCACCTCGTTGCCGCGTCTCGACATACCGGGCAAGGTGACGGGCGGCCCGAGCTACGTGCAGGACATGGTCATGCCGGACATGCTGCATGCGCGCGTGGTGCTGCCGCCGGTGTACGGCGCGCAACTGCTGCGCACCAACACGCCCGATGTCCTGAAGATGCCGGGCGTGGTCGACGTGATCCGCGACGGCAGCATGCTGGCCGTGGTCGCCAGCGGCGAATGGCAGGCGGTGCAGGCGCAACGCGCGCTCGCGGCGGGCAGCCAGTGGAGCGCGGGGCACGCGCTGCCCGATCCCGCCACCGTGCACCGCGATCTCAAACAGATTTCCACCGAACACATCGAGATCGCCAACACGCATGGCCCGGCGGGCGCGCCGCTCAAAACGCTGAGCGCGACCTACACCAAGCGCTACATGCTGCACGGCTCGATCGGACCGTCGTGCTCGGTCGCGCAGTTCAAGGACGGCCACATGACCGTGTGGACGCACTCGCAAGGCGTCTATCCGCTGCGCGACGCGCTGGCCGAAATGCTCGCGCTGCCGAAAGAGAACGTGCGCTGCGTCCACGTCGAAGGCTCGGGCTGCTACGGCCACAACGGCGCGGACGACGTCGCCGCGCACGCCGCGCTGATCGCGCGCGACATGGCCGGCCGCCCGGTTCGCGTGCAATGGATGCGCGAACAGGAACACACGTGGGACCACTACACGCCCGCGATGGTCACGCAAGCGAAGGCCTCGCTCGACGCCGGCGGCGGCATCGTCGACTGGGATTACGCGCTGTGGAGCAGCTCGCACAACGAGCGGATCGTCAACGCCGGCCGGCTGATTCCGGCGCAGTTGCTGGAGAAGCCGTTCACGCCGGCGCCCTCGGTGCCGATGGTGCAGCCCGAAGGCGGCGGCGACCGCAACGCGATTCCGCTGTACACGTTTCCGAACCTGCGCGTGATGAACCATTTCTCGCCGACCATGCCGCTGCATACCTCGGCGATGCGCTCGCTCGGCGCGCACATGAACGTGTTCACGATCGAGTCCTTCATGGACGAACTCAGCGCCGCGGCGGGCGCCGATCCGGTCGCGTTCCGTCTGAAGCATCTGCATGACCCGCGCGCACGCGACGTGATCCGCCTCGCCGCCGAGAAATTCGGCTGGCCGCGCGCGCCGCGCAAGGCCAATCACGGCGTCGGCTTCGCGTTCGGCAAGTACAAGAACCTGATGGCGTACGTGGCGATCGCCGTCGAGGTTGCCGTCGTGCGCGAGACCGGTCAGGTGACGCTCGAACACGCGGAAGTGGCGGTGGACTCCGGGCAGATCGTCAACCCCGACGGCATCCGCAACCAGATCGAAGGCGGTGTGATCCAGTCGGCGAGCTGGACGCTCTACGAGGCCTTGAAGTTCGACACGCGGCGCATCCGCAGCTTCGACTGGAGCAGCTATCCGATCCTGCGGTTCTCCGCCGTGCCGCGCAGCCTGAACGTGCACCTGCTCGACCGCCCCGGCGCACCGTTTCTGGGCGCGGCCGAAGCGTCGATGGGGCCGACCGCCGGCGCGCTCGGCAATGCGTTGTTCGACGCGACCGGCCAGCGCCTGCGCGACATGCCGCTCGCCGGAGACGGCCTGCGCCGCCGGATCGACGCCTGACGGCATGCCCGTTAAGAAGATTTAAGCAATCTGAAGTTCAATACAGTGCGCGCAGTCTTACGATTGAAACCTGCGATGTCGCATCATGCATCGTCAAGAACAGCGATTCATCAACGTCAAGACTGGAGAGAAATTTGGCTAACCCATCCGCAATCCCCTCGGCGAATCGTCGGCAACTGCTGGTTGCGGGCGCTGGCGCGGCCGGCGCGGCAGTCGCCGCCATGGCCGCGCCGGGCGTCGCGATGGCCGCCGCGGCGGCCGGCGGCAATCCGCACGCAGGCAGTGCATCCCACTCACAGCATGGAGAGCGACACACGATGAACACGGTAACCACAAAAGACGGCACGCGGATCTTCTTCAAGGACTGGGGCGCCGGCAAGCCCGTGGTGTTCTCGCACGGCTGGCCGCTCGACGCCGACGCGTGGGACGCGCAAATGCTCTTCCTCGTGCAGAAGGGCTATCGGGTCATCGCCCACGACCGCCGCGGCCACGGCCGCTCCGATCAGCCGTCCCACGGCAACGACATGGATACCTACGCCGACGACCTGGCCGCGGTGATCAACGCGCTCGACCTGAAGGGCGCGACGCTCGTCGGCCATTCGACGGGCGGCGGCGAAGTCGCGCATTACATCGGCCGCCACGGCACCTCGCGGGTCGCCAAGGCCGTGCTGATCGGCGCCGTGCCGCCGATCATGGTCAAGACCGAGAGCAACCCGAACGGCCTGCCGATGTCCGTGTTCGACGGCATTCGCGCGAACGTGGCGGCGAACCGCTCGCAGTTCTACAAGGACCTGGCCATGCCGTTCTACGGCTTCAACCGGCCCAACGCGAAGACCTCGCAAGGCACGATCGACGAGTTCTGGCGCGAAGGCATGCTCGGCTCGATACTCGGCCAGTACGAATGCGTGAAGCAGTTCTCCGAGGTGGACTACACCGCCGACCTGAAGAAGATCGACGTCCCCACGCTGATCCTGCACGGCGACGACGACCAGATCGTGCCGATCGACGACTCGGCGCGCCTCTCGGCGAAGCTGGTGAAGAACGCCACGCTGAAGGTTTATCCGGGCGCGCCGCACGGCATGTGCACGACGCTGGCGGATAAGGTCAACGCCGATCTGCTGGAGTTCTTGCAAAGCTGATGCCGAAGCCCGGGCGCTGATCCCGGGATGAATCGGGGCAACGCTCGTTGCCCATGCGCGGCGCGTTTTCCTGGCGAACCTGGCTCGCCGGAAAAACGCGCCGCGCGTGCGTTGGAGATTGAACTCGTCATTCGACCGATTGCGACCGGTAAGCCATAATGACGAATAATTACATTTCGTTATTTTCGGTTAAATTACCGAGGTAGCGGGACCGCTGCGCGACGAATCGAGGTGACGATCCATGCTTGACGATACTCAGACATCCGCCGCCACGGCCGCACGCCCGAAGGACTCGCTCGGCTGCCTGTCGAGCCACCTGTACCGCGATCTCGAACTCGACACCGGCGAGTTCAGGTTCCATCGCAAATGCACGCGCGACAACAAGGCCAGCGCCGTTGCCATGCACGGTTCGGAGCGCGGCTTTCTGATTGGCGTGTCGCTGAAAACCGGGCATCGCCGGCGTATTTTCTCGGGCCACCGCTGGACCTCGCACGACTTCGAACAGGACAGCATCTACATTCGCGACTTCGCGGACGACTATAAAGCCGACTTGCAAAGCGGCTTCGATTTCGTGCTGATCGAACTGTCGCGCGCTTTCATGGCGAACGCCTGCTATGAGCGAAGCGGCGCGAGCGTGCCGCGGCTCGCGCCGCTGGCCGGGCACAAGGACCCGGTGCTCGGCCATCTCGCCCAGGTGCTGGCGCTCACGCTCGACCGGCAGAGCGAGGCCAGCCCGCTCTTCGCCGAACAATTGGGCGTCACCATCGGAACCCATCTGCTCGATCGGTACGGCAACGCGCCGCCGCAATCGGAGAAGAAAAGCCGCCGCCTCTCCAGTTTGCAGGAAGCACGCGCCAAGGACATGCTGCTCGCGAAGTCGCAAGGCAACGTTTCGATCGAGGAAATCGCAAGCGCGTGCAATCTGTCACGCAGCTACTTCATTCGCGCGTTTCGCGAGACCACGCATCGCACGCCGCATCAATGGCTGCTCGAACGGCGTATCGACCGCGCCCGCGACCTGCTGAAGCATTCGGACTATTCCCTGTCGGAAATCGCCATCGCCTGCGGCTTCTCCGATCAGAGTCATTTCACGCGAATATTCTCGCAATGGGTCGGCGTGCCGCCCGGCGCGTGGCGCCGGCAAGCCTGCAACTGACCCGCTTGCAACGCATGCGTCGAGCCGGCGCCGATTGAACGATCGAGCGCCGCCGTTGTTTCATGCCATTGGACTTTCATACAAAGCATCGCACTAACCGACAAGACACGCGCAATTCGCCAAGGTACTTTCGATCACGTCGACGATGGCCGTTCGAGCGCGCATTGCCGGATGGAAATCATGCAAAGGCGGGTGACGCCACGATCGAGCCGCACCGTTGCCTTATCACGCTCATTGCCCGGAACCTGAAAACGACATGATCGAATTAGGCCGCTTTCACATCGATCTGGAGATGCGCACGTTGCGCAAGGACGGCGAACCGGTGCATCTCGGCTCCCGTGCGTTCGATATCCTCGCGGTGGTCGCATCGGCGGGCGGGCGCCTCGTCACGAAAGACGAGTTGATGAACGCGGTCTGGCCCAACACGATAGTCGAAGAAAACAACATTCAGGTACACCTCTCCGCGCTGCGAAAAATACTCGGCGCGGACCGCGATCTGATTCTCACCGTGCCAGGGCGCGGTTATCAACTGGTGCGCCGATCGAACCGGTCGGCGCCCGGGCAATCCTTCGCGCCCGCGCCTGCCGCATGCCCGTTGCCGCCGCCCAAGACGCACCTGGTGGGCCGCGAGGCGGCGGTTCGGCAAATCCGCGCGATGCTCGCGCACGCGCACGTGCTGACGCTGGTGGGCGCGGGCGGCATCGGCAAAACCAGTCTCGCGATCGAAGCGGCCCGTCACGCCGCCGCGGATTTCGTCGAAGTGTGCTTCGTGGAACTCGCCGCGCTCACCGCGCACGGCGGCGTGCTCGCCGCCATCGCCGAAGATTGCGGGCTGGCTGCGGCAGATGCCGCGCCGGGCGTTGCGCCGGGTGTTGCACAAATGGCCGCCGCGCTCGCGCAAAAACGCCGGCTGCTGGTGCTCGACAACGCCGAGCACCTGGTGGACGAGGTGGCGGAAGTCGTCGAGGCGCTGGTCGCGGAATGCGCTTCGCTGCGCGTGCTCGTCACGAGCAGGGAGCCGCTGCGCATCATGCCCGAAGCGATTTTCCGGGTGGATCCGCTCGACGTGCCGCAACCGGATTCGAGCGACGCGGAGATCTTGCAGCAGTCGGCCGTGAATCTGTTTCTGCTGCGCGCCAACTCGTTGCAGCGCAAGGTGGGCGCGGAGCGTGCGGAACTGCGGCTGGTCGGCGAGATATGCCGGCGGCTCGACGGCATTCCGCTCGCGCTCGAACTGGCCGCGGCCCGCGTCGTGGCGCTCGGCGTGGAAGGCGTGTATCAGCGGCTGGACGATCGCATGGCGATTCTCGCGGGCGGCTATCGGACCGCGCTGCCGCGCCATCAAACCTTGCGCGCGACCTTCGACTGGAGCTTCGCGCTGCTCGACGCCGGCGCGCAGTCGCTGTTCAGACGAATCGCGGTGTTCGGCGGCCTGTTCACGTTCGAGGCCATGTGCGCGGTCGTGTGCGACGCCAGCTTGACGGTCGCGAGCGCGATCAACGGCATCAGCGAACTGCTCGCCAAATCGCTGGTGAATGTCGAATTCGACGGTCCGGTGGCGCGGTATCGCCTCTCCGAATCGACGCGCGCCTATGCGCTCGAAAAGCTCCAGGCTGAAGGCGAGCGGCAGGATCTGGCCGCGCGCCATGCGCGCTATCTCGCCTGCTGCTTGCAGGCTCGCCCGGCGCGGACGGCTGCCGGCGCGGCGAGCAGCACCGATTCGAGCGCCGCCGATCACGCGGCGGTGTTCCAGCATTCGCTCGACGACGCGTGCAGCGCCCTGGATTGGGCGTTCTCCCCGGAGGGCGACGTGCGGCTCGGCGTCGAACTCGCGTCGAATCTGGCCGGCGCGCTGCTCGACGCCGGCATGATCGCGGAGTGCTGCGCGCGCACCGGGCAAGCGGTCGACGCGCTCGACAAGCTCCCCGCCGCATCGGTCGCCGCCGTCAGCGAAATGCGCGTGCGCGCGGCGTTGGCGTCGGCCTTGCCCTACATTCACGGCGCGGTTGGGCGGTCGGCGGAATTGTGGCGCGACGTGCTCGCGCTCGCGCTGGCGTGCGGCGACGAAGCGTTTCATGCCCGCGCGCTATGGGGCCTCTGGAACACGATGATGTCCGGTGGAAACATCCACGAATCGATGAAGTACGCGAAGCGGTTCCAGCAATTCGCGCAGGCACAAGCACAAGCACAAGAGAACCCGTGGCAACAGATCCTGGCGGATCAACTGGTGGCCATTTCGCTGCATTGTCTCGGCCGGCATGGCGAAGCCCGGCAGGCGCTGCTCGACGTCAGGCAACGTATCGTCTCGCTCGACGGCAAAGCGCAGCGGGTGGGCAGCTTCGCCGTCGATCCGCTCGTCTATTGCAACGGCACGCTCGCGCGAATCGCGTGGCTCGAAGGGAATGTCGGCGAGGCCCTGGCGCTCGTCGATCAACTCGTGAGCCTGGTGCGCCCCCATACGATGGAACCGTCGCTCACGCATGTGCTCGGCGCGGCGGCGGCGCCGCTGGCGTTGTTGTCGGGCGATCTGAGCGGCGGCGCGGCCTATCTGGAGATCATGCGCTCGCAAGCCGCGCTGCATCGCTCCGAGGTGTGGCTGGATTACTGCGACTGCCTGTCCGCGTATCGCGACATTCTCGACGGACACGCGCAGCGGGCGCTGCCGGTTCTCGCGCAGGCGCTCGACGCGTTGATCGCGCGCGGCTTCCGGCGTTTGATCACGTTGTTCATCGTCGCCTACGCCGAGGCGCTCGTCACGGCCGGGCAGATCCACGAAGCCCGCAGCCGATTGAACGAAGCGCTGGCATTCTGCGAAAGCAACGGCGAGCTGATTTTCCTGCCGGAAATCTGGCGCGTGCTGGGGCTTGCGGCACACGCCGAAGCGCGCGCGCAGGCCTATGCGGGGAATGCGTCCAACGCGCGGCGCAGTGACGCGTCGGCATGCTTCGCGAAGGCGATCGAACTGTCCCGCACGCAGGGCGCGAGGATGTGGGAACTGCGCGCCTCGATGGCGCTCGCCGCGCTGCTGCGCGACGAAGGCCGAACCGAGGCGGCGCTTGAACTGCTCGAACGAATCGCGCTCTGTTTCGACGCGGCATCCGGCAGCGCCGACGTCGATGCGTTGTTCGAGACCATCGGGACGCTGCGCTCGCGCTCAGGCAAACCGCTTCGCCGGGCGGCGTTCGACACCATGCCGCCGCTCGACACGCGCGCGGCTTTGGCGGCTCCCGCTAGCGCCGGCTAGATAGCGGTGGCCCTTGCGGCGGCCGTTGCGCTCGCCGGCCGGCTCACGTGCAACCGGCCACACCCGGCGCGTGAACGCGAACGCGCTCAGCCACAGTTCACACGTTCGCGATGTGCGTGTCCGCAATCGCGCGCACGTCGATGCGGCGCGGCAGGATCGCGTCGCGGTTCGCGCTGTCCGCCACCTTTTGCAGCGCGGCAATATCCGCCTCGGTGATGAAGTGCTGTTTCAGCGACGCGCGTTGCGTGATCCGCTTCGCGGCATCGAGCGGCGAGCGCGTCAGCGTCGCGTAGATTTGCGCGTAGGCGTCGGGGTTCGCCAGCGCCCAATCGCCCGCGCGTTGCAGCCTGAGCAGGACGTCCGCGATCGCCGCGCGTTTGCGCGTGTCCGCGAGCGCGGCCCCGGAGGCGGTGATGAAACCGAGACCGCTGTTGATGCCGGTGCCGTCGCGCAAAATCCGCGCGCCGCGTTGCACCGCGATGCCGTAGTACGGATCGAACGTCGCCCATGCTTCAATCGATCCCGATGCGAACGCGGCAAATGCATCGACCGGCAAGATGAAACGCACGCTGACGTCTTCTTTCGAGAGCCCCGCTTCAGCCAGCGCGCCGTATAACTGAAACTGCGAAATGCTGCCGCGCGCCGAGGAGACGAACACGGTGCGCCCCTTCAGATCCGCGACCGTGCGAATCTTCGAATCCGCCGCGACCAGAATGCCGAGTTGCGCGCCGGAGCCCACGCGCGTCGCGACGATCTTCAAGCTCGGATCGCCCACCGCCGCCGCGAGCACCGGCAAGTCGCCCGCCGGCGCGAGATCGACCGCGCCCGCGCGTTGCGCTTCGAAGAGCGGCGCGGCGCCCTGGAAGTTGGCCCAGCGAAAAGCGTAGGGCGCGCCGTCGAGCACTTTCGTCGCTTCCGCCAGCGCGCGCGTGCCGCCGGCCTGGTCGCCGAGAACGAGCGTGATGGAAGTGGCGGCGGCTTCGGCGGCCTGCGCGCCGTGCGCGTGCAACGCGCCGGTCACGGCGAAGACGCTCAGTGCGGGCGCCGCGCCTAATAGCTTCAGCGTGCGCCGTCGCGTGGAAAACGATGTGGGAACAGAAGCGGCCATACGCCCTCGCTTTGCAATAGTTCGCCAAGCGTAACGAGCGAAGCGGGCCTTGAGAATGATTCGATTCCGATAACGTTATCTCGAACCGCTATTTGGCTCTGGATGCCGCGGGCGTTCGCCGAGCGGGCATGGTCCGGCCGTATTGGGGCGCCAGGCCGGGAAGGCCTGGCGCCGGTGGCCGCGCCGCCACTGTGGAGAACGGCGCTTCGTCTTAACCGCGAGGTGCGCTAACGCGCGCCGGTTTCACTTCGGCTGCTCGACGTAACGCAGATACGGCTTCACCGTCTTGAAGCCTTGCGGGTATTTCTTCGCTGCGTCGTCGTTCGAAACGGAGGTCGGGATGATGACGTCCTCCCCCGGTTTCCAGTTCACCGGCGTCGCCACCGTGTGTTTCGCGTTGAGCTGCAGCGCATCGAGCAGACGCAGCACTTCGTCGAAATTGCGCCCCGCGCTCATCGGATACACGAGCATCGCCTTGACCTTCTTGTCGGGGCCGATCAGAAACACGGAGCGCACCGTTGCGTTATCCACGGCGGTGCGCGGGCCGCCGCTCGCGCTCGGATGGATCATGTCGTAGGCCTTCGCAACGCTCAGGTCGGCGTCGCCGATCAACGGGTAGTTGATCGCGTGACCCTGCGTCTCCTCGATATCCTTGACCCATTTCTCGTGATCGCTGACGGGATCGATGCTAAGACCGATGATCTTCGTGTTGCGCTTATCGAATTCCGGCTTCAGCCGGGCCATGTATCCGAGTTCGGTGGTGCAAACCGGCGTGAAATCCTTAGGATGAGAAAACAGGATCGCCCAATGGTCGCCGATCCATTCGTGAAAATGGATCGTCCCTTCGGTGGTTTCCGCGGTGAAATCCGGAGCTTCTTCGCCTAGTCGAATCGACATCGTCATCCTCCATGAAGCGTGCTGCCGGGGTACACCGTCGGCGGCCCCGGCTGGTTGGTTGGCAATCAGGCGAGCAGCCTGACTGACGATCGGGCTCCCGCTAATCGAACGGCATGGCGCAGGAGCCCGTTAGCGGGCGCAGCGCGTGCGGCGGCTCCCTGAAAGAAACCCGCCGCGGGGTGTGACGAACCTCGGCCGAACCTCGGGACGAACGCCAGGACGCGCTGCGCGTCGCGCTTATAGCGTAGAACAAAAAGGACGGATATCGCGGCTGTTATGCAGAGCGGAACCGCCATTATGGTGACGGATCCGCTCATCGACGATGCGTGGCGCTGGCTTCAGCCTTGCGGAAAACCGGCGCGCGGCAAAACGCCGGGGCGCTTGCCGCGCCTTGGCTCAACGCTCGTCGTCGCCGTCGCGACCGCAAGCCTGAGCCGAATGACCATGACCGTCGCCGCGACGATCGTCGTCCGCGCCCGGCAGCGTCTGCGGCACGTAGGCGGGCAACTCGCTCGCATCCCATGCGAACACGAAGAACTGGTTCGGGTTCGCGATGCCGGCCGGATGATTCGTATCGGTGACCGTGCCGAGGAAGTCGTTATCGTTGGCGATGAACAGCGTGTGCTTCTTCACGCCGCCGACCACCACGTCGGGGCCGAACGCCAGGCCTTCCAGTTTCGCCGGAATGTCGTTCGCGTTGTAGCCGTGCGCGGTCAACGACGCGACCACGTCGAGGAACAAGGCTTTGCGCACCGCATACGGCGCGAGACCGGCCTCGCTGCTCGCGTTGCTCACGTCCTGCGCGCCTGTCAGGTCGATGTGAAACACCTTCTTGAAGGCCGCCGTGGAGTTGTCGCCGAGTCCCTTGCCGTCGCGCTCGTCGACCAGCAATTCATGGTCGTTGACGGCCACCACGTCGCTGATGGTCGGATACTTCGGCTTCGCCGCCGTACCGATGTTCGTCAGCGGATAGGCAAACTGCGTGGTCTTGCCGCTGCGTAAATCAATCCTGACGATGCGCGTATACCCGCCACTGGTGCCGCCGTCCTGAATCAGCGGGCTTTGCATCGCGCCGAACAGCGTCTTGCCGTCCGGCGAGATCGCGAGACCTTCCATCCCCTTGTTCGCCACGCGGCCCGAAGTGTTCTGCGAGATTTCGTCGCTGCCGACGGCGGCGAGCGTCGACACCGCGAACGTATCGGGCAGCTTGTAGCTATCGGTGCGGCGGCCGCTGCGGCGATCGAAGCGATAGACGTAGGGACCGTATTCGTCGGAGATAAAGACGCTTTCGCCGTCGCTGCTCACACGCACGCTTTCGGGATCGAAGCGTGCGTCGAGATCGTTGGTCGACAGGCGCGTCGGGTCGAAGTTGTCGGAGCGGCCGGTGAAGTAGTGAGTGCGGTTGCGGCGGTTCAGCGCGGGCGCGCCGTTGGGCACGCCGGCCGCGGCGCCCGTTCCGTAGACGAGCGTTTCAGACGCGTGAAGCAGCGTCGTGCCGATGAGTTTCGGCGTCAGCGTGTACGGCAGCGCAGCGCCCGCCGCACCCGGTTTCAGGCGCAGGCGCAAGGTCTGAAAGCGGTTGATGTACGACGCGGTGTCGTCGATGGCCGCGTTGTACGGCACGGCATTCGGGCCGCGGTCCGGCACCGCGACAAACGTATGGCATCCCGCGTAGGCGATGCCCGAACCCAGGCCGCCCAGCAGATTGCCCGCCGCGCCGTTCTCCAGCGGCGCCGCCGTTTCCTTCGACAAATCGCCGCTCAAGCCGCTCAACTGACCGACCGCGATGAGGTCCACGGCTGCATGCGCCGCCGTGGCGAACAGGAGCGACGAGGCGATCGCCGTCAGGGCAAGAAGTCTTGAACGAGACACGATGATGTTCCTTGAAGGGAATGCTTGTTTTGGACGTGTCTGGCGCTAAGCGTCGCCCATGCGTGCGTGGCTCGCGTGGATCTTCGGGGGTGGTCAGGGAGGGCCAGCGCGCAGCTCGGTGGGCCGTTGAAGGCCGGCGGTAATAGTGCGTGAGGTTTGTGACTGAATAATGACCGTTATGCGTGACCGGGCCAGCGGCGCGAACCGGTCGAGCCGAATCGGCGAATCACCGCTTTGCGCGGGCGTGGTGAACGGACATATCAGCAGGCTGACGAAACGTGCGTGCGGCAATGGCCGATTCAATCGGCCATTGCTTCGGGTCTTTCACTTTTGCGCACTTTTGGCCCGAGCAGGCGCGTTCTTCTTCAAGCTGGTGTGATTGAAATCGATAGCGGCGCGCACGAGATTTTTCAGCGCGCGCGCATTGATCTTGTCGCCCTCGAAAAAGTCGATTGCGCGTCTCGCGTTGCCTTCGAGTCCCGCGTTGAAGAGTTGGTCGGGATCGGGAAGATTCGCACCGTGGGCAAAGGTCAGCTTCACCTTGCCTTTATGCGCGTTGGCGACCGCGATCATGCCGTCGCGGGACCATACCGGGCTTCCCATCCACTTCCATTCCTCGATGATCTGCGGGTCGGCCTGGAGAATGCTCTTGCGGATGCCGGCAAACGTTTCGCCGCGCCAGTCCGTGAGTTCCGCGATCATCTGGTCGATGCGTTCCGATGGGTTCATGGTTCTTCTCACCTCGAAATCCGTGTCATGGGACCACGATAGTAATACGCCGGCGACACCGCTTGCGAGCACGCGCGCTGAATGTCCCCGGCCCCAGCGCTTCAGCTACGCATGGATCATTTTTCAGTCGTCGAATGTGCCGCGATATTCCGGCGCGGCGTCGCGGCGCGTGTTGATTTCGAACATCACGCCGCCCGGCGCGCGGCAAAAGAAGCGCGAACCGCGGCCATTGTTGAAGACTTCGGTCTCCATCTCGACACCCTCCGTCTTGAAGCGCTCATACAACGCGTGAACGGCATCGAGGCTCGGCAATTCGAAGCCGACATGGAAAGCCTTGGGCCATGCCGGCGCATCGCCGCTCGCGTGATCGATCACCACGTCGAAGCCGGGGCGCTTGAGAATGTACGATTGGTCCCAGGTTCCCGCGATAGTGAAACCCAGGTGCTGTTCAAAGAACCTGGCGGTCGCGGGGGTGTCGGCTGAGGGGAAGCTCAAGTGGTTGAGTTTCATGCTGTCGATAAAGGCGGTCATCATCGGTCTCTCGTTCATTGGCGGCGGCCCTATGCCAGCGCCGATGACGTCAGAATATAAGCGGAAGCTCGCATTCAACAACTCGCATTGAGCGCATGCGCCGATGGGTCGTGAAGCCCGCATGAAGCCGCGGCTTCGACGAGAAACGGAGACCGTAGCGGCTTCGGTTGCTCACATTCACGAATGTTCCGGCGAACGCGCGGATGATGCGCGGTCTGCGCTCGCATGGGTTAGCGCGGGGGTGCGGAACCGCCGTTGCGATGCCGCGAAGGGCGCGCCGTCAGTCTTTCTTTTTGTGCGGCAGCGCCGCGTTCAGAAGCGGGTTGAAGCGGGTCGAGTCGGCGGCGGCCTTGGCCTTGCCCTCGGCCTTACGCTTACCCCTTGGCGCGTTACCCGACAATTGGGCGAGTAGTTCTTCCGAACTTGCGTCGTTGTTGTCGCTGTCCTCGTCGCTGCTCCCGGCTTCGTCTGATCGAGCCGATTTCTTTGGTTTGCCGCGCGACGGTTCACGCTCTTCTGAGGTTGCCTGCGTGTCGTCCTCGGATACTTTTGCTCCGGCGATGTGCCCGATCACGGCCGCAAACGAACTCGACGCCGATTTTGGCGCATCGCCCGGAAGCATCGTCTGAGCAACGATGTCGCGCAGCGTGCGGCCGTCGACGGAGCGCGCGGTCGGGGTCGTGCGCCAGTCGATGTCGGTCTGGGCGAACGCGCCAATCACACGCTCAAGCACCGCGGGCGACAGCACGCCGCCGTCATACAGGCTGATCACCGCGCGCTCGAAGACCGGAAACAGCGTGGATGCGGATGTCCTGGACACGGGTTTTCCCTCCTTGGACTGCTTGTCGATCGCGGTTTCGCGCCGGCATTGCGCTAACGATCGGCCTCTGACCATTGAACGATTGAGCGATTGGATGAACGGCGGCCGCGGCCGCTCCGCGCATTCACTCCTCGCACTTCACGTCTTGCCTCGGCACGACGATGATCACCGGATACGTTCCCCTGTCGAGTTCCACGCGCGCCACCACGGTCATTGTCGCGTCGTCGCTGTCGTCGTACACGCTCACCCTCTCGTGCCGAAGGCTGGTGACGCCGACGCAGCCGGACGCGCGGCCCTCATCGGAGAGTTTGCACTGAATCGGATTCTCGGCCAGATAGCGATACCGGTTCGAACTCGACAGGTATTCGCGAAGGCTTTGCGCCGTCCCGCCAATGCCGGTCACGTAGGCAATCGCGCACTGCTGTTTCGGCGTTTCATTGCCGGTCGACGTTTCGGCGTTCGCGTGCGCGCTCATCGCGGCGATGCCTGCGATAAGCGACGATGCGATGATGGACTTCATGGCGCGGTTCCCGTTTTGTGGATCTAAGCGCAGGATTGTAAAGTCATCGCGACCAGCCGGCAGCCCTGCCGAAGCGTTGGCTTGAGCGCCGGCCGTCGCGCGGAAAAAACGCAGGTGTCGAAACTAGTATATGATGACCATCATGAAGAAGCCCCCAGTCAAGCGGAATACCGCCAGCCGCAAGGAACTCACACACGAGCGCATCGTCGAGGTGGCCGCCCGCGCGATCCGGCGCAGCGGCTACGCCGGCACGGGCGTGGCCGACATCATGAAGGAGGCCGGCCTGACGCATGGCGGCTTTTATGCCCACTTTCCGTCGCGCGAAGTGCTGCTTGCCGAAGCGGCCGACCGCGCCGGCGCCGAAGCCGTGGCCATATCCGAACATATCGCGGCCTCCGTGGCGCCCGACCAGGCGTTGCCGGCGATCGTGCGCGCGTATCTGTCGAAAGAGCATTGCCAAAGCGTGGAAACGGGCTGTCCGGTCTCCGCGCTCGGCTCGGAGATGCCGCGCCAGGCGCCCGTCGTGCGGCGCGCGGCCACCCGCCGCATCAAGGAAATGATCGATGTCGTCGCGCGCCAATTGCCCGACTGGGGCCAACCGGGCGCACACGAACAGGCGCTGATGACGGTCGCCACGATGGTCGGCACCCTGATGCTGGCGCGCGCCGTCGACGATCCGAAGCTCACGGATAGTTTTCTTGAAACCGCATTGAAAAAACTCGCGCCCACTGATGTGTGAATCCGCCCGGCCCGGCGCCGGTTTTCGCTGCACCTGAAATATGATGACAATCATACAAATGGCAGGATGAAAGCCCCGCCGCCCACGTATCGGACATCGCTCACATCGCTCACTATCGGAAGAACATCATGGAAACCAGAATAGCGCTCGTTACCGGCGCGTCGTCGGGAATCGGCGAAGCCACGGCCGAGCGGCTCGCGCAGGCCGGATACACGGTCTACGGCACGAGCCGGCGCGGTGCGCAAGGCGGCCAACGGACCTTCGAGATGCTGCCGCTCGACGTGACGAGCGAGGAATCGGTGGAAGCGGCGGTCAGCGAAGTCCTGCGCCTGCACGGCCGCATCGACCTGCTGGTGAACAACGCGGGCTTCGGCGTCGCCCCGGCCGCCGCGGAAGAGAGTTCGATCGATCAGGCCCGAGCGATCTTCGATACGAACTTCTTCGGGATCGTCCGCATGACGCGCGCCGTGGTGCCCCATATGCGCCGACACGGCAGCGGCCGCATCATCAACATCGGCTCCGTGCTGGGTTTTCTGCCGATGCCCTATATGGCGCTGTATTCCGCCACCAAGCACGCGGTCGCGGGTTACTCGGAGTCGCTCGACCACGAGTTGCGTACCAAGGGCATTCGGGTTTCGGTCATCGAGCCCGCCTACGTCAAGACGGCCTTCGACGCGAACTTCATGGCGCCCGACGCCCCGCTCGACGAATATCGCGAGGTGCGCTCGGCCGTCGACAAGCGGGTGAAAGAGGTGGTCGAGAATGCCGACGGTCCCGAGGTCGTGGCCGAAACCGTACTGCGGGCCGCCAGCGCGGCTCGCCCGAAGCTGCGCTATACGGCCGGCGGACTCGCCGGCCGTCTGCAATTGCTACGCAGGTTCGCGCCTGCAGGCCTGGTGGACGCCGGCGTTCGCAAGGATTTGCGGCTGGCAACGTAGGCCGCGTGACTGTCTCTCCCGTTTTAAAGCCGCAACCCGCGAAACAATGTGATGCAATGAGCAATAAGGAACTGTGATGAAGGCATTCGTCGTCGATCGATATGGACGCAAGAATGGCGTACGGGCCGGCGATATGCCGGTTCCCGAACTGCGCGAGGACGACGTATTGATCCAGATTCACGCCGCCGGCGTGAACCCGCTCGATTCGAAGATCAGAGACGGGGAATTCAAGCTCCTCCTGCCTTATCGTTTGCCATTGATTTTAGGCCACGACCTGGCGGGAGTGGTGGTCCGCGTCGGACCGCACGTGCGGCGATTCAAGCCGGGCGATGAAGTCTTTGCGCGACCGCATAAGGACCGCATCGGCACTTTCGCGGAATTCATCGCGGTCAAGGAAGACGGCGTGGCGCTCAAGCCCACGTCACTCAGCATGGAAGAAGCGGCTTCAATGCCCTTGGTGGGATTGACCGCCTGGCAGGCGCTGATCGAAAAAGGCCAACTCGCGAAAGGGCAGAAAGTACTCATCCATGCGGGCTCGGGCGGCGTCGGCACCTTCGCGATTCAACTGGCGAAGCATGTGGGCGCGACTGTCGCAACGACGGCGAGCGCGGCGAATGCCGAGTGGTTGAAGCAACTCGGCGCGGATGTCGTCATCGATTACAAGAAAGACGACTTTGCGGCCATTCTGAAAGACTACGACGTGGTGCTGGACACACAAGGCGGAAACACGCTCGAGAAGTCGCTGCGAGTGCTCAAGCCGGGGGGCAAACTCATTGGAATCGCGGGTCCGCCTGATCCTGATTTCGCCAAAGAGATAGGTGCCTCGTTGTTCCTGAAAACGGCGATGCGCTTTCTGAGCTACCGCATTAGAAAGGCGGCGAAACGTCATCACGTCAGCTATTCGTTTCTTTTCATGCGTGCGAATGGGGAGCAACTCGGTCAGATCGCCGCGCTCGTCGACGCAGGTGCGATAAAGCCCGTGATCGATCGGGTTTTCCCGTTCGAGTCGACCAACGAGGCGCTGGCTTATGTCGAGAGAGGACGCGTGAAGGGAAAGGTGGTCGTCAAGATGTAGCACTCGGGTTGATCAGCGACGTGAGTACATGGTCGGCCCACGCGCCGTTGATCTTCAGATACGCTCGCGCGAGTCCCTCGCGTTCGAACCCTAGCCGCTTCAGCAATTGCCCGCTGCGTATGTTCTCAGGCCGATAGTTCGCCATGATGCGATGCAATCCGACGTCATTGAACACATGCGGTATCGCTACCGTAAGGGCTTCTTGCATCAGCCCTTGACCTTGCGCATGTTTCGCGAGAGAAAAGCCGAGATGACATGCCTGGAATGGACCACGGACGATATTCGTGAAGTGGCATTCGCCGATCACTTCCGCCGAGTCCCTACGCGTTAGCAACCAATGAACGGCATTGCCCAAGGCATTGTCACGACTCATCGCGCCCAGTCGGTTCTTGACGGCCTCGAGTTCGAAAAAGGAATCCGGGCGTGCGGGCTCCCAAGGCTGCAAGTGCTCGCGATTGCGAAGGGAGTAATCACGAAGCTCCGGCGCGAACGCGGCTTCCGCCCGCACGAGTTTCAAGCGCGCGGAAGTCAGGCCATCTTTCAAGGCATTACTCGATATTTCGGCCACTCATTGGCTCCTTTGCAATGTGTCCACCCTCACCCAACACAAGTAGATCAATCCCCGACAGTTCGCTATCATGCCCCTGACCCAGTGCTTCTGAGGTCCGATGACTGTCGCCGGGATGCTGCTTCATGCCTGGGCCGTCGGGCAACCACCTAACAGGAGATAAGCAATGAAGAAATCGCGCATGCTTCTCGCGTCGCTGATAGTCACGGGCATGCTGGCATCGTCGCTCGCGAGCGCACAACCGCCGCACGACAAGTCCGGCCACGGCAACTCGGGTAAAGGCGATCATGGTCACGGATCGAAGGGGCACGGCCCGAAAGACGCGCCGCCCGGACACGGCGCCGACGGTCCAGGCAATTCGGCGAACGCGCCCGGGCACTGGCGCAAGGGCGATCGCCTGCCTCCGGAATACCGCGATCGCCAGTACGTGATCGACAACTGGCGCGACTACCACCTTGCTCCGCCTCCACGCGGCTATTCGTGGGTCGGCATTGGCGGCGACTATCTGATGGTGCAGATTTCGTCCGGCGTGGTTCTGCGGGTCGGCCCGTGATCTAGCGCATCGGTAGGCCCGCCGCGGCCTACCGCAACTCGCCTCACCTCACCTCATCTGCCAGCCGCGCCGCCGCCGCTTCTTCGGCGCGGCGCGGAATCGAACCACGCGGCCCGCATCAAGACCCGATCGCGAGCCCCGCGTCACCCAGCAACCCGCGCAACCCGAGCTTCGGATATCGGCTATCCACCGCGCGCACGTCGGCGCGCGTCTCGCCGATGATCCAGTCGCGCACCTCCGCCGCGACCGGCCGCAACGGCCGGCCCTCCGGCCACACCAGGCAGCAGCGCCGGTTGGTGACGATCACCTGTTCTTCGGCCGGCAACAGCGCGCCTTCCAGCAGCCAGTGCGACACCACGTTGAGCCAGCCTAGCGCCACACCCTGCCCGAGCAACGCGGCCTGCACGACGATCGCGTAATCGTTGAAGCTCAGCATGCTCGCCGGATGCCGCCCGTGCGCCGCGAACTCGCCGAAGCGCTCATGCCAGCCGCGCTCGCCGTCGTCCATCACGATCACCGTGTCGCCGTGCTCGCGGCCCGCCTCGGTCGACGCCGTCTCATGGTAGCGATGGTTGCACACCGGCAGCAGCGTCTCCGGCATCACGAGCACGCTGTTCTCGCCGATCTCGTCCTCGCGCAGAAAGCGCATGCCGAGATCGACGTCGATGAGCGGCCCGCCGATGCGCCCTGAAATCAGTTGAAAGCGCAGGTCGACATTCGGAAACGCCTGGTTCAGCCGGTTCATGCGCGGCATCAGCCAGTGCGTGGTGAAGGCCGTGGAAACGGACAACGTGACCGACTCCACGCCGGTCGCCCTCGCCTCGATCTCGCGGATCGCGCCTTCTATGCCGTTGAAGCCCTCGGAAATTTTCCGGTAAAGAATCCTGCCGTTCTCGGTCAGCTCGATGCCGCCGCGCACGCGCTCGAACAGGCGCACGCCGAGATGGTCCTCCATGCGCGCGAGCATTCGGCTCACCGCGGGCTGGCTGACATACAGTTCCTGTGCCGCGCGCGTGAAGTTGCCGCAGCGGGCGGCGGCTTCGAACACGAACAGCGCATTGGCGCTCGGCAGTTTTTTACGCAGGTTAGGCATGACCTCATGTTATGCCTTCTCCAACAATTTGGGAATTGCCGCCAAAATAGACGCAGCCTATATTTTCCCTAACGCAGGCTTCTTCAGCGAGACAGAACGCAATGGACGCACGAGCGAAAACAGGTGTTTCGATCCGATCGGCAGCGAAGCGTTATGGCCCGGTAGTGGCCCTCGACGACG
This sequence comes from Paraburkholderia terricola, assembly GCF_900142195.1. Taxonomy (GTDB): domain Bacteria; phylum Pseudomonadota; class Gammaproteobacteria; order Burkholderiales; family Burkholderiaceae; genus Paraburkholderia; species Paraburkholderia terricola. Next base: position 26,174 of record NZ_FRAB01000011.1, read on the forward strand.
TTTCGCTGGAGATCGCCCCCGGCGAATTCGTCTCGCTGCTGGGCCCCTCGGGCTCGGGCAAGACCACGCTGCTCGGCATTCTCGGCGGCTTCGTGCAGCCGAGCTCGGGCGCGGTCTGGGTCGGCGAGCGCGACATTACATTTGCGCCGCCGCATAAACGCGACATCGGCATCGTGTTTCAGAACTACGCGCTGTTTCCGCACATGAGCGTCGGCGAGAACGTCGCGTTTCCGCTGCGCGCGCGCCGTCAGCCGAAAAACACATGGGCGAGGAAAGTGGCCGACGCCCTCGCGATGGTCGAACTCTCCGGCTACGAGAACCGCGGCATCGGCCAGCTTTCGGGCGGCCAGCGCCAGCGCGTGGCGCTCGCCCGCGCGATGGTGTTCGAGCCGCAACTGATCCTGATGGACGAGCCGCTTTCCGCGCTCGACAAGCAACTGCGCGAAACCATGCAGATCGAGTTGCGGCGGCTGCATCGCAAGCTCGGCGCGACGATCGTCTACGTGACGCACGACCAGCGCGAGGCGCTCACGATGAGCGACCGCGTCGCGGTGCTGAAGAACGGCCGGCTCGTGCAGATCGATACGCCCGAACGGCTCTACGACCGTCCGTGCGATGCGTTCGTCGCGAGTTTCATCGGCGAGGCGACGCTGCTCGACGTGACGCGCGCGGGCGACGACGCCGTGCGTCTCGGCGAGACGGTGCTGCGCACCGCGCACCCGCTGCCGCGCGGCGACAAGCTGCTGCTCGCGGTGCAAACCGAAAAGCTCGTGATCGACAACGGCGACGCGCGCGACGGCGTGAACCGCCTGTCGTGCCGCGTCACCGAGGTGCTTTATCAAGGCGAAAGCCTGCGCGTGTTCGCGGCGCTCGCCGACGGCACCGCCATCAGTCTCCGGCAGCCGGGCGGCCACGATGCGCGCCGCCGCATTCCGCAGCCGGGCGCGCACATGAGCGTCACGCTCGATCCGCAAGACACGATCGTGGTGCCCGCCTGAACCAACGCCTACACGCCTGCACGCCTATGCGCCAATCCAACCTTTCCAGCCGCCCGCGCGCGGGCCTTTCCCTCTCCGCATCACAGCAAACCGCAAAAGGATGATTTCATGAAGCTCACCGATTTCAAGGTCCTGACGTTCGACGTCGTCGGCACACTCATCGACTTCGAGCGCGGCGTGCTCGCCTCCGTGCGGCGCCTCGGCGGCGCGGCGGCGAAGGACCTCAGCGACGATCAGATCTTCGAGCCGTACATGCGCGGCCGCGCGGCGTTCCCCGGACGTTCGAGCCACGAAATGGCGAACGTGTATCTGTCGCTGGCGAAGGAACTGAATTTGCCTGACGACCCGCAATCGGCCGCCGCGTTCCAGCGCGACGTGCTCGAATGGCCCGCGTTCGCGGATTCCGTCGCGGCGCTCAAGCGCTTGCGCAAGCACTACCGCCTCGTCGCGATGACGAACGCGGACCGCGTCGCATTGTCGGCGTATGCGCACACGCTCGGCGATCCGTTCGACGACACCGTGTGCTGCGACGAAACCGGCGTCGCCAAGCCGGACCCGCAGTTCTTCGCGTACAACCGCGGCCGCCAGGCGGCCTTCGGCTACAAGTTCAGCGAGATCCTGCACACCGCGCAGAGCCAGTACCACGATATCGGCATCGCCACGCAGCTCGGCTACGCGACCTGCTGGATCGAGCGCCGTCAGGGCAGCAAGGGCTTCGGCGCGACGCCGGTGCCCGAGGCCGTCACCACGCCGACGTTCAGGTTCGCGACGCTCGCCGCGCTCGCGGACGCCGTCGAAGCCGAAGCGCGCCTCGCCGCGTAACGCCATGCCCGCGCCGGATAAGCAGCCGGATAAGCAGCCGGATAAGCAGCCGGATAAGCAGCCGCATAACCAGCCGCATAACCAGCCGCATAACCAGCCGGACTCGCTCTGGCGCGCGCTCGCCGCCGCATCGCCCGATGAAAGCGCGGCGCTCGGCACGCCGCTGACGCGCGATCTCGACGTCGAAGTCGCGGTGATCGGCGCGGGCTACTCGGGCCTCGCGGCCGCCTATGCGCTGCAAAAGCGCGGCGTCGAATGCGTGGTGCTCGATGCGAACCCGGTCGGCTGGGGCGCGAGCGGGCGCAATGGCGGCGTGGTGTCGTCGAAGTTCAGGCTGTCGTTTCCGGCGATCCACGCGCTGCACGGCCTCGACACCGCGAAGCGCATGCACCGGCTCGCGCACGACGGCGTGCGCGTCGTCGAATCGCTGCTCGACGAGTTCGGGCTCGAACGCGCCCGCTTCGAGCACACCGGCAGCCTGCGCTGCGCGCACACCGAGCGCGCGTTCGCGTCGATCCGCGCCGAGGCCGACTGGGTGCGCACGACCCTCGGCGATACCTCGATGACCGTGCAATCGCGCGATGAAGTCACGCGCGAGACGGGTTCCAAGGGCTTTGTCGGCGGCGTGCTGAGCGCGGACGCCGGCACGATCCTGCCGCTCGAATACGTGCGCGGCCTCGCGCGCGGCATCGCGCGGCGCGGCGTGCCGATCCACGAATCGACGCCGGTGCTAGAGATGCGCCGCGCGCCCGGCGACACGCGGGTCACGCTGCGCACGCCCGGCGGCACGGTGCGCGCGAAACAGGTGATCGTCGCGACCAATGCCTATTCCGACCTCACGCCCGCGACCTCGCCCTATCAACGCGAACTCGTGCCGTTTCGCAGCGCGATGATCGCCACCGAACGCCTTCCCGCCGAACTCGACGCGCGCCTGATGGTCGAGCGCCGCAGCTACACCGAAACGCGGCGCATGATGAAGTGGTTCCGCAAGGTGGACGGCCGCATGCTGTTCGGCGGACGCGACGCGTTCGGCAAGGAAGGCCAAACGACCGGCTTCGACGCGTTGCAGCGCGCGATGGTCGCGCTGTTTCCCGAACTCGCGGACCTGCGCGTGGCGTATCGCTGGTCGGGCTATGTGGGCATGACGTTCAACTCGCTGCCGCACGTTGGCCGCAGCGACGACGCCACGACCTTTTGTCTGGGGTATAACGGAGCAGGCGTCGCGATGGCGAGTCTGCTCGGACAACACGCCGCCGCGCTCGCGCTCGGCGAGACGCCCGAGCTTTCGCTGCTCGCCGCGCCCGGCCTGCGCCCCGTGCCCTTTCATTCGCTGCGCGCGCCGGGCGTGAGGCTCGTCGCCGCGTGGTATCAGTTTCTCGACGCTGTAGGTGCATGATGACAACCGCCAAGCGGATGCTCCAGGAACCCACCTTGATCCAGGCCACCGAGTCCGATCCCGCCACGCGCCACCAGCGGCGCGAGGATCGCACGATGCTTCTGCTGATGACGCCCGCGCTCCTCGTGATCGTGGTGCTGCTCGTCGTGCCGCTCGCGTGGCTGTCGTGGCAATCCATCTGGCACGACGGCTTCACGCTCGACAACTATCGGCGCATGTTCACGGGCGCCTACGTCGACACGTTCCTGCTCACGTTCAAGCTGAGCATCGTCGTGACCGTCATCACGCTGGCGCTCGGCTATCCGGTTGCGTATCTCGCGGCCTCGCTGCCGCCGAAACTCAGCGCGCTCGTGCTCGGCATGGTGATCCTGCCGTTCTGGACCAGCGTGCTCGTGCGCACTTATGCGTGGCTCGTGCTGTTGCAGCGCACGGGGCTCGTCAACAAGGCGCTGATCGCCTCGGGCCTGATCGACCGGCCCGTGCAACTCGCGTACAACCAGTTCGGCACGATCCTCGCGATGGTTCATATCCTGCTGCCGTTCATGGTGCTGCCGCTCTATTCGGCGATGCAGAAAATCCCGCCGAATCTCTCGCAAGCGGGCGCGAGCCTGGGCGGCTCGCCGCTGCACGTATTCCTGCGCGTGTTCCTGCCGCTGTCGATGAGCGGCGTATTCGCCGGCGTCACGCTCGTATTCGTGCTGTGCCTCGGCTTCTACATCACGCCTGAACTGATGGGCGGCGGCAAGTCGATCATGGTGTCGATGGTGGTGAGCCGCAACGTCGAGATCTACAACAGTTGGGGCGCGGCGAGCGCGGTGAGCGTCGTGCTGCTCGTCTGCGTGGGCGCGATCTTCTATGCCGCGAGCCGCGTCGTGCCGCTCGAAAAAACCCTGGGGGCGAAATGAACAGGCTCTCGTTCGGACGCATCGTGCTCGGCGCAACGGTCGTGCTGATCCTGCTGTTCCTGATGGTGCCGGTGCTGATCGTCGTGCCGCTGTCGTTCTCCGACACGCGCTTCATGACCTTCCCGCCGCCCGCCTACTCGCTGCGCTGGTATCACTCGTTCTTCGACAACCCCGCGTGGATCGATGCCGCGCGCACCACGCTCATCGCGTCGAGCGCCGCCGCGCTGATCGCCACGCCGCTCGGCGTGTGCGCCGCCTACGCGATCCAGAACGGCACGCACTGGATCATGCGCTATCTGCGCACGCTGCTGATGCTGCCGTTGATGGTGCCGATCATCATCGTCGCGGTGGGCGTGTTTTTCGTCTACTCGCAGGCGGGCTATGTGAATACGCTCGGCGGCCTGATTCTCGCCGACACGATGCTCGGGCTGCCGTATGTGCTGATTTCGGTCGGCGCGGATCTGCGCACCTTCGACCGCACCCAGGAGATGGTCGCGCGCAGCCTCGGCATGAACCGCTTTCGCAGCTTCATGGCGGTGACGCTGCCGCAGATCAAGGCGAGCGTGATTTCCGGCGCGGTGTTCGTGTTCATCCAGGCGCTCGACGAAACCGTGGTCGCGCTGTTCGTGTCGGGCGGCACCAATCAGACGCTCACGCGCCGCATGTTCGTCACCTTGCGCGACGAGATCGACCCCACCATCGCCGCGATCAGCACGATGCTTACCGCGCTGACGCTGTGCCTCGTGATGATCGTCGTGGTGAGCCGCCGCTCCAGCGCGGCGCGCGCCTGAACCCATCCTTCAAAAACCCTCTACGCCATGACCAATGCACTGAAGTTCTATATCGACGGCAAATGGGTCGAGCCGTCGGGCGCCGCTCGCCTGCCCGTCATCGATCCCTGCACCGAGGAAGCGATTGCCGAAGTGGCGATGGGCACGCCCGCCGACATCGATCGCGCGGTGGCGGCCGCAAAGCATGCGTTCACCTCGTTCTCGCAAACCATGCCCGCCGAGCGCCTCACGCTGATCCGCCGCATTCTCGACGTGTTTCTCGAACGCCACGACGAAATGGGCGAGACGATTTCGCGCGAGTTGGGCGCGCCGCGCGCGATGGCGCATGCGTGGCAGGCGGGGATCGGCCGGCGGCATCTGGAAGAACTGATCCGCACTTGCGAGAGCTTCGCCTGGCAGCGCAAGAAAGGCACCACGCTCATCAATCACGAGCCGGTGGGCGTGGTCGCGCTCATCACGCCGTGGAACTGGCCGATCAATCAGATCGTCTGCAAGGCCGCGCCCGCGATCGCGGCCGGCTGCACGATGGTGCTCAAGCCGAGCGAAGTCACGCCGTTGAACGCGCTGCTGTTCGCGGAGATCCTGGACGCCGCGGGCGTGCCGCCCGGCGTCTTCAATCTCGTCAACGGCGACGGGCCGAGCGTCGGCGCGGCGCTTGCCGCGCATCCCGACGTGGACATGGTGTCGTTCACCGGCTCGACGCGCGCGGGCATCGAGATCGCGAAGCTCGCCGCGCCGACCGTCAAGCGCGTGCACCAGGAACTCGGCGGCAAGTCGGCCAACATCCTGCTGGACGACGTGGATTTCGAAGCGGCCGTGACCGCGGGCGTCAACGCGTGCTTCGGCAACAGCGGTCAGTCGTGCAACGCGCCGACGCGCATGCTCGTGCCCGCGGCGCGTCACGACGAAGCGGCGCAGATCGCACGGCGCGCGGCTAAGGCGCAGTGCGTCGGCCCCGCCGACCACGAACGCACGACCATGGGACCGGTGGTCAGCAGCGTGCAGTTCGAGCGGGTGGAGCGGCTGATCGCGGCCGGCATCGAGGAAGGCGCGCGCGTCGTGGCGGGTGGCCTCGGCCGTCCGCCGGGTCTCGAACGCGGCTATTACGTGCAGCCGACCGTGTTCGCGAACGTGCGGCCCTCGATGACGATCGCGCGCGAGGAAATCTTCGGACCGGTGCTCGCGATCATGCCGTATCGCGATGAAGAAGAGGCGATTGCCATGGCCAACGACAGCCCTTTCGGCCTCGCGGCCTATGTTCAATCCGCCGACCTGGAACGCGCGCGGCGCGTGGCGTTCAGGTTGCGCGCGGGCAGCGTGTACCTGAACTATCCGTCGTGGGATGCGGGCTCGCCTTTCGGCGGATACAAGCAGTCGGGCAATGGGCGCGAATACGCCGAGTGGGGCCTGGAGGCGTTTCTCGAAGTGAAGGGAATCGTGGGGTTTGGCGATTGATGGCAACTTAAGCGAAGGCGCGCGGGGCGATCAGCGCCCTCGCAGCCTGTCCGCGATGCGCTCCGCGATCATGATGGTCGGCACATTCGTGTTGGCGCAAGGTATCGACGGCATCAGCGACGCATCGCACACATAGAGCCCGTCGACGCCGTACACCGCGCCGCGCGCATCGCACACGGCGAGCGGATCGTCGGCGGCGCCCATGCGGCAGGTTCCCGACGGATGCCACGTGCCGCCCACCGAACGCGTGACGAAACGCGTGAGCGCGTGATCGTCGGCGAGCAGATCGTCGAGCGTCACGCCTTGGGTGACCACGCGCCGCACGAGCCACCCGCGCAGCGGACCGGCGATATCCAGCAGCGCGCTCAGCGTGCCGCGCTGCAACGCGTTCCATGCACCCGGCACGGCCACGCTCGCGACGCGCGGCGAATAGCTCGAAGGCAACAGCGTGGCGCGATGTTGCGCCATCATCGGATCGGCCAGCGTGGTTGCGCCGAAGCGCAGCGCGAGCTTCAGCCGTTCGAGATCGCGTGGATCGGACAGCATGTTGAAGTCGACGGCGGGCTCGCCATGCGGGTCCGCCGACGTGAGCGTGACGCGCCCACGCGAGTACGACTTGTTCACCCAGAAGAAGATCGTGCCGAGCCGATAACCGACCGAATGCCAGCCCGAACGCGAGAGGATCGCGCCGTGCATGTCGCCGGGCACCGTATCGCGCACGCCTGACGAAAAGCGCACGATGGCCTGCTCGTGATGTTCATCGGGAAACGGCGTGCGGGCCGCGCGCGGCAAGACGGCGGAGACCGCGATCGACGGATGCTCCATCAGATTGCCGCCGACGCCCGGCCGATCCGCGCGCACTTCGATGCCGAGCGCCGCGAGGTCGGCGGCGGGTCCGATGCCGCTTCGCATCAGGAGCGCGGGACTGTGGATCGCGCCCGAGCAAACGATCACCTGCGCGGCCAGCACATCCTCGGCCGCGCCGTCGTTCGCTTCGCCGCCGACGATGCGCGCACCCACCGCGCGCTTGCCGTCGAACAGCACACGCTCGACCACCCTGCCCGTGCGGATCGTGAGATTGGGCCGCGCCCGCACGGCGTCGTCGAGATAACAGACCGAAGTCGGAATGCGCTCGCCCGCCTCGCTCACCGCGATCGCCCCGATGAACGTGCCGTCCTCCCACGCCCCGTTCTGATCGTCGCGCCGCACGTGGCCGCGTGCGTCGAGCGTGGCGAGCACCGCGCGCACGAAAGGCGAGATGCGTGCCCACTTCGCGCGCTGAATGCGAAGCGGACCGCTCGCGCCATGCAGTTCGCCGCCGAAGTCGCAATCGTGTTCGAGCTTGCGGAAATACGGCAGGCACGCGCTCCAGGTCCAGCCGTGCGCGCCGAGCGCGTGCCATTCGTCGTAGTCGGCGGGAGCGCCGCGATTGGCCATTAGCGCATTGATCGCCGAGCCGCCGCCGAGCAAACGCGCCTGTTCGTAGCGGCGTGTCGTCGCCGACGCGCTCATGCGCGCCTTCAGGCGTCGCCAGATGTTCGCCGTGTCGAGATAAGCGCGGCCCGGATAGCGGCTGCGCACCGCCGCGGGCATGTCCGTACGCGAGATATTGCGGCCCGCCTCGATGAGGCAAACCGTCTTGCCGGGGTCTTCGGACAAGCGCGCGGCCAGCACGCAGCCGGCCGAGCCGCCGCCGAGAATCAGATAGTCGATCACGTTCGATGAATGCGCGGGCGATGGAAGCTGCGACAGGAAACGACCTTGCGCGCGAGCCGCTGGGTTCAGCGGCCCGCGCGCCGGTCAATGCGTTAGACCCGCCTCACTGCATGAACTTGAGCCAGCGCGCCTTCGCCTGGATGCCCGCGTCCGAGGCCCACCAATCTTCCGACATGAGCGCCTGCTTCGCCGCGTTCTCCGGCGAACTCGGCAGTTCGCTCGCGCGCTTCGCGTCGATCTTGCCCGTTTTGAAGGCGGCCGGATTGCCCGGACCGTAGTCGATATAACGCGGCAGATTCGCCTGCAATTCCGGCGAGACGGCGGCGTTGACGAACCTGATCGCGTCGGCGAGATTCGGCGCGTTCTTCAGCACGCACAACTGCGTGTTCTGGAGAATGCCGTCGTTGAAGGTGAAGTCGACATCGGGATTGTCCTTGCGCACGGCGCTCGCGCGGCCGTTCCAGATCATCGTCATGTCCACTTCGCCGTCGTGCAGCAATTGCGCGGACTGCCCGCCCGAGGTCCACCACACGGTCACGTCCGGCTTGATCTGCTGAAGCTTCCTGAACGCGCGATCGACGTCGAGCGGATAGAGCTTGTCGCGCGGCACGCCGTCGGCGAGCAGCGCGGCTTCGAGCACCGTCTGCGGATCGTTGCGCAGCGCGCGCGAGCCGGGAAACGCCTTCACGTTCCAGAAATCGGCCCAGCTTTGCGGCACCTTCTTCAACGTCTTCTTGTTGTAGCCGATCACCGTCGAATAGAACTCATAGGCGACCGAGTACGGCGTGCGGTATTTCTCCGGCATCGCGGCGCCGTTCGGGATCTTCGAGAAATCGAGCTTTTCCAGCAGACCCTCGCGGCCGCCGCGCAGACAGTTGGATGTCGGCGTATCCACCACGTCCCAGATCGGCTTGCCGGTGGCGGCCTGCGCCTTGATTTGCGGCCACGCGTCCGGAATGCTGTCCTGGTTGACGGTGATGTTCAGCAGCTTCGCCGCCGGGTCGAGAATCGCCTTGGTCTGCGCTTCCTGATACGTGCCGCCTTGCGAGACGAACGTGATTTTTCCCGCGGCGAAGGCGGGCGTCGGACACACAGTCGCGAGACTCGCGACCCCAAGGATCAGAACAGCGACAAGCGGGCGCAACGTTGGCTTCTTGATCACGACTTTGTCCTCGATACGGGTGAGCGGGTGAGCGAAAAATATCGTCTATGTAATGCGGCTTTCGTCGGCGCCTCGCGCCGGCGGCGAAAACGGCGGCGATGCGGGAAACGCAAAGGGGAGCGGGCCTTATACCGCGCGTTTGATCAAAATATAGTGAGTCTAATTTGCCGCGACAACGCCGGAATTGTTTGAGGGTCCATGACGTCACGTTATGACGATCGAATGACCCGTAGCCTGCTAAGCAGGAGCGGGGATCGTGCGACGCATGCCTGGGCCAGGTTGGCCGATGAGCCCAGCGGCGCTGGGGAAAGTACCAATAAAAACGCGCGGCCGTTCAAGCGCCGCGCGCGACTCATGGTGCGCCCGCTACGGCGCACCGCTCATTTCCCCGTTGGACTCAAGGCTGCCGCTGGCCGCCCTGGTGCTGCGGCGCTTTCTGCTGGTTCTGTTGCTGCTGGGCCTTTTCCTTGGCCGGCTCCTTCGGGTTGGCCGGCTGGGTGTTGGACTGCTTGGTATTGCTCATAACGACTCCCGTGTTGAGGATGACGCGCGAGCGGCGGCACTCACTTGCCGCTCTTCTTCGGGATCTTCGCGCCCGACTTGCGCGCCTGATTCAACGCAATGGCGACCGCCTGCTTTTGCGACTTGCCATGCTTGGTTTCCGTCTTGACGTTGTGCGAGACGGTCTCTCTTGAAGTTCCTCTCTTTAACGGCATGATGACCTCCAGTTGAGTTCGTCAAACTGCGCGCTTCACGATGCCGGCCGGCACCTGTTCGTCGGGCGCGCGAGGCACGCTCGATCGCTCGACATGTCACGCCTGTTGACGAGCAATGCGCGTGCCAAATGCGCGGGATGCGCCGCGTGGGAACAGTCGATGCTGCTTGCCTGCAACGGGCATCCGGCGAGGAATCGGCCGCGTGGGTCGATACGCCACATCGATCGCGCGTCTGTGATTTCAAAGCGCGGTCAAATATTCAACCGCCCGGGAAGTACTTACAACGCTCGCGGCCCCGCGCCGCCAAACCCTAGGAGAGTCGACCATGAACGACGCCGACCGCTGCATCGAAGCACTCGACAAGTGCGCCAGGGCGTGCGAGAACTGCGCTTCGGCGTGCATCGCCGAAGGCGCGCTGCCCGAGATGGAAAAGTGCATCCGGCTGGATCTGGACTGCGCATCGCTGTGCCGGTTCACGTCGGCGGCGCTCGCGCGCGACACCGAATTCATGCGTGATTTCTGCGACCTGTGCGCGCGAATCTGCGATTCATGCGCGGACGAATGCGGCCGTCATCCTCCGGCGCATTGCCAGGCATGCAGCGACGCCTGCCGTGCGTGCGCGGAAGCGTGCCGCGCGCTGTGAGCGCCGCCGCGTCGCTGTGAGCGCATGCTGCGCCTTGTCCTGCTGGCATTGACCGGCGCCGCGCTCGTGGGAGCGTGGCTCGTCGCCACTCAGCGCGTATCGATCCCCGAGCGCTGGAATCCGTTTGCACCGTTGAACGTTCAGGCGCCGCCAGGCCCGCTGACTTCGTGGAAGCTGTGGCGCGCGACGCGCGATCCGCAGGCCTGCCGCGCCGCGTTGAACACCTCGCATCTGACGTATGCGCCGGTCGCCGATCAGGCCACGCCCGAAGGTTGCGCGCTGCATGACGCGCTGCGCGTCGAGCGCCTGGACGAAGCGCGGGTGAGCAGCCGTTTTCTTGCCACCTGTCCGCTCGCACTCGGCCTTGCGATGTACGACCGCCACTACTTGCAGCCGGCCGCGCGCGCGGTGTATGGCGAGGACGTGCGGCAGATTCTGCACGTAGGCAGCTACGCGTGCAGGAACGTCGCCCGTGCCGCGCAAGGCTCGCTCAGCCAGCATGCGTTCGCCAATGCGATCGATATCGAGGGCTTCGTGCTGACCGACGGCACGCGGATCACGGTCGCCCGCGGCTGGGCGAGCGACACGCGCGCGGGCGCGTTCGTCAAGCTTGCGCACGACGGCGCTTGCAGCGTGTTCAATGCCGTGCTCGGCCCCGACTACGACGCGTTGCACCGCGCGCATTTCCATCTGGACATGGGCGCCTATCGGCTATGCAGCTAGCGCGCCTCGCTAGGCGCCAACCGGACGGTCCAGCTCCGCGTCCCAATGTTCGTCGAGCCACGCGACGGCGCGCTCGTGCGCGAATTCGATCGCCTCGTGTTCATCGAGGAAATCGCGGTGGAACTCCATCTCATGGGTATCGCCGGCCGGGCAATCGTCCGCTGACGGCATATAGATTCGCGCATTGGCGACGATCGCGTCGCCGTCGAGGCTCGCGGTCGCGTGAATCGTGCAGGACTTGTACTTGAACTCCATGACGGTCTCCTTGATGCGAACCCGCAAGCATCGCAAGATGCGCCGGCGCGGGAAGGGTCGGCGTTCCGCTTTGCCGTGGACGCTGTTTATTCTTTGCGGCGAAGCGCGGCCGCCGCGAAACCGGCCGCAAGCGCGGCGTAGATCAGAAACATCGAACGCCCTGACAGGTGCGCCTCGAAACCGGGCGTGAGCCGCTTCGGCACCGCGTGATAGTCGACCACGTAAGCCACTGCCGCCGTGGTGCCGGCCGCCGCCGCGATCGCCGCGGCGCCCGGACGCGCGCCGTGCGTGTTTTGCCGGCGGGCCAGCAGGGCTTCGAACAGCAGGCCCCAGAACACCGCCGCGGCCTGGTGAATCGCGAGGCCGGTCAGCGTGAAACGCGCGCTCGGCCCGGTCTCGCTGAAGGCCCGCCGCGGCCACAAGCTGTGCGTTACCGCGTTGATCGGCGCGAAGGGCGTGCTGCCTTCCGCGGGCGCGCGCGCCGCGGCGGCGACGGCCGCGGCACTGCCCGCCGCGCTGCCCGACACGAGCGCGCGGCGCATGATGCTGGCGAGAAGAGTCATTGCCTGGCCTCCCAATCGAGCACGTCGCGGTCCGGGCCGCTGTCGCGCAGGCATCGGTCTATCAGGAAGCAGCCGCGTTCGACACCCGCGCGCAACGCTTCCTCGCGCGTCAGCCATTCAGGCGTGATGGGCTGCGCGTCGGGCAACGCGAACGGCTTGCCCGCTTGCGACGCGACGATCACGTCCACCCATGCGCCTTGCGGGTTCTGCCGCGCGCTCACCGTCATGTCGACGCCCCGATGCGTCAGATGCATCGTTCCACCCGCTTCGCCGGGGACGGCCGGCCCGACAGGCGGGTCTTCGTTCGCGCGCGGGCTGTCGTGCGTCGCGGGCCTACTCACGGAGGGTCCGTTCGCGGCGTCGATGGGCGGCGCGCCGTCTTGCGTGCGGGACGGGTCCCGGTGTGCCATGCGCATCTCCACATTGCGGTCGCTTCATCCGCCGTGGAGCAACGCTTGTGCCGCGAAGCCGAGATGGCCCGAAAGCGGCCCGTCGATCGGCCAGGAGCCGCTCCACCAGCCTCCTCACCGCAACCGGGTAAGGTTTGCAAAGTGCCGGCAAGCCGCAGTCGTCTGCGCGCATGGCCGGCGCGTGCCGCGGCGGGCTGCGTCTCCCGCTTTCAGGCGCTGCCAGGGCTTGCCGACGGCGTTCATACCTGGCGGATCGAAAATTGCGAGTCATCGGTTCAAAGATGACGAACATAAGGCCGACATGACTGCAAAAAGAGTCGTCGTCGTCGGAGCCTCCGTTGGAGGTCTCGCGGCGCTGAAAACGCTGGTGGGATCCTTGCCGCCCGACATGGACGCGGCCATGCTGATCGTGATGCACATCGGCAGTTGGGACAGCGTGCTGCCTCAACTGTTGCAGAGGGAGACCGTGTTGCGCGTCGCCGATACGCGCGATGGCGAGGCGGTGCTGCCGTCGACGGTCTACGTCGCGCCGCCCGACCGTCATATGCTGATTCATCAGACCCGCGTGCGGCTCTCGCACGGCCCCAAGGAAAACTTCGCCCGGCCGGCGATCGACCCGCTGTTCCGCTCGGCCGCCGTCGAATATCGCTCGCGCGCGATCGGCGTCGTGCTCACCGGCGATCTGGATGACGGCGCAGCCGGCTTGCGCGCGATCACGGCCGCCGGCGGCGTCGCGATGGTTCAGGACCCGGCTGACTGCGTCGCCCCGTCGATGCCGCGCAGCGCATTGCGGGCCACCCGCGTCGACGTCATCGCGCCGATCGACAAGCTCGGCGATGCGATCGTTGCCGCGGTGAAGGCCCCCGCTCCCGAGAACCCGACGATGGAACACTCGACCGACAAAGCCGCGCTGGAAAGCCGCATCGCGCTGGGCCTGCGCTCCGAGCCCGCCGATCTCGATGCGATCGGCAAACGCAGCGCGCTCACCTGTCCGGAATGCGGCGGCATTCTGTGGCGGCTCGACGATGGCGAGCCGCTGCGCTTCAGGTGCCATACGGGCCACGCCTTCTCCGAACTCTCGCTGGCTCATGCGCAGAAAGACGGCACGGAAGACGCGCTGTGGGCGTCGATACGCCGCTTGCAGGAACGCGTGGTTCTGCTGCGCGAGGCGCTCGCTCACAGCGAGAAGCACGGCGACGGCAGCGTCGCGCCGCTGCGCGCGAGCCTGCAACGGCTGGAGTCGGCGGTGAGCGCCGTGCGCAGCATCGCGCAGACGGCGGCCGAAATCGATTGAGCGCGCCTCTCCGGCCGCGCGCTTTCGCAGCGCTGCCGCGGTGCTATCGCGCTATCGCGCTGTCGCGAGATGCGCGTTGACCCGGATCGGCTGCGCGTCGTCGAAAGGCGGTTGCACGACGAAGCCGCGGATCACGTCCGGTTCGAATATCAGGCAGTAGGTCGAGCCGCCATACTGGAAGAAGCCCAGTTCCTCGCCCTTGCTCACGTGCTGGCCTGGGAACACGTCGATCATGCACGACGACACCTCGGCCATGCCGACGAAAACGCAGCCCACCTGCCCGATCGCCGGATCGTCGCAGTCGATCACGATCACGGCGCGCGCGGCGACCGCCGTGGTGTAGCCCTGCGAATCGTTCAGCCCGCCGGGGTCCTCGCCTTCCGACTCGGCGTCCGAATAGTAGGTCCCATCCACCTGGTACGCTTCACGAATCGTTCCGGCAACGGGCGCATGCCAACGGTGATAGTTGAATGCGCTGAGGAAAGCCTGATAGATCGAGCCGCCGACGAAGCGTTCGGCGAGTTCGCGCGGGCTGCGTTCGAGAATTTCCCTGACCGAGTACGGCTGCGACTTCAGCCAGAAACTGTCCTCGAACCTGATGCCGTGCCGCACTTCATACGGCGATGCCTCGCAGGCGCTCACGATGATCTTGCTATCCGCCGCTTCGGCGAGCGGGCGCGCGCCGGGCTTGAACTGGCGGGTAAAAAAGCTGTTCCATGAGGCGAAGCCCCAATGCGGTTCGTGCGGATCGCACAGGAACTGCGAGATGCCCAGCCGCTGTTGCGCCTCCTCGCAGAACCATCCATCCGGCGAGCCGTTCAGATGCATTCTCGAATGCGGCCCGCTCAGGAAACCGCACCACACATTGAGAACGCGCTTGAGTCGCGCGTTGAACGCCGGGTCGCGAAACACGGCATACCCCGAGGGCATGCACATCGGCCAGTCGAGCAGCGCGTTGAGCGGACAGTGAATCAGGCTCGACTCGCTGAAGGGCGGCGCATACGTCGTCACGTAGTCGATGATGTCGATCAGCTCGCCGATCGTCGAATAGCCGAGTTCGTAGCCGGCCGACTGCGCCTGGTCGATCGCCCGGCTCAGATTCATTCGCAGCACCGTGTCGCCTTCGATCAACGCACGCAGTTCATCGACCACGTGGGCGCGCGGCGCGCTGGCCGCGCGTTGCCGCGCCCGCCGCGCGAGTTCCTTCCTGAACGCGACGAGTTCGGCTTCCTTATCGGGCAGCCATCCGCCGAGGCGGCGCCGTTGTTCGAGCGGTTTCTTCGATTCACTGGTCATCGGCGGGCTCCGGCAATGAGATTGCCGAGGCGCTGCAAAATCCATTCCCCGCATGGCGATGTGCTTGCCGCTGAACGCTGAAATCTATCGGCGCGTTTGTCTATTCGCCCGCCGCCTGTCCCGTTTGCGTCGAACTGGACAGTATGGCCGGCAGCGACGGATTTTCCGGCTGCGTATAGCGCGCCTGCACGGCGGCTCGAATCAAGTCGAGGCTCTCCGCCGGGCTGAGGTGACGATCCCGTTCGATCTGCCGCGCCTCCTGCGCCAATTCGGCATCGCCGATTTCGTTCTCGAACCAGCGGGAATAATCGCCGCGCTCCAGATGGAATTGCCACGTCGCCGGGTCGACACCCTCGGCGATCTCGAGGAACAGAATCAGATTGTGCGCACGCAGATTCAGCGCGCCTTGCGGGCCGCGAAAGTAAAAGCTGCGCTCGGGAATCAGCATCCCCTCGGCATACTTGCGGCGATGTCTGCGGCGATGCTCGTTGCCCGGCTCGAGCAAAACGACGCAAGGCGGCTGCGCCTCGTCGTCGACGCGCCACAACAACGCTTCGCCGGGTTTGGACGGCAACGCCGTGGACGTCGGCGCGGGACGGCCGACCGCCGCCGCGAATTGCGCCAATGCGGCGCGGGCGTCGCGCCCCATCGCGAGCACCGTGTTCACCTGGCGCAGGAACGCGGGCGACACCTGATCGGGCGACACCGTGATCGCGAGCGCGGTTTCGAGCGCCTCGGGAATCGTCTGCGCGACGCCCGCCCAGTCCGCGGGAAACAGATGATGCGCTTCCTCGAACACGAGCCAATGCGGGCGGCCCGTTTGCAGACGCAATTGCTGGATGTGCAGCAGCAAGGCCGCGCAAAAGCCTGGCCGCTCATCCAGCGGCACCCGCAGCAAATTGGCCGCGACAACCGGCACGCTGGGCCGCCGCAAGAGTTGCAATACCTCGTCGAGCGGCGGCGCGGTGTGCGCGTCGCCCACGGCGATGATGCTGTCGTCGCCGCCGTAGTCGCCCTCGGGATCGACGATGCACAACTGGCAGCCGGCGGCGGTCAACCGTTCGAGCAAGCCGGCGGTCGCGGTGGACTTGCCGCAGCCCGACTCGCCCACCAGCAACGCCATCGTGCCGTGCGCCGGGAAGCCGAGCGGCGCTTCGTCGGGCGTGTCACGGCGCTGGCCGAGCGTCACCTGATTGCGCATCGCGGGGCTCGCATGGCTGCGCAGATCGTCGGCGACGAGCGCGTCGACCAACTCGGCGACACCCGCGCCGGCCGCCTGGCGCGTGACCCATACCGCGTGTTCTTTCAAGGCCGGCAATGCGTTCGCCACGGCCACCGGAAAACCGCACGCAGCGAGTAGTGCATGGTCGTTCTCGGCGTCGCCGATCGCGACCACGTTGAACGGCGACAGCGCGAGATCGTTCAACGCCGCTTGCAGTCCGCTCGCCTTCGAGACGCCGGGCGCAACGATCATCACCGCGTCGCCGTTGAAAACGATCTGCAATTCGAGGCCGAGATCGCGAATGGCCGCGAGCGCGGTTTGTTCGTTGGGCCGCATCATCGCAACCAGCGTTTCGCTGACGCTGAAATCGCGCAGGCCGCGCTTGCACAATTCTTCCGCGAAGCGCGGAGGCGGCGCGGGCGCGAGCAGGCGGCGTTCGCCGCTCGACGGGTCGTACAGTACGCCGCCGTTTTCCGCGACGACGCGCGAGAACACGTCGAGCCGCGGACAGATAGTCAGAAGATCATCCAGTTCCCGTCCGCTGACGAGAATGGCTTGCCGCCCCGAGGCCCGCAGCCGGTCGAGCGCGGCCCAGGCCGCGTCGCCGACGCGGCCGTTGGAAGCGAGCGTGTTGTCGTAGTCGGTCGCAACGGCGAAAAATCGCATCCTCTTTCCTCCTTCGATTGACTCATTCGGTTCACTCGTTCGACTCACTCATTGGAGTCACTCATTCGACTCACTCATTCGACTCACTTAGGCGCAGCAGCGGCTTGCATCGGCGCGGGCATGTCCGCCTCGCGCGTACCCCGGGACTCGCCGGCTCTGCGCGCGTTGCGGAGTTCTTCATAGACGCCGAGGTATGCGTCGACCATTCGCTGAACCGTGAAGCGCCGCTCGAATTCCTCGCGGCAACGCACGCGGCTCAACGTGCCGACACGCTTCACCGCCGCGGCGGCTTCTTCGACCGAATCGACGATGAAGCCGGTCACGCCGTCCTCGATGATTTCCGTCACCGAGCCGTTGCCGAACGCGATCACCGGCGTGCCGCATGCCAGCGCCTCGATCATCACAAGACCGAACGGCTCGGGCCAATCGATCGGGAACAGCAACGCGCGCGCGCCGCCGAGCAAGTCGCTCTTGCCCGCGTCGTCGAGCTCGCCGCGAAAGCGCACGTGCGGCATGTCGAACAGACGCGCGATGCGCTCCTCGTAGTAGTCGCGGTCGCCGTTGTCGATTTTCGCGGCGATCTCGATCGGCACACCGGCGCGCGCGGCAATCTCGATCGCCAGGTCGGGCCGCTTGGCCGGCGCGATACGGCCGAGGAATGCGACATGGCCGCCCGCTTCGGCGCGAAAGCGATACAGCCGCTCGGGCAAGCCATGACCGATGGTCGCGCGCCAGTTCGCCCACGGCACCGGCGCGCGCTGCGCGTTCGAGATGGAGACCAGCGGTATGTCGGCGAATTGGCGGTACAGGTCGGCCAGGCCGGGCACGTCCATGCGCCAGTGCAAGGTCGTCACGCTCGGGCAAACCAGCCGGCGCGCGAACGGGAAGCCGAGGTAATCGGTGTGGAAATGCACGATGTCGAACTCGGCGGAGCGCCGCACCACCTCTTCCAGCATCGCGAAGTGAAACGCCTGCGCGTCGGCGCTGTTCTCGATCAACCGCACGGCGCACGCGCTGCCGGGCACGAGGCGCGCAGCGGTGGACGAATCGCCGCTGGCGAACAGCGTCACGTCGTGGCCGCGTTCGACGAGGCCGTCGGTCAGCCAGCCGACCACGCGCTCGGTTCCGCCATAGGCCAGCGGCGGCACGCGCTCGTACAACGGAGAAACCTGTGCGACTCGCATTCCGATTCCTTGCTGAAGGCCACCCATGCCGGCAAACGCGCATGGCGTGTGCCAGCGACGCGGGCGGTGCGATGCCCCGAGCGAAGCGCGGATGCCGCGAGTCGGTGGAAAAAGATACGCGTCAGCGGTGAAGAGCCGTGACGGGCGCAACGTTTGCTGCGCCAACACGTATCGCAACAGCACGGCGGGGAAGCGATGGAATTCGACTACAAGGATTTTCATATCGACGCCACGCCGTTGAGCGAAGGCGGCCGCTACTTCGCACGCGCGAAACTGTTGCGCCGCTCCGCCGACGGCACGCAACTGGTCGAGCAGAAATGGTCAGGCGACCTGGGGCAGTTTCCTTCGGAACGCGATGCGATGGAATACGCGCGGCGCTGGGCGATCGAATGGGTCGATGAGAACGGTTGAGCGCGGGTTAGGCGCGGGTTAAGCGGTAGCGCGCAACGAAGCCCTACTGATCGCGATTGCCGATGAACCCCGGCAGCGCTCGCGCCGCATCGCTGCGCGCGGCTTTTATCGAGGCCAGAAGCGCGCTCGTGAAAGCAACGGTGTCGCTTCCCTCCAGTTGCACGGCGCCGCGGATGAAGTCCGTCCAGATGAAGCTGCTGCACGTCGCGTGAGCTTTGCGATAGGCGCCGGCGCGTCTCGTCAACGCCGCAAGACTTTGATACGGATCGTCGCGCATCAGTCCTACCGTGACGGGAAGCTCGCTGGCGTCGCGACGCCGCCCGAATTCGTCATAGGGATGCAGCCAGCTTCTTTCAGCGAGCGCGGCCCGGATGCCGTTTGAGCAATCCGTGGGCAAGTGCGCCACGATCTCGACGGGAACCTTCTCGATGCCGCAGTCATGCCAGGCTCGCGCCCAATGATGATGATCGACGATATGCAAGGAGCCGTCCGCGGCGCGCGCGCATTTGATCGCGTGCTTTTCCATGAAGCGCTTGCGCGCGCCGTCCTCCATCCGCCGCATGATGTCGATCTTGACGGCGACGTAGATCAGACCCACCGTTATCTGCGTCGGTCTTAAGAGGATCAATGGTAGCCAGAGCATCGCGGGTTTCATTCGTGTTACGCCGTGATCTATCGCCTGTCATGCAAGCAACGTTTAGCCGATGCCGGGTTTCCCGCCCGACGCCATGCAGCGCGAGCGACGGCGCACCCGGCCGTCACTCGTGAGCGCTGCCCGTTACCTTGCCGGGAGGTTTTTTCGCATTCCGTCGATCGTCGCGAGGGTCGCGGCGCTCGCCCATCGCGGCGGCTATCTCCGCGCCGAGCAGGAATACGGCCGCCGAAAAGTAAAGCCACATCATCAAGACCGCAAGCGAGCCCGCCGCGCCGAATGAGTTCGCCGTGCCCGCATAAGCCAGATAGATGCCGAAAAGCCGCCGTCCCACGGTGAAGAGAACCGCCGACACCGCCGCGCCGCTCAATGCCTGAGTCCACCGCACGCGCGTATCCGGAAGCCAGCGCAATAGCGCGGCGAAGGCGGCCCATAGCACGAGCAAGCCGAACACGGTCTGCGCGATCTGCGCCGCGACGGCCAGCGGCGAGTCACCGAGTATCCGATGTCCGACATAAGCGATCGCCGCATCGAGCACGAGCGAGACGACCAGCAGGAAGCCGACGCCGAGCACCAGGCCCACTGAGATGAGCCGCGCCCGCACGAGCAGCGCGAGCCCCGCCATGCCCGAGCGCTGTCGCGCTGAGAAAACGACATCCAATGCGGTGTTCAGCGAACTGAAGGTGGCCGACGCGCCGACGATCAGCAGCCCCGTCGACACGAGCGCGGCGAGACCGCCGCCGCTCGCGCGGTGAGCATGTTCGACAATGGTTTGCATCGCCATTGCCGCGTCCTTGCCCATGACGTCGCGCACTTGTGCGAACAGCCTGCCGCTTGCGGCCGACTCGCCGAAAAACCAGCCGGCCACCGTCAGCACGATCAGCAGCGTCGGCGCGAGCGAGAAAGCCGAATAGAAGCCGATGCTCGCGGCGAGTGTCGTGCAGCGGTCGGATGAAAAGCGTTTGAGCGCCGTTAGGGCGACGCCCCGCAAATTGCGTGTGCCTCCTGGCTTGTGCGCGAATTGCAGCGGTCTCGAAGTCATGGCGCGGCTCACTGTCTAGCGATGGAAAGGGCGAGCCGCCTGGCACCCCCGCGCACTGCTCGCCCGCATCATGACGGATACGATCGTTCCGGGGCCGCGCCTCGCCTCCACCTGGCTGGCAGGCGAGCATCCCGCATGCCCGCCGCGCGAAGCCGGCGCTGAAGACCAACGAGATAAGCGCGCGCCGCCGCGCGCTAGCGATACGTCCAGCGACGGTGCGTGAGAAAGGAAAGCGGCGTGACCGCGCAAACCACGAGAGCAATCCCGATCCACGGCCCCGCTCCCGCAACTTGCGCGAGCGTCGATACAAGGCCGGTCAAAGCGGCACCGCCGAGCGACACGGCGATGAATCGCCAAACGTTGCGCACGCGAAGCGACGACGAAAAGCTCCACAGCGTATTCACCAGATACGACCAACAGGTCGCGCAGGCGAACGCGACCGTGTTGGCGAGCGTCGGCGAGACACCGGCGCGCGAGATCAACACCACGGCAATCGCGATATGCAGGCCTGTCGCCGAGAGTCCGCATACGCCGAAGCGCATCAGCCGTATCAACTCCGTGCGCTTCGTCATGGGTGCTTCACCCTGTGCGTCACTTCGCGCTCAGCACGGCGAGCAGCGACACGCCGCACGGCAATGCGCCGCGTGAAACCCAGTGACGCTCGGCGCGGAAGATCCGGTAAAGCAGCGCGTTCACCGCACTGGACGGCACCGAGTCGCCGCTCGACTCGCCGCGCCTGAACAGGCGATCGACAAAACGCACGGCAATCGCGAGCGGAAGCAGCAGCGTGTTGAAGTACGTGATGCGCTCGATGCGATACCCCGCTTTTGCGGCGCACGCCGCCAGCGTCGCCCGGCTGTAGCGCCGATGGTGATGGAGATGCACGTCGTGCGCGCTCCACAGCCATTGATAGGCCGGCACCGTCACCACGACCTTTCCGCCCACGGCCAGCACGTCCCGCATGCGTTCGAGCGAAGCGACGTCGTCGGCGATGTGTTCGAGGCAATCGAAAAAGCAGATCAGATCGAAGCGCTCGCCGTGGAACGGCAGATCGTCGGGGCATCGCCCGGCGCGGATATCGAAACGCGCGCCGGTGCTTTGCGCGGTCAGCCTGCGCGCCGTTTCGTCCATTTCCATTCCGCTCACGCTGCCGAATCCGGCCAGCATGTCGAGGTTGCCGCCGGTGCCCGAACCCACTTCGAGCACGCGCGCACGCGGCGGCAACGCGAGGCGGCGCAACACCGAACGCAACACGTCGCGCCGGCCGCGAAACCACCAATGTTCGGACTCGGTCTCGGCCATCTGAAGATAAGCGTCGGGGGACATGATTCGCGCCTCCGTTCAGCGGCTCGCGAAGCGCACGCGCTTGCGTGCCGCGTCGATCCGTACCATGTTCGACGCGCGCGAACCGTTGCGCCCGACCGGCAGCGTGCTGATCTTGCTGTTCTCCTGATAGCGGCGGCGCACGAGATAGACCGGCCGCCCCTTCGTCTCGTAGTAGATGCGGCCAATGTATTCGCCGACCACGCCGATGCCGATCAACTCGATGCCGCCCATGAACAGCATCACGGAAAGCAATGACGCATAACCCGGCACGGGATTGCCGAGCCACAGCGTGCGGCCGATGATGAACCCGCCGTACACGAAAGCCACGGTCGCGATCGCGAGACCGATATAGGTCCAACTGCGCAGCGGCACGGTGCTGAAACTCGTGATGCCTTCGAGCGCGAAATTCCACAAGCGCCATCCGGAGAATTTCGAACGGCCCGCGCTGCGCGGTTCGCGTTGATACTCGACGATCACGGTGCGATAGCCGACCCATGCGAAGAGCCCCTTCATGAAGCGCCGCCGCTCCGGCAAATTGCGCAGCGCGTTGACCACCTGGCGGTCCATCAGACGGAAATCGCCGACGTTTTCCGGCAGCTTCACTTCGGAAAGCGCATTGTGAACGCGATAGTAGATCGAGGCGGCGGTGCGCTTCGCGAAGGTGTCGCATGCGCGGTTGGCCCGCTTGGCGGCCACCACTTCCGCGCCTGCGCGCCAGTGTTCGATCATCACCGGAATCAGGCTCGGCGGGTCCTGCAAATCCGCGTCGATGGGAATCACCGCGTCGCCCCACGCTTCGTCGATGCCGGCCGTCAGCGCGGCCTCCTTGCCGAAGTTGCGCGTGAGGTCGATCACGCGTATGCGCGGGTCGCGCACGCTGGCGGCGATGAGTTTGTCGAGCGTGCCGTCGTTGCTGCCGTCGTTGATGCAGACGATTTCGAAGCGCGTCGATTCGATGCCTTCGAGCACCGGAACGATCTCGCTAAAGAAATGGCCGACTGCCTCGCCTTCGTTGTAGAACGGCACCACCAGTGAAATCAATGGAATATTGTTATGTTCAAGCATGATGACCTCCCCGTAATTCTGATTTGACGCCTCGTGCGGATGAGCCGTTACTCGTTCCTCACTCGTCCACATAAGCTTGCAAGACCGGCGCCGCGCGCCGTTCGACCGCGATGCGCCCGACCAGCATCGCGAGCGTGGTCAGCGAGATCAACGGCATGAACTGGAACGGCCCCATGGCGACGATCAGCATGCCGGCAAGCGGCGCGATCCACAGGACCACCAGCCATTCGCGTTCGCCGCGCCGCCAGCCTTCGGCCAGCGCATGCCGGCAATACCACGCGATCAACACGCCATACCAGGCGAGGTCGTAGTCGTAAAGATAGGGGCTCACGAGCAGGCTCGCGCAGACCAGCGTGGCGGCGCGCAGCGCGTGCGAGCTTTCGCGTCCCCATGCGTAGCAGACCGCCGCCGCGGCGAGCAGCGCACACGCGCCCTGCGCCGCATAAGCGAGCAGCGCGGGCGCGTGCAGCAGCGTCGCGAGCGCGAAGAGGGTCGGCATGCGGGCGAGCGTCGCGTGCGCCGATTCGATGCTGTAGGTGGCGATCCCCGTGTTATGCAGGAATGCGCCCAGCGTGCCGGTGCCGAATGCGAGCAGCGAGAAGCCGAGTGTGGCCCCCGCCGTCACCACCATCGCGGCCAGCGCGCGCCACGAACGAGAGCACAGCAGCGCCAGCGGGAACAGCACCACCAGTTGCGGCTTCATGCACAAGAGGCCGAAGCAGATGCCCGCCGCGACCGGGCGGCGACGCAGCCACACGAGGCCGCATCCGGCGAGCGCGGCCGTCAGCAAACCGTTTTGCCCGACGGTGATGACGAACAGCGCGCCCGGAAAGAACAGCGCGGGCAGAAGGGCCTGCCGGTCCGGCAAGATCGTGCGAATCGTCTTGACGAACAGCAGATACGCGCCGCCGAGCCACACCACCGCCGCCAGCTTATAAGGAAGCAGCGCGAGCGGAACGATCATGAGCAGCGCATTGGGCGGGTACAGCCACGGCAGGATGCCGTCGACCGTCGCGAAATGCGGCATCGCGCCGATCTCGATCAGCGAAAGCGCGTGCACGTTATAGGCGTCGACCGCATGCCCCTGCAGAGCCATGACCGCCGCGCTCCAGAATGGCAGGAAGTCCACCATGAGCGGACTGATCCCGCTCTGCGTGTTCAGGCGGAACAGATAGATCGCAACGAACAATGCGAAGCAGGCGAACACGACGAGCGGATAGAGCCGCAGCCGGTTTGCATTGAGCCAATGCGGACGCCGCCGCGGACCCGCCATTTGCAATGCGGGCAAAGGCCGTGACTTCGACGGCGCATGACGGAACGCGTGCGGATTCATGCCGTCACCTCTGTGTCAAGCCGCGCGCGCCGCACGATGACGAGCAGCACCAGCAGCAGCACCATCGGTCCGATTTGCGGCAGCAGTGTCAGGCGATTGAGGTATTCGTAGATCGGCAGCAGCCACGCGATCACCAGCATGGTCTGCTCGCCGCGCCGCCAGCCCTTTTCCAGACCGCTTACCACCAGGCAGGCGAGCGCGACGCCGAGCCACGTCAGTTCATAGAACCACAGGTAGGGATTGGCGAGCATCGTCGCCACGGCGATTACCGCGGCTCGCATGCGCAGGTCGGGCGTGCGCCGCCATACGTAACAGGTGGCTGCGGCAGCGATCAGCGCGACGCCGCCTTGCACGACATAAGCCATGACGATGGATGCTTCCGCGAGACGCATCGTGGCGAACGGCGTCGGAGACGCGAACCAGTACAGCATGCGGCTCTCCAGCACCATCTCTCGCGCGAAGCTGGCGCTGGCCATGAACGCGTGGAGCGATTGCGTGCCGCACACGAGGACGCTGACGCCCGCAAACGTGGCGGCGGTGATCGCGGCTGCGCCCATCGTCTTCCAGGCGCGCGTCGCGATCAGCACGATCGGGAACAACACGGCCAATTGCGGCTTGATCGCGAGCAAGCCGATGCAAATGCCGGCCAGTACCGGATTCTTCTCATTCCAGCGAACGGCGAACGCCATCAGCGCGGCGGTGAGCAGCGCGTTTTGTCCGACGACCGCCGCGATATACACACCGGGATAGGCAAGCACGACGAGCGCCGCGATTCGCGGGCGATGGAAGTGCGCGGCGAGGCCGCTCACGCCGAGCGTGCCGATTGCGAAAAGCCATGCGCAAACGCCCATGAACAGCACATAGGAAACGACGTACGGCAAAAGGGCAAGCGGTGCGACGAGCAGCAGCAGCGTCGGCGGATAGAGCCACGGCAAAAAACCGTGATTGACGTATGCGCCGAATAGCGCCGACTCGGCGCGTGCAAACGTCGGATAGTCGTAGACGGCGGCCGGCGTGCCGTTCAGCATCATGTGCGACGCGGTCCAGAACACCGAAAAATCGATGCCCGGACGCGTAGTGTTATCCGCCATGAAGCCGTGACTGGTCCAGGCCCAGGCCGCCAATACGATGGCGCACACGACGAGCATCGCGCAACTGTACAGCAGCACGCGCTCGCGAGTCAGCCAGCCGTGGATGCGACGGTCCGCATCGAGTGGTCCCCGATCTGCAAAGTACATGATCCCCGCCTCACATGAGGTCCGAATGTTTTTCTACTCATCCGGTCGATTCGTTTTTTCTTTCTATTCCTAAGCTAACGAAGTGAACGTCGCGCGCTTACGGTCGATTCATTGTTGTAGGAAATATTCAGACTTTCAACCCATCGTTTTCCTCCCCAGCCGAGGCAGGTCCGAAATCAACCCCTCGAAGCGGAAATTCGACGCGATTTCGAGCGTGCCGAAGAGGTCATGTTTCACGCATGCAACGGTTTGGGCTGGCAAGCCGATTGAAAACCTCCCGATATCGACCGCCGAGGCGTTGAACTCGTCCCAGGGTAAATCGCTAGAAATTTTGCGCAGCGCCTTGATTGGCGGGCCTTTTCGGGTTTTTCAGCGTGGCCGGCCGGCACCCGAAAACGTCGCAGATCGGAGACAACCTGTGCTTCAGGAACGCAACCGAAGCGCGGGCGAATCGGCGTCAACGCCGTCTTTCCTGGCATTTGGGGTCGCTGGCCTGGAGCTTGCAAAGGGGAAAGCGCGGAAGTCGACGACGTGACGACCGATGCGATTCAGGCAGCAGCGACGAGCGAGAGCCTGAACCGCGACGGAAGTCAGCCACGGGGAAGTTCGTCCGCATGCGCTGCTGCAAGAACATCACAGCGCGTGTGGATGGAACAGAGGGTGGTCGCCGACTGACTAGCGGGCTCCAGCTCACACCGGAAGCCAATAACGAGCAACGAAGCAGAGGACCACGAGATGAAGAACCATCAAACCAAGCGGCGGACCCACCGTCGCAACAGCGACTCGAACGCTACGTTCCCTGCTGCCATTGCATCGATCGTCCGCGGCGCGCACCAACGCGCTGAAGGTGATCTTCATGGACCGTGCGCCAGGCCGATCGCCGCGCTCACGCTCCCCTATCCGTTTCCTCGCAAGGAATCCTCGGCCCCGCCCGGTTTGCACGCTCTTGCGCGCGCACCGACACGTCAGGTCTAGATTCGACGCCGGTTTTTTCCGTAGTGCCCTGTAGTTCCTTTGTAGTTCCTTCCCTCAGCCTGTTCAGGTCAAGGGCTTATTGTTGCCATCCAAAGGAGTTAGCCATGCAAAACATCATCGCCCAAGCCAAGCGTTTCGTTCGTGACGAAGATGGTGTCACCGCCATTGAATACGGACTTATCGCCGCGCTGATCGCGGTCGTCATCATCGGTGCGGTCAAGACCGTTGGCGAAAAGCTGGACTCAGTGTTCACCACGATCGGAAACGACCTGTGAGACGGGATTGACGGGTGAGCGGTTTTTCCGTCTCTCCCGTCTTCCTTAAGATCGTTGCGGGCCCGTTGCCAAACGGGACCCGGCAACGAACCCATTCAGGAGATCGCCATGCATGCATGGAGCGACGTAGTGAAGCAGCTTCTGCGAGACGAAGGCGGCGTGACTTCGATCGAGTACGCGTTGATCGCGTCGCTGATCGCGGTGACGGTCCTCGGCGCTGTCGCTTCACTGGGCAGCTCCGTGAGCGATCTCTATCAGCGCATCGCGACGAAGGTCGCGGCGGCGCT
This sequence comes from Paraburkholderia terricola, assembly GCF_900142195.1. Lineage (GTDB taxonomy): Bacteria > Pseudomonadota > Gammaproteobacteria > Burkholderiales > Burkholderiaceae > Paraburkholderia > Paraburkholderia terricola. The sequence continues at coordinate 52,995 of NZ_FRAB01000011.1, forward strand.
TGCATGAACGCAGAAGAACGAGACCGGACACGTCATGTTACTGCCGCCCCAACCCATTCCCGCATGCGTGATCGCGCTGGCCATCGTGACCGCCAGCACGGACATCACCAGCCGGCGCATACCTAACCGGATCATCGCGCTCGGCCTCGCCGCCGCGCTGGTGGTGCAGCTCTGGCTGCAAGGCCCGCTTGCGGGCGGCGCGGACTGGTTGATGGGCGCGTTGACCGGCTTCGCGGTCCTGCTGCCGTTCTATCTGCTGCGCGGCATGGCGGCCGGCGACGTCAAGCTGCTGCTGACGATCGGCGCCTGGGTCGGACCGGCGCTGACCGTGCGCATCGCGCTGGCGACGTTCGTCATCGGCGGAATCTGGTCGCTGTGGGTCGCCTTGCGTCAAGGCCGCATGCGGCAGTTGCTCGTGAATCTCTGGTGCATGACGACGAGCGCGTGGCGCCCCGCACAACGGGCGAGGAATCGTGAGCACCTGCAGGTCGAATCGGTTGGATCACTGCCCTACGGCGTCGCCATTGCCGCCGGGACATTAGGTGTGTTGTTCGCATCGGCTGCGTAGCCGAGCAATCCGGGGTTGCCTTCGATACGAGGCAGCTAACAGCGGTACAGCCTGTAGCGCCAGTGGCAAACGGCGCTGGAGAAAAGAGCGATGAACCAGCACAACATCGAAAGCGCGACGCTTGCCCAGGTGACGCGCCTTCCCGAGCCGGCGCCCTCGCATGGGCGTCGCGCGGAGGAATCCGCCGTGTCGCTGCGCGCGCCGCGCACGCTGGCCGAAACGGGCTTGCCTCTGGAATTCGTGAGCCGCCTCGTGCTCAAGTCAGCGCTGCTGTACGGCAAGTCGAGCTTCGCCGAACTCGCCGAGCGGCACCGCTTGTCCATCGGCGTGCTCGATGAAGTGCTGGCCTTTCTCGTGCGCGAGCATCTTCTGGAAATCACACACCGCGGCGCGACCGACATGGACGTGCAGGTTCGTCTCACGGACAGCGGCCGCACGCTCGCGCAGGACGACATGGCGCGCTGCCGCTATTGCGGCCCCGCACCCGTCGTCTTCGAAAGCTATGTGCAAAGCGTGCGCGAACATTCGGTGCGCTGGCTGCGCATCACGCAAGCGGAGGTGCGGGCGGCGTTCCACAACGTGGTCATCGATCCGGCGCTGCTCGACGCCGCCGCCGCCTCGCTCAATGCGGGACGGCCGTTGTTGCTGCACGGCCTCGCGGGCAGCGGCAAGACCTTTCTCGCGGAGCGGCTCGGCCTGCTGTTGCGCGGCAACGTGCCGATTCCCTACGCGCTCTTCGTGGGCGGCGAAATCATCCAGCTTTACGACCCGCTCGTGCACCGCGACGCGCCCGAGCAGGAGCCGGCGTCGACCGCCGACCGGCGCTGGCGCATGTGCCGCCGCCCGGTGGTGATCTCCGGCGGCGAGTTGACGCTCGAGGGGCTCGACCTGCGCTACGACGCCGCGGCCGGTTTCTATCAGGCGCCGCCGCACATGAAGGCGAGCATGGGGCTCTATATCGTCGACGACCTCGGCCGCCAGCGCATCGCGCCGCATGAACTGCTCAATCGCTGGCTGATGCCGCTCGATCGTGGCGTCGATCAATTCACGCTGCAATCCGGCTCGCGCTTCATGGCGCCGTTCGACGTCTGGCCGGTGTTCTCCAGCAACCTCACGCCGAGCGAATTCGACGACGCCTTCCTGCGCCGGCTCGGCTCGAAGCTGTACGTCGGCCCGTTATCGGTCGACGACTACCACGCGGTCTTCAACGCCCGCTGCGCGGCGCTCGAACTCACCGCGAGCCAGGCCGTATTCGATTACCTGTTGCACAACCTGCACTTCCCGAGCGGCAGACCGTTCCTCGCCTGCTATCCCGGCGACCTGCTCGATCTGTTTTCCGCCGCGGCGCACTACCGGGGCGCGGCGCGCGAAGTAACGGAAGAAGGACTGCGCGACGCCTGGCATAACTACTTCGGCATCGCGACCGACCACGACGCCTCTTACCCACCCACGGCCGACCGGCCGGGCCGACAGTTGGCCGCCGGTTGACCGGCAAGTGTCCAACGACCTACGCAGGAGTATCACCATGAAAAACAGTCGCGCTTTAGTCATGCTGGCCATCGCCGTCCTGGCGGGTCTCGCTGCCGTGGTCTTCGCCTCGCGGTGGCTGATGCAAACCTCGTCGAGCGCCATCACGCCGATCGCGGTCGCCGCGGGTGACGTCAATCTCGGCGAGCCGCTCAACGCCGGCCTGATCCGCACCGTCAACTGGCCGACGGGCAGCGTGCCGCCCGGCGCGTTCACCGATCCGAAAGCGCTGGAGGGCCGCGTCGTGCGCACGAGTCTCGGCCGCGGCGAGCCGGTGATCGAATCGAAGCTCGCGCCGATCGGCACCAAGGGCGGCCTGTCGGCCGTGATCGGCGAAGGCAACCGCGCGATCACGGTGCGCGTGAACGACGTGGTCGGCGTCGCGGGCTTCGCGCTGCCCGGCAATTACGTCGACGTGATCGTGAACACGCAGGAGCCGGGCAAGGCCGATCAGCAAAGCATCTCGAAGATCGTGCTGGAAAAGATCCTGGTGCTCGCGGTGGCGCAGCAGGTGAATCGCGACGATACCGCGCCGAAGGTCGTCAACGCCGTCACGCTCGAAGTCTCGCCCGTGCAGGCGGAAAAACTCGATCTGGCGCGCAGCGTCGGCACGCTCTCGCTCGTGCTGCGCAATCAGATCGACAAGGCCACGCTGCCGACCGTCGGCGCCACCAAATTCACCTTGCTCGGCACCTCCGCCGCCGTGCCCGCCTCGGCGCCGGCCGCCTTGCCGGTTCAGCCGGCGAAGGTGCGTTACGCCGCCCGGCCGGCCGTCAAGCGCGATTGCGTCGGCGTGCTCTCGGGTGTGCTGGGCAGTGTCGAATGTTTCTAAACCGGACGCGGCGGCATCCGCGAAGACGGAACGCCGCAGCTGACACCACCAAGCAAAGATCAGAAATCTCGATTCACAAGATGTCGGGAATGGGGGATGAAGAAATGAAAACGAAACTGGGGTTCTCATCCGGCGGCGCAAAGCGTGGCCGCTCGCTGGGTGGCGTCGTAGTCGCCTCGGCACTGTGCGCCGGATTACTGGTTGCGCAAGGCAGCATGGCGCAGGAAGCATTCGAGGGTCCGGCGCTCGCCAAAGCGCGGCCGAACACGCCCTTGCCGGGCGGCCGCGTGCCGGGGCAGATGATGCTCGCCGCGGCGCCGACGCCGGCCGGCGGATCGGCCGCGCCGCTGCGCGGCCCGGACTGCACCGGCGCGGTCCATGAGCAAACCAGCGTCGTCGTACCGGTCGGCAAGTCGGCCCTGCTGCCGCTCGCCGAAGCGGTCCGCAACCGCACGCTCGGCAATCCGACGATCGTGCAGGCGACGCTGGTATCGCCCCGCACGCTGTACCTCGTCGGCATGGCGGTCGGCACGACCAACATGATCGTGCAGGGACGCAGCGGCAGTTGCCAGATCATCGACGTGATCGTCAACATCGACGCCAACGGCGTGCAGCAATCGCTCGGGCAACTGTTGCCCGCGGAGCGCGGCATCCGCGTGTCGACCGCGGCGGGCAACCTGGTGCTCGGCGGCCACGTGTCGAGTTCGCCGGCTGCCCAGCAGGCGATGGAAATCGCCAAGGCTCACGCGAGCGCCCAGCCCACGCAGCAATCGCAGAGCGGCACCGGCACGATGGGCAACGGCAACAATGTGGCCCAGCAAAGCTCGAGCACCAGCAAACCCGCCGACGTCATCAACATGATGGTGGTGGATGCGCCGCAACAGGTGATGCTCGAAGTGAAGGTCGCCGAGGTGTCGAAGACGCTCATCAATCAGATGGGCGCCGCATTCAACATTCAGGGCGGCTTCGGTTCATGGAGCGGCGCGCTCGTGAGCAATCTGCTGGCCGGCGTAACCAGCTTCGCCGCGGGCAACAAGGCGAACAACCGGCCGTTCGGCTTCGCGGTCGACGCGCAGAAGACCGACGACCTCGTGAAGATTCTCGCCGAGCCGAATCTGGTCGCGATCAGCGGACAGGAAGCCACCTTCCTCGCGGGCGGCAAGATCTTCATTCCGGTGCCGCAGAGCAGCAGCACGGGCGCGACGACCATCACGCTGCAGGAAGAAGAATTCGGCGTGGGCCTGAAGTTCACGCCGACGGTGCTCGCCAATGGCCGCATCAGCCTGAAGGTCGCGCCCGAAGTCTCCGAGCTCTCGCCGACCGGCATCACGCTCAGCGCGACCAACGTGAGCGGCGTGTCGATCCTGCCGCTCATCACGACACGCCGCGCGTCCACGGTCGTGCAGATGAGCGACGGCGAATCGTTCGCAATCGGCGGGCTCATGAAGAGCAACGTCACCGGCGCGCTGAAGGCGGTGCCCGGCATCGGCGAAATTCCGGTGCTCGGTGCGCTGGCCCGCAGCACGTCGTTCCAGCAGGACCTGACCGAGCTGGTGTTCATCATCACGCCGCACCTCGTCAAGCCGCTGCAGACCGCGGACTATCCGCTGCCGACCGACAGCTTCTCGCCGGCCAACGCGGTCGATGTCTACGCCACCGGCAACATGGAAGGCCGTCATCCGAAGCTGAAAGCGCCGGCAGCGACCACCGCGCCCAGCGCCGCGACGCCGGAGAACGCAGCGCCTGGCAATGTCACACCTGCCGCATCCGCCGCCGCGCCTGCCAACGCCACACCCGCCGCCGCGCCTGCTACCGCACCCGCTACCGCGCCGGCTTCCGTGAAGCCGCAAGCACCGCAGCCCACGCCCGCGCCGGCGCGTCAGGAACCGACGGAAACCGTGCTGCGGCAGCCCGACGCGCCACCGGTCACGTCGGCCGCGGTGCCGGCGACGACGGTCACCGTGGAACCGCTGGCGGAGACGCCGACGCCATCCGCCGACTCCGCGCAGGCCGCTCGCGCCGCCCGCATCGAAAGCGCGGCGGCACGGATCGCCGCGCGCACGGCGAAGCAGGAAGTCGCGAAAGCGGACGCTTCGAGCAGCGCGCTCCAACATTGATGTGATGCCAAGGGGAATCTCATGAAACACCAACACTTTGCTTTCGCACGCTGGACCGCGCTCATCGTGCCGGTCTGCGCGGCGCTCAGCGGTTGCATGACCAGCACGCCGATCTGGGATGCGCATATCGGCGAGGCGCTGAAAAGCGTCACCCAGGCGCAGATCATCGATCCGCACGCGGCGGAACACGCGCAAGCGGCACAGGGCGTGGACGGCAAGGCCGCGGCCTCGGCGATGAACACCTACGACAAGTCGTTTCAACAACCCGTGCCGACACCGAATGCATTCGTCATCGGCGTCGGCAGCGGGGGCGGCAGCCAGTAACGACACCATGCACCGGGGGGCGTCATGTATCGCGTAAAACAATCAGGGGGATACCGCGCGGCTCGCCGCGGCGAACGCGGCGCGGTATCGATCATCGTCGCGGTGTCGCTGGTGGCGTTGATCGGCTTCGTGGGTCTCGCACTCGATCTCGGCAAGCTGTACGTCGCCAAGAGCGAGTTGCAGAACAGCGCCGATGCCTGCGCGCTGGCGGCCGCGCGCGATCTCACCGGCGCCACCGTCAATCTGTCCGTGCCCGAGGCCGCCGGCATCACGGCCGGCCACCTCAACTACGCGCTGTTTCAAAGCGGCGCGGTGCAACTGACGACCGACAGCAGCGTGCTGTTCAGCGATTCGCTGAGCAACCCGTTCCTGCCGAAGAGCGCCGTCGCCAGCCCGGCGAGCATGAAGTACGCCAAATGCACGACGTCGAAGTCGAACATCGCGCACTGGTTCATCCAGGTGCTCGGCGCATTCACCGGCGCGACCATCGCCAACGCGACGGTTTCCGCTTCGGCGGTCGCGACCGTCGGCGCGGCGCAAACCACCTGCGCGATTCCGGTCTTCATCTGCAAGCCGGGAACGGAGGTCACGCCGCCCATCGTGGGCGCGAGCTATACGATCGGGCAGTGGATCGCGTCGAAAAGCGGCTCCTCGCCGGCCAGCGGCCCCGGCAATTTTGGCTGGGCCGCCCTCGACGGCAGCAGCAATGCGGTCGCGATCAAGAACGAATTGACGGGGAATTTTTGCAGCCTGCCCGCGGTCGGCGCGAGCATCGGCTCGACCGGCAACAAGGTCGCCGACGCGGGTGCATGGAATACGCGCTTCGGGATCTACGGCACCTCGTTCAAGGGACCTCAGGACGGTGCGCCGGATTTCACGGGATATGCGTACACGGCGAGCACCTTTGGCGCACAGTTCAACGCCTATAGCGACTTCGTCAGCAAGCGCAACACGTTTCAGAGCTATCAGGGGGACAGTGGCCCCAATGGCTCCGGCGTCGACACCAAGGGCACGTACAGCGCTGGCAACTATCCGCTCGGTGCCGACCGGCGTCTCGCGCTCGCCCCCGAACTGGATTGCGGCACGCTGGCAAGCGCCCACAGCGCCCCGGTCGTGACGTGGGATTGCGTGCTGATGCTCGATCCGATGGGCTCCACCGGCACCGCCGGGCCTGTCCATCTCGAGTACCGCGGTTCGTCGTCGATGGCGGGAAGCCCGTGCGCGACCCAGGGCGTGCCGGGCTCCGGCAGCTCGGTCGGACCGCAAGTTCCCGTGCTGTTGCAATAGGGGCCGTCATGAAAAAACACTCTTCCCGTTTGGCGCGCATGCGCGGCGCGGCCGCGGTGGAATTCGCCATCGTGCTGATTCCGCTCGTCACGCTCGTGGCCGGCGTGGCCGAATTCGGTCACGCGATCTACCAGTACGAAGCGCTCACCAAGGCGACGCGCGACGCGGCCCGCTATCTGTCCACCTACCTGCCGACCGATAGCGCGTACCCGCTCGCGCAGGCTCAGTGCCTCGCCGTCTACGGCAGCACGACGTGCCCCTCGTCGGGCAGCGGAACCGAACTCGTGTCGGGCCTGACGACTTCGATGGTGGTCGTATGCGACAGCGCGCACACGAGCGGCTGCACCGATCCGTCCGACCCGCCGCAGTTCGCCAACGTCCCGACCTACGACAACGACAACGGCGTCGGCCCCTCGAACGCCGCCGGCAGCATCAACCTGGTCGAAGTGAAGATCGCCGGGTATCCGTACTCGCCGCTCCTCACCTACTTCAACCTGGTGGGCCTGACGTTCGGCAACATCGTTACCGTGATGAGGCAAGTGTCATGAACCCGCTACCGTTATCCGTATCGAGGCGGCTGCGCAAGCAGCGCGGCGCCGCCGTCGTGGAGTTCGCACTGGTTGCCGGCATTCTCTGCACGGTGCTGATCGGCATCTGCGAATTCAGCCGCGTGCTGTTTTACTGGAACACCGCGAGCGAGGCCGTGCGTCTCGGCGCGCGCACCGCCGTGGTGTGCGATGCCAACGCGGCGGTGATCAAGAGCAAGATGACCAGCCTATTGCCCTTGCTCGCCTCGTCCAACGTGAACGTCGCGTACACGCCGACCGGCTGCGACGCGGACCCCGCCACGGCGCGCAACACGTGCCGGCTCGTTACCGTCAGCGTCACCAACGTCAGCGTGCAAACCATGATTCCGTTCGTGCCGCTCACGCTCACGATGCCGCCGCTCACCACCACGCTGCCGCGCGAAAGCCTCGCGACGTCGACCGGCGGCACCGTCTGTCAATAACTTCCTATAACCAGGCCACCACGATCATGATCAACATTCTCATCACTTCGGAAGACGCCACGCGGCTCGCGCAAATCGTGCGTCTGATCGGCGAGTGCGGCAACTATCGCACCACGCGCGTGGCAGGCAGGCCGTCGTTGCTGATCGAGCGCGGCGACAGCCTGGACGCGTTCGACGTGCTGATCGTCGACGCCGCGTCGCTCGATGCCGCGGAGCTGCCGGTCGTCGCGAGGCTCTGCAGCGGGCGCACCCACGTCACCAGCATTCTGCTGATTCCCGACGCGTCGCCGCAGACGCTGATCGAAGCCATGCGCGCGGGCTTTCGCGACGTGCTCGGCTGGCCACTCGATCGCGCCTCGCTCGGCGACGCGCTCTCGCGCATCGAGAGTCAGCGGGCGCTCAATGGCGCGCACGAGACGCAGATCGTTTCGTTCCTGTCCTGCAAGGGCGGCGCGGGAACCAGCTTCATTGCCAGCAACGTCGCGCATGCGATCTCCGAAACGCAAAAAAAACGCGTGCTGCTAATCGACCTCAATCAGCTTTTCGGCGATGCCGCGTTTCTCGTGACCGAGGAAAAAGCGCCCTCCACGCTGCCGCAAATGTGCGCGCAGGTCGAGCGCATGGACGCGGCTTTCTTCGACGCCTGCCTCGTGCACGTGAGCGACACGTTCCACATCCTCGCCGGCGCGGGCGATCCGATCAAGGCGTCGGAGATCAAGGAAGAAAGGCTCGAATGGATCCTGGGCGTGGCCGTTCCGCGCTACGACATGGTGATCTTCGACCTCGGCCAGTCCGTGAACGCGCTCTCCATCCTCGCGCTCGATCGCAGCGACCAGATTCATCTCGTGCTGCAGGCAAGCATGCCGCACGTGCGAGCCGGCCGGCGTCTGCAGGAAATCCTCGCGTCGCTCGCCTATCCGGCCGACCGCACGCGGCTGCTGCTGAACCGCTACACGCGCCACGGCGAACGCGCGCGCGCCGCGCTCGAAGAAGTGCTCGGCATGCGGCCGTACCAGGTGATCCCGGAGGATACCGACACGGTATTGGAATCGGTGAATCACGGCGTGCCGATCACCAAGGTGAGCCGCACTAGCAGCGTGTCGCGCAGCCTGCTCGCGCTCGCCGGCAACATCGTCAGCCTCTCGGCGGGACCCGAAGGCAGCCGCGTCAAAAGCGAGCCGCTGCTGAGCCGCTTCTTCGGCCGCCAGCCGGCGCCGAAACTCAAGGCTATGTGATACACAACAGGGAGACACACCATGTCGCTGCGTGAACAGATTTCCGCTCAACGCGTGCAGCCGTTCGCCGAGCGCGAAAGCAGCCACCATTCGTCGAATCAGATGGCGCGGGGCGCTTACCAGAAGCTCAAACGCGAAATACATCAGTGCGTGCTCGAGCGCGTCGAACTCGAACGTCTCGCTCGCCTGCCGACCGATCAGGTCCGCCAGGAAATCGGCACGCTCATCACGCGCATTCTCGAAGAAGAGAAAGCGCCGGCCAACGATTTTGAACGCCGCCAACTGGTGATCGACGTGTACGACGAGATGTTCGGCTTCGGTCCGCTGGAAAGCCTGCTGCGCGATCCGACCGTGTCGGACATTCTGGTCAACACGTACCAGCACACTTACGTCGAACGCAAGGGTCGGCTCGAACTGACCGACGTGACGTTCTACGACGACACGCATCTGATGAAGGTGATCGAGAAGATCGTGTCGCGCGTCGGGCGCCGCATCGACGAATCGAGCCCGATGGTCGACGCGCGTCTGCCGGACGGCTCGCGCGTGAACGCGATCATTCCGCCCTCGGCGGTGGATGGACCGCTGCTCTCGATCCGGCGCTTCGCGGTCAATCCGTTGCAGGTCTCCGACATGATCGAGTTGCAAAGCCTGACGCCGCCGATGGCCGAGGTGCTCGATGCGCTGGCGCGCGCGAAGGTCAACGTGCTGGTGTCGGGCGGCACCGGCAGCGGCAAGACCACGCTGCTCAACGTGCTGTCGGGCTTCATTCCCGACGACGAACGCATCGTCACGATCGAGGACGCCGCCGAACTGCAGATGCGCCAGCAGCACGTGCTGCGGCTCGAAACACGCCCGCCGAACATCGAGGGGCGCGGCGAGATCACGCAGCGCACGCTGGTGCGCAACGCGCTGCGGATGCGGCCCGACCGCATCATTCTCGGCGAAGTGCGCGGGCCGGAAGCACTCGACATGCTCAACGCGATGAACACGGGTCACGAAGGATCGCTCGCCACGATCCACGCGAATACGCCGCGCGATGCGCTCACACGCCTCGAAAACATGATCAACCTGGGCGGCCTGTCGCTGCCGACCAAAACCATGCGCCAGCAGATTTCGTCGGCCATCTCGGTGGTGGTACAGGCGGCCCGCCTGACCGACGGACGCCGCAAGATCGTCAGCATCCAGGAGATCACCGGCATGGAAGGCGACATCGTCAACATGCAGGAAATCTTCACGTTCAAGCGGACCGGCATCGACGAAAACGGTTCGGTGCGCGGGTACTTTTGCGCGACCGGCGTGCGGCCCAAATTCGCCGAGCGCCTGCAGGCGTTCGGCATCAACCTGCCCGATCAGACCTACGATCCGGGACGGCACTTCGAAACCCGTTGATCCGGCGAGGCCGATCCGCTCATTGACTCGTCGCGGTCTCAGGAGACCTGCATGAACCCGATCTTCTACGCATTCGCCATCTTGCTGTTCCTCGCTGTCGTGCTCGCGCTCGAGGGCGGCTACCAGTGGTGGAACAATCGTCACGGCCCTTCCGCGCGCCGGATCGAATCGCGAATCCGCGCGTTGTCCGCCGGCGGCCAGGTGCATAAGGATCGCCTCACGATCCTGAAGAACCGCATGCTGAGCGAGTCCCAAACGCTCGACAAGCTGCTGATGCGGCTGCCGCGCATCCAGACGCTCGACCTGTGGATCCAGCAGTCGGGGCTCAAGTGGTCGATCGCGCGGCTGTTCGGCGCGAGCCTCGTGCTGCCGGCCGCCGTGCTCGGGGCGGCCACGTTCGCACCGGTGCCGACGCTGTTCGCCGCGCTCGGCGCGCTCACCACCTCGGCGATTCCGTTCCTGTACGTGAGCCGGCGGCGCAGCAAGCGGCTGCGTCAACTCGAACGCCAGTTGCCCGACGTCGCCGACATGATCAGCCGCGCGCTGCGCGCGGGGCATGCGTTCTCGGGCGCGATCGGCATGGTGAGCACCGAGTTCGCCGAGCCGATGGGCGGCGAATTCCGCATCACGTTCGACGAGATCAACTACGGCGTCTCGCTGAACGAAGCCCTGTTGAATCTGGCGACGCGCGTGCCGGTTCGCGATCTGCGCTACTTCGTGATCGCCGTGCTGATCCAGCGGGAAACGGGCGGCAATCTCGCCGAGGTGCTGGACGGCATCGCGACGCTGATCCGCGAGCGCCTCAAGCTGTTCGACAAGATCCGCGTGCTGTCGGCCGAGGGCAAGCTGTCGGCGTGGATCCTCGGCCTGCTGCCGTTCGTCACCGCCGGCTTCATGATGGTCCTGAACCCCAGCTTTCTCGACGTGCTGTGGCAGGACCCGGCCGGCATCAAGATGCTGCAGACGCTGGCCTTCTCCATGCTGTTCGGCGTGATGTGGATGCGGCGCATCGTGAAGATTCGCGTCTGACGCGCCCGCCTCGCAGGCGTGTCGCGTAACAAGATACCAGGGAGTTGTCATGCAAACGCTCGACTCGATGCATATGCTGTTGCTAGCCGGTCTTTTCGCCGTGGTGTTCGGCGCGGCATTCGCCGCGATGCTGCTGCTCTCGCCACGCGATATGCGCCGGCGCATCGAGCAGGCGGGCGGCGCGAACCTGCCCATGTCCGAACCCGGCAGTACGTCGACCGGGTCCGCCTGGCTCGAAAAGCTCGCGGAGATTTCGCAGCCGATCTCGAAGCTGTCGATCCCGGCCGAAGGCTGGGAAAACTCGGCGCTGCGCGTGCAAATGATGAACGCGGGCTGGCGCACGCAGGGAGCCGCCGCGCTTTATTTCGCCGCCAAGACCATCCTTGCGCTCGCGTTGCCGCTGATCGCGCTCGTGTTGCTGTCCAATACGTCGTTCTTCGCGCAACAGTACATGTTCATGGGCACGCTCGCGCTGCTCGCCGCGTTCGGCTACTACCTGCCGAACGTGGTGCTGACGCGGCGCATCGCGTGGCGCAAGCGAACCATCTTCGAGGATTTCCCCGACGCGCTCGATCTGCTGACCGTGTGCGTCGAAGCGGGTCTCAGCCTCGACGCGGGCTTGATGAAAGTGGCGGGAGAAATCGAATTGCGCAGCCCGGTGGTCGCGAGCGAACTGCAACTCATGCTGCTCGAAATGCGCTCCGGGTTTACCAAGGAAAAGGCGCTACGCAATCTCTCGCTGCGCACGGGCGTCGAGGATGTCGATTCGTTTTGCGCGATGCTGGTGCAGGCCGAACGGTTCGGCACCAGCATCGGCTCGTCGTTGCGCGTGCTGTCGGACACGCTGCGCACGCGCCGGCGGATGCGGGCCGAGGAACAGGCTGCGAAGATCGCGCTGAAATTGCTGTTTCCGCTGATCTTCTGCATCTTTCCCGCGCTGCTCACGGTTCTGCTCGGGCCCGCGTTCATCCACATCTACCGGGTGTTGCTGCCCACGTTGAGCGGCGGCGGTTAGAAGGTGCTCGAACCGGCGGTGTGCATCGGGTGTTCGTGCATCGCAGGTCGCCGGGGAAAGTACCGATACGTCCAGGGGCGAATCCGGACGTTATTGCTGAGGGGGCGTTTCACGCTCCTCGCGGCAACAGGTGTGCGGGCGCGCACCGACGCGAGAATGAAGGGGGACGTACCGTGCGAAAGTCATCCGAGCGCGCTGCAACGGTCGTCTGCGCGACGGCCGGTCCGGCCGAGCCGGCTCCCGCGCGCCTGCCCGACACTCGGCGCCGTCTGATCTGTGTTGCTCGCACGCCGGACGACGCGCTTCTCGCGGACCTGCGCGCGGCCGGCTGGGACGTGGTCGTGGCGAAAACCCCCGCCAGCGCCGAGGCCGCGACGAGAAAGACCGGCGCCGCCGCCGGACTCATCGATTTCGACGGCTTCACGCTGCGCTACTTTTCCGTGCTCAAGGCCTGCCTGAGCCAAACCGCGATCGGCTGGGTAGCGGTCACGGCCGATGGTCAGGCGGCCAGCAAGCCGGTGCGCGAGCTGATCCGCAATTACTGTTTCGACTACGTCACGCTGCCGCTGCCGCGCGAATCGATCGCGCGCGTGCTCGGGCACGCTCGGGGCATGGCGGCATTGGATTACCTCGACACCGCCGCCGGAACCCCGCTCGCGGACGACGACGAGATGGTGGGCAATTGCGAGGCCATGCGGCAGCTATTCAGCACCATCCGCAAGGTCGCCAACACGAGCGCCAGCGTGTTCATTTCCGGCCAGTCCGGCACCGGCAAGGAACTCACCGCGCTCGCGATCCACCGTCGCTCGCCGCGCCGCAAGGCGCCGTTCGTGGCGATCAATTGCGGCGCGATCGCCCACAATCTTCTCCAGTCCGAGTTGTTCGGTTATGAACGCGGTGCGTTTACGGGAGCGGACCGGCGCAAGATAGGCCGCATCGAATCGGCCAACGGCGGCACGCTGTTTCTCGACGAAATCGGCGACATGCCGCTCGAAGCGCAAGCGAGCCTGCTGCGCTTCCTGCAGGAAGGCAAGATCGAGCGGCTCGGCGGCAATGAGCCGATTGCGGTCGACATCCGCATCATTTCAGCGACTCACGTCGACCTCGAAGCGGCGATAGAAGACGGACGCTTTCGCGCCGACCTGTTCCATCGCCTGTGCGTGCTGCGCGTGGACGAACCGCCGCTGAACCAGCGCGGCGCGGATATCGAAGTGCTCGCGCACCACGTTCTGCAGAAGTACAAGACCGACAGCACGCACAAGATTCATGGCTTCACGCCGTCGGCGATCGAGGCCATGTGCCACTATCACTGGCCCGGCAACGTGCGCGAGTTGATCAATCGCGTGCGCCATGCGCTCGTGATGGCCGAAGGCCGGCTGCTGACGCCGCACGACCTCGATCTCGAATCGCCTGCCGACAGGAGAACCGCGACGCTCGACCATATCCGCGAAACGGCCGAGCGCGGCGCGATCGAAACCGCCTTGCGGCGCTACAACAACCGGCTGGGCGAAGCCGCGACGGCGCTCGGCATCTCGCGCGTCACGCTGTATCGGCTGATGACCGCGTATGGCATGCGCGATGCGGCGGGCGCGGCGGTGGACCATGCGGATGACGAGTCCGATGGGAAGATGTCCGCGTGAATGGTTGCTGGTTGGTTGCTCGCTGGTGCGCAAGTGCTTCAGAAGTTCATGACGGCATGAGCGATTGCGCCGCCACCGCGACATCTCTCGCCACCGACGCGAGCGCTCGACTGTGCGCCTCGATCAGCGCGTCGTAGCCTGGCCCATTTGCCGACTCGCGCACGACCGAGCGCCCGTTCACTCTCCGTGCTCCCTTCGGCGCACGCACTGACCACATCACGGCCAGCGTTACCGTGCCGTCCGCCAAGGAATCGAAGCTCTGCACGTCGATCGACACGCGGTAGGCGTCATCGTCCACGCGCTGCGGATACGTGGAGATCATCGCGCCCGGCATGAGCCGCGTGAGATCCGCGGCGAGCACGCGCGGAATCTGACTCTTCAATGGCTCGGCCCAGCGGGCGAACTCGTTTATCGACACGCGGTTCGCATCCAGCCTCGAAACGATTTGCGGCCGATCGACCAGGTCGGGCACTGTAACCGGGTCGATAGCAATCTGAATCGCGATCGCATTGGCGCCTTGCGGCGGCGCGACAGCCTGAACCGGACTCAACGTATAGAACCTCGACGCCGGCGAGGTCGCGCATCCCGCCAGAAGCATCGGCACGAACACGCCCAGCAGTAGCGTTGCATATCGACGCATTACCTGTCCTCGACCTTGCCGCGCAGCAGCGCTTCCGGGTGGCGTTGCAGGTACTCCGCCAGCGAGCGGAACGAGGCCGCGGTGCGCGACAACTCGCGCATGGTCTCGGCGCTGCTCTGCTGCAAGGGCGAGTCGCTTTGCAACGCGCGATTCGCCGACGTGAGCGCTTCGCGCGCCGCGCTTAGCGTCGCCTTGGCGTCGGGCGCGAGATCGGTGCTGATCGTATTCATCAGCGTGTCCGCGTCAGTGAGCGTTTTGCGCAGATCATGGCTGATGCCCTCGAATGGAATCCTGTTCAACGTCGCCACGAGCGTGGTGATCGAGTCTTGCAAACTCTGCAAGTTGCCCGGCACGGTCGGCAATTGGGGCGTCTTTTTGCTCCAGTCCATGCTCGCCTTCGGTGACGCGGGGAAGAAATCGATCGCGACATAGAGTTGGCCTGTCAGCAGGCTCGCTGTTCTCAGTTGCGCACGCATTCCTTTTGTCACGAGGTAGTCCGCAAACGCCTTGCGCTCCGACGGTATTCGCCCGACGGCGCTTCCTGCGTCATCGCGAGAAATCAAACGCTCGGGGAAAATGCTGACTTCCACCGGGATATCGAACGCCTTTGTCGCCGGATCAAAATGCGAGCTGATCGCCGACACCTCGCCGATGACGATACCGCGGAAGTCAACCGGCGCGCCGAGGGTCAAGCCGCGCACGGATTCCTTGAAGTTCAGCACGTATTTATCAACGATTGCGTCGTGCCGTTTCATCGCCTCGGCACGGTCGGCGAAAAGTTTGTACTCGTGCCGCGCCTCTGCTTCGATTCGGGGCGTCGCGTCAGGCGGAGTCTCGAATGCGAGGCCGCCAATCAGAAGCGACACCATCGATTCGGTGTTGATCTTCACGCCGCTCGCATCCAGCGTCATATCCACGCCGCTGGCGTGCCAGAAGCGGCTGTCGCTGGTGACGTACTTGTCGTAGGGCGCATTAATGAAAACGTGCAGCGTCATGCCGACGCCGTCCGCGTCGAGCGCGTATGAAACGATCTGCCCGACCTGAAGGCGCCGGAAAAAAACCGGCGAGCCGATATCGAGTGAACCGAGGTTCTCGCTCTTCAACACGAACTCCCGCCCCGGCGTGCCCGATGCGAGAACCGGTGGCGACTCCAGTCCGACGAAATCGCCACGCGCTGTTTTCGAAGTGCCGATATCCATGCCGATGCGAGAGCCGGTCAATATCGTTCCGATACCCGATACCGTACCGCCGGCAATGCGCGGCCGGACAACCCAGAACCGCGTATCGTCGACGAGCATGCTGGAAGCGTTGCGCGACATCTCCGCGCTGGCCAGCACGGTTTTGTGGTCGTCGGAAAGCTCGACGCTTTTGATGATGCCCACGTCGACGTTCTTGAACTTGATCCTGGTCTTGCCGGCCTCGATGCCCTCACCGGTGGAAAAGCGGATCGTGACGGTCGGGCCCGTTTGCATCACGGAACGCACCATCAGCCAACCGGCAACGAGTACGGCGATCAGCGGCACCAGCCAGATCAGTTGAATGCGCCACTTCGGTGGTTCAATCGCGACGGCTTCGGGAATAGCGGTTCCGTTCTGCGCTGACGATCTATTCACCTTCCGGCTCCACGGCGTCCCATATCAGCCGGGGATCGAACGACAGCGCGGCGAACATGGTGAGCACCACGACCGCGCCGAATGCGATGGCGCCAGGACCCGCATCGACCGTGGCAACGGTGCCGAACTGCACGAACGCAACCAGAATGGTAATGACGTAAATATCGAGCATCGACCAGCGGCCGACCCTCTCCACGACGCGGTAAATACGCGTTCGCGTGTGTGGAATCAGCGGAGAGCGCAACTGGGTACTCCACGCGAGGTAGACCAACGACAGAATCTTGAGCATGGGCACCACGATGCTTGCGACAAAAACGATAGCGGCAAGCGGCCACGACCCCGAGGTCCAGAGATAAACAACGCCGCTGAGGATGGTGTCCGATTGCGCACCGAACAGCGTACTGGTGACCATGACCGGCAACAGAACGGCCGGGATGTAAAGGATCATCGCGGCAAACAGAAATGCCCAGGTGCGCAAAAGACTATTGGGCTTGCGCAAATGCAGCGCGGCGCTGCAACGCGGGCAGGTTCCGAAGTGACCGCGGGCGAGCGGCTTCGACAGCAAGCCGCAATCGTGGCACACGAACAGACCCGCACGCGCGGCGGTCACTTGTGTGGCGTGGGAAGCGAGCGCAGGCGGCATGCCGCGGCCCTGCACCGCATCGAGGCGCGCCCATATATCGCGCGGATTGAATGTCACGGCCGCTGCCGCGAGCAGCACCATGACCGCGCCGAATGCCCAGATCGCGACGCCGGGCACTACCGAGGCAATGTGCTGCAGTTTGACGAGCGCGACCAGCATGCCGAGCATGAGCACTTCGATCATTCCCCACGGCGCAACATGGCGGAGCACGCGAAGCACGATCTCGGAACGTTGAGGCAGGCCTCCGATATGCAACGGTATGAGCACATAGATCACGGACGCGATGTTCAATGCCGGCATCAGAAGCGTTGTCACGAACACGAGGCCGGCAATCGGCCACATGCCGTCCAGGTAGAGCGAATAGGCCGCCCCGAAAAGCGTGGTTTCGACCAGCACGCCATTGACCCATAGGCCCACGATCGGAAAGCAGTTCGCCACCACGAACAGCACGGCGGCAGCCAGGGTGAGGGCGAGCGCGCGATCATAGGTTGCCGGCAAGCAGCGGTAGAGCGTTGCATTGCATCGCTGGCATCGCGCGACACCACCCTCGACGAGCGGCGTCTCCCACTGGAGAAAGTCGCATTCGTGACATGCAATCAATTTGGCTTTTTTCATTTTTTGCATTCGCTAGCGGCCGCACGCTCCGGGAAGCGCGCGCCTTATACCCGGCCGGCGCGGCCACGTTCATGCAGCGCCGTGGAGACCGGTCAATGCCGCGCGAGCCGGCCGCCTCGGCCGGTTATGTCGCGTGGCAAACCTGGTTCATTTGAATTGCGCGACGAGCGCGTCGGCCCCTTTATCGATGCCGGTTTTCGACGCGCTGAGCGATCCGAAACTCGCGCCCAGGTTGTACGGATTGGGGTATTGCTTCGTTACGTAGGCATTGAGCAGGCGGTTGGTCGAGGCGTCGTAGATTTCGACCGCATAGCTGACGGAGCCCGTGAAAGCGCCCTCTTTGCCACGGGCCGTTTGAACGACGTTGTAAATGCCGCCCGCAATGTCGAAGCGCGAAAAGGTGCTGATCACCGGCGTCGTGGTGGCCGCGCCCGTCAGCGTCAGCTTCACGCGCAGCGTGCTCAGGCCCGGCTCGTTCGCCAGTTCGAAACGCGTGCGCAGCTTGTCGGCAAACGTTGTTTGCATGTAACCGGCGAGGGCCGCTTTATCCTTGTCTTGCATGTCGCCGAACTGATTGTCGGCGCCACGGTAGATCACGACCGGATCGATGATCACCCGGCCGTACTTGCGCCAATCCACCTGAGTCGCAAAGCGATAAGGCACTCGCCCGGACTCATCCTGCTGATTCGGTTGCAACGAGGACGACGAGGCGATCCCCGAATACGCAACGGGCTTCACGCTCGAACAGCCGATCAAGGCGGTGCAAATGGCGGCAATCAGCAGATGCCGCGGCTTCATTGACTTATACATTCAGATCTCCAGTTTCGATTCCCTGTGGGGTACGGCAAATTACTTCGTTAAAACCAGCTATACGGTTTGTTTTGTATCTGAAGCTTGGGATTTGCCCGTGGCTGATGCCCGGCGACGCCTGAGTCAGAAGTTTTTAACGCTCAACAATCAATTCGCGTTCGTTTGGCGAAGTGCTGGAACGGCGCGATACAGGTACGGCGCGTGGCCCGCCTTTGACGTGAGCAATAGCCGACCACTGGCGTTCATCCAGCAGGCGATCGAACAACCGCGCACGCTCCTTTACCGAAAACGGACAAAGCCCCAGCAGAGCCGTCAATGCGAGGCCATTGGCCGCGGCCCAGCGCAGCAGCGCCAGGTCGGGATCGGCTGCCTCGCTCCTGATACGTTTGACCTTCGCCGCATTGCCCTTGCGAACGGGAGACAAAAGCGTCGGATCTTCCACGAGCGCGGCAAGTACGGCCAGGGCGACGGAGTGCGGCTGGGTAACCGTTTCACGCAATGTCGCGATCTGCGCCAATAGATCGGCTTCGCGCGCGGCGGAGCCGAGCGCAGCCAGATAGTCTCGGGAGAATTGCTCGAAGTACTCGGTCTGGTGGTCGAGCAACGCTCTCAGCACCTCGCTCTTGGTGCGGAACTGATGCATCAATCCACCCTTGCTCATGCCGCTTTCGCGCGCGATAGCATCAAACGTCAGACGTCCCGGACCGTCGCGAGCGACGATGGTGAGCGCCGCCTGAATGGCCGCGTGGCGAGAACGTTCTGAGCGGGTGGGGTTGTCCATTGTTCCTCTGGAAGCGCGATTGCAGGTTCACGCAGCCGCGCCAAAACATGCGCGAGCATCCGAGGACGCAGACTAACATCGGCGACTCCCTGTGTAAACCGTCCAGATGGTTTGTTTTATTGCTGAGGACGTGAACGATGTTCGCTTAACGGCGCCGCGCCGGTCGTCAATGGCCTGCATCGCCTCTTCGATTCGTCAATTCAAGAACTCTTGAAATGACGAAACAAATGGCTTATCGTGGCGGGCATGGACTCGAACCTCGTCGTCCGCGCCCTCGGCGCCCTCGCCCATGACTCGCGCCTCGCGATCTTTCGCCTGCTGGTGGTCGCCGGCCCGGGCGGCATGGCCGCCGGCGAGATTGCGCAGCAAGTCGGCCTTTCTCCATCGAGCCTGTCGTTTCACCTGAAGGATCTGTCTCACGCAGACCTGGTGAAGCCGCGGCAAGAGGGGCGGTTCGTTATTTATACGGCGAACTTCGACGCGATGACGGGGCTGATCGGCTTTCTCACCGACAACTGCTGCGCCGGCGCGACCTGTGCCGCGAGCGATTTGTCCGATTGCTGCGCCATCGGCGAAAAACCCGCAAAGGAACCCAATGAGCAGCACTGAAACGGCGAACGCCAGCGCTCGGCCGGCGATCGGTTTTTTCGAGCGCTATCTGACGGTGTGGGTGGCGCTGTGCATCGTCGGCGGCATCGCGCTCGGGCAAATGCTTCCGCAACTCTTTCAGGCGCTCGGCCGCATGGAAGTGGCGCAGGTCAATCTGCCGGTCGGCGTGCTGATCTGGGTGATGATCATTCCGATGCTGGTCAAGATCGACTTTGCCGCGATGACGCAGGTGAGAAGCCAGTGGCGCGGCATCGGCGTCACGCTGTTCGTGAACTGGTTCGTCAAGCCGTTCTCGATGGCGCTGCTCGGCTGGATCTTCATCCGCCATGTGTTCGCGCCGTGGCTCCCCGCCGATCAACTCGACAGCTACATCGCCGGCCTGATCCTGCTGGCGGCCGCGCCCTGCACGGCGATGGTGTTCGTCTGGTCGCAACTCTGCAAGGGCGATCCGTATTTCACGCTTTCGCAAGTGGCGTTGAACGACTCCATCATGATCGTGGCGTTTGCGCCGCTCGTCGCGCTGCTGCTCGGGCTGTCCGCCATTACGGTGCCGTGGGACACGCTGATCATTTCGGTGGCGCTGTACATCATCATTCCGGTCGTGCTCGCGCAATGGCTGCGCCGGCATCTGCTCGCGAAAGGCGAGGCGCATTTCCGGCGGACCGTCGCGCGCCTCGGCCCGTATTCGATCAGCGCGCTGCTCGCGACGCTCGTGCTGCTGTTCGCTTTTCAAGGACAGGCGATCGTCGATGAGCCGCTCGTCATCGCCATGCTCGCGGTGCCGATCCTGATCCAGGTGTTCTTCAATTCAGGCCTCGCCTATCTGCTCAATCGCCGGCTCGGCGTCGCGCATTGCGTCGCGGGTCCATCCAGTTTGATCGGCGCGAGCAATTTCTTCGAGCTTGCGGTGGCCACGGCCATCAGCCTGTTCGGCTTTCATTCGGGCGCGGCGCTGGCGACGGTGGTCGGCGTGCTGATCGAGGTGCCGGTCATGCTGCTGGTGGTCGGCGTCGTCAACCGTTCGCAGCACTGGTACGAAGCTAAACTCGGCAACAAGGGACAACCGCTATGAGCGTCACGATTTATCACAACCCGAATTGCGGCACGTCGCGCAATACGCTGGCCATGATCCGCAACGCCGGCATCGAGCCGGAAATCATCGAGTACCTGAAAACGCCGCCGAATCGCGAGACGCTGAAGGATCTGATCGCCCGCGCCGGCCTCACGGTACGCGCCGCGCTGCGTGAAAAGGGCACGCCCTACGCGGAACTGGGACTCGACGACGCGTCGTTGACCGACGAGCAACTACTCGACGCGATGCTGGCGCATCCGATCCTGATCAATCGCCCGTTCGTCGCGACGCCGCTCGGCGCGCGTCTGTGCCGGCCGTCCGAAATCGTGCTCGACATTTTGCCCGCCGCGCAAAAGGGTTCTTTCACGAAGGAAGACGGCGAACAGGTCATCGATAGCGAAGGACGGAGAACCCGCTCATGACGCAGGATCTTCCCAACGTCAGCGCCCCGCACCTCGACACGCCGGACTTGCAAAAGCTCGAAGCGCCCGTGGTTTCGCGACACGCGCCGCGGATTCTGCTGCTCTACGGCTCGCTGCGCCCCACGTCATACAGCCGGCTGCTCACGCTCGAAGCCGAACGCATTCTGCGTCATTTCGGCGCCGACACGCGCGTGTTCGATCCGCACGATCTGCCGATCGTGGACAGCGTGACAGCCGATCATCCGAAGGTGGCGGCGTTGCGCAAGCTCTCCGAGTGGTCGGAAGGACAGGTGTGGTGCAGCCCCGAGCGTCACGGCACGCTAACGGCCGTCTTCAAGAACCAGATCGACTGGCTGCCGCTCGAAAGCGGCGGCGTGCGTCCCACGCAAGGCCGCACGCTCGCGGTGATGCAGGTGTGCGGCGGCTCGCAATCGTTCAACGCGGTCAATGCGCTGCGGGTTCTGGGCCGCTGGATGCGCATGGTGACGATCCCCAATCAGTCGTCGGTGGCGAAGGCGTGGCAGGAGTTCGACGCCAGCGGCCGAATGAAACCCTCGGCTTACTACGATCGCGTGGTCGACGTGATGGAAGAGCTGTACAAGTTCACGCTGCTGGTGCGCGACCGTTCCGACTATCTGACCGATCGCTACAGCGAGCGGAAGGAGGCGCATCCCGAGCTTGCAACGACACTCGCGGCCGCGGCAATGAATCAGGAGTCGGTCAGCGCCAATGCGGACACCGACGACAGCGAAACGGAGTAACAGCGCTCGCTGCGGTGCAACCGGTCCGCTAGCGATACGTCTCGCCTCACGCAAGAAATTGAGCGACCATCGAATCAATTTCGAGTGAGAGGGTTTTCATGAAACCTGACACCGGCGGGCCCGAGCGGCCGTCGAGCCGTACCGGGCGTATCGTCTCGCGCTGGGTCAACGGGCTGGCGGTGGCGCGCGGCTACCGGCTTGCATGGCTGCCGCACGACGCGATCGCGGGCCTCAGTCTCAGCGCCGTGCTGGTGCCCGCCGGCATGGCTTACGCGGAAGCCGCCGGCCTGCCCGTCGTCTCCGGACTCTACGCGTCGCTCGCGGCGCTGCTCGCCTACGCGCTGTTCGGCCCGAGCCGGATTCTCGTGCTCGGTCCCGACTCGGCGCTGGTCGCGTTGATCGCGGCGAGCGTCGCGCCCTTGGCGCACGGCAACACGGAACACGCGATCGCGCTCGCCGGCGGCCTCGCGCTACTCTCCGGCGCGATCTGCCTGGCGGTCGGCATGCTGAAGCTGGGCTTCGTCACCGAACTGCTGTCGCTGCCGATTCGCTACGGCTACCTCAACGGCATCATGCTGACCATCGTCGTCGGACAAATACCCAAGCTGCTGGGCTTCCAGGTGCAGGGCGCGTCGTTCCTCGCGCAAGTGCGCGAGCTGGCGAGCGGCGTGGCCGCGGGCAAGATCAACGGCATGGCGCTGACGATCGGCGTTGCGGCGCTGGCCGTGATCCTCGGCTGCAAGCGCTACTGGCCGAAGGTGCCCGGCGTGCTCGTCGCGGTCGGGGGGGCGACGCTTGCGGTCGCCGCGCTGGGCCTCGCGCCGCGCTTCGGGCTGGCGGTGATCGGCAACATGCCGCAAGGCCTGCCGGCGCTGCACCTTCCCGCGCTCGCGCTCGATGAATGGACGACGCTCGCCGGCGGCGCGGCCGCGATCGCGTTCGTCTCGTTCACCGACATCAGCATCCTGTCGCGGACCTACGAGGCGCGCAGCGGCGAAGCCGTCGACCGCAATCAGGAGTTCGTCGCGCTCGGGCTCGCCAACATCGCGGCGGGCGTCGCGCATGGCTTCGCCGTGAGCGCGAGCGGCTCGCGCACGCCGGTCGCGGAAGCAGCCGGCGCGAAGACCCAGGCGACGGGCGTGGTCGCCGCGCTGGTCGTCGCGGGACTGCTGCTGTTCGCGCCGCAGGCGCTGCGCGACACACCGCAGGCGGCGCTTGCCGCAGTCGTGATCGCCGCGTGCCTCGGACTGCTGGAAGTGCGCGGCGTATGGCGGCTTTACCGGCTCAGACCGAGCGAGTTCGTGCAATCCATCGCGTGCCTCGCCGGCGTCGCGCTGATCGGCGTCGTGAACGGCATCGGCATTGCGCTGGCGCTCGCGATACTCGGGTTCCTGTGGCGCGGCTGGCGTCCGTATTCCGCCGTGCTCGGCCGCGTCGACCGGATCAAGGGCTATCACGACCTCGCCCGGCATCCGGAGGCCCGCCGCATTCCGGGGCTCGTGCTATTGCGATGGGACGCGCCGCTTTTCTTCGCCAACGCGGAGATTTTTCGCGAGCGCATGCTACAGGCGGTCCGCGAGGCGCCGACTCAGACCGCGTGGATCGTGATCGCCGCCGAACCGGTGACGGACGTCGACCTCACCGCCGCCGACACGCTCGCGCGGCTTCGCGACGAACTGCTCGCGTTGAACGTGACGCTCTGCTTCGCGGAGATGAAGGGCCCCGTGAAGGACAGCCTGAAACACTATGGCCTGTTCGACGCGATCGGCGAGGAGCACTTTTTCCCCACCGTCGGACAAGCCGTGAACGGCTACCTCGAGACGCACGACGTCGAATGGCGCGATTGGGAAGATGAAGCGTAGACGCTGTCGCGCCGCCGAGCTTACGTGGCACGTGGCTTGCGCTTCGTGCTTCAAATGCGGCGGCGGCGTTCGCAACCCATGCGCCCAGCCAGTCATATCGCGGAGGCAACATGGCACCTGAGCGGATCATCTTCATTCGGCACGCGGAAAAGCCGGGCGCCGACGAAGGCATCGGCGTCGAAGCGGACGGTACGTCGGACGAGGAAAGCCTCGCGGTTCGCGGCTGGCAGCGTGCCGGCGCATTGGCGCGCTTTTTCTGTCCGATCGACGAGGCGCGTGCGGCGCGACTGACGCCGGCCGCCGTGTTTGCTCCGGGAACCGGCCCGGCGAGCAGGAGCAAGCGCGCGATGCAGACCGTCGCGCCGCTGGTTGCGCTGCTGCGGGCAACCTCGCGCGTGAAGTACGTCACGGCGCATCAGAAGGACGACGGGCCAGCGCTCATGCGGGACGTGCTGGCTCAACCGGGTATCGTGCTGATCGCGTGGGAGCATAAAGTGCTGCCGTCGCTGATCGAACACCTGCCCCGAGCGCCCGCGGTTCCCGCCATCTGGCCCAGCGACCGGTTCGACATGGTCTGGATACTCGATCGCCTGCCGGACGGATGGTCGTTCTCGCAAGTCCCGCAATTGCTGCTCCCCGGCGATAGCGCGGAGCCGATCGCCGGGTGAATGCGGCGCGGCGCGTGCGCCGTAGATCAGCAACACGGAACGCGGGCCTGGCTCATGTCCTCACACCTCGCCCACGTACTCACCGCGAGCCGGGTAGTCGTTCTTGATGATGAAATCGAGCGCCTGCAATAGCTCGCTGAAATTGGGCCGCACGAACGGCATCGACTGGATCGAGAGGTAGTAGACCGTCTGATCCGGCTTCAACAGAAACACGCCG
Organism: Paraburkholderia terricola; assembly: GCF_900142195.1. Lineage (GTDB taxonomy): Bacteria > Pseudomonadota > Gammaproteobacteria > Burkholderiales > Burkholderiaceae > Paraburkholderia > Paraburkholderia terricola. Next base: position 77,680 of record NZ_FRAB01000011.1, read on the forward strand.
GGCTCCGAGAACAGCGCGGGCTCCTCGATGCCGATCGAGGTTTTGCCTCGCGACGTCGATAGATACAAGCCCCATTGGCGGGCGTCGGCGAGCGGCAGTCCAAAGCCGATACGCAAATGGCTTGCGCCAATTTTGTCGGCCATCGCCGTCGCGCGGTCTCTGTCGTCCGAACTGATCGCAATCGTTGCGACGCCCCGTTCGGCGAAGCTGGGCGTCAGACGCTCCAGTTCTTTCAGATAGGTCGCACAGATGGGGCAATGCAGGCCCCGATAGAAACAGATCAGCGTCATGCGTTCCGGCTTCTCGGCGGCGAGACGGAATGGACCGTGGGCCAGCGTATCGACAGTCAGTTCGGGGGCTTTCTGACGGGGAACCAGCATGGAGAATCTCCTTCGACAGTGGGTGGCGGGCACGCGCCGGATCGGCGCCTGAGTTAGACTTTCTCACACTCAAACGCATGAAAAATCCACATTACATGATCGAACGTCCCAGCCCGACACCCAAAGTCGATCGTCTGTCGGCTTTCTTCCGCGCTTTCGATCTCTCCGTTCAGCTATCGGAATCGCGCGAGCCGGATGCCGATGCCCTGCTGCTCGTTCTCGGCAACTCGCATCGGCAAGCCGAACAGGTCGCGCTTCTTACCGGTGAACGGGCGGTCAAGGCGTCGCCATCCAACGTGCTCGTGGCCGCGTCCGTGTACTTCGGCGGCGCGGTCAATCCGATCGTTTCGGCAATGCCTGAAGACATTCAGGTAGGCCTGAGCGAAGCGCCAACGCTTCGGGCGATTACCGACGCTTTTGTGGAAGAGGCGCTGGACGCGCGCTGCGGACGAACGGCCGCCCTTGGCCGTCTATGCGAGGTGATCGTATTGATGATCCTCAGACGCGCGATCGACAATGGCGCGACGCAACCGGGACTCCTCGCGGGACTCTCGCATCCTGCGCTTCATCGGGCGCTGGTCGCCCTGCATGACGCGCCTGCGCGCATCTGGCGGATCGAGGAACTCGCGGAAATCGCGGGTATGTCCCGCAGCCGCTTCATGGTTTCGTTCCGTGAAACCGTGGGGACGACGCCCGCCGCTTATCTGAGCGCGTGGCGTTTGAAGCTCGCGCATCGGGCGCTCGCGGAAGGCGCCCGCGTCAAGTCGGTGGCTCTGCGTGTGGGATTTGGCAGCGCGGCGGCGTTCTCGCGAGCGTATTCGCGCGAGTTCGGTTACCCACCGGCGGGAGCGCGTCACGAATGAGCGCGGTTCATCAGGAATGCGGCCATTTCGCTGGCCAGTCTTTTAGTTAAGCGGCGGGCGTCCATCCATTGATGCACGCCCGCCGCCGCGTTCGATCCGTCACCTGCTATCGAGCGCAATGCCGCCGTTAGCGATCCAACTGCTGGATGCCGGCCAGTCGCCACGCCTGGTCGCCATGCGTGCCGCGAACAATGTTCCAAACCTCCTGGAACGGCTCGGCGTTCTGAGCGCCGTCTTCGCGCATCTGGCCGTGAAAGCGCACGCTGACCAAAGTCTCATCCGCATTGTTCTCCACACCCAGCACTTCGGCGTCGAGTTGCGGCACCTCGGTACGGTTCGGCTGGCTACCGCGGCTTTCCAGATCCTGCTTGATTCGCGCGAACATCTCCGGCGTGGTCAGCTCGAACAGATCGCCCTGCTCGTTGCGGTCCCATGCGCTTTGCAGGCGCATGAACATGGTCTTTGCCGAAACCAGCAACTCGGCCTGGTCCAACGGGAGCGAATTCGCCGGCGCATTCACCGCGCCCGCCATTCCGATCGCTCCCGTCGAGGCGCGTTGCGAACCGAAAAAGTTCGTATCGGGCCGCGTCTCACCGGTTCGATTCAGAAACGGCGAGCCGTTGGTCTGCTGCCGGTTCGCAGCGCTTTGCCCTGCGCCATGTCCCGCGCCGTGCCCATACGCCAGATCCGGACGACGCCGATTGGCGATGAAGCGGAACAGCATGACGCCGGCGAAAATCACCGCGCCGATCAGCAGCGCATTCGACAGCATTTGCGCGAGCCCCTCACCCAGGCCGAGCGACGACAGCAGCGCGGCAATGCCCAAGCCGGCGGCGAGGCCGGCGAGCGGGCCCATCCAGCGATTACGCGCCGGCGCGGCGGCAGGCGCCTGCGCAGCGGACTGCTGCGCCGGTTGAGCCTGCTGGCTTCGTTGCCCTTGACCAGACGGCGACGCCATTTGCGACTGGCGCCCGATACTTTGGCTTCCGCCCACCCGCTTCGCTTCGGCGTCGTTCGACGCCACCGCGCCGAGTGCGAGCACGCCCGCGAGACCGAGCGCCGCGGTCCCGCGCGTCACCTTACTGGCAACTCGTCGCAGTTGATCGATGGTATGCGTGTACATATAAAACCTCTCTTGATGTGCCTGTGGGCTGCCCGCATTGCGCGTCATCCTTCCTCGCGACGACCTTACGGACAGTAATATTTTTTCGGTCGTTAAACTTGCAGCCGGTTGGCCTGCAATCCGCCATGCGCGGTCTGCAAACCATTGCCGTGGATGTAATGCTCCAGTTCCCGGATCGTGTGTTCCTGTTCCGACATCTGGTTCTTGATCAGGTCGCCGATCGACACCATGCCGATCACCTGCCCCGCCGCGATCACCGGCAAATAACGTATGCGGTGCGCCGTCATGAGCGCCATGCATTCCTCCGTTGTCTGCTCCGGGCTGACGTAGCGCACCGCCGTCGACATGATGTCGCGCACCGGCGTATTGCGCGATGAACGGTCCATCAGCACGATTTTTCGCGCGTAGTCCCGCTCCGTGACGATGCCGGCTATGCGCCCCTCGTGCGCCACGATGAGCGCGCCGACCTGGCGGTGCGCCATGATTGCTATCGCGTCGTACACCGACGCCGATGCCTGGGTCGACCACACGGTCTGGGAAGCCTTCGACCGCAGAAATTGTGCAACCGATGCCATATGTCACCTCTGTCATCTGTCATTAGCCGCCCGCTGACGCCTCGGGGCGAGGCTTGAATCTAACCGAATCCGAGACAACGGAAAATTCGTATTTTTGTTGCTGATGCTTCGAGAAAAACGTAACGTGGCGTGGTCAAGGGAGGCACGTGTGAACTTCAAGCATCTGTATTACTTCTGGGTCGCGGCGCATGCGGGCGGAATCGTCCGCGCCGGCGAGCAGTTGCACATCACGCCGCAGACGCTTAGCGGCCAGATCAAACTGCTCGAGGAAGCGCTGGATAAAAAGCTCTTCAAGAAGAGCGGCCGCTCGATCGAACTCACCGACGCGGGCCGGCTGGCGCTCGATTACGCCGATGAGATCTTCTCGCTGGGCTCGGAACTCGAAAGCGCGGTGCGGCGCGAAAAGGAGGTCGGCACGCAATCGCGGTTCCGCGTCGGCATCGCGGATTCGGTGCCGAAGGCGATCGCGTACCGGCTGCTGGAGCCGGCGCTGAGCGCGCCCGCTTCGCTGCGTGTGATCTGTCACGAAGGCAAATTGCATGCGCTGCTCGCGCAACTGGCCGTGCACCGCCTCGACCTGATCATCGCGGACGCGCCCATTCCCGCCGACGTCAACATCAAGGCGTTCAATCACCGGCTCGGCCGTTCGACGCTTAGCTGCTTCGGCGCCAAGGCGCTGTTGCAAGGCGGCCGCAAACGCTTTCCGATGTCGCTCGGCCAGTTGCCGCTGCTGCTGCCCGGCACGGAATCGGCGGTGCGCCGCAAGCTGGATCACTGGCTGGCGTCGCGCGCGATTTCGCCGCGCATCGTCGGCGAATTCGACGACGGCGCAATGGCGATGGCGTTCGGCCGCGAGGGCCGCGGCCTGCTGTTCGCGCCAACCGTGCTGGAGAACCAGTTACAGGCGGAACATAAGCTGACGATGGTCGGGCAGATCAACACCATCGTCGAGGAATTCTTTGCGATCTCGATCGAGCGCCGCATCAGTCATCCGGCGGTCGCGATGATCATCGACGCGGCGCGCAGCGAATTGTTCAACGCTTGAATCGTCCCTGAGCGTCGCCCCTTCCCGGTCCACTGTCATTACGATAACCTTTCATCAACGACATCGAAGAAATGGGATGCCGCTCGATTTGCGGCTGCTCGTTGCCGGACACAGGTTCGCTCTCATCCGCACGTGATGAGAACGGACACACAGCAAAGGCGTTTCATGGACGAAAGTTATCCGATGCCGCTGGTCAAGCGCATCATCCTCGCGTTTCTTCTCGGCGGGCTCGTGGTGTTGAGCTACGTGGTGCTGCACCTGTTCCTCGTGCCCGCGGCATGGGCCACCATTCTGGCCTACGTGACCTGGCCCGCCTATCGCCGCTTGCGCTCGCTGATGCGCGGCAACGCCAACGCCAGCGCGCTGCTGATGACCATCGTGCTCACGGCGGCGTGCGTCGTGCCGTTGATCTGGCTGATCGTGCTGTTGCGAGGCGAACTGGTCGCCGCCTATCAGGCCGTCGCGGTATTCCTCGCTCACGGTCCGCACCAACTGCCGGAACTGATTGCTCGCATTCCGTGGCTCGGGCAGTGGCTCCAGGAGCTACTGAACCAGGTATCGACCGATCCTGCGGCGTTTCGCGCACAAGTCGCGGAGTGGGCCGGGCAGTGGACCGGCGAGGCCGGCCAACTGGTCGGCGGCGTGGGCCGCAATGCGACCAAATTGGGCTTTGCCCTGTTGACACTGTTTTTCATGTATCGGGACGGCGAAAGCGCATTGGACCAGGTGCGCCGCGTATTACGGCATTTTCTCGGCAACCGTCTCGACGCCTACCTCGCCTCCATCGGCGGCACGACCAAGGCGGTTGTCTACGGGCTCGTGCTGACGGCATTGGCGCAGGGCGCGCTTGCCGGCCTCGGCTACTGGGTTGCCGGGATGGAGGCGCCGGTGTTGCTGGCCGCGTTTACCGTGCTGATCGCGTTGATACCGTTCGGCACGCCGTTCGTCTGGGGGGCGATCGGCGTATGGCTCCTCGTCACCGGAAAAACAATCGCCGGCGTGGGCCTTTTGCTGTGGGGCGCGCTGGTGGTGAGCTGGGTGGACAACCTGATCCGTCCGCTCGTAATCAGCAGCGCGACCCAGATCCCGTTTCTGCTGGTCGTGTTCGGCGTACTGGGCGGGCTTGCGGCCTTCGGCCTGGTCGGCCTGTTCATGGGGCCTGTCATCCTGGCGGTCCTGATGGCCGTGTGGCACGAGTGGCTGGAGGAGCAGGCAAGCGCGAATGCCGGGCCGCGAGTCCAGTCGAACGGGAACCCATGAGTGTGCGGCCCTGCCGTCAATCGTCGCGGCGGGGAATGAAAACGGTGCGCCGCAGACTGTCGATATCCGTCCAATAAGCGCCCACCTCCGCGAGCGCGACGGCCTCTGTCGCGATCCGCAACCCGGCGGGCACGGCGGCCGGCAGCGGGATACCGGCGCCGGCATGCTCGCAAACGAACAAACGGACGCACAGCAGCGGATTTCTCTAAAGTTGAAGGAGCGCCGGTCCATCTTGACCGGCGCCGCTGCGCTGATTTTCCAGCGCGAGTTCAACCCACGGGAAAACCAAATGAGAACTTCTCTTTACAAAGAAGCGCCGACCGATTTCGCTCAACGGGCCGGCTCCGATCCGCACATGAGTAGTGCACCGCTGGCGCTGAAACGCGTCATTCGCCCGGAAGAGATACGAGAGAATCTGCCGGCCGGACAAGGCGGCGTCGGGTTTCTATTTCACGCTACAGACTGGGATACGCTGTCGTTTTCATTTCACAACGTAAAACACCGAAACGCGTCATTCGAAGAAGAGCTTTGGAGAACCGAGCCTTTTATTGCATCGCCCATCTATTCGGCATCGCAAGTCATAGGGGCGAATATTGCGTGTCCGGTTCCACTCGAGTTGTGGCTTGGAAGCCCGCGCGGCATCAAACGGTTTCGGGAGACGCAATTTTTTCCGGCTCTGGAACTGGCGAAGCAGGCGGGATTGAACATGGTGGCGATGGGCGCCTCCACGCCTTATGCCTGCAACTACGGCGCGCTTCCCCGCCATACCAAGCCGCCTCACATCACGACGGGCCATGCGGCCACCGCGGCGATGCTGAAAGACTGGGCGGTTCACTGCTGCAATGAACTCGACCTCGAATTCGGCAAAACGAAGCTCGCGCTATTCGGCGCGGCCGGACGGCTCGGCACTACCGTGGCCAAGTACATGCTTTACAAGGACGCGCCGAAAGAACTCGTTCTGATCGACTTGCCGGACAAGGCGAACCTGCTCGCGGAACAAGCCAGGGAGCTGCTGGCAGCGGATCTGCTCGGTAAAACCCGGGTTTCGGTGCACACCTTCAGTCCCGACACTCCGTTGCCGCAATTCGACGGCGCGATCCTCGCCAGCAGTACCAGCGTGCCCTACCTCACCGCCGCCGATCTCAAGCGGGCGCAGTTCTGGATCGACGATTCGCATCCGCGGGCCGCGAGCGTCGAAGCGGAACTCGCGTCACGCGACCATACGCTATATATTGAGTGCTTCGCGCGTGGCCCCGCCGGACTCGACACCACGTTCCCGTTCAGACTGCCGACCACCCGCGATTGCTACACCTGTTTCGCCGAAGGCTACGCCGCCTGGCAGGAAGGCATCGCTTCCGATTTCATTATCGGCAGCCCTCCCGTGTGGTCGGTTTCCTATACGCACGGTCTTCTGAAGAAGTACGGGTTTTCGGTCGGGCCTTTTCACGGCAAAGACGGTTCGCCGATCGTCCTGGACGCCCAGCATCGCGGCAAGCATGAACTGATGGGATCGTGAGTGTCATTGGAGGCCTGATGGTGATATCGCGCGAGAGCATGCGGGATGTGCTGGAACGAAGCCGGTTTGCAATTCGATGGGGCGGCGCACTGGGCCTCCTGTGCCATCCCATCTATTACCTCGTCTGGACCTATGTCCTGCCGCAGCCTTACGACAACCTCTTCCTTCGACTAAGCGCGGCGCTCATCTGCATTCCCCTGATTTTCCAGGCGCATTGGCCGAGGCGGTTCAACCACTACCTGCTGATCTATTGGCATTGCTGTCTGATCTACGTCCTGCCATTCGTTTGCACGTTCCTCGCGATCCGAAACTCATTCTCCACCATGTGGATGATGACCGAGGTCATGATGATCTTCATCATGGCGCTGTGCATCGATAGCCCATTTTTGCTGATGGCCTGCATCGGCATAGGCGTATTTGCCGGCTCGCTCGCCGCGGTGCTCACCTCTCCCGCGCCGATCGTTCTCACCGCGGCCAATCAGTCGGACCTCGCACTGCTGCCGGTCGTGGTCTTGTGCAGCATGGCCTTCAGTCATGCGATCAGCAAGGGACGCATCTTTGTCGAAAAGAACCGGGCATTGCAGACCCTCGCGGGCTCGATTGCCCATGAAATGCGCAATCCCCTCAGCCAGTTGAGGCACGTTCTGGATCGCGTGGAAGAGGCGCTGCCCGCGGCGACCGGATCCAACCACTCGCCGGTGTCGTCGCAAGACAATGCGGCCGCGCTTTATCGTCATCTGGCCCACGGCCAATTGTCGATCGAACGGGGCCTGCGCATTATCGCCATGACGCTGGACGAAGTCAGCGCAAAACCCATCCGCTCGGATCACCTCACCTATTTGAGCGCCGCGGCCACGACACGTAAAGCGCTGGACGAATATGGTTTCGGCGATGACAACGAGCGCCGCAAGGTCAGGCTCGTGGTGCTGGAAGACTTCACCTTCAAGGTCGATGAAACCGTCTATCTGTTCACGCTGTTCAATCTGATCAAGAACGCGCTGCATCACATCGCCACGCATCCAACGGCCACGCTCACGCTGACGGTCGACAGGCAGACGGTCATGGTTCGCGACACGGGCCCCGGCATTTCGCCCGAGATCATGCCGCATCTTTTCGAGCCTTTCCGCACCGCGGGCAATTCCGCGGGGACGGGGTTGGGACTCGCCTATTGTCAGCGTGCGATGCGCGCTTTCGGCGGCTCGATCGGCTGCCGGTCCGAAGTCGGGGAATTCACCGAATTCACGCTGCGATTTCCCGTCGTCTCCGAAAGCGAAGTCGCGGACTACGAGCGCAAGATCTTTGAACGCGCCGAGCCGGTGTTTACCGGCAAGCGCATTCTGGTCGTGGACGACGACGCCGCCCAGCGGGCGAAAACCGCGCGCGCATTGTCGAAAGTGGGCGCCCACGTGAGCGAGGCGGAAAACGGTGAAGCGGCATTGACCACGCTTCGGCAGCCCTCGCACTACGACCTCGTGTTGATGGATATCAACATGCCGGTTCCCGATGGCTACACGACTACCGAGAAGATTCGCGCCGGGCATGCGTATCCGAACTGGAATGTGCTGATCGCCGCCTATACGGCCGAGCCCGGAAACGTGGCACGGGCCCTCGCCCGCCGAGCGGGCATGGACGAAGTCATCAGCAAATCCAGCAGCGTGCCCGAACTGATCACCTCCTTGCATACGCTGTTGGAAAACGGCAGTCGAAAGTACCCGTTGAGCCAGCGCTTCGACGGCTTCGCCGGCAAATCGATCCTGGTGGCGGACGACGACACCTACAGCAGGCTCGTTGCCAAAGCGTATCTGGAGCGATGCGGCGCGACCGTCGTCGAAGCCGAACATGGACAGGCCGTGCTGGCTCGATTGCAGCAGCACAGCAGCATCGACGCCATCGTGATGGATATGAACATGCCGGGAATGGGCGGCGTGGAAACCACTGCGCTGATTCGCGTTCGCGCCGACTCGTATGCCGACGTTCCCATCATCGCGTTGACCAGCCAATCGGATATCGAGGCCGTGCAGACATGCCTCGCCGCGGGCATGAACGAGGTCATGGTCAAGCCCGTGCAGGTCGGTTCCCTGTATGCCTCGCTTGCAAGGCAGTTTGCCCGGCAACGCGCATTGAAGGCGCCGACGCGGGCTGATCCTTCACAGCCGCCAACCATGCCGATCGGCAAGCACGAGACAATCGCGGACAGCGCGCTGCTCGACGAGAAACATCTCGACGAACTGGTGGCGCTCGATTTGCTGGATCAAACCTTCGTCAACGGCATCGAACAGATTCGCCTGCTGGTGGCGCGGCTTGCCACGAGCGCCGCGGCCCACGATCTCAAATCGACACACGAAGCCTTGCATCTTCTTCTTGGCGTCAGCGGCAATATCGGCGCAAAGGCGCTGCACCAATTCGCGCGGCAGATTTATCCGAGGATGATTGAAGGCGAATGGCCCGTCGAGGCCGACTGGCTCGCGCGGATTTCGATGTTGGGCGAGCGCTCGGCCGACGCGCTGCATGCGTATTTCGTTTCGGCGAGAGCACGCGGCGGTCAGCGCGACGTGTTGAGCGACAGATAACTCACGACCGTCACTTCGATCTCATGGCGACGCAATCTCGCTGCCGGATGATTGCTTTTCGTCAGCGGCCCGCGCCCGGCTTTTCGAAGCGGGAAAAACCATCGTGACCGTGGTGCCCGCGCCCAAGGTGGATTCGATTCGCAGACTGCCGCCGAAGGATCGCATGATGCGGTTGCAAAAGATCATGCCCATGCCGTGCCCGCCGGCTCCTGCATACGTCGTGACGGGGTCCAGCAGAAGACGCGCCTTGATTTCCGGTGCGATTCCCGGCCCATTGTCGCGAATGCGGATCTCCGGTTCGGGGCTCGCCACGACTTCGAGGCGCAACGAAGCCGCGCTTGTTCCGTCGAGTGCGCGCAGCGCGTTGGACAACAACGAGGAGAGCACGAGCGCCACGCAGTTGGGCATTGCGTGCACGACGAAATCGCCTTGCACGTCGACCTGTACCCACTCCCGCTGCGACGCGACGAACGGATAGGTATCGAGCAAGGTGGCGATCAATCGCGTCGCTTTCACCTCGCGGACACCACCGCCCGCCGAGGACTGCTGGCCGCCGCTTTTATGCACCGTCGCCCAGAAAGACGAGATCAGCGTGAGGCAATACTGCGCGTTGCTGAGCATCGATCTCGCCGCGTGGGCGATTTCTTTTTGCCGTTCCGGGTCGTACTGCTCGGCAACATCGGCTTCGACGGCGCGCGCAAAAAGCGAGATCGTCGCCAACGGCGTATTCAGTTCGTGGGCGAGGAAGGCAAGCGTCTCGTCCATCGCCGATAGCCGCTGTTGACGCGTTTCGCGCTCGGTGTAGCGCGCCATTGCCAATTGCAGAACCTCGCACACGGTTTCCGTTCGCAGCGGCTTTTCGAGGATGCGGAATACATCGCCGCTGTTGACCGTCTGCAACAACATGTGCTTGTCGGCATAGGCGGTCACGAGTATGCGCACGATTTGCGGATAGTCCTGCGCCACCTGGCGCAGCAGATCGTCGCCGTCGCGGCCCGGCATGCGGAAGTCGGTGACCAGTACCGCAATCTCCGCCGCGTGCTCTTTCAGCACCGCCATCGCCTCGTCGGCGCCACGGGCGATATGCACGCGATAGTCTTCGCTCACCGCGCGGGTGAAGTGCTGGCGCGACATCTCATCGTCGTCCACGAAGAGAACGGCAAACGGCGCTTGCAGAGTGTCACTCATCGCATTCCTGGCGGGTCGCGGCAAGTCGAATGGGAAGAGAATTCCTCTCGCGAGTGATCGGCGGAGTGGGACATGATTCTACCATCCGGGTTTGGCTAGGGATCTTGCCAAACATCCCGCTAAAGGGGTCGAGGCTGCCCGGTGGTCTCGCGGTTCTGCGTGAGCGGAAGCCACACCGTGAAGCACGCTCCCTCCCCCGGCTTGCTTTCAACGGCGATCCTGCCGCCGTGCTTTTCCACGATGCCATACGAAACCGAGAGACCGAGCCCGGTGCCCTGTCCAACCGGTTTCGTGGTGTAGAACGGATCGAATATTTTGGCCTGCACTTCGGCGGACATGCCTATGCCGGTATCCGCGATGGCAATCGACACACCGTCGCCGTCGCGACGCGTGCGGATCATGATGGTGCCGCGCTCGGAAATCGCCTGCGTCGCATTGACGAGCAGGTTCATCAGCACCTGGTTGATCTGCGAGGGCATGCATTCGATCGAAGGCAAGTCCCCGTAATCCTTGACGACCTCCGCCTTGTATTTCATCTCGTTGCGCACGACATTCAACGTCGCTTCCAGACCCGCATGCAAGTCGACGACGCACCAGTCCTCGCTGCCCGCCCTGGAAAAATCGCGCAGATCCTGCACGATCCGCCTCACGCGCGAGGTGCCCTCGATCGATTCATCGATCAACACGCTGATGTCCTCGATCAGGTACTCGAGATCGGCATCCTTGCGCGCTTTATCGAGGCGAGCCCGGCTCTCGGGATCGAGCCCGGTCAGCAGCGAATCTTGCAGCGCCATGACGTCGAGCAGACTGCGCACCCACTTCTTCAACGTTCCAAGATTCGAATCGACAAAGCCGATCGGATTGTTGATTTCATGCGCGACGCCGGCAGCGAGCTGTCCGATCGACGCAAGCTTCTCCGATTGCAGCAATTTGACATGCGCGTCGGCCAACTGGTCGATCAGGCGCCGTTGCGCCTCTTTTTCCCGCTCCAGTTCGACCTGGCCGCGCCGGCGTTCCTCGATTTCCTGCTTCATCAAAAGCTGGGTGCGTTCCAGCGCATGCGTGATCTTCTTGTTGTCGCGCAGGGCGTCCTCGAGTTCGCGGGTGCGATGCCGGACCTGGTCCTCGAGCGTGACGGCCATCTGGAACAGGCTGAAGTCCGACCCGCAAACAATCGTGCTGCGCTCCGCGCGGTCCATCAACGATCGGACCATCTTGTTCAAGCGCACGATTTCCGCTTGCAGGGCAACGCATTCATCCGATACGGCGGCGACAGCCGAGGCGTCAGGCACGTTCAACCTCCCCTCCGCCACCGAACGCGATGCCGGTCAAGGTCTGGTTGACGTGCACGCCGCCGTATTGCTCGCCATACGTGCTGAAGCCCACCGATCGATTGTCCTGGAACAAACGCCCGGCCACATCGCGCGTACCCTGTTGCACCATTTCCAGATGTCGCAGAATGCAGTCCCACGCGAGCACGAGTTGAGGCTCGCCGAGTTCGCTGCGAAGCCCCGAGAACATGGTGCGCAGATTTTCCGTGAGATCGAGCCCACGAGCGACGCGCAGGACGAGGCCTTCCTCGATCGCGCAATAGAAAGTGAGGCTGCCGTCGGCGTTCAGTTTCTGGATCGAACGCACATAGTCGGTTCCGTCGATCAGCACGACAACGGGCGCCGCCGCGAAGTGGCCGGGGCAAAGATCCTCCACGCGCGCGCCGATCAGCCGCGCGTATTCCGCCGCGGCAGGCAGTCCGTTGATTTCGCTCACGGTGCGCAACTCCGCATTCGCGCCCGTCACGACGAGCCGTTCATCGCCGGAACGGAAATGCTGCGTCTTGAAGATCCTGAACGGCAGCGGCGTCGACCCGAGAACCAGCACCGCGCAGTCGCGATGGAACCGCCCGTCGCGGAATATGCGCGTTTGTTCGAACTTCAGATCGTCGCCCGCCGAGCCGCCGACCAGCGGAATATCGCCCAACGCGCTTTGCAGCGTGCGCGTCACCGGTTCTTCGCGCACGGAAAGCCCATCGATCAGCAGTAGCGCGAACGTATTGGTGCTGTCGGCTTCGGGCGCCCGGCCTTCGAGGTCATGCAGCGCGTCGAGCGCGCAGGCCTGGCCGCGTGCGATCGTGAAGTCGCGCAGATTATCCAGACGCCCGGTCACGGCCGTGAAAGAAGCGCGCGGCAACACGGCCGCGACGAGACTGTGGTCCAGATAACCGGCCGGGCCGATTTCTCCGGCCGTCGTGCAACCGATGACCTCGGTGCCTTCAAAGCAATGGCCGATTTCATCCGCGAGCGACTCCAGGTCGAAATGACTCGAGCAGAAGAATAAAACCAATGCGCCCTCGCACGCATTGAGCGCGGCGTGCACTTCCCGAACGGCTTCACGCGCATCGGAATGGGTCGACTGAGCGACGGCGGCGGTACGAACGGGCAAGCTCATGACATCTCTCCTGTTGCTGCGCGCGGGGCACATCCGATATCTGGCCGGCCCTACGCATATTTCGGTTAACGACGCGTTGGGCGGCTCACGCGATAAGCGGAAACCCCTAGTCGAAAGCGTGGGGTTCCATCCTCATGACTTATGCGAATCGGATGCCGCGCGAGCGCACGGGCACGCCGTTATACTGCCGTCGGCCTGGAGCGCCTCAAGGAGAAGATGCAAATGACCGCCACGCAGCGAACGACGAACATGAACCTACAGACTGATCGCGAATTTTTTAACCTGCTTTCCCATAGCTACGCACGCCTCCTCGGCAAGCCGCTTGTTCCCGCGCAGGTGCCGATCGAAGACGCGGCACGATGGCTTTACGAAAGTGCGTCATTCGGCGTGCTCGCGCACAACACCGAAGCGGACCCGGTGTTCGTGTACGGCAACCTGACGGCTCAGAGACTGTTCGAATACGACTGGGACGAATTGACGGCGCTGCCGTCGCGCTTATCGGCGGAAGCACCCGATCGCGACGAACGTCAAGCCTTTCTCGAACAGGTGCAACGCGATGGATTCGTCGCCGCCTATCGCGGCATGCGCGTGACCAGGTCGGGCAAGCGCTTCTGGATCGAAAACGCGGTGGTCTGGCAACTGCGCGATGAGACCGGCGCGCATCGCGGCCAGGCCGCCCTGATTCCGGCAACGTCGACCGTGTGAGTTCGCAGCGAGCTTACTTCGGCTTCGGCATCGCGCCATGAACCGATGCGAGGGCGCGGCGAACGTTCCCGCTGGGCCGGCAGCATCGCGCGGGCCCTGTGTCTGCGCTTCACGCCTTCCCCACTGCGAGGCAAGCCAAACCGCCGTGACACACGCTTCGATTGCCTAAAATCAGGTTACGCGCGGAACGCTTTCGAGTATGACGATCGGGCGTGCTTGCGCGTATGAATCCCGACTCGTACTAATCGTAAGGGGAATCGTCATGGCAACGTATGTGGTTCTTGCACAGTTCACCGATCAGGGTATCCGCACCATCAAGAACAGCCCGCAGCGCGCCGGCCAGGTGGCGGAGCTGGCCAAAAGCTTTGGCTGCGAAATGAAAGAGGTCTTCTGGACGCTGGGGCAATACGACATTGTCACCATCGTCGAGGCACAGGATGAGCAAAACTTCGCCGCGTTCGGCTTCGCGCTCGGCTCCGCGGGCAATGTTCGCACGCAAACGCTGCGTGCCTTCACGAAGAGCGAAATCGGCGCGGTTATCGGCAAACTCCCGTAAATCCAGCGGGCACACGTTGCGAGAGCCGCTTTCGTTGCGCGGTTCTTGCTCAGGAGCTCACCATGAAAATGAAGGCAAACGACAGCAAGCACGTGCGTGCTTTCGTGCAAACGGCCGAGCAGTCCGGCGCCTATGTGTGGGTCATCACACTGGTCGACTTCGGCGCCGAACAGGTCAAGCGTTCGCTGGTGTCGAACGAGACCTACGCGATGCGCGCTGCTGCTCAGGACGCCGGCGACGCCTATCTGAAAGCGCTCGAGCACGACCGTTAGCGAGCGCGCGTGCCGCCTTGTTTTCGCGCGCGGACGAACTACAGTTGAAGCAGTAGCTAGGGCCGGAAACACGCTGTCAATGCGAAGGGTCCAGGCGCGGGGAGAAAACGTATGTTCAAGCATCTGCTGGTGCCGACCGACGGCTCGGCGCTCTCCGAGGCCGCCATTCGCATGGCGGTGTCGCTCGCCGTGGAAAATGGAGCCAAGCTCACGGGGCTTCATGTCATTCCTGAATTTCACGTCCTCGCCTACGGCACCGAAATGATCGCCGACAACGAGGAACGCATCATTCAGATCGCCCGGCAGCAGGCGGACGGCTACCTCGCGGTCGTCGCGGAAGCGGCTGCGCATGCCGGCGTCGAGTGCGATACCGTGGCGATGAACCGCGCGCATCCCTACGAGGGAATCATCAGCGTTGCAGCGCGGCAAAACTGCGATCTCATCGTCATGGCGTCCCACGGTCGAAGCGGCATGCGCGCGTTCCTGCTCGGCAGCGAGACGCAGAAGGTCCTGACGCACAGTCAGATCCCGGTGCTCGTCGTCCGGCAGCCGGCGCAAACCGGCGTACCGCCAGCACGAAAACCCGCTTGAAATTCGAGGTTTGATCGCCCCGCCGGAACGGCGTGCCGCGACGGATCGACACCGCCGGCGGAGCCGGCCGCGTCAATCGGCGGATCAAGGAAGCGGCCCGGCTTGAGCCGGCCTCCTCCTCAACCCGCGCTTGCGTGACTTCCCTACGGACCGGCTGCCGGTATCGGCGCCGCGTCAGACCTGCGGAAGATCGTCGATGGACTTTTCGATGCTCCCATCGGGGACCTCGGTGTCGATCCCGTCAGGGCCGTTGGTATGCGCGACGATCTTGATCTTGGGACCCAGAAATCTCGCGCCGCCAAGCGTGAACAGGGACCAGCAAATGTTCCCCGCCTGAATCGCCCTGACCACCTCAGCCACCTCGACCACCGCGCTCGGAGATAGCGAGTCGTGCGTCTTCAGGTCGATGGGAGCCCAGCGCACGTGTGTGACACGGTCGGTTGCAGGGTTGATGCGCACGCCGTCGATAGCAAACGTAGCCATATGTGCCTCCACCTCTCCAAAGAAAGGAATCTCTGCATTATGCGCGCATCGTGGCGCGGTTCCGCGCCCCGTTCCGATTGTTCGGGCCGTCGTCGCGCGAAAAATTTCGCTTCAAAAACATGCTGGATTTATTAGTATGTACAAAGGTATCGCAGCCACGGATCGCAGCAGCCAGGAACCCTTCCTGACGTCCACGCGGATACCGCCCAGGACGGAGTGAAACATGACGACGGTGCTATTGGTCGACGACGAACCCGAGACGCTGGCAGCCTGGGAAATCTGCTGCGAGCATGACGGATTCGATGTGAAAGCCGCGCCGGATGGCAGGGCCGCGCTCGATATCCTGCGCTCGGCCAACGTCGATGTCGTCGTTGCCGACTGGCGCATGCCCGTGATGTCCGGCAGTGCGCTGTGCCAGCAAATCCGCAACACGCCCGGTCTCGCCGACACGGTGTTTATCCTGGTGTCGGCCGAGCCGAGCCCGCCCGCGTTCGTGCGGTACGACGGCTTTCTGCGCAAGCCCGTCGAGGTGCCGGAACTGCTGGCGACCATGCGCCGGCTGCTCGCGGAACATGCCGCCGACCATGCCGCCGCGCCGGGGCACATCTGGACGCATTGAGTCCGGCGCGCGACCTCGATCCGCGCTACACCGCCTTCACGCCAGCGCTCACATGAACGAGAGGTTTGCGCTCGCGCGGGTCGCAGCGGCCAATTAATACCTTTTTCGACCTAATCGCCCCCGAAAAAGATATTGGACGTCTTAACGGTACTCTCGCACTATTCGTACTTTCCCAACGCACGCCCCGCACGCCGTTCCGGGCCGCGAGCCCTCGGCAGCGCTCAAAACGGCGCGTTGGCTGAGTCGACTGCGATACCCATTCCAATCACCCCAATACGCGAGAACCTGGATGCCTGATTACCGATCACGAACTTCGACGCATGGCCGCAACATGGCCGGCGCCCGCGCCTTGTGGCGCGCCACCGGCATGAAGGACGGCGATTTCGGCAAGCCCATCATCGCGGTGGTGAACTCGTTCACCCAGTTCGTGCCGGGCCACGTGCATCTGCGCGACCTTGGCGCGCTGGTGGCGAAGGAGATCGAAGCGGCCGGCGGCGTCGCCAAGGAATTCAACACCATCGCAGTGGACGACGGCATCGCCATGGGTCACGGCGGCATGCTGTATTCGCTGCCCTCGCGCGAGTTGATCGCCGACTCGGTCGAATACATGGTCAACGCGCACTGCGCCGACGCGATGGTCTGCATCTCCAACTGCGACAAGATCACGCCGGGCATGCTGATGGCAGCCATGCGCCTGAACATTCCCGTCGTGTTCGTTTCCGGCGGTCCGATGGAAGCGGGCAAGGTCAAATCGCCGACCGACGGCCAGGTGATCGCCAAGATCGACCTGATCGACGCGATGATCAAGGCGGCCGACCCCAGGATCAGCGACGCCGAAGTGGCCGAAGTCGAGCGCAGCGCGTGCCCCACCTGCGGCTCCTGCTCGGGCATGTTCACCGCAAACTCGATGAACTGCCTGACCGAAGCGATCGGCCTGGCGCTGCCCGGCAACGGCACGATCGTCGCCACGCATGCATGGCGCAAGGGCCTGTTCGAACAGGCCGGCCGCCTGGTGGTGGACCTGTGCCGCCGCTACTATCAGGAAGAGGACAGTTCGGTGCTGCCGCGCAGCATCGCCAGCAAGCAGGCCTTCGAGAACGCGATGGCGCTCGACGTGGCGATGGGCGGCTCGACCAATACCGTGCTGCATCTGCTGGCGGCGGCGCAGGAAGCCGGCGTCGATTTCACGATGTCCGACATCGACCGCATCTCGCGCAAAGTGCCGTGCTTGTGTAAAGCGGCGCCCGCCACCGACAAATACCATATCGAGGACGTGCATCGCGCCGGCGGCATTCTCGGCATTCTCGGCGAACTCGCACGCGCGGATCTGCTCGATCTGTCGTGCGGCAACGTGCATAGCGGCACGCTGGGCAACGCCATCGCCAAATGGGACGTCGCCGGCGACGCGAGCGACGAAGCGCGGACCTTTTTCCGCGCGGCGCCGGGCGGCATTCCGACCACGGTCGCGTTCAGCCAGGAAGCCACGTTCGCGTCGCTCGATACCGACCGCAAGAGCGGCTGCATCCGCAGCAAGCAGAACGCCTATTCGAAAGACGGCGGCCTCGCCGTGCTCTACGGCAACCTCGCGGAGAAGGGCTGCATCGTCAAGACCGCGGGTGTCGACGAATCGCAATGGATTTTCTCCGGACGCGCGCGCGTGTTCGAGAGCCAGGACGACGCCGTCGAGGCCATTCTCGGCGACAAGGTGGTGGCGGGCGACGTGGTCGTGATCCGTTACGAGGGCCCCAAGGGCGGCCCCGGCATGCAGGAGATGCTGTACCCCACGTCGTATCTGAAATCCAAGGGCCTGGGCAAGACCTGCGCGCTGTTTACCGACGGCCGTTTCTCGGGCGGGTCGTCGGGGCTCGTGATCGGGCATGCGTCGCCGGAAGCAGCCGAAGGCGGCACGATCGGTCTGGTGGAAGACGGCGATGTGATCGAGATCGACATTCCCAGCCGCAAGATGCACCTCGCGGTGCCGGACGAGGAATTGGCGCGCCGCCGGCAAGCCATGGAGGCACGCGGCGACCAGGCCTGGCTGCCGCTGAACCGTGAGCGCGTGGTGTCGCAGGCGTTGCAGGCCTACGCCGCGCTGGCGACTTCGGCCGACCGCGGCGCGGTGCGGGATCTCTCGCAACTCAAGCGCAAGTAAGATCGCGCGCGGGCAGCGGCGTCCTTGTTCGCTGTCCGCGCGACCGATATGCCATGTGCTGCATCGCAGCGCCGAGGTCGCCTGGCGGCGCCTGCGGGTTTCTCCCGATCTCGATCCATGTCGATATCGGTGTACATGAATCGTCGTAGGAGTGTGTCCAACTTCTCCAGTGAAAGGCGATCTCACCGTGACTACCGGAACCATCCATCTGCACCGCGTCTTGCGCGCTACTCCCGAACGCATCTATCGGGCCTTTCTCGAACCCGATGCGATAGCGAAGTGGCTGCCTCCCTATGGGTTCACCTGTCAGGTCCATCACATGGATGCGCGCGTGGGCGGCACGCACAAGATGTCCTTCCGTAACTTCAGCACCGGCCACGGCCACTCGTTCGGCGGCGAGTACCTCGAACTGGTGCCGTTCGAGAAAATCCGCTACTCGGACCGCTTCGACGACGCGAACCTGCCCGGCCAGATGCAGGTCACCGTTTCATTGCGGCAGGTGTCGTGCGGCACCGACCTGACCATCGTGCAGGAGGGCGTGCCCGAGGTCATTCCCGTGGAAATGTGCTACCTCGGCTGGCAGGAGTCGCTGGTTCAGTTGGCAAGACTGGTCGAGCCTGAGATTCCCGACTGACCAGCACGCCGCCACGCGCGCGCAAAGCCGTTGCTCCGGCACGCCTTCGTCGGCGAAGCGATTGCGCGCCGTGGGATCTCCCACGCACGCCAGCCAGTAGAAAATGCCGGCCGCCATCGAGGCGCGCCGGGCATATGTTCAGTCACACCCATCGTATTTCACCGCCTCGCAGCGAACCCACCTCCGACACGCGTAAATGCGACATGAAAAGGCGCGAAACGTTGTGGTTCAGTTGGTTCGGTTCGTGAGCGCATCTGTTACGCTAAGTCCGCATGTGTCACGCAATTTCGCGTGAATGCGTGACCCCTCTGGCGGCATTCGATTGCCGTCCGCGACGCGTGACCGTGTGTCGTCCCGGTCAACCCATCGTTACTCGCGGGGCGCCAGCTTCCGAATAAATCGGCTTGTACGAATTCCTCTTTTAACCAACAAGGCGGAGTACGACATGTTGGCAGGGCTGGGTTCACGATTCCTCGCTATCGGCGTCTTCCTGATACTGACGGCTTGCGGCGGCGGTGGCGGCGGCGGCGCGAGCAGTACGACGGGCGCGGCCGCTCCCGCCTCAGGCGCATCCAGCCCCGGCACTAGCCAGCCGAAGCTGGCCGCCGCCACTCCGGTGATCGACGGCACGACGCTCGGCGACGCCTTCTGGCCTTCGGGGTCCACGTCATCGGGCGGACTCGGCCAAAGCGTGAGCGGACTCAACTGCGCCCTGCCCGGCAATGCCTATACGTACACGCATCTGTCCATCTATCAGAACGGCCGCCTGCTCGCGCTGCCGGCCAACATCGGCGTGGTGAGGCCGACCATGTCGGCGCAGACGGGCTGCGTGTATCCGCTGCACACGGACGATTCGAGCGGCAAGATTCGCATGGACGCAAGCGGCGGCGCGTCGTACACGCTCGGTCAGTTCTTCTCGATCTGGGGCGAAACGCTCGGCACGTCCGACGTTGCCGGAGTAAGCGGCTCGCCCGTCACGGTCCATGTGAACGATGGCGGCACCCTCACGCAATACACGGGCGACCTCGCCGGCCTCGTGCTACCCGCGCATGGCGAAGTGACCATTGAAATCGGCACGCCGTTGACCCAGATTCCCTCCTACGCATGGACCGATCCGCCGCCGATCGATCCGAAGCCGATCACGCTCGCCTTCGGCGGTGTATTGGGCGACGCCTTCTGGCCGAACGGCAATACGTCGACGGGCGGCACGGGAGCGCCGGTGGATGGTCTGACCTGCGCGCCCAACATGAGCGCGCTGTATCACGTGCATGCTCATCTCGCGATCTTCAAGGACGGCAAGTGGCTCGCCTTGCCCATGAACGTGGGCGTCCTGTCGCAGTGCAACTATGAGATGCATACGCACGACCAGACCGGCATCATCCATATCGAAACGCCCACTTTCAAGACCTTCACGCTCGGCCAGTTCTTCGACATCTGGGGCCAGCCGCTGACCAGCACGAACGTGGCGGGTGTGAGCGGAACGGTGGTCGCCTATATCAACGACAATGGCGACTCGCGCCGCTACATGGGCGACGTGCGCGACATCGAGTTGACCTCGCTGCGCGACGTCACCTTGCAGATCGGCACGCCGGTTAGCACGCTGGCTACCTATTCCTGGTACGAGAAGCAGTGATCGAGCGCAATGCCCGGCTACCGGCGTCGATGTGCCGCCGGCAGCCGCGCGCCGTTCGACCACGCGCCGCTATTGCACGGTGATCGTCTCTTTCATATTCGGGTGTATGCCGCAAAACACCTTGTACACACCTGGCTTATCGAACTTGAACTGATACGTGTCGTCCTGATCGAGCGCGGCGGAACGGAAGATGCCGGCATCGTTGACCACCGTATGCGGTTCGCCGTCGAGATTTTTCCAGGTCACCGTCGACCCCGCCTTGACCGTGATCGACATCGGCGAAAACATGAAATTCTTGATGACCACGGTATCGGTGTTTTGGGCTTGCGCGGCAGTGAAGCCGAAAGCCAGCCCCGCGATGAGCACCGCAATCCCGGGCACGGTCACGGCCACGGCGGCGCGGCGAAAGATAGTCTTGAACATGAGCGAATCCTGTCAGCGAGGTATCGGGAATCAGACGAGCGTCGTATCGGCGAGCGCGGCCTTGAGCGGATGACGCGTGATCCTGATGCTGGTCACGCCGAGCATCCTGGGAAGCTGATCGCTCGACACGGTCAGCGGCATGGGTCCGGGGCCGTTGCCGGCGGTGGGTTGCGGAAAGGCCGTCGAACGCGCGGTATGGAAAGTGATATTGCCTTCCACCTTCGAAACGATCTGGTGAATATGGCCGTTCAGCACCGTGACCGAGCCGAAGCGCTTCAGGTAGCTCATCGCCTCGCCGGCATCGCCGGTGCCCCACCCCCACGGCTCGTAGATCGTCCACATCGGCATGTGCGCGAAGACCACAACCGGTGTGCTGGACGAGCGGCCCTTCAGATCGTTTTCCAGCCAGGCGAGTTGGTCGCCGCCGAGCCCGCCCAAACCGTTAGGCTTGAAATGCATCACGTTGACGAGACCGACGAAGTGCACGCCCTGGTGGTCGAAGCTGTAATAACCCTTGTTGTCGGAGGCTTGACCGAAACGCTTGAAGTATTCGGTCCCGGGGCCGTCGGTGACATCGTGCTCGCCCGGCACCGTATGCAACTCGGTGATATTCAAACCCGCTAGCAACTGGGCCGCCAGGTCGAACTCCTCGGGCCTGGAAAGGTGCGTGATGTCGCCGGTGTGAATCGTCAGCGCCGGCTTCACCGGCATCGCGTTGACGAAGTCGATCGTCTGCCTGAGCGTGCCGGCAACGTCCGGATTCGCTTCCTTCCTGAAGCCTATGTGCGTGTCGCTGATTTGCAGAAACAGCGGAACGCCCGAAGCGGCGGGCGAATCCTTCGCGCCCGCGGCGAGCGCTAGCTCGACCGGCGTGAGCACACCGCCGGCTAAAACAAACAGCGTGCCCACGCCACCGAAGGCGAGGCATTTCAACGCGCCGCGGCGCGATGGATCGAACGGCGAATCTGACGACATGATGTCCTCCTGGCTGAAAGTCAGGAGGTTGACCGCCGGATCATCCAACGGCACTTCCTGTCTGCTTGCAAGAGGTAGACTGCCGCCTCGTTCGTTTTATTCCGCGACCGGGAAGCACGCCGGATGCAACGGCTACGAAGCAGGATGCGCACGCAAGTCGGTGACGAAGCCGTTCAGTTCCGCGTCGCCGGCATCGGTAATCGCCCAGTAATTCATGCCCGCCGCGCTCCAGTGCGCGAGATGATAGCCCCGCTGCTGGTAGACGCGAGGCGCCGCGCCCGCGTCGTTGCCCGGCCACACATAAAGATTGATCGGATGCAGCTTGTAGCGATAGACCATCACCGCGACCGGCCGCCCGTTCAGGTAATCGAGCCGCCCACCGACGAGCGGATACCCTTGCTGCGCCAGATCGACGACAGGCGGCGCAAAATCCAGCTTGCCGTCGAACCACGGCTTGACGGTATGCCGGTCGGTTGAAATCACATCGGAGAGATGGTCGAACTGCAGCGAGCGAATATGGTTGTCCACGAGTTCCTGGGTAAAACGCGTCTCGCCCGAGGGCACCGAAAGATACAAACCCGCGCTCCAGCTCAACGCGATCAGACTGATCGCCATTGCGCCGAGCGGCGCCCATTGCACGGCGCCATCGCCACTGCGCCAACCGAAACGCTCAACCAGCCTTTGCCACGGCGTCGGCCGTCCCGGCAACGACGCCTTGACGCGCTTGACCAGTTCCGCCGGCGCCTCGACGCGCAAGTCGGCCTGCCTGAGTCGCGCACTCACCTGACGGTGACGTTCGCATTCCCGTTGACACTGTTCGCAGCCGGCCAGATGACGCTCGAATTCGAGCGCTTCAGAGAGGCTCAATTCCTGATCGAGATAGCCGGGCAGCAGTTCGAACGCCTGTTCGTGATCCATCACGCCTCCTGGTCCGTCGGCGCGAGCAGCGCCGCGAGTTGCTGACGGCCGCGCCCGAGGCGAGACATCACCGTCCCCATCGGGATGCCCACGATGGTGGCGATTTCCTTGTACGACAATTCTTCCAGCTCCCGCAACACGATCACCTCACGGTACTCCAGACGCAAGCCCCGCAACGCCTGATGCACGCGCTTCTGACTCTGGCTGCGTATCAGCATGGCTTCGGGGCCGTCGTCGTGGTTGGCCGTGCCGGCCTCGAGGCTGTGCATGTCTTCCTCGAACTCCAGCGTGTCCGGCGCATGACCCCGGTTCTGCTGATACCACGTGTAGAAGGTGTTGCGCACGATGCTCAACAGCCATGCGCGGGCATCGTCGCCGCGGAATCCGCCGAAAAACCTGAACGCGCGCAGATACGCCTCCTGGACCACGTCCTGAGCGTCCTGGTCGTCATGCGTCAGCCATCGCGCGACGTTGAAGGCCGAATTCATATGAGGCAATACGAGCGTCTCGAAGCGCTTCGCGATGAGGGGATCGGCCATTGTGAAATGAATTCCCGCAGTAACCGCAATCCGTGACCGACAGTGACTACAACCGCCGGCATGTGATTTTTATTCCCGGACGGTCGCGTGAAGGCATCGCGTGTTAACCCGATACGCCATTCGACGCATTGTTGCGCACTGTCCTATGTCCTCGGCGAGCGACGAGGAGGACTGAACTCAGGCGCATTGTAGCCGCGTCCAGACCCGATGGAATTCGGTTCATGCGCGGCGTAAGCGGCGGCGGCATCGGCCTTTGCCCTCGCTCGGGTGAAGCCCGAACGTTGAACCAAGCCGCTCCAGCGGCGCTGGCGTCATGATCGGCCGGCGTCGTCCGGCTGCGCGAGCGCGACGACATTCTCGATTCCCTGGCGCGCCATCTTGGTGTAAGGGCAAAAGCGTTCGGTGTTGCGCACCAGTTCCTCCGCGACGGCGCGCTCGACACCGGGCAGGCGAATCAAGGTGCGCGCGGTCAGGATGAACAGGCCGTCCATCGGATCGCGGCCGAAATCGACGGTGACATCCACCGAGGCGTCGGGAACCGGAATACCCGCCCGCGCGGCCAGCAAGCTCAGCGCGCCGTGAAAGCAGGCGGCGTAACCCGCCGCGAACAGTTGCTCGGGATTGGTGCCGCCGCCAGGCCCGCCCAGCGCCCTCGGCAATCGCAAGTGGACGGCGAGATTGCCGTCGTCGGAACGGGCGATGCCCGACGCGCGCCCGTGACCCGCGTCGCCGCCCGTCACGGTGACCGTGGTCGAATAGAGCGTTTGCGTGTCTTGCCCGTGATATTTGTCTAGCAGCGACAGCGGCGGTGGACGCAAGGTGGTCATGGCGCGCCTCGTCGGCTCATGGCTTATTGCGTGGCTTGCGTCTCTTTGAACCACGCGTCGAAATTCAGCTTGCCAAGACGCGGGGCGGCGCCTGGCACGAGCGAGTCGTCCTGCAACTCGGCGCCGAAATACCGGGCGTGCGCATCGGCGACGACCTTGCGCGAATCGTGCGTCGCCGAAAGAAAACGCTGCACCATGTCGGCCATTCGAGCGCGTTCCGGGCCGGCGATCTCCGCGATGCCGTTGCGCGGCTCGCCGGCGGCGAAGTCCGCGACGGCCGCGGCCACGTCGTCCGATGCGATCGGCTGAAACAAGGCGGACGACAGCCGTATGGTCTCGCCCTCGCTGCCCGCTTGCGCGATGCCGCCAAGGAATTCGAAGAACTGGGTTGAACGGATGATCGTATACGGCACGCCCGATTCGCGGACCAGCGTTTCCTGAGCGACCTTGGCGCGCATATAGCCGCTTTGCGGCAGCTTGTCCGCGCCGACGATCGAGAGTGCGACGTGGTGCTGTACGCCCGCGGCAAGTTCCGCCGCAAACAGATTGCGCCCGGAAGTCTCGAAGAATTCGAGCACGGCGGCATCTTCGAACGACGGCGAATTGGCCAGATCGACCACCACATTCGCGCCGGTCAACGCCTCGTTTAGACCTTCGCCAGTGATGGTGTTCACGCCCGATGCGGGCGACGCCGCGACGACGGTATGACCGCGCGCGCGAAGGTTCTTGACGACTTTGCTGCCGATGAGCCCGGTTCCACCGATCACGACGATCTTCATGATGCTTCTCCATGAGTTTGCGCGCGGCTCTTGCGCCGCCGCCAACTTGTCGACTCCGGCTTCGCGGCGCCTTACGCGATGCGCCTGCCGGTGCTTTTGCCGGATGGTCCGCGACGCGCGTCTCATCCGTACACCAAGCATCGTAGGCATGTATTGCGTCATGCGGTAGCGCCGCCGAGGCACGCACCGTGTTGCATCAGGCGCATCAATCCAGGCATCGCGGGCGAGGCGCCGTCATTCGACCGTCGATAACGTGGTTGTGGTTGCCGTTGTCATTGCCATCGTCGTCAGGCACTGCAAATCGAGCGCTCGCGTGTGTTCCGTCATGTAGTCGATGAACACGCGAACGCGCGCGGGAAGCTGCTTTCGGCTGAGATAGCAGAGGTAATGTCCGCCGTCGTCCGGCGCATGCTGCGCGAGACAGCTAAGCAACTGTCCGTCGCGCAGCAGGTCGCACACCTGATACGCGGGCAACTGCGCGATGCCCAGTCCATCCAGCACCGCCTGCACGATCAGATCCGGGTCGTTGAACGTGTGCTGCGCGGCGAGCTGGCGCCGCTGCGACAGGCCGTCGACCTTGAACGCCCATTCCCTGATACGACCGGACGCGGCCCGGAAATTGATGCAACGATGCTTGTCCAGTTCGTCGATATGCCGCGGCAAGCCGTGTACGCGTGCATAAGCGGGCGACGCGCAGACGAGCATCTGCATCGGAATCAACTGGCGCGCGACGATTCCGCTGTCTTCCATGCGCCCGTCGCGAAACGACACGTCGACGCGATCGGCGGTGAAGTCGGCGGGCCGATCGTTGAGCAGTAATTCCAGCGCGATCTCAGGATAGCCCGCATGAAAGCCCCGCAACAGCGGCGCGACGATCTTGCGGCCGAAGCCCGGCGTCGAGGCGATCCGCAGATGGCCGCGCGGCGGCCCGTTGCGCAGTTCGCGCATGTCCTCCAGCGCTTGTGCGATGCGCGCTATGCCTGGCTGACAGTTCTCGTAGAACAGTTCGCCCTCGCGCGTCAGCGACGTGCTGCGCGTGGTGCGCAGAAAAAGGCGCGCGTCGAGCTGGGCCTCGAGTTTCTGCACGTTGCGGCTAACCGACGAGCGGCCGATGCCGAGCCGGTCGCCCGCGCGGGCGAAGCTGCCTTCGTTGGCAACGGCCAGGAAGGAAACGACGCCGGCATAGCTGGTCGCGAAGCTGCTTGCGAACGGGTCGTCGGCGCCGACCAGGGGGCGGCGTGGTGATTGATCTGGCATGGGAGCGCGAGTCGTGAAGTCCATAGCGACTAGACGTACCAGCGCTACTGTTTGTGACAGACCCGGTGAAAAACGCCGCCGGTTTTAATGCGGCTTGCCGACGTGCTCACTTTTCGGGAACGAGGATAGGCGCGCCCTTGTCCTTGAGCAACACGACGACGAATTTGGCCGGCTGTGTCG
The DNA here is from genome assembly GCF_900142195.1 of Paraburkholderia terricola. Taxonomy (GTDB): domain Bacteria; phylum Pseudomonadota; class Gammaproteobacteria; order Burkholderiales; family Burkholderiaceae; genus Paraburkholderia; species Paraburkholderia terricola. The sequence continues at coordinate 104,188 of NZ_FRAB01000011.1, forward strand.
CGCTTGCGTTGCGTCCGACCGTGTGCACGTCGTTCGGACCTTCATAGAAGGTCTGGCCGGGCGTCAGCGTGACTTCCTTGCCGCCCTTCACCTGCATCACGATCGACCCTTCCAGCACGTACACGAAGGCGTGCGCATGATGCCGATGAACCGGGTCCACGGAACCCGGCGGATATTCGACGGTGATCATCGTGACTTCCTTGCCGGGATAGTCGGCAAGCGGCTGCGTCGTCAACGGCGTGACGATTGCGTGAGGCGCCTCGGCGCGGGCCACGCCCATCGACAAGCCCGCGACGACGAGCGCTGCCAGAGCGGTATGTTTCAAATTTCGCATGATGGTTGTTCCTGAACGACGCGGCCCGCCCATGCGGGCCTGGGGGCCTGAACCAGGGAAAGAGCGGCGGAGACGGCGAAGCGCGTCCGCTCAGGCGAGATTCGCCTTGTCCAGACCGAGGAGCTTGTCGGACGAACCCGGCACCGTCCTGAACGCGACATTGGCGCGGTTCCAGCCGTTGATCGCCATCACTTCGAACGTCAGGTCCGAGAGTTCCTTTTCGGAAAACTGGGTGCGCACGCGCTCGTAGACTTCGTCGGGCACGCCGTGTTCGGGCAGCCTGGTCAGCACCTCCGTCCACGCGAGCGCGGCGCGTTCGCGCGGTGCGAAAAGCGTGGACTCGCGCCACGCCGCGATGTGATGGAGGCGCAGTTCGCGCTCGCCGTGGATATGCGCTTCCTTCACGTGCATGTCGAGGCAAAAGGCACAGCCATTGAGTTGCGATGCGCGGATCGATACCAGATCGCGGATCGATTCCTCGATCGCGCAATCTTTGAGCAAATTGCTAACTTCGAAAAACTTCTTGAACAGTTCGGGCGATTGCTGAATATAGTTGAGGCGCTGCGACATGATTTTCTCCCGGCGACGATGAGCGAACACCCTGCATGGCGGGTGACCTGAGCGGCGATGAGCCGCACGAGGTCATCGTAGGTGGCCGCGGGGCATCGCGGTAGGCGGGCGAGCGGGCTCACAGTGTTGTCCGCCAGGCACCAATTCGAAAGTAAACGCGCGTTCACGGGCGGCCCGGCGCTCAGCCGCCGGCGTGGACCGCCGCGATGCGCGCGAGCTTCTCGGGGTTGCGCTGCACGTCGATGCGAACGATGCGCTCGCCGTCCGTTTCGAACGACTGTGCCGATTCGAGTTGGCCTTCGATAAAGCGCAGCAGCGCCCATTGGCCGTTGAGCACCACGAGCTTGACGCTCAGTTCGCTGCCATAACGCCGCGACGACGCGTAGAAAAGCTGCGCGATGCGCCGGCCGCCCGCCAGCGGTTTCGGGAAACTCTGGACTTTGCCGCCGCCGTCGCCGAACAGCGTCGCGTCCTCGGCCAGCAATGCGTTGATCGCCGGAAACTCGCCGCGCTCCAGCGCCTGCGCGAACATGCGCAACAGGCGAAGATGCGTTTCGCGCGGCACCATGTGACGCGGACGTTCGTCGCGCAGTTGCGCCTTGGCACGGCTCACCAGTTGACGGCACGCCGCCTCCGTTTTGCCGATGGCTTGCGCGACTTCGTCGTAGTCGGCGTCGAAAACCTCGCGCAACAGAAAGGCCGCCCGTGCTTCCGGCGTCAGCCGCTCGAGCAGCGCGAGAAAAGCCACGGAGACCTCGTCGGCGCGCTCGGTGGCTTCCTCGGGCGTAGCCGGGGAGTCGGTCAACAGCGGCTCGGGCAACCAGATGCCCGTGTAGTGTTCGCGCTGAATCTTCGCCGCGCGCAGCCGGTCGATCGACATGCGCGTGGTGACGGCGACCAGCCACGCTTCCGCGTTTTCGATATGTTCTCGCGCCGCGGCATGCCAACGCAGCCAGACGTCCTGCACGATATCCTCGGCCTCGGCGACCGACCCCAGCATTCGATACGCAATCTTTTGCAGTCGCGGGCGCAGCCCGTTAAAGGCATGTGCGTCGTTGTCCATGAACGGATGTCCTCTTGCATGAAAACCAGCGCAGCCTGCGCGCGCGAATCGACACTGGCGGCGACGTGTCGCCGAAGGGAGCCTGTATGCTTCAGCCGGAATGCTGCACTATTATTGGCGCAAACGGTTACCCACGGAGCCCATCATGCGAATTCAGACATCGTTTCTGTTCGATCTCGACGGAACGCTCGTCGATAGTGTTTATCAGCACGTGCTGGCCTGGAAGGAAGCACTCGACAGCGAAGGCATTCCGCTGTCCGTGTGGCGGATTCATCGCAAGATCGGCATGAGCGGCGGCCTCTTCACCAACCAGCTCTTGCGGGAAACGCACCACGAAATCAGCGCCGAACTGGGCGAACGGCTGCGCCGCGCTCACGCCGACGCCTATCAACGGCTGCGCGCCCAGGTGTGTCCGCTGCCGGGCGCGCGCGAGTTGCTCGCCGCGCTGACGCAGGCCGGCACGCCGTGGGCCGTGGCGACCAGCGGCCGCATGGAAACCGCGGCGATCAATCTGGAAGCGCTGGGCGTCGATCCGGCGAAGGCGGTTGTCGTCACGCGCGACGACGTCAAATACGCGAAGCCGGACCCGGACCTGTTCATCGCCGCCGCGGCGCGCCTCGGCGTACCGATCGAGCAAGCGGTGGTGGTGGGCGACAGCATCTGGGACATGCTCGCCGCCCAGCGGTGCCGCGCGCTAGGCGTCGGATTGCTGTCGGGCGGATACGGCACCGATGAACTGGAGCGCGCCGGCGCGCTGCGCGTCTATGACGATCCCGCCGATTTGCTGGAGCACCTGGACGAAGTTGCCGCGCGGCCGTGAAGGCGCGGCGGTTATGCCGCTGTCGGTTGAGCTTGTCCCGAGCTTGTTCTGATGTATTTGCCCCAAGCGGTTCTGTCGTGCATCCAGTTCGGCCACGTCGGCGAGCGGCGACGAACCTCGTCACTCACTCGGCGGGCTCGGCATCCGAATCGCTGTCCGTGTCGTGTTCGAAGGTCAGCCGGCCGTTGCGCGCAAGCGTGATCGACGTGCCCGCGCCTGCCTGCGCGTCACGCGCCATCGCTTCGTCGCTCGACGTGCCGGCCCGAGCGGAGCGGTTCATCCAGTACGGCCCGCGATGAACCTCCGGCGCGGCGCCCAGTTCGTCCGCGCAACTGCCGCAAGGCCGCATGGTGCCCGCCAGCCGCTTCAGGTCGACCGACTCCTGAAACGTTTTGCCAAGCTCGTTCTGAATGCGCCGCTCGGCGTGCAGATTGACCGACATGCCGTTGAATACTTCGCCGCGTAACGGCACATGGAAATGGCGGGCCGCGATCGCCGCGAAAACTTCGTCGGATTCCGGCGTGGGATGCGGGTCCGCCGCCGGATTGATACGGGTCGCGAGCTTCGTGCCATGACGCCATCCGCGATCCGTCTGATCCGCGGGACCGTGCGCGCCTGCTTCGTCGAGCAGCACCTCCAGATCCTCGCTTTGGAGAAAGGCCTGAAGCCGCTCATTGACCTCCCGCACATTCGACGACACGACGATCGTCCCCGGCCCGCTCCCGGTGGCGGGCCGGAAAAAACACTGGATCTCGTGACCTTCGGGGAATCTCCGCTTGAGTACCGTGCTGAGCCAACGCAACACCTGGGGAACGCGCTCGCCTTCATAGCTGCGCTGTGCCTGGATCAAGCCAGGGTTCGCCGCGTAGATTCCCCTGAGCCGGGCGCGCGAGCCGGCCGTCGGCTGAGTGGTCTCGCGGTCCACGATCAGCATGCGATCCGGCGCATTGCCCCAGGCCGTGAGCAGGACCGGCTTCATCGGCGCATGCTGGGCCGGGGACGCCGCGGCGGCAGGCGCGATCGCCGCGGCGAGCCGGTCGAGCAGACGGTTAAGACGCATGCGCGTGCCGGCGTCGGTGCCCGTCAGCATCGGCTCGATATGGGAGACCTCACGCACCATCCCCTGTTCGTCGAGCAGGATGCGCGCGAGCGGCCTGACGCTGCCGCCCGCGCGCGTGATGTCCTCCAACGGCTTGCCGGATTCGGCGCGCAGCGCTCGCGCGACGTCCACGACGTCGTGCAGACGCGCGTCGGCCACGCTGAGCAGTTCGTGCGCGGACATGCCGGAAGAACCCGCGACGTCGGCGACTCTTCGCGGCGTGGGCAAGGCGGCCGCCACTTCCGGGCGGCCGAGCCGCAGCAGGCCGTCGCGAAGCGCTCCCACGTTGGACGCGTAGTCCGGCATATCGGCGATCTGCTCGAGCGGCATCGGAGCGCCGTCGATGCCGAGGTAACGGACCAGTTGCGTATAGGTAATGCCCAGCGTCAGTTCGAGGGCCTTCATCGATATGCCGGGGTTGTCGGCCAGTGCCGCCAGTCCCTCCACGATCTTCGAAGCGCACATCCGCTGCCGCTGTCCCGCCCCATCGGGCAGCGCCGTGACGAGGTCGGCGTGGCCCAGCTCGGTCAACAATTGGCGAATCCGGGCACTGGCCTGCTCGTAGCCCGGCAGTTGCGACACGCTGGACGCCGGTCGGCGCAACCGGCCTTCGGAGGTGATCCAGTTGAACACGGTGTCCGTGTCGAGGCCGAGACTGTCGCGCAGATGCTGCTTCCACGCCGGCAGACGAGGCCCGCCTCCGGCCGCCGCCTGCCTGCGTTCCAGCACGAGACGCAGCGCGCGGACCAGTTGATCCGCGCCGAATCCTCGCCGGGTTTTGGCCGCCGGTTCGGGCAGTTGATGGCCGGCGGGCAGGATGCCCAGGGCCCGCGCGCAAGCCTGAATTTGCTCGCGCCACTCGGGGTAGTCCGCGGTCTTTGCAAGGCGGTCGGCGAGATTGCGCTGCTGCCAGCCTTCCACCGTGACCCATTCGCGCATCGTGCCGGCCGGTTTGCGGCCGCCGTCGCGCTGCGAGGCCGACAAGGCGTCGAACACCATTTGCGCGGTAACCTGCTTGCGCTCACGGCCCCGGCCCTCCGTTGCGGGTTCGGCCGCGAGCGCTTCGGCGTCCTCGGGACGACCCATGCGCCGCAACGAATCCTGGATCGACGCGGCGTACTCCGGATAGTCGGGAAATGCCTGAAACACTTCGGGACCCTTTCTCAGCCCGTCGCGTCCGACGTAACGCGCGATGAAATTAGCAGGCACTTCGAGTTGTTTCGCGACCTTGGCCAGTCCGTTCAGCGGATTGTCGGCCAGCATCTTGAGCGACGCGGCAAGCACGTCGCAGCCCATGCGGCGGCGCATCTTCGCGCCAGCGGGCCCCGAACCGCTCGCGCCCGCCCCGGCGTCGAGCCCGCTTTCGTCGCGGCTGCGTTTTGCGGGCGCACGTCCGCGCGGCGGCAGGTTCGCCGTTGCGGGCTGCGACGCGCCGGCCTGCGCGCGCGCGACACGCCTCGCGGGTAAAGCGGACGACGCGGCGGACGCGAGCCGGCGAGAACCCGAGGCGGACGTCGACTGCGGCCGCTGTTCGTCGCGGGAGGAAGCGGGTCCATGCGGAGAGCCGCCAGTGCCGGAGATTCGCGTCATAGCCGGGGAATCCAGGAAAGACCCCACGCTATCAGCGTGCCGCGTGGCTCACCGCGGATGCCGACGAAACATTAAGCGCGCAAGCGAAAACAGAAGCAGCAGTACGCGACGACAGGCGCACATCATTGCAACGGGCAAAGACAGGCCCGCAATCAGCGCAGGCTTTTCCGTGATGTGGCTCGTCACCACGGAACGGCTCTCCCGAGGTAGTCGAGGTAATGCAAGCCGGAGCGCCCTTCATAGGCCTCGATCGTATTGACCAGGTTCGGAATGCTTTCCTCGATGGTCAAGCGCGCGGTCGGACCACCCATGTCTGTCTGGACCCATCCGGGCGCCATGATCAGAAGGCTGCGCGGATGGCTGGCGCTGCGAGCCGCGAAGGTGCGCATGAACATATTGAGCGCGGCCTTGCTCCCTCGGTAGACTTCGTAATTCGCGTTGGCGGCATTGGTGATACTGCCCTGCCCCGACGACATCACGCCGATGGTTCCAGTCGGCGGAACAAGGTCTTGAAACGCCTCGATCACGCGCATCGGACTCAGCGCGTTCGTTACCATCACCCGGATGAATTCTTCCGTCGAGACGTCCGCTATCGTTTCGCGATCGTCGTTCTTGACGCCCGCGTTCACAAACAGCACGTCGATGCGCCGATCCGCAAGGCGGGCGCGCAAAGCCGCGACCTGCTCGGGAATCGTGATATCGACGGTGTCCACTTCGAGCGCGCCGGCCGAGGCTTCCGCGATATGCCGAAGCTTTTCCGTGGACGCGGCTCGCCCGGTGGCGATGACCCGGTAGCCGCGCTTCAAATATTCCTGAACCATCGCCAATCCAAGGCCGCGGGAAGCGCCGATCAAAAGAACGGTTTTCCGTGAAAGTGTGTTTTGCATGGGGTCCTCTTGAGCAAATCGTCAAAGCCAATGTAGCGGTACATGAGCAATGGCGGAAGCCGCGCCGAATGCAACTAAGATATGCATCGGACGCCCTATCCCCCTCGGCTTACTACGATCAACCCATGCCTGAACCGGACCTCAATCTGCTTTTCGCGCTCGATGCGTTGCTCAGCGAAAAAAACGTGACACGTGCCGCACGGTCGTTGCATTTGAGTGCGTCAGCCATGAGTCGCACGCTGACTCGACTTCGCGCGGTAACCGGCGATCCGTTATTGGTCCGCGCCGGACGCCAGATGGTGCTGACGCCGTATGCCGAGGAGATTCGCGAGCGAACCGAAAACATGGTTCGTGAGGCGCGTGCCCTGCTCCGTCCTTCGCCGGTCGCGCCGGATTTTTCAACGTTGCGCAGAACGCTGACGATTCGCGCCAATGAAGCTTTCGTGGAAGCCTTCGGTGCGCCATTGATCGCCGAAGTGACCGCCGTTGCGCCGCTCGTGCGCTTGCACTTTTCATCGCGATGGGAGAGGAACGCGGAGTATCTGCGCAACGGTTCGGCCGATCTCGAGATTGGCGTGCTGGAGGAAGCCGGGCCCGAAATACGCGTTCAGGCATTGTTTCGCGACCGCTACCTGGGGGTGGTCAGAAAGGGGCATCCGCTCGAAGCGACACGACACGTGACCCCGCAGCAATACGCGGCGTTCGGCCACGTAGTCGCGCCGCACGGTCGCCAGGTCATCGATTCTCTCGACGCCGCGATTGCCCGGCTAGGGTTGGAACGAACCACCGTGGCGATCGTGCCGAGCTTTCCGGCCGCGTTGACGGTGGCTCGCGCGTCCGATCTGGTGGCGCTCCTGCCCGCCTCCTTCATGAACAGGCAACACGCGGCATCCGTCGACGCGTATTCGTTCGAGCTTCCGGTGGCGACCGACGGTTTCACGATTTACCAGATGTGGCATCCGCGTTTGGAAAATGACCCCGTGCATCGTTGGCTTCGGCAATTGGTTCTCGGCGTGTGTCGTCAGCAGGTGCCCCTGGTGTGACCGGCGGGTGGACTTTTGCCGCGCACCAACTAGTATTCTTCAGGGCAATACGATCCGCTGGTGAGTGACTTGAGGAGCCGAGTCAATGGGAAGCATCGATGCAGTGGTCGCGGCGGCAGCCGCCTTCGTCGGCAGTCACCTGGTCCTATCCCATCTGCTGCGCCGGCGGCTGGTCCATGCCATTGGCGAAGCGCCGTTCCAGGGCGTCTATTCGGTGGTTGCACTCCTGACGTTCGCCTGGCTGGTCGTGGCCTATCGAAAGGCGCCGCTCACGGCGCCGCTTTGGCCGGTCGGAGACGGTCTGTGGGCGGTCGTGACCGTGGTCATGCTGATCGCCTCGATCCTGCTCATGGGCTCTTTTATCCGCAACCCGGCGTTTCCCACCGGCGGCCGGCCGGGTTCGTTCCCGGACGCGGCGCGCGGCGTGTACGCGGTGACGCGCCATCCGATGATGTGGTCGTTCGCGCTCTGGGGCCTGTGTCACGTCGCGGTGTTCCCGGTCGCGAAGAACATCGTCGTTGCCGTGGCGATCGCCGTGCTCGCGCTCGTCGGCTCGGCATTACAGGACCGCAAGAAGCAGCGGCTCCAGCCCGATCTTTGGCCGGCGTGGGAAGCGAAAACGAGCTATCTGCCGTTTGCGGCGATCGCTGCCGGCCGCGCGCGGTTAGGCGGATTTGGCCTGCACGCGCTGTTAGGCGGCGTCGTTGTCTGGCTCGCGGCGAGCTGGGCTCACCTTCCACTTTCAGGCTGGCCCGCGGGCATCTGGCGCTGGCTGTAGCTGCAATCTCCCTGTCGAAGATCCGACTACCCGCGACCGGTTCGCGAGTGGCGAGCCGATCGTCGGTTTGCGTTCATTCCTCCTTCCTCTCCATCTCGCGAGCGATAACCTCCGCGACTATCTCGATCCAAATTATTCAGTGGTCGCTCATTGCGAAACTGGCGATACTTTGCCTGCATCCATTACCCCCGCCGTATGCCCTCATTGAACAGGCAACGCAAGAGGGGTGAGCAATACGCGCAACGTCAGGAGACAGGCATGCCGCACACACTCACCGCCGTTCTGGTGGAGAAATTCGGCCACGCGTTCAGTGGCTACGACCTTACAACAGGCGAACAGCGGTTCAGCGTCGCGCTTCCCGAGTATCCCCATGAATTCGTCGTCGATCGTGAAGGACGTTTCGGCTACGTCGGGCACTATGGCGTGCAGACATTCGCGCATCCGGGCCGCGGCGGGCATCAGGTATTCGTGATCGACATTCGACGCGGCAAGCACGTGCTGACACTCGATTGCGAACCGTACTCGCGAATTCACGGCTTGCAGATCGACAGCCGCGACCGCGTCTACGCGTTGAGCGAGCACGACAATATGCTGCTGGTGTTCGCCGATCCGCACGCACGCCAGGTGCCCGATCGCGCTGTGCCGAGCGGCGGCGTGAAGAGTCACCTGTTCGTCGTGTCGCGCGATGGCGAACGGGCCTACATCAGCAACCTGCTGTCGCACACGGTGACGCGCGTGCATCCCTACGACGCCAGCTTGCCGCCGCTCGCGGTCAATGCGGGCGGCCGTCCCGAAGGATGCTGTCTCAGCCGCGATGAAACCGTGCTGTTCGTCGCCAGCCGCGACGATCACACGCTCTCGATGATCGACGCCGCGACCATGAAGGTCACGCGCACCGTGGCAACCGGCGAAGACCCGACCCGCCTCTATCTCACTCGCGATGGACGCTTGCTGGTCGTCAACTACGGCGAGCGCAGCATCCGCGTGTTCGATCCCGAATCGCTGGAGGCGCTGGGCCGCGTCGACACGGTGGCCAAGCCGATCGCCGTCTCGTTTCATCCGGACGGCGGGCTCGCCTACGTCGCGTTCAACGATAACAGCGTAGGCGTGCTGGATCTCGCCACGCTGACGCTGCGTCATGGTTTCGCGGTCGGCAAGGAACCGGACGGACTCGCGATACTCGCGCTGTAAAAACCCTAACCAGCGCCGCGGATATCAAATCACGACGGCGCGCAGGAGGAGACAACATGGACGCTTTCAGCAGCGCAGTACCGATGGAACACGCGCAGGCCATTCCAAGCAGGCGCTGGGCACGGATCATTCCACCGATCCTGATGGCCTGCATCATTTCCTATATGGACCGCGTCAATATCGGCTTCGCGATGCCGGGCGGCATGAGCGCCGAACTCGGCATCAGCGCGAGCATGGTCGGCATGGCGGGCGGCATTTTCTTTCTCGGCTATCTGTTCCTGCAGATTCCCGGAGGCCGGCTGGCGGTGCACGGCAGCGGCAAGAAATTCATCGCGTGGTCGCTGGTGTCGTGGGCGGTGATTTCCGTGCTCACGGGTTTCGTGCGCAGCAATACCGAGCTTCTGATTTTGCGCTTTCTACTCGGCGTGGCCGAAGGCGGCATGCTGCCGGTCGTGCTGACGATGGTCAGCAACTGGTTCCCGGACAAGGAACGCGGACGCGCCAACGCCCTCGTGATCCTGTTCGTGCCGATAGCGGGCATCGTGACCGCGCCGCTCTCCGGCATGCTGATCGCAACGTTGAACTGGCGTTACCTGTTCATCGTGGAAGGCATTCTGTCGCTGCTGTTTCTGTTCGTGTGGTGGGCCTTCGCAAGCGACCGCCCCGCCGACGCCAAGTGGATTTCCGAGGCGGAGCGCGCGTACATTCTCGGCGAATTGCGCGCGGAGCAGGAACGCACCGCAGGCCACGCGGCAAAGAGCGCGTCATTGCGCCAGGTTCTCGCGGACGGCGTGATGTGGCGGCTCATCGGCTTGAATTTCTTCTACCAGATGGGTATCTACGGTTACACGCTCTGGCTGCCCACGATCCTCAAAAATCTCACGCACGGCAGCATGACGAAGGTCGGCTTGCTGGCGATCCTGCCTTACGTCGGCACGATGATCGGCATGCTGGCGATCTCGAATCTGTCCGACCGCCTGGGCAAGCGGAAACTGTTCGTCGCCTTGCCGATCGTCGCGTTTGCGCTGTGCATGTTCGGTTCCGTCTGGTTTCAGGGCACGCCCTGGGTCTCGTACGCGTTCCTGATCGGCAGCGGCGTTTGCCTTCAGGCCGCGGCCGGCGTGTTCTGGACCATTCCACCCCGACTGTTCAGCGCCGAGGTGGCCGGCGGCGCGCGCGGCGTGATCAACGCACTCGGCAATCTGGGCGGCTTCTGCGGACCCTACCTCGTCGGCGTGCTGATACAGAAGTACAACGCGAGCATCGGCGTCTACAGTCTCGCGGCGGCGCTGGTGCTGGCAGGATTGATTGCCGCAACGCTGCCCGCGAAGTGCGACGAGTAGATCGCAACCCGAACCCGGCGCGCGAAAGCGCGCCGAATGCGTCAACAGCAAGCCAACCCCAGCCCAACCCGTTTCGATTCAGTCGGCTCCCGTCATGTCAACGCAACCCTCGCATCGCGCCGGAACGCAACTGGCTATCGTCGATGCGCATCACCATCTCTGGGATCTCGCAAGCGGCCACTATCCCTGGCTGCAGGACGCCTATCACGGTCCCGCATTCTTTCTCGGCGAATACGAGAAGCTGCGCCGCGACTATCTCGCGGACGACTACCAGCGCGACACGTACCCGTACCGCGTCGTCGCCAGCGTGCATATCGAGGCGGAACGCTCGCGCATGCAGCAGGTCGACGAAACGCGCTGGCTGCACGAGGTGCATGAGCGCAGCGGAACGCCCTCGGTCGTCGTGCCGCATGTGTCGTTCGTGCAGCCCGATCGTGACGAGGTGCTGGCCGCTCACATGGCCTGGCCGCGAGTGCGCGGCATCCGTTCGAAGCCCGTGACCGCGCGTTCGCCGCAAGAGCGCGTGACGGGCCAGGCGGGCACGATGCAAGATCCGCGCTGGCTCGACGGACTCGCCGCACTGGAACGGTACAACCTGTCGTGGGATTTGCGCGTACCGTTCTGGCATCTCGCGCAAGCCGCGGAAGTCGCGGCGGCGTTTCCACGCATCCGCATGGCGGTCAATCACACCGGCTTGCCATTGGATCGATCGGAAGCGGGGCTGGCGGAGTGGCGTCGCGGTCTCGAAGCACTCGCGGCGAACCCCAACGTCTACGTCAAGCTGTCGGAGTTCGGCCTCGCGGGCGGACGATGGGACGCCGACAGCAACCGCCGCGTGATTCGCGACGCCGTCGCGATCTTCGGCCCCGAGCGGGCGATGTTCGCGAGCAACCTGCCCGTGTCGTCGCTCAGCGCGAGCTTTCCCGCTATCGTGGAGGCCGTGCTCGAAGCACTGGCCGACTATGACGATGCGGCGATCGCAAGGATCTTCTCTCACAATGCGATCGCCTTCTACCGGATCGGCGACTGACCCGCTCGCGGGTCCGATCGGCAATCGTGGGAACAACGAGGACGAGCGTCCCCGAACACATCAAAGACGTTGCGAAGCCATCCTGCAAGCGATATCGAACGCCTTCTGCGTCGCGCCGACATTGGCGCGCCCCTGACCGTGGATGTCGAACGCCGTACCGTGCGCCGGCGTCGTGATCGGCACCGGCAAGCCGCCATGAACCGTCACGCCGCGCCAGAATCCCATCAGCTTCATCGCGATCTGTCCTTGGTCGTGATACATCGTCACCACGCCGTCGAACGCTTGCTGCTCGAACGCACGCACGAAAATCGTGTCCGCCGGGTACGGCCCCTCGGCCGCGTAACCGCGCATGCGTGCCAACTCGACGGCCGGCGCGATCACGTCCAGTTCCTCGCGTCCGAACGCGCCGTTGTCGCCGTTGTGCGGATTGAAGCCGCACACGGCGATTCTCGGACGCGCGATGCCCGCGCCCTTGAGCCCGCCGTCGATCAGATCGATCGCCTCGACGATGCGCTCGACCGACAGCCTCGCGCTGACATCCTTGAGCGCCATGTGCGACGTCACGCGGGAAGTCCATAGCTCGTCGATCACGTTGAACTCGCAATACCTGCCGCGATACGCCAACTGATGCGCGAACCACTCCAGTTCGTCGCTCTCCCGCATGCCGCCAAGATGCAACGAGGTCTTGTTGAGCGGCGCGAACAGCACGGCTTGGGTGATATTCCGCTGCGTCAGCGCGAGCGCCAGCTTGAACGCCTCCAGACAGTAGCGGCCGCCGCGCTCGCTCGCTTCGGCTCGCGCGTACGGTACGTCGTCGGGCAGACGGAAATCGATCAGCGCGGGCACGCCCTCGGCGAAGCGCGCGCTTTGCGCATCCGCGGCCACCGTGTACGGGAATTCGACGCCGGCGATGCGCATGCCTTCGTCCAGCTCGCGCCGGTCCGCGATCAGCAGCAGTTCGGCGCGCTCGCGATTGTCGGGCTGCGCCAGCAGCCTGGCGATCAGTTCCGGTCCGATGCCGGCCGGGTCTCCCAGCAGCACTGCAATGCGTGGTTTCATTTCAAACTCCTTCGAACGGTATTGCGTTATTTGATTGGCGCTTGCGTCGGCACGCCGTCGACGCGGCGCGGCAGGCCCAGCGGGTTGGCATCGTGCAACGCATCGGGCAATAAGCGCTGCGGCAGGTTCTGATAACAGACGGGCCGCAGGAACCGCTCGATGGCGGCGGTGCCGACCGACGTCGAGCGGCCATCCGACGTCGCGGGAAACGGACCGCCGTGCACCATTGCGTCGCACACTTCCACGCCGGTCGGCCAGCCGTTTCCAACAATGCGGCCGGCCTTGCGCTCCAATACCGGCAGCAGCGTTTGCGCGGCATCGTGATCGGCGGCGTCGAAGTGCAGCGTCGCGGTGAGTTGTCCTTCCAGGCGCTCGGCGACTTCACGCATCTGCGCGAGATCCCGGCACGCGACCAGAAGCGAACACGGCCCGAATACTTCCTCGCCAAGCGATGCATCGGCGAGCAGCGCGTCGGCGTCGACCGCATACAGCGCCGCCTGCGCCCGGCTGCCGGCGGCGCCCTCGCCCTCGGCTTCGCCACGCCCTGCCGCGCGCACGGCCGGATGCTCGTGCAGACGGTCGACGCCGCTTGCGTACGCAGCCGCAATGCCGGGCGTCAGCATCACGCCCGCGTGCCTCGCGGCCAACAGCGCGACCGCAGTGTCCTTGAACTGCTCGAACGCCACGCCGGCCACGGCCAGCACGACACCCGGATTGGTGCAAAGCTGTCCGACGCCCAGCGTGAGCGATTCGACAAAGCCGGTCGCCAATGCCTTGCCGCGCGCGGCCAATGCGGCCGGCAACAGAAACACCGGATTGACGCTGCTCATCTCCGCATAGACGGGAACCGGCTCCACGCGTGCGGCGGCGATTTTCATCAGCGCCACGCCGCCGCGCCGCGAACCGGTAAAGCCGACGGCCTTGATCGCGGGATGCGCGACGAGCGCGGCGCCGGCGGCGAAGCCGTCGTCGAACAGCAGCGAGAACACGCCCTCGGGCAAGCCGTTCGCGAGCACGGCCGCCTGCACTGCCCGGCCGACGAGTTCGGAAATACCCGGATGCGCGGCATGCGCCTTCACCACCACCGGACATCCGGCCGCGAGCGCGGAAGCGGTATCGCCGCCGGCCACCGAAAACGCCAACGGAAAGTTGCTCGCGCCGAACACCGCGACGGGTCCGAGCGGAATGCGCTGCATGCGGATATCCACGCGCGGCAGCGGCTTGCGCTCCGGCAGCGCGCCGTCGATGCGCGCATCGATCCCATCGCCTTCACGCGCTCGCGCCGCGAACAGGCGCAACTGCGCCACCGTGCGCCCGCGTTCGCTTTCGATGCGCGCGCGCGGCAGGCCGGTTTCCGCACAGGCGCGCTCTATGAGCACATCGCCCAAAGCGAGCATGTTGGCGGCAATCGTTTCGAGGAAAGCCGCCCGTATGCCGGGCGGCGTGCGGCGATACGCGTCGAACGCCGCGTGAGCCGACTCGCACGCGCGCGCCACGTCGGCTTCTGTCGCGCAGCCGAACGCCGGTTCGAGCATCGCGCCGGTGGCCGGATCGAGCGCGCGAAAAAATCCGGCTTCCCCTCGCAGCATGCGTGCGCCGATCGGCATCTCGCCGGTGATCGTGGTCGGGTCGGTCATATCAATAGGCACGGGCGCCGGCTCATTCAATGATGTTGAAGTCGTTCAGATACTTGTCGCTCAGGCGCAAACCGAGCCCCGGCGTCTCGTCCGACAATTGGAGGAAGCTTTGCTGCGGCTGCGGTTCGCCTTCGAAAATGTAATAGAACAGCTCGTTGCCCACCTCGACGTCGAATACGGGAAAGTACTCGGCCATCGGGCTCGCCGTGCTTGCCATCGTCAGATGGTAGTTGTGCATCTGGCCCGCATGCGGAATCACCGGTACGGACCACGCCTCGGCCATTGCGTTGATCTTGCGCGCCGCCGTGATGCCGCCGACCCGGTTGGTATCGTACTGGATCACGTCGACCGCGCGCCGCTCCAGCAGATCCTTGAAGCCGTACACGGTGAACTCGTGTTCGCCGCCCGAGATCGGGATGATGTTCATCTTCTTCAGTTCCTGGTAACCCTCGACATCGTCGGCGATCACGGTCTCCTCGATCCAGCGCGGATTGAATTCCGCGAGGCGCGGCAACATGCGCCGGGCGTATTCGAGCGTCCAGCCCATGTAGCACTCGAGCATGATGTCGACTTCGTCGCCCACCAGTTCGCGCAGCAAGCGCACCTGTTCGAGGTTCTTCGCCATGCCCTTGGGGCCGTCTTTCGGTCCATAGCCGAAGCGCATCTTCATGGCCGTGAAGCCCTCGTCGAGGTAGCCCTGCGCCTCGCCGAGGAAGGCGTCGCGGTCGTCGTTGTTGTACAGCTTCGACGCGTAGCACCAGATCTTTTCCTTGGTCCGCCCGCCGAGCAGCTTGAACACCGGCTTGCCGACCACCTTGCCCATGATGTCCCACAAGGCGATGTCGACGGCGGAGATCGCCGCCATGCCGATGCCCTTGCGGCCCCACGCGAGCGTGCGGCGATACATTTTCTGCCAGATGTATTCCGTATCGAACGGGTCTTCGCCGAGCGCGATCGGCGCGAGGTATTCGTCGATGATCTGCTTGGCGATACGCGGCGCGAGCGCGCAATTGCCGATGCCGACGACACCCGTATCCGTCTCGATCTCGACCACCAGCCAGCCGTGAAAGCGGAACGAGCCCATCGCGTCGCCGCGCTCATACAGGATGTCGACCGCGTTGGTGCAGAAATGCGCCTGCGGCGGCACGACCTTGCCTTTCCATTCGAATACGCGAGTGCGGATATGTTTGATTTTCATGCGAAGTCTCCGGGGTTCGAGGAACCGGGTTGAATAGCGGCTGCATGCTCGTGAGAGCGCATGCTGGCGGGCGCTTACGGGTTGTCCCCTGTGGCGCCATCTTCGTAGTGTGCGAGAATGCCCAATAACTTACCAATGAAACAATGCTATATACCGATTCATGCCAGTTATCGCTCCATGATTCCAGCCACCGCCAGTATTCGAACCCGGCTGCGCCTGCGCCACCTTCAACTGATTCTCGCGGTGTGGGAGCACGGGTCGCTGCGCCGCGCGTCGGACGAGATCGGCATGACCCAGCCGGCCGCCACCAAGGCCCTGCACGAACTCGAGGATCTGCTGGGCGTGACCTTGTTCGAGCGGCACGCCCGGGGCATCGACCCGACCATCTTCGGTGAAGCGGTCATCCGCTATGCGCGGGTGGTGTTCGCCGACCTCGGCACCTTGCGCGAGGAACTGGTGGCGATCGAGTCGGGCAATGTCGGCGCGGTCCGCCTCGGCGCGGTGATGGCGCCGTCGCCCGATCTGTTGACCACCACGATCGTGGCGTTGAAAGAAGCGCACCCGAAGCTGCATATCACCGTGCAGATCGATACGAGCGACGTGCTGGTGCAGGCGCTACAGGAAGATCAACTGGATCTGGTGGTCGGGCGCGTTCCCAACGGCTGGCCGGCGGACGACCTGACGTTCGAGACCCTGGGGGAAGAGCCGCTGTCGCTCGTCACGCGGCCGCGGCATCCGGTGTGCGGGAGAACGCCGCCGGTTCGGCTCGGCGAGCTGGCGGAGTACCCGTGGATCATTCAGCCGCATCCGAGCCCGATGCGCGAGATCATCGATCAAACCTTTCGTCATAGCCGCGTCGCGCTGCCGGAAAACACGATCGAAACCTCATCGATTCTCACCACCTTGTCGCTGTTGCTCGCGGCGGACATGATCGCCGTGTTGCCGACATCGGTGGCCCGCTACTATCAGGAGCAAGGCACGCTCGCGGTCGTTCCCGCACGCTTTCGCGGACGCCTCGCGCCGTATGGCCTGATCTTGCGGTCCAATCGCCGCGCCACGCCCGCCACGCAAATCGTCATCGACGCGATCCGCGCCGCCGCCAAGGCTGGTTTTTGATCGGTGGCCGATCGGTTGCAACGCGCGCCGGCGGCTTCGAATGCCGGCCGGCGATCCGCAGGTCCGCGCGAACGACCTAGAGCGCCGTGCGCACGACCTTCGAGACGTCCGGTTCGCGCTGGGTCGCGATATACCGTTCGAAGCGTCGCGCATGCATGTTGAACACGCCTACCCGATCGTCGTCCTGCGAGACGAATGCGACGCCTCTTTCGAAATCGAACGACAGCGCAATCGCGCGCGCTTGCAGGGGAATGTGATCGATCTCCGCGAGCGTCGCCGGATCGACGATCGACAGGCTGCGTTCTCCGTAGTTGGTCACGACGAGACACGTATCGCTCCAACGGTAAATGCGTGTGGGGTCGTCGCGCGACGGCGCCGAGCGCACCACTTGCATCGTCTCCGTATCGATCGCCGTTAGCGAACGGCTCCAGCGGTTGCTCACATACAGCGTGCGTTCATCGCCGCTCAGGCAATAACCCTCAGGCTTTTGTCCGGGATGACAGGCGAGCGGAACGGCCAGCGGGTCCCACGGCTTGACCTTCGTGACCGTATGCGAGAGCAGGTTCATGCAGTAGGCCGTCCGGCCGTCGCGCGTGAGTGCGAACAGATGGCTCTTGATGCCGCCCGAGGGCACGGCTCGCCTCGGCGCCTCGTCCGTGGCCGGGTGATCGAGCACGACGAGCGCGGCCTTCTCCTCGCTCAGCGCATAGAGGCGGTCCGCCTCGTCCATCTGCAAGCCGTGAATGCGATTGAACGGCGACAGGTCGATGGTGCGCACCAGCTTGCCCGCGGCAATGTCGATCTGCAGCAACGCGTGGCCTCCAGGGCCCGCATGGCCGGACGTCTCCACGCCGTAGTGCCCGACCCAGGCGTGGCGATTGTCGCGGTCGGTGACGAACTCGTGCGGGAAATCGGGCAGCGCCACCGAATGCACACGGCGGCCGGATTCGATGTCGTACCAGCTAATGCAATGACTGCATTTTTCCACTAGCAGCAGGGTGTTATTGGTACTCACGTCGCTCCTCGCGTGTTCAGGCGTATGCGGTATAGGGAGGTGGATGCGCAGATATAAAGCACGTTGCCGTTTGCTCCGCCGAACGTGAGATTCGCCACTTTCTCCGGCACGCCGATGCGCGCGAGCCTCGTGCCGTCGGGATGATAGACCTGCACGCTGTCGGCGCTGCTTGTAAAGATCCAGCCGTTTTCGTCGACGCGGAAACCGTCGGCAAGGCCGGGCGTCACCACCGCGACAATCCGTGGATGGTGAAGCGTGCGTCCATCGACGACGTCGAACGCGACAATGTGATGGTGGCCGCCGCCGTCGCTTCTGAGCGCCGCCGAAGTATCCGAGACGTACAGCACCGTTTCGTCGGGCGAGAACGCGAGGCCATTGGGTTCCTCGACGAAGTCCGTCGCAATCGTCAGTTCGCGGGTGCGCGGATCGAACCGGAACACGTAGTTGTCGCCCAACTCCGACTCGGCCCGATGTCCCTCGCGGTCCGATACGATGCCATACGGCGGATCGCTGAACCAGATCGTGCCGTCGCGCTTGACCACCACGTCGTTCGGCGAATTCAGCCGCTTGCCCATGTAGCGGTCCACCACGATCTCGTCGAGCGGATTCGACAGGCCGGCGCCGAAACGCGTGCGCACGATCGCCCGCTGTCCATGCGAACAATGCAGGATCGAGCCGTCCTGCTCGCGAACATGGCCGTTGGTGAATTCCGCGTTATCGCGCCATACCGTCATGCCGTCGGCCTCGTTCCAACGCAGGATGCGGTTGTTCGGAATGTCGCTCCACAGCACCGAGGCGTCCTCGTGCAGCCATACCGGCCCCTCGCCCCATTGCGCGCCGGTGCAAAGCCGTTCCAACGCCGCGCCCGCCGGCACGAGGCCGGTTGCGCGTGCATCGTGGATCGTTATGTCATCGTGCATTGCGCTTCTCGCTGCGTGCTCGCTGTGTGCTCGCTGTGTGTCTCGCGGCGTCATGCGCGAACCCCGCCGGGGCGATACATGCCCGCTTTCCTGTTCACGATGTCTCCGCCGTTTTTGCTGGTGTGCCGAATTTCGCAAGTGTGAGCGACGAAGACTTACCGCGCCAATCAAAAGATGGCATGGGGTGATAGCCAGCGGTCATAGGTCGGGAGTCGACCGGTCGACCCGCGGCGCGATCAGGTTCGCGGCGCGCGCGGGCTATGCGAACGGTGTTCGTGCAGGAAGCGCAATACATGGTCGCGGCCGCCGCGCTCCCATGCGTCGACATGGTTTGCGTCGTCGAGCATCACGAGCCGCCCTGGCGCGTCGAGCGCCGCGTGCAGCCGCGAAAAATGGGCGGGGGGAATCACACCGTCCGCGCTCCCTCCGTAGATCAGCACCGGTGCGCGCACCGCGCCGATCTTCGACAGACTGTCGTACCGGTCGCGCACGAGGCGCCGGACCGGCAGCCAGCGAAACCACGTCGCCGCGACATCGGCGATGCTGGTGAACGGCGCCTCCAGAATCAGCGCCGTAAGCGCGTATTCGATCGCGATCTGCACCGCCACGCCCGTGCCGAGCGAATACCCGTGCACGACGACGCGGCGCGCGCGTTGCGCGGCGAACTCCAGCGCGGCGCGCCCGTCCGCGTACAGACCCGCCTCGTGCGGCCGCCCCGCCGAGCCGCCGTAGCCGCGGTATTCGGCAAGCAGAACGCCGTATCCGGCGTCGAGCAGATCATGAGCAATGTGCTCGCGCTGCCAGATGTCCTCGCCGTTGCCATGAAACAGGACGACGATGGCGGAATCCGCGCGCGCCGGGGCTGCGTAGCCGCACATCAACTCGACGCCGTCGACGGTTCGCAAGCGAACGTTGCCGATGCGCCCATCGCCCTGCGGCGCACCCGAGGGGCGGCGCACTCGCTCGGGCGGATAAATCAGGCGCCCTTGCAGCCAGAACACAAGCACGATCGCGACGCCATACGCGATCAACCCGGCAAGCGGTACGGCGAGCAGCCACACGTAGATCGGCGCGCTCATCGCATCCGCGCCCGGCCGACAGCGCGAGGCGACAGGCGAGTGAGACGGACTATCGAGCGGGGAATGCGGAAACGAGCCTTCATGTGCGGACCTACCTATCGGCGACCTGCCGATTATCCAGCACTTGTATCGACGTCAGAAGCAGATGATTCCCCGGCGTCGGAATGCAGAGCGCGCTCTTCCGGGCGCGGTGTCGATCGTTGGCGGCTCGCTACGGCAATCTCGCCGCGCTTATTGCGCGGCTTTCGCAGCGGCAATGATCGTGTCGGCGACTGCCTTCGGCTGGCTGACCATCGCGACGTGGCTCGCATCGACCATCGTGACGTGCGCGCCGATGGTCTTCGCCATGCTCCGTTGCAGGTTCGGATCGATCATCCGGTCCTGACCGGCCACCACGAAGTAGGACGGCTTGTCGTGCCACGCCGCCGTCGTGACCTTCTGGCCGATACATGCGGCAGCCCACGGCCCTTGCGTTGCCGCAATCACACGCCGTTGCGGCAAAGGCACGTCCTGAGCGAAATCTTCCAGCACCGCCTTGGTCGACAGCGTCAGATTGCCGGCCGAGTCCTTCTGCAGTTCGCTGGCCCATGCGGGCGCCGGCTTGCCTTTCGTCACGTCGTCGATGGATTGGCCGCTGTCGGGCGCGAACGCGGCTACATAGACGAGGTTCTTCACCTTGTCGTCGTTGCCGGCTTCGCTGATCACGACGCCCGCCCACGAGTGGCCGACCAGAACGACCGGGCCGGTCTGCTGGTCGATCACGCGTTTCGTCGCGGCAACGTCGTCGGCCAGCGAACTCAGCGGGTTTTGAACCGCCACCACGTGAAGGCCGCGCGCTTCGAGCAACGGAATCACTTTCTCCCAACTGGAACCGTCGGCAAATGCGCCGTGCACCAGCACGACGTTCTTGCCCTTCAAATCCTGCGGCGGCGCCGCGTGCGAAGCCTGCAATGCGAACAGTCCACCGAGCAACAGCGCAGAACCGAGAAATTTCGTGAGAAGCGTGGTCATGGGTATTTTTCGACTGAGTTTGAATGGGTTTTGAATCGACCATCCCCATGACGGCGCACTCGAACGCGCGCCGTCGTCATGGAGATTACGAGTGCGCATAGATCGAACCGAGACCGACAACGGCTTGCTCCGGTGCCGACGTGTGGGTCATTGTCGAGCGCGCGCCAGCAGTCGAGCTGCCTTGTCCGGCGCCGCCATATGCCGCTGTCGCCGAATCTTTCTGCGCATTGATACGCGCCTCGGCGGCTTCGATGTTCTGGGGATATTGGGTGTTGTCGCTGGCCGGGTTGTAGCCGGCCTTCTGAAGCTGGACCAGTTCCGCGCGCACGTCGGCACGCGTCAACGCGTGATTCGACTGGGCGAACGAAGCGACAGGAACGGCAACGAGCGCTGCCACCAACAGGGATTGAACGAGCTTCATGAGTTTTCTCCAGAAAACGACGGCATTCAAAGGTCGGAAGTTCGGATGACAAGCGCGGAAGCCGAAACCTGCGCGCCGCCGTGTCACCGGACTTGAACGCAGTGTTGCGAATCAACCTTGCGTGTAGACATTTGAACCTGCCGACGTATCTGGAATGTTTTCGCCGACGCCTCCAATGCAAGCGTGTTTATCCCGGTACGGCCTGGATACATTGCGGTACAAATCGGCCGCCATGCAGCGGACGATTGCCGACCCCAGCGCGTCGCATGTGAATCAACCGGCTACCGGACTCAACTCGCTGAACGACGGCCCCAGCGGCCGGACACGCATGGCCGGATCGAGACGTTCCCACGGAAGATCGGCCGGATCGGCGGCCATCGGTCCGGGCGCTTTCGCCACCAGAATGGCCTCGGCGATAGCCTCGAAGTCCGCGCGAAAATGCACCGAACTCTTGTTCACGAGAATCTTCATGCGTTCGGGTTCGATGCCGGCCACGCGGAACAGGTTGCGATCGAACACCTGCATCTTCACCGAGCTCACGGCAATCCTCACGCCCTCGACGCGCAAACAGGCGACCGGTCCCAACTCGCCTTCCATCCCGTTGAGCATCGGGCCGTCGAAACGGAAGCGGCCGTCCGACAGGTGTTCGACTTCGAACAGCGCCTCGAGCGGCGAATCGCCCTCGACACCCGACCGACCGCCGAGGCGCAGCGCAATGCGCGCGCCCACGCCGGCCCGATGCGCGGCGGCCGCGGCCTCGGCGTCCCAGATCACACCAACCGCCGCGTCCGTTGCGCCGTTGCGCAACAACGCGCGCACCATCCCCATCGTGTTCGAATCGCCGCCCACGCCGGGGTTGTCCTGCGTGTCCGCGATGATGACCGGTCGCGATGCGGACGCGCTCAGCCGGATCGCTTCGAGCGCGGCTTCGTCGGGCGCGAGAAACGGCACCTCCCAGCGCGACTCCTCGCCGACGATCTTCGCGAGCAGCGCGTCGGCGGCTCGCTCGGCGACTTCTTCCTCGAACGAATAGGCCCAGATGGTCGGACCGCATTCGGGAAAATCGGCCGCCGGAAAGCCCGGCGCGAACGACACCGACACGACCGGCCGCGTCTCCAGATCCGCCAGCATGCCAACCATCCCCCTTGCGGGCTCGACCAGCGTGCACATGCCGTTCACCGGAATGAGGAAGGGCACGCGACGCATCGCGCGATGCAACGGGCGCTGCTCCCACATCAGATCCTCGAGAATCCGCGCGGCGCGTTCGCCGGTTTCCGCCATATCGACGTGCGGATAGGTCCGGTAAGCCACGAGCGCGCTGGCATGCGCGAACATGCGCGCGGTGACGTTGGCGTGCAGGTCCAGCGACACGACCACCGGCATGCGATCGCCGACGATCCGCCGCACGCGTTCGAGCAACTCGCCTTCGCCGTCGTCGTGCTGCTCGGTCACCATCGCGCCGTGCAGGTCGAGATAGATCGCGTCGAAACCGCCTTGCTCGACGGCGGCGATGATCTCGCCGCCAATCCGCTCGAACGCATCCGTCGTGACGTGCGCCGACGCGCTCGCGCCGGCCCAGATCACCGGTCTCAGTTCGCGTCCATGCGCTTGCATGACCTTGATGAATCCGCCGATCGGCACGTTGACGTCGCGCAGCCCGAGCACGTCGGCGCCACGAACCATCGGCGGAAAGCCCTCGCCTTGAACGAAGCTCTCGTAAGACGCCTTGGTGGGCGCGAAGGTATTGGTTTCATGCTGGAAACCCGCGATCAGGATTTTCATGTGTTCACCTCTTGCTCGAATGCACGTTGTGGCAAAACCGGCTGTTCCCGCCTGAGCGTCAGCTTGAACTTCAGTATCAGGACGGCCGCCAGCGCGGCGGCGCAGGCCATGACCAGCAGACCGGCATGCATGCTGCCCGTGCCGGCCTTGGTCCAGCCGACCACCGCCGGCCCCCAGAATCCGCCGGACAATCCCACGGTATTGATGAGCGCGATGCCGCCGGCCGCGGCCGTCCCCTCGACGAGCTGGGCCGGTATCGCCCAGAAAACCGTGTAGGCCATCCACAGACATGCGGTTCCAACGGTCAGCGCGAGGAGCGTGAGCATCGCGCTTCCATCGGCGAAAACAGCGGCGATCATGCAGAGCGCCGCGCCGAGCGCGGGAATCGCGCAGTGGTAGCGCCGCTCGCCCGCCCGGTCGGAACTGCGGCCCGCGAGATACATGCAGACCGCGGCCGCCACGTAGGGAATCGCCGTGTACCAGCCGAGGCGAATGGTGTCCTTGACGCCCTGCTCCTTGAGCAGCGTCGGCAGCCAGAAGCTGATCGCGTAGATCGGAAAAATGATGCTGAAGTAGGCGAGCGCGAGTACATAGATCCGCGGGTTCTTCAGCACCGCCCTGAACGAATCCGTGCCATGCCGGGTCGGTGCGGTTTCGCGCTCGAGCAGGCCTTTTTCGTGGTCGGTCAGCCAGCGCGCGTCCGCGGGCCGGTCGGACAGCACCCGCAGCGTCAGCACGCCGAGCACGATGCACGGCAGACCTTCGACGAGAAACATCCACTGCCAGCCGGCAAGACCGCCGACCCCGGCAAGACTCGTCATGAGCCACGCCGAGACAGGGCCGCCGACAATGCCGCCGAGCGGTCCGGCCACGAACACCAGCGCAATGGCGCGCGCCATGCGGGCAGGCCCGTACCAGCGCGACAGGTAATAGATCATGCCCGGCGCGAAGCCCGCCTCGAATATGCCGAGCAGGAAGCGCATGGCGTAAAACGCCGGCACGCTTCGCACGAACAGCATGCAGGCCGACGTGATGCCCCACAGCACGAGAATGCGGCTGAAGGTCTTGCGGGCGCCGACTTTCGGCAACATCAGATTGCTCGGCAATTCGAACAGCACATAGCCGATGAAGAAAATCCCCGCGCCCACACCGTAAGCGGCATCGGAAAAGCCGAGGTCCGTTTGCATCTGCAATTTGGCGAAC
Organism: Paraburkholderia terricola; assembly: GCF_900142195.1. GTDB lineage: Bacteria > Pseudomonadota > Gammaproteobacteria > Burkholderiales > Burkholderiaceae > Paraburkholderia > Paraburkholderia terricola. The sequence goes on from NZ_FRAB01000011.1 coordinate 128,377, forward strand.
CCGACGTTGACGCGGTCCAGGTACGCGAACATGTAGCAGGTCACCAGAAACGGCAGAAGCCGCCAGTTGAGCTTGCTATAGAGCGCTGAGGCGGGATCGCCGGCGGTCGATGGATGGATTGCTGACATAGGTGTCTCCCGATTGCCTCACTGGACCCGTCGCAGGGGGTTGAGTCGATGGTGGCAGGGCAAAACGGGACTAGCAAGAGCAACTAAGTTCACGTATCGTTGCCTTCTGAGCAACGCTTGGCCGTCACTCGGCCCATGCCTTGGACCCTGAAAATTTCCGGCGTCGGAGCAATCAAATGCGCGAGATCAACCAGCAGCGCCTGCGGTATTTCCACGAGGTGCTCACCCACGGCACCATCCGCGGCGCGGCGGAGCACATCAACACGTCGCCATCGGTCATCACGCGGCAGATCAAACTGCTCGAAGACGAACTGGGCGCGGTGCTGTTCGAACGCGAGGCGCGCGGAGTCCGGCCGACGGAAGCCGCCGCTCACCTGCTCGAATTCTGGCGCGGCTACCGCTCGCAGCAGGAGAAGCTCGAAGACCGGCTACATGCGTTGAAAGGTCTTCAAACCGGGCAGATTCAACTGGCTGTGAGCGAAGGCTTCGTCGATACCTTCGTCGACGACGTGCTGGCGCCGTTCTGCACGCGCTATCCCGGCCTGGAAATCGGCATGACCATGCTGGCGGTGGACGCCTTGCTGGACGAAGTGGCGGAAAACCGGGCGCACATCGGCCTCGCCTTTAATCCGCCGCCTCATGCGCGAATCGCGTATCGGGCCAGCTCGCGACAGCCGGTTGTGCTGCTGCTGAGAAAAGATCATCCTCTTGCCAGGCGGGGTGGTCCGGCGAGCCTCGACGATCTGCAAAGCTATCCGCTGGCGCTCATGCCATCCACATTCGGCATCGGCCATGTCGTGGCAATGGCGGAGCTGACCGAGAACGTGAAGATTCGCCCCACCCTCACGACCAACTCGCTGAGCGCGCTGAAGCGCTTCGTGACAGCGGAAAATTTCATGACGCTGATCGGGGAATTCGCCGCGTACCGTGAACTCGCAAACAACGAACTGACCACCGTGCCGATTGCACATCCCCTGTTCGACAGCGCGCAGGCCAGGGTGCTGGTCAAGACCGACCGGCCGCTTGCCGCCGGGCCGCTCGAATTGCTGAAGTGGATTCAGGAGCGCATGCCGATGTTCGCCAGTGCGCGAGCGCAAGGATCGCGCAAGCGAAAGGCCGGCCGCCGCGGCAACGACTAACTGTCGCCGCGCCTATAATTTCCCTTTATTGACTGCATCGTCCACAAGTATCGGGCTTGATAAATGGTGAGACCACGTGAATTCGATCGAGACGAAGCCCTGGATCGCGCCATGCGCGTGTTCTGGTCCAAGGGTTATTCGGCAGCGTCCACGGACGAGCTGCTCGCGGCCATGCAAATTGGCCGGCAGAGTCTTTACAACGCGTTCGGCGACAAGCGCAAGCTGTACCTTGAAGCGCTCGATCGTTATCAGCAATACAGCGTCGCGGCCCACATCGAACGGTTGACGCGCAGTTCGTCCGCGCTGGCCGGCATCAAGTCGCTTTTGCTGGGCGTGATACCGGCCGACGCCGCCGAGCGCGCGAACGGCTGCATGGGCGTCAATAGCGCCGCTGAATTCGGCGCAACGGATGCCGAGGTCAACGCAATCCGGGCCGCGGGCGCGAAGCGGCTGAGGGAGCCTCTTCTGGCTCGCATCGGAGAAGCGCAGCGCAACGGCGAGATCGATCCGCACATGGACGCGGAAGACGTGGCGCTGTTCATCGGCAGCACCCTGCAAGGCATTCAGTTGAATGCCCGCGCAGGCATGTCGCCGGCCGCGCTTCGGCGCATAGCGAAATTCGCGCTCGAGCGGCTGGTCGCGCGCTCGTAGTGCGCTTGTAATGCGTTCGTCGCGCACCTCGCGTTCCTGAGCGGTGCGAGCCTGACGATCGGCGGCGGCTTGTCGCTGCACGCCGCCGGTCGCCGCGGCGCCGCTCTTGCGAACGCCGCCGCTTTCCCGCCGCTGCGGCTACGGTGCAAAGCGTGCGAACACGTAGTCGCGGTCCTTCACCCTGGCCGCATGGCACGCGAAGCAGGTTTGATGTTGCGCGGCGTCGACCGGTTGTCCGTTGACGAACCGGCCGAAGCCCCAGCCGCCTGTCGACGCATAACGACGCGAGTCCTTCACCATCACCTGCACCGTGGTGGGCGCCCCGGGAATCGTTGCCGATGGGAACTCGGGCGACTGCTTGCGCTTGTACGCGAGTTTCACCAGGATGGTCCCGTCAGGGTACGGCAGCGTCGAGTTCTCGATGGCCTTGATCGCGGCCGGGTTGCCGAGCACCACGCGTAGCTCGTCGAGCGGCGCGGCTTCCTCGGCCGGCGCGATCATTTGCCACTTGCGATAACCCTCGGGAATCGTCACGCCATAGATCGGCGAAGGCGCCGATTTCGCGGGTTCGGCCACGGCGTGATTCGCCACGGCGCCAAGCAGAAGCGCCGCGTTGAGCACGACATGCGCAGTCCGGATTCTTCGCATTTGTCGGTCTCCCGTTCGCTGCTCAGAAACGGGCGACGTCGATGACGGCGTCGGCGAATGCTTTCGGCGCTTCTTGCGGCAGGTTATGCCCGACGCCGCCGCCGATGTTCCGGTGCGCGTACTTGCCGGTGAATTTTTTCGCATAGGCCGACGGCTCGGGATGCGGCGCGCCGTTGGCGTCGCCTTCCATCGTGATGGTCGGCACCGAGATGGTCGGCCCGGTCGCGAGACGCTTTTCGAGCTCGTCGTATTTCGCCTCGCCCGTCGCCAGCCCCAGACGCCACCGGTAGTTGTGGATCACGATCGCGACATGGTCCGGGTTATCGAACGATGCAGCCGAGCGCCCGTAGGTCGCTTCGTCGAAATCCCATTTCGGCGAAGCGGTATGCCAGATCAGCTTGTTGAAATCGCGGCGGTTCGCATCGTAGCCGGCGTAGCCGCGCTCGGTGGCGAAGTAGAACTGATACCACCATGCCAGTTCCGCTTTCGGCGGTAACGGTCCCTTGTTGGCGGCCTGGCTGCCGATCAGATAACCGCTCACCGACACCATCGCCTTGCAGCGCTCCGGCCACAGCGCGGCGATGATATTCACCGTGCGCGCGCCCCAGTCGAAGCCGCCGAAGATCGCCTTGTCGATCTTCAGCGCGTCCATCAGGTTGATGATGTCGACCGCGATAACCGCCTGCTGGCCGTTGCGCGGCGTGTCCGCGGAAAGAATCCGCGTGGAGCCGTAGCCCCGCAGATACGGCACGATGACCCGATAGCCGGCGGCGACCAGCAACGGCGTGACTTCGGCGTAGCTGTAGATATCGTACGGCCAGCCGTGCAGCAGAATCACGACGGGCCCGTTGCGCGGACCCGCTTCCGCGTAGCCCACGTTGAGCGTGCCGGCGTTGATCAGCCGCAGGTCGTCGAACGAAGCGGCGCTCGCCCCGGACTTCGTGCCGCTGGACTGCGCCTGCGCGAGTCCGCTCAATCCCAGCTCCATCAGGCCGACGCCCGCAACCGTCGTGCCGAGGAGACGCCGTCTCCGGGTATTGATCTGTTCAGACATGGTTTATTTCCCCTTATGTACGAGAGCTTCGAAAAGCCTGCATGGACTTGAGAGAGACCCGCTCCACCAGGGCGGTGAAGCAAGCCGATGGTCGAATCAAGTACAAGCGGGCGAAAGAATATGAACGGTGTCGGCGCGGCGCGCCGGCGTTTGAACCCGAGGCTTGCCGTTACGGCCGGGCGTAAATCGGGCCGGCAACAGCCGCGGCGACGATAAGCGATTGAATGACTTTCATGATGTCCGCCTCAAAAGAAGTTCTTTTCACGCAAACGCCCGTTTGCGTTTCGGGTTAGCCAGGCCAGATCAACTGGCATGGATGAATTAAACCCGGCGGACGTATCTGGCTTATGTCCGCAATGCGCGCCGGTGCAACGTTATGTAACGCGCCGGTGCTCAGATACATTGGGATACAAACGCGGCCGTTCGGACTTCGTTCAACGCGCCGCCGAATATCTATTCCCGATCTATTCGCCCCTCGGCAATCGCCCGATTTGTTTCTCAATGTGTACGACGTTCCGAGCGATACACAGCATTGCAATAGCCCGTTCTCACGACACAAGCCAGATACGTCGCCTGGTTCTAATGCATCCAACGACGGAATCTGATCAAGGCGCAAGCAGACATCACCGCATGCCGCCGCTTCCCAGATGCCCGGGCGGATCTTCCCACTTGATTTGCTTCAGGAGAATGACATGAAAGTATCGATGATCGTTTTGGCTTTTGCCGCTTTTGCCGCTTTCGCCACGACCGCCTCCGCTTATGCGGCTAATTCCGTCGACGTGAATGCCGGCGCGAACGACGTTCAACAAGTTCATCAATGGGCGCCGGTTCAGAGCGCTCAAAAAATAAAGACGCGTGCGGAGGTTCGTCAGGAACTGGTGCGCGCCGAGAAAGACGGACAACTCGCGGCGCTCAACAAGCTCTATCAAGGCAGTTGAGTCGCGCCCCGTCAGGGGGATTCATTCACGATCGGGCAGTGTCTTTTCAACCTTGTCCGATCCCATCACCAAGCACTTCTCTTTCGATTCGATTCGTGGAGGTTTCATCATGATCAAGCGTCTCGTTCTCGCCGCGGTTCTCTCCGCCGGCGCTGCAATCGTCTCCCCCGCTTTCGCCAGCAGCGGCTACGGTCCCGCCCCTCACTACGATCCGCTCGTCGGCGCACCTGCGTCGCAGCGCGGCCAAAGCGCGCTGACCGTCCGCGCCGAACAGGCCGAGTCGATGGCCAGTGCGGATGCCGCCGCGCAATCTTATGGCGGCATGCACGACACCACGTCGCAATCGGGTGCGCGCATCGGGCCCGACGCGTCGCTCTCGTCGTATGCGCATCACTGATCGTCGATCGCCGGTCGTTCGTCACGGTCGGCCGATTCGTCTGTTGCCTGACTAGCGCTCCACGCCGGCCGGACCATCGGCAAGCCCGGCAGTGGGGCGCTCTCCTCGTGAACATCACGGCGCGTCGCGATCGGTGCGCCGGCTCCTTCATAGCGCCAGGATTTCAAACATGTCATCAACACCGTTTTCTCCAACTCGACGTCACGTTCTCGCCGCTTCGGTCGCAGTCGGCGCGATGGGACTGATTCCGGGCTCCTTGTTCGCCGCCACCGGCGACAGCACGATCCGCCCGTTCAAGGTCAACGTGCCCGAAGCCGACCTCGTCGATTTGCGCCGCCGTATCGCGGCCACGCGCTGGCCCGGCAAGGAGACCGTCAACGATGAGTCGCAAGGCGTGCGGCTCGCCAGAATGCAGGCGCTCGCGAAGTATTGGGGCACCGACTACGATTGGCGCAAGGGCGAAGCGAAACTGAACGCGCTGCCGATGTTCATGACGCAAATCGACGGCCTCGACGTGCAGTTCATTCACGTGCGTTCCCGTCATGAGCATGCTCTGCCGCTGATCATGACGCACGGCTGGCCCGGCTCGATTTTCGAACTGATCAAGGTCATTGCGCCGCTGACCGATCCCACTGCCTACGGCGGAAGCGCCGACGACGCGTTTCATATCGTCGTGCCGTCGCTACCCGGCTTCGGTTTCACCGAACAGCCGAAGACCACCGGCTGGGACTCGAACCATATCGCGCGCGCATGGGGCGAACTGATGGCGCGGCTCGGCTATACGCGCTTCGTCTCGCAAGGCGGCGATTGCGGCTCGGTGATTTCGCACCGCATGGCCATGCAGAAGGTGAAAGGGCTGATCGGCATTCATGTGAACATGCCCGCGACCGTGCCACCGGATATCGCGACCTTGCTGGCTCTCGGAGAACCCGCGCCGCGCAATCTGTCGCCGAAAGAGAAGGCCGCCTATGACTCGCTGAACGTCTTCTATCGCGACAATTGCGGCTATTCCGCAATGATGGTGACGCGGCCACAGACCGTCGGCTACGCGCTCGCCGATTCGCCCGTGGGCCAGGCCGCATGGATGTACGACAAGATTTCGCAATGGACTTATAGCGGCGGCGTACCGGAACGCTCACTCACGCGCGACGAGATTCTGGACGACATCTCGCTCTACTGGCTGACGGACAGCGCTACCTCCGCGGCGCAAATCTATTGGGAAGATCATTCCAACAACTTCAATGCCGTGGACATCTCCATGCCGGCTGCCGTGACGATCTTCCCCGGAGAGATCTATCAGGCGCCGCGCAGTTGGACGGAGCGCGCGTATCACAACCTCATCTATTTCAACGAGGTCAACAAGGGCGGACACTTCGCGGCGTGGGAAGAGCCGCAGTTGTTCGCCACCGAAGTGCGCGCGGCATTCCGCACGCTGCGCTAGGCCGGCAGCCGGTCGCGGCGATCGCCGCGACCGGCGCTGGAGTGAGCGCTCCGGTTCATGAAGGAGTCGGCTACCATCGCACGACCGTCTTGCCGCATGGCAACACGGCGCGGATCGATCAATAGCGCTTAATCAATCTCGGGACGTTTTTTCAAATGGCCGCATTGCCGTGGATTGCCGTGTTTCTTGCCGCTTTCGCGGCGGTTTTTCAAGCGCCTCGCTCACTGACGATGGTTCTTCTGGCAATCGGCTACGGACTCGCCTTCGCCTTGGGACAGTTGCAGGTACTCGCGGTTATTCCTCTCGCGCTTCTGGTTGGCACGGGCGTTCTGCTGCGGCGCAATCCATCGCCGGTCGGCAGGTTGCTCTGCAACGCCGTTTTTGTCGTCGTTGCAATCGGTCTGTTTCAACATGGGCTGCCGGGCTTTCATAACCTGAAAGTCATCGACGCCGCACGTTTCACGCCGGATGCCGCGCCTTATACGATGTACCTCAACTTTGACAAGCCGCTGATCGGATTCTGGCTGCTTCTGACCTATCCGTGGGTGCAGTCGAGGAAACCACTTTCCGTTATGGCGATGTCGGCGATTGTTGCCTGCGCCGTCACTTCCGCTGTCTGCCTCTCCATCGCGTTTTACGCCGGATCGGTTGCGTGGGCGCCGAAGTGGCAGCATCTTGCGTGGCTGTGGGCACTCAACAATTTGCTGCTGGTTGCCTTTGCCGAAGAAGCTTTTTTCCGTGGCTATATCCAGGAAGGCATAACCCGCCTGATGAAGTCGCGACGCCATGCCCAGTGGTTCGGGCTCGTCGCCGGCGCGGTTCTATTCGGTCTCGCGCACTATCAGGGCGGCGCTCAACTGGTTCTGCTGGCAGGCCTGTCCGGCATCGGCTACGGGTTGGCCTATCGCGCCGGCGGGTTGCAATCCGCGATGCTCACGCACTTCGGACTGAACCTGCTTCAGTTCGGCTTGTTCACCTATCCCTTCCTCGCTCACGCCTGAGCGCGGCGAATAGGAACGCGGCACTCGCGGCCAGGCAGGATAGCGCGCCCCACTCGTCTGAACTCATGGACACTCACCCGATATTGCAACCAGTCCCAATGCGTCGAAGCTCGAAGCCGACGCCGGGCCCGCAACATGAATCAAGCCGACAGCGGTGCTTTCGCCTCATGGACAGGCGTATCTCCGCAGGGCCGATGAACGCCGGCTGCCGTGCATCGGACGAGGGCCAACGTCGATGACCGCAGCCGACCTGTCCGCCATGCTTCCGTCGATGCTCCCGCGTCTTTGGGCGTTTGCGCTGCGCATTTCGGGCGACCGTCACGACGCTGAAGATCTCGTGCAACGCGCCTGCGTGCGCGCGCTCGAACGCGCACATCAATTGCAACCCGGCACCGCGCCGCTTAGCTGGATGTTCTCGATCGTGCAGTCCACCTGGATCAACGAATTGCGCGCGCGTAGCGTGCGTAGCCGCTCGGGCAGCGATTGGGACGACGACTTCCTCGAAACCGTCGCCGATCCGGCTGCGCGGACGCCGGAACAGCAGGCCATGCATGGGCAGATCGTCAAGGCGGTGCAGCAATTGCCCGACGCGCAGCGCGTGGTGATGCTGCTGGTGGGCGTGGAGGGACTCAGCTACAACGAGGCGGCCGAAGCGCTCGACGTGCCGATCGGCACGATCATGAGCCGGCTGTCGCGGGCTCGCCAGGCCATCGGCGCCCTGTTCAGCGATCAAAAAAAGCGCGGCGGATAGCGAGGACCAAGGGGCATGAAAATGGACGACATCGTGCTCATGGCCTATGTGGATGGCGAGCTTACGTCGCTGGAGCGCGAGGAAGTCGAAAAGGCGATGAGTACATCGGCTGATATTGCGGAACGCGTTGCGTTGCTCGAAGCGTCGGTGCTGCCGTATCAACGCGCGTTTCAACATCAGGCATTGCCGCCGGTTCGGGATAGCCTTGCGCGCAAGATCGACGAACTCGCACAGGCGCACACCGTGCGTTCGAACCGCTCGCGCCTTCGCACCGCGGCGCCGTGGCTCGCGGTGGCATTCATGGCGGGCGGGCTCTGCGGCGGGGCTTCGGTCAGTCGGGAATAAATCCATTGGATCACGTGTTTTGTGTCAGCCACCGCGCGCTTTGCGCCGGCGAAAAAAGCACCGGCAAAAAATCGGGCTCCGGCCAGATCTCGGCCCCAACCTGCAATAGACACAGAACATGTCACCCTTTTCGAAAATGCTACTCGTGTACGACGGAACAGAAGAAGCGCAAGCCGCGTTGACACGCTGTTCGGAGCTATCCCTGGCGTTGTCGGCACGGGTCGAGGTCGTGTCGGTCGTCGATTCGGTCAGCGCGAACGCGCATTCCGCGGGCATGCTCGGCGAGCTTGCCTATAGTCGCCTGGAGGAACTCGCCCGCCATACCCTGGGAACCGCGATCTGCAAGCTGGCCGACAACGGCATTACCGCGCATGGGCACATCGTTTTCGGACGAACCGTCGACGCGGTTTCCCGGCATGCGGCGAGCTTCAATTCGGACATCGTCGTAGTCGGACATCGCACGCAGAAAGGACTGGCCCGCTGGTGGAGAGAACGGCCGATTCATCTCGATCTGGCCGAACGTCTGTGCGGATCGACCATCATCACGGTGACGCTGCCATTGGCGTAGCGTCGCGCCGAAGCGGTCTGCCCGCCGAGCCGTGCACATAGATCATCGGGCGTCAGTTCGCAGCGAGCCGCCACGCGCCGCCAACGATCCGCACCATCACGCGGGCTCGCTCGTCGAGGCCGGAATGATCGGCCGCGGTCATATTCACGACGCCCTGCGATGTATGGAGATCGGTGGTGTTTTCAAGCGCCGAGCGCAGCGCCTCGCGGAATGCCTCGCTACCGGGTTGGCCTTTTTTCAGCGCCTGCGGTATGGCATGTTGCAGCAGCAAGCCCGCGTCCCATGCGTTGCCGCCGAACGTCGATACCGTGTTGGCGCCGTATGCCGTGTCATATGCCTGCCGGTAGGCAAGCGCGCTGCGCTTCACGGGATTCGAATCCGACAGTTGATCGGAGACAAGCAGCGGGCCGGCCGGCAGCAACGTGCCGTCGCAATCCTTGCCGCAAACCCGCAGGAAATCGTTATTGGCGATGCCGTGCGTCTGGTAATAGACGCCTTTATAGCCGCGCTCTTTCAGCGTCTTCTGCGGCAGCGCGGCGGGTGTGCCGGCCGCGGCGATCAGCACGGCGTCCGGGTTCTGCGAGACGATCTTCAGCACCTGTCCCGTTACCGACGTGTCGTTGCGCGCGAAGCGCTCGCTTGCGACAAGCTTGATGTTGGCCTTTTCAGCGTCCTTTCTGAATTCAGTGAGCCAGCTTTCGCCATACGCATCCGCAAAACCAATGAAGCCCACGGTCTTTACGTGATGCGCCACCATGTTCTGCACGATCGCGCCGGCCATGAGCGCGTCGTTCTGCGGGGTTTTGAAGACCCACGCACGCTTCGCATCCATCGGCTCGACGATCGATGCAGCGGCGGCCAATGCGATCATCGGCGTCTCACTCCGCGCCGCGACGTCGATCATCGCCAGCGAATTGGGCACGATGGTCGAGCCGATCAATGCGTCGACGTGATCCTCGCTAGTGAGCTTGCGGGTGTTCTTGACCGCGAGGGTAGGATCGGAAGCGTCGTCCAGCACGATGTAGTCGATCTTCTGCCCGTCGATTTCTTTTGGCAGTAAGGCGATCGTGTTCTTCTGCGCAATGCCGAGCGACGCAGCCGGCCCTGTAGCCGACACGGTTACGCCGATTTTCACTTCGGCATGCGCCTGAAGACCCCATACGCCGGCGATCAGACAAGCGGCGTGGAGCGGCCTGAGCACGGACGAAAAAAACGAATTCATGTTGATTGCTCTCATTTAAATAGACAGTCCCGTGTCGCGAAAGCGCGGATCGAGCCTCGTATAACAATCGAGCGTATCGGTTTATTCCATCGCGGCACCTCGATTGCCAGGCTGCCGCATGATCAACCGAATGTGAAGCTGAACACCTTCACGCCTGGATCGAGAAATTCGATCTGGAACGTGCGGTCATTCACCGGACCCGACTGACGCACGAGCTGATACAGACGCGCGCTCGTCACCACACCCGTACCGTCGCTGGCGACATCCGCACCGTGCGCCGCGCCGGGCGCCGCTCCGTCGACGGTGATACGGAAGCGCACGGGCTTGCCATCCGCGGTCGGCGCCAGCACCAGGTGCAGGTCGCGCGCATGGAAGCGATAAGCGATGCGCCCTTGCCGCGCGGTCGGCACGGCGGACTCCGCGCCGATGTTCCACTCGCCCGCCAGCCCCCAGTTGTTGAGCGGCAGTTGCGCGGGCAGCGTATAGGCGAACGCGGCATCGCGCTTCACGCGCTGTGGCGATGCGAAGCCCTGCGCCTCCCGGTAACCCACGTAGGTCTCGCCCGAGCCGACATCCGCCGGGTCCGCGGCGGCTTGCGCGCCGGTTGCTTGCACCGGCTGCCGGGCCGCAGCGAGCAGCGAACCGCCGTGGTCGGCCAGCAGTTGCCGGATGGCCTGTTCCGCTTCGTCATAGCCGCCTTCGCCGAAGTGGTGATAGCGGATGCGGCCCTGCGCATCGACGATATAAAACGCCGGCCAGTACTGGTTGCCGAACGCCTGCCAGATGCGGTAGCCGTTATCGATCGCCACCGGGTAGTGGATGTTCAGGTCGCCCAGGGCGCGTTCGACGTTGCCCGCGTCGTGCTCGAAGCCGAACTCCGGCGTATGCACGCCGATCACGACGAGGCCGTCGTCTTGATAGCGCTGCGCCCATGTCTTCAGATACGGCAAGGTCCGCAAACAGTTGATGCACGAGTAGGTCCAGAAGTTGACCACGACAACCTTGCCGCGCAACGCGTCGCTCGAAAGCGGCGCGCTGTTCAGCCATGAGGTCGCGCCGTCGAGCGAGGGCAGGCGGCCCTGCACGGGCAGAGCGGCAGGCGTCGACACGTTCGACGTACTCGACACGCGCACGATGCGGTCCGCTTGCGCGGCTGCGGGCACCGGCTTCTTCGTTGCGAGCAGATTGACCAGCCTGCTCTCGATAGCGTTGGTCGGAGCCGACGGAACGTACGCGAGAATCCGCGTGTCGATGCCCAGCGCGATCGCTCCCACGGTGAGCAGCACCAGTGCGCCCATTGCACGGCGCAATCCCTCGCCGAGGCCGAAAGAACGCTTGAGCAGATCCAGCGAGCGCTTGCCCAACCCGGACACGACCGCCAGCGAGCACGCTGCGCCGCCGGCGTAGGCGGCGAGCGCCGCCCCGGTTTGCCAGCTCGCGCCATGCAGCGCGGCGCCGGTCAGGATCAGGCCGAGAATGGGTCCCGCGCACGGCGCCCACAGCAGGCCAGTCGCCGCGCCGAGCAACACCGCCGAGCCGATCCGGCGCGTCGCGCCCTGGCCTTGCGAACTCGCGACGAAGCGGTCGGCGAGACCGGAGAGCGGGCGCGACAGGCGCGACGCAATCTCCGGGAACAGCAGCGCCGCGCCGAATACCGCGAAAAGTGCGAGCGATATCCAGCGCCCGTACTCGCTCAGTTGCGCCGCGCCGCTCAGACCGGCCGTGCCGAGCCCGGTCACCAGCGCAAAGGTGCCCGCGAGGCCGACAAGAAGAGGCAGGCGGTCCGTCACGAACGGCCGGTCGGAGCGTGCGAACACGAACGGCACGACGGGCAGAATGCAGGGGCTCAGGATAGTGAACACGCCCGCGAGGAATGCGATGACGATGAGTAACATGAGATCGGTATCCAGACAGTAGGCAATTGGACGGACCGGCATCGAACGCCGCGTGAAACGGCGTAACGGGCCATGAGCCGTATTCCACCGCTCTCATGTATCAGGAGGATTTCAGCAAACGGGCAACGCGCAACGCAATGTATCGATTGCGGCCCGCGATACATGGCGATACAAAGCGCCGCCATCCGGCCGCGGGCCGCCGTCCTCGTTGTATCCGAACGTATCTGCCCGCGCTGGCGACACGAAGAATTTCACACCGGCCCGCGGCAGACACAAGCCAGATACTTCCATGCGCTCCAATACGCTCAGGTACTGACTCATTGGAGATTCTTCATGTTCGATCGTCTCAAGATGGCCGCCATCGTCGCGGGCGTGGCCGGCGCAGCCTTGCTCGCCGGCTTCGCCTATACCGGCGGCGCGACCGGCCAGACGTCCTCGCTGCAAACCGGAGCGTCCGCGCCGGCTTTCACGGGCATTGGCACCTGGATCAACAGTGCGCCGCTCGACAAGGCGCAATTGCGCGGCAAGGTCGTGCTCGTCGACTTCTGGACATTCGATTGCATCAACTGCGCGCACACGCTCCCGCACGTCAAGGACTGGTACGCCCGCTATCACGACAAGGGACTGGTGGTCGTCGGCGTGCATACGCCCGAATACTCGTTCGAGCGCGACACCGGCAATCTGAAGAATGCGGTGAAACGCTTCGGCATCGAGTACCCGGTCGCGCAGGACAACCAGTACGCGACATGGGATGCGTACGGCAATCAATACTGGCCCGCGCTGTATCTGTTCGACCAGAACGGCAAACTGGTGTACAGCCATTTCGGCGAGGGCCGCTATGCGGAAACGGAAGGCAAGATCCGCGGCTTGCTCGGCCTCGACAGAAAACAAGGCTGATTTCGCAGCGGTATCGAATCGAACCGATGAACGCGCACGAAGCGCCTCCGCCAGCGGCGTGAGGCGTGCGCGTCAGAACAGCTTGCTGATCGCCGGCACGCTTAGCACGGCGGCGTAATAGCCCATGAACTGGACGCCGGTATTAAACGCAAACAGCCGGGCGAGCAATCCGCCAAAAAGGCCGACGGTGAGAATCACGGCAAGCCCGAGCAACTGTCCTTCCCAGAGACCGATCACCGCGATCAGGCCGGAAAACGTCGCGATTATCGCCTCATGACTCAGCTTGCGCGCGACGAAGGAAGCCGCGCGGTGCGCATGGTTCGTGGCGAGCGGATAAGCGATCAATGCCGCCAGAAGAACCGACAGCAAGCCGAACACCAGAAACTGCCACGTCGACATCAGCGTATGCAGGTTGTCGATGTGTCCGGTTGCTTCATTCACAGTAAAGCGCGGAGGCGCATTGAAGAGCGGCGCGGCGGGCCCCGCCGCCACCGGGCTGAGCGGCAAGCCGAACGCGATGAGCGGAATCAGCGCCTCGGCAATATAAGTGGCTTCGGTCACGCCGTTCCGCACGGCGATGACGGTGGTCAGACGCTGGTACGCGTGCCGGATTCGCGCGCCGACGACTTCGCCCATGAGCACCGTCATTGCGACCGGGCTGAAAACAAACGTTGCACTCGACACTGCTGCCGTCGCCACGGTATAGGCAATCTGCTGCCGGTCGAGCACCTTGAGCGGATTGGGAAAGTACCCGCGCCAACCCTTGAGGTCCGGTGCCAGCGCGAATCTCGACATGCTATCGCGACGCATGCGCCGCCTTTCCGCCGGCGAGAGTATCGAGAACAGGTCGGTAATCAAGGGACCAATGGCAATGCCGAGAAAATAGCTCACGCTCAGGTTGACCCCATGACTGCGCGTCAGCGCCTGAAGCCCGACGATCAGCAAGACAAACGGAATCAGCAACAGCACCGAAGCCCATCGACCCATCGAACAATAGGCGATGCACACTGCCGCGAACAGGAACACCCACGGCGCGGCGCTCGCGATCACCCCGCCGAAGGGCGCGAGCATGACCGCGAACAGCACGGCGAAAGGCACCGCGACCAGGGCCGCCACGATCGCGCCGGATATCATCTTGCGCAAGGCGATATGCGGCACGCCCAGCGAGCGCAGCATCGCGGCTTGCTGCAGAAGCGGCGCAGCCATCGTGTCGCCCGGAATGCCCAGCAACGCGGTGGGAATGGCGTGCGTCATATGCTTGGCTATCGCGCCCGACATGAAAAATGTGAATACCCCGGCCGGCGGCACGCCGAGCAAGGCCACGAGCAAGGTCAGCGGCGCGATGGTCGTGGTTTCGTCGGTGCCTGAGACGAGGCCGATCGCGGCGAACACGACGGCGCCTATCAGTCCCATTGCGAGAGCCACGGGTAGCGCGTGAAGCAGCGAGTCCATCAGCGCTTCCCCTCGTGCCCGGCTACTCGGGAAGCCTCGTAGGCGGCAAACGGATCGTACAGCCCCAGCTCCCTCAATTCGGCCACGGCGCTAGCCGGAAGATCGGAGAGCGATCCGATGCCGCCGCATTCTTCACCGAGTTGATCGAGCACCCGCAGCCGGTCCGATTCGTCGACCGTGTGTTCGATCACGACGCGCTTTGGCGGGAAGAAAACGGCACTGAGCGCGCCCGCCGCCACGCATCCGCCGAGTCCGATCAGCATGGCATAGGCACGCACGATTGCCGGATCGCGCGCAGCCGAGGACAACACCGCTTGACCGGCCTCGAACGCCGCGACACTCAGGGCTACACCCAGTACCACGGACCACGCCAGATGCCGGAGGTCGACCGTGTCGCCCCATACTTCGGCGAGCACGAAAGCCGATGCGTCGGCGCGCGCGCGAATGCCGGAACCGTCTCTCGCGGCCGGCGTTGCACTGGCACTGGGTTGTTCCAATTGTCTCTCTCCTGATCGAAGTGTTTATTCAAAGCGTACGCATTCTTCGCGGAGACGGACAAACACTTCGCTACATTGCTCTCCGGTTCCTGCTGAATACAACACCATCGGAAATCGTGATGGGTGACGAACGCGACCCATGCGTTGGCCGCGCCCGCTTGCCGGAGACCGCCCATTGCGGACGCCGGCAAATCGAGCCGTCGAAAATGTCATGCATCGCGTGGACCGTTGAGTACTTCTTTTGCGAAGTCGGTGCGAAAGTCCATTGAAGTTATCATTTTCTGGACTAGCCAGTCAACATCCCCACCCGTCGCGCCCGCGCCCAAGGCGATATTGCGCGCATGCAATGTCATATGACCGCGTTGAATGCCCTCGGTCGCCAGTGCACGCAGGGCTCCCATGTTTTGGGCCAGGCCGACGGCGACCGCAATCTCCGCGAGTTCCTGCGCGGAGTCGACGTCCATTATCCTGAGCGCGAGACGCGCGAGCGGATGCGTCTTCGTTGCACCGCCAACCAGCCCGACCGCCATCGGCATCTCGATCGTCCCGACGAGATCGCCGTTCTCCGCTTTCTCCCATATCGTGAGCGATGAATAACGGCCGCTCCGGGCCGCATAGGCGTGAGCCCCCGCTTCCACCGCGCGCCAGTCGTTCCCGGTCGCGACGATCACCGGATCGATGCCGTTCATGATGCCTTTGTTATGCGTCGCCGCGCGATAGGGGTCGATGGCGGCCAGCAGATACGCTTCGATCACGCCGTCGATGACTTCTTCGCCTGAATACTCTTTCGTGGCGAGCGTGTCCGGCGAATACCGCACATAGGCGCGCGCGAGTCGCAAGTCGGCGAGATTGGAGAGAATGCGCAAGCGCACCTTGCCGCCGGTGATGATCTCGACGCGCTCGGCGACCGACTCCGCCATCGTGTTGACCGTGTTGGCGCCCATCGCATCGCGCACGTCGACAATCAGATGCGCGACGATCATCGGGCCTCGCGGCGTATCCGGAAAGACCTGTACCTCGATGTCGCGACAGCCGCCGCCCAAACCGAGCAGTACTTTGTCGCGGCTATTCGCGAGGCCGATCAGTTCGTTCTTGCGTTGGAGAATCGCGAGTCGCGCGCCATGCGGGTCACTTATGCCGACCACCTGTACCTGTGCGCGCATCAGTGGTCCCGTACTCGAGGTATGGAAGCCGCCGCCCACTCGCGCGAGCTTCGCCATGAATGAAGCAGCGGCGACGATGGAAGGTTCCTCGACCACCATCGGCACGATCACGTCTTTTCCGTTGATCCGGAAATAGCCGGCTACCGCCATGGGCAACTGGAAAGTGCCGATGACGTTTTCGATCATTCCGTTGGCCGTTTCGAGCGAGAGCGCACCCGGCCCGGCCAATTGCGCGTGCTGCGAAGCGTCGAGACCGGCCGCCTTGCAGACCTGCGCAAGACGTTCTTCGGGACTGAGTGAGCGGAAATTCGGAAGCGTCGAATCGATTGCCATTAATTGTCCTCCGGTGACGGTCGCTGAATTGATTCGCGCTTGCGACCATGAATTAAAGGATCAATAATAGGCAGACCGTACCCCTTTTAAAGGTACAGTTTGAGCTTACAGTTCCAGCGCCATACCCATAACACTTTCCATTTCCCGCGGAGCGACGATGAGCCTGCGCGCCAATGTCAGCCTATCCGGTTCCATCGCAGACAATCTCGCCAAACAGATTGAAGAAGGCGTTATTCCCACCGGCGCCAAGCTACCCTCGATCAGGGAATATGCCGACGCATCGGGGTGCTCCAAGAACACCGTCATCAGCGCATTCGAAATGCTCACGGCTAGGGGCTTGATAGAACCGCGTCGCGGCTCGGGCTTCTATGTCGCGCGGCGAGTGAAGGCCGCCACCGAGGCCGATGAAACAGGCGTGCTCGACCGGGCGATGGATACCGTCTGGCTGATGCGCGAACAATTGCAGGTCAAGCCCGAGGTGCTCAATCTTGGCGAAGGCTTCCCGCCTATCGAATGGCTGGAAGCGACCCGTCTCGATCAGTACCATCAACGGGTGGTACGCACCGGCGTCGCGTCGCTCTTTCGATACGGGAGCCGCTACGGCTATCTGCCGCTGCGCCAGTCGTTGCAACAGAAATTGTCGGGATACGAAATCGAGGCCCCGCCTTCGCAGATCGTCCTCACTCATGGCGCGAATCAGGCAATGGACCTCGTATTGCGCTACTTCGTGCGGCCTGGCGACGCGGTGCTGGTGGACGATCCCGGTTACTACCCGCTCTTCGGCAAACTGAAATTGAGCGGCGCCAACATCATCGGCGTGCCGCGCGAAGTCGACGGCCCCAACCTCGCCGAGCTCGAGCGCTGCATGATCGAATATCGGCCGAAGCTGTTCTTCACGCAATCGGTGGGACACAATCCCACGGCCACGGATACGAGCGCGGCAAAGGCATATCGCATTCTGCAACTCGCCGAAATGCACGACACCGTGATTGTGGAGAACGACGCGTTCGCCGATCTGAAACCGCGCGCATTGACGCGCATCGCCACACTCGACCAGTTACGCCGCACCATTTACATCGGCAGCTTTTCGAAGTCGGTCTCCGCCGCGTTGCGCGTCGGCTTTCTGGCATGCAATGCGGCACTCGCGAGCGATCTTGCCGACGTGAAAATGCTGATTCACGTGAGCAGTTCCGAATACAGCGAGCGAACCCTGGCCGCTATCGTCAGCGACGGTCATTTCCTGCGGCACACGAATCAGCTTCAGGAAAAGCTGCGGCGCGCGACAGCGAGCGCGAAGAATTCATTGAAGAAACTGGGCGCGGAGATCTTCAAGGAAAGCGAGCAAAGCATGTACTTGTGGGCGTCCTTGCCCGAATGGCCCGACTCGATGAAGCTCGCGAAGGCCATGCTCGAACGGGGCGTGATCCTCGCGCCCGGCGCCGTTTTTTCGCCGGCATCGGATCAGGTGTCGGCATATTGCAGATTCAACGTCAGCTATCTCGCCGACGAACGATTCGTCAACGCTCTGCGTGCGGTGGCGCCGTAAACGGCGCAACGCGATATCCGCAATTGCAGTTGCGGATATCGCGTATCGGTGACGCCGCTACCGCCGCGGCTACCGTTTAACCGCCGCCTTGCTCGCGCAACGTCAGTTTGCTGCTAACCGAGCTAACGCCCTGCACTTTCCTGGCGGCATCCACAGCCAGCGCGTCCTGATCCTCGCTTGAGATCTGACCGGCCAGCGTCACGTGCCCGGTTTTCGCATTGCCGAAAACGGCGATCGTCGTGTCCTGCAGACCCGCGGTTTTGAAAATAGCCTTCTGGACCGTTTTGGAAAATGCGCGATTGGCCGCGCGAACCGACTTCCTGGTCGGCGTTGCCTGCGTGCCGGCCGCAACGGTGGTATCCGATGCGGCAGCCGCCGCGTCCGCCGCGAATGCCGGCGTGTACGCGAAAGCCGCGACAGCGATAGCAAGGCCGCTGCTCATGGCGAGTAGTCTGAGTTTCATGATTTCATGATCCTTTATTCGAGGTATGAGAAAAAGTCGTTCGAGTTCCAGTACACCATTGCCACCAGCAAATCATCCGGCCAGCTTCATTCAGCGTGAACCGGCGGATACGCAACCGATTCGCTCACTTCACGCCATTGGGCGTCCTCTTCCGCGCGGAATCTTGCCGCTTCGCCGGCAGCCGCGACGGCGTCGCTGCCCATCAGCAATCGCAAGGGCGCCGTCGGCGAGCCGGCAATGTCGAGCAGCACCCGGGCAATCCGCGCAGGATCGCCGGGCTGATTTCCGTCGATGCGGCGCAGCCGTGCGGCAACCGGTTCGATGACCGGCTTGTACGCGTCGCTGATCGGCGCAATGTTCATCGACGAACCGGCCCACTGGGTTCGCATCGAACCCGGCTCGACGATCGTTACCTTGATGCCGAAATCGCGCACCTCTTTGGCCAGCACTTCGGAGAAACCGCCCACTGCCCATTTGGCTGCCTGATAGGCGGCGAGTCCGGGACCCGCCACTCGTCCGCCGACCGAGGAGATCTGCATGATGTGGCCGGCTCGTTGCTGGCGCATGATCGGCAGCGCCGCGCGGCTGACATTGCACACGCCGAAGAAGTTGACCTCCATCTGGTCGCGCAGCGCCTTGTCGCTGACATCTTCTATCGACGCAAGATCGGCGTAGCCCGCGTTGTTCACCAGCACGTCGAGGCGGCCGAATTGCTCCACGGCGACATTAAGAGCACCGCGCGCCGCGGCGGGATCGGTGACATCCAATGGAATCACGCGAACCCGATCGCCATATGCGTCCACCAGACTATTCAGACGCGCCACGTCCCTCGCCGTTGCCACCAGCGTATGACCGCTAGCGAGTACGGCCTCGGCAAGCTGACGACCCAAGCCGCCTGAGCAGCCGGTGATGAACCAGGTTTTGCTGCCACTCATGTTTAAGCTCCCTTATCTGTTCCGATCGATATTGCTGAGAATGCGCGGAGCCGTTGTCGATCTGGCTAAACCGACGCCATGTAGCCATTAGAAGTGGGTCATGTATCTCGTGTATGTCCGCGGCGTATCGAAACGTATCGCGTGACAAAGCAGGATAAAAAGAATTGAAGCGAGCGCACTCAGGCGGCGACCAGCGGCAAGGTGAGCCGCGCTTCGAGACCTCCCGTGCGCCGGTTTTCCAGTTGAAGCTCGCCGCGCATCGCCAGCGTCAGACGCCGTGCGATAGCCAGCCCCAATCCCGAACCCGGCGCACGCGCGGCGGTCTCCGGCGACCTGTACCACGGCGCGAACACCGCATCCATCTGCGCGGGGACGATACCGGGTCCCGAGTCCACCACGGCCAGCACCAGCCGGCGCGCTTCGACCCGGACGCACAGGCGCGCGTCGCCGCCGTAGCGCAGCGCGTTGTCGATCAGATTCATGAGCACACGGCGCAACGCATGCGGGCAGGTGACGACCGGACGCCCCACGCGTCCCTCCAGCGCAACCGTGCGGCCCGCGTCCTGGTAGTCGCCGATCAGTGCGCCCAGCAGATCGTCCGCGTCGACGCGCTGGGTCTTTTCTCCAGCGCTGCACTGCATGCGCGCGCAGGAGAGGCTGGCCTCGACCAGTTCGGCCAACTCCGCGAGATCGCGTTGCAAGGCTTCCCGCGCCGCCGGGTCGTCGAGCAGTTCGCAGCGCATGCCCATCCGTGTCAGCGGTGTGCGCTGATCGTGCGCGTAGGCGGCGAGCACCTGAAGCAATTCCGCCTGTCGCCCCGCGCGATGACGTGCGGAGCGGTTGATCGCGC
The DNA here is from genome assembly GCF_900142195.1 of Paraburkholderia terricola. Classification (GTDB taxonomy): domain Bacteria; phylum Pseudomonadota; class Gammaproteobacteria; order Burkholderiales; family Burkholderiaceae; genus Paraburkholderia; species Paraburkholderia terricola. Next base: position 148,691 of record NZ_FRAB01000011.1, read on the forward strand.
GAGCCAGATCCGCAACGGCCCGCGGACCGTGTTCGGATAGCGCCGCCCCTGTACCCTCGCCATCCTCCGCCTCGATTGCGGCGGTGAGCTGCTTCAGACAGTCCAGAAGCTCGGACACCTTCAGGCTCGCCAGAGTGGCAACGCTCATCGCGAGAACAGTCATCACGATGAGCGGCAGAGCAATGCTCGCCCGCACCGGCCACGCGGACACTTCCTCCAGACGCACGCAATAGACGCCCATGCCGGCCACCAACAGTACCGCGCACACGCCCCATACCCGCACCGGCAGACTTCGCGGAAGGCGAGCCGAACTGGCGCGATCCCGCTCGAATGATTCCAACAGCGCGTCACATGGATGGGTCGGATACGCGATCATCTTCGTTCTCCTGGTGCTCTCGTTCTGCCGGAAGTGGATGCGCGAATAATAGGTGGTTTGTACCCTTTTGAAAGGTACAGTTAGCGACTACAGACAGCCAACTGTACCTGTGACAGTTCACGGCTTGGCCATGCAGCGCAGGTAAACCTTGGATTCCGGGGCATGCCGTTCGCATTGGCCGCGGACAGTTCCAGTGCGCAGTTCGTTATTCGGTGCTGGTGCGGACGCGGTACGGCTGCGCTGTCGGCAAAGATGCCGCCCGATGCTCGCTCGGCGGTTCGCCACCGTCGCCGCCTGTTCGCCGCCTCTTCGTTGCTTGCGGAATGCCGGCCATCACAATGGGCGCGTCATAGGCTCATGCGTCGCGGATATCTCTGCTTTCGGGCGGCAGCATCGGTGAGCCGCCGCCCGACGAAAGGATGCATATGGTTCAGCCGATTCGATCACCGCAACGACCTCACGAAGTGCCGGAGCAAGAAGCCGCGACGAGCGGAGCACAACCCGGCGCGCGGCAGCCCACGCCACGGGGACGCGGCTTGCGCGCCGGCGCAAACCCGCTCATCGCCGGCTTGCCGGCGCGTGCGCCGGCGGCTGAAGGCGCGTCGTCATCGTCCTCGATCGACGCGACGCCCCTCGCGCAGCAAGCGCCGGAGCCTGCGAGCCGTGCGACCGTGCTCGCGGCGAGGCAACGCGATATCGACGCGGTGCTGGCACTCGCCAACGAAATCCGCGAAGCCGAGGCTCAATTGCTCGCTTTGAAGGCGCCGCCTCAGGCCGATGCGGCCGATGCGCCCGATGCGCCCGAGATGTCGCAAGCCGACGTGCAGCAGGCCATCACGCGGCTCGAAGCCCGCCGCGACATTGCGCGGCGCACGGTCGACACGCTCGGCAAACAGTGCGAACACGCGCGTGCGGCCGTCGAAAAACTGAACGCGTCACTCGAGGAAAAGTCGAGCCGCCTCGAACAATTGCATGAAGCCCGTACCGCCGACGCGCCCACCGCACCTCGTCCGTCGCCAGTCGCCACGAGCCGCGCCGAGCTGCGCGCCGCGCACGAGCAACGCATCGCCGCATTGGGACAACAGGCCCAACTCCTGAAGAGCAGCCGCGGCAAGGCGGCGCATGAAGTGCAAGCCGTCGCGAGCCGCGACGCGCTGCGCGCATTGGCGGACGTCGGCGCCTTCGAAATGATCGATACCGTGAGTCCCGAACTTGCGGGCAAGGTCACCGAATGGCTGCACGCTCTGCAGCCCGCGCAAGGCCGAAGGTCGCGCCGTCCGGTGGATCTCGAGCGCCAGTTCGAGGAGTCTTTCGCCACCGCGCTCGATCGCATCGCGCAAAGCGGTGCTGCGCAACCGCAAGTCGACGCGGAACAAGCGTTGCAGGCGTTCATGGCGCTCGTGTTGCATCCGCGGCTCAAGCCGTTGTATCCCGTCGTCGAGGCTTTACTGGTGGAGGACTTCGCCCGTTGCTTGCGCGTGGCGACGGTTGCGCGGCGGCAAGGCAAGACAATGGACTACATGAATGGGTTTCGCCGCTGGCTGGGCGTGACACCCGCGCAAATCGCGACACGCGAGGTACTTCGCTCGTTCAGGAACGCGCAGCAGAACCTCCAGGCCGCGGTGCAACGTCAATCGCCCGGCGTGACGTTCGGTGAGTTGCGCCTGATCGGTCCGGACATCGCGCTCGCGGCGGAGCAGGTCGAGAGAGTGACCGCCGCGCTCACCGCGAATCGCCCGGCGTTTCAGGCCATGATCGAGGCGGTGGAGAAACGCTTCGCCGGGATCATCGACATCGACGACATTGAAGCGCTGGGCCAGCGCGTGGCGCCCCGGCTCGACGCCTACTACAAAGACAAGATCAACGAAGTGAACGCCGAGCGCAACAGGCTCACGCGCGAAGGCGCGCCGAAGCCGAAGACAGATGAGCTCGATACGGTTGGAGCAGGTCCGAGCCGTGTCGATATCGATCAGTTGGAAATCCGCATCGGGCGTCTGCAAGGCGAAATACTTCAATACGCGGAGCAGCACAAGAAAGAGTTCGAGCATTACGCAAAGCTCAGCGCACGCCATATGACCGTATCCGATGAAGTGGAGGATATCGGTCAGCAACTGTCGGCTCACCACCAGACACTGAAGCATCTGCGCGAAGGAAGCAAGACACAAATACGCGAGCGCGCTGCCCGGAGCAATCAGAGCGAACAGCTCGAAAACCGCATCGGTCGACTCTGGGACAAAGCCACACGCGAGCCGGCGCTATTGCAGGTGATCTCACGCGGCGCGCTTGAACGCGTGGTCAAGGTGCACGTCGGGCAGACAACCGAACAGATGCACACGCGGATGAACAAGGTGATGCGCACGGGCACCTTCGTTTCACGCGCCGGGGTGCTGCGTGTCATTGCCGAAGTCGCGCGTCACGAGATCGAACAGCCCCGCTCGGCGCTGCTTGCGCAAGACCGTGGAGCCTTCGAGCAGATTGCGCAAGGCTATCCGGGCGGGCGCATCGACGCGCTGTGCCATCACGGCCGAACCATCGGCCACGGCGTGCGCAACAGCACGCGCGGCGTCGAGGAATCGCGCACCGGCACGAGCCAGTACGCACTCGAATGGGTGCGCGGCCAAGGCGCGCGTATCAGCCATTTGCATCCGTGGATATCGCCGTACTGACGTGCGCCGTTGTTTTGCGGCGACGCCGCGCGGATAAACATTGCGTGTGTCCGCGCGGCTCTGATCTTTACTTATGCTCCAAGGTCGATCTTGCCCGCACCCGACTGAGCCAACACGATTGCCGCAACCTCGTTGGTGGGATCGAGATGCGCGATCGATCCTGCTCCCGGGCCGCTTCCAGTCGGCGAAGACGACAGATTGACGGACCGGCCGTTCACCAGCGAACCCGAATCGGTCAGATGGCCCGAGGCGCCAAAGCGCTTCACGAGATTTTCCTCATTGACGCCGTTCGTTTCGAACGCATTGTTCTGCGACGTGATCTTCGACTCGACACCGACGCCCAGGTTGTACTGGAAGCGATTCGCTTGCGATGAGCTGTCCTGGTAGAGATTGTTGGCGACCTCGACGTTGCCGAAGCGCACGCGGGGATCGCGCTGCGATACGCCGGCGAACAGGTTGTGATCGATGGTGACGTTGAGTTTGCCGCGGTCGCTCGTCATGCCGTCGCTCGATCCGATCAGGATTGATTTGTTATGGCTCTGGAACTGGTTGTAGGAGACCGTTGCATAGTTCGCGCCGTCCGTAAAATCCAGTTGATCTCCGCTGATGGCGCCCGATGGCGTCGCGCCGTCCTTGAACGTGTTGTGGTCGACCCACAGGTTCTGCGTGCCCTTCGCCTCGATGCTGTAAACGCGCCCATGCGGATTGCCTTCAGCGTCCTTGCCGGGGAAGAAATCGAATGGCGAGGTCATCGCCAGATTGCGCACGATGATGTTGTGCTGATTGCTCAGATTGAATCCGCCGCCGCTGATGCCCGCGTTGGCGCCCAGGCCGATGATCGTGGTGTTGGAGCCCACGTTCAGCATGTCGTGCGCCAATTGCGCTTTCTCGTTCGCGAAATCGCCCTTAGCCAATTCCTTGCCGTTGCTGTCGACGTTCAGATCGATGTTGCCTTTGATCTGGATGATCTTGGGAGTGGCGTTGGAGCCGTTCGTCGCATTGTTTCCACCGAGCGCGGCAAGCAGTTGCTCACGCGTCGACACCGTGTACACGTGCGCCGCATCGGCCTTCGACCCGCCCGTGACGCCACCGTTCTGTGCGCCCCAGCCGTGCCCCGCCGCCAGGGTTTCGCGCGAATGATCGCCCGAGCTTGCCGCCGTGGAGGACGGCGTGGCTTGCGGCCCGGAAGCCACGTATTGCGGCGCGGCGGTGCTGGTCGTGGGAGTGGCGGACACTCGCCGGTCGTTCGCGCCCGAGTTCTTGTTGCCGTGCGCGTTGTCGGTTGGTGAGGCTGACGATTTGCTCGAATGGGTGTTCGGATCATTCGCGGCGCCGTTATTCGCGGACGTCCGATTGCCGTTGTCGCCCGAGCTTGCGTCGTCCTGATTGGCATCGCGAGCATATTTGTGTTCGTGGTGCGATGCGTGCGAATGATGCCCCTTGCTTCCGCCTCCATTGGATTCGCCCGACTGGCTGCCACCATTCTGATTCGATGCCAATTGCTGGAGAAGGCGCAAAATTTTCTGGAGGATCGCTTCGATCCCCTGGTTACCGGCGCCGCCGGATCTCGAAGCACTGGAATGCCAGTTCTCCGATGTGGGGACGACCTTGGTCGGACTGATTTGCAGACTCATCATTCACCTCGTTAGGCAGCAGTTGGGATTCGGGACCCTTACTCTGCCTCGAGTGTCGGTAGCGTCGGGGTTCCGCCGGGGCTGAGCGGACGCCCAGCCTTTTTCGTCTGATGATGACAATGACGGACGGGTCTTTCCTTTTCCGCTCGCGCGACGAAGAGTTGGCGAAGGTAGCGAAACGCTACGCCGGCACCGCCGCGCGAAGCCTGATCAGAAGCGTGTCCGAACCCCCGTGGTCAACTCAACCTGGTTCGACGCGCCGAACGTGCCGCCGACCGTATAGCCGCCATGCAGCCTCATATAGTCGCCGGCCAGGTACACCTCCGTGCGCCTGGACAGATGATAGAACGCGGACCAGTACAGCGTTTCCTTGTAACCGTTATGCAAGCCCGAACTCGGGTCGAAGGCGCCGATGTTCGCGTTCGGAATATCGCCGTCGGCGTTGTACGCGGCGTTTTTCACGCGCATCTGCTGATAGCCAAGCTCGTAATCGAGCGGCCCCTTCGGCGACAGCTTGAGCGACGCGGTCCATGCGTTGTCCTGGCGCTGACCCAGCGCGGCCTGATTGCCGAGATAGCGGAAGTAGCCGGCATTGGCGCGCAGAATACCGAACGTGTAGTTGCCGCCCACCGAAAACGACTGATTCGTTATGCCGGCACGGTTCACGTGACTGTAGAAGCCCGATACGTTGAACGGGCCGCCGTTGTAACCCAGCGCCGCCTGATAGTTGGAATTCGCGCCGAAGCTGGTCGAATTGCCGAACGCGTAACCGGCGCTCGCAAAAATGCCATTGCCGAAGAGCTTTTTCCACGCCACGCCGTTGTTATAGCGCGTGCCAGTCGCGCTGGCCGCGTAGAAAATCATCTGCTTGAAGTTGTTGGCGTTCGTCCAGCCGCCCTCTTCCGTCGTCAACTGCGCGCTGCCGTACGGGTCGCCATAGATCGCGGCTGCGTCGCGCGCGATGCTATTCTGGAAGCCTGCCGTAATCTTGCCGAGCGTGTCGTTTTCAATGCCGACCCATGCGTCGCGATCGAAAATCTGGCCGGGGTCTTCCATTTCGCCATTGGCCACGACGTATTCGCTTTCCAGACGGAAGACGATCCTGGTGCCGCCGCCGATATCCTCCGCGCCCTTGAGGCCCCAACGGCTGCCGCTGAACCACGGTTCGCCGCCGATCCCCATGCCGATGACATGATTGCCGTTCGCGTCCGCATGCGACTGGTAAGTCGGCACGCTCAGGTCCATCAGACCATAGAGCTGGACGCTCGATTGAGCGTACGCGCCGCTCGCCCCGAATACGGTGGCCGCGACAGCCAGCGTGAAGTATGTTTTCCTCAAGTCCGTCTCCTCGAATTGCTACGTTGAAAGCCTGCTCTTTTTATTCAGGCCTCTGCGTGTGGCCGCTCCGCTGATAGTCGGCTCGGCATCGCAGTGCGCAATCCTAAATAGGCCAACCCTTCACCCGCCTTTCCCGCGCCGTTTGTATCGCTCGGTGATTTCACTGATAGACGTGACAAGGCTCTGGTTGCGTCGCAACGACAGCATTAATTCCAATTACTAAATGAAAGAAACCGCGTCATGGAAATCCCGTACGAAAAGCGTTGCCATGCGAAAGCATCGAGAAGGGTTCGGCCTCATAGAATCGCGCCATGGACGCGAGGCATGCGATCTTCAGCGATCAAGGTCGAGAAATGAAACGGAGATTTGGATTGACGCTGAGCTTGCGCGCGCGATCGACTCGGGCGGCATGGCGCCATTGAGGACATCGCGATGAAACTATTGCTCGTGGAAGATAACGCCGAACTCGCACATTGGATCGTCAAACTGTTGCGTGCGGAGAACTTCGTGATGGACAGCGTGCCCGATGCCGAGCGAGCCGAGGCGATATTGGCCAACCAGAGCTACGACGTCGTGCTGCTCGACATGCGCTTGCCCGCCATGAGCGGAAAGGACTTGCTCACCCGTTTGCGACGGCGCGGCGATAATGTCCCTGTACTGATGCTGACGGCGCATGGATCGATAGACGACAAGGTCGACTGCTTTGGAGCCGGTGCGGACGACTATGTCGTCAAGCCGTTCGATGCGCGCGAGCTCGTTGCGCGCATCAAGGCGCTGGTGCGAAGGCAGTGTTCCGAAAGACACGTGTCGCTCGTTTGCGGCGATTTGCACTATCAATTCAATAGCCGCGAATTCCGTCATAACGACGCACCGCTGCCATTACGCCGCCGGGAACATGCGATTCTCGAAACGCTGATGCTGAGACATGGGAAAACCGTATCCAAGGCGACGCTAATGGAGAACGTATTCAGTCTCGACGATGAGCCGAGCGTCGACGCAATCGACGTTTATATTCACCGCCTGCGCAAGCATCTGTCCGTTTCGACCGCGCAGATCATGACCTTGCGAGGATTGGGCTATATCTTGCGAACGCGCGATGCCTGATCAGCAGGCCACGGTCGCGGCCATCGGCGCATAAGTGCCGTAATAGACGGCGTGATCGGCGTCCGGGGTATAGAAGACCCGGCATGCCGCACTGGCCGCGACGGGCTTCACACCGTCCTTTTTCATTTCGAAGTCGACGAAAAACTCGTCGTCCCAGACGCCCAGTTCTAGTGGCGTGCGCGTCGTGTCCACAGGCTGCGCAAGCATCATCCTGAACGTATACACGAGCTTGCCGTCGCGCATCGCAATGCTGAAGCGTTGCGGCTCGCCAAGCGCAACCGGCGTCCTTGCACATAGGCATGCGTGAAATAGCCAACGTTCTTGAGCGACTGGAATGCCGAAGCACGCAGCGATTCGATGTCCTTCGCCGACAGCACACCGTTCTTCGGATAGCGGGAGAGGTCGATCGGCAGCAGCGCCTGGAAGCCGTTCGTAAACATCCACTCCACGTCGATCGCGGTCACGGAACCGCGGTTCATCTGCAGGTTCAGCGCGTACAGCACCCAGACGTGAGGATGCGCTTCTGCCTCGACCGGGCCCAACATCATCGCCGACGCAGTCAAGATAGCCAGCACGATCGACGGTAGCAGTTTCCGCAAGAATTACTCCGCTTAGAGGTCCGGGATTTTACCGGGGAGTGCGCTGCAAGCGCTGCGGATTTTCAGGCGAGCGCAGCCAGTTGTAAGCCGGACAGCAACGCGAACACCTGCCATGCAGCGAACAGCGTGATGATCAGTGCGCCCGCGAGCGCGAAGCGCGTGCGGATCGTTTCCAGTACCTGCCTGCGAGCAAGGCTACGGTTCGACACCGCCCGGTTGATGCCGAGGCTTGCCAGGCCCACGGCCAATACCGTTAGCGAAACCCCTGCGGCCATGGCGAGCGCCGACAACACGCCCACCATGAAAATGCCGTTGGCGAGCGCCGCAATGAGTACAAAGATCGCGCCGACACAGGGCCGCACGCCCACCGCCAGTCCCGTCATGACAATCTGCCGCGCGATCCAGACGTTGCCCGCGTTTTCGTTGACATTCGTCCAGGCTTGCGCGCGCCGGCTCGTCAGCGAACTTGCACCAAGGTAACGGCCGTGCTGAAGGTTGCTATCGTCGCGCCTGGTTGCAAACAGGCCCGCGCGACGTTTGGGGATCAGCGTGATGCGCCGCTCGTCGCAGCAGTCGCGACGCGTGACGATTGACCAGACAGTGATAAGGCCGACGCAAAGCAGCGAGACATAGCTGACGAGATCCAGCGCCGCCGCTCGCGTCAGCACGCCGCCCACGCCCTCGCGCGCGAGCCACGCCGCACCGCCGACCAGACAAATCGCGGAGATCGCCTGCACGCAGGCGCTCCATACGCTTAGCGCGATGGCATGCCCAACGCGAGCGCGATGCGACATCAGATACGCGCTCACGACTATCTTCCCATGCCCCGGTCCGAGCGCATGCAGGACGCCGTAGCCGAACGACAGCAGCATGAGGGTCCACGCGGCCAGCATGCTCGCGCCGTTGCGCTGCTCGACGAGTTGTTCCTGAAGCTGGGCGTTCAGGCGGCCTTGCAGCGCGACACTTGCCGCAATCGCGCGTCGCACGGGCTCCGGCATCGCGACAGGCTGCTCAGCGCCTCTGTGCGACATCGGCGCCGGTACATTGGCGGCGCCTGGCGCCCCTGACGATGTCCTGCCAAATACATCGACTGTCTCAGCACTCGCGGTCTGCACGACCGTGATCATGAGGAACATGAGCGCGAACGCACCACGGCGAATACCGCGGCGCCCGTCAGGGATCAGCATGAAAGCCTCGTGGAAAGCGGAGAAATCGCGCCGCCGAATAGCGTGTGAACCTTGTCTTCGAACGGTTGCGCGGTGCAGTTCTTTTGCGCTGTCGCATCGAAGACGACGGGCGCCCCGTTTCTGGACGGCGCCTGAAAATCGACGAAGAAAGTTTCGTCCCATGTGCCGAGTTGCACCTGAGCGAACTTCACGTCGACCTTATCCGCGAGCGGCAACACAAACGTGTAAACAATCCGTCCGCCTTCGATAGAGACGGCGAAGTCGCGGACCTCGCCGAAACGCGCGGCCTTGCCGTCGATAAAGACATGCACGAAATAGTCGGCCCCCTTCAGCGAATCAAACGCCTGCTGCCTGAAGATACGGATGTACTTCGGGCCGAGCGGTCCCGATTTCGGCATATCTTTCAGATCGCCGACGATCGATACCGGAAACCCTTGCGAGAAGGTCCATTTCTCCTGCACGGCGTCCAGTGATGAGCCATTCATCCGCGCGACGCTCTCGTAAGTGATCCACACATGCGGGTGAGCGGCGAGCGGCGCCGCGGCAGCCGCGCAGCATGCAGCGGCAATCGCATGGATCAAAGGAAGCACTCGCTCACGCAGAGAGCGGGCAACACGGTTGCGCATGAACATCCGTCGGAACGTTATGTGTCGTCGAAGGGATGACGAAGTAATAGCGCGGCACTGTAGCAGCATTTTTCCACTGGCAGTGCACGCATAGGTAGGGAACCGCGATTTTGATTGCTACCTGGCGCGCCACGTTACAACTCGACCCCGCACATCAGTGTGAATGAAGTCACGCGTTTGATAGAAACCCACGCCACCCTGTTGCGAAAGGTAAGCCAGCCGCCCCATGTATTCGCTCGGCGCCGCGGGCGTGCTGAAGTCGCCTGCGCGAAAAACCATATTCCTGTCAGGCAGATGGAAGGATGCCCGCTTACCCTCGAAATAAGTATTCGTGGCCGGTGTCCGCAGGCCCGAATGGACGTCGAATCGCGCATGATGGCCATACGCGGCGAGCCAGGCCTGCATCCATGACCACTGCTGCAAAAGCCTCCAGTCCGGATTGCCGACCACGTTGGCTTTCACATCCCGCATCAACCAGGAAACCGCGCGATATCCCTCGGCGGTCGAATAGTCGATCTGCCGTTCCTCGCTACCCCGCCTCAGCCAGAGAAGAGTCGGCACAGCATTCGTCGCATTAGCCGCATTGTCGGCTCGCGCATCGAAGGGCGCCAAAGCTGGCGCCGCGCAGGCCGCCAAGGCGAACTTCCTGACAAATTCCCGCCGCGAAATCACTTTATTCTGCTCGCCGATCTACTGATCGACGCCTCCGTGTTATTGAACAGGGTGTCGAGGCTTCCAACCGTATCGCGCGCAATGCGCTGTGCGAAACGGACGGGCGAATTTTGTGTGCTTGCCGCGAAGGTTAGGCGTGTCGGTTTGCTTATGCAAAACAGCTCAGATCCGGCCGGCGCCCGCACTGCGACGCCGAGACCGGCTGCCAGGTTCTAACCTTGAACCCGATGCTTGCGAGCGTTACTGATCGACGTCGAGTCGTCCGTAAGCGCCGTTGCTGCCGCTATTGGGACCGGCGGCAAAAAACAGCGTATTGGTGGGTTGAGCGTTCAATCCGTTGCCGAAGGCGATGCCCCACAGACCCGCAATCGTGATCGGCGCCCCGCTCCTTTGCGTCAACGCGCCTGCTGCCGCACCGGTCTGCGGATCGAAGGCATGGAGCGTGCCGTCACCGAAATTGCCGACGATCAGCTTGTTGCTGAACGGCCCGAAGTTCGACGGCGCGATCGTGATGCCCCACGGTGCGTTCAGATCGCCACCCGTTGCGAAACGTTTCTGCAACGCGCCGCTCATGTCATATACATCGATCACGCCTTGACCCGCCGCGTGCACGGACCTCCTGGCGCTGCTGTCCTGCTTCGCGTATGCAACGAAGAGACTGTTGCCGATGGCCTGAATGCCGAACGGTGCGAAACCGGCGGGCAACGATGGGTCGACGAAGCGGCCGCTCGTCGTGAGCTTGTTGAACGCGCTGTCGAACACGTCGATCTTGTTGTTGTGAAAATCGGCAGCGTAGAGACGGCCGGCGCCGTTGTCGGCGCCGATCGCGAGACCGGTGTACTCGGCTGCGCCGGCCGCGTCATCGTAGACAGTGACTGCCGACGTGAGATTGACTGTCGGAGACCACGCGGCGATCGTGCCCGCGAGCGTCGCGAAGACAAATGCGCTCGTTCCCGACACGCCGTTCTGGCTCACCGCGAAGTTGTTCGCCCCGCTGAACACGATTCCCGTCGGTCCTGCCGGGCCGTTCGTTCCCGCCGGGATCGAAACGACCAGTTGTTGCGGAACGCCGTTGCCGTCATACAGCGTGGACTTTTGCGAGCCCGCGTCGGCGACCCACACGAAGCCTTGCGGGTTGAACGCGATCCCCCAGCCGTCCTTGAGGTTCGCGTCGGTGTTCGAAGCGGGAACACCGCCGTCCGATACCACGACGCTCGACTTGTAGCCGACCGGTTGAACGGAATTGCCGTCGCCGCCGCAGCCGGCGAGGCTTGCAGCGAGCGCGGCGGATAGGGTCAATTTGAATAGCGTCGAACGCACGAGAGCCATGAGTTTTTCCTTTTTAATAAGTTGTCGCGTGCGTAAGTACCGCCCAACTTACTAAAAGTTACGTCAGCAAGGAAAAATGCTCGAACGCTGCCGCCGCCGATGGCACGTCACTCCGGCGGAATCTCGAGCGGCACGACAAACAGGCCCGGCATGTACGCCATATGGAAATAGCCGCAGCGTGCGTAAGCGGCGATGCGTTCGAGGCGCTCGGGCCGCTCGGGCCGCTCGGGCAATTGGCAACGATAGGCCGCGGCTGTCACGTCGGAAGATGATTCAGACTTGGCAACCGTATAGGCCGCTCGCTTCGGCCAGTGCTTCGCGAGGCTTCGCACAGGATGTCGAAGCGCGCCCCAGATAAGCGTCGCTGAAAGTGCGGTCACGGCGGCCTCCGTCGATTCATTGCCATGCGAACGAATCTAGCCAGCCGGAAACGCGAGCGCAAACAAGCTTTTGTGGATTGTTATTCGGAGAACCTGTCGAACGCTAATCGCGCCGGATGCTTGACGACGCGGCACACTCCACCGCTCCATCGCTCGACGTGCGATGCGCCTCAGCGCATCGTGTGCGTTATGTTCCCTTGCGCTTCTATCCGCCGGAAGCGGTGACCGCGGCGCCCGCCGCTTCGGCCCGCTTCGTGGTGAAGTTCCAGCGCAGCGCCGTGGCCGTCTCGACCGGCGCCGGCAAGAGCCCCGCTCGATAGAAGGTGTCGGCGATCTTTTGCTGCTCACCGAAATTCCGCGTGTCCACCGCATGCACCGCATAACTGCGGCGTCCATTCGCACGCTCGATCGTCGCCGCGTCCAGGCCCCAGATGGGCGCGAGCAGCTTCGCCGCATCCTCGGGGTGGCTGCGAACCCAGGCTCCCGCCGACGACAACTGCGCGAACACGGTGCTGATCACCTCGGGGTGTGCCGCGGCAAAGCTGCTGGACGCGAGGTAGTACCGCTGATACGACGCGAGCCCGTCGCCGTTTGCGAGAATGCGCACGTCCGGCGTTTTATCGACCGCCGCGACATACGGGTCCCAGGTGACCCACGCATCCACGCTGCCGCGCTCGAACGCGGCGCGTCCGTCGGCGGGCGTCAGATAGCTGATGCGCGCGTCAGCGGGTGCGAGACCCGCCTTGGCGAGCGCGGCGAGCAGCAGATAATGGCTGCCCGCGGCCTTGGTCACCGCGATGCGCCGGCCCTTGAGATCGGCAAGCGTATGCAGCGGCCCGTCACGCTTCACGATGATGGCCTGCGCGCCGGGCGACGGCGCTTCCTGCGCGACGTACACGAAGTTTGCGTGAGCGGCCTGAGCGAACACCGGGACCGTATCGGCCACGTCGGCGCTGAAGTCGACCGCGTCCGCGTTGAGCGCCTCGGTCAGCGGCAAGCCGCTCGCGAACTCGTTCCAGCTAATGCTCACGCCCAGCGGCGCGAGCGCCTGCTCCAGCGAGCCGCGCGCCTTGAGGATGGTGATGAGCGTCGAAGACTTCTGATAGCCGATCCGCAGCTTGACCGGCGTTGCGGCAGTGCCGGCGGTTTGCGCATGGGCGGCGCCCACGACGAGCAGCGAAATCAGCGCCGCTCGCGCGAGCAATCGAAAGATGGAAAATGTCACGGCTCGAAATTCCGCTCTGATGGGTACGATGAAGCTGCGATCGTAGCAATGCCGGGCCGCGCGGATAAGCGAGCGTTTCAACTATGCTTAGCAGGGGAACGCATAACGTCAAACAGCGGCATATGAAACATGCCGCTCGAAACGCGACGCTACGCCAGCACGTTCGAGAACACCCGCTCCGCCAGACGATTCGAATCCGTTCCGCTGTTGAGCACGCCGACCGCCTTCAGATCGTCGGCATAGAGCGAGATTTCCTTCTTGAACGCATCGCCTACCGGATGATGGCGATCGGTGTGGCTCTTCAGCATAGCAGCCAATTGCCCGACATCGGCGGACGGCGTGTAGGCCGAAAAGATCGCGGCTGCGTCGTCCGGATGATTGGCGGTCCACTCGGTGGCTTCGAGCAACGCCTGCGTCAACGACTGCGCGGTGGCGCGATCCTTGCGCACCAGCGAACCGCGCACGCCGAGCACGCAGCACGAGCGCGTCTGGTATTCGCCGCACAGATTGTTCGACACCTCATGCAGATGATCGGATTCGCGGATCGTCCAGATGGTCGGATCGCCGTCCGCGATGGCCTGTACTTCGCCCTTCTTCAGCGCCTCGCCCAGCAGATTCGCCGGATACTGACGCCAGTTCACGTCGCGCTCGGGATCGACGCCGAGCTTCTTCAACACGATCGCGAAGAAGTTCTTGGTCGGGCTCGCCATGTCGCTGACGCCGATCGTACGGCCCTTCAATCCCGCGAGATCCACGATGCCCGACGCGCGCGTCGCCAGCAAACGCATGCAGCCGCCATGAATCCCGGCCGTGAGTTTCACGTCGAAGCCCTGCTCCAGCGGCTTGATCCAGCGCAGCGCCATGCCGACGCCCGCGTCGGACTTGCCCGTCGCGATTGCCTCGAGCAACTGGTCGGTGGAGCCCGAGAAGTTCACGAGTTCGACCTGCAAGCCGTGCCGCTCGAAAAAGCCCTGCTTCACCGCGACGGCCACCGGCGCGGTGCAGATCGCGCCGGCATTCCACGAGAGCTTGAGCGGCTTGAGCGGAGCCCGCGGCGTTTGCGCCAGCGCAAGCGGGTTCGACAGGCTCAGCGACGCGCCGCCGAGTGCCGCCGCGCCCGCGCGCCAGGCCGTGTTGCGCAACCATGCGCGGCGGGCCGGACTGAGCGGAGATCGATCGTAGGGGTGGTTCATGGTCGGGTTGTTCCTCTGGTCGTTTATCGATTGTGGTAGCCGTTCAGGTGTCGAGTCCGAGTTGCGCGAGCACCTCGCGGCGCAGCGCCACCAGTTTCGGATCGTCGCGGTGGCGCGGATACGGCGCGTCGTTGCGCACTTCGGCAATCACACGCGCCGGCCGCTCGCTGAAGACGATCACGCGAGCGGCGAGCAGCAGCGCTTCTTCCACGTCGTGCGTCACCAGCAGTACGGAAAAACGAGCGTCCTGCCAGAGCCGCGCCAGTTCACCTTGCATGCGGATGCGCGTGAGAGAGTCGAGCTTGCCGAACGGCTCGTCCAGCACCAGCAGCGCCGGATCGTTGACGAGCGCGCGCGCCAGCGCGACCCGCTGCGCCATGCCGCCCGACAGTTGATGCGGAAACGCCTCGGCGAAATCGCTGAGACCGACCAGTTCGAGCGCGGCGTCGATGCGCCGTTGCGCCTGTTCTTCCTGCGCGCCGCCGCGCCATGCAAAGCGTGCGCGTTGTGCCTGCGGACCGATCCCCACGTTGCCGCGTACCGTGCGCCACGGGTACAACGTGGGGTCCTGGAACACCACCACGCGCGACGGATCGGGTCCCGTGATCGCCGCGCCGTCGGCCTGCACGCTGCCTTGGGTCGGCGTATCGAGTCCGGCCACGAGCCGCAGCAAGGTGGACTTGCCGCAACCGCTCGGGCCGAGCAGCGCGACGAACTCGCCCGGCTCCACGGTGAAGCTGACATCGTGCAGCACCGGCAACGCCGCGCCGCGCAACGCGAATTGATGACTGACGTGGCGCACGTCGATGCGCGCGCCGCCGGAGAGCGGAGCCGCGACAGCGGCGGACCGATTCAATGCTTCGGCTACGGCTACCATTTGAGCAATCCTTTTTGCCAGGCCAGCAAGCGGTCACGCAGACGGAACAGCAACGTGATCAGGCCGGAACACATCAGCGCCATCACCAGTAGCGCGGCATACATATTCGAATACGCGGCCCAGCCCTGAGCCCACTGCAAATACCAGCCGAGCCCCGCTTTCACGCCCATCATTTCCGCGACGATGAGCACCGAGAACGACGCGCCCAGCCCCATGAACAGACCGACGAACACCGATGGCAACGCGGCCGGAATCGCCACGCGCAGAATCAGAAAAGCGGGTCTCGCGCCGAGCGTGCGCGCGATGTCGTAATAAGCCGGATTCACCCCGGCCACGCCCGACCAGGTCAGCACCGCGACCGGGAACGCGGTCGCCAGCGCGATCAGGAACACGCTCGCGCTAAAGCTCGATGGAAAGAAGAAGAACGCCAGCGGCAGCCATGCGGTGGCCGGCAACGGACCGATCAGACGCAGCACCGGATGCACCCAGTAACTCACCGCCTGCGACCAGCCGATGCTCACGCCCGTCACGAAGCCCGCGGCCGCGCCGAGCACGTAGCCGTAGGCGAGCAAACCGAACGAATGCACGACGCTCGTGCCGAGCCGCGGATAGTCCTCGGCATACACGCCGATCAGCGCTTGCGGCGGCGCGAAGAACGGCCGCGGCAGCCATTCGAGTTGCGCCGTGACGGCTTCCCATGCGCTCACGCCGAGCGCCAGCGCGAGCAGCCACGGCATCGCGCGAAGCCATGCGCCGATGCGCGTGGGCGTGGCCGCCGTCGCGGAAGGACCGCGCCATCCCGCGATCGCGGTTGCCGCCGCGAATGCCGCGAGCAGCAGTTTGAGCGCGATGAATTCGTTCGTGTACGGCCAGTCGTCGAGACTCGGCCACCACTCGGTCAGCGCCGCGCTGGTCAACCAGGCTAACGCGGCGAGCCCGGCTATCAGGGTGGCGCGGATGACGTCGCGTGAAGCCGTATCGCCGGCCTCGCCTCGCGCCGCGATCGAATCGAACTGGGTGGACATAAAAGGCTGCGGCCTCCTTGCCGGTTTGGCTGAAGCCTTGCATGGTAGCCATGCCGTTCCTGCGTGCAAAACGACGAATTCGACTATGCAAATCGGCAATCGCGTTTGCGCCTTTTTCGCGCTGCGCGAGCAGCAGGATTCGAACGTCCGCTGATTTTCTTATGTGCAATGATTGGTTGGATTCGAGCACCGGCGAACTTAACGTGAGAGCCGACGGCCTGTGAGCCGGCGGCATACGTCTCGTTGAGTGCTTCGGTCGGCACGCGCATCATTCGAAGCGGGGTTTCCGCTTTACCGCAAACCTGCAGGCCGTTCTAACGGAGCGCGGCTGAGCGACCACGGCTGCCGACTTGCGACCGCGCTAGGGTTTCTTCGGCGCGCACAGGCGTGAAAGCGCTGCTGACTGACAGGCATCGAGAATTTCGTCCGCCAGAGGCGAGTCATCGGGACAGGCTCGTGAGAGCATGACCGCGCCCACGACCTGCGCAATCGCGTCGATTGCTCTCGCTCGCGCTTCTCGCCGAGCCGCCACCTTCCTGGCGCCATGTTCGTTTTCAAAACTCGCCAGCAGCCGTTCAATACCATCGGCAAAGGCTTGCTTGACCTGCTTCGGCTGACGCGCGGCGTCCGCGGATAACGCCGCCATCGTGCAGCCGGTGCCAGCATCGTCACGGTGCTCTCGCGACAAATACTGCTTGATGAACGCGGCAATGTCGGCGCCCGCGGTTTTGGCCGCCGACTGCGAAAAACCACAGGCCGCGGCCTCCGCCATCAGGTCGGCCTTGGAGCCGAAGTGCTTATAGAAGCCGCCGTGGGTGAAGCCGGCGGCCGCCATCAAATCCGCCACGCCCACCCCGTCGTAGCCCCGCTCACGAAACAGCGTCGAAGCGGTCTCGACGATGTGCGCCCGGTTCGCCTGCGCCTGCGCTTTAGTGACCTTCATGTTCAGGGCCTCTCTCTTCGGCTAACGCCACGCTAAAGTCCTCACTATACATTGATGTCGCTCATCATCAAAGACGTTGACATTTTTGATTACGAGCATCATCATTAAGCGAATCGCATCGGAATGGCGATGCATTCGTTTATCGGCGCCGGAAGAACGACTCCGGCGCTCACATGTGCGCGCATCCCGCGCCCCGGGTTCTCCAGACATCCACGCTATAGGCACGACATGACCCACAAGTCGCTCTTCGATTCCTGCACTCTCGGTGCGCTGACGCTGTCCAACCGTATCGTCATGGCCCCGTTGACGCGCAATCGTGCGGGCCAGGGGCTGGTGCCCACCGATCTGACCGCCACCTACTATGCCCAGCGCGCCTCGGCGGGCCTGATCATCACCGAGGCCACCCAAGTCTCCGCTCAGGCCCAGGGCTATCAGGACACCCCAGGCCTGTACACCCAGCATCAGATCGACGGCTGGCGCAAGGTCACCGATGCGGTCCACGCCCAGGGCGGCCGCATCTTCGTGCAGTTGTGGCATGTCGGCCGTATCTCGCACGTCGATCTGCAGCCGGATGGCGCCGCGCCGGTCGCGCCCTCGGCCATCCGCGCCGAGACCAAGACCTTCGTCAATAACGGCTTTGCCGATGTTTCCGAGCCGCGGGCGCTGCAACTGGACGAACTGCCAGGCATCGTGAACGACTTTCGCCAGGCTGCGGCCAACGCGATCGAGGCGGGCTTCGACGGCGTCGAGATCCACGGCGCCAACGGCTATCTGCTGGAGCAGTTCATCAAGGACGGGGCGAATCACCGCACCGACGCATACGGCGGTTCCATCGAGAACCGTGCGCGCCTTCTATTGGAAGTCACTGCCGCGGTCGTTCAGCAAATCGGTGCCGACCGCACGGGCGTGCGCATCTCGCCGGTGTCGCCAGCCAACGGCATCGCCTGCAGTGACCCGCAGCCACAGTACGACTACATCGTCGAGCAGCTCAGCGCGCTCGGCGTCGTCTACCTGCATGTCGTCGAGGGGGCCACCGGCGGCCCACGCGACGTGGCGCCGTTCGACTACGCCGCACTGCGCAGCCGCTTCAAGCAGACTTATCTCGCCAACAACGGCTACGACCTCGGCCTCGCCACCGCCAGCCTCAATGACGGCAAGGCCGATCTGTTCGCCTTTGGCCGCCCGTTCATCGGTAATCCGGATCTGGTGGGGCGCCTGAAAGCCGGCGCGCCGCTGGCGACGTTGAACCCGGCCACACTCTACGGCGGCGGCGCCGAAGGCTATATCGACTACCCCACGCTGGCCGAAGCCAGCACTAGTTAATCAACCGGCACGGCCGCCCCGATTGCTGGGCGGCGACGGTCCACACCCAACCCACGGAACCGACAAGATGAACACCCTCCCCACTGTCCTCATTACCGGCGCCTCCTCCGGCATCGGCGCGATCTATGCCGAGCGCCTCGCGCGCCGCGGCCATCCTCTCGTTCTCGTCGCGCGCGACAAGGCGCGGCTGGATGCACTGGCTGCCCGCCTGCGCGACGAAACGAAAATCGACGTCGAGGTGCTCCGGGCCGACCTGACGCAGCCGTCCGATCTGGCTGCGGTCGAATCCCGTCTGCGCGAAGACGCCGGTATCCGCATCCTGATCAACAATGCCGGCCTCGCTCAATCAGGCGGCTTCGTCGAGCAGACCGCCGACGCCATCGACCGTCTGGTGACGCTCAATATCACCGCCCTGACGCGGCTTGCGGCCGCCATCGCCCCGCGCCTCGCGCAGGCCGGCGAAGGCGCGATCGTCAACATCGGCTCGGTGGTCGGTCTCGCGCCCGAGTTCGGCATGTCGGTCTACGGCGCGACCAAGGCGTACGTGCTGTTCCTGTCGCAGGGCATGAGTCTGGAACTGGCGCCCAAGGGCGTTTATGTGCAAGCCGTGTTGCCGGCGGCCACGCGCACCGAGATATGGGAGCGCGCCGGCATCGACATCAACACGCTGCCCGAAGTCATGGAAGTGGGTGAACTGGTCGACGCGGCGTTGGTCGGCTTCGACCGCCGCGAATTAGTCACGATACCGCCGCTTCACGTCGCCGAGCGTTGGGACGCGCTCGACTCCGCACGCCAGGTTTTGCTCTCCGACATCCGGCAGGGAGAGGCTGCGGAGCGTTATCGGGCAACTCACTGATGCTGTCCGCCGATAGGGCGATGAATCATCCCGGCCCCCGTTCGGTTCAGGTCACTGGCGCTCGGTGAACAAACCCCCGGCATCGAGCGGCATGCGTCAGCCAGCGTCGCTCGCACCGACGGCCGCGCCGGGAAGCACGACGATTTTCCCGCGCCTGCCGCGGTCGAATGTTGCCAGCACAGCGTCTCTTGCATTTGCGAGAGCGAAAGTGATGGTCGCAGGCGGCCGAAGGTGGCTGCGGGCAACCATCGAGAACAGCGCGGTGCGTACACGCCGCGCCTGTTCCGGCCGGTTGGCCAGGAAGTACCGTATATCGACGCCATGCAAGGTCGCGTTCTTGAGAAGCGCCAGATTGACCGGAAGCGACGGAATGGCGCCACCCGCAAACCCGATCACGAGATAGCGGCCGCCTTTGGCCAGGGAGCGGAACGCCGGCTCCAGCATGTTTGCGCCGACCGGGTCGAGCACGACATCGACGCCTTCCGGCGCGACTCGCTTGAGCGCCTCCCGCCAATCCGGAAGGCTGTAGTCGATCGCAGCCACTGCACCCAGCTCGCATGCGGCTTGACGCTTGAACTCGCTCGACGCCGCCGCGATCACGCGCGCCCCGGCATGCACGGCAAGCTGAATCGCGGCGGACGACACCGCACCACCCGCGCCAAGCACGAGCAACGTATCGGCGGCCGTCAACCGTCCCTGATCGAACAACGCATAGTGTGCCGTCTGATAGTCCACCAGCATGGCTGCGGCAACGGGCATCGGCAGCTCGCCGGGGACAACGTCCACGTCGGCGGCGTCGACCACCACGTATTCCGCCAGGCCTCCGCCAAGCTGCCACGTGACGACGCGATCACCGACAAGTTGCCCCGTCACGCCCGAACCGACGGCGTCGACCACGCCGGCAATTTCTCCGCCCGGCACGTAAGGCAAGCGCGGCTTGATCTGATAGCGGCCTTGCATCATCAGCCCGTCGACGAAACCAAGAGCCGTTGCTTCGATGCGAATCCGCAGTTGGCCGTGTTCGGGCTCTGGCAACGGCTCATCGACCAACGCATAGGAGCCGAGATCGAACGCTGTTCCTGAGAAGCTTTGCACGCTTTACCTCCCTCTCGAACATCATGACCAGCGCGCGCACCAATACGCCGCACCGATACGCCGCACCGATACGCGCGAATACGGCCGCACTCGACCGACCGTAGTCGCACTTTACAGCGCATGGCGCGCTCAGCGGACCCACAGCTTCATCCCGCCAGCCTCGTGATCGCTACCCGGCTGCCCGCTTGCTCGCGCAGACGAAACTTCTGGATCTTCCCGGTAGCGGTCTTGGGCAATTCCCCGAAAATCACGCGACGCGGGCATTTGAAATGCGCCAGTCGCTCCCTGCAGAACAAGATGACATCCTGCTCCGTGATGTGGGAGGCATCCGGCTTCAGTTCGATAAACGCACAAGGCGTCTCGCCCCATTTGTCATCCGGCTGCGCGACCACGGCCGCGTTCAGAACGCCCGACATGCGATAAATGACCTCCTCCACCTCGACGGACGAAATGTTCTCTCCGCCCGAGATGATGACGTCCTTGGAGCGGTCGGTGATCTGGATATAGCCATCGGAATGAACGACGGCAAGATCGCCGGTATGGAACCAACCGCCGGCGAAAGCTTTCGCCGTTGCGTCGGCATTCTTGAAGTATCCCATCATCACCGTATTCCCGCGGACCAGAACCTCACCGCATGACTTGCTATCGGCGGGCACCGGTTCGAGCGTCGCGAGATCGGCGACCGACATTTTCTCGAACGCCGCCGCGCGTACCCCTTGCCGCGCTTTCAGTTTCCCTTGTTGCTCCGGCGACAACGTATCCCACTCGTCGTGCCAGGCACAGCTGATGGGCGTGCCGGAGATCTCGGTAATTCCAAAGACATGGTCGACGTCGAATCCCATCGCGCCCACGGCCTCCAGAACCGCTGCCGGCGCCGGCGAGCCGGCGGTAAGGACGCGCACCCGACGCGGCAGCGGCTGCCGTTCCGATTGAGGCATGCTCGCGATGCCTGAGAGCACGATCGGCGCCGCACAAAAATGATCGACCCCGTGCTCGGCGATGGCGGTGAGAATATTCGCGGCATTCACCTTGCGCAAACAGACGTGCGTTCCCGCCGCCGCAGTAATCGCCCATGTGAAGCACCAGCCGTTCGCGTGGAACATGGGAAGCGTCCACAGGTAAATCGGCGCACGCGGGAGCGGCCAGTTCGTCATCTGCAACAGGCTCATCAGATAGGTGCCGCGGTGGCTCGGAACGACGCCTTTCGGATCGCCGGTTGTGCCTGAGGTGTAGTTCAATGCAATGGGCGTCCACTCGTCGAGCGGACGGCGGCCCGCAAATGCCGGATCACCGCTCGCCAGCAGCGACTCATAATCAGTTTCCCCGATGGCGGGGCCGTCAGGCGCTTCGTGATCGTTGATGTCGATCACACGCGGCGGATTGGGAACCGACTGCAATGCTTTCTCGACCAGCGGAGCCAGTTCGCGGTCCACCAGCAGAAGCTTGCATTCTCCGTGGCGCAGAATGAATGCAACACCGTCGGCATCGAGGCGGCAATTGATGGCGTTGAGCACAGCCCCCGAGAGAGGCACGCCGAAGTGTGCCTCGAGCATGGCCGGCGTGTTCGGCGCGATGATCGACACCGTATCGCCCGGTTCGATCCCCAACTGAACGAGCGCCGACGCGAGGCGATAGCAACGCTCGCGCGTTCTCGCCCACGTCTGCCGGAAGCCGCCATGAACGATCGCGGTTCGATCCGGATAGACGTCGGCGGTTCGATCGAGGAAGGTCAGTGGCGTCAATGGAACGTGGTTTGCCGCGTTCTTCTCGAGTCCTCGAGAATAGGCCGTTGCACTCATGACTTTGTCTCCATTCATTCTTGGTAGAAAGTAGTGAAATCGCCGACCGGACTGCGCTCCGTGACCAGAGAGTTCTCGATGCAGTTGTGATCCGCATAACCCAGGCTCATTCCGCACACCAACATGTGGTTGTCGGGAATGGACAGTTCGTTGGCGATGACACGGTGGAACTTGTTGAAAGCCGCCTGCGGGCAGGTGTCGAGGCCTCGCGCCCGGGCCGCAATCATCACGCTTTGCAGGAACATACCGGTGTCCAGCAGACTGCCTTCACGCATGACCCGGTCGACCGTGAAGAACAGGCCGACGGGTGCGTCGAAGAAGCGGTAGTTGCGGCCGTGCTGCACATGCATCCGCTCCTTGTCGCCCTTCTCGATGCCCAGCAGGCCATACAGGTTCCAACCGACCTCACGCCGGCGATCCACATACGGTGCGATCCATTCGCGCGGGTAGTAGTCGTAGGGCTCGTCCAGATCGGAACTGCGCGCAGGATCGTCATTGATCTCGTTGATGGCGGCAGACAGGCGCGACTTCATCGCGCCTGTCACGACATGCACATGCCAGGGCTGGATGTTCACGCCGGTCGCGCTGAAACGGGCAACGTCGAGGATGGACTCGATTTGCCCGCGAGAAACCGGTGTGGGCAGGAAAGCACGGACGCTGCGCCGCGTGACGAGTGCCCAATCGACGGCCCGGTTCACGTCGGCAAGCGAGCTCAAGGGAGAAGGAGATAGACGGTCCATTTCGATGCCGGCATTGAAAGTTGATCTGCACTGAGCCATGTCGTGTTTGTCGAGGGTAGAGCCCCATACGAGCCGCGTTGTTCGCACGCATCCCGGCCATGAAGCGGCATAGGACGGAAACGTCAGCGCCCCGCGCTACCCTGAACCGCGACAACAGGCACGGTGTTCGAGCGATGCGAGTCGGCACGTGTCTGGTTGATCAGCGTCACCGCCGCCGCACCGATGAGGCCAGCCACGCCGATTGCCATGAAATTCTGTTCGAGCGGCAGCTTCAAGGAGACGAGCCAACCAATGAGCACCGGAGCCACGATGGCGCCGACCCGGCCCACGCCGGAAGCAAAGCCGACACCGGTAGAGCGGATCGCATGAGGATAGAAGTCGCCCGCATAAGCGTAGGCCAGCAATTGCGTACCGAGCGTCGATGCGCCGACGACGAACACAACGGCAAACAACGACACGGTCGACTTCGTGTAGCCCATCAGTGACAGCGCAACCGCCCCGACGATGTAAAACGCAATCAGCACCCGCTTGATGTTGACCTTGTCGCTGAGCCAACCGCCGAAGATCGCGCCGGCAATCGCGCCGACGTTGAAGACGATCACGAAGTTCAAAGCCGAACCCAGGCTATATCCCGCCATGGCCATCAGCTTGGTCAACCACGAACTGAGCGCGTAGACCATGAAGAGGCCCGTCATGAACGCGACCCAGATCATCGTGGTACTGAAGCCGCGGCCATCCTGGAAGAGCCGTCGCACCGAAGCGTCCTTGCTTTTGTCCGACGAAGACTCTGCAAACTGCTCCTGACCGCTCAACGGATAGTCGGGCACCAACCGCTTCATCACCGCACGCAGTTCGTCGCGCCGGCCGCTTTTGACCAGGAAGGTCATCGAGTGCGGCATCGTTTTGATGATGAACGGGATCAGCAGCACTGGCAGGCCCGCGGCAAAAAAGACGGATTGCCAGCCATAGCTGCCGATAAGCTGCTTTGCGGTCAGCGCCACCAGAATCCCGCCAATGGAATATCCCGCGAACACCAGCGTCACCAAGCGCGTACGCAGCGCGTTAGGCGAGAACTCCGCCATCTGCGCGGTGACGATCGGCAAGACTCCGCCAATGCCCAGGCCGGCGATGAATCGCGTGACGCTGAAACTGATGGGATCGCTCGTCAACCCGGCGGCCGCCGTGAAAAGACTGAACAGGGCCACGCACACGCACATCATCATGGGTCGACCGAAACGGTCAGCCAGCGTGCCAAGGAAAATGGCCCCGAGCATGACGCCGAAAAGCGTCGAGCCGGCCATGACGCCGGCGCTGGTCGCGTCGATGCGCATGTCCTTCATGATCGACGGCAGTGCCGCACCCACGACGGCAAGATCGTAGCCGTCGAGTATCAGCATCAACACACACCAGAACAGGACAAGGGTATGAAAGCCATTGAATCTGGCCTGACCCGCGAGTGAGTGCACGTCTATCTGGTTCATGTCGTCTCCTTCGGTTTAATGTCGTGGATGAAGTCCACGCGGGCTCCAACGGCGCCCTCGATGAGCGGCCTTGTCGCGGCTCGGATCGGCCGTTGGTACCCGGCTGTAATCAGTGTGAGATGGACGCGGCTGGCAGTCCATGTCCATCAACTTCAATCTGAATGAGGTCGCCGAACACCGGCGTTGCCGGCGTTCACCCGTGACGAATGGACATGGCCGTCGTTGCGACCGCCTGCGGCGACCTGGCTGCTAATCCGGCGATACGCACGTAAAACTGGACGCTGCGTTCGGGTCGCCGGACCCGTTGTACGCCGGGTACCGCGGATACCTGCAGAGCGGCCGCTCCATTCCTTTCCCGGGATCGACGCTGCGCGTGGCGACGATCTTGCGGCTGGATGGCTTGACCCCCTTCTCGATCCACTCGAACATCGGATTCACGAGATCGACCATGTCGGGTCCACGGCCACCGTTGGGCGTGGCGGCACAATGATCATTCCCCGGAAGCACGTAGTACTCGACGAACTGATCCGCCGCGGATTGCCCGCCCGCCGAAACAACGAGCTTGTTGTAGTAGTCGGTGGTGTTATTCAGGGTGATCAGCCAGTCCGTCGTTCCGTGAAAGAGCATCAGTTTTCCGTTGCGAGCCCTGAAGCCGCCGAGATCGGGGTTGACCGCATCGATCAGGTTCGCGAGATAGTCGAGCCGCGTGGCGTATGCCTGGGGCTCCACGAGCAGTGGATCGACCGAAGGATCCTGCGCAACGAAATACCGCATGTAGTCCCCACCCAGGATCTGATAGGTGGTTCCGCCCACGGCTTGCCATGAAGCGTCGTCAGCGGTCTCCCCGCCTCCTTGGGGGAAAGCGGGCCACGTGTATCGCCCGCCCGCGACGCTTGTCGGCTCGTACAACGTTCTGGCGGACTCGAGTTGCGCGTCGGTGAGACAAGCGTCCGAGTCGGCGGCATTGCACCTCAGTGCCGTCAGGTCGACCTTGCAGGCCTCCGGCCTGCTGATGATGTTGTCCTTCAGTCCATCCAGTTCGTCGCACCGGGATTGCATGAAGTTGGCGATAGTCCGCACCTTGCCGACGCTCAAGGCGGCGCCCGGCTTTGCAAGCTGCCTGAGGATCTTTTGGTACCAGAGAAATTGACCTGTGTACGCATTTGCAGGGGCTCTGGCGATGATGCCGTCGAACAGATCGGGGTGGCGTTGAGCCTGAATCAAAGCCTGCCGCCCGCCGCCCGAGCATCCCTCATAGACGAACCTGGTGTTGTCGAGAGAACCGCCATAGCGCTTGTGCAGAATTGCCTTGGCGGAGGCGAGCACTTTTGGCACGGCAGCGTAGGCATAGTCCTCCAACATCTGCGCGTCGAGCGCGAAGGAGCCTTGGGGATGTTTCGCCGCATCGTGCCCGTGGTTCGTCGCGATGGTGGCGTAGCCCTTCTCAGCGACGCCGGGGCTATATGCCGTCTCGTAGATGATGCCGTCGAAACCGCCGCCGCCCATGAAAAGCACACGGTTGTTCCATGTCGTAGGCATTCGGACTTCGAAGGCGAGTTCCTTGGGCAGTTCACCGCGAACAACGCAGGCTTCGGGCACGGAGCCGGCCGCGGGAACCAGGGCGGCCTTCGTGATCGTGGCTCCTTCAAACTGCTTGTTCAGAAGCGCGTTGCAGGCGGCTTCGGCAGTCGTTGCCGACTCCCCGGTTGCCAGGTCGTTACCGCCACAGGACGCGAGTACCAGGCAAGCCGCAGCCGGAATGAGACGGGAACGAACGAAAGCCCTCGGGCCAACGCTGTGTGCGCCTTTATGTACCAGGCCTGCCGAACTGGTGGAAGTCGTGCTGATAAGAGTCATGTTGTCTCCGTGCGTGACGCTCGTTATGTCGCGTTCTTCGCAGCGGCAACCGCTGAATCCTCAGCAATAAGTCGTTGTTGGCTGGACCGTTGGCACCGTTGCAACCGCAGTGTCAGCCTGGTTGGTCTCGCGATCCATGTCCGCGGACTTCAGCTTGAATGAGGTCTCTGGACATGCCGCGTTAATCGGGCGAAACCGCCCTGCCGTGGCGGTACATTCCGGGGCTGGCCCCGGTCCACTTCCTGAAAGCCCGGTGAAATGCACTGGTTTCCTGAAATCCGGTGCGCGCGGCGACTTCGGCGACCGTGAGAGAACTGCTGGAAAACAGCTCGATGGCGATGTCGCGGCGCAATTCGTCTTTCAGTTGCCGGTAGCTCGTGCCTTCGGCCAGCAGGCGGCGTTGCAGCGTGGCCGAGGACAGATTCAGCAACTGCGATAGCGCGTCGAGGTCGGGCCACTCGTCGGGGACCTGGTTTCGCAAACGGCGCCTTACCACGGCAGTCGTGCTGGATTCGTTGCGATATTTAACCAGGATATTGGCCGGTGCGTTCTGCAGGAATGCATGCAGGCTCGTTTCCGTCCCGGACAGTTTGAGATCGAGGAAACTGCGATCGAACCGGATCAGGGTTTCGTCGGCGGAGAATGTCACGTCCTCGCAGAAGCGCATGCGGTAGTCGCTGTCATCGATTGGCGCACAAGCACGAAACCTCATCTCGATCAGCGGAATCCGTCTGTGTGCCAGCCAACACGCAAGCCCGTGCACGAGGATGAACCACGTACCGTAGGCAAACAGGCGGCGCGTCAGGCCGTCGTCATGCAGGATGATCAGCGCGTGCTCGCCCTCGCAGCGTAGCTCCCCATGAATGTCGTCGAGAACCGCACGCAGAAACTTCAGCATGCGACGCAACGCGTGTTCCAGGTTCTCGGCATGCAGAACCGCGTGGCACATCAGCGCGTAACTGCCCCGGCGCAGTGGATGGCTGTCCAGACCGAAAAACTCGTCGTCCATCAAGTCGGCCAGCGCCGCCCATAGGCGCGAAAAAGCTAACGCGGGCACGCGGGCTCTCGGGGCATTCAACAATTCCGCCGCGATGCCGGCGTGCTGCAGTGCGGCCGGCACATCCAGATTACGTTGCGTGGCGACCAGAATCGCTTCACGCACCAGGCCGATAGACGTTGTGCCCTTGTCTTGAGCGTCATTCATGGTCAGGTTCCACCCACAGAAGTGCACTGATGTTAATCGCTGCCGGGCGCCAGCGAAACCTGCCACGACTGGGCGCCACCGGTCATCGGCCGACGAGCATCGCGGCAATCGAATCCCCACGACATGTCCGAAAGGCTCATGCATGAAGAGGTCCATGGGCATGGGCTTACTCTCGCCCGACGCTTAGCATCACCAGCCAGTAGATCGTCGCGAACGTGTGCTCATTCCCGGGAGACAGAAGTGCGGATTCAACATAAAGGTTTCGTCGTCACAGGCGGCGGCTCAGGGCTCGGCGCCGCCACGGCGCGCCGTCTGGTGGCGGGCGGCGCCCGCGTGCTGCTCGTGGACCTGAACCACGACGCCGGTACAGCGCTGGCGGCGGAACTGGGCAGCCATGCTCACTTCGCCAGGGCCGACCTATCCGACGCAGCCAGCGCGGAGAGTGCGTTGGCCGCATTCCGCGACACCTTCGGCACGCTGCATGGCCTGATCAATTGCGCAGGCGTCGCACCCGCCGAGAAAGTGCTCGGACGTGAAGGCCCGCACGCGCTAGAAAGTTTCGCGCGCACCGTTCAGATCAACCTGATCGGCGCCTTCAACATGGTGCGGCTGGCCGCGGCCTGCATGGCCGGGAACATGCCGGAGACCGATGGCGAGCGCGGGGTCATCATCAATACCGCTTCAGTCGCGGCCTTCGATGGTCAGATCGGGCAAGCGGGCTACGCCGCCTCCAAAGGCGGCGTCGTGGCGATGACGCTGCCTATCGCGCGCGAGTTGGCCCGCCATGGCATTCGGGTGGTCACCATCGCGCCCGGCATCATGGAGACGCCGATGCTCAAAGGCATGCCCACGGAGGTACAAGACGCCCTCGGCAAGATGGTCCCCTTTCCCGCGCGCCTTGGACGGCCGGATGAGTTTGCGGGCCTTGTGCTGCACATCCTCGACAACACCTACCTCAATGGCGAGGTGATTCGCCTTGACGGCGCGATTCGCATGGCGGCCAGATGAATTCAGCCTCTGGCGTACGCATGACGATTGCTGCTGCCGCCTTGCTTCCGTTGGCTTCGGTTGGCTTCGGTCGGCTCCAGTTAACCCGACTCGCCGAATCCGGATTGGGTCAGTTGATTCATCGACCACCAAACTTTCCTCACCCCTTGCAACGCCGCCATCGAGCGGCGCATGGAGACTCGCATGCCTGCCTTTTCGACTTCCCATGATCCCGTCGTCATCGTCGCCGCCGCCCGCACGCCGCTGGGTGGTTTCCAGGGCAACTTCGCCTCGCTGACAGCGCCCCAACTGGGCGCCAACGCCATCCGTGCCGCCGTGCATCGGGCCGGGCTCCAGCCGGAGGCCGTGGACGAGGTGCTCATGGGCTGCGTGCTGCCCGCCGGCCTCGGCCAGGCGCCCGCCCGTCAAGCGGCGCTGGCGGCGGGCTTGCCGGTCTCAGCGGGCTGCACCACGATCAACAAGGTCTGCGGCTCGGGGATGAAGGCAACCATGCTGGCGCACGACCTGCTGCTGGGAGGGAGTCAAGAACTGATCGTGGCCGGCGGCATGGAATCCATGAGCAACGCGCCCTACCTGTTGCCCAAGGCCCGCTCGGGCCAGCGCCTGGGGCACGACCAGATGCTGGACCACATGTTCTTCGACGGCCTGGAGGATCACTACGGCGCCGCCTCCGACGGCCGCCTGATGGGCACCTTCGCCGAGGACTGCGCGCGCCATTTCGGTTTCACGCGTGAGGAGCAGGACGCCTATGCTTCCACCTCCACGCTGCGCGCGCAGCAGGCGCAGCGCGACGGCCTGTTCCGCTGGGAAATCACGCCGGTGACCGTGCCGGGTCGCAGCGGCGAGAAACGCATCGATGACGACGAGGCGCCCGCGAAGGCGCAACTGGACAAGATCCCCACCCTCAAGCCCGCCTTCGCCAGGGACGGCACGGTCACGGCGGCGAACTCCAGTTCGATCGCGGATGGGGCGGCGGCCCTGGTGCTGATGCGCCAGTCCACCGCGCGCGCGCGTGGTTTGGCACCGCTGGCGCTCATCCGTGGGCACGCCACACAGTCACAGGAGCCGGCCTGGTTCACCACTGCGCCCGTGGGCGCGATCCAGAAGTTGCTCGCCAAGGTGGGCTGGCAGGTGGGCGACGTGGACCTGTGGGAAATCAACGAGGCATTCGCCGTGGTCGTCATGGCCGCGATGCGTGAACTGTCGCTGCCGCACGAGCGCGTGAACGTGCATGGCGGCGCCTGCGCGCTGGGTCATCCGATCGGCGCAACGGGCGCGCGCCTCATCGTGACGCTGCTGGGCGCGCTTCGCCAGCGCGGCGCGAGGCGCGGCGTGGCGAGCCTGTGCATCGGTGGCGGCGAGGCCACGGCGCTGGCGCTTGAGATCGTCTGAGCAACATCGTTCCAACATCGTTTCATTTACAGCGCACGGGCCGTGGCATCACGATGCGATCTCGAACCGCAATCGTCGCGGCTCTCAGGACTTCACCGTCGACGGACGTTCGACCCGGCTCACCAGATAGTCAACCATGCGCTGTGCGGCCGGCTGCAACGCATCGAAACTCTTGAAGCACACGACGAAACGGCGATGTGCCCAGGCATCGGTGAGAGGAATGATCCTGATTCCAAGCGCCGGCCGATACGTCTCGGCCACCTCCACCGGCACGACGCTGATCCCGAGCCCGGCCGCGACCACGCGAAACGCCGCATCGAAGCTCGATACGATCACCCGGTAGGACACGGTCGTGCCCGCGCTCGCCGCCGCGCGCTGCAGCATCGTATGAACGGCCGTCGACGGCAGCAATCCGACATGCTCGTACTGCAAGGTCTGATCGAAGCGCAGCGACGCCTCGCCAGCGAGCGGATGATCGCGATGGACCGCGAGCGCGAGCCGGTCCTGCCGATACGGACGATGCTGAAGCCCTTGCAGGTCGACGTTATCCCAGCACACGCCGATGCTCGCCGCGCCTTCGCGTAACTGCCGCACGAGATCGGACGACAGTCGTTCCTCGACATCGACCCGGATGTTCTGATACTCGGGTTCGCGCATGAATGAAGCGATGTCGTCGAGCAGCGCCTCCGCGATCGCGGAGGCCGACGCGCACACGCTCACGCGTCCTTTCAACCCGCCGCCGAATGCGGCGACGTCGCTTGCGATGCGCTCCATCGTGAAGAGCACGTTGCGCGCGTGTTCGAGCAAGGCGATGCCCGCCGCCGTTGGCTGGACGCCGCGCCGCGAGCGCGACAGCAGCGGCACGCCCAGTTCGCTCTCAAGTTGCGCGATGCGCTTGCTGATCGCGGACGGCTCGATGTGCGCCTCGTCCGCCGCCCGCGCGATATTGCGGTGATCGCACACGGCCACGAAAAGCCGCAGCGTCTTGAGGTCGATGTCGCGCATTCGCAGTCTCCAGGTCGCTCGCTCAGACATTCCCGATTGGAACGCCAACCGTTCCAAAATACCGCTTTAAGGTTTCGTTGGAATGTCTAAAGTTAGCACAACGCCGGCAACCCGACGACCGGCACGAGACAAACGGAGACAGCACTCAATGCCCTCGTTCCCCATGAACGTCGTCATTCGCGAAGTCGGTCTGCGCGACGGCCTGCAAAGCATCCAGACGATGCTTCCCACGAAACACAAGATCGAATGGATCGGCGACGCCTACGCCGCCGGCCAGCGCGAAATCGAAGTCGGCTCGTTCGTGCCGGCGCGGCTTTTGCCGCAACTCGCCGACACCGCTGAACTCGTCGCCTACGCGAAGACGCTGCCGGGCCTCGCAGTCTCGGTGCTCGTGCCGAACCTCAAGGGCGCCGAGCGCGCCATCGATAGCGAAGCCGACGTGCTGCTCGTGCCGCTCTCCGCGAGCCACGAGCACAGCCTCGCCAATCTGCGCAAGACACCCGATGAAGTCGTTGCCGAAGTGGCGCGCATCCGGGCCGCACGCGATGCCGCCGGTTCGAAGACGCTGATCGAAGGCGGCATCGGCACGGCGTTCGGCTGCACGATCCAGGGCCGCGTCGATCAGGCCGAGGTGCTGCGCTGCATGCAGGCCTTGCTCGATGCAGGCGCGGATCGCGTGAGCATCGCCGATACGGTCGGCTACGCCGGCCCCGCCGCCGTGCGCGATCTGTTCGAGAAGGCCCGCGAGATTGCGGGCGAGCGCTTCTGGTGCGGCCACTTCCACGACACGCGCGGCCTCGCGCTCGCCAACGTGTACGCGGCGCTCGAAACCGGCGTCGCACGCTTCGATGCGACGCTCGCCGGCATCGGCGGTTGTCCGCATGCGCCGGGCGCGAGCGGCAACGCGTCGAGCGAGGACCTGGCGTTCATGCTCGCCGACATGGGCATCGAAACCGGCATCGATATTCCCGCCTTGCTGGCACTGCGCGCAAAGGTCGCGCGATGGCTCGAAGGCGAAACGCTTCACGGCGCGTTGTGGCTCGCCGGACTGCCCAAAACCTTCACGGTTCCGGCTGCGCTCAACGCTTGAGGACATCATGAGCAACGACACCCGACTTCCCCTCGACGGCGTGCGCGTCATCGAATTCACGCACATGGTCATGGGGCCGACGTGCGGCATGATCCTCGCCGATCTCGGCGCCGAGGTCATCAAGATCGAGCCGCCCGGCGGCGACAAGACCCGCAAGCTGCCGGGTCTGGGGATCGGCTTCTTTCGCTCGTTCAACCGCAACAAGAAGAGCGTCGTGCTCGACATCAACACGCCGGAGGGCAAGGAAGCGGCGGTGGAACTGATCGGCACCTGCGACGTGATGCTCGAAAACTTCCGCCCCGGTCTGATGGCAAAGCTGGGCCTCGACTACGACACGCTGTCGAAGCTATACCCCGGCCTCATCTACGTGTCGCACAAGGGCTTTCTGCCAGGGCCGTACGAGAAGCGCCTCGCGCTCGATGAAGTCGTGCAGATGATGGGCGGCCTGTCCTACATGACGGGCCCGATCGGTCGGCCGCTGCGCGCGGGGACGTCGGTGAACGACATCATGGGCGGCATGTTCGGCGCGATCGGCGTGCTCGCCGCGTTGCGCGAGCGCGAACGCACCGGCCAAGGCCAGGAAGTGCAGAGCGCACTCTTCGAGAACTGCGTGTTCCTCTGCGCGCAGCACATGCAGCAATACGCGATGACGCGCGAGCCGCCGCCGCCGATGCCCGCGCGCGTGTCGGCGTGGAGCGTCTACGACGTATTCACGCTGGCGGACGGCGAGCAGCTTTTCATCGGCGCGGTCAGCGACAAGCAGTTCATCACGCTGTGCGACGTGCTCGGCCGCCCGGATCTGCCAGCCGAACCG
Organism: Paraburkholderia terricola; assembly: GCF_900142195.1. Lineage (GTDB taxonomy): Bacteria > Pseudomonadota > Gammaproteobacteria > Burkholderiales > Burkholderiaceae > Paraburkholderia > Paraburkholderia terricola. The sequence continues at coordinate 181,529 of NZ_FRAB01000011.1, forward strand.
CGCTTCGCAACCAATGCGTTGCGCGTCGCGATCCGCCCCGAGTTGCTCGACGTTCTCGGCGTCATTCTCAAGGATCATCGCGTTGAAGAACTGTCGCCGAAGCTCGAAGCGGCCGGCATTCCGTATGCGCCGATCGTGCGCCCCGAGCAACTGCTCGACGACCCGCATCTGAAGGCGAGCGGCGGCCTCGTGCCGATGGAAACCGACGACGGCGGCATGACCGAAGTCGTGCTTCTGCCGCTGACGATGGGCGGCCGGCGGCCGGGCGTGCGCCAGGCGCTCGCGCGCGTCGGCGAGCACACGCAGGAAGTGCTGTCGCGTCTGAAGAGCCGGGTGAGCGCATGAGCTTGCGCACTGAACGCGCATCGAATCACGGAGCGGACTAAACGGCAGATCGCTTGGGCCGTGCGCGAGCAGCGTGCGGCCCATCACCTTCATACCGGCAGGCGTGCACACAAAAGAATGCCGCCGGTGCACAAAGCAGGAGACAAACATGCAGCAGACCGTCACCGCGGGCAGCCCCCCGCTTGCGTCGCCGAACGTTCGCATCGGCATCGACCCCGGCGCGGAAATCTCCGCGCGCATGGATCGACTGCCCATCACGCGGCATCTCTGGATGCTCGTGTTCCTCATTTCGCTCGGCGGCTTCTTCGAGGTCTACGACCTGATCTTCACCGGCTATATCGCGCCGGGCATGGCGAAGAGCGGTCTGCTCAAGACCACGACGAGCGCGTTCTTCGGCTTCACCGGCATCGCCGGCTTCATCGCCGCGACGTTCGCGGGGCTCTTCGTCGGCACCTTCGGGTTCGGCTGGCTGCCGGACCGCTACGGGCGCCGCGCCGTGTTCACCTTTTCGCTGCTGTGGTACTCGGTCGGCTCGGCGATCATGGCCTTCCAGACGACGCCCGAAGGCGTGATCCTGTGGCGCTTCATCACGGGCATCGGCGTGGGCGTGGAGATCATCACGATCGACAGCTACGTCACCGAACTGGTCCCGCAACACATGCGCGGCCGCGCGATGGCGTTCAACCAGATGGTGATGTTCGCGGCCGCGCCGGTCGCGGCGATCCTCTCGTACTGGCTCGTGCCGACGACCGTGTTCGGCATCGACGGATGGCGTGTCGTGGTGCTCGCGGGATCGATCGGTGCGGTGCTCGTGTGGTTCATCCGCCGTGCCGTGCCGGAGAGCCCGCGCTGGCTCGCGACGCACGGCCACGTTGAGAAGGGCGAGCGGGTCGTGGCGAAGATCGAGGCGATCGTCACGCGCGAGACAGGCCAGCCGCTGCCGCCGCCGCTACCGGTGATCGAGCAGCCCGCGCATCGGCGCGCGTCGTTTGCGGAGCTGTTGCAGCCGCCGTACCGCTCGCGCTTCATCATGCTGATCATCTTCAACTTGTGCCAGGCGATCGGCTATTACGGCTTCGCCAATTGGGTGCCGACGCTTCTGATCGGCCAGGGCATCACCGTGACGAAGAGCCTGCTGTATTCGTTCATCATCGCGTTCGCGATGCCGGCGGGCCCGATGCTCGCGATGCTCTACGCCGACAGGATCCAGCGCAAATGGCTGATCGTCGGCGGGGCGTTTGCGGTGATCGTTTGCGGCCTGGCATTCGGGCAAGTGAAGGAAGCCGTGCCGCTCATCATTCTCGGCGTGCTGATCAGTCTCGCCGGGCAGACCATTTCCGTATCCTTCCACGCGTACCAGGCCGAACTCTTTCCGACCGCGGTGCGCTGCCGTGCGAGCGGTATCGTGTATTCGGTCAGCCGCATCGGGGCGATGATGTCGGGGTTCTTCATCGCCTTCCTGTTACGCGATTTCGGCGTCGCGGGTGTGTTCACCGGCATTACCGGCTGCATGCTGGTCGTTGCCGTGGCGATCGGCGTGTTCGGACCCAGGACCAACGGCGTTCGACTCGAGGAGCTGAATCGGTAAGTTCCATGACGCGCTCAGTTCCGCTTTCGGGCTCACGTTGCAGATGCCGTTTTCATACCGATGTCGGCAATTCCGACTTGCGCACCGTGTGCCTTTCCTTGCTGCGCCGGATCGCCGTCATGACCAGCAAGACGACGGGGGCAATCAACAATCCTTCCGCCAGTTCCGGATCGAGAGGGAAATGCAGTGTATGAAGCGCCTTGAATCCGGCCGACGCCAGCGAGAGCACGTAATAGGAGATCGCGGCCACGGACAGACCCTCGACCGCGTGTTGCAGCCTCAACTGGCTGCGCGCGGTCTGATTCATGCCTTCCAGTAAGCGGGTCGTGTCCTCTTCCTGCGCGAGGTTGACGCGCGTGCGCAGCAGATCGACGGCTCTCGCCACCCGTCCAGCGAATTGTTCGTGGCGCGCCCAGACCGTCTTGCACGTCTCCATCGCCGGAGCGAAGCGCCGCTCCATGAATTCGGCGATCGTCGGCATCCCTTCAATGCGTTCTTCGCGCAGCTCGTGAATGCGCGCAAGCACGAGTTTTTCGTAAGCACGCGACGCGCTGAAGCGCCCGCTCGACCCCGCCAGTGACTCGATGCGCACGGCAAGATGCGTGAGACGCACCAGCAGTTCCGCATCGTTGCGGCGCCCCTGGCTCGTGTCCATGCTGTGCATCAACGGCTGAAGCGCCGACTGCAATTCGTCGAGACTTCTGCCCAGTTCGCGGGCGACCGGCAGCGCCAGCAGGGCCATCATCCTGTATGTCTCGATCTCGTAGAGGCGCTGCAGGAGACGTCCGCCCTGCTCTTCCCGGAAGCCATCGTCGATCACGAGAAATCGCGAGAAGCCGTCGGACCGGATGGTCCAGTCGCAGTAAACCTGTCCGCCGCCCAGCACCGTGCTGCCCACCAGAATGGCGCCGTCGATCCACTGACGCACGCTCTGACGTGCCGCACCGGCTGCATCGCCCGACACGAGTTCCATCCGGGCGGCGACGAACCGCTTGCCTTCAAAACCGTGAAACCATTCAGAAGGAACATGTTCCTCCGCCAGATCGGAAAAGTAGTCCGCGTCATGGCGTTGCGCGACGAACGTGAAGGTGGAGAATTCGGTGTGCCTCTCCCATTTCAATTGCTTCTCGTCATTCCACCGTGCCGAGTAATGCGTCGTTCCCTCGGCGGGAATCGCGAGGCCGGTCAGTCTGCACAGCGATCGAAGCAGTGCTTCGTGAACGGAAGGGTCGCCGTCGGCATAGATGGCAAAGTGGGTAAGCGCCACTGATCCGCCGATCCTGAGAAACGGCCGCGCATGCAACTCGCGCGCGAGGCTGGCGCGCAGAAAATGGTCCATGGCTGATCTTCTTTCTGATTGTCCTGCGCGTCGTCGCGCGATCGGGACCAACCGGCGCTAACCGGTACTAACCTGTACTATCAGGCGCTCACGAAGGCGTGGACGAGCCGGTTGAATACCGCTGGTTTCGCGACGTTCATTCCATGCGACGCGCCGGCAATGGTTTGTTTGTCCGCGTAATCGATCCAATCCGCGAGCTTTTCAACGTTGTTGCGAAACATGCGAGGGCTCTTTTCGCCCTCGATCAGCAACGTCCTGCACTTCACGTCACGCGCCGCGTCATGTGAGTACGCGGGCAAAGGATCTCTAAACTGCTTCGGCAACGTGACGGCGTTGTCGATCGCCATGGTGCGAAAGCTCGCGGGACTCTTGCGCCAGAAGCCGGGCATGCTCACCGAGTCGACGAATAGTTCCAGTCCCGCATCGATCGCACCGCTCTCGATCAGATCGGCAACCTTGGCGCGAAGCACATTGGTCGCGGGCGGCAGCGCTGCTTCCGGCGCCCGATCGATTTGCAACGGGCCGCCCGGATCAGCAAGCGTCAGCGTTTTAACCAATCGCGGATACTCGCGCGCCACGTGGAAGGCGACGCAGCCACCCCGCGAGTGCCCGACCAGATGAACCGGTCCGAGGTTCATTGCGGCAATGAACTCGGCAAGCTCCGCGACGTGCGTCTTCCAGCCGAATTCCCCTTGAATGCATGCATCGGAAGCCGGCCAGTAATGGCTGAGACTGACCGAAACGCAGAGAAAATGCTTCGAGAGAAAATCCGTTTGACCGCTCCAGTAGCGGTAATCGCAAAGCGATCCATGCACGAACACCAGTGGCGCTCCCGAACCGCTGACCACATAGGGCACGCAAATGCCGGAGGGGACGGTGGCAAAGCACAACTCCGGGACAGCAAGTATTGAGGGGTCGGTTCGCGCGTTCATGCATGGGCTCCTTTTACAGCACTATGCACGACGCAATAACCTAAGAAAATCGCGTAATATTGATGGCATCTATCGATTTATCTGATACCAATGAAAGCACTCGATCTGGACGTTCTGACAATGATCGTCGCCGTCGCCGACACGGGGAACATCAGTCGTGCGGCGGACGTCGTGCATCGCTCGCAATCGGCGGTGAGCATGCAGATCAAGACGCTCGAAACCGCGCTCGGCAAGCCGCTTTTCGTGCGCAAGCCGAGAAGCGTGATCCCCACGCAAGACGGCGAGGTCCTGCTGACGTTCGCGCGGCGCATGCTCGCGCTGCGCGATGAAGCATGGGCGGCGGTGGTCCGGCCCGACGTCACCGGCCGGGTCGTCATCGGTGTGCCGGACGACTACGCGTCGTCACTGTTGCCGTCGATTCTCAAGAAATTTTCTGCCCAATATCCGAAGGTCGAGATTCAGGTCGTCGGACTGCCGAGCGTGGCGCTCGCGCCGATGGTGAAGGACGGCTCGGTCGACCTGGTCTGCGGGACACGCGTGAAGGGCCTATCGGGCGAGTTCATCCGGCACGAACCGATGGTCTGGGCCGCGGCGCCGAGTTCGCATGACATCTGGCGCGAACGGCCGCTGCCGATTGCCGTGTTCCTGCCGGGTAGCGTCGCCCGCGAAAACGCGATCCGCAGTCTGGAGCGGGCCAGGATCACCTATCGGACCTCCTACGAGAGCCCGAGCCTGCTCGGCCTGCTCAGCATGGTCGAGGCCGGACTCGCAGTGGCGCCGCTCGCGCAATGCGCGGTGCCTGCTCATCTGACCTTGCTCGGCCACGCGCACGGCTTGCCCGAGATCGCCGCGCTGGAGCTCATACTTGCGCGGAGTGCCAAATCGAAGCGGCCGCCATGCGACTTTCTCGCCGAAAAGATCATGTCGGAACTGCGGCGTTAATCGCACAGTTGTTCGCAACGTGCCGCGCGCCGGTACAGGCCTCGTTTCAGCGCAATCGATGACGATGCGAACAGGGCGTCTCGGCGTGCGACTGCCCCATGTTCGCACCAGGGTTGCGGGTGCGGCGCCGTGCGCGTTCATGCCGCCCGCGTTCGCCCGGCTGTGAGGAGCGCAGGCTCGCCGTATGCCGCAGGTGTGGCTCGCCGATACTCCCTGAGCCTGCGGGCGTGAGTTCGCCGTCGTCATGGCGACCCGGAAAATTATTGCCGGGTTTGATCGCGGCCATCAGGGTTTTGAGTCTCTTCATCATGATCAGACGGTGCTCAACCGTGCAAGCTCGGTGTCGACCAGCAGCTTCTTCAGTTCAGGAACGCACGACCCGCAGTTACCACCGGCCTTCAGGCACGCGGTAATCTCCGCCGCGGTCTTGAGCCCTTGTTCGCGGATCGCCGCGCAGATCGTGTTGCGTCCGACACCGAAACACGAGCAGACCGTCGGCCCCGTATCGGCGCCCTTGCCGATCGGCTGTCCTGCCAGCAGACCCGCACGATCCGCTTCATCGAGCCTGTCCTTGGCGAACAGGCCCGCGAGCCACGTACGCGACGGCAACTGCGATTGCGGACGCGCCGAGACAAAGATGCAACTCTCGATACGCTCGTCCACCAGGTGCACGGCGCGATAGACGCCCGCCGTGCGGTCCTCGTACTCGAGCCAGTCGGCGTGCGGATCGTCGATACCGAACAGCGCTTGCGCCCAGCCGCCGTGATCGGCGAGCGGCTTGCGCCCCGCGAGTTCATAGCGCACGAACTGCGCGCCGTGGACGCGCGTCCAGTACGTCACGTCATCCAGCACCGGGGCGCGACGGCTCAGCGAGAAGCCGTGCCAGGCGACGTCGAACCTGTCGACGCGCACCGGCGTGTGTTTGAACTCAGGCTCCCCGGAAACCGGATCGACCACGGGATTCACCACCGCGCCGATGCGCGCGTCGGACGCGACCTGATCGTTCCAGTGGATCGGCACGAACACGCTGCCGCGCGACATGCCGCCACCATGCTGCACGCGCGCGACCATCGTGCCCCAGCGGCTCGACACGCGCGCGAGTTCGCCTTCGCGCACGCCGCACGACAGCGCGTCCTGCGGATGCAGATCGACGAAGGCTTCCGTTACGTGACCGGCGAGTTTCTCCGACTTGCCGGTGCGGGTCATCGTGTGCCATTGGTCGCGCACCCGGCCGGTATTCAGCGTCAGCGGATAGTCGTCGTCCGGCGCGTGGATCGGATCGCGCGGCGGCGTCGCGACGAAACGCGCCTTGCCGTCCGCGTGGGCATAGCGGCGATCACCGAACAGACGCGCGGTGCCGTGCGGCGCCGCGCCGCTCGCCGCCGGCACCGGCCACTGGATCGGCTGCAGCGCATCGTAACGCTCGCGGCCGAGCGCGACGAGCCCGCCCAGATTGAACACGCGCGGCACGTTACCGTCGGTTTGTGTTTCGCGTGCGGCCTCATGGCTGTCAGCGGTCGCGCCACCGTTGCCGGGGTCGTTCCGATAGGCGCTCAGCCGCGCATGCTCGTCGAAGATCTCATGCGCATCCGAGAAATCGAAGCCGGCATACCCCATGCGCTGAGCGACGTCGCAGATGATGCGCCAGTCGGCGCGCGCTTCGCCCGGCGGCGGCAGGAACGCGCGCTGGCGCGAGATCCTGCGCTCGGAGTTGGTGACGGTGCCGTCCTTCTCGCCCCAGCCGAGCGCCGGCAGCAGGACGTGAGCGAACGCATTGGTGTCCGTGTTCTCGACGATGTCGGAGCTGACGACGAGTTCGCAGCGCGCCAGCGCGCGCTTCGCCTGATCGCCGTCGGGCAGGCTCACGACCGGGTTCGTGCCCATGATCCAGACGGCCTTGATCTGGCCGCGCTCGATCGCCTCGAACAGTTCGACCGCCTTGAGTCCCGGCCGCTGCGCGATGGCGGGCGAATCCCAGAACGTCCGCACGAGTTCTCGATGACGCGGATTGTCGAGTTCCAGATGGGCCGCCAGCATGTTCGCGAGGCCGCCCACTTCACGCCCGCCCATCGCGTTCGGCTGGCCGGTAAACGAGAACGGGCCCATTCCCGGCTTGCCGATGCGGCCGGTCAGCAGATGGCAATTGATGATGCTGTTGACCTTGTCGGTGCCGGAACTCGACTGGTTCACGCCTTGCGAATAGACCGTCACCACCCGCTCGGTTCGCGCAAAAAGCCGATAGAACTCGAGCAGATCGTGCGGGTCGAGCTTGCAGGCCTTCGCGCATTGCGCGAGGTCGAAGCCGTTCGTCACGTCGGTCGAAGCGGCATCGAGCGCCTGCGCGTAGCCGGTCGTATGCGCATCGACGAAGCCCGCATCCGTCGTATCGTGTTCCGCCAGAAAACTGAGCAGCCCGTTGAACAGCCGGACATCGGTGCCCGCCTTCAGCGGCAGGTGCAGGTCGGCCATTTCGCAGGTCGCGGTATAGCGCGGGTCGATCACGACGACCTTCATATCGGGTCGCGTTTCCTTGATCTTGACGATCCGCTGGAACAGGATCGGATGGCACCACGCGGTATTCGATCCGACCAGCACGACCAGGTCCGCGAGTTCGAGGTCTTCGTAGCACACCGGCACGAGGTCCTCGCCGAACGCACGCTTGTGCCCCGCCACCGACGAGGACATGCACAGGCGTGAATTGGTGTCGATGTTCGCGCTGCCGATGTACCCCTTCACCAGCTTGTTGGCGACGTAGTAGTCCTCCGTCAGCAGTTGTCCCGAGACGTAGAGCGCGATCGCCTCCGGGCCGTGCCGATCGATGATGCGGCGCAAGCCGCCGGCGACCGTGTCGAGCGCATCGCTCCACGACACGGCGCGCAAGGCGCCGCTGCCGGGCTCGCGCAGCTTCGGCTGCAGCAGGCGTCCGTCGAGCCCGACCGTCTCGCCGAGCGCCGAGCCCTTCACGCACAGGCGGCCGGCGTTTGCCGGATGGCGTTCGTCGCCGGCAATCTCGGGCGGGCCGTCCGGGCGCGGGGTCGCGCGTACGCCACAGCCTACGCCGCAGTACGGACAAGTGGTCCTGACAGCGTCGCGGCTGCCATCGGACGCGCTGGAAATAGCGATGGGAAAACTCACGTTGCGTTCCGGTTCAGGCGGGCTGCGCCTCGCAGAGGGCTTTGCCGAACAGCAACTGGCTGCGCAGCGATGAAATGTCGGTCCGGTTCTGGATCAGCTCGAAATACCACGCGCCTTCCTTGACGTCGCCATAGAGCACGGCGCCGACCACCCGGTTGTTCTCGATCACGAGGCGCTTGTAGACGCCGCGTCGCGGATCGCGCAGCACGAGGTCCTCGGAATCCGGGCCGCCGATGAAGTCGCCGGCCGAATACAGTTCGACGCCGGTCACTTTCAGCTTGGTCGCGGTCGCGCGCTGCACGTAACGGCGGTGGCCCGCGCCGGCGAGATGTGCGCCGCAAACGCGCGCCTGATCCCAGATCGGCGCGACGAGGCCGAAGGTCGCCGTACGGTGCTGCACGCATTCGCCGACGGCGTAGACGCGCGGATCGTAGGTCTGCAGGGTGTCGTCGACGACGATCGCGCGCTCGCAGTGCAGACCCGCCTGTTTCGCGAGGTCGATGTTCGGGCGCACACCGGCCGTCATCACGACGAGGTCCGCGGGAATCTCCGTGCCGTCGTCGAAACGCACGGCGGTGACGCGCTCCGGTCCGACGATTTCCGCGGTGTTGGCCCGCAGCAGGAAACGCAAGCCCTTGCGTTCCAGCGCCTGCTGCAACAAGGCCGACGCGCTCCTGTCGAGCTGACGCTCCATCAGGCTGTCCATGACATGCACGACCGTGACCGACATGCCCTGGCGCATGAGTCCGTTCGCCGCCTCCAACCCGAGCAGTCCACCGCCGATCACCACGGCGTGGCGATGACTGCGCGCCGCGGCGAGCATCGTTTCGACATCCTGGATATCGCGAAACGCGATCACGCCCGGCAGGTCGTGGCCCGGCACGGGAATCAGGAAAGGCTTCGAGCCGGTCGCGAGCAGCAGCCGGTCATAGCCCACCTCGACGCCGCTTTGCGAACGCACGATGCGGCGTCTGCGGTCAATCGCAATCACTGGATCGCCGGCATGCAGCCGGATACCGTTCTGCGCATACCAGTCGCGCGTATTGAGGATGATGTCGTCGACCGTCTTCTCGCCGGCCAGCACCGGCGAAAGCAGGATGCGGTTGTAGTTGCCGTACGGCTCCGCGCCGAATACGGTGATGTCGTAAAGATCCGGCGCGAGCTTCAGCAATTCCTCGACGGTGCGCATGCCCGCCATGCCGTTGCCGATCACGACGAGGCGCGGGCGGGAAGGCGCGCTGAGCGATGCGCCTCCCGAAGTCTGCACGTCGACTTCACGTTTCATGCCGCGACCCACACCGTGCCGCTCTGCACGCGCACGGGGTATGCGCTGACGGAATTCTCGGGCGCTTCCAGGCACTCGCCGGTGCGCAGATCGAAGTGATGCTTGTAGATCGGCGAGGCGACCACGATGCGTTCGCCGAGGCTGCCGATCAGGCCGCGCGAGAGCACCGCGGCGCGCGAACCCGGATCGAAATTGTGGATCGCGAACACGCCGCCCTCGCCGTCCGCGACGTGAAATACCGCGACCTGTTCGCCGTTGACCAGCGCGCAGACGCCCGTATTCGGGACGATGTCGTCGAGCGCGCACACGGGCGTCCAGGATTGTGAAGTCTGATTGTTGCTCATGCTGGGTTCCTCACGTCGGGTGGATGAACGATCAGGCGGGTTCGGCGACAACAGGTATCGGGAACTGCTTCGCTTGCCGTTCGACCGGCGTCGCGGGACGGATCTGCCCGCGCTCCTCGACGAACGTCACCGTGTTATCGGCCTGATCGCTGTTGACGAAATGGCGGAAGCGCTTGCGCGTTTCAGGATCGGTCACGGCCTTCTTCCATTCGCATTCGTAGGTCTCGACCACGTGCCGCATGTCCGATTCCAGTTCCGCCGCCACGCCCAGGTGATCGTTGACCACCACGTCGATCAGATAATCGAGGCCGCCTTCGAGGCTCTCGCGCCACACGCTGGTGCGTTGCAGACGGTCGGCGGTGCGCACGTAGAACATCAGGAAGCGGTCGATGTAGCGCACCAGCGTTTCGCGATCGAGGTCCGACGCGAGCAGTTCCGCGTGGCGCGGCTTCATCCCGCCGTTGCCGCACACGTAAAGGTTCCAGCCCTTCTCGGTGGCGATCACGCCGACGTCCTTGCCCTGCGCTTCCGCGCACTCGCGGGTGCAGCCCGACACGCCGAACTTGATCTTGTGCGGCGTGCGCAGGCCCTTGTAGCGGTTCTCCAGTTCGACCGCGAGGCCCACCGAATCGCCGACGCCATAACGGCACCACGTCGAGCCCACGCACGACTTCACGGTGCGCAGCGCCTTGCCGTATGCATGGCCCGATTCGAAACCGGCGGCGATCAGTTCTTCCCAGATGAACGGCAACTGCTCGACGCGCGCGCCGAACAGATCGACCCGCTGGCCGCCGGTGATCTTCGTGTAGAGGCCGTATTTCTTCGCCACCTGGCCGACCGCGATCAGGCCGTCCGGCGTCACCTCGCCGCCCGCCATGCGCGGCACGACCGAGTAGGTGCCGTCGCGCTGGATGTTGGCGAGGTAGTAGTCGTTGGTGTCCTGCAGCGACGCGTGCTCCTTCTTCAGCACGAACTCGTTCCAGCACGACGCGAGAATGCTCGCCACCGTCGGCTTGCA
>NZ_FRAB01000013.1:0-27844 GCF_900142195.1 Paraburkholderia terricola
GCGTTGTACCGTTCGCAGTGCGTCTGCGCGAGTTGCGCGACCTCCGCCTGCGTGGTCGACGCGATGTCGAACAGTTGACGCGTGTATGCCAGTGATTTCTCCGCGAGCGGCGCGGTGAAACCGGCTTGCAGCGTGAACCACTGCTGCGGCTCCGCTGTGCCGGGCGCCTTCGTCAGGCTTTCCCGCGATTCCGCCAGCGTGGACTTGACGACCTGCAGGTTCAACGCAACCAGTTTTTCGACGCCTTCAAAGACCTTCCCGGTCAATCCGAAGAATGCGTCGAGGCCAGCTTTCTGCGATGCGGCGATTTGCTCGGGACTCGATAGAGCCATTATTGAAATTCCTCAGGATTCAATTCGCCGCACAAAGCCCGATCGATTCGGATGTGACCGGATGCCGCACGACGAATGGCGATGATGGATGAACCGAAGCGCAAGGACGCCTGCCAGGCAGCATGCGTCGCGAATACTTCGGAGGGTCGTTAAAACCAGGGGCACTTACACATTAAAGTCCAACTAAAGCCACTTCGCTTACTTTCTTCAGCGCGCTCGCCGCGTGGCGCGGCGGCACACGCCGCAATTCAATAACGCCTACGCGCGACCGCCTTGAGAATGGACGCGCCTTCGCTCGTGACATGAGCACGGGGATGGCCCGACGCGAGACGCTCGAGCGATATGAGTTGACGTTCCAGCAGCGTGTCGAGTTCGACGCGCTCGAGGTCGATCTGATCGGGCGCGTCCTTGAGGAGCATCAGGGTGGCGAATTCATGGGGACTTAGCATTGTGTCTCCTCGATTTAATCTGTCGGTCCGGAAGCATTAATTACCGTTCCGGCGGCAAATGACGGGAAATATTTCCCCTCTCATTTGCGAAGCAAACGTTCGGGAAATCCTTACGGAGACGTCATCATAACCGCTAAATTTTCAATTGCAATATGGTCCATACTTTTTTAATTCGTCTGGTTATTTATTCTGCATATGAATGGCGGTGCGGGGGCGTCTTCCCTGTTGAATGCGGCGACCTGGTGCGCCTTGATGGGCGTGGGTTCTGGCGGCATCGTGGCATGCCGGCGTGTGACGTTGGCAGGTCCAACAATGGGCCTTCGAGCCGCGATGATTCATATCTGAATATGGCGTTTATAGGCTAGCATTGTCTTTATCGGACATGGCCGCCTTATAGGCCGCCTCATATACCGCAATTAAGAAATAATTATTACGCTGATATGCGAGTCGCTTGTTTTCATAATTTTTACTCGTAAAAGGCATAAGCCTCGACTTCCTCGCTGTCGCGAAGGGCCACGGTTACTACCGGCAAAGCGCAGGCGAAGGGTCGTTTATCGACACCCTTCCGCCGTGACTTTGATTCACAGAGGCCACGTGTCCATGTTCAGCGAACATGAACACAGGGCCGCCTGTTAGTCGAACGAACACAACCACAACAGCCACTGCAAAACGACAAACACCTCAAAGAAACAACAACGCCCCATTCAACTCCGATTCGCGGCGCGGCGCCTCGCGCCATCCCATGCGCACGGGAACCGAATAAAGACGCCGCGCGCCAAAGCGCGGCCAGAAATGGCAAAGACCCGGCACGATGACTTGCACCACGGGCAAGCCGATATCGGGCCGCGTCTTATCGACAACCAGCACGTCCATTCCAGCCGAGGCGATTCGCGCGACGCAGTATTCGACCGCCGCCTTCAACGTACCCGCATCGACTGGCTGCCATGTCGAACTCGTCGTGCGGAGCACGTCATTTGCCGGATACAGAAACTCGGTGCGCGATAGCTTCGCGTGATCCCAGGGCGGCGGGCCGTCGGCTGCGAGATCGAGCAACTGGTTGACTTCGGTCAGCGCTCGCTGCGTGGCGATACGCGCGTCCAGATGGCAACCGAAGCCGATCGAGAACCGTCCGTTGGACGTATTTTCCGCGAGCGCGACGACCGTCGGCACAGCCAGGTCATGGCTGATGTCGAGCGCCCAGAGACGCCAACCGAGCGCTTCGTATTCACGCACGAGCGCATCGAAATACGGGTCCGCGAAACTCGCCAGATCGATTCCGGGACGGGGTACCTGGTTGTACCACCAGATCGCGACGGCATCGCGTTCGATCAACTCGAGCAAGCCTTGCAAAATCGCCTCTTCGAGGCACGATCCGGCTGCACAGCCATTCGGGTTGTGCACGCACGGCACGTTGGGCTGCGCGCTCTCGGGCGTTTCCGCATAGCAGTAGCTCAACGGCACGAGCCGGCGCCCGCCCGTGACGAGCGACCACGCGAGAGTCCAATCGATGACGTCACGTGGCGAGAAAGGCCGCGGCACCTGTTTTCGAACATCGTCGGTCAACGCATTGATGGCATCGCGCTCGTCGAACTGGCGTGCGCTGAATTGCTGAAGATCGTTGACGTGGATAGGCGGATCGTCGAGAAGGTCTTCCATGCATGCGGTCACCCTCATCTCGTCACCCTGATAGACGCTGCTGAAACGCTCGAGCGCCTCGCACAATGCGCTCACGCGCGCTTGCGTGTCGGTGGCGCCCTTGCCGGAGCAGACCCTGTCGAAGCGATTGTCGCGCGGCACGCCCGCGGGACACACGAGAAAACCGGCCGCATAGACCTTGCGCAGCCCGGCGTGTCGCTTCGGCATGGGATGGAGATAGGCGACCGGCCCGCTGACCGGCGACACCAGATGCGCGTAACGCTCGAACACATCTTGCGCATCGGCATTGCGGTAGCCGCCGCCGTCGCGCTTGAGCGCCGTGTCATCCGCAAGCTGTGGCGCGCGCGCCGCCTGCTCGCGCATCCATGCGGGATTGCCGCAGCGCGGGCATTGAGGCCGCCTGCTCACGCGATGCCGCGCGGTGGCCAGCGTGTCGAGGCGCAACGAGACGATGTGCGTTCGCGCGCGCTCCGATGCAGCGGGGTCGACCGCTATCTGCTCGATCGTTGCCGCGACCAGCGCTGCCGTAGCCGCCGCGCCCGCGCGCGAGACGGCCGCCGGAAGGCGCGCCGCGGCGCGCCCGTGATGGCGCGCGAGCAGCGCCTCGACGGGCCGGTTGAGACGGGTCCAATAGCGGACGCATTCGACGCAAGGCGCGCTGTCACACACGGTATCGGCAACCAGCAGCGGGCCGATTAGCGGCTGCACACCATGGGCGACCACGATGAGCAGCGCGCCGCCGCGCAGCGAGACGCGTGCGGCCAATTCGGCGAGATCGTCGCGGTCATGGGAATCGGCCAGGGCGACTGTCAACGCGGCATCCGGTTCGATGTCGATGCCTGCTGTCGCCAGTGCGTGTTTAAGCGGCGCGTCGTCGACACCGAACGTTTCGACAGTCACGCGCTTGCGGGCAAGGCGCTCGCAAGCGGCGTCGCCATCCAGGCCGATGCGCTCGAAGAAGCCGCGCGCCGCATCGTGTTCGCCAGGCGAGTCGGCGCGCACGTAGGCTCGGCGCACCAAATGATCGAGTGCCGCGAGCACCTGCCACTCTCCAAACGTCACGGCGAGCGCTGCGATGATCTCGCCGATCGTCATGCGCGCGCGCAAGCAGGCGGCGATTTGCACGAAGACGGCGCCGGACAGCATCGTGCGCTTGAATTCGTCGACGACGAACAGCCTCTCGGCGCCCGCGTCGAGCACGAGCAAATGCGGCTTGAAGCGCAGCACGCGCGAAAAATCGTCGAGCATCGTGTGGGGTTCCGTGCAAGGAGACGGCGAAAGAAAGCGTGCCCGCGCCGCCGATGCCGGCCCGCCCGCCAGGCGCGGACCGCATCGCCGTGCGGGCTCGGACCGGCTGCGTCAGCAGCAGGTGAAGACGTAGTTCGGCCCGGCGTCGCTATAGGCCGCGAGCGCGACGGCTTCCTCGCCCGGAAGCTCCGGCCGTGCCGGTATGCCGACGGTCATGGTATTGGGCGGCAGGTTCCAGCGTTGGTTGTGTTCATCCCATCCGTACTCGCCGCCCGGATCGACAACTTCCAGATCGATCAGCCACGGGCATCGGTAGTCCAGGTACCGGGCAAGCGCATCGGCGGGATTCTTCAGCAATTCGTTTCGGAAGCTCTTGTCTTCCCACGAAAGCGCGATTGCGCGCAGATAGACCTGCTGGAACTCCAGCATCGATTCGAGCGTTGGGGTCGCGTTGTCCATTGCCATCTCAAACTCCCGGTTGGATGTGGTGATCCATGATGTAGAGGTGTTTCGCGTTGTAAAAGGCGAGCGCGAGCGCGTGCTGCTCCTGGTTCGCCGGTGCCGGCGGCAGGACCAGCGTGAACCTGTTCGTCTGCTGGGTGGTCCAGCCGCCGTTGATGGCGGGCGTCCATGTCGCCGACTCCGGGTGCACCTTCAAGTCGATCTTGAACGGATACTCGTATCCGAAACGGTTCTTCAACGTCTCGACAGGATGCTTCGTCAACTCCTGGAAGAACGCCTGATCGTGCCATGCCGTGGCAATTGCCTTGATGATCACGGCTCGGTATTCGATAAACTGCTCGTAGGTCGGCGAGCGAAGATTCTGAGTCATCGGTTTTCTCTCCTGAAAGAAGGAATGGGACCACTTACGGCAATGAATTCAACGTCTCTTCAGCGCTCTTGACGATGCGGGACATGCCCGCCTTCGTTGCAATTTCGAATGCGCGCCGGCACGCATGCATGGCGGCGGCGCCATTGCCGCGCGGATCGATCCGGCGCAGGTACTCGCACTTTTTCAGCAGCAGTTGCGCTTCGTAATACCGCTCTCCGATCGAATCGCACAGCGCGAGACATCGTTCGACCTGCCCTAGCGCGGCCTCGTAGTCGCCGCGCTCGGCATCGATCTCGGCGATCAGCGACGCGTAGTAGGTCAGGCCGAGCATCCCGCCCGATTGCCGCAGCGCGCCGACATGCGCGACGGCGCCTGCGCGATCCCCTTCGGTCCATGCGTGAATGATCGCGGCGTAGTGCCTGACCGCATGCAGTTGATGAACCTGCGAGAGGCGCAACGTTGCCTCCGATGTGGCACGCGCGGCATCGCGATCGCCGGCCCACTGCTGGGTGCGCGCTAGGTACAGAAGCGTGACGCCGAGGGTCGGCAAATGGTCGAGGCACGTCGCGCGGTACACGGCCTCGCGTCCCATCGCGAGCGCAGCCTGCGGCGCGTCGTCGACGCACCAGAGCACGCTCGCGAGCGACGCCATAGTCCAGGCGCGCGTATCGAGTCCCAGGATGCGCCGATGGTCCGCGTCGCGCCGCACGTCGTAGCCGGCGAGCGTCGCCTCGAACGCGTCCCGCGCACGCGCATAGTTGCCGTCGATCCACAGGCTCATGCCGCGCATCGCATCGGCTGCGACCCGCACGCCGGGATCCCCGCAATCGGCCGCCAGCTCGTCGAGCCGCATGCTGATGCGCTGTACGGTGCCGCGGTCGCCGGCGACGTGGTAATAGGTCGACAGCGTCCACAACGCGCCGATGGCGAGCTTCTGATCGCCGAGCGTCAGCACCAGCCGCAAGAGCCGCTCCGCGTGCTCACGCACCCGCGGATCGGCCCAGCCGAAGCGCGCCATCGTCGCGTGCGTCAACGTCGAGTGAAGGTGGGCGCTGTCGTGTTCGCGCTCCGCATAGTCGGCCTTATCCAGCCAGTCGCAGGCGGACTGCGCGTAGCGGATCGAGTCGTCGTAGAGGGAGCGGTCGAGCGCGCGCCGCGCGGCCTCGATGCCATGGCCGATGGCCTCGGCGAAGACGCCCGCATGCGCGAAGTGCTGAGCGACGCGGAAAGGTTGCGCCCCAGTACCACGATCGGTTTTCATGGCTAATGCGCGGGCTACCCGCGTGTGGTTGCTGCGTCGCAGGGTGGGCGGCATCGATTCATAGGCCGCGTCGCGAATCAATGCGTGGCGGAACGTGTAGAACACGCGGTCGAGCCGATGCCGCGCGTAGACAATCCGCGCTTCGATCAGAAGCCGTAGATGGGCGTCGAGTGTGCGGGGCTCGTGCGGCGACGCGTCGGTGAGCAGTTGCGCATCCACTTCGAGCCCGATGGTCGCGGCGAGCTGCGCGGTGTCGCGCGCTTCGTCGATCCGGTCGAACATGAGGCCGAGCAGACTGCCGAGACTGACCGGAAGCGGATGCGGGTCCGTTGCCCGCAGTCCGGACAGCAAGCCGTCCGGCTCGGTGGTCGCGCCGCTCGTCATGAGCTCGCGGACGATTTCCTCGATGAAGAGCGGGATGCCCGCCGTGCGCTCGGCGAGCAGGCCGAGCGAAGCCGCATCCAGCGACTTCTGCTCGAACAGTGCCGAGACCAGGCGCTGCGCGTCGTTGCGCGACAGGCGGCGCAACACCAGGTGTTCCGTGCCGGCACGCCAGCGCTCGAGGTTGCCGGGCCGCGACGTCAGCACGATGCAAACGGTCCGGGCCCGCGGCGAGCGGCGCAGCGACTCCAGAAAATCCTGGGTCGAGCGGTCGATCCACTGAACGTCCTCGACGACGAGCAGGATCTCAGCGCCGTCGCCAAGCGAGACGATCAGTTGTTCCAGCACGTCGAACAGCGCCTGCTGTTCGCGCACGCTCGACCATAGAAAGCCGCGGGCATTGCACGGCAGCCCTAGCCATGCGGCAAGCGCCGCGCGTGCCGCCACGTGGTCGCACGCGAGCGGTGCGATCATTGTGTCGATCGCCGCGAGGGCGAGATCGACGGGACCGTCCGCCTCGATGCGCCAATGGGCGCTGATAAAGCGCAGTATGGGGAACAGCGCATGATTCGCCCGTTCCGGCAAGCAGGCGCAATACGCGAACGCATGACCTTGCGTTTGCACCGCCTCGCATAGCTCATGGACGAGCCGCGACTTGCCGATTCCCGCCTCGCCGACCACCAGCGTCGAAGGGTCGTGCGAAGCGCCCTCGCCCGCCCTTTCCCGAAGATTCCGTGCGCGCGTCGCGTGCCAGGCGCGCAGCAATACATCGAGTTCGCGGTCGCGACCGAGCATCGGCGCGCTCGCGCCGTCGTCCAGCCAGTCGAATGGGATGGTGCTGCGGCGTTCGCCGAGCAGTTCATGCACGCGCTGCGGCATCATGCCCGCCCGAGGCAGGTGCAGCGGGGTCGGCCGATAATCGACGTGGCGCTCGAGCGCCAGGCGCGCATCGTCGCTCATCAGGATCTGGCCCGGCGTCGCGAGGCGCAGCAGTCTGGACGTCGCGGCGGGCGTCGAGACGCCCGACATCAGCGACGCGCGGGCATGCACCTGGCCGACGTGAATAGCCGCCGCGACCTCGACGCGCCAGCCTTCGCTGGGCCGCGCACTTGCGGCCCGCGGCTCCGTCAGCCGGGCGCGCGCGGCTTCCCTCACCATCTCGAGCGCCGCTCGCGCCGCGCGGCGCGCGGGCCGGTCGATATCGCCCTGCAATCCGAAATAGAGCAGCAGTGTGTCGCCGAGCCGGCCGCCCACCTGGGCGCCGTAGCCCACGGCGATATCGGTGCACCTGGTCAACCAGCGCTCCTCGTAGCCGTCGAGCGTATCGCGGTAGTCGGCGTTCGCATGCCGCTGCGGGCCTTCTCCGGCGATCGTGACGCTGCAGCACAGCGTGGTGATCTGCCGGGATACGCCCATCGTGCCGGTGGTCCCGGCATGCGGCGCGAGCGTGCCCGTGCGAATCCGGCCGCTCGCCTGGCGGGAGTCGAATTCGCCGACGAGCGCCGCGAAATTGAGCGTGCGGAATTGCGCCGCGAGTTCGTCCGCCGAAGCGGCACGCTGCTCCGGGTTCTTGTTCAGCGCCCGGCGCAGTACCGAGCCAAGCGGATGCAAGGCGATCGACGGGGGCAACGCGATGTCGACCGGGCTGAGCTGCTGATAAAGAATCTCGGCCACGCTTGCGCCTTGCATGACCGCGCGACCCGTCAGGCATTCGATCACCAGCAGTCCCCACGCATACAGATCGCTTTTGAGCGTCGGCGCTTCGTTGCGCAATTGCTCGGGCGAGCAATACTGCGGCGTACCCAGCACTTCGGTCGCCTGCGTCGAGGCCTGGCCCTCGATGCGCTCCGCGCCAGGCAACGCGGCGCCAATGCCGAAATCGAGAATCTTCGCGTGCGGACCGTCGTCCGCCGTCGTGATCAGGATGTTGCGCGGGTTCAGGTCCCGATGAACGACGCCGTGCCGATGCACGACCGCGAGCGCGTCGAGCACCTCGGTCATCAGCCGCCCCGTATCGACGGCCGACAGCGCGCCCTCGGAAGCCAGCCAGTCACCCAGGGTTCGGCCGGGCACGAACTCGAAGACGGCAAAGAGGCGCCCGTCAGGCGCCTCGCCCTTGTCGAGCAACGCCACCACGTGGGGGTGATGCAGCCCTTCGCACAGATGCGTCTCGCGTCGAAAGCGCGCACGCTGGCGCGCGCGCCCGGTCGAGGTCTTCGTGACGTCTTCCCGAATGAGCTTGATGGCGACGTCCTGGCCGGTATCGCTACGGGTCGCACGGTAGACCACGCCGTTTCCGCCTTCGCCCAGCATCGGGCCGACGTGGTAACGCCACGTGCCGGCAAGCTCGGTGAACGGCGCGGCGTGGCTGGCCGGCGAACCGGCGTGTTGCGGCTCCAGCGTCTGCGGCATGCTGTACGGTGGCGACACTGGCGCTTCCCTGGCGTTCATGCGGGTTGTAAGACCGGGTCTGCCGTTAGGCCGTGGAGGTTGATGCGCTGCCGCGCGCTCGACACCGATTCGCATTCGAGCTGCTCGCCGCGAAAGACGCGAAACGGGAAGTCGCCCATGCGAACGCTGCCGCGCCGACGTTCGACGAGCTGGCTCGCATCGAGTCCGGGGACAGCGGCGAATTGCGTCCGCGCGCGGTGAATCTGCACGTTGACATGGGACGGGTCGAGGCCGAGCATGCGCGCCAGTTCGTCGAGTTCGATCCAGCCTTGCGAGGCGGCTTCATGGCCCGCATGCATGTCGGCCGAGCGGGCTCGCGCGAGCATGACGAGGCTGTAGTGATGGACGCGCTCGCCGAGATCGACCGTGCCACCGCGAATATGCAGCAGCGCGCGCACGTGCTCTTCGTTCTGGCTAACCAGGAAGTCGAGCCGTTGCGTCGCGCCCCCAAAAACGCCGGGCAATGTCAGCACCGACGTCGAGCCGCTACGCGCCAGCGCGAGACGCCAGGCGGCGTCTCCCACGGACACTTCGTCGCCGTGACGCAAGAGACGCGGCGGCGACGTGTCGTCGCAGAACCATTCGCCTTCGGGTGATTTGAAAATCGCAATCGACGGGGTGACGTTCGCGAGCAGCAGATGGCTCGCTTCGAGCACGATCGGCTGCACCGCGCCGCCTATGGGCCAGAGGGTATCGGCGGGGTCGTCGAGCGAGTCGATACGCCAGGGGGCGACGCCCAGCTTTCCGAATCGAATCACGTCGCCCTGTTTCAGGACCGCGTGTTCGCCATTGCGCAGCAATGCGCCCGATATCGACGTGCCGTTGCTGCTGTGATCGTAGAGTTCCCATTGCCCACCGTTCCAACAGATATGGGCGTGGACGCGGGAGACCGACGGATCGCGAACGACCGTGTCGCAGCGTGCGGCGTCGCGACCGAACACGTGGTACGCGTGCAGCAGGCACGCTTCTCCGGAAGCCTGGTTCTTGAGTGTTGCCATGCGCCGCCCCGCGATAGGTTCGCCCGGTGTTCGACTGGCAAATCGAAGCGGCCGGGCCGGCGGACTTCATGCCGAAATGCCGCTGACGCCAGTACTGAACATAGTGGCTTAAATCGGTTTTGAACAACGTTCCTAACGATTTCCGCAAGTTGCTTTGTAAATCACCGTTTAGTCGCCATGCATTTTTCTAAATAACCTTTAGCACTGAGTTTTCATGTTAGCAAATTGCCAGGAGGAGAATTGTCAAACTTTACTAAGCGAAAATTTTAAATAAATCTATTCCGCATAAACGATTCGCGGCATCGAATGAATCGTTAAAACCGGGTTGAAAAAACGCTGCTCGGCTCGGCTGAAGATGTTTTGGACCGCGCCCCGCGCCTCCGCTACTACCTGCCCGCGCGCAGAGGCGGAATCCGCGCTCAGGACAAATTGCCTGAAGACGCTTCTTCGCGTAGCCGATAGTCGG
The DNA here is from genome assembly GCF_900142195.1 of Paraburkholderia terricola. Classification (GTDB taxonomy): domain Bacteria; phylum Pseudomonadota; class Gammaproteobacteria; order Burkholderiales; family Burkholderiaceae; genus Paraburkholderia; species Paraburkholderia terricola. Next base: position 10,075 of record NZ_FRAB01000013.1, read on the forward strand.
TGGGTGTCGTGTCCAGATACTTTCTGAACAGCTTGGCCAACTGACCGCCGCTGCCGATCCCGCAACGCCGCGCGATTTTATCGACCGGCAAACGCGATTCAACGAGCATCCGGCAGCTCATGTTCAGACGCGCGCGAAGCAGATACTCGGAGGGCGTCATGCCGATTTCGCGCTTGAAACGCCGCAGAAAATTGCGCTCGCTCATTGCGGCGACTTGCGCGGCGTCGTCGATCGAGATAGGCCGGTCGACGTTTGCGTCCAGCCAGCGCGCCGACGCGAGGATCTTCTCGCTGACCCGATGCGCCGCGCTGCGCGTAACGGATGAGTCGAAGGGTGTCTCGTGCCGCGGCTCGACCGATTGGGCAACCCGCCGCGCCAGTTCAAAGCCGAGATCCGCTTCGACAATGCGCAGTGCCGTGGGCACGGCATCGGGTACTTCGCTCAGCAGCACCGGATAAAGGCCGCCCGCTTCATTGCGGCGGTGAAGAACCGGAATGGATCGACTGGGAAGCCCGGCCGCTTCCAGAAGCTGTTTTCCTTCCGAGATCGGATGAACCATCTCGCTGAACGGATGCCTGCGGCGCAGCCAGTTGCCAAGGCGTTCGTCGCGGCACGCCTGCTGCGCGCCGGCCCCGCCCGCGATGAACAGCAGGTGCGTGTCGTTCGTACCGCGATGCGACGCGACGTCCTGGGTCCAGACGAAAATGGACGATGAACTCGCGATGCGGCCGCCCGCAGCCGAAAGCAGCGAGACGCGATAGCGTGCGGAACCCGATCGCTGGGATACGGCGAGCGCGTTCGCCTTTTCGAAGATCTCGATGATCGCTGCGACCTCCGGCAGCGCAAAGCCGTCGAACAACGCTATGTCGACGCGAGTGGTTTTGCTCGTTTGTCCCGGCACGGTTGCTTGCCGCGAGCAGCACGGCGGACTATGAGCCCGCTGCATTCTTTTGCCCCGGAGTATGACGGCTTGCAAAGCGCTCCGGGTTAAATGCGCCGATATGAATTGCCTCGATTGACCAATTTCTTATATTCGTTGTATTTGCCGACGCAATAAATTCGGGTTGTGCAATAACGACTGCTTCCATTTTTTGAATCTCCTCCAATTCGAGTTACTGGACGGAGTGGTCAATGCGGGTTTTCCTGCGAGCGGTAGCGAGAGATTGCCGGCATTTAACCGTCGATACTGTCGGCGCGGGTTTCGCCGACGGGTATCCCGGTCATGATTGGAGGCCGGCCAATCCGGGAAAGCACTCGCTAGAACTTAAAACTAGTCCCGAGGCCTTGCGCGATCAATTACACGTGATTACACGAGGGCGGGATTGCGGCAAAAGGCGAGGTCCAGATTGCTTTCAGCGCGTCGTCCACCCGCAACGAAGGCGCGACGCCCTCGCATCGAGCGTGCGAATGAATCAAGCAGCGCCGCCAGCGCCACCCCGTTGAACGTCACGAGCCCCTCGACCCACGTTTCCTCCGAACGGCAGGCAGTCCCGCATCGAGCTGATGTTGCAGCTTGCCGAGTTGACCTTGCGTCTCGCGCAACTGCGCCTGGGCCGCGTCCTGCTGCGCGCGCAATCCCGTCAGTTCACTGCGTGCCTGCTCCTGACGGCTCGTTGCGAGCGTCTGTTGTTCCCTGGCGATATCGATATCCGCCTGCAGACGGTTCTGCTTCGCCTGCGTGATCGCCAGGCGCTGTTCCGTCTGCACCTTCTGCGCTTCCAGCTTGATGCGACGCATCTCGACTTCCGCCAGGCGCTCGGCCTGCCGCGAGAACGTGGCGTAGACAGCCTGTGCGCGCCGCTCGTCCTGCGTCTTCACTACGCGCCAGAAGTCTCGTTGCTGCAGGAGTGCAACGTAGTACGTGCCGAGCTTGCCGTCGAATAGAAGATCAGCGCCATAGCTGCCGTTGCGCGACGCGCGCAGCACGTCGAGTGCATTGCTATTCGTGAGTCGTTGCAGTTCCGCGATATCGCCCGCCGGCGGCACGCCTGTCTGTTCGGTGATGAACCCTTCTTCTGCTGGTGCGCTCGGCGGCGCCGACGCCGCGCCCGACAACGACTGTGCATGGGCTCCGGTGCAAATGCCAATGAGAACAAAAGCTGCGAGCGCGAGCACGCGGTTATGCGATATCTGGTTCATGGGTTGCATCGTATTGTTAAAAAATCCGGTGAGGGCCCGCTATTGATGAAGCGTGTCCGTTCATTTCTTGATGTTCTCGTCCCGGCGGCTCTGAACATGCCGGATGCCGTCATTGTTCGTCGCGCTCAGGTGTTGAACCTGCCGAAGGCTCACGTTCAATCGTGCTTGCCCGGCCACGCGCTGCGCTTCGAGCTGCGCGAGTTCCTTGCGCACCTGATGCTGTTTTCTGGTAACGCGCTGCGTCTCCACCGCGTCGCGCTCGAGATCGTTGCGAAGCCGTTCGGCCTGCGCTTCCGATTCGCGGATCATGCGGGCCACGTTGTCGTTTTGCGCGAGGAGTTGGGCGCGCCGGGTTTCGCCCTCGGACAGCCGTGTCGCCTGCTCCTGAAGGTGACGAAAAGCGGTCTCCGCTGCGTCCAGCCCGATTGCCGTCAGCACCCGCCACAGCGAACCGTCGTGGTAGAGCGCGACGTAATAGCAAAGACCCTCGCCGTGAAAGTGCAGAACGACCGAATAATCGAAACTGTGGAATGCTCGCAATTGCGTGAGCGCGCCGCTTTCCGCCAGCCGCTCGACTTCCGCAACGTCGGCCATCTGAAGCGCGCGCACGCCCGGCTGCGACGTGACGATCGACACGGCCCGAAGCGACGCGATCGTCTCCGAGGCTTGCGCGGCGGCGTCATCGGCATCGTCGGGCGATATCGCTGCGTGTTCGAGCGGCGGCACATCGTTTTCGATTCCAGACGTCTCAACCCGCGATGGAGCGGCTGAAGTTGACAAGCTTCGCCGGTTCAATAGATTCCTCAAGACAAATCCCATAAGTACTGCGCTTCACGATTAGAAAAACGTCGTCTAACGAAACCGTCGAGCCCTGCATTGCAACGCCATGTCTTAGCGAGCAACGAGCGTGGACGGAAAAATCAGCGCGAGAAGCGTGTGAAGCAACGCCCAGGCAAAGAAGAGCGACAACGGAACGGCCATGATTGCCGCGACGATCTTCGCTCCCGCATACCGCGTGGGCAATAAACCGGCTTCTTCTCGCCGTGAATTGCCCACGCTGCATGCCTTCATGTCGCGCAAGCCTACGCGTTCTGTTGGAGTCGTCCTCATGGACAGATAAACCTCATCATGCGATTGGCCCCGCGCCTGCATCGAGCCGGCTGCACCGCCGCCTGCGCGCTAACCCGCTTCACGATGCCGCCGGAACAAATTCGACACGCCGATTCGCGAAGCGGCCGCTGGCGACCAGATTGGTCGTCACCGGCCGTGCCGCGCCATAACCCTTTGCGTCAAGCAGATTCGCCGGCGCCCCTGCGTCTACGAGAAACGCGCGCACGGCATCGGCCCGCTTTTGCGAAAGTTGCAGATTGGCCCGCGGCTCGCCAACGTTGTCGGAAAACACCGCGATGTCGAAACGCATTGGCTGAGCGCGGTTCGCGCAAGCCTTCATTAACTGCGCCGTCACGCTCAGGTTCTCTCTCGCCGATGAAGGAACGTGTCCGCTCGATTTCGCGAAATTCACCACCTGGAGATTCAGCACCTTGGCCACCTCGGTTGCCGTGCACGGGCTGCCGGCGTCGGTAAGACGAGTCATCGCTCGCAGAAAGGCATCGGTCGCGGCGAGGACAGTTCGATCGGCGTTGAACGCGGCAATGTCCCACGACGAACCGAATTCGCGCTGCAGGCGCTCACGCCAGCCAAGGGCCTCGCTCGTCGCCGCGCCACCCAGTTCCATGCGTCTTCCGTCGATCCTCGCCTCTGCTCGCGGTAGCGTCATCAGGAGCAGCAGGTCGTCCATGTGCCCGAGCCACTCCGCAGGCGCCGTGCGAGCTTCGACGGTGACGTCGCTCGTAAAACGTCCCGCGCCGAATTTGCGGGTCAAGGCATCGACGAGTTGTTGTTTCTCCGCATCGCTGCCTACCACCGCCATCAATTGAGGGACACCCGTCCGGTCCACGCGGAAAGCAAGCTGTGAATTCGTCGTCGCAGCGGAAACGACTGGCGACGAAGCGGCCGCAACGGCATCGGATGAAACAACTGCGGCCGGCGTAGCCGAAGCAGCAGCGGCTGACACAGACGACACAGACGACACAGGCAACGCAGGCGCCGCTACCGCCGAAAGAGCGGCAGATGGCGAGGCGGCAGGTTCCGGTGCAACGCCGGATGCCGCGCGGGTCCGCGCGGCAACAGGACGCTCGCTTGAGGCCGCCGCCGCCGCGTCCGCCTGCGTGGGGTGAAGCTGGACATACGCAAAAACCGCGGCCAGAACCAGCGCGAGCGTCGCAAAGAGCGGCCACACCCATTTCGGAGACGACTGCCTGCGCGGAGTCGAAGCGGCTACCGCCGGCGGCGTGGCGACCATCGCGTCGACGGCGGCACCGTTGGTAAGCGTCGGCGCTTGCGGCGCGGCACGGCTTGTCAGCGCATCGAGGCGAGCGGATATCGAATCGTTGAAGTTCGCCGCGTGATCGAATCCAAGCGAGCGGGCCACGCCATCGGTGACATATCCGGCGATGGCGGGTAGCTGAGCGTCGAGCAACGCCGGAAGCTGCTCAACCTCGCCCTGTTCGATCAGTACGTGATGTTTGAGCATGCCGAACAGCACGGCGCCGACCATGCCCGAAAGCACGTGCGACGCTTGCGGCGGCACGCCCGCCTGGCCGGCTATCTGGTCGCTGAGAACGGCGATGCGGCGGCCGGTGGCCCGCGCGATCAGGCTGTCCCCGGACGCCTCCAGGTCCTTGATGCCGGCCACGGTCGTCACGATGTGCGCGAGTTCCTCGGCGATGCGCGCGTTCGATTCGGCCGACCTGAGCGTCGAGAACTCCGTCGCGGCGCCCTCGGGCGTGGTCGCCCCGGCCATCAACGCGGCAATCAGCACGGGCGCGGCATGCGCGACCACGCGTTCGATGAGCTCGGGCGAAAGGCCGATCTGCCGTGAGAGCTGTTGTCTCACTGCTTCCGTGAAGGCCAGGCTGATCGACTGCGCGAGATTGATTGATTTCAACGACTACTCCCAGGTTATTTTGTTTTTGACGGGTGGTCTGCCGCGAGGCCGCTCGCACCTTCGCTGCAGCGTGGCCGCACGCAGCTCCGCCTCGCTCGAAAACCGCCAGTCGCAGTTTTCCGACTGGATACGCACGCATCCCGCGTAAATCTGGATGACCGCTTCCTCTCCCCAGGCATCGCGCATGCAGCGCAGCCACGCGCGCTTGCGGCGGTCGAGATAGAAAGGCCAATCGTCCCGGCGCGGCGTGGATGAGGCCGGCACCGGAAAGCGAAACTCATTGGAGAGGTCCATATCGGTCATCAATGCAACGCCACGAATTGCGCTTGCTGCTGAACCGCCGGTTCGTCACGCAGTCTGCTGGTCCGTCGCGAGTTCATCGTCGTCAACGGTATTGCCCGCATGCGCATGGGCGGGCGCGAGCCTGAACCGCTCACGGTCCTTGCCCCGAATCCATAGCGGCTCCCGGCCAACGCCGGACCACGTTGCGCCTGTCTGCGGATCGAAATATCGCGCGGGGCGTTTTCCGCGGACGGTGCTATTCGCGTCGAAGGCAAAAATCTGCGCGGACGTGAATCCGAACTCCTGGACACAGGCGCGCACCTCGATCAGCACCGCATGCGCGGCAGCGCGTCGCTCAATTGCAATCTGCTCTTCCAGACTGAGCTTCTTCTCGATGTAACGGCGATATGTTTCCATGACTGACCACCTCTTCAACATGCCTGCTCTTCCAATCCCGGCGCCATTCGTTCATGCGTTCGATCCCCTCGGAGCGGCGACGAGCGCAGGCCATCGCGCCAACTGCCCATGAGATCTTTTCGCCCGGCCGCTTGTCGCGGCGAGCGGATATCGCACGTTAATGCACCGACATCTCCATCGATGCAGATTCGTCGTCGCGAGAGGCGGCGCCTGGATCGGGCGCTCCGGCAAATGCGGCGAGTTGCGCCGCAACCTCGTCGAGCACGGGTTGCCACTGTCCGAACGCCGGTTGCCGGTACAGCGTGACCGTGGGATACCAGGGACTGTCGCGGCGCTCCGTCATCCAGAGCCAATGCGGATTGACGTCGAGCAGCACCCACGTCGGCACACCCAGGCCCGCGGCCAGGTGCGCGACGGATGTGCAGACGGTAATCACCAGGTCGAGGTTCTCGATAAACGCCGCGGTGTCGTCGTAGGTGGCGAACTCTTCTGTGTGATCGGTCAGACGCAGCCCTGCCTGCCCGGCCTGCTCCACCTCGCCGTCCGCGCCGACTTGCAGGCTGAAAAACTCCACCCCCCTGATCCCGCCAAAGGCTTTAGCGATCTCGGCCGGTTTAACGGAGCGCCGCGAATTGCGCTGGTGCGTGCGGCTGCCGCTCCACACCAGGCCGACCTTGAGCTTGCCGTCGTCGGGCAGACGCTCGCGCCACGCGCGAACCTTGTCGGGGTCGGCTTTCAGATACCCCGAGCGCAGCGGCAAGTCCTGCAGCGTGACGCCGAGCGTCAGCGGCAGACTGCACAGCGGCAGGTGATAGTCGAATACCGGCAGCGGCCGATGATCATGGGCAATGATGGTGTCCGCCACGCCGCCGAGGCTGCGCTTCAGAAGCGGCAGCAGATTGCCGAAGCAGCAGTAGATCAGCTTTCCGCCTTCGCGCTTCACCCGCTCGGCGATGAGCGGCACGAACCGCACGAACTGCATGACATCGCCGTGTCCCTGCTCGCCCCACACGAACAGTGTTTTGCCTTCGAGCGGTTCGCCGTTCCAGCGCGGCGCCGGAACGTTCGGCGATACATCGCGCAGTTCGGGCGAACCGCTCCAGCGCGCCTCGTGATTACGCCAGCCGTTCGCATAGTCGCCGCGCAGCAGTTGGAGCATGGCGAGCGTCCAGACGAGCGACAGGTTGGCGGGCTCGAGTGCGAGCGCCCTCTGTGCGACAGCCAGTGCCCCGTCCCACTGCCGATGTTCGCGCAGTACGTAAGAGTACGTCTGCAACGCGGTCGCATAGTTGGGCGCGAGTGCGCACGCGCGCTCCGCCGCGACGAGACTGTCGTCGATCTGTCCGCGCTTGAGTAGCACGGTGCCGAGATTGGTCCACGCAAGCGCGTTGTCAGGGTCGTCCCGCAACGTCTGTTCGAACAACGGCTGGGCGCGGTCGTATTCGCTCAGTTCGAGGTGGGCCGCGCCCATGTTATTGCGCAGCATCGGCAGGGCCGGGTCGATCCGCGCGGCGTGCCGGTAAGCGTCGAGTGCCTGAAGTTGATGACGTGCCTGCTGATGCGCGAGTCCCAGCCTGAACCACGTACCGGCCTGCTCCGGTGCGCGCTCGCACCGCACGGTAGCGATATTGCGCGCCGCGTCGAATTTGCCCAGACGCAGCAATACATCGATCCAGTCGACCATCCAGTCGTCGCCGGGTGCGCCCTCGCCCCATGCGCATTCGAACCACGCGTCGGCGCCCGCATCGTCGCCGAGCCTGATCGCCAGACGCGCTCGTTCAATCAGCGCTTCCACGTTGGTCGGATCCGCATGCAGCGCGCGGTCCAGCAACTCGCGCGCATCGGCAAAGCGCCCCCGCAGGCACCACAGACGGCTTGCCACCACCAGCTCGCGCGGGTTGTCCGATTGTGTCGCTCCGCGCGCATCCAGGAGGTGGGATGCCGCAATCAGATCCCCGCGCGCAATCAGCGCCTCGACATTTTTCAGATTCGACATCGTTGCATTCCCCATTGATGTATTCACGCCCGCGTCAAATTCCCTGCACCGCGACACCGAGCAACAAGCCCAGAACGAAACCGATCAGACGACCACGCCACGCGGCCTGATCGGTTTCGGGATCGCGGAAAATGCTGCGGCGCGCGCCCGGCACCTGGCCAAGCAGCACGGGCCCGGACAGCAATATGAATGCGGCCACTCCGGCCGCCACCGCGACCACGATCGCGGGCGCGGCATTGTCTAGCGCCGGCAGATCCGGTGCGAAGAAGAAGACCGCCAGCACCGTCCAGCATGCAACCAGCCCACTCACGATCAGATTCCGGATGAATCGATCCGTATAGCTCGATACACTCATATCCGCTCCGCCGTTCCGGTTGTTTTCAATCCTGGCGACTGTTGCGTGGCGGCACGATCACCGCCTTTGCGGCAAGCGTGCCGACCAGTTGCGTGAAGGCCCGCTCACTCGCCTGCGATTCCATCGTTTGACGCAGCGACGCTCTCGCCTGTTCATACGATGGCGTCACCACCGGCCGTTTCGCGTCGAGCTTCACGATCACGCGCTGATTGCCGACGGCAACTGGCGAGCGGCTTATCTGTCCGACATCGAGCATCGAAACGGCCAGCGCAAGCGGCAGCGCCAGGCCCTGCGTATGCCCTTCGCTCACTGGCGTCCTGAAGCTGAACCAGGGCAGCGCGCCACCGTCGGTGCGGCTGGGCGCAACACTGTTCTCAGCCGCCAGCGTCTCGAACGGCACACCGCGGTCGAGCTTCGCCAGCACCGCTTTCGCCGTGAGATCGTCTCGCACGGTAATCACGCGAGCCTTGTATTCCTCTGTACCGAGCTCGGCCACGATCGCGTCATAACGAGCGCGTACCTGCGCCTCGCTGATCGCCTCGGGACGCATGTGCTGCGCGACGTACAGCCTGTTTTCAGTGTCGACGCGCGCCTTGCGCACCGCCTGCGCGACCTGTTCCGTGTTGCCCAGCTTTTCCTTCTCGGCCGCCTGGCGAATCAGTTCGCGTGCAATCAGTCCCTCGGTCAGCGTCTGACGCTGGGCCGGCGTGTCCGGCTGGCCGCTCGAACGCACCGCTTCGTCGAGCTGCGCCCGCTGAATCGGCATGCGGTTGACGGTCGCGATCACGTCCGCGTCCGCGCCCTGTTGCGGCGGCGTTTTCGCCACCGCAACAGGGCCGGCGATCATCATTGCCGCCATACCCGAAAGCATCGCTACCCGGCGCACGCCAGCCAGCATCATGTGTTTGCTCTTCAATTTCATCTCCGTGGTGCTACCGTTGATTTATCCATCGCCAGGGCTGCATGTGCCGGGACGTCAGCTCCCGGCGCCCGGATCGCCCACCAGCGCAAAAAGCAATTCGTCATAGCGGGCGATGAGCGGTTCGTGCGTCGACAGAAACGGCCGGATGGCCTTTCTCTGCCGGGCGCGATACGCCTGCCAGTCATCGTTGTGATGTTCGATTGCACGGACAAGCTGGTTCGAGCCCTCCTCCACATCGTTGCCGGGGTAGAAGTAGCCGACATCCCGGCATAAATGCGCGTTGTGCACGAGCGCATAGCCGTTCCAGCAGGCGTCGAAATAGAAGTAGTTCAACGCGAGCCCCCACTGGTGCGAGACCACGATATCGGTGTGTTCCGACAGGAACTGCGGCGTATCGTGACGGCCGACGAAACTGACCTTGCCGTCGCGCACGAGATCCAGGTGCTGCGCAATTCCAATGAACTCGGGACTGTTGCGTGCGAGGTGTTCCGCGTTCGTCACGTGGACGAAACTGATGCCTCCGCCCACCTTGCGATACGCGCTCTCCGCAATCAGCAGCGGATACAGGCAGAACTTCAGCACGTTGATGTTCGCCTCCATGATCGACAGGCGCTTCGGCGTGTTTCGCGGACGGTACTCGCCCGAAAATGGCAATTCGCGGGTTCTCATGTCCAGACACATCGGGTCCCACACGAAGGGCACTTCCCGCACCGGCTGTCTGCGCAACACGCCGAAAAAATGCGCGCTCGTCTCCATGACCTGCGGAATGACCCAGACCTGGTCATATTGCTGATTGATGAATACGGAATCGCACATGCGCCGTGAAAAGATCATCGCCTCCATCATCTGCACGTATTCCGGCCCGCAGCAGTAACTGACGATCTTCGTGCCGCGCGACCTGAGATACGAGGTCTGTTCGCGATCGATCTGGCCGCCCAGTTCGATCAGCACGTCGAGCGAGTCCTTCGCATCCGCGAAGCTGCGCGCCGGAAAACGCTGAAGATCCCACGGCAACCGCGGCGTGATCTCAACCGCCGTCGTATTGACGAGCACGACCTCGTGCCGATGCGGCGAGTGCTGGAAAAGCTTGGCCAGGTACAGCGCGTTCTGCTTGATACCGTTGACCCACATGCTTTCCGCCGCATCGCGCAAACCGATCGTGATACCGATCCGAAGCGAACGTATCTTTGTCATGCCTTTCCCCCGAACTGCATACCAGACTGAACAACCCTCGCTGTGCTTCAGCGAGCCCTGTAAAAGACGAACAACCGGCACCTTCAGTCATGTCGGCCGCTCTCACTGTCCCGCTCACCGGCCGAACTGCACCTGGCGCCGCACGATCACACATGACGGAGGCGCATCGATCAGCGTGACCGTCTCACGCGACCGGCCAGGCGTGGTGTAGACCGTCACCAGTTTCACGAGCGTATTCGCGTGATAGCCGCCGAGTTCCGAGCGCGCCACGTCCTTGCAGGGCATCGGGGCGCTTGAAATACGTTCGGCGAGGATCGCGCACCCGCCGTTCGGCACTGGCGTCGTCGTGAGCGAAAGCACCGCCGAGTTCTGTCCGTATTCGAGGCCGGCGAGCGAGAAGAACGGCGCACTGTCCGGATCCTGGCGGTCCCAGTCCAACACGACGTCAGTGCGTTCGGTATTCAAGAACGTTCGGCTCGATACGACATTGATCGCCTGATAGCAACGACGCACGCCCACCTTTTGCGCGGCCTGTGCAAGCACGGTTGCAGGAGCCTCCACGGGGGGCGGCGGCGTGCCCGGATTGACCGCCGTTGCCGAGCCAGGTGAGACGGGAAGCGGCTGGGCAAGCGACGGTCCCGACAGGCAAGCGAGCATCGTGCAAGTCCACATCGCCCGCGCGCGCCATCGTGCGGCACGCGAACTGGAGACGTCGAAAGCGCGCCGCTTCGCGGGCATGTTCTGTCTCACCATCATGGGTAAAGGTCCCCGATCGCCGCCGTGTACAGCTCGACGTTGCGCTCCGACTCGGGATCGAGCGTCGCCAGGAATGCGCGTGCCGCGCTGCGATAGTCCGCAAGGCTGGCGTCGTGTGCCGCGAACGCCTGGCGCAGTGCAAGGGCGCCGTCCTCGCAGTCGAAATCGGTGTAGCGATAACCGCAGCCGCCGAGCAACGTGGAGTTGTGGATGAGCGGATAACCGCCGTAAAGCGCCTCGTAATAGACGTAGTTCTGGGCGTTCTCCCAGTGGTGCGAGATCAGCGCGTCGGCCTGCTGCGTCATGATTTCGTAGACGGGCAGGCGCGGCTCGAAGGTCGCGCGCCCGTGGCGAACCAGATCGAGGCTGCGCGCGAAACCGACGAACTGTGTATCGCCCTTCAGATGCAGCGTGTTATAGACGCGCAGGTAGTCGATCATGGCCGGCTCCTGCCGGTACGCCTGGTCCGCAATCAGCATCGGCAACTGCGATGTCTTCACCATGCAGATGTTCGGCTCGAGGATCGCGAGGCGCCAGCGTCTGCCGCCGGGCACATAGCCGAAGGCGGGAGCCGCCTGCGCGCCCGCCATCGAACGTTCCAGCAACGCCGGGCTCCAGAGGTGCTGCATCGCCCGCACGGGTGCGCGCAGGGCCGACGCATAGTAGCTCGCGCAGGTGCGCTCGAACGCCGGCAGCGTCCAGATCGCGCTGTACGGCGTGCCGGAAACCAGCATGCCGTGCGGCAGATCGAACATCATCCGCTCGATGTCGATCACGTAGTCGTTGGCCACCCGCATGCCGATCACGTGTCCGCCGCGGGCACGAAAATCCCGCGCCCAGTCGGGATTGAGCTGCGCGCTGAGTTCGATGATCACGTCCAGACGCTCGCGTGCCGCTTCAAGGTCGATGAGCGGCACCGGCGCAAGTGCGAGGAACTGCGACGCCTCATTCGGCGAACCGTCTCCTCCATTGACGAGGTACACGTCCTCGATCAACGGTGAGCGCTTGAGCAGCATGGTGAGGAAATAGCAGTTCTGGAAGATGCCGTTTTCCCAGATCGACTGCTGTCCGGCACGCAGATAGATGGTGACGCCGACTTTCAGGCGCTTGCCGTTCAGCATGACGCCCCCTTTGCCGTCTGACGGGTGCCCAGGTCCAGCAGTCGCCGCGCATACTGTGCGCGGTTGTCCGCGTCGAGCGGATTCAAGCGTGCGAGAAACGCCCGCGCGCGGCGCATATAGGCGTCGTGGTCAGCATCGTGATCGCGGGCGGCTCTTACCAGTTGCGCCCCGCCGGCGGCGATGTCGGAGTCGGCGTAGTAGTAGCCGAGTTCCGCGAGCCACGGCGAGTTATGAACAAGCGGGTAGCCGCCATACAGTGCATCCAGGTACGCAATGTTCTGGGCGTTATGCCACTGGTGGGCGACTACCGCGTTCGCATGCTGGCTCATGTACCCGACAAAATCATGCCGCTGGTCCAGGTGAATTTTTTCGTGTTTATGGAGATCCAGTGAGCGCGTGAGGAACGCGAAGCTCGGATGGTCTTTCATCTGGATACTGTTGAGTACGTCCATGCGCGCAATCGTCGCGGGATCCTTTCGAAATGCCTCGTCGCACACCAGCATCGGAATCACGCAGCACTTCACGACGGAAATGTTGGGTTCGAAAATCGCGACGCGCAGCGCGCGCGGGGTGTCCCGCTTCGGCGCCGGTTCATAGCCGAAATGAAACCCCGCCTGCGCGACCAATGCGACGCGCCGCTCGATGAATACCGGATTCCACAGGAACGGCACCTCGAATACCGGGCAACGGTGCAGCGTCTGAAGCATCGGCTTGAAGGCGAGGTCCTTCGCGAGAATCCAGATCTCGTCGCAGCGCTGCGCGCGCGAAAAATAGCCGCTCTTCTTGAATACGCTTGGCTCGACAAGCCCCGCATAGGGCTGGCCGCAGCAGAAAAAAATGACCTTTTTGCCGAGCGCACGTATATGGTCGAGCCACTCGACGTCGAGGCCACCTCCCATCTCGAACACGACGTCGACGAGATCGGTCGCCTCCCGTGGAGGCACGAGCCGGAATTCCTGTGCGAGGTTCACGGCCTCGGGCGGCAGCTCCCTTTGATCGCCGCAGTCGAGCAACACGACGTCCGTCACGAACGGCAGTGCGCGCAGCAGTTGCGCAAAGAAAAAAATGTTCTGTCCCAGCCCGTTTTCCCAGACGCTCTGTCCGGTGTGGGTGAGTACTGAAATTCCGATCCGCATGTCGCCTTGATTGCCGCTCGGGCACTTCCGCTGATTGGTCGAAAAAATCAGGACCGCATGCGGGGAGTAGCGGTCCTGCCTAAGGTCCGGTCGATCATCCGAAGCGGACTTCCCTGAGGGATTGCTTTTTTATTAGTCGAGCGCGATTTCCACGCGGCGGTTCTGTGCGCGTCCGCTGGCCGTCGCGTTCGACGCCACCGGGTCCGCTTTTCCATAACCTTTCGCGACGAACTGCCGCGCCTTCAGTCCGTGTTCCTGCAGATATTGCGCAACGGTCTGCGCGCGACGTTCCGACAGCGCCTGGTTGTGCGCGGCCGAAGCGGTCGAGTCCGTAAAGCCGCTGACTGCGACCGTATTGAACGTCATGCCTTGAGCGGCTGCGATAAGCGCATCGAGACGAGTACGCGCCGCGGCGGTCAATGTCGCCTTGTCGACTTCGAAATTCGCATCGCCGCTCAACGAAAGCTTGCGCGGTGCCGGCGGCGGAGCCTGAGGCGCCGGCGCGACTGCCACCGGCGCAGGCGCAGGCTGCGGCGCAGGCGCTGCTGCGCACTGGAACGTCAGGACACGCACGTCGCGTTGTCCGCCGCTGCCCGCCAGCGGCGCAATCTCCTGGACTGGACGGACAGGCGTATTGCCGCAAATTTCGCGTGCTTTGGAGTAGCAGGTTCCCTGGCCCTCGAAGAGGCCGTAGCACTCAACGCGGAAAGCTTTTTCATTATTCGGCAAGCTCACCGAATAGGCGCTGAAAGTGGGACCGGTTGCCGCGGAACATCCGGCCAGTACGGCGGCAATAGCTAGCACCGCGAGAATCTTTCTAAGCATTTGGAACCTCGATGTCATACCGGCCGATGGCCGTGCGAAAAGTTTGCCGTGTTCGCCATGCGTTACCACCAGACACGCGTCGATGGTACGTGAGCACGACTGCCAGGACTGTCAGAACACGTCAGGGAAACTGGATGACAGGCACTGCGCAGCAGGGGAATTTCCGGCTGCACCCGGAACGCGCCTTCTCCATTCCGGATGCAGCCTTCAAACCTCCCTCGTTACCACTGGTAGCTGACACCACCGCCAACCGAGTACCCGGCGCTGCTGCTGCTTACCCCGCCCTTGATCTTGACGTTGTTGGTGATACGCGCGGTGAAGCCGAGTGCGACAGCGCTGTAGCCCTGGTAGCTGGCCGCCCCGATACCCACCGCGATCGTTTTGCCCAGGTCCACCTCCGGAATCATCGTCAGTGCGGTGGCGCCCGCTACACCCGAATAGGCTTTCCGGGCGATCGAGTTCACGCTCTGCTGCACGGATCTCAGTTGCGACACGTTCACCGCATCGGTGCCATTGACGCCCGGTCCGACATTCGTGATGCGGCGTTCGTCGCCCGCCGATCCGACCGAAACCGTATTCGCTTCGCTAGCCACCGAATTCGCGCCAAGCGCCACCGAGTTAGCCGCCGACGCCGTGGCATTCGAACCGAGCGCCACGCCTTTATTGCCCGACACGATGGCATTCGCCCCGATCACCGTGGCGCCGTCCGTGCCCGCATTCGCGCCATTGCCGAGCGCGACGCTGTCCGAGCCGGCAGCCGTGGCGTTCGGCCCGATCGCGATCGCGTTCACGCCCGTGGCGCCGTCATTGGCGTAGTTCGACTGCTGCTTGCCGTTGTCATTCACGCTGTAGTAATGCGGGCGTGATGTCGAGATCAGCGTCGACAAGGACAAGGCGGACGTGGAAGTCGAGGTCGAAAGCGACGCCACGTTGTTGTCGGTGGTGGAAAGCGCGGTGGACAGTGAACCGATGCCGGTCGAGGTCGACGTGGACAGCGACGCCACATTGCTGTTCGTCGTGGAAAGTCCGGTGGACACCGAACTCACCACCGTCGACATCGAAGTGACACTGCTGACCGCCGTGCTCGTCACCGTGGACAGCGAACCGATGCCCGTCGAGGTCGACGTGGACAGCGACGCGACGCTGCTGTTGGTCGTGGACAGACCGGTGGACAGAGAACTCATGCCGGTCGACAGCGACGCGATGTTGCTGGTCGTCGAACTGACCGTAGTGGAGAGCGAGGCCACGTTGCTGTCGGTCGTGCTCAGCCCGGTGGAGAGCGAGCTGGCCGTCGTCGAAGTCGAGGTCGACAGCGACGCCACGTTGCTGTTCGTCGTGGACAGACCCGTCGAGAGCGAGCTGATGCCGGTCGAGGCCGAGGTCGACAACGACGCCACGTTGCTGTTCGTCGTGGACAGGCCGGTGGACAGCGAACTGATACCCGTCGAGGCCGACGTGGACAGCGACGCCACGCTGCTATTTGTCGTGGACAGGCCGGTCGAGAGCGAGCTAATGCCGGTCGAGGCCGAGGTCGACAACGACGCCACGTTGCTGTTCGTCGTGGACAGACCCGTGGACAGCGAACTGATGCCCGTCGATGCCGAGGTCGACAGCGAGGTCACGTTGCTGTTGGTCGTGCTGAGACCCGTGGACAGCGAACTGGTCGAGGTCGAAGTCGACGTGGACAGCGAGGCCACGTTGCTGTCGGTCGTGGAGAGGCCCGTCGACAGCGAACTGATGCTGGTCGAGATCGAACCCGTGGCGGTGGACAGCGAGGCCACGGTGCTGTTCGTCGTGGAGAGACCCGTCGAGAGCGAACTGATACCGGTGGACGTCGAAGTCGACAGGGTATCGATTGCCTGGTTCGTCGCATACAGTTGCGAGCCGTTGATCGCATCCGTGCTCGTCTGGCTGATCTGCCCCGCCGCCACGTTCGTGATCTGCCGTTCAGCACCCACGCTTCCCACGCTGACCACGCTGACCGGGGTCGTGCCCGCGAAGCTGTAGGTCTTGCCGCCGATCGTCGTGCTCAAGGTCGGATTGGCCGCCGCCGTCACCGAGCCCGAGCCCAGCGCCACGTCGCCGATGTTTATCGCCAGCGAACCCGCGCCCAACGCCAAGGTCTTGTCGGCGCTCGCGCTGGCGCTGTCGCCCACCGCCACACTGCTCGAACCCGCCGCGGTGGCGCCCACTCCCGCGGCGAGCGCGTTCACGCCCGTCGCACCGTCGTTGTCGTAGTTGCCGCCCTGCACGCCGTTGTCGTTGACGCTGTAGTAGTGCGTCTTGCTGCCGGCGACCACCGTGCTCAGTTGTGAGAGGTTCACCGCATCGCCCGGCGCGGTGCCGGCCGCGACGTTGTGGATCTGCGAGGCACTGCCGCCCGGGTTCAGCGTGACGCTGCCGTAGTTGACGGTGCCGTCGGGGTTCAGGTCGTACTTCACCGCCTGGCTGTTGAGCGCGCTCACCGTCGTCGATACCGACGCGATGCCCGTCGAGGCCGACGTCGACAGCGAAGTCACGTTGCTGTTCGTCGTGGACAGGCCGGTCGAGAGCGAACTCACGCCAGTGGACAAGGAACTCGCCGTGGTCGAAGTCGAGGTCGACAGCGAGGCCACGTTGCTGTCCGTGGTGGAGAGGCCCGTGGATAGCGAACTGATGCCCGTCGAGGCCGATGTCGACAACGACGTCACGTTGCTGTTCGTCGTGCTCAGGCCCGTTGACAGCGAACTGACACCAGTGGACAGCGAGCTGGCCGTCGTCGAGGTCGAAGTCGACAGCGAGGCTACGTTGCTGTCAGTGGTGGAAAGACCCGTGGACAGCGAACTGATGCCGGTCGATGCCGACGTCGACAGCGAGGTCACATTGCTGTTGGTCGTGCTCAGGCCGGTCGAAAGCGAGCTGACACCAGTGGACAGCGAACTTGCCGTGGTCGAGGTCGAGGTCGACAGCGACGCCACGTTGCTGTCCGTGGTGGAAAGACCCGTGGACAGCGAACTGATGCCGGTCGAAGCCGACGTCAACAACGACGTCACGTTGCTGTTCGTCGTGGACAGACCCGTGGAGAGTGAGCTTGCCGTGGTCGATGTCGAAGTCGACAGCGAGGCCACGTTGCTATCCGTGGTGGAAAGGCCCGTCGAGAGCGAACTGATGCCCGTCGAAGCCGACGTCGACAGCGAGGTCACGTTGCTGTTCGTCGTGGATAGACCGGTCGAGAGCGAACTCACGCCAGTGGACAAGGAACTCGCCGTGGTCGAAGTGGACGTGGACAGCGACGCCACATTGCTGTCGGTCGTGCTCAGGCCCGTCGAAAGCGAACTGGCCGTCGTCGAGGTCGACGTGGACAGCGACGCCACGTTGCTATCCGTGGTGGAAAGCCCGGTAGACAGCGAACTGATACCCGTCGAGGCCGACGTGGACAACGACGCCACGTTGCTATCGGTCGTGCTGAGGCCGGTGGACAGCGAGCTCGCCGTGGTCGAAGTCGACGTGGACAGTGACGCCACATTGCTATCGGTCGTCGACAGACCCGTGGACAGCGAACTGATGCTAGTCGAGATCGAACCTGTCGCAGTCGACAGCGACGCCACGTTGCTGTTCGTCGTGCTCAGCCCCGTAGACAG
>NZ_FRAB01000013.1:29404-167447 GCF_900142195.1 Paraburkholderia terricola
GGGTTCAGGTCGTACTTCACCGCCTGGCTGTTGAGCGCGCTGACCGTCGTGGATACCGACGCGATGCCCGTCGAGGCCGAGGTCGACAGCGAGGTGACGTTGCTGTTGGTGGTGGAGAGGCCCGTGGACAACGAACTCACACCAGTGGACAGCGAGCTTGCCGTCGTCGAGGTCGAGGTGGACAACGACGCCACATTGCTGTCCGTCGTGCTCAGGCCCGTGGACAGCGAGGCGACGTTGCTGTTCGTGGTGCTCAGCCCTGTGGACAGCGAACTCGCCGTGGTCGAGGTCGACGTGGACAGCGACGCCACATTGCTATCGGTCGTCGACAGACCCGTGGACAGCGAACTGATGCTGGTCGAAATCGAACCTGTCGCAGTCGACAGCGACGCCACGTTGCTGTTCGTCGTGGACAGCCCCGTCGATAGGAAACCAACGCCCGTGCTCAAGGATGCGATGCCGCTTGCGGCTGTAGACAAGCCGGTCGAAGTCGAAACGCTCAGCGAATTGACGTTACTGTTCGTCGTTGACAGGCCGGTACTCAGCGACGAAATGCCGGTTGACGCGGAAGTCGAAAGGGCATTTACCGCAAGATTCGTTGCGTTGAGTTGCGAACCATTAATGGCATCCGTGCTTGTTGCGCTGATGCGGCCAGCGGCCACATTCGTGATCTGACGTTCCTTGCCCGCGCTACCCACGCTTACCACGCTGGTCGGCGCCGTTCCTGCGAACGCATACGTCACACCGCCGATTACTGCACTTGTTGTCGGGTTTGCGGCCGCCGTGACCGAACCGTTTCCTAGTGCGACGCTATCGGCATTCGCAGCAGTCGCGGCGTTACCAAATGCCATCGAATTCGCGGCTGATGCAACTGCGCTCGTGCCAATTGCAACCGAATTTCCTCCCACTGCAGAAGCGGCATTGCCTAGAGCGATGTCATTGACGATCGTCGTGCTGCCGCTCACGCCGGCTACCGCACTCGATCCGCCCGCAAATGAATTTGTGCCATAGGCAGTCGAATTCAAACCATTCGTCAGTGAACGATCACCGATCGCCTTAGAGCCGCCCCCAACCGCCGTTGCAAAATCACCGCTAGCGCTGGCACCTGTGCCGACGACCACCGCGTTCACTCCAGAAGATTGGGCAGCGTTCCCAATTGCAATCGAACTTGTGTTACTCCCAACGGCGGAACTGCCGATTGCCATTGCACCGGAGCCGGTTGCTTTCGAATACGAGCCGATAGCCGTGCCGTTTGCACCGGAGGCGAGAGCGGTGGTTCCGAAGGCAGACGAATTTTGTCCGCTGGCCGACGCCGCTGCGCCGAGTGCCATACTCGCGGTTCCACTTGCAATCGCCGTATGCCCGAGCGCGATGGCATTTGTGTTCGATGCCGTCGAATCGGAGGCGAGAGCAATCGAATATCCGCCAGTTGCCGAAGCGGCATTTCCGAGCGCAACGTCATTGACGATTGTAGTGCTGCCTGCGATGCCTGCTATTGCGTTCGTGCCGCCCGCGAAAGAATTGACGCCGTTTGCGGTTGCGCCAAACCCTGCTGCCATAGCGCCCGCGCCTGAAGCAGTGGCCGATTCGCCCAGCGCAGCGGAATCGTCCGCCGCAGCATTTGCCAACCTACCAACGGCAGTGCTGCTGGTTCCGTCAGCCGCTGCATTCGCCCCCAGCGACGACGCGAAATTGCCGGTCGCGTGCGCTCCTGCACCCACAACCGCGGTAGCTTGGCCCGAAGCAGTTGAGAAAATTCCAAACGCCGCCGCATTAGCGCCGGAAGATGTGGCACGCGCGCCAAATGCCGCCGATCCCGTCACCCCTGACGCTACGGAGCTTGTTCCGACAGCCACACCATTAGCCGAAGATGCGTTTCCTAAAATCGCAATAGCGTTGGTGCCAGAGGCTACCGCGCCAGCGCCATACGCAGCGGACGAGTCGCCAGAAGCAAGGGCCGAAAATCCGACTGCTGTCGAGTGATCACCGGAGGCGGTCGTGAGACAGCCAATTGCTACACCCGACACGGTGCTCGCGAAGGCGTTGTTGCAACCTGAAAGTTTGGTTGCTGCTTGCGCGAACGCCACATCTGGCGCACTCAGCCCGGCGGCAACGGCGACTGCCGCGACGGTTATCACACGGAGTGCCGGCATGCCGTCCAAGAAGCCAGCACCCATGGCACCGATACTTGTACCCGGTGAACTGGTGACGACACTGCCGCCACTTTTGCCGCGCGCTGAGTCTAATTCAGACACAGCGACCCACGCGCCGAGAGCATCATTCCATATGGATCGATAGTTTTTATTCATTCTCTGATTCCTGTTGACGAAAATTGCGCGCGAACAGCAATGCGCCCCGGTTCTCTCCCCTGTACCCACGTCGCGCCAGCCGCTTTCGCTGAAGCGAATTGCGATTCCGACTGCACGCCCTCAACGACAACCGTATCGGCAATCGAAGCCGCCATCGAAACAATCCGCTTCAATCTGGCCTGTGCAGAAGCGTTGCCGTCGGCGGCAGTAACAAACGAGGCGTCGATTTTGATGATGTCGGGCGAACGAATTTCCATTGCCGTATCGACGCCATATCCGGCTCCGAAATCGTCTATCGCGACGAGACAGCCCGTCGCGCGCAATCGGTCGGCGAACACCCGCGCGCGGCCGCGCGCGACGGGTTCGGTTTCGGTAATTTCAACGACAAGCCGCGCGGCGATCGAAGGCTCGAAAGCGAGGCAGAGAAGCGCCGCTTCCCATATCACGTCCAATACGGCGCTGCGGCCCGAAATGTTCACGCCCAGGCGAATAGCCGCGGTTGACCGCAGCAGACCGATCACACGCCGCACGACATAACGGTCGTACGCACGAATCAGATCGAGCCTCTGCAATGCCGGCACAAAGGTCATGGGATCAATACGTCTACCTGTTGCATCGGTAACGTCAGTCAGGCATTCGTGGTAGAGCACCACGCTGCCGTCAACCGCGGAACAGACCGGTTCGAACCTCAATCTCACCCGGTCTTCTCGCATTGCGGCGAACACCGCTTCTGCCACTTCCGTGTCGGTCATTGCCCCCTCCGATTTATCCGACGCCACTCGTCCGCCTGCACTCACGGATGCTGTCAAAGCTCTTCTTCGGGGCGGACAAAAGGGAACCCTTGTGCCAAATTGCTAAAAAACTTGTTTCAAGACGTGAAAGCCATACTGGGCCGGGAAAGGAAGCGGTGAGAAAGGACCGGACAAAAGGGTTCCTTTTTGTCTAGTAGAATGCGACCAATCTTGCGATGTCTGACACTTTGCAATTCATGCCGCAAGCCAGAGACAGTCGACCTTCGAAACAAAAAACCGGTCGCTAGCAACCAATACAGTCGAGTTCCAGGAGCACGCTTTCCTTTCCGATAGGCGAAACGAAAACGGCTCATGGACAGCAAGCCCGAAACGCCTCCGAATGGCACGGATGCAACGCCACTCATGGTGTCGCCAACAGCACTCCCGGACTTATGCCGTACTGCATGCTTCTTTTTTTTCTTGATCGCGTAACCGCTCAACGGAACGGCAGCGGCTCACGTTCCTGTTCTGAAAGTGATTTTTTTTACTATCCGTACAATGTGCCGCCCAACACGAGGAGTCTTCTGTGAAAGTCGGATACGCGCGTGTTTCGACGGAAGAACAGAATCTGGCGCTCCAGAAAGACGCGCTAATGCGCGCCGGATGCGACAAGCTCTTCGCGGATCAGGGGATATCAGGCGCACAATTTTGCAGGCCGGGGCTGAACAAGGCACTGGCCACGATGTCTGCGGGAGATACGCTGGTGGTATGGCGGCTCGACCGTTTGGGGCGATCGCTCGGCAAGCTCATCGATCTGATCGGACAATTGGGGAAGCGAAAAATCGGCTTCATCTCCCTGAACGAATCGATCGATACGACATCCGCAGGCGGAGTGCTTATGTTTCACATGATGGCCGCGCTCTCCGAATTCGAGCGGCGCCTGATCAGCGAGCGCACGCGCGCGGGAATGGAAGCAGCGCGGGCGCACGGCAAGAACTTCGGTCGCAAGCCATCGCTTACGCCGGCGCAACGTAGTCAGGCCGTGGCATTGTTCGAGACGACGCCCATTAGCGAAATCGCGCGGAAGTTCAACGTGCATCCCCGCACCGTCAAGCGAGCCATAGAAACCAGCTCGGCAAGCGCCCCGAAGTCGCAATGCAACAATTAGGCCGTGGTGAACTTTTTGAACACCATCGACATGCGCCGATCGCAATGAGAAGTGAGAAACCAGATCGGCCGTTTACAAGCACGAACGGAGCATGGAAGATTGCGTTTTTTCTGGAGATAGGTCGATGAGCTCGTCCACGGTTTTGAGTTACTTCGTTGAGCGTTCGCCGCACAGCTACGCAAATCACCGGGAATACGCGTTAGCCAACGGATACCGCCATGAAGTCGTGGACGCCAGCGAGGGCCCCAGGGGCCCGCAGGTTCAGGCGTTGCACAAATACGAGGCATTGCTCGAAGCATTGCTGCGTGCCGAAGAGGGTCACTTCGTTTTGCTTCTCACCGAAAACGCCGCAATCGTCGACCCGGCGCCACTCGCGAATTTGATGAATGAGCGAGAGTACCTGCTTGTGAGTACATCAAGCGCATTGCCGCAGACCGACGCGCAAATCTGGCGCAGTAGTACGTGTTCGCGCGCTACGGTCCACGATCTCGTCAAGCAGTGCAAGCTTGGGGGAACGCCGTTTCCGGGGGAGGCCGAGGTGCTGGCTGCCCACGCATTCCAACCTTGGCACTCGCTCGTCAATGGAATGTGTCCGGTCATGCACACGGGCCCGAACGTCGACCCGCGCTGGAGTCTTGCCCCAACTTTTGCCATCAGCATCGACAAATCGACACATTCGCCGGTTGAAATGGGCATCGTGCCGGACTTTCGCAATGCGCTCTTTCGGCATGTGAACCATTGCAAGCAACGTGGAAAACGCTTTTTTTCCTTTGCCGATTCGCGTGCCGAAAGTCAGGGCACGCGGAGTTCGTTCAACCCCGGAAAGTCAATCGCGTTTGTCACCCTCTATACGCCGGAAATAGCGGCGTATGGCCGCATCGCCGAGCGCAATTTCAGGGAATATTGTGACCGGCACGGCCATACGCTGTACGTGCACCGCGAGATTCCGCCAGAAGTCGGACTGCGCGGCACAGGGAACTGGCTCAAGCCGTGGCTGCTGCATGCCTATTTGAACGATCACGACTGGATCGTCTGGCTCGACGCGGACGTTCTCTTTACCGACATGGCACGCCGTATCGAGCCGCTTCTGGAGCGTCGCGACCGGCTGTTGGCACGCGATGTCGGGCAGTGGCCATTCAACTCCGGCGTCATGGGTTTTCGCAAGACAGAAGCCAACGCCTCGATGCTCTACGGTCTGATGCAACGCATTGCCGGCCTCGCCGACCGGTCAACGGTTTATGCCGGCAATGGAGACCAGTTTCATTTCATCAATGCACTCAATGAACACGGCCTGCTTGCGGAGGCTGAGATTCTCAACCCGATGATTATCAACACGCCCTGGTTTCTGCGCCGTCCAGACAGCTTTGTCGTGCATTACCTCGGCATGTGGACCGAGATGCGGGCACTCATGATGGACCGCGATGAACGCGAGCGTATCGCCGGCACCGAAAAAAGTGATGACGACCTTGCACTTTCCGTGGAGCACATCCTATAGTGCCGCCCGGCAACTGCGCGGCATGTGCCGACAGTTCAGCCAGTTGCTGCGCCAGGGTTACCCTGGCGCTCCGGCTCCGTCAAATACGCTCTCTCTCGAGCTTTTCCAAACGATAACCGTAGCCGTAGATGGGCATGATGCAATAGCCGTTTTCGGGCCTCAGACGAAGCTTCACTCGTACCGCGGACATGTGAGTATCTAGCGTACGAGTCGGAATGTCCGCCGAGTGTTTCCAGATCGTCTCCAGAATATGCGCGCGGGAGAGTGGTCTCGCCAGGTTACGGAACAACAGAAGCGCCAGTTGGAATTCCTTTTGCGACAATGCAATTTGCTCGTCGCTCAAAAATACCCGCCCAGCCTGAGGTTCGAAAAGATAGTCGCCAAATTGCTGAGTGGCGGCAGCCGCATCCTGCCGATAGATTCGTTGCAAAAGCCGGTTGACGCGAGCGAGCAGAATGGGTGGGGGAACAGGCTTGACCAGGTAGTCGTCCGCTCCGGCATTGAGTGCATGAACAATGTCTGATTCGCGCCCCCGACACGTCATGAATAAAACCGGCAGATTGGCGTCGTAATTTTCGCGGATCCACGCAAGCACAACGTCGCCCCGCACGTCCCCGACATTCCAGTCGAGCGACACAAGATCGAACGTCTCTCGCTGCATTTTACGAATGAGCGCACGCCCCTCTTTGAATAGATAGCAAGTGTGCCCGGCCTGCGTCAAAACTGCATTAATGAACTCCGACTGCTCTGGGTCGTCCTCAAGAATGGCGATGCGCATGAAAAAATCCTGACATTGGATAATAGGAAGCCACATCTCCTATCAGGAAATGACTTCCCCTCTGCTCTTCCATATTGGAGCTACGGCGATTTAATAGACGGCCGCATTCCTCCTTGAGGAGGATCGCCAAATGACTAAAGAGCCGGTGCTTTTGCTATTGATCACATGTTTCATTCGATCAGCTTCAATCGACTAACGCATTGCAGTCATCGGATGATCCGCCGCTGCAAGCGTTCTTCCTACCAAACTTGCCAGCATTGCCGGCCTCGTGGGCCGCTGCGGGTTACATTTTTTAACATTCTAGCAGCACATCTTTCAACTGTCATACGATGTCACATTAATTATCATTAATCGTAATTGGGGCAGATACAAATCGTATTGCGTTACCTCAAGGTCCGAGGCACCTAGCCTCTGAAGAGAGCAACGCACTTCTTCTCGCGACAGCCGCTATCAATTCGAGTTGGGAGCACGTGCCGCGGTGAGAGCTTCGCGCCGTCTCTTCCTCGGTGAACCTCTACCCGGCTTAGGTTGTTGCTAATGCGGCCCATGGGTTTCGTTCGTACAGAGGTGTAATTGAAACTCAATAGCGCTCTGTCACTCGCCGTCGCGTGCTACGCGCGCGATGCCAAAGTTGAGTCCGAAGCCGAAAGTGCGGCCGTGATCGCAGCATCAGCGTTAATCGACGGTGCCCGCGCTGCCTTGTTTAGATAGCGCCGAAGCGTTCGAGGGTGAACGCTGAAGCTCTTCGCGACGAACGCCTGGGAGTGGTGCTTCAGCATACTGCGCGCCTGTTCGCACTGGTGAGTGCTTAACGCACCCGGTCGCCCGATACTGCTGCCGCGTTCACGTGCCGCGGCCATTCCGGCACGCGTGCGTTCGCCAATAAGGCCACGCTCGAATTCCGCAATCGCCGCCAGCATGTGAAAGGTAAAGCGTCCGCTCGACGAGCGCGTATCGATGTATTCCGTGAGCGAAACGACGCGCACCTTCCTTTTGTCGAGGTCACCGATAATGCTGGCGAGATGTCGCAAGGACCGCCCCAACCGGTCCAGCCGCCAGACAACCAACGTGCCGCCCTGCTGGACCGCCTCCAATGCCTGCTTCAAACCGGGCCGGTCGAAACGCGCGCCCGATAAGCCCTTGTCTGAAAAGATGTGGCTACAGCCGTAACTCTCCAGCGCCTTCAACTGCATATCGAGGTGTTGCTCGTCGGTTGACACACGTGCGTACCCGACCTTGATCTTCTCGAATGGCATTTCTTTCCCCGTAAAGCCTGTTGCTATCTTTTCCGCTTGCGAAACGTTATCGACGAAGTCGTGGTGTCTGGCGACTCGCGATGTACGGATACACGATCACGAAGAACCCCTTTCGCGGAGTCGAGGCGGTAACGAGTACCTGTATCGCAGGCTCATTCGACGTCATGTTCATCGCGCTACCGCCGGTCCTTTCACCGAGACTGGAACGGATTGTGTGGCACCCGGAATAAAGACAATGTCAGAGAAGGTCATGGTCGTACGGCATTTTTTTCGAATTTTTTGGCTAATTTGATAAATGAAATTTTCATATTTGCACGGCTATCATCGTTTTGCATGGAGCGGACGCGGCGATAGTTGTGCATGTCGCGAGTGAGCCGTTACGCGCCGCGGCAGGCACACATTTCCGGTAATGCACAAGGAAGAAAGCCACGTGAGCTTCAAGCAGCCCGGAGAGATGTTCGTCGACGTGGTAATCGATAGCGTTTAACGCTTCGACCATTCGCCGTGTCGCCCGCGCTCACTTCCTTCCTGACAGTCCCTGACCATTGCCATTTATGAACTATCGGAAAATCCGTACCAGGTTGGGTGGCCGCATCATCATCGCGGCAACGTTTACTGAGAACTTAAATAAGAACCGTCCAGGCTAACGATTGGCATTGGATGTCGATATACGTCCCGGTCTGTCGAGGAACCATCGCTCATGCACATCGCCATTTTTAATAATGATCCGGCCGAATTGCGTTTCGTAACCGACACGCTCATGTCAGCCGGTTATAGCTGTCAAACCTTTTCGGAAGTGAGATCGCTGCTTCACGCTTTGCAGCACGGGACTTTTGATCTTGCGATCTTCCGTTGGGACGCTGATATAGAAGTGGTCGCCATGCTCGCAGGCATTCGCCATCATTGCGACACGGAGCTCCCGATACTGGTTATCTCATGTCATTTGCGCGAGCGTGATGTCGTCGACGCGCTGAACGCCGGCGCCGACGACTTTCTCGTTCAACCAATTGCCGCTCCGATTCTCCTCGCCCGAATCACCACGCTGCTACGCCGCTGCGGTCAGCGCGCATCGGCCGTCGCCAGGCAGCAGCAGTTCGGCGAATATCGCTTCGATCTCCAGGAAGGCCGCGTATCCTGGCGGGGCGAGCGCATCGCTCTTTCACAGAAGGAATTCCGGGTCGCCTTGCTGCTATTTCAGAATCTCGGCCGGCCGCTTTCTCGTGCCAGTCTCATCGAGAGCGTGTGGCGACATTCGGCAGACGTGCCCTCCCGCACGCTCGATACACACGTTTCCTCGGTGCGGACGAAACTGCATCTGCGTGCGGAGAACGGATATGTGCTTATTTCGATCTACCGCTATGGGTATTGTCTTCAGGCGGCCGCGGAGGGTGCGCAACGATCGTCGGTTCATAGCGGCCAATGCGGAACGCGCGCTAACGGAGAACATCTTGCGGAAGTCGCCGCCGCATAAACCTGGTTCTGTCGCGATGTGGAGAGAACCAGGCGGACGAATCAATTGCTCGCAATGCCGTAGCGTGACCCTATACGTGAGCGCTTGAAGAGTAGGCGCCCTCCTTTCGTATGACGTAGGTTGGATTGCGCAGGAAACTGCCATCTCATCGCAATCTCGTGCAGGTGCAAATTCAGGCGTATGATACTGTATGCATATACAGTGTTCACGCTCATGTCGTCTGTCACCCTCCCTACCGCCGATATCCACCTATCGCTCTGGCACGCAACCCGGCTTGCCCGCGTGAACAGCGCACTATCGGCACCGGCTCTCCACCGTAACCGCGCTGCTCAAAAAGAGCAGCGCGGGTTCCCGCACGGCCTGTCCGGATGACGCGCAATGGACACGACTTTCACCGCGCTACCGGCCTACGCCGAGCTGTTCTGCTTTTCGAACTTCACGTTCCTGCACGGCGCCTCGCATGCGGAAGAACTCGCCGCACGCGCGTCGCAACTCGGTTATGCGGGGCTCGCCGTCACCGATGAATGCTCGCTTGCGGGCGTCGTGCGCGCGCACGTCGCGGCGAAGGAAATCGGGTTGCCGCTCATCATCGGTTCGTATTTTCAACTGCGCAATGCCGACGGATCACCGGCGTTCGGCTTGATCCTGCTCGCGCAGAATCGCGAGGGCTACGGCAACCTGTCCGAATTGATTACGCTCGCGCGCACGCGCGCGCCGAAGGGCGAATATCGTCTGACGCCGCACGATCTGTCGCGCCCCGATCGCGACTACGCGCATTTGCGCGGCATGCCCGATTGCCTGGCGATCCTGGTGCCCGAATTTCCGGCAAAAGAAGAAACGCTCGAAGCGCAACTCGAATGGCTCGACGACACGTTTCCCGCGCGCGCGTGGTGCGGCCTCGTGCTGCATCAGCGGGCAATGGACGACATCCATCGCGGCGCCGTCGAATACACCGCTGAGAGGCATGGCATACCGGTCGTCGCGCTCGGCCACGTGGTGATGCACGTGCGCTCGCGCAAACCGTTGCAGGACACGTTGACGGCCATCCGCGTCGGCAGGCCGGTGCATGAATGCGGCTACGACCTCGCGCCGAACGCGGAGCAGCATCTTCGCTCGCGGCTGCGGCTCGCGAACCTCTATCCGGAATACGCGCTTCGCGAGACCACGAACATCCTCGCGCACTGCACGTTCTCGCTGGATGAACTCCGGTACGAGTATCCCGATGAACTGGTGCCGAAAGGCTTCACGCCGGCGACTTATCTGCGGCAGGAGACGTACATCGGCGCGCAGCGACGCTTCCCGTCAGGCATTCCGTGCAACGTTCAGACGCAGATCGAACACGAACTCGAACTGATTGCGGACCTGCAATACGAGCCGTACTTTCTCACCGTTTACGACATCGTGCGGTTTGCGCGCAGCCAGCACATTCTCTGTCAAGGCCGCGGCTCGGCCGCCAATTCGGCGGTCTGCTATTGCCTGGGTATTACGGAGGTCGACCCTGCGCGCGGCAACATGCTGTTCGAGCGTTTCATCTCCAGGGAGCGCGGCGAGCCGCCCGACATCGACGTCGACTTCGAACACCAGCGGCGTGAAGAGGTGATCCAGTACATCTACTGCAAATACGGCCGCGATCGCGCGGCGATTGCCGCGGCCGTCTCCACCTATCGTGCGCGCGGCGTGCTGCGCGAAACCGGCAAGGCGCTCGGTGTCGACATGCAGATAGTCGATGCGGTGGCGAAATCGCATCACTGGTTCGATAACAGCGCGGACCTGCTCAAGCGCTTCGAGGAATCGGGGCTGAATTCGCAGACGCCCATCATCCAGGCGTGGGCGTCGCTGGCCGCGCAACTGTATGGCTTTCCCCGGCACCTGTCGCAGCACTCGGGCGGCTTTGTCATCAGCAGGGGAAAACTCACGCGCCTCGTGCCTGTTGAAAACGCCGCCATGCCGGAGCGCAGCGTTATCCAGTGGGACAAGGACGATCTCGAGTCGCTGGGGCTGCTCAAGATCGACGTGCTCGCGCTCGGCATGCTGTCCGCTATCCGCCGCGCCCTGGACCTCGTGTCGGCGCAACGCGGCGAGCGCTTCGAGATGCAGGACATTCCGGCGGAAGACGCCGCGACCTACGAGATGATTTCGCGCGCGGACACCGTGGGCGTGTTCCAGATCGAATCGCGCGCGCAGATGTCGATGCTGCCACGGCTGAAGCCACGCATCTTTTACGACCTCGTTATCGAGGTCGCCATCGTCCGCCCCGGACCGATTCAGGGCGGCGCCGTCCATCCGTACCTGCAACGCCGGCAGGGATTCGAGCCGGTGACTTACCCCAGCGAGGCGCTGGAAACCGCATTGGGCCGCACGCTTGGCGTGCCGATTTTCCAGGAGCAGGTCATGCAGGTCGCCATCCTGGCGGCGGGCTTCTCGGCCGGCGAAGCGGACCAGTTGCGAAGAGCAATGGCGGCATGGAAGCGCAAAGGCGGCCTTCAGAAATACTACGACCGCATCGTCAACGGCATGCTCGAACGTGGGTACGACAGGGCATTCGCGGACGGCATCTTTCAGCAGATTCTCGGTTTCGGCGAGTATGGCTTTCCGGAAAGTCATGCGGCCAGCTTCGCGCTGCTCGTGTACACAAGCAGCTGGCTGAAGTGTCATGAGCCGGAAGCGTTTCTCGCCGCAATGCTCAACAGCCAGCCGATGGGCTTCTATTCGCCGTCGCAACTCGTTCAGGATGCGAAGCGCCACGGCGTTCAGGTGCTGCCGGTGGATGTCACGATAAGCGGCTGGGATTCGTCGCTCGAACAGATCGACGGTGCGGCGCGGCCTGCTGTCAGACTGGGTTTGTCGCTGCTTCGAGGCATGCGCGACGGCACCGCCGAACGTATCGAGAATGCGCGAGCCGTGCGTCGATTCACGGCCGTGTCCGACCTCGCGCGGCGCGCGCAACTGGACCGTCGCGACCTGCAGGTGCTGGCCGCGGCCAACGCCCTGTCCTCGCTTGCCGGCAACCGGCGCGAGGCGCTGTGGCAGTCGGTCGCGTCCATACCTGACAAGGACATGCTCTCGATCGCGAAAGTCGAAGACGAAACGCCTGAACTGGGCGCGCCGTCCGAGGCGGACGATATCGTCGGCGACTACCGGTCGATGGGACTGACACTGGGCCGGCATCCCCTCGCGCTACTGCGCCGACATTTGCTGGCCGGCAAATGGATGCCGGCATCCACGTTGCAGACCTACCGCAACGGCCGCCTCGCGCGCGGCTGCGGCATTGTTACGGTGCGCCAACGGCCCGATACCGCGAAGGGCGTCATCTTCATCACCATCGAGGACGAGACCGGCAATGTGAACGTCATCATCTGGCCCAAGGTGCTCGAACAGCAGCGCCGGGAGGTGCTTGGCGCGTCGTTACTCGGCGTGCTCGGGGTGTGGCAGTGCGAAGGCGAGGTGCGCCATCTGGTGGCGCATCGTCTTGTCGATATGTCGCATCTGCTGGGCGGGCTGGTGACGGCGAGCAGGAATTTTTGTTGAGTCATTCACGTTGAAGCGTCATGAAGTGCGTCTCGCAGCGACGCGTGTGCGCCGAGGATTCCGTTTGGCTAAACGCGCGGCGGGAGGGCCGCGGCAAAAAAGTCCGTCACGCGACGCACGCGTGCCGGTACAAACCGACGCCTTGGCCAGATGACGCTGATGTCTCTCACGTCGCCTATAAAGTCCTCGAGAACGGCGATCACGTCCGGATGCCGGAGTTCGTCCGCAAGCGACACTCGGGCAAAGAGGCCGATTCCAACGCCGTCCAGCACACCCGCCCGGATCGTTTCGACGCTGTTCGACGAAAGATTGCCGCGAACGGCCACGCTGAATGGACCGTCCGGCCCAACGAACGGCCAGTTCGCCGACTCCGTCAGACCGCCATATAAAAGGCAGTTGTGGTCGACGAGCTCGGCGGGTGTCCTGGGTATGCCGTGTTGCTCGAAGTACCGACGCGATCCGACGCACACGAGCGGCGTGGTCGCCACGCGCCTGACGACCGCATCAGGATCGTTGACGGGGCCTACCCGGATCGCCAGATCGATCCGGTCTTCCACCATGTCGCGCACGAGGTCCGAAAGAACGAGATCGACCTGAAGGCCGGGATTGAGCGACAACAACTCAGGGATGAGCGGCAAGACGTGAAGGCGACCGAACGTGGACGCTACGGCGATCCTGATCAAACCGGAGACATCGAGCGTGCTGCTCGTCAGTTCGCTGTCGGCTTCATCCATCTCATCGACGAGCGGCCTGGTCCGATCGTAGTACCGCTGCCCCTGATCCGTGAGGGTCACGTTGCGCGTGCTGCGGTTGAACAACAGCACGCCAAGGCGCTTCTCCAGCGTCCCGATGGCCTTGCTGATGGCGGATTGCGATTCTCCCGTTCTACGCGCCGCAGCCGAAAAGCCACCCGCCTCGGCCACGGCGATGAAGGCGTTCAATTCGTGAAACCGGTCCATTGCCGTCGTCCCCAAGCGTTCCAGCTATTCCCCAAGAGAATAGATCTTATGAAAATTCCCCGCATTATCATTCCCGCCGGCCGCAATTACCATCGTTCTGTCATTCACGAACAGATACAAGGTTTCGATGTCCACTCTCGCAGGCAAGACCGCCGTCATTAGCGGCGCAACGACCGGTATCGGTTTGGCGATCGCCCAACGCCTGGTGGCCGAAGGCGCGCATGTCTTTATCTTTGGTCGCCGGCAGGCGCAGCTCGACGAAGCCGCCCGACTGATCGGCCGCAACGTCACCGCTATCCAGGCTGACGCCGCGAACCTCGATGATCTCGATCGCGTCGCTGCAACAGTCAGGGAAGTAAAAGGTGCCGTCGACATCGTCGTGTCGAACGCGGGCTTTACGGAGCAGGCTTCGATCGACACCCTCACGCCCGAGCATTTCGACAAGGCCTTCAACCTCATGGCTCGCGGCCCGGTCTTCCTGGTTCAGAAGCTGTTGCCGCTGATGACAGCGGGCGGATCGATCGTTCTGGTCTCCTCGGCCATGCACGGCATGGGCATTCCCGGCCATACGGCCTACGCGGCGACCAAGGCGGCGCTACGTTCCTATGCCCGCACGTGGGCCGCGGAATTCAAGGATCGCGGCATTCGCGTCAACCTGCTCAGCCCTGGCGTCACCGATACTCCCATTCTCGATTCTCAATCGGCGACGCGCGAGGAACTGGTGAACATGTACCAGAGCATGATCCCGATCGGTCGACTCGCGCGGGCCGAGGAAATGGCCAATGCGGCGCTCTTCCTCGCGTCCGACCAGAGTTCCTATGTGACGGGTGCGGATTTGATGGCCGATGGTGGTGTCGGTCAGGTCTGAGAAGCGACGCTCGCTGACTCGATCTCCACGCATACGGGCCAACGACGCCAACGACGCCTCGGGGCGGAACGTCACCGGCACGATTGAAAGCATCGCGTTTCAGACCAATATTCTTGCGCTTGATGCTGAAGTGGAGGCGGCACGAGCGGCAGAGGAAGGACGCGGCCTCGCCGTGGTCGCCTCTGATTCGTATGCACTCAATCAGTGATACGTCGTCGTCGACGACTGCAGCTTCGTCAGCACGCCGCGCTTGAATCGGAACCAGCCTTGCGAGCCGTGCATCACGACTTCATCGCCTTGCCAGAACACGCGCCTGACCGTCATGCGAATACCGGAGCGCTGCACAAGCGGCGGACGGCGGCGAAAGTCGTACAGCACCGGGCCGGAATCGGTCTGCACGAGCGTGCGCGTGACCGTGTCGTTTGCGTGGCCCACGTCATCGAAATGCGTGAGCGTGTTCGCGCCGAAGCGATCGAAAACCTCGTTGTCGAGCATCGCCGTCCAATCGTGGTCGGCGCGCACGAATTGCAGTTGGCCCGAGGGCGTGCCGAGCGGGCCGGACGCGTTGCTTTGCGCATGAACGCAAGTCGCGAAAGAACTCGCCGCGAGCGCTGCGACGAACAGTCGTCCGAGGTTGCCTTTCAGGTTCAGCGGCGTCTGCCGCAACGAAGCGCGACCCGCCATCGTTCGTTGGAACATTGTCATCGATCTGGTCCACACCGTCATTGTTATTAACGAAGCGGCGATGGTACTTCACCCGGCAATCGAAGGCGACGCGAAGCGGCTACTACCCCACTCCTACTCCGCCCCCATCCGCGTCCCGTCCACGAATCTTTCGGTGGCGTCGTCGATCCGGCGCCCTCGGCGTCCCGTCGGCCCATAGACATAAATCGATTTCACGTCGACCCGCTCGTCCGTCACGGCGGGCGGAGGCGACATGGCATAACGCACCATGCGTGCGTGGTCGCCGAGTTGCAATCGCGGATCGAAAACGGAATCGAATTTCCACAACATCCGCACGAAGTTGGTCTGGCCGCGCAGCAACAGCTTGCACGCCTGCCCCGTCGCGCCCCGCAATGCGGTCCAGCCCAGGTGCTTGCGATTGAGTACCTGCTGCGTGCGCACCAGTTCCGTGTAGAACTCATCGAGCGGCAAACGGGTCGGCAAAACCGCATGCTGTATGTCATACAACCGATAATCCAGGCTGGTCAGCCTGCGTTGCTCGCGCAGCCAGATTTCGGTGCCGGGATAAGGCGTGTTGACGCTGATATTGACGATCTCCGGTATCTCCAGGCACCAACGCCGGATGGTTTCGAAGCGCTCGCGGTCCCAGTCGGGGTCGGCAATCAGATTGATCGCGACGGTGATCCCCAGCGAGCGGGCAAACTCCAGCGCCTCGAAGTTTTTGTCCAGCGTGATGCGTTTGCGGAACGCCTTCAGGCCCTCCGCATCGATCGCCTCCATGCCGATGAACATGTACTCCAGTCCGAGGCGGCGCCAGAATCGAAACACGTCCTTATTGCGCAACAACACATCGCCGCGTGTCTCCAGGTAATACCTCTTTCGAATTCCCCGGCGCTCGATCGCCTCGCCGATCTGCATGCCGTGCTCGGCATGAACGAACGCCACGTCGTCGACGATGAATACGCCCGGCTCGCGTATCGTCGCCAGTTCGGCGACGACCTGTTCCGGGTTGCGCGCGCGGTAGCTGCGGCCATAAAACGTCCACGCGCTGCAAAACGCGCAATCCCAGGGGCAGCCTCTCGCAAACTCGATCGAGGCGCAGGGGTCCAGCACGCCGATAAAATATTTTCTCCGATGCCGCAACAGATCGCGCGCCGGGCGCAGCGTATCGAGCGACTGCGCGAAGCACGGCGGCGGCCCTTCGCCATCGCGCGTGACCACGCCGGGCACACGCAGCAGATCGCCGCCGCGGGCAACCGTCTCCAGCAAGGCGGCGATCGAGGCCTCGCCTTCGCCGCGGAGCACGCAGTTCACCGCGCCATCGGCATGCCGCAGCAGATCGGCCGCGACAAACGAGGCGCTGTGTCCGCCGACCAGCACGAAACACTGCGGCAGCGCAGCCTTGATCGCTTTCGCGAGATCGATGATTTCGGGGATGTTGGCGAGGTAGTTGCCCGAGAAACACACCGCGTCGGGTTGCCAACTTCGTATCATGCGGTGCAGGTCGCGGTGCGTCTCGGCCTGCAGGTCGATGAGGCGGACCTCGTGGCCGGCGTCCCGCGCGACGGCCGCCACATACTCCAGTCCAAGCGGCTCCAGACGCAGGAACACGCGCGTGTACATCAAACCGCTGGGATGAACCGCAAGCACCTTCATGAAAATCTCCCGCAAGAGATAAACCAGCGGTATTGCGCCCCCAGACGGCCGCGCGCGCCCTCAAGCGTGCGTACCCGCCCCCGCGGATCTTCGATCATCACGCGCCGGTTGCGCGGCACGCGGCTTTGCCGATCGCCGCGGCAATCCCGGCCAGCCCCGATCTCGACGATGCCGCGCGCGCCACGCTCGTCGCCGGCCAACGAGACGTCGCCGGCCGGGCATTCACGATTGCCCAGCCCCGCGCAGATGCTTGATAAACAGGATTGCCGCGGCCGGCACATGAACAGTGCCGAACGCGACGACGAACACAAGCCACCGGGACTCCGCGAGTCCCGGCACCAACACGCTGACGACACCGCAAGCACCGCCCACCAGTATCAGGACGCCATGCGCGATTACCCTGTGCCCGGCGCCGCGGGTGAACATCGGGATTGCGTAATGCACGTAACAGACGACGCCGATCAGAACCAGGCCAATAACGAGCATCGGCGCCACGCCGCGCCTCCCGGAACCTGCATCGCGCCGCGCCGGCGCGACTCCGATCCCTTACTGACTGGCGCCCGAAGCAGGCGCCATCGCCGCCGGACCGCTCGCGGCGCCCGGCACGCCGGCGGTATTGTCAGCCCGCTTGCAACCCGCCGCACCGAGTATCGTCGCTGCAATCAACGCGCCCATCCAGAATCTCTTGGTACCAGGCTTCATCGCTCATCTCCTGTTTTGCCGCTGAGGCGCCTACCCGCTTGCATGGTCCGTACCCAGTGACGCGCGACTCACGTCCAGCCTGCGTTTCAGGCAGGTATCGCCACGCCGTGGCGTCGCGGATTGCTGCAATGCCCCCACGGGCAACCGTTCGGAATTTGTAGTTGTTGCCTACCGGCTTGCACATCTGACCGATGCGTGAACGCCCGCGCGACGGCAAGCCACTCCGGTACGCAGCATGGAACGCACGATGCTTGCCACAAGGGAAATGGCCGGTCACTGGCCTTCACACTCCAGCGAGTTGTGGCAATACGCGAGGCCTGCTTTATGTCATCGAACCCGTCATCGAACCCGTCATCGAATCCGTCATCCAATTCGTCATCCGATCCGCCGATCCCCGATCAACCCGCGATTCCCGATGCACCGAGCCCGGGCAAGCCCACTGATGTACCCGACGTCGGCGCGCCTGAACCGGAGCCGGATCAGACACCCGACTCGGCCCGGCGCGGTTAGGTTAATAACGCAGGCGGCGAATCTGGACGACCGGGTCGCGCGCGGGGTGCGCGCGGGGTGAGCGATAAGCATGACGCTGTCGCGGTAATGGCGCTAATGGCCCTAACGCCGCGTTCGAGTGCAACCGGTCATTCAATGTGGAAGCGCACACCATGCAGTTGCAAGCTTCGGTGCTCGCCGCCTGCATGGCGGCGGTTGCGGCGGCTGGCGCCGCCTGGCTCGCGGTGCGATGGCGACAGCTCAAGCACACCCCGGCGCTGACCGAAACAAGCCGCCGCGCCGGCATCGACGGTGGCTACGTGCAAGCGGGAGCGTTCCGCATGTTCTACCGCTTTCATCGCGGACCGCCGGATGCCGCGAACCATGCGCCCGTGGTGCTGGTTCATGGCCTCGTCATTTCGAGCCGCTACATGGAGCCGCTCGCCGGCGTGCTCGGCCGCCGGTTCCGGGTATTCGCGCCGGATTTGCCGGGCTTCGGCGAAAGCGCGCGCGTTCTGTCCGCGCGCCGCCGTGCGCTGTCGATTGTCGAACTCGCCGACGCGCTGCATGCATGGATGCACGCCTGCGGGATCGAGCGCGCGATGTTCATCGGCAATTCGTTCGGCTGCCAGATCCTCGCGGAATTCGCGATCCGCTTTCCCGAAGCCGTCGAGCGGCTGGTCATGCAAGGGCCGACCACCGATCCGCGTGCGCGCACCTTGCCGATCCAGGTTTGGCGCGACTTGCGCAACGGTCGCCGCGAACAGCCGCGCTCGCCGGCCCCGATCGGGCGCATCGACTATGCGAAAGCCGGTCTGCCGCGTGCGATCGCGACGATGCGCATCCTGATCCGCGACCGGATCGAAGAGCGGCTGCCGCGCGTCGCGGCGCCGACTCTGGTCGTGACCGGCACGCGCGACCCGGTCGCACCCTGCGCCTGGGCGGCGCGCGCCGCGCGGCTGCTTCCGCACGGCACGCTGCTCATCGTCGACGGCGGCACGCATACGCTGAACTACGTGTACCCGCACGCGTTCGCGCTACTGATCGCGCCGTTCCTGTGCGGCGACGCGAGACCGGTCGCGCGCGATCTGGAGAACGCTCGATGAACCGACCCCCGCGCGGCCTCGCCCGCTTCGATTCCGCCGCCGGCATGGCGCTCGCGCTGGCCGACTATCTGCACGGCCGGCCGTTCACCAGCCCGAGCCAATCGCCGCTGCTCGACCATGTGATGCCCGCGTTCAATCTGCTGCCGCGCCGCGCGCGCGAATGGGCGTACTCGATCGGCGGGATGACCGAAGGCATCGACGCGCGGCGCGCGCGCCACTTCGATATGGAACGGGTCGCCGAGTGGCTCGTCGGGCTCTATCCCGAACGGCCGTACCCGGCGGTGTTCGTCGGCTCGTCCAACGGCGCGCTGACTCATCTGGCCGCCGCGCTCGGCGTGCCGTGGCTGCCGCAGACGTTCCTCTGCCCCATACGCGCGCCGTTCAGCGATCCCGACGACGCGCAGCGCGGCTTCGAGCAGGGTCGGCCCATTGTCGACGCGCTGCTCGCGGCCGACAGCCGGATCGCGGTGCATCACATGCAGGATCCGAATCAGGACCGGCTGATGTTGCGTTCGATGAGCTATTTCCGGTTGAAGTACCGCGCGCTTCCGCTCGGCTACCGGGAGTTTTTGCTACGCAATCTCCCCACGCGGCGCAACGATCTACGTCGACGCCTGTTCGCGTTCGTGGCCGGTCACGCGCACGAGCGAACGATCGGTGTACCAGTTCGGCGCGACGGGCGGCGCGACCGAGGACGAATACCTGCATGGCGGCGCGCGCGTGCGCGAGTATCTGGCCCGCTACGGCCGCGCGCGAACGCACTGGCGGCCGCCCGAGCCGAACGACGTGTCGCCTGAGGCGGAGTGGGGATTCGACACGGCGCTAGCCGACGACGTCGCCGCGCTCGCGCGGCAGATGGACTGGCGCGTCGTCCGAATCGACTTTTACGAACCCGAAGCGT
This sequence comes from Paraburkholderia terricola, assembly GCF_900142195.1. GTDB lineage: Bacteria > Pseudomonadota > Gammaproteobacteria > Burkholderiales > Burkholderiaceae > Paraburkholderia > Paraburkholderia terricola. The sequence goes on from NZ_FRAB01000013.1 coordinate 49,506, forward strand.
TGAGCTTCGCCGCCGCCGCCATCCATCGCGAGTGGTATCGCGACGCGGAAATCCGGCCCACGCGGCTCATCGTCGATTCGTTTCTGCTGATGGACCCGCTGACAACGCTCGAACTGCACGCACTGCCGTTCTGGCTGCTGTTCTGCGTGGAGCCGTCGGCCGATGCGCTGCAACGCTTTCTCGATGCCGAAGGACCGTTCGACGAGATCGACCTGATGCTCTTCTCGCACGGCACCGAAAGCATCGGGCTCGCATCGATCGAACGATGGCGCGCGCTGCTGGACAAGGCGACCCGCAGCGGACGTTTCATTGGCGTCGATACCGCGCGCTATCCGCGGGACTTCGCGACGTTCGTTCAGTTCGGCCGCGCGCTTGCCCGAATGCAACCTCGCTCGGCGGTGCCGCCGGCCATGACACTGGCGCGCTTCGAAACGTTGCTGCGGCAGCATGGCCCCGCGTATGCCGTGCATTGCGCCGAGCTTGCGCCAAAAACGCGCGTGCCGACATGAGGGGGCATTCGGAATGCTCGTGAGTGAACAGGCTTGTCAACGGACGCAAAGGAGGCAACATGAGAGCGCTTTTACGATCTATCGCCGCTGCCGCGCTTGGCGCAGCGGCAATGTACTACCTCGACAACAACTCGGGCCGCCGGCGCCGGGCCATGTTGCGTGACAAGCTCGGCTCCACCGGCAGGCGGATCGTGAAGCGGTCGCGCTCACAGGCGAGGCGGGTGGCCGGGTCCGCCTACGGCATGCTGCATCACGCGGTATCGAGCGCGCCGACTTCCGATCAGCAATTGACCGAGCGCGTGCGCGCGCGCCTCGGTCGGACCGTACGCACGCCTGGCGCGATCGACGTGACGGTGGACGGCCATGTCGCGTGCGTCGGCGGCCATGTGCTGGCCGACGAGCACGACAAGGTGATTCGCGAGATACGCGGAGTGCCGGGCATCGAACGCGTCGACGACCGCTTGTGCGTGCATCAGCAGCCGGGCAACGTGCCCGAGCTACAGGGCGCGGTAAGGCACTAATAGGAGCGACGCGCCATTCGCGCGTGCGTGCGAAGGTCGGCACGACGCGCGACGCGTACTCGATCGATCACGCGGTGTTGGCTCGCGCTCGGGCTTCACCGCGCATCCCGTCGGCGGGCGGCGTGCATCGAATAGCACGTCGACGCCGCGCTCCGATCCACTGAAATTCGATCCGCGTGACGGCGACCGGCTCGCTTGCGGCCCCATGCCGAAATCCTTACAAATCCATTAATCCATCCGCACGGTTATTCAATAGCCGGCTTCATGAATGAATTCCCGACTCTCGGCAATCCGCCTCGGCCCACTTCATGGGATGGAATTGAAATTCGTAAAGCCATGCGCTTTCTAATTGCAGCAATTGTTAAACATAGCAATGCTCGGTCCTGACCTAGGGGTTTTAGTAGACAAACCAAAAACCATATGCGAGAGTTTCGCTTAACACTTACTGGAACTTTCCGGCTTGCGCCAAGTCAAGAAACGCCCACTTCGAGGTCAAGATTTGCGTGGTCGGTTCACCCGGTGCGGAACATGTTCGGAACAGAAAAAAATGGCGCCGGGAGCGCATGCATGGGCGTTTTCCATGTAGCGCCGGCATGATCGCAGCACTTCATTGGGGCCGGTCACTATGAGCATTCCGGGTAGAACAATTCAAGGAAAACGTTTGGCACGCCAACGACCCCGCTCAGCCAGGCAATTGACGCCCCTTCACGCAATTGACATCAATATGCCGTTGCCTCTCGGACCTTCATAAGCTGATGGTCCGCCGCATTCCGCATCGCAATGCGAATGCAGAAAAAATAGAAACTGTCTAGCCGTTTTTTATCCATACCTTCCTTCTGTGAATTTAACAGTCAGGAGGATGGCGCACGTCCGCTTTTAGCATCTCCAAGCATCAAATATTGAATAAATAAATACAGCTCCCGTTAATAACGCGACGCAGCGCCGAGGTCTTTTCTTTCGATTCATGCATGTCCTCATTCGAAAGGAAGGTGGAAACGCGCGGGCGCAAAACATCGAACAGGAAAAACATGAACAAGGCATATCGGACCATCTGGAACGACGCATTGGGCAGCTTCGTGGCCGCGTCGGAATTCGGCAAATCGCGCGGCAAGGGGAAATCGGGTGCCGGGGCCGCCGTCTGTGACGGCCGTGACGGCCGTGACCTACATGACGGGCGAAGCAATCAGCGCGACAGGCACGGCGCCAATCCGCGCGCCGTCACTTTATTGTTGTTGATGGGCCTGGGTGGATGGGGTGTACAAGCGCAGGCGCAGGTGAGCTGCTCTGGCGCACCCTACTACTTCTTTAGCGGCAGTGCGTCGTGCATGGGCGTTCAGTCCTCAGCGACCGCCGGCGGGGCCACTGCGGTAGGTTATGGCGCCAGCAGTAGCGGACTCAATGGCGTCGCCGTCGGCTTTCAAGCCATTGCCTCCGGCGTCAACTCGATTAACGTGGGCGCGCGCACCGCTCCGGGTACCGGCGCGACCGCACAGGCGGCGATCGCTATCGGTACGGACGTCACCGCTAACGGTTCGTCGGCCATCGGTATCGGCCTGCAAGCCGTCTCTAGCGGCAACGTGTCGACTGCCGTCGGCCCCTCGGCGAAAGCAACCGGAGACAACAGCGTTGCACTGGGTGCGAGCGCCAGCGCTGCCGCGTCGGGCGCGGTGGCACTGGGCAGCGGAGCCATAGGTTCGCAAGCCAACGGTTTAGCCGTGGGTTCGGGAGCCAATGCCACGGGTGTCAACGCCATTTATCTGGGATCGCGCACCGGCGCGGGCACCGGTTCGTCCGGCACGTCGTCCATTGCGATTGGCACCGACGTCACCTCCAACGCCGACTATGCCAACGCGATCGGCTTTCAGGCGGTGGCCGGCGGGCCCGCCTCCATCGCGATGGGTTATACCGCCAACGCCTCCGGCACACATGCCGTCGCGCTCGGCTTTCAGGCCATCGGCAGCGGCCTCAACTCGGTGTATCTGGGCGCGCGTACCGTCGCGGGCACGGGCGCAACGGCGGACGGGGCCGTGGCCGTCGGCACGGATGTGAAGTCCAGCGGGCTCTCCTCGCTGGCCGCGGGCACGATCGCCGTCGCCTCGGCGCAGAATGCGGTGGCGCTGGGGGCGGGAGCCCACGCCACCGGCCTCAACGCGCTCGGCATGATGGTCGGCTCCAGCGCCAGCGGCGCAAACTCCATCGCGCTGGGTGGGTCCGATTCCGTCGCGGAAGGCGGTTCGTCGGCGCCAGCGGCGGTGGGCGGCGCGGCGGCGGCGGGCATTCGCGCCATTGCGATTGGCGCGGGCGCCAGTTCGGCGGGGGCCTCGTCCATCGCGATCGGCGATTCGGCTCAGACGGGAGCCAATCCCAACGCCATCGCCCTGGGCACGAATGCAACCGCGTCGGCAGGCAGCGCCGTCGCGTTGGGCAATCAGACGGTTGCGAGCAACGGCAATGCGACGGCGGTTGGCTTCACGTCGCAAGCCCTCGCGGCGTCGACCGTGGCGATCGGCGACAGCAACACGGTCGCAGCCGCAGCCGGCGCGGGTTCGTTCGCCGGCGGACAGAACTCGCAGGTGCTCGGCGGCACGGGCGCTGTGGCGCTCGGTCAGGCGCAAACGGCGAGCGGCAACGGCGCGGTCGCGATCGGCGATCCCAATAGCGCGGTCGGCAACGGCGCAATCGCAGTGGGCGCGAACAATACGGCGACAGGCGATGGCGCGGTGGCCGAAGGCAACGGCAATATCGCCAACGGCCAGGGCGCGGTCGCGCTCGGCAACGCCAGCAACGCGAGCGGCGCGAGCGCGCTGGCATTCGGCGATACGGCGGTGGCGAATCAGGCCAATGCGATCGCGCTGGGCGCGGGCGCATCGGCCGGCAATGCGAACGCGGTGGCGCTCGGCTCGGGCAGCACCACGGCGACGGCGGTGGGGACGAGCAGCATCACGGTGGGCGGCATCACGAGCGCCGTGGCGGGCACGACGCCTGGCAGCACCGTGAGCGTGGGTTCGGTCGGCAGCGAACGCACGATCACCAACGTCGCGGCGGGCCGCGTGAGTTCGGGCAGCACCGATGCGGTGAACGGCAGCGAGTTGTATGCGACGAACCTGGCCGTCAACAACCTGACCAACGGCGCCACCGGCCCGTTCGTGTCGAACAATTCGGTGACGTCGGTACAGCCCGTATCGTCGGGCGCGAACGCCGCCGCCGGCGGCTTCGGCGCGTCGGCGACGGGCGCCGCCTCGCTGGTGGTCGGCAATCAGGCAACGGACAATGGCGTCGCCAACTCCACCGTGCTGGGCCAGGGCGCGAGCATCGCGAGCGGCGTGAGCGGCTCGAACGTGGCGCTGGGTCAGGGCTCGTCGGTCACCACCGCCGCGGTGCCGACGGGCAGCGGCGTCATCAACGGCACCACGGTGACCTACGCGGGCGGCACGCCCGCCGGCACGGTCAGCGTCGGCACGGCGGCCGCGCCGCGTCAGATCACCAACGTGGCGGCCGGCCAGGTGAGCGCGGCGAGCCTGGATGCGGTGAACGGCTCACAGCTCTTCGCCACCAATACGGCGATCACGACGGTCGGCACTCAGGTCACGAACCTGGGCAACAGCGTGGCGTCGAGCCTCGGCGGCGGCAGCACCTACAACAGCACGACGGGTGCGCTGACCACCAGCCTGAGCTACGGCGGCAACACCTATACGTCCGTGCAGAGCCTCGTCAACGCGTTCACCGGCGGCGGCACGACGCCGGGCATCAAGTATTTCCACGCGAACTCCACCGCGCCCGACAGCCAGGCGCTCGGCGCCGACAGCGTCGCGATCGGCCCGAATGCGGTTGCCAACAACGCAGGCGATATCGCGTTGGGCTCCGCCTCGCAGACCACCGCGGCAACGCCCACCCCGAGCACGACGATCAACGGCACGGTCTACGGCTTCGCGGGCGCCGCGCCGACCAGCGTGGTGAGCGTGGGCGCGCCAGGCGCCGAGCGGCAGATCCAGAACGTCGCGGCGGGTCAGGTGAACGGAGCCAGCACCGATGCGGTGAACGGCTCGCAGTTGTACGCGACGAATCTGGCGGTGGACAACCTCGCCAGCGTCGTGACGGCCAACAAGACGCACTACTACAGCGTCAACGACGGCGGCACGCCAGGCGGCAACTACAACAACGACGGCGCCAGCGGCAGCAACGCGCTGGCGGCCGGCATCGGCGCGACCGCAACCGGGGTGAGCAGCTTCGCCGGCGGCAACGGCGCTGCGGCGCAGGCGGACAACGCGCTCGCGCTGGGCGCGCTGTCGAACGTCTCGGTGACCGGCGGGGTCGCGATCGGCTCCGGCGCGATCTCCGATCGCGCGGTGCTCTCGGGCGTCGGCTCGATCGCCAACGGCACGCACGCGATTCCGTTCAACACGTCGGATCAAACCTTGCTCGGCGCCGTGTCGTTCGGCAGCGCGGCGGGCAACACCTATCGCCAGTTGACCAACGTCGCGGACGGCACGCAGGCGCAAGACGCCGTCACCATCAGGCAGCTTGCCGGCGCGCTGTCGTCGTTCGCCGTGACCGGGCAGTTGTACTTCCACGCGAACTCGGCCGCGGCGGATTCGCTCGCCGTGGGTGCGGAGTCGATCGCCGTCGGTCCGACGACGGTGGTCAACGGCGACAACGGCGTGGGCATCGGCAACGGCGCGATCGTCGATGCGACCGCGCCGGGCGGCGTCGCGATCGGCCAAAGCGCGAACGCGGCGCAGGCGGACGCGATCGCGCTCGGCAGCGGCTCGATCGCCAGCGGCGCGCAATCGATCGCGCAAGGCGCGAGCGCGAGCGCGGCGAATGCAGGCGGTATCGCGATCGGCTCGGGCGCGCAAAGCAGCGCGATCGACGCGCTCGCATTCGGTTCGGGCGCGCAGAGCAGCGCGACCGGCTCGGTCGCGCTCGGCTCGGGCGCGAGCGCGTCGATGGCGAACAGCGTCGCGCTGGGTGCGGGATCGGTGACGACGGTCGGCGCGTTGAGCAATTACATCGCGTATGGCTTGAGCAGTCCGCAGTCGTCGGCGGGCGAGGTCAACATCGGCAACCGGCAGATCACCGGCGTCGCGGCCGGCAAGGCCGGAACCGATGCGGTGAACGTGTCGCAACTGGATGCCGTCTCGACCCAGTTGACCTCGCTGATCAACCAGCGGACCAGCAATACCGGCGGCAGCTTCACGTCCACGCCGGGCACGCCGGCGCCGCCGGCCTCCAGCGGCTCGAATTCGTCGGCGGGCGGACAAGGCGCGACGGCTTCCGGTTCGAACAGCACGGCGGTCGGCAACAGTTCGCAAGCCAGCGCGACCGGCGCGACCGCGGTCGGCGTGGGCGCGGCCGCTACCGGGAATAACTCGGTGGCGCTCGGCGCCGGCAGTACCGACGAGGGCCGCAGCAACGTCGTATCCATCGGCTCGACTTCCGATCCGCGGCAAGTGGTGAACGTGGCCGCGGCAACCCAGGGCACCGACGCGGTCAATCTGAATCAGCTCAATGCCGGGCTTGCGCAAGCGAATGCCTATACCGATCAACGGATCAATCAACTGCAATCGGGCGTGAACTCGGTCGCGCGCAACGCCTATTCCGGCATTGCCGCAACCACTGCCTTGACGATGATTCCCGAGGTCGACAAGGACAAGACCTTGTCGTTCGGCATCGGCACGGCGGGCTTCCGGGGTTATCAGGCGGTGGCGCTCGGGGGCACCGCGCGCATCACCGAGAACATCAAGATGAAAGCGGGTGTCGGCATGAGCCCTGGCGGCACCACCTTCGGCATGGGTGCGGCCATGCAGTGGTAACGCGCGGACCGTCATCGCTCGAATGCGAACGCGATCGTGCGTTCGCAACGCAAGCACGAAACAACAAGTGTGGAGAACAACATGAAGCAGCTTTCTGGATGGGGCTTATCGCTGAGCCTTGCTTTTCTTGCCGGATGTTCGGCTGCCTCCGGGCCGACCTTCAACGCTTATACCCTCACGGCCGAGGACGGTTCGAAGCTTCATCAGGTCGAATGTCATGGTCTTTTCGAGGGGCCCGCGACCTGCATGAAGGTGGCTCAAAAGATCTGCCGCGGAGAACCGGTTCGCGCGGTGCAAAAGGTGGGGGCCCTGCAAGCGGACAATGAGGAAACCGATGTCACGCGGCGACTCACCTTCGCGTGCGGTGCCGCGCCGGGTGCCGCGCCCGCTGCGGCTTCGCAGCCCGCCGCAGCCGGGCCGCAAACGGTCGCCCGCTTCGCCTTGCAAACCGATGCGCTGTTTGCCTTCGGACAGTCGAGCCTCGCTTCGATCTCGCCTGGCGGAGCGGCAGGCCTCGAACAGGTCGTCACGCGTATCAAGCAGTTGAAAGGGGTGGAGTCGATTTCGGTCGTGGGCCACACGGATCGCATCGGGCCCGAGACGGTGAATCAGCGGTTGTCGCTGGCACGCGCCGAGACGATACGTGAATACATGATCGATCACGGACTGAACGGCGAAACGATTCACACGGCGGGAGCGGGTTCACGCGAGCCGACAAGCCAATGTCCCGCCGGCGAAAGCCGCGCGGTTATCGCTTGCCTTCAACCGGACAGGCGCGTCTCGATCGAAGTACGGGCGCAGTGAACGCAGTGAAATGACTCAGGACTCAGCGCCGAACGGACTCGCGATGAACGCGCGAGCCGCCAGCGCTGATCGGAACGGCCCGGCTTGCGCGCATGCGACGGGCCACTGAAGCGGCCTGCCTGCGTTGGCTACAGATGGCGCAACGCGAGCCGCAAGGCCGGCTTACTTGACTGTCTGCAGCACTTCGAAGCCTTCGAATTCCGGGTGGCCGAGATACAGCGATCGGGTGCCGCCGCCGGCGTTCCGGTGCGCAGCGCGGAATGCCTCGGATTGCGTCCAGCCTTCGAACGCCGCATGGTCCCGCCAGATCGTATGGCTGGCATACAGGACGTGGTCTTCTCTTTGAGGGCCCTTCAGCAGATGAAACTCCACGAAGCCCGGCACTTCCTTCAGATGCGTGTCGCGGCTGGTCCACAACTGTTCGAACTCGGGTTCAGCCCCGAGCGCCACCTTGAAACGGTTCATGGCGATGTACATGTCCGATGTCCTTTGACGAAATGATGCGATGCTGGATGCACGACGATGACCGCCTGATTCTAATCGGTCTTGCTAGCCGTTGAGGCCGTGCGTCCAGCATGAGCGCATCAAGGCGCGCCTGCGCGCCACGCGCTCAGGTTGCGCCAGGACAATCGGATGGCACCTGTCCCCTGTCATCCAATCCCGACATTGGACGGGCGATGCCGTGGGAGCCGCCGATCCCGCCGTGCCGGATTCACATCGTCCTCGCCGAGATGGGCGTACCGGCCGTGACGCGTGCCCTTCTGTATGACCTCGTCGGAAAGGGACTGCGCGATCAGCCACGTGGCCAACGCACCCGCAAAAATTGCCGCCATTGAAGCAACGATCAGGTTTTCCATGCCGAACCCCCGTGAACTTTCAATCGATTGTGGGCGCGCTTGTCTATATAGTCCAAGACGCGTTTAGAATGGATTCGATAAGCAAATCTTATGGGCCGCGCATGATACTCCGCCACATCCGCTATCTGCTCACGGTCGCCGACTATCGCAACTTCACGCGCGCGGCCGACAGCCTGCATATTTCGCAGCCGGCGCTGTCGCAGCAGATTCGCCAGTTGGAAAACGATCTCGGCGGTCAGTTATTCGACCGCAGCGGCCGTGTGGTGCGGCTGACGGATTTCGGCGCCATCTACGTGGAATATGCGCGCCGCGCGCTGCTGGAACTGGAGGCCGGCCAGCGCGCCTTGCATGACGTGCGGGACCTGTCGCGCGGACAACTCAGGCTCGCGTTCACGCCCACGTTTACCGAGTACCTGGTGGCGCCCGCCGTCGACCACTTTCACTCCACGTATCCCAACATCGTGATCGACATGATGGAGATGTCGCTCGAAGCGATCGAAAGCGGATTGAGTGAGGACCGGATCGACCTGGCGATCGGATTCACGGACCTGCGTTCGGACGATATCGAAACGCAACCGTTGTTTCTGGAGCGGATCACCCTGGTCGTGAGCGACCGGCATCCCGTGGCCGCACAGCATGCCCCCGTCGAGCCGGCGCAACTGGCCGCGCTGCCTCTCGCGCTGTTGGGCGGCCAGTTCGTTTCGCGCTTTTATATCGACAGCTATTTCGAGTCGCAAGGGATCAAACCCAGCGTTGCGTTGCAGGCGAATTCGATCAGCGCGCTGCTGAAGATCGTGCGCGGCGGGAAGGTTGCCACGCTGCTTCCCGGTGCGCTGCGCTACGAGCATCGCGATCTGAAGTACATCCCGCTCGAACCTGCATTTCCCGCTCGAACGGTAGCCTTGCTCACGCGCAAAGCCGCCTATCGGACAGCGGCGGCCGCCGCGTTCTCCGACACATTGAAAGCGATGCTGGAAACGGGTGCATTGTCGTCGCTGCGTGCCGAATAGAAAGCGCGCCGCCCGCTCACGCATAGCGCGCAAGAAACATATCGGCCGCGGACTCCGCGACATCCTTCTGTTCCCGTTGACTCAGACGCGGCTGCCCCATCGTCACCTGCGGCCAGAACGCGAACGCCTTCACGAGACCTTGCAACTGCTGCGATGCGAATTGCGGGTCTGGCGTTTTCAGTCGGCCGTCCGCGGCGGCGGCGCGGATCCATACCGTCAGATCTTCCTCGCGCTCGCCCATGCGCGCCACCATGTCGCGTGCTCGCTCGGGCGAATGAATGCCCGCCGCGATCGCCACCCGCGCGAGCGACAGAAACGCGTCGTCGTTCAACAGGCTCAGCTTGCGCGACAGCAGCCGCAGCAACTGCGCGCGCAAGGGCTTGTCGGCGCGATAAGCGGGCGCCTCCACCGCGTCGCTCGCATTCCATAACTGTTGAAGGATCGCCGCGAACAGCGCTTCCTTGCTTTCGAAATGGTTGTAGACCGTGCGCTTCGACACGCCCGCGCGGGCCGCGATGCGATCCATGCTGGTCGCGTCGAAGCCGGCGGCGAGAAATTCCTCGATAGCCGCGGCGATGATGGCCGCGCGCTTGCGATCGGTCAGGCGTTCAAGGGAGAGGGAGGCAGCGTCGTTCATCGCTAAATTTTACACCGGACGGTTTACTTTTCTCTGAAATAAATTACACTGACCAGTCTACTTTTGGCGGATGGACATTTCTATGACCTCGATTACCGGCTTCCTCGACCGTGCGTTGGGCCTGAACGCGGCGCGACGCGGGCGTGAATTGTCGCGCTCGTCGCCGCAACACGATGGCGAGCGCTTTCGCAACGTGAAGCCGCGTCCGGTTGAAGGCATCGGCAAGACCTTGAAGATTGCGTGGAACGTGCTGTTCCGCAAGCCGGACGGCACGGTGCCGGCAGGCACGCTGCCCGTCGACGCGCTCACGCGCGAGCAGCTCGAGGCCGCGCCCGACCGCAGCCTGTACCGTCTCGGGCACTCGACCATGTTGCTCAAGCTGCGCGGCCAGTTCTGGCTGACCGACCCGGTTTTCGCCGAACGAGCGTCGCCGTTCCGGCGCTTCGGCCCCAAGCGTTTTCATGCGCCGCCCATCGCGCTCGCGGATTTGCCGCCGCTGCGCGGCGTGATGCTGTCGCACGATCATTACGACCATCTGGATCGTGAGACCGTGCTCGCGCTCGCCGCCACGACCGGCGTGTTCCTGACGCCGTTGGGCGTCGGCGACCGGCTGATCGAGTGGGGTATCGACGCCGCGAAAGTCCGTCAGTTCGACTGGTGGCAAGGCGTCGACATCGACGGCCTCGCCTTCACCGCAACTCCCGCGCAGCACTTTTCCGGGCGCAGCCTGTTCGACGGCAACAGCACGTTGTGGGCTTCATGGGTCATCGTCGACGACGATCTGCGCGTGTTCTTCAGCGGCGATACCGGTTACTTCGACGGTTTCAGGACCATCGGCGAACGGCTCGGCCCGTTCGACGTCACGCTGCTCGAAACAGGGGCCTACGACGCGCAATGGCCCTATGTGCACATGCAGCCGGACCACACGGTCCAGGCGCACGTCGACCTGCGCGGCCGCTGGCTCGTGCCGGTTCACAACGGCACCTTCGATCTCGCGATGCACCGCTGGCAGGAGCCGTTCGAGCGCGTGATGGGGCTCGCCGCCGCGCAGGGCATTCCCCTCTCGACGCCCCGCATGGGCGAGCGGCTGGACCTCGCCTCGCCGCATCGCGGAGAGCGGTGGTGGCGCAATGTCGTCGAGGTTCTGGATGCAGCCGGCACGCCCCGGCGACGGTTCTCCTGCCGCAATGCGGGCGAGGCCAGGCTTCAGGACTAGGTTCAGGACGGGATGCGCGTTCGTATAAGCGCGCCTGCGTTGCAATCGTCCAATCAGGAAGCCGCCGCCCGCGCGAGCGGCGGCGGCGGCTCAACGTAGAACGCGCGGCATCCGGTAAGCTGTCGCAATGGCGCCGCGCGTCGATTCAGCGGCGCGCGGTTGGGAGCATCCGCATCGTCATGCCGGAATCCCGTTACCAACTCGAACGTCTCGCCGTTCCGGGAACCTGGCGGTGCGCGTTCGCAACGGTTCTTAGCTGCACACGGCCGCCGGTTTTCCCGAACGAATCGAGACCGATGGAAACACTCAATGATCAACTATCTGGATCCGGTATCCGCACTCACGAACGCCGGCTCCCTGCTGTCAGCCGATGACAGCATCGTGGCGTCCTACGACCTGGAAATCGACGGCGCGCCGGCCGAGGGCTACCGAAGCCTGACCTGCGATCCGGCAATCAGAAACGCCAACGCCGCGCCGTTCGAAATCGACTACGCGCGCGTCGCGAGACTTCACGTGATCAATGGAATGGGCGTCACGCTCGGCGACTCGATCATCGGCCTCACCGCGCTCGCCGCGATCAAACGCGCGCATGCGGGAATCTCGATCAGCCTTTATCGCCCGCACAAGACGCCGGATTACGTGAAGCAACTGTACGAACTGGCCCAGCCGGTGATCGGACAGACGATCGACCTGCCCGTGCCTCTCGCGTCGATCCCCGACGACGAACTACGGATCGATATCGGCAATCATCTGTTCTGGCCGAACTTCTCGCGGATGCCGATGATCGACTTCTTTTTCTGGTCGTTAGGCGTTTCGCCAGACAAGGTCGATGCCCATGCACGCTCGAATGACTGGCTCAGGGAAGTTGCGCTGCCTTCGTTGGAAAAAGACGCGCAGCCCGGCAAGTACGTGCTCTTTTGTCCCGCGGCCAGTACGCCGGTTCGAAGTATCCCCGAGCCGGTTCACGCGGAACTCGTCGAGCGGATGTGGCGGAAATTTCAATTGCCGGTGCTGGGATTCGGACGGGTCGAGCACCCTCGCTACACCGACATCACACACCGCTCTGCAAACACCGCCGCGTTTCTCGCATGGGTGAAGGGCGCGCGATTTCTTCTGACATCGGACACGGCTGCGGTGCATATCGCGGCGGGCTTCGACGTTCCCACCGTTGCGTTCTTCACGACGATCCCGGCGAAGATGCGGGTTCGCGACTATCCCCACTGCGTTCCAGTGGATCTGCCGCTTCCTGAACTCGCGGGCATCCAGGCAAGCGGACGGGAGGCCGACCTCCAAAGCGTGAAGCAGGCATATCGTGCGTTGCTCGATACGCACTGGGACCTATGAACGACAACGGACCACGGCGAGCGCTGGTACGCCGTGGCCCTCGAGCGGCTTACTGCTTCAGCAATTGACCGTAGGCGACCAACGAGTTGTCGGTTGCCTTGATCAGATACATGATTGTCCGCTGGTACAACGTCGTGCTGCCGGAAACCGGCAGGAACGTGATCGCCGCATTACCCGTATAGGTCACGCCCGAAGCCAGCGTGCAGGTGCTCGTCGTGCCGGTCGTCGTCATCGTGTAAAGGTTCTTGTTCGAGCCTGGCGTGGTCAACACCAACGTGCCCGAGACACCGCAGCCGAGCAGGTTGCCGGTGAAGCCGCCCGCGTCGTCGATGGTCAAGCTCGTCGTGTTTTGCGCCCACGTGCCCGACACACTCGACTGCGTGACCGCGAGCGCGTTCGCCGGGTCGTAGTTCAAGGACAGGTTCACGGTGTTGCTGTTCGCGACGTAGCTGCCGGTCAGGGTCTGATTCGCGCTGAACGTGCCGCTTCCCGACGTAGCCGTAAAGCGCAGGCCGCCGAAAGTCTCGAAGCCGCTCGTCAAGGTCCAGTTCGGCGCAGCGGTCGTTGCCGTGCCGAAGAACGTCGACGTGACGACGTTGAACAGGCCGCTCGTGTACGAGAGGTTGTTCGCCGGGTCCACAAAGGCCGCCGTGCGGGACGACGACGATTGCGTCCAGATGCCTTCGAAGCCATTGCCCGTGGCGGCAGTCGAACCGGACTGCGGAGCCGTCAGGCTCGGCAGTGTCTCGCCCGAGACGACGGGCGTCGACACGGGCGCCGAGGCCGGCGCCGGTGCGCTGGCGCTCGAGGCCGGCGCAGCGGCGGACGACGAACTGTCGCCCCCGCCGCACGCGGCGAGTGCGAATGAACCCAGCAAGGAAATTACTAAAGGTAGTCTTTCTTTCATTTTCATTATGGTATTTAGCGTGCGGATTGTTAATCCGGCAAAATGATTGTTCAACTCTCGATATGCCCGCGCAAAATCGCGCTGCCGTTTAAACGGCAGGAAAATAGAAATCTTTAGCGTGGGCTGAGGAAATATTCTCTCAGCGGTGCTGGTCGGATCTTCGCGGCCCGATGGACGTGTGCCGGCATTGAATGCGAACTGCATAAAACGTTTGCACGCGTTTTGAATAAACAGCCCGGTATAACGGGTGAAACTCCTCATCGGACGGCATGAGGTTTCGGGAAGGCGCGGGCGACACGCCACCGAAAACCGATAATCCTTGCCTGGACGAACATCAAAAATCTTGTAGAACCTGCGACACGGATGTAGTTTACGTCACATGACTACACTCACCACCTGGTCCCTGCTGGTTCTCACGCTCCCTACCGAAAACGCCACGGCCCGCATGCGTTTCTGGCGCGCGCTAAAAGCGAAGGGATGTGCCGTGCTACGCGACGGCATCTATCTGCTGCCTTATACCGAAGAGCGCGAGCAGATGCTGCGCGAGCTGGCGAGCGCCATCGCGGACAGCGGCGGCAACGCGTATCTGCTGCGCGCGCCGAGCCTCGATGCCGTGCAGGAAGCGGAATTCCGGGCGCTTTTCGACCGCGCTGAAGACCACGCGGCGTTCATGCGTTCCCTGAAAGACGCACGCAAGACGATCTCGGGCCAATCCGCAGCCGATCTCACCCGGTTGCGGCGACGCTTGCGCAAGGACTACGAGACCATCGTCGCGACCGACTACTTCCCGGGCGACACCGCAACGCGTGCGCAAGCCGCGTGGCAAGACTTCATCGGGCTGGTCGACACCGTGCTTTCGCCGGGTGAGCCTCGTTCGGCCGAGCAACCCATTCGAAGCCTGTCGGCCAGCGACTATCAAGGACGCACCTGGGCCACGCGGCAGCATCCGTGGGTCGATCGTGTCGCGAGCGCCTGGCTGATCCGGCGCTTCATCGATCGCGACGCACGTTTCATCTGGCTCACATCACCCAGTGCCTGCCCCGCTGACGCACTCGGTTTCGACTTCGACGGCGCCGCGTTCACGCACATCGGCGAACGCGTGACGTTCGAGGTGCTGGTCGCGAGCTTCGGGCTGGAGAAGGAGCCCGCGCTGCGGCGGATCGCAGAGATGGTTCACGCGCTCGACGTGGGCGGCGCCGCCGTTCCCGAGGCCGCCGGTTTCGAAGCCGTGATGGCCGGCGCAAGCGAACGCGCGGCGCACGACGATCAGTTGCTCGATGAAATGAGTCGCGTGCTGGATTCGCTCTACACGCACTTCACATCGGCCGCGAAAAGCCGGGACGCCGGAGGACGATCATGACTACCACGACGGTGACGGCGCCGGGCTACACGCTCGGCCAGTTGGTGCTGTACATGCTGCGCCTTGGCGCGTTCGGGTTCGGCGGACCCGTGGCGCTGGTCGGTTACATGCACCGTGACCTGGTCGAGGAAAAGAACTGGATCAGCGAGTCGGATTACCGCGAGGGACTGGCGCTCGCGCAGATGATGCCGGGGCCGCTGGCTGCGCAACTCGGCATCTATATGGGCTACGTGCACTATCGGATCGTGGGCGCGACGCTGGCCGGCATCGCCTTCATCCTGCCGTCGTTCCTGATGGTGGTCGGCCTCGGCTGGGCCTACGCCCACTTCGGCGGACTCTCGTGGATGCAGGCCGCCTTCTACGGCGTGGGCGCCGCCGTGGTCGGCATCATCGCGATGAGCGCGTACAAACTCACCACCAGGACCATCGGCGGAAACAGACTCCTGTGGGCGATCTACCTGACGCTCGCGGCGGTAACCGTCATCACCGAATCCGAGATCGCGTGGCTTTTCATCGCGGGCGGCGTCGTCAACTGGTTCGTCGCGGCTCCCCCGAAATGGCTCCGCAAGGGCGGCCTGAATGTCGTTGCCGCCACGCAGTTGCCGGCCGCAAGCGGTGTTCTCAGCGGTATCGACTGGCCTCTGCTCGGCCAGATCGGGCTGTTCTTCATGAAGGCGGGCGCGTTTGTGTTCGGCTCGGGACTGGCGATCGTGCCGTTCCTTTACGGCGGCGTCGTCACCGAGCATCACTGGCTCAACGACAAGCAGTTCGTCGATGCCGTGGCCGTCGCGATGATCACGCCGGGACCCGTCGTGATCACGGTTGGATTCATCGGCTATCTGGTCGCGGGACTGCCGGGCGCCTGCGTGGCGGCGCTCGGCACGTTCCTGCCTTGCTATCTCTTCACGGTGCTGCCGGCGCCGTACTTCAAGAAGTACGGCAAGCTGCCCGCGGTCAAGGCCTTCGTGGACGGCATCACCGCCGCTGCCGTAGGCGCCATTACGGGCTCGGTGATCGTGATCGCACGGCGCTCGATCGTCGACTGGCCGACTGTTCTGCTCGCGCTCGCCACCGTCCTGCTGCTGTGGCGCTTCAAGAAACTGCAGGAGCCGGTCGTCGTCATCGCCGCCGCGCTCATCGGTCTTGCCGTGTACCCGCTGATTCATTCGCACGCCATTTGAGCGCGCGCGCGGACACCCGCGAGGACGACATTCATGGTCACGCGTACGGCGATGAGAGGACTCAGGGCACGGCTGTCCGCCTTGCTCCTTCCCGAAGGCATCGAGCGAGGCGCTTCGATTCTGCTTGCGGCTCGCGCCTTGCGCGGCATCTGCGACGGTTTTATCGCGGTGCTGCTGCCCGGCTATCTGCTGGCGCTCGGCTTTGGGCAACTGGCCGTCGGTCTCATCAGCACGACCACCTTGTTCGGGTCCGCCATCGCAACGGTGCTGGTGGGTTTCGCGGGCAATCGCTTTACGCAGCGCGGCCTGTTGCTCTTCGCGGCGGCGCTGATGATGGCGACAGGTCTTGCTTTCGCAGGCGTGTCTTCGCTATGGCCGCTACTCGTGGTCGCGTTCGTCGGCACGCTGAACCCGAGTTCCGGCGATGTCAGCCTGTTTCTTCCGCTCGAGCATGCGAGGCTCGCCGAGTCCGCAACGGGAGACGCACGAACCGCCCTGTTCGCACGTTATAGCCTCGTCGGCGCGCTCTCCGCGGCAGTGGGCGCACTCGCGGCTGGCCTGCCCGAGTCGATCGCCGCAGGGTCGGCTGCTTCTCCGCTCACGGCGATACGGGCGATGTTCGTCCTCTATGCCATCGCGGGAGCCGTGATCTGGTTCCTCTACCGACGCCTACCGGCGCGCCGGTCCAGGCCCGACACGCCGCGCGTGCCGCTGGGTCCCTCGCGGGGAATCGTCGCGCGCCTTGCCCTGCTCTTTAGTGTCGATGCGTTTGCAGGCGGACTTCTCGTCAACTCGCTACTGACCTTGTGGTTGATCCAGCGGTTCGGACTGTCGCTTGCCGCGGCCGGCCAGTTCTTTTTCTGGGCGGGGCTGCTGAGCGCGGGCTCTCAACTTGCCGCCGCACCGTTGTCACGCCGGATCGGCCTGCTCAACACCATGGTGTTCACGCATATCCCTTCGAGCCTATGCCTGATTGGCGCGGCGTTTGCGCCATCGCTCACGCTGACCCTGGCGCTTCTGCTTGCACGCAGTGCGCTATCGCAGATGGATGTGCCCACGCGCAGCGCCTACGTGATGTCGGTGGTGACGCCCGGCGAGCGTCCCGCCGCGGCCAGCTTCACGGCGGTGCCGCGAAGCCTGGCAGCCGCGCTCGCGCCCACCCTCTCAGGGGCACTGCTGGGCCTTGGGTGGCTCGGCGCCCCGCTTGTCGTGTGCGGCGCGCTGAAGATCGCGTACGACCTGTCGCTGCTCGCCGCATTCCGTCACGTCAAGCTCGACGGAGGTTCATCATGACCGATCGTAATGGCATGGGTCGCCGCTGCTTTGCCTCGTTGTTTGCCTCGTTGTTTGCCTCGTTGTTCGCGGTGGTCTCGATGGCCGCGGTCGCGGCGCTTATCGTCCATGACAGCGCGGCGGCTCATGACAAGCCGGCGGCGACGACGCTGCCGCTGACGCACGTCGCCGACATCCCGCTACCCGGCCGCGCCTCGCGCCTCGATTACGCGAGCTACGACCCGGCCCGGCACCTGCTCTTCATCGCGCACCTCGGCGACAGCGAAGTAATTGTCTTCGATACGCAGACCTCGCGTGTCGTCGGCCGTATCGGCAACATCGCCGCCGTGCACGGCGTTCTGGTGGTGCCCGAGGAGTCGCGCCTCTACGCGTCCGCAACGGGCACGAACGAGGTCGTCGCCATCGACGAGGCCACCCTGAAAATCACCGCGCGCATGCCGGGCGGCGTCTATCCGGACGGAATGGCCTATGCGCCGGAGAACCGGAAACTCTATGTGTCGGACGAGACCGGTGAAACTGAAACGGTGATCGATACCCGGTCCAATCGCCGCATCAACACGATCGCGTTGGGGGGCGAAGCCGGCAACACCCAATACGATGCCGCGTCCCGTCATATCTTCGTCAATGTTCAGACCCGACGGCAACTCGTCGAAATCGATCCGGCGAACGACGCGATCGTCGCGCGGATCGATCTGCCGGGCGCGCGAGGCAACCACGGCCTCCATATCGTTGCGCAATCGCACCTCGCCTTTATCGCGTGCGAAGGCAACGACAGATTACTGACGCTGAATCTGCTCACGAGGCAGGTTGTCCAGTCATTCGAGGTCGGCGGCGATCCCGATGTGCTGGCGTTCGATCCCGGACCGGGCACGCTTTACGTTGCTGGCGAAGCCGGGATCGTATCGATGTTCGCCGTTGGCGCTTCAGCCGTGACGAAAATCGGCGAAGGTCGCATAGGGCCGAACGCGCATGTGGTCGGCGTCGATCCATCGACGCATCGCGTGTATTTCCCCCTGAAAAACGTCGACGGGCATCCCGTACTGCGCGTGATGGCGCCCCGTTGAGGTGTTGTTTCGAAGGAAAGCGATGACAGGCGACTCGCTGATCCGCACCGGGGCATCCTGTGGTCGGCAGTTAATCGCGCTCACTTCCCCGCACCCGTCGCCGGCACACAAGTCAGCATCAACGCGCTCCCGTTGCCCGCTTCGGCACTTAGCATCGCGCGATGAAACTCGCGGTGATCGCATGACCATTCGGCGATGAAGTCCGCGGCACACGACGCATGGGGCGTGCGAGCGGGCCTGGCCTTCACCACGTAGCGGCATGTTTCGCGTTCGTTGCAGCGCCTCGCGAGATCGCGCGTGACGTTGCCCGTTGCCGCGCCGCAATTCGCGCCATAGGTTGCCGATTCGACACGTATGTGCTGCGCCTGGCCGGCCTGCGCGGCGATGCCGAGCGCGGCCGCACTGACGATTGCAATACGCCCAGGAATGTTCATGCTTGCCTCCCGCATCGGGACGTTGCGTTCGACGGCGCTGCAATGATCGGCGCGCCAGATCGCACTACCGCTACGCGCAAAAGGCAACGCCGGCGATGCCGGCCCGGCGTTCGCGGGTCGCCGCCGTGCATGCGGTAAACGTTAGCGTGGATCGCGTATTCGCGAAAGCGCGAAGTAATCCATCGCTACGGACCCCTGCGCGGAAACCCAAATTCAAATCCGGAACGGGGCATCGACACGCGACATCTAAGTTCATATCCGCGTCGCTGTTTCGTCATCGACGACACCAACCGACGCGACGTGTCGTTATCACCGGGAGAATTCGTATGAGCATCATCAAGACGGGATGGGTCGGCGCGCTGGTCTTGTCCAGTTTCGCTGCGTGGGCGCAAGGCGCCGGGCCAACGGACCCGCAAATCGCGGCGATCGTCGTTACCGCAAACCAGGTCGATATCGACGCCGGCAAGCTCGCGCAGTCGAAATCCAGCTCGAAAGACGTGAAAGCCTTCGGGCAACAGATGGTCACCGACCATGGCGGCGTCAACAAGGCGGCCGTCGACCTGGCGCACAAACTGAACGTCACACCGGAGGAGAACGCAACGAGCCGGAGCCTCAAGCAAGGCGGCGAGGACAATCTCGCGAACCTGAAGAAGCTCGACGGCGCGGCGTTCGACAAGGCGTATATCGATCACGAAGTCACCTATCATGAAAACGTACTCGATGCGCTCGACAAGACCTTGATTCCGAACGCACGGAATGGCGAACTGAAGGCGCTGCTCGTCAAGGTGCGGCCGGCCTTCGTCGCGCATCTGGACCATGCGAAGCACTTGCAGGCTTCGCTGGGCAAGAGCGGTGGCTGAGCGCATGAGTTGGCATGCCGCGAACTTGCGTCGGCGCGGCGGTCCACGCATCGGACCGGCCTGGCTCGCGGGCGCGTTGCTGGCAAGCGTCTGCTTCGCGGCAACGGTCGATGCGAGCGCGTCGCCCAGGACTTATGTCGTCAGCATCGAAGGCATGCGCTTCGATCCGCCGAGGCTGACGGTGCATCGCGGCGACAAGGTCGTCTGGACCAACCGCGATCCGTTTCCGCACACAGTGAGCGCAAGCTCCCATGCCTTCGATTCGCGGAGCATCGCTGCAAACGCATCGTGGACCCACGTCGTGCGCCGATCGGGCAGCTACCCTTACCTATGCCGCTTCCATCCCACGATGCAAGGCACGCTGACCGTGCAATGAAACGGCTGACTTCAGGAGCCATCATGACGAATCCCGCAGCGCGGACGGCGAACCAGGCAGACGACGACCCATCGATCGCCCGTCGCATCGCGGCAGGCGACCGGTCGGCGTTCGAACTGATGATGCGCCGGTACAACCGGCGCCTGTTTCGCCTCGCGCGCGCCGTGTTGCCATGCGACGCCGATGCGGAGGACGCGCTACAGGACGCGTATCTGTCCGCCTATCGGGCAATCGGACAGTTTCGCGGCGACGCCACGCTCTTCACGTGGCTTTCGCGGCTCGTGCTCAACGAATGCTTCGGTCGGGTGCGCCGGCATGCGCGGCGTCAAAACATCATCCCGCTGGTGGACACGAACCCCGATACCGATACCGATACCGAGGCCGATGCGATGGCTGAGCACGATCACGATCCTTCCTATCATGCCGCGGCACGCGCCGAGGTCCGGGTTTTGCTGGAACGTAAACTGGACCGGTTGCCCGCCGCGTTTCGCATCGTATTCATGCTGCGTTCGGTCGAGGAAATGAGCGTCGAGGAAACCGCGTCGTGCCTCGATATTTCCGAGGCGACCGTGCGCAGCCGGCATTTTCGCGCGCGGAGCATGCTGCGCGAATCGCTCGCGCGCGACCTCGATCTGGCCGAGCGCGATCTCTTCGAATTTGGCGGCGGTCATTGCGACCGGCTGGTTGCCGCGGTGCTGTCGCGCCTGGAGAGCGGCGAGAACGGCTGACCTTCGAGCCATGCCGTGCTCGTTGTCCTGCTCATTGCCCTGCTTTATCCGGCGTTGGATTGGGAGCTACATCATGGAACCCGCATTGGTATTGAAAACGGCAACGGTATTGCTCGCGCTGGGCGCGCTCGGCGGGCTCGTCATGGCCGGCATGCGTTTCGCCGGCCAGCCTCATCCGCCGGCATGGCTTGCCATGCTGCACGGCTCGGTCGCCGCCGCGGCGCTCACGCTATTGATTTATGCGGCCGCCACGGTCGGATTGCCCGCGCTCGCGCTTGGCGCACTGATCCTTTTTCTGATCGCGGGCGCGGGCGGCGCAGTGCTGAATCTCCGCTATCACTGGAAGATGCTCGCGTTGCCCAAGTGGCTGATCGTGGTTCACGCGGGCGTCGCCGTGTTGGGCTTCGCGCTATTGGTGATCGCGGCGTGGGCCGCGTCCGGCGCATAAGCGGCTCTGGATGCCTGCCGGAGCAAGTGCGCCGCTCGACCGCCGTGCGCCGGTTCAGAAAGAAAGTCAGCGCACGGGTTGACCGACAATCCACGCCCATGCCGCCCGCAGGCGTCGCGCGCGGTCTTCGAAGAGATACGACGCGGCCAGCGCGAATAGCGCTGAAGCCACCCCCGTCAACACGTGCTCGACAATGGGAATGCGATAGTGACTCGCATGCGAATAGGCGTCGCCTAACGTCGTCAGAAAGCCGACCATCAGCGCATTGCTATATCGGTGCGCGAAGAATTTCGCCGCGGGCGTGAACGTCAGAAGTATGGCGAGGAGTCCGGTGAGCAGCCCCGTCTGGAACGCGATGGTCCAATGAGCAAGGCTCATGACATTGCCCCAACTCCCCGGCATGCAGGTCATGCACGCACTGGTCGGCTGCCAGAAACGCTGAATAAACAGCCTGACGCGGCGCTTCCATTCGCTTGACATGATGTATCCCCGTCGAGCCTGCGCATCCATGCGGACATGCTGGAATACTACACCGCGATTGCCGCCGTCCAGACCCGGACCGCCCGCCAATTGTCCGGCTCCAGATGCCATGCGCGGCAGGCGCTTCACGCCGATCAGCCGTGAGTAAAAACGCGGGCTTGAATAGCGGCTCTGCATTGTTTATCGGCTTCGCAATACTTTCGCAATACCTTCGCAATACCATTAATTTCAGCTTTTTTTTCGGTTTTTGTTCTTAACCGCGGAGGTAACATCGTCGCAGCCTGAAAAAGAGGGGCAACCCATGACGATGACCTTGACTCCGCCGGCGTCCGCGAAAATAAGCAAGTCGTTGAAAATAGACGCCATTCGATTCCTTGCGGCGTTCTGGGTCCTGATGTATCACTTTCGTCCGCCCCTCTTCAAGGAGCTTTTGCCGCATCGGCTCGCTTTTTTAGGCGGCGCGTTGTGGTCGGGATCGACCGCGCTGTTTGCGGGTCCGGCAGCCGTCATCGTGTTCTTTGTCATTTCCGGCTATTGCATCCACAACGCGTATCAGAAGGATGTCGCCCTCAAGCCGATCAACTATTACGCGTCCCGATTCGTCCGCATCGGATTGCCGCTCGCGATCCTGCTATGCCTCGTTCAACCTTTGCCGACGGGGCAGAATTATCTCGAGTCCGTGTTGTGGTCGCTTTACTGCGAAATGGCGTATTACGCCGTTTATCCCATCTTGCGCCCGCACTTTCGCTACATCGGCGAAATGATCGTGGGCAGTGCAATGGCGGCCGCGGTCATGGTGACGGTGGTTCGCCAGTTCGGGCATCCCGCCTGTTACGGCTGCGTCTATGAGACGTATCGAATTCCGGGTACGGCTTTACTCTATGCATCGGGATGGATTTTCGGCTGCCTGATCGCGGAAACGCAGCGCAATGCGGAGCAGTTCCAGGTTCGCAGCGCGTATTCGCCGCTCACGATGATGATCAAGAACGGGCTTGATCGGACCACGCATTACCTGGCGAACTACCTGATTGCGCTCAGAGTGGCGATTGTCGTGGCCGGCGCGGCGATCATGATCCTGCTCTCCGAATCGAATCTCAAGCCGGCGATCGTGCCGTTGATTACGCCTGATATCACGCTTCCGCTATTTCAGTTTCTCGCGGCAATCTGGATCGCGACGGAAACCGCCACGCCTTCCAAAGCCGGCATCTGGTCCACCCTCGCGGCTTTCGGGGCGTGGTCGTATAGCCTTTATCTTTGCCATAAGATGGCGCTCGCATTGCTGGAAATGAGCGGCTTCGACGGCACGTCACGATTCGCGTGGTTCGTACAGGTGCCATTGGCATTCGCCATCAGTTACGCGTTCTACCGGATGATCGAAAGGCCCTCGCATACGGTTTCGCAACGGCTGCGCAAATACACGCCGAATTCGCCGGCCGCGCCCGTGGCCTGAGCCGCCGAGCCGAGCTTCGACACCGCTACGTCTGCCCCAGCGTCCGATACAACTCGTTCGCGCGATTCAGATGCGCGCGCATCGCTTCGGCCGCTCCGTCGCCGTCGTGTCTGGCAATCGCGTCGACAATTCGCTGATGCTCCGACAGCGTCAACTCCTCCGCGCCGGGCGCGCGCACGAGCGGCCGGTAGTACTCGCCCGCCCAGCGAAACAGCGATTCGACAATCGACGGGAAAATCGGATTGCCGCTGATCAACGCGATCTCGCGGTGAAACGCCATGTCGCGCTCGATGAACTCCTCCAGATTGACCATCGAGGCACGATGCCGCGCCACGCTGAGTTGCAGACGCGCCACGTCTTCCTCGGTCGCGCGCTCCGCCGCCATGCGCGCGGTGCCCGTTTCGAGAAAAACCCGCGCCTCTTTCAGATGAGCCAGCATGTCGGGATGACTGCGCAGCAGGTGCATCGCGCCGCCGGCGATCTGCGCGATCAACCGGTCGGCCGTGGGCACGACGACTCGCGCGCGCTCACCGTGCACGATTTCGACAATGCCGGAGCGCTCCAACGTTTGCAGTGCCTCGCGAATGGCGGGCCGGCCCACGCCATAAATTTCCATCAACTCCCGCTCCGACGGAAGCTGCGCGCCGGGCGCGATTTCGCCCGAACGGATGCGTTCCATGAGCCGGTCGACAACTTCCTGATACAGCTTTCGGCGCTGAATGATCTCAGCCATGACATGTCCGCGTAAAACCAAGTGGTGTAATGACCTTACCACGGACACGCCGCCCGATGGAAGGGCGCGAGGACAGCGCGGAGCATGATCCGGCGAGAGCGGCAGCCTGCGACGCAACCGCTCTCTCGCTCGACACGCGCCCGAACGTTATATCGCCGACACGCGCCCTTCCCTGACCGCGCCGAAGAACGCGGCATCGCCGATCTGCCCGCCTTTCAGCACGATTTGCAGACCATCGCGCCGCGGCTCGGCCGACCATGCGCGGCACAGCGGCGCGCCAGGCGCGAGCCCTGCCACGACGCTCAGCGCATCGATACCCAGCGCGCTCGCCACCTCGCCGGAACTGTCGCCACCCGCGACCACCACGCGCGTCAGCGCGACGCTATCGAGCAGGCGCCGCATCACCTCGGCCAAGGCACGCCCGACCTGGCGCGCCGCATCGTGCCGCGCGAGTCCGGCGGCGCACGCAATGGCGTCGAAGCCGCTTACCGCCGGATCGTCCGGCCCTTCGGCGCTATGCACGATCACGCTGACGCCACGATTCAACGCCTGCGTGGCCGCCATCACGACGCGTTCGATCTCGGCGGCGCCGTCGCGCGAATCGAGCGCCCTCGGCAAATCGAGGCGCTCGGTGTGAAAACCGTGCGCGCGCGCCCAGCCGATTTGCGCGGCCGTCACCGGCGAGCAACTGCCGCTCACTGCCGCAATCGCCTGCACGGGATCGGCGACCGGTAGCGACGGCGTCGGCGGCAACAATCCACACGCGCGCCAATGCGCCGCCAGCGCGTATTGCAGACCCGACGACGACGCCGTGAATATCCCGCCGCCACGCTGCTCCCAAACCAGACGCCCTGCCGCAGCCAGGGTCGCTTCGTCGAGCACGTCGATCAGGACGACCGGCGTGTCGGGCGCACTCAGCGCTCGCACTCGCGACGCGACATCGGCGCCGCGCAGTTGAAGCATGTCGATCAGTTCGATGCGCCGCGCCGTTTGCCTCGCGAGATGCAGGCGAAGATCGGCCTCGTTCATCGGCGTGACGGGATGCCGCGACATGGTCGGATGCCGGTCGAGCCGGTAGCCGACGCCATCCACGGCGGCGAACAGGTTGCCGAACATCTGATAACGCTTCAGGCGCGGTGCGCCGATCACCATCGGCGACCAGTGGCCGGGGCTATGCCTGACGCCGATGTCGATCGCGCGGCCGATCGACCCGACCTCGGCGGACGAATCGAAGGTCGAGCACACCTTGTATTGCAAAATCGGCGCACCGAGCGCGGCGAGGCTTGCAAAGGCATCCGCAAGCTCGTCGTCCATCCATGCGCTCGAACGTCCACGCGACGAACCCGCCATGCCCACGCAGCGCACTTCGGGAAAACGCGCCAGCAACTCGCGCGTCGGCTTTTGCAGACACAGCACGGTCGGCACGCCGGCGGCTTGCATGGCTTCCATCGCGTCCGTCGAGCCGGTGAAGTCGTCGCCGTAATAGGCGAGCAGCAACCCCGCGGGCCACGCTGTCGCGTTCGTCGCGTTCGTCGCGTTCGTCGCGTTCGTCGCGTTCGTCGCGTTCATCGGCTCGGTCCCGTTCATTTCCAGAACTCCAGCGCGGCGTTCAGTGCCGGATGCCTCGAAGCATGCTGCCTGAGCGGCACGCCTTCGATCGCCGCGACCCACGCCTCGCGCAACGCCTCGACGCCCGCCGCCACGCCGCCCGGATGACCGAAGATGCCGCCGCCCGCCGTATGAATCAGATCCGCGCAGCCGATCGCGGCGTAGGTGTCCGCGGCCTGCAAGCCGGTCTGCCCCGAACTGAACACCGGCATCGCGGACATCGGCGCTTCGGGCATCACCGGCGCGAGCACCGCGCGCGCGGCGGCGATCACGCTGTCGTCGGGCTCGCTGAACTTGTTGCGCAGCCCGTTCACATGCAGATGATCGGCGCCCGCAAGACGCCAGATCATTTGCCACGGCGCGTAGTCCCAACCCAATTCGGCGCAGCGCGACAGATAACCCCAGCCGGCGCGATGCGCGTGAATCGGCAACTGCGCGTGTCGCCGCAATTCATGCATGCCGACCAGACCGATCGAGTTG
Source organism: Paraburkholderia terricola (assembly GCF_900142195.1). Lineage (GTDB taxonomy): Bacteria > Pseudomonadota > Gammaproteobacteria > Burkholderiales > Burkholderiaceae > Paraburkholderia > Paraburkholderia terricola. The sequence continues at coordinate 75,619 of NZ_FRAB01000013.1, forward strand.
AGCACCGCCATCACGCAGGTGCCGCCCTCGGCCAGCACGAGATCATGACGACGACGCATCTGATCGAGATCGCCCGTCAGGTTGAACGCGACCATCGCCTTCTTGCCGGTGCGATCCGCTTCCGCGTTGACCACGCGCATCACGGCCCGCACCCGTTCGTCGAACGGACAATGCGGACCGTCGGCCTGCAATTCATCGTCCTTGATGAAGTCGATGCCGCCCGCGACGAGTTCACGCACCTGCTGCGCCGTCTGCTCCGGCGACAAGCCGACGCTCGGTTTGATGATCGTGCCGATCAACGGGCCGCGCGTGACCCCGCTCAGCCGCCGCGTGCCTTCGATACCGAACGCGGGCCCCGGATACGCGGAGGCGAACGACGGCGGCAATGTCAGCCCGGTCAGGCGCAAGCCCGACACCTGCCGCAGTTCGAACAGATTGCCCGCGATGGTCGACAGCAGATTCGGCAAGGACGCACCGAGGTTTTCGATCGGCCACGACAGTTCGAGCGTGCAACGCGTATAGCGCTCCGACACGATTCCGCCGGCGAGACTCGGCCGACCGACCGTCTCCAGCACCGTCAAACCTTCGACGCGTGCGCCCGAGCGCGCCTTCAGTTCGGGCGTTTCGTTGGGCAACGCGACAAAGGTGCCGCTCGACTGCTCACCCGCGATCACGTCGGCGGCGCGTTGTGGATCGTCGCCGGTTTCGAGCCAGTAAGTGGCGTGGATGCGTTCGCTCACGATATCAATCCCTGTTTGGCAATCGGCAAGAAGGCACACGTTTTCATGTCAGGTGATCCGGCGAATGCTCTCGGCGATCTCCGCGCGGTCGAACACGTTCTTCCAGTCGTCGCGCATCAGCCGCGGCTTGCCGAATTCGATCGCCTTGTTGCACGCATCGGAGAACGCGCCTGGAATTTCGTTGAAGATCACCGCGCTCAGGATGTTCATGTGCCCGAGCAGAAAATCGCGCGCCGCCTCTTTCGGCACGCCCCGTTTCACGGTCTCGTCCATCGCTTCGCGCATCACGTACAGCAGCGTCGCGCAAATCGTTTCCGACAGGCCGGGTTCGAGCAGCGCCATCTGGTCGACGCTCAAACGATACGACCGCAGGATCGGCGCGTAGATCACCTTGGCCACGTCTTCACCGAGGTCGAACGCTTCTTCCGGGCCTTGCATCAGCGCGCTGGTGATCGACTGCTTCGCGTATGCGCCGCCGAAGAAATCGCGCCGCGCCTTCGGATCGGCTTCGTCGTTGAAAATCAGCGGATGACACGGATGCGCGACGAAATACGTGAGGTCGTCGCGCTTGGGCAGGTGGCCGGCGAACGGCGCGGCGGCGTCCAGCGTCATCACCATCGTGCCGGCCGGCAGCTTCGGCGCGATCTCGTGACTGAGCTTGCCGATCAGCGTGTCGGGCACCGCGAGGATCACCACCTGCGCGCCGTCGAGCGCGGCATCCGTTGACACGCAGTCGACGTTCAGTTCTTCCTTGAGACGCTTTTGCCCCGCCTCGCTCACCTCGACGTGCGCGACGCGGTAGTCGGACTTCAGCAGATTGCTGGTGAGGCGAAAGCCCATCTTTCCGCCGGCGCCGAACAGTGCGATCTTTTCTTTCATGGTGCGAACTCCTTGCATGGATTCATTGAAAAATTGGTGGCGATCAGCTCGAATGCGATTGCGGCTCGAGCGTGACGGGCGCGATGCCGTCGCCGGGTTTAGGCAGGCGCGCTCTGCTGCAGAACGCGAAGGCAAGCCCTGCGCTCATCAGCATCAGCACGCCGACCACGAACATCGGCGCGTGATACGAGCCGGTCGCATCCTTGACGGCGCCCGTGACATACGGCGCCATGAAGCCGGCCAGATTGCCGATGGTGTTGATCAGCGCGATACCGGCCGCAGCGGCCGCGCCCGAGAGAAAACGCGCGGGCAGCGCCCAGAAATTCGGCAGCGCGGAAAAGATCGCGCACGCGGTGACGGTGATCACGGCGACGGTCGCGGCCGGCGATTGCATGTACAGCGCGACGGGAATGCTCGCCGCGCCGATCAGTGCGGGCACGCCGATGTGCCACGCGCGCACGCCGTGCTTCGTCGCATTGCGGCTCCACAGATACAGCGCGAGCGCGGCGGGCAGATACGGAATCGCGGTGATCAAACCCTTCTGGAACACGTTGAAGTGCGTGCCGAACTGGCCTTCGAAGCCGCCGATGATCGTCGGCAGGAAAAAGGCGAGCGCGTAGAGTCCATAGATCAGGCCGAAGTACATCAGCGCGAACATCCACACGCGGCCGCTTCTGAATGCGGCTCGCGCATGCATCGAATGCTGTGTCGACGCATTGGCGCGGGCCCGTTCTTCCGCTTCGAGTTCGGCGGTGAGCCAGGTTTTCTCGGCGGCGGTCAGCCAGCGCGCCTGTGAGGGCCGGTCGGCGAGATAGAACCACGCCACCACGCCGACCACGATTGCGGGCACCGCGACGCCGAAGAACATCACGCGCCAGCCGGCCAGCCCGAAGAGGCCATGCGCCTCGATCAGCAACGCGGCCACGGGTGCGCCGATCACGATGGTCAGCGGCTGCGCGAGATAGAACAGCGCGAGAATATGGCTGCGATAGCGCGACGGCACCCACATGCTGAGGAACAGAATCGCGCCCGGGAAAAAGCCCGCCTCCGTCACGCCGAGCAGAAAGCGCAGCGTGTACAGGCCGGGAATGCTGCTAACCCACGTGAACAGCAACGCGACGATGCCCCACGACACCATGATGCGAGCGAGCCAACGACGCGCGCCGAACTTGTGCAACGCGAGATTGCTCGGAATCTCCAGCACGATGTAGCCGATGAAGAACACGCCGGCCGCGAGACCGAATTGCGCGGCGCTCAGCGCGAGGTCCTTCGTCATGCCGTTCGGGCCGGCAAACGAGATTGCCGTGCGGTCGAGAAAATTGATGAAAAACATCAGCGCGACGAACGGCACGAGGCGGATCGACACCTTGCGGATAGCCGATCGTTCGATGGGGTCCACGGTTACGGTTTGCATCTCACATCTCCTATCGGTCGCGGGCGGCAGGCATCGGCTGCCCGAAAGGTGTCGGCCCGGAAGCTATCTGCATGCAGGCGAAGGGTTTGAGCGATAACACGCTGTCGCTCACGAGGCTCAGACGGTCCACTGGAATTCGCCCGTCTTGCGCCGCGTCGAACGACGCTTCGTCGAGCGTGGATAGGCTCATGTCAGCCGCCACGCTGGCGCCGCTGAACGTCAAGCACACCGTGCGTTGATCCGCGGTGAGGTTGGCGACGATCAGGCGCATGCGTCCCTGCGCATCCCGCGCGCCGAAACACGCGACCTCACGAGGACTCGCCGCGCGGCATGGCAAGCGGGTCGCTCCGGCCATCCGCGCCATCGCGGCGGCGACATGAAACATCGGATAGCGCGCTGGAGCGGACGCGGCATCCACCAGGCCGCGCGGCCCCGTCAGCGCGCCGAGGGTCAGGCATTCGAGCGCCGCGCCTTCGAGCGCCGTTGCGTAACCGGCCAGCCACGCCGCGCCGAACAGACCGCGCTGACGCGGGTCGTCGCCGGCCATCGCCACGCGCTCGCCGCGCGGATTCGGCATCACGCGCGAACCGTACGGGTTCTGCCGCATGCCGATCGAGACCGGGCCGATCGCATACGGCTGCGCGCCAATCAGCGCGCGACAGGAACGCGTGATGTGCGGAATCGCTTCGAGCGTTTGCATGACGCTGCGGTCGTCGGCTGCGTGAACGATGGGACAGGTTGCATGCGTGACCCAATCGACCCGTTCCAGCGGCGGGCGCTTGCGATTGAGTTCCGTGAAGTAGCTCAGCATGCCGCCGCCTAGACGCAAGCCGGGAAACGCGCGGCGTGCCGCGCGGTAAACCTCGTCGAGCGGCGGGCACGGCGGGCTGATGCTCCCCGGCGGGTTCGACTGCCGGTGCACGGACGGACTAACGACAATGCCTGTCAACTCGAGTCCGGCTTCCTGAATCCGCGCCGCGATCCATTGCAATTCCTCTTCAGGCGCGGCCACGCCGGGCAGCGCGCATTCGAGCACCGCGGGGATTGCGGCGCGGCGTTGCAGTTGCGCGAACCGCGCGAATTCGGCGGCACCGTGACCGGCGACGGGATCGAAGTGCAGCGTCAGGCGCTGCGGCGCGAGTTCGGCCAGCAATGACAGATTGGCAAGCGTCGCGTCGATCTCGTCGGGCGCTATCGCCACGCCGAGTTTGGGCATCGGCTCGTCGATGCCGCGCAAGTCGATCAGGATTTCGCCGTGGCGTGGCGACAGCGCCGCTACCGCGTTCAATTGGGGCGGCGCACCGTCCACTTCGACACGTATCGACTGCTCGCTCGTCGAGCCCTTTTCGATCGTATAGGGCCACGGCAGTTCGAGCGGGCGCGAGTAGGTCTTGAACGATGCATCCGACCAGTTGCGTTGGTCCTCCATCTCGAACACGTCGCCGGTGAAAGCGCAGCGCACCGTTGCGCCGGACGCAAGCGCATTTTCGATCGCGCGGATGTGCTTGAACGGTTGCCACGGATCGATCGACGCGGGGAACGACGATGTCTCGATCGTGCCGTCGTCGTGCGTGACGCGCGCCGCCGCGCCCGCGATGCCCTCGATCGGATGCAGAACCACGAAGCCGCAGCGCGCCGCGAGAAAGTCCGTTTGCGCGGTGGCCCGGGCGCTGCATTCGAACGCAGCGTCGGCGTCGCATGCAATCAGGACCGTGTAGGTCAGTACATGGCCTTCGGGATTGACACAGCGCGCGGCGTACGAGACACGGAAGCCCCGCGCATGCGAGTCGATTTCGACGTCGCGAATCTCCGGCCGGCAAGTGCCCCAATCCCGATCGCGCACGAGCCAGCTAATCGCACGAACGACTTCGGTGCCGCCGTGGCGAATCTCGCGCAACGCGCCGTCGATGAAAAGCGCCGACCACGGGCCGGCCGTCAGCGTCTGCGCTGTTGGCTCGATCTGCGAGGTGCCGTAGTAAATATTCGCAAGCGTGCGATCACGGCTATTCATCGCGGCACCGCATCGGAGGAACTGAACGTGAGCGCATGCGCTGCCTCGTCGAGCGAATTCAACGCGACCGTTCGGCCTTCACGCGCGGAAAGGTATGCAGCCTCGACGAGCGCAAGCGTCTTCAGATTGTCGCGGCCGCTCGTTTGCGGTTCGCTTCCGTTGTTAAGGCACGCGATCCAGTGACGCTGAATGTTCAGCACGCTGCCCTGAATCGCCTCCCACGGCGCGCTGGCCCAGGCCAACGGCGGCGGCGCCACCGTTTCGGTGCGCGTGCCGTCGCGGTTGTGAATGTCCAGCCGGTAGTCCGCCGACAGGCGCAGCGTGCCGTCCGCGCCATCCACTTCGATCAAGGTCTGCGGAAACAGCTCGCGCGCCTGGCGCGACGCGTAGCTGCAATCCACCACGCTCGTCACGCCGCTTTCGTGTGTGAGCAGCATGGTCGCGACGTCTTCACCGGCAATCGCCGGGTTCACGCGCGAGGTCGCCGCGGTGAGACGCGTTGCATCGCCGAACAGAAAGCGCGCGATGTCGAGAATATGAATGCCCAGGTCTTCCACGATGAAGCGTTCGTTTCGCGCGAGATACGGTTGCCCGCTGAATACGTCGAACGCTGAACGAAACGACACGCGGCCCCAGAACGGCGCGCCGATCGCACCGTCGCGCAGCGCGCGGCCCACGGCCTGAATCGCCGGCTGCCAGCGAAAATTTTCGTGGACCATCAGCGGCACGCCGGCGCGCTCGCATGCGGCGACCATCGCGCGCGCATCGGCGAGCGTCAATGCGAACGGCTTCTGGCAGATCGCCGCGACGCCCGCTTGCGCAGCCAACTCGACGAGCGAACGATGACTCGGCGCAGTCGTCGCGATGTCGACGAAATCCAGTTGCTCGGCGCTGAGCATCGCCGCGGCGTCCGTGTATAGACGCTCGATGCCGAACGCTTGTCCTGCCGTGTTCAGCCGCTCGCTATCGGCGTCGCACAGCGCGACGATCTCCACGCCGTCGATGTCCCGCCATGCGTGCAGATGATTGCGCGAGAAGAAGCCGCATCCGATCACCGCCCCTTTGAAGCGCTGTGCCGTTTTGTTCATTGCGTCCGTTGCATTCATCGCTCACGCTCCCGTCGCCGCCTGCTTCTGCAACGCGAAGCGCTGCTGCACCCGCCGCTGGATCTGATCGACCACCACCGCCGCGACGATCACCACCCCCTTGATGACGGTCTGCCAGAACGAGCTGACGCCCATCATCACGAGCCCGTCCGACAGAATGCCGATCACGAACGCGCCGATGATCGTGCCGCCGATCCTGCCGCGCCCGCCCGACATCGACGTGCCGCCCAGCACGGCCGCGGCGATCGCGTTGAGCTCGAACGTCTCGCCGCTCAACGGATGCGACGCGACCAGTTCCGACGAAATGATCAGCCCGACAATCGCCGCGCAAAAACCCGAGAACATATAGACGAACATCTTCACGCGATTCACGCGCACGCCGGAGAGTTGGGCCGCGCGCTCGTTGCTGCCGATCGCGTAGATCTGCCGCCCGAGCGGCGTGCGTGCCGCGAGATAGGCCGCGAATGCGCCGACCACGACGAGCAGCCAGATCGTGAGAGGCATGCCGAGAAGGGATGAACTGCCGAGAAGCGGAAAGCCGGTGGTGCCGTAATCCGGATTGCCGGTCAGGTTGGGGAACGTCTCGCCGCCCGACGACAACAAGGCCGCGCCGCGCGCGATATACAGCGTGCCGAGCGTGGCGATGAACGGCGCAACGTTCAGCCGCGTGATCAGCAAGCCGTTCACCGCACCGACCGCGACGCCCGACAACAGCACGACGCCGATCACCTCGGGCACGCTCAGATAGAGCGTGTAGCTGCTGCCGAGCGGAATGCCGTTGAGAATCAGCCCGCCCGCGATCATTCCCGACAGGCCGACGATCGAGCCGACCGACAGATCGATGCCGCCCGCCACGATGACGAAGGTCATGCCGATCGCGAGAAACGCGTTCAGCGCTACGTGACGCGACATGATCAGCAGATTCTCGATGCTCAGAAAGTTGTGCGCCGCGAACGAAAAGAAAATGACGACGGCAAAGAGCGCGATGAACGTGCGCAGCTTGAGCAGCAGTAAAAGCGGCGCTTCACCGAGGGTCGCGCCGGGCGCGGCGCTTTTGATCGCTACGGTCATGAAAAAGGTCTCCAGTCGTTCGGTCGGGCCTGCGTGTCTGGTTTGCATCATCTGCGTCACAATTCGCGTCATGCAGCGGCCAGTTGTCCGCTTGCATGCGCGTCGACGCGGTGTCCAATCGCCGATGCCGCGACGAGCGCATCCTGCGTGGCTTCGCTTGCATCGAATTCGGCCGTGATGCGCCCGTTCGACATCACCAGAATGCGATCGGACAGCGCCATCACTTCTTCCAGGTCGGACGTGACGAACAGAATGCCGAGCCCCTTCACGGCGAGATCGCGCATCACCTTGAAGATGTCCGCCTTCGCACCCACGTCGATGCCGCGGCTCGGCTCGTCCATCAGCAAGACCTTGGGCGCCGTCATCAACGCGCGTGCGATGACGACCTTTTGCTGATTGCCGCCGGAGAGCGAACTGACCGGCAGATGCCAGTCGGCCACCTTGATCGCCAGATCGCGGATGAAACGCGTGACGGCGTTGTGCTCGCGCTGCCGCTCGATGTGAAAACCCCGCGCGAAATCGGCGAGGCTCGACAGTGTCATGTTGCTGCCGATCGACAGGATCGGCAGCAACGCATCGGCCTTGCGGTCCTCGGGAATCAGCGCGAGACCTTGTGCCACGCGCCTGGCTATCGGCTTGCCGTTCAGCGGCTTGCCGGCGAGCACGACATCGCCCGTTGCATGCGGATGACAGCCGAGAATGCATTCGAAGAGTTCGGAGCGCCCGGCGCCCATCAGCCCGTAAATGCCGACAATCTCGCCCGTGTGCAGCGACAGCGAGACGTGATCCACGAGCAGGCCGGCTCCCTTGCGCGGCAGCGATACGTCATGCACGCGCAGCACTTCGGCGCCGCGTTCATGTCCGATGGGGCGCGAAAAATCCTTCGTCTCGCGGCCGACCATCTGCCGCACGATCCACGGCACGTCCACCTCGTTCATCGGTTGATGACCGGTAATGCGGCCATCGCGCAACACGGTGATGTAGTCGCCGATACGGATCAGCTCTTCGAGCCGGTGCGAGATATAAACAATCGCGACGCCATGCGATTTCAGATCGGCGATCACCTGAAACAGCACCTCGACTTCGGCCGCGCTCAACGCCGAGGTCGGCTCGTCGAGAATCAGGATGCGCGCGTCGTGCGCGAGCGCCTTGGCGATTTCGACGAGTTGCTGCTGACCGATGCGCAGATCCTCGACCAGCGTGTCGGGGCTCACGTCGAGTTCGAGGCGTTCGAGCAGTTCGCTCACTTTGCGGCGCTGCGCGCCGGCGTCGATGTCGATGCCCGCACGCGTGATTTCGTGCGCAATGAAGACGTTCTCCGCGATCGACAGATTCGGGAACAGGTTGAGTTCCTGAAACACGATGCCGATGCCGTGACGCAGCGCATCCGAACTGCTCGCGAGTTCGATCGGCTGGCCGTCGAGAAGCAAGCGCCCCGTGCTGGGTTGCTCCGCGCCGGCAATGATCTTCATCATGGTCGACTTGCCCGCGCCGTTTTCTCCGACGAGCACGTTGACCGCGCCGCGCCGCACGCTGAAGCTCGCTTCCTTCAATGCGACCGTGCCCGGATACACCTTCGTCACCGCCTCGACCTGAAGGATCACGTCGTTGTCCACGGCGGCCGCGCTCATGGCTTGCTCCCGAGCGCGAGGGCGAGCGGCACCACTTCCGGCTGCTCGCTCGCGCCGTCGTAGGAGAACGCGCCGGTGACCGTGATCGGCTGCCCTTTCAGGTCGGCGCGCGGCAACGGCTTCATCACATGCGCCGCCGCGTAGGCATTGAGCGCGGTGCCGAACCGCGCGTATTCGATCTGGTTGCGAAAATCCGCGAACGAGACGAAGTCGAGCGAATCGCGCAGCGTCGTACCCAGCACCGTCGGGCCGATATCGACGATCACGTCGGCCTTGCCGTCGCCGTCCGTATCGACGCCGACGGTGCCCTGACTCGAATCCGTATCGACCGACACGATGGTGCCTTGCACCCTGGTCGGGAAATTCCAGGGCGCGCTATCGTCCTTGCCCCGGTAGCCATATTTTTTGCCGGCCGCGTCGGGGTCGGCCTTGATCGCGTCGAGCAGCACCTTGATATCGGTCGCGCGCTTCTCGACGCTCGGCACCACTTTCGTGCTCCACATGGAGGCCACCATCGCGTTCGGATCGTAGCCCGCCGACGCGTAGGCATCGCGCGGCGCCTTCGACGCCTGGGCATCGTGCTTGACGAGTTTGCAGCCGGACAGCGCACCGCCCGCGACCAGCAGAATGGCCGCGTATACAGAAGCTCTCATGGGTGTCCTCATTCCACGCCGGAGGAAAACCGGGGGACGTGTCGCCCCCGGCAACAGGCTTTAGCGCAGCGCGAACATGTCGAGCTTGCCGGCGTTCGCCTTGGTAATCAGCGAGCAGTTGATCAACTGCTTTTCGGGCTTGCCGGTCGAACCGGTCTTCATGTATTTGTCGGCCTGCTCGACGGCTTCCGTCGCCGCCTGCGCCGCGGGTTGCAGCACCGTCGCGCGGATGTCGTTGCGCATGATCGCGTCGCGCACGTCGTTGCTGCCGTCGAAGCCGACCACGATCACGTCGCTGCGTTTGGCCGCCTTCAATGCCGCCGAGGCGCCCATCGCCATCGTATCGTTGCCCGCGATCACGCCTTTGATATCCGGGTGGCTCTGCAAGATGGTCTCCATCACGCGATACGCCTCGGTCTGACTCCAGTTCGCCGACTGCCGCTCGACCATCTTCATGTTCGGGAACTGGTCGATCACATCGTGATAGCCCTTCGAGCGGATGCCCGCGTTGATGTCGGCTTCACGTCCGACGAGTTCGACGTAGTTGCCCTTCTCGCCGAGCGCCTTGACGAACGCGCGGCCGCCGAGCTGCGCGCCCTGGTAGTTGTTCGACACGATTTGCGACACCGCGATACCCGTCGCGTTGATTTCGCGGTCGATCAGGAAAGACGGAATGCCCGCGGCCTTCGCCTTGCGCACCGCCGCGATCGACGCCTCTGAACCGGCGTTGTCGAGAATGATCGCCTTCGCGCCGCGGGCGATCGCGGTGTCGATGAGATTGGACTGCTTGTTGGCGTCGTCGTCGTGCACCAGCACGATCGTGTCGTAGCCGAGCGCCTTGGCGCGCGCGTTGGCGGTGTCCGCTTCGGCCTTGAAAAATGGATTGTCGTGCGAGGGGGTAATGATCGCGATCAGGTTGGCCGCGTGTGCGGCGCCCGTCGCGGTGAAGAGCGTAATCGCGGCAGCGGCGAGCGCGACCCAGCGTTTTGAGGCCTTCATCGTCTGTCTCCTTTTATGTACGTCTGTGCACTGCAAAACCAGTCGCGGACGATGCGTTCTTATCTTTTTCGCGCTCGTCACTTATGCCGTCATGAGGTCATCATACCAGCTAGATTTGCCGTTGGAATGATGATCTCGCCAGGGGTTTTCGCCAGGATTTGCAGGGCTTGGAGGGAATGCCGGATCGGGCCGCGGACGTCCCGGTATGCCGGTGTTTACCCGCTAAACATGCGCGAAGGCTTGCATCTCTTCGTCGGCGCGACTAAAAATGTAAGCGCTATCATTTGTGAACTTGCTCGGAAGTAGCCTACTTAATGCAAAAACAAAGCTGCAATCGACGGCCAAATGTAAGCGCTACCGGTTTGTGCCTGGCCACCGTGCGCGCGCACCCGACACCCAGGCAACTTCTCCCGCCCGGCAACGCATCGGCGCGGTCCGCCCTACTTCAACCGAAGACATGAAACGGAGACAAACGGTCATGAGCACACCCCCGAGCCTCGAGCAGGCGCCGCCGACAATCCGCCGCGCGCAGATCGTGGCGCTCACGCTGCTGATGGTGAGCGGCATCGTCAACTATCTGGACCGTGGCACGCTCGCGGTCGCCAATCCGCTGATCCGGCACGACCTCGGTCTCTCGCTCGGACAGATGGGGCTGCTGCTCTCCGCGTTCTCGTGGAGCTATGCGCTGTTCCAGTTGCCGGTGGGCGGCCTCGTCGACCGGATCGGACCGCGCAAGCTGCTCGGCATCGGGCTGATCGTCTGGTCGCTCGCGCAGGCGGCCGGCGGCTTCGTCTCGACCTTCGGCTGGTTCATCCTCGCGCGGATCGCGCTCGGCATCGGCGAGGCGCCGCAGTTTCCGTCGGCGGCACGCGTGGTCAGCAACTGGTTTCCGCTGCGCGCGCGCGGCAAGCCGACCGGCATCTTCAACTCGGCGTCGCCGCTCGGCACGGCGCTCGCGCCGCTCTGCCTGTCGCTCCTCGTGGTGCATCTGAACTGGCGTTGGGCCTTCATCGTGACGGGCGTGGCGGGTCTGATCGTGGCGGCCGTATGGCTCGCGGTGTATCGCGACCCGGTCAAGGCCACCATGACCGAAGCCGAACGCCACTACCTCGAAGGCGACGACGCGGACCTCGAACCGGCGCCCGCGCTCACGTTCGCCGACTGGCGCTCGTTGTTCTCGCACGGCACCACGTGGGGCATGCTGATCGGCTTCTTCGGCTCGGTGTATCTGAACTGGGTGTACCTCACATGGCTGCCGGGCTATCTGACGATGGAGCGCCACATGAGCCTGATGCATACGGGCGTCGCGGCATCCATACCGTTTTTCTGCGGCTTTCTGGGCGCGCTCACGGCCGGCTGGTTTTCCGATCTCATCACGAGCCGCAGCGCGAGCCCGGTCGCGAGCCGCCGCAATGCGGTGGTGATCGCGATGCTCGGCATGGTCGCGTTCACGATTCCGGCGGCGCTCGTGCAGAGCAACACCATCGCGATCGTGTGCATCTCGGTGGTGATCTTCCTCGCGAACGCGGCCTCCGCGAGTTCCTGGGCGCTCGCCACCGCCGCCGCGCCGCCCAACCGCGTCGGCTCGCTCGGCGCGATCCAGAATTTCGGCGGCTTTCTGGGCGGTGCGCTCGCGCCGATCCTGACCGGCTACATCGCGCAGACCTGGTCGTTCGTGCCCGCCCTGCTGACCGCCGCCGGCATCGCGTTTATCGGCGCGATGAGCTATCTGCTGTTCGTGCGCAAGCCGATCGAGGACCAGCCCGCTGCCGGCGAAGCCGTGCAAGCGCCTGCGTGAACGCGCCTGCCGCTGCCGCTGCCGCTGTCGTTGCCGCTGTCGTTGCCGAATAACCGAATTCTTTACTGGAGATCAACAGCATGACCAACACCAAGCAAACCACCGCTTCAGTCGAAGGCATCGTCCCCGTGATGCTGACGCCGTTCGACGACGCCGGCGCAATCGACTACGCCGGGCTCGAACGTCTGATCGAGTGGTATATCGCGCACGGCTCGGACGCGCTGTTCGCCGTCGCGCAGTCGAGCGAGATGCAGTTTCTGACGCTCGCGGAACGCGGCGCGCTGGGACGCTTCGTCGTCGAGAAAGTCGCGGGCCGCATGCCTGTCGTGGTGTCCGGCCACATCAGCGACGACCCCGACGCGCAGGCCGAGGAACTGAGCGTCGCCGCGTCGACCGGCGCGCAAGGCGTCGTGCTCGTGACGAACCGGCTCGATCCCGATCGCGAGGGAACCCACGCGTTCGCCGCGAACCTCGAACGGCTCCTCGCGCGCCTGCCGTCCGATATGCCGCTCGGTCTGTACGAATGTCCGGCGCCGTATCGGCGTCTGCTTTCCGACGACGAGTTGAAGATGTGCATCGACACCGGCCGCTTCATCATGCTGAAGGACGTGAGCTGCGATCTCGCGACCGTGAAGCGCCGCGTCGCGCTCGCGCAGGGTTCGCCGCTGAAGATCCTGAACGCGAACGCGGCCATCGCATGGGACGCGATGAAGGCCGGCTCGGCGGGTTTCAACGGCGTCTTCACGAACTTTCATCCCGATCTGTACAACTGGCTGCGCAACGATGCGGCGCGAGACCCGGCGCTCGCGGAGGAACTCGCAACGTTTCTCGTACTCGCCGCCGTATCCGAATCGCTCGGCTATCCCGCGCTCGCGAAGATGTACCACCAGCGCATCGGCACCTTCGATTCGATTCGCTGCCGCGTGATCGACTACGACGTGCGCGAACGCTTCTGGGCACTCGATGCGGTGCTCGACAAAATCGTCGCCGGCACCGAGCATTTCCGTCAGCGGATCGCGGCGCTCAACGAGGGCGAGGTTCGTGGGCTCTAGCCGGCGGAGGTTGCGCAGCACCACTCGGCGTTCCCGGCCACGCTCGCGCACACGCGGCGGTAAGATAGCGCGCGCGCCGACTCACCGTTTTCGATAATCCGATGCCCGACTCCCTCGACTCCCCGACCACCGCCCGCACCCAGACGAACCGCGCCCGCCGCAATACCGGCCGCACGGTGCTGTCCGACGTCGCGAAGCTCGCGGGCGTATCGACGGCGACCGTATCGCGGGTCTACAACGAGCCGGACAAAGTGTCGGCGAACGTGCGCGAACGCGTCGAGCAAGCCGCGCTCGCGCTGAACTGGTTCCCGAACGCGGCGGGCCGCGCGCTTGCGTCCACGCGCAGCCACATTGCCGGCATCATCATTCCGACGCTGGACGATCAGGTGTTCGCCTCGCAGGTGAGCGGCATGCAGGCCGCGTTCGCCGCGCGCGGCATCACGCTCGTGCTCGGCTGCTCGAACTACGATCCCGCGCAGGCGCTCGTGCAGGTGCGCGCGATGCTCGCGCGCGGCGTGGAGGCGATGGCGGTGGTGGGCGAGGCGCATCCGCCGGAACTGTTCGATGCGTTGCGCCTCTACCGCGTGCCGTATGCGGTCACGTATGCGTATCGCGGGGACAGCCCGCACACCTGCATCGGCTTCGACAATCACGCGGCCTACGTGGAGATCGCCGAACATCTGATCGGCCTCGGGCACCGCTCGTTCGCGGTCTGCATTCAGCCCACGCGCGACAACGATCGCGTGCAGGCGCGCGTCGCGGGCATTCGCGCGACGCTCGAACGCCACGGCCTCGCGGTGCGGCCGGAGCACATGCTCGAAGGCGAATCGACGATCGGTTTTGGGCGGCGCTGTCTGCGCGCGATCTGGCAAGCGCCCGGCGAACGCCCGAGCGCGATCATCTGCGGCAACGATCACATCGCGATCGGCGTGCTGCGCGAAGCGGAGGACCTGGGCATCGCAATTCCCGATGAATTGTCCGTGACCGGCTTCGACGATCTGGAGATCGCGAAAGAACTGCGCCCCGCGCTTACGACCATGCGTGTCGATACCTACGAGATCGGGCGGCTCACCGCGCAACATCTGCTCGACGTGCTCGACGGCAAGCATCCGCGACACGAACACGCCGGACATGAGGTGCATGCCGAATTGCAGCTCAGGCAGTCGACGGGACCGTGCAGGAGGTAGCCGCGATGCTTCACTGTCTCTGCGCGCCGCCTCTCACACCTGCGGCTCCAGCCGCTTCCTGATCACCTCGATCAACGCGCGGACCTTGGCCGTCGGGTAACGGGTGGGCGGAAACACCGCATGGATGCCCTTCGGCCTGCCGACCCACGCAGGCAGCAGACGAACCAGCCCGCCCGCCGCCACATCCGCCGTGATGGAAAAGTCGGTCAGCAAGCCAAAGCCGCCGCCCGCGAGCGTCGCCGCGCGCGCGGCATCGGCCGTATTCACCAGCAGCGCGTTCTCGCAACGCACGCTTTGCCTCGCGCCGTTCGCGCGCTGCAAATCGAGTGTCAACGGATGCGGCAGCACGGAAAGTGCGACGTGAGGCAAGGCCGCGAGCGCGGCCGGCGTTTTCGGCTTGCCCCATTTCTCGATGAAGGCGGGACTGGCGACGACCCATTTGACGAACCCGCCGATCTTCACCGCCCGGTAGCCCGAATCCGCCAATTGCCCCAGACGGATGGCGACGTCGATGCCCTCCGCGATCAGATCGACGTAATGGTCGCTGCACACGAGTTCGATGTCGAGTTGCGGATACGCCGCGCGCATCTCGACCAGCGCGGGCGTCACCACCAATGACCCGTAATCGATCGGCGCGCTCACGCGCAAGGTGCCGCGCAGCGGCGCCGATTCGCCCGACACGGCCGACAGCGCTTCCTCCGCCGCCTGCAGGATCTTGCAGCTCGCATCGTAGAACGCGCGCCCGCTCTCGGTCACGCTGAGCCGCCTCGTCGTGCGGATCAGCAGGCCCGCGCCGATCTCGCGTTCGAGCCGCTGTATATGCGTGCTGACCATCGTCTTCGTGAGCCCGAGACGCGCCGCGGCCGCGGTCAAGGAACCCGCCTCGACCACCGCGACGAAAACCGCCAGCCGGTTCAGATTGACATCTCTTAGATCCGCCATGTCGCCGATTGTCCATCTTCGATTGATTATGTTTCCCAGCTTAGCAGTCTTCTGCCCGACGCCGCATGCGGCTAAGCTTGCCTCATTCCCGCCGAACGCCATCGGCCCTTCCGATCAAGGAGCATTGCAATGCCTGCCGACAGACCCGTCCAGCCGATCCGCCTTCACACCACGCCGCGCTCCGGGCACGGGCACCGCGTCAAACTGTTCCTCGCACTGCTCGATCTGCCTTTCGAAACGATCGAACTGAACATGCGCGCGGGCGACAACCGCCGTCCTGAGTATCTGCAACTGAACCCGTTCGGCCAGGTGCCGACGATCGAGGACGGCGACACCGTGTTGTTCGATTCGAACGCCATTCTCGTGTACCTGGCGAGACGCTATGGCGACCCGTCATGGCTGCCCGATGACGCCCTCGGCGCCGCGGCGGTGCAACGATGGCTCTCGCTGGCAGCCGGACAGATCGCGTATGGACCGTGCGCGGCCCGGCTCGTCACGGTATTCGGCGCGCCGCTCGATCTGGAAACCGCGCAGAAGATCGCCGTCAAGCTGTTCGACGTGCTCGACGCGGAACTGGCCGGCAAACGCTTCGCGGCGGGAGACAACGTGACCATCGCGGACATCGCCGCCTACACCTACATCGCGCATGCGCCTGAAGGCGGCATATCGCTCGAACCGTATCCGAACCTACGCGGCTGGCTTTCCCGTATCGAAGCGCTGCCGCGCTTCATCGCGATGCCGGCGACGAAAGCCGGCCTGCTCGCCGGCTGAGCGAAAAAACCGCAGGCGTGACCACCACCGGAGTCCAATATGTCCGACGTTTCTTCCCATGCACAGCCAGGGCTGGATCTCGTCGATCCGCCTTTCCATTCCGGCGAACTGGCGGTGCAACGCCGCGCCGGCGTCGCAACGGAGGCGCAAGCGCTCGGCCGTCGCGGCATCCGCCGCTACATGCCGGACCAGCACCGGCAGTTCTTTTCGGCGCAGCCCTTCATGGTGTTCGGCGGTCTCGATGCCGACGGCCAGCCCTGGGCGACGGTGCGCGCGGCGGCGCCGGGCTTCGTGTCGTCGCCCGATGCGCGCACGCTGAGAATCGAGGGCGGGGTGCTATCCGGCGATCCGCTCGCCGGGCGCTGGCAAGCCGGCACGATGATCGGCGGCCTCGCTCTGCAGCCGCAGACGCGGCGACGTAACCGCGTCAACGGCATCGTGACCTCGGTGACGGGCGATACGGTCATGCTCGAAGTCATGCAGAGCTTCGGCAATTGCGCAAAGTACATTCAGAGCCGCGCGCCGACCTTCGTCGCGCGCGGCGCAACGGGCGCGGACACTGCCGCGCAGATTGCGACGCAACTGAGCGATGCGGACCGCGCGCTGCTGGCTAACGCGGACACCTTTTTTATCGCCAGCGCGAACGTGGCCGAAGAAGCGGGCCCGGCGCGCGGCGTCGACGTTTCGCATCGCGGCGGCATGCCGGGTTTCGTGCGCGTCGACGACGCCGTCACGCTCACCACGCCCGACTTCAGCGGCAATCGCTTCTTCAATACGCTGGGCAATCTGAGTCACGACCCGCGCGCCGGCTTGCTGTTCATCGACTTCGCGAGCGGCGATTTGCTGTACGTCGCGGCGCGCGCGGAGATCGTCTGGGACGGTTCGGAACTGGCCGATTTTCCGCTCGCGCAACGCCTCGTCCGCTTTCGCATTACCGAGGTGCGGCGCAGTCGCGAGGCGTTGCCGTTTCGCTGGTCGGAGGTCGCGTATGCGCCGCAGTTCCGATCGTCTACTCCCTCCCTGTGATGAGCTTGCGCAAACTCGCAATGGCCGAAGCGGGTTTAGGCAGCGCTTCTCCACAGGGCACGGTCGAATATCGGGGAGAAGACAAAGGCGATTACCAAGCTTGCGGGATAAAAACACCTGCCGCTTTCTATTCGTCGCTGTGAGGGACTTAACCATTTCACCGTGAATGCCGGTTTTCCAACATACCGAAAAACTGACGGCTTGTTATCCTGACCATCCAGGCGTGCAGCGGGAGAACGCTATGTCGGTCTATGTCGATGAAGGATTCAGGCCTTGTGTCACCGAACGCGCAACCGTCGCATTCCGGGTGTGCCGCGACGATCGCGCGCAAGTCTTCGAGATCAGCGCGGAGGCACTGATGGCTTTTTGCGGGGCTGCGAGCAGTCGAAGGAAAGACCTGCTCGTCGCATTCGAACACGCGCAAGGGGAAATCCTGACGGTCGCGGCGCGCAAATGGACGTTCAAGCCAACGGAGCCGGTGCGGCTCGGCCTCGACGAATTCCGAATGATTAGACATTAGCCGTGTCAGAATCGCGCCCATGACCTGGATTGCCGCCCTGCCGATGTACGACGTCACGCCCGCTCTCGCCGCCGAATGGCGCGCGTGGCTCGCCGACGTGCTGCGCATGGTCAAGCCGGCGTGCCGCATCGTCGAGCCGGACGAGGAGTTGCACGGCTTCTGGCGGCGTCCCAACCTGCTGATCTCGCAGACCTGCGGCTATCCGCTGATGCACGGCTTGCGTGAGCAGGTGCAATTGATCGCGACACCGCGTTTCGACGCACCCGGCTGCGAGGGCGCGCATTATTCGAGCGTGCTGGTAACGCGAGCGGACGCCCAATTCGACACGCTCGCGAATTGCCGCGGTGCGCGCGCCGCCTACAATCAGGACGATTCTAATAGCGGCATGAACGTGTTTCGCCACGCGGTGGCGCCGCTTGCGCGCGACGGCGCGTTTTTCAGCGCGGTGATACGCACCGGTTCGCACCTCGGTTCGTTGCGGGCGGTGGCCGAGCATCGCGCGGACGTCGCCGCGATCGACTGCGTGACGTTCGCTTTCGTCTGCGATGAAATGCCGGAGCTTGCCCGCCAGGTTCGCCGGATCGGCATGACGGCGGCAGCGCCGGGTTTGCCGCTGATCGCAGCGGATACCGTGCCGCAAGCCACCATCGAAGCATTGCGCGAGGCGCTGAACGAAGCGCTCACCACGCAGCCCGAGCGCGCGAAACGTCTGCGTTTGCAGGGCTTTTCCGCGCTACCGCTCACGGATTACGAACGGATCGAGCAACTGGAAAACGAAGCGCGCGCCGTCGGCTATACGCGCCTCGCCTGATCCGCTCCACGAAGTCATTGCATGTCGAGAACCAGAAGCTGCGCGCCGTCGGCTACCTGGTCGCCGACCGCATACAACACTTCCGACACCGTACCCGCCGCCGGCGCGCCGATCGTGTGCTCCATTTTCATCGCCTCCATCACGATCAGCGGCGTGCCCTTCTCCACCACCGTGCCCGGTTCCACCAGCACCGCGATCACCTTGCCCGGCATCGGCGCGGTCAAACGGCCTTCGTGGCCTTCGGCGTCCGCGGCATGCGCGAGCAGATTCTGCCACTCGAATGCCAGGGCTTCGCCGAGGCAGAACACATGGAACGTATCGCCGTCGATGAACACGCGGCCCGTCACGCGCGCATCGCCGAGGGTCGCGCGGAACTCGTGCCGGCCCGCGCCGCTCGACCATGTGAAGTCTTCGCGCACGCCGTCGTGTTCGAGCGTTTGCGTGCCGCCGTTGCGCGCGAAAGTGACGGTGAATGCGCTTTCGTTATCGACATCGCGCCAGCCGAGCGTTTGCGTATAGCCGCCGTTCAGGCGCCAATGCGATAACGCGTCCCACGGCGACGCGCCGTGCGCGGTGCCGCCCTCGCGCGTGAGCAAGGCGGCGCAGGCGAGCGCGAGCGCCTCCTTGAACGGCTTCCGCACCGGCGCGAACAACGCATCGTGATGACGCTCGATCAAACCCGTGTCGAGGTCGCCGGTTGCAAACGGCTCGCTCGTGACGATGCGTTGCAGGAACTCGACGTTGGTATGCGGACCGACCACCTCGCATGCACGCAGCGCGCGATTCAGACGCGCGAGCGCGTCCTCGCGCGTGGCGCCGTGGACGATCAGCTTGGCGATCATCGGATCGTAGAACGGCGTGATGGTGTCGCCTTCGCGCACGCCGCTGTCGATGCGCACCGGCGCCTTGCGGTCCGCTTCGCCCAGCGTGAATTCCACGGCCTCGGGCATGCGCAGATGCTTGAGCGTACCCGTCGACGGCAAGAAGCCGCGCGCCGGATGCTCGGCGTAGATGCGCGCCTCGATTGCATGACCGTCGATTGTCAACTGCCGCTGCGTGAGCGGCAGCGCTTCGCCGGCGGCAACGCGCAGTTGCCATTCCACGAGATCTTGCCCCGTCACCATCTCCGTGACCGGATGCTCGACCTGTAGGCGCGTGTTCATTTCCATGAAGTAGAAATCGCCCGTGCCGGTCATGATGAACTCGACCGTGCCCGCGCCGACGTAATTCACCGCGCGCGCCGCAGCCACCGCCGCCTCGCCCATTGCGCGCCTCGTTTCAGCGGGCAAGCCGGGCGCGGGCGCTTCTTCCAGCACCTTCTGGTGACGCCGCTGCACCGAACAGTCGCGGTCGAACAGATACACCGCGCCGCCGTGGCGATCGGCGAACACTTGCACTTCCACGTGACGCGGCCGCGTCAGATACTTTTCGATCAGCACGCGATCGTTGCCGAAGCTGCTCGCCGCCTCGCGCTTGCACGAGGCCAGCGCGGCGGCGAACTCCTCGCTGCGCTCGACCACGCGCATGCCCTTGCCGCCACCGCCCGCGCTCGCCTTCAGCAGCACCGGATAACCGATCGCATCCGCCTCGCGATGCAGCAACTGCGCGTCCTGATCGTCGCCGTGATAACCGGGCACGAGCGGCACCGCGGCTGCGTGCATCAGCGCCTTCGCCGCCGCCTTCGAACCCATCGCGGCGATGGCCTCGACCGGCGGGCCGATGAAGACGATGCCGGCTTTTTCGCATGCATAGGCGAAGTCTTCGTTCTCTGAGAGGAAGCCGTAGCCCGGATGCACCGCTTGCGCACCGGTTGCGCGCGCGGCCTCGATGATGCGCTCGATGCGCAGATAGCTCTCCGCCGCCGTCGCGCCGCCGATGTGCACCGCCTCGTCGCACGCGGCCACGTGTTTGGCGTCGGCGTCGGCATCGGAATACACGGCCACGCTCGCGATGCCGAGCCGCTTGCAGGTCGCGGCGACGCGGCACGCAATCTCGCCGCGGTTGGCAATCAGGATCTTGTTGAACATGAAGTGTCTCGATGAAGTGTCGGGTTCGGGGCTGTTGTCGTGCTGAGCGCCTGCGTTTGCGCCTGGGTGCGTTGCGCTCCGGTTGCGCATTCAGTCACGCCAGGCGGGCGAGCGTTTTTCGAGGAACGACGCCACACCTTCGCGGCCCTCCGCGCCGGCGCGAATGCGGGCGATGCGCGTCGCCGTGTCCTCGATCATCGCCTCGTTCAACTCCTGCCCGGCAATGTCCTGCACGAGCTGCTTGCAGGCTCGCACCGCTTGCGGGCCGTTCGCGCAGAGCGTTGCCGCGATTTGCTGGATGGTTGCGTCGAGTTGCTCCGCGCTCACCGCTTCGCTGACGAGACCCAGACGCCACGCCGTCGCGCAATCGAACTGCTCGGCCGTCGTGAAGTAGCGGCGCGACGCCTGCTCGCCCAACGCGCGGATCACATAAGGCGCGATGGTCGCCGGAATCAGACCCAGCCGCGCCTCGGACAAGCAAAAGCGCGCACTGTCCACCGCCACGACGATATCGCACGCCGCGATCAGCCCCATGCCGCCCGCGTAGGCGTCGCCGTTCACGCGCGCGATCACCGGCTTGTTGCAGCGATAGATGGACGACAGCATGTGCGCGAGCCGCATCGCATCGGCGCGGTTCTCGTCGTCCGAGTAGCCGGCCATCTTCTTCATCCAGTTCAGGTCCGCGCCCGCGCAGAACGCCTTGCCGTTCGCGGCGAGCACGACCGCGCGCACGTCGTCGCGATCGTTCAGCGCGGTGAAGGCCGAGGTCAGATCCGCGATCATCGTTTCGTTGAACGCGTTGCGCACGTCCGGGCGATTCAGCGTGACCGTGGCGACCCGGCCGTCGATCCCGAGGTTCAGCGTTTCGTATTGCATCGTTGCCGCTCCCGCGCGTGCCGCGCTATTACATTCTGAACACGCCGAAGCGCGTGTCTTCGATCGGCGCGTTCATCGCGGCCGACAAGCCGAGACCGAGCACGTCGCGCGTTTGCGCCGGATCGATCACGCCGTCGTCCCACAGGCGCGCGCTCGCGTAGTACGGATGACCCTGATGTTCGTATTGCTCGCGGATCGGCTGCTTGAACGCTTCTTCCTCTTCGGCGCTCCACGCGCCGCCCTTGCCTTCGATCCCGTCGCGCTTGACCGTGGCCAGCACCGACGCCGCCTGTTCGCCGCCCATCACCGAAATGCGCGCGTTCGGCCACATCCACAGAAAGCGCGGCGAATAGGCACGGCCGCACATGCCGTAATTGCCCGCACCGAACGAGCCGCCGATGATTACGGTGAACTTCGGCACCTTCGCGGTTGCCACCGCCGTCACCATCTTCGCGCCGTTGCGCGCGATGCCTTCGTTTTCGTATTTGCGGCCCACCATGAAGCCCGTGATGTTCTGCAGGAACACCAGCGGAATCTTGCGCTGGCAGCACAGTTCGATGAAGTGCGTGCCCTTGAGCGCCGACTCCGAAAACAGAATGCCGTTGTTCGCGATGATGCCGACCGGATGCCCCCAGATATGCGCGAAGCCCGTGACGAGCGTGGCGCCGTAACGCGCCTTGAATTCGTCGAACGCGGAATCGTCGACGATGCGCGCGATCACCTCGCGGATATCGAAGGGCTTGCGCGTATCCACCGGAATCACGCCGTACATGCTCTTCACGTCGTAGCGCGGCGGCTTCGGCTCCTGCAACGCGAGCGGCACCTGCTTCGAGCGATTCAGATTGCCGACGATGCTGCGCGCGATCGCCAGCGCATGCGCGTCGTTTTGCGCGAGGTGATCCACCACGCCGGAAAGGCGCGTATGCACGTCGCCGCCGCCCAGATCTTCCGCGCTCACCACTTCGCCGGTTGCCGCTTTCACGAGCGGCGGGCCGCCGAGAAAAATCGTCCCCTGATTCTTGACGATGATCGACTCGTCGCTCATGGCCGGCACGTAGGCGCCGCCCGCCGTGCACGAGCCCATCACGACGGCGATCTGCGGAATGTCCGCCGCCGACAGATTCGCCTGGTTGTAGAAGATGCGGCCGAAGTGATCGCGATCGGGGAATACCTCGTCCTGATTCGGCAGGTTCGCGCCGCCCGAGTCGACGAGATACACGCACGGCAAGCGGTTTTCCGCGGCGATTTCCTGCGCGCGCACATGCTTTTTCACGGTGACCGGATAGTACGTGCCGCCCTTGACCGTCGCGTCGTTGCAAACGATCACGCACTCCTGCCCCGCGATCCGGCCGATGCCGGTGATGACGCCCGCGCCCGGTGCGTCGTCGTTATACATGCCATAGGCCGCGAGTTGCGAGAACTCCAGAAACGGCGTGCCCGGATCGAGCAGTTTTTCGATGCGCTCGCGCGGCAGCAGTTTGCCGCGGCCCGTGTGTTTGTCGCGCGCGGCTTGCCCGCCGCCCAGCGCGAGCGCCTCGATCTTCGCGCGAAGGTCGGCGACCAGCGCTTCGAGCGCCGCCGCGTTGGCGCGAAAGTCGTCCGAGCGCGGATTCAGCTTTGATTCGATGATCGGCATTGCGTGGCTTCTCCCCATGCGAGGTGGTTGCTATCGCCGCTTTTTTCAGGCGCGCGCTCAATGAGCGGCGCGGTACTTTGGATCAAGCCGTTTCGGCGAACAGTTCGCGGCCGATCAGCATGCGGCGGATTTCGCTCGTGCCCGCGCCGATTTCATAGAGCTTCGCATCGCGCCACAAACGGCCGACCGGATATTCGTTGATGTAGCCGTTGCCGCCGAGAATCTGGATCGCTTCGCCGGCCATCCACGTAGCCTTTTCGGCGGTGTAGAGAATGACGCCGGCGCAGTCTTTGCGCACCTGGCGAACGTGCTCCTTGCCGAGCGTGTCGAGTTGCCGGCCCACCGCGTACAGATACGCGCGGCAAGCTTGCAGCGTGGTGTACATATCGGCGACCTTGCCTTGAATAAGCTGGAATTCACCGATCGGCTGACCGAACTGCTTGCGGTCATGGATATACGGCACGACCGCGTCCATGACCGCGACCATGATGCCGGTGGGGCCGCCCGCGAGTACCGCGCGCTCGTAATCGAGGCCGCTCATCAGCACCTTCGCGCCGCCGTTCAACTGACCGAGGATGTTTTCCTCCGGCACCTCGACGTTCTCGAACACCAGTTCGCCGGTATGCGAGCCGCGCATGCCGAGCTTGTCGAGCTTTTGCGCCACCGAGAAACCCTTCATGCCTTTCTCGACGATAAACGCGGTAATGCCGCGCGAATTCGCTTCGAGATCCGTCTTGGCATAGACAACCAGCGTGTCGCAATCGGGGCCGTTGGTGATCCACATCTTCGTGCCGTTGAGCACGTAGTGATCGCCCTTTTTGTCCGCGCGCAGTTTCATGCTGACCACGTCGGAGCCCGCGTTCGGCTCGCTCATCGCGAGTGCGCCGATGTGTTCGCCGGAAACCAGCTTGGGCAGATACTTTTGTTTTTGTGCTTCCGTGCCGTTGCGATGAATCTGGTTGACGCACAGATTCGAATGCGCGCCGTAAGAGAGACCGACCGATGCCGACGCGCGCGAGATCTCTTCCATCGCGATCATGTGCGCGGTGTAGCCCATGTTCGCGCCGCCGTACTCCTCGGCGACCGTCATGCCGAGCACGCCCAGATCGCCGAACTTGCGCCACAGGTCCATGGGGAATTGATCGGTGCGATCGATTTCCGCCGCGCGTGGGGCGATTTCCTTGGCAGCGAATCCCGCGATGCTGTCGCGCAGCATTTCGATTTCCTCGCCGAGCGGGAATTGCAGACCGGGCAGGTTGCTCATTGCGTTGTCTCCAGAGTTCGTTGGCGGCCGGCCTGCCACGATGGGCGCCGGCGGGTACGAGTGCGGCCCGGCGGAGGGCGATGGCCTTGCGGCCCGCCGGCTCGCCACGCACGAGGCGCGAAACGTTCAAGGCGCATTTCACGCCAGATTTACGTAAGCGTCAATAGGTATTTTTGAGCGTCACTCAGAAAGTGATTTTGGCGGTTTTCGCTCGTGTTCGACGTGATAGGATCGCGGTTATCGGGGCTTGCCGCCTCATCAATCTGAACTTGACTCATATGACGGTTGCCCTGAAGGCCGAGTTACCCGCCTCGCGCCGCCAGCCGGCCGGGCGCAAGTCGCAGCAGCGCGTGAAGGAGATTCTTCAGGCGGGCCGCGACGTGTTCGCCGAGAAAGGCTACGAGCGCGCGACGACGGCGGAGATCGCGCAGCGCCTCGGCATCTCCGAGGCGACGGTGTTCAGCTATTTCCGCGGCAAGCGCGAGCTATGCGCGCGCGTGATCGGCGATTGGTACGACGAGATCATCGGGGCGATCGAGTCGGGCTTGCCGCGCGACGGCACTGTGCGGCAACAGTTTGCGTTCATCGTGCGCACGCATTTGCGCTTGATGCTGGTGAACGGCACCGACCTGTGCGCGCTGGTGCTGTCGGAAGGACGCGCGCGGCATCACGAACTGAGCGAGGCGCTGACGGACCTGCAACGCCGCTATACCGCGCCGTTGATGCGCGTGCTGGCGCAAGGCCAGGAGAGCGGACAGATTCGCACGGATATGCCGTTGCGGCTATTGCGTTCGATGGTGTTCGGGCCGATGGAACACGTGCTGTGGGATGCCACGCTGGCGAAACGCCGTATCGATATCGACGCGACCGCGGATCAGTTGATCGATGTTCTGTGGGCCGCGCTTACGCCGCCTGACCTGGCGGTTAGTGCGTTGCAGCGGTTCAGGGTGGAGGTGGCCGAGGCTAATCGGCGGTTTGAGGAGGCGGCGGGAAAACAACCCGGCTAGGTCAGTTGGGCTGTAGCCGGGCTGGCGTTTTACGGGCTGACGCTTGACCCCACATTGTCGATTCCATTCCCCGTACGCGCGAACCTTCGCCAAGCGCCGCGCTGGCACAAAACCACCCCACTCCACAATGCGCTAACCTACCCCTCCAACGCGAACTCACCACCGAGGCACCCCCAATGCCATCCTCCAAAAGCAACCGGATCCGAATCGGCATCGGCGGCTGGACCTACGCGCCGTGGCGAGGCGCCTTCTACCCGTCCGACCTCACGCAAAGCCGTGAACTCGAATACGCGAGCCAACATCTCACATCGATAGAAATCAACGGCACGTTCTACGGTTTGCAAAAACCGTCGAGCTACGAGAAGTGGTATCAGGAAACCCCCGACGATTTCGTCTTCTCGCTGAAAGCCCCGCGCTATGCAACCAACCGGAAAGTTCTCGCGGACGCCAACGAAACGATCGAGCGCTTTTTCGCAAGCGGCGTGCTGCTGCTCAAACAGAAGCTCGGGCCGATCAACTGGCAATTCGCGCCGACCAAGAAATTCGACAAGGAAGATTTCGAAGCCTTCCTGAAACTGCTGCCGGCCAGTATCGAAGGCCAGAAGCTGAGGCACGCAGTCGAAGTCCGCAACGACACCTTCAAAACGCCGGAATTCATCGCGCTCGCGAGAAAATACAAGGTCGCGGTCGTGCTGGCCGGCGACAGCGATTACCCGCAAATCGCCGACATCACCGCGCCATTCGTGTACGCCCGCATCATGGGCACGACCGACAAACAGGCCAAAGGCTATTCCACCAAGGCGCTCGACGCGTGGGCCGAACGCGCCCGTCGATTCGCGGCGGGCACGACCCCGGACGACCTGGAAACGAGCGCCGCGCCGCCCGCGAAAACCGCGGCACGCGACGTCTATCTGTACGTGATCAGCGGCTTCAAGGAACGCAATCCGGCTGCGGCCATGGCGTTGATCGACCGTCTGTGAGGCCCGGGTAACCCTGGTCCCGGAGCGCGGATGTCATAATCGCGGCAGCTGAAAACGCAGCGACATTCCAACAGTCAGGCCGCGAGGCCACTTCATCACCCAGGTTCCGGGAGAACACTTTGAGCGCCATCGACAATCCTTTGCACGATCAGGAAGTCGGCTCGGCCGACGCCACCCAGGACACCACGCGCATCGACGACGTTCGGATCGGCGCGGTGCGTCCGCTGATTTCCCCCGCGCTGTTGCAAGACGAGTTGCCCGTGCCGCTTTCGGTGCAGACGCTCGTCGAGAAAACCCGCGCGGAAATCGCCGACATTCTCCACGGCCGTGACGACCGGCTCGTGATGATCGTCGGCCCGTGTTCGATTCATGACCACGACCAGGCGATCGAATACGCGCGCAAGCTGAAAGTCGCGGCCGACACCTACAGGAACGATCTGCTGATCGTGATGCGGGTCTACTTCGAAAAGCCGCGCACCACCGTGGGCTGGAAGGGCTATATCAACGATCCGCGCCTCGACGGCAGCTACCGCATCAACGAGGGTCTGCGCCTCGCGCGGCAACTGCTGCTCGACATCAACGGTCTGGGCTTGCCCACGGCCACGGAATTTCTCGATCTGCTGAGCCCGCAATACATCGCCGATCTGATCGCGTGGGGCGCGATCGGCGCGCGCACGACCGAGAGCCAGAGTCATCGGCAACTGGCGTCGGGGCTGAGTTGCCCGATCGGTTTCAAGAACGGCACGGACGGCGGCGTGCAAATCGCGGCCGACGCCATCGTCGCCGCGCGCGCGAGCCATGCGTTCATGGGCATGACCAAGATGGGCATGGCCGCCATCTTCGAAACGCGCGGCAACGACGACGCGCACGTGATCCTGCGCGGCGGCAAGCAAGGGCCGAATTACGACAGCGCGTCGGTGGAGGCAAGCTGTGCGGCGCTCAGATCAGCGGGCTTGCGCGAGCAGGTCATGGTCGACTGTTCGCACGCGAACTCGGGCAAATCGCATTTGCGCCAACTGGACGTGGTGCAGGATCTGGCGCGGCAACTCTCGCAGCGCGAGCGCCGCATCATCGGCGTCATGCTGGAAAGTCATCTGGAAGAAGGCCGTCAGGACCTGAAGGCCGGTGTGCCGCTACGTTACGGCGTATCGATCACGGATGCCTGCGTAAGCTGGACGCAGACGGAACCGGTGCTCGACACCCTCGCCGAAGCAAGCCGCAAACGCCGCGCGGGCTGATCTCGCGCCGGCAAATTGCAACCGGGTTGACGACCCGGGTTCGCAACACAGCTTGCAAGCGAAACACACGCGCCGCGCCAGCCGCCGATCCGGCTACATCATCGGGGATGGGCAGCGCGTGATTCCTTACGCCCGAGACATCGTCCGCCGCGCGCTATCGCAGCGCGCGTGGATGCTCCGGCGCGAGGCGCGTTGCATTACGACGCGTTGACGGCTTCCTTGAATGCCTTGCCGGCGGTGAACTTCACCGTCTTGGCTGCGGCGATCTGGATTTCGGCGCCCGTCGACGGATTGCGGCCCACGCGTGCAGCGCGCGCGCCGGTCGAGAAAGAACCGAAACCGACCAGTTGCACCGTATCGCCGCCCACCACTGCCTTGGTTACCGCTTCGACGATCGCGTCGATGGTTTGGCCCGTGGCCGCTTTGCTTTCGCCCGTCGCTGCAGCGACTGCATCAATCAGTTCCTGTTTGTTCATAGCACTTCCCGTATGGTAATCATGGAACCGGCGCCACATCTGTCGCGCCGGGACCGACACACTAACGCATAGGCGCGCATTCGCGCAAACCTTGGTGTAAGCCTTGTATCACCCGCCCAGCGGGAATTTGACGATTTTTTCCCGCAAAGTGCCATAAGAATCGAGCGCTTACGTTTTTCCGGCGCTTCACGGCGGCCCGCGCCATATCACAATCCGTTGCAATTTCAGTGCTTTAGCGCAAGCCCGCGCGGTGCGGACAGGCTTTTTTGCCATGTTATGTTGCACCGTCGCGATCTGACGTTCCCGGGGCGCCACGCCCGGCAATAAAGAATCGGAGAGAAATAAAAAACGCCGGGTTTCGCCATATTGCAACAGGCGCGGCGCTCGCCGGATCGCCGTAAGCCGCCTGCGCTTGCAACATCACGCGGCACAAATGACGCCAACCGATGGCCGGGAGGTCGTACTTACCGCCCTGCGCCGAGCCCGATCTCAGGCCCGATCTCGAACCCGAAATGCTCTCAAGGTCGCACCGGCACTGCCGATATATAAAGCTGCGTGTGCGGCGCAAACACTAAAGGATGGGAATGGTTCGGCTAGCCAGATTGAAAGAAGCGCTGTCTGTCGCGGAAGGCGACCCCGAACTGGTGCGTTCGCAGCTTCAGGCGTTCGGCCATCAGATACCGTTGCTGTACTTCATGCTGTTCGTCAACACGGTGGCCGTCGCCGTCACGCATCTGAGAAGCGCGCCCGCCTGGTTGTCCATCTACATTCCCGTGTTGCTCTGCGCGGTCTGCGTCATCCGTTGCGTTCGATGGTGGCGCGTGCGGCGCCGGGTTCTCACGCACGACAAGGCCGTGCCTGAACTGCGCAGGCTGATCTGGCTCGCCGGCATCTTCGGCATCGCGTTCAGCGCCTGGTCGCTGCTGCTGTTCCCCTACGGCACCGCTTACGAGCAAGCCCAGGTCGCGTTCTATATGGCGACCACCGTGGTGGGCTGCGTGTTCTGCCTGATGCACCTGCGCGCGGCCGCGCTGCTTCTGCTGTCGATCGTCATCCTGAGCTTCGCGACCTTTCTGGTTTTCACCGGCTACCCCGTGTTCATTGCGATGGCGGTCGACATGACGCTGGTCGGCCTCGCGCTCGCCTTCATCATCGAACTGTATTACCGGACCTTCGCCGGCGTGGTTCACGCGCAGCGCGAATTGCAGGCGAGCCAGCAGAATACGCAGCGGCTCAGCGACGACAACTTCCGCCTCGCGAGCATCGACAGCCTCACCGACCTGCCCAACCGGCGCAGCTTCTTTGCGTCGTTGCGCGCGCTGTCCGAACAGGCGCTCGGCAGCGGCGGCGGCTTCAACGTCGGGCTGATCGATCTGGACGGATTCAAGCAGGTCAACGACATCTATGGACACGCGAGCGGCGACCTCGTCCTCCAGGAAGTCGGCTTGCGGCTGCTCGCGTTCGCCGAGCCGGGCATCTTCTTCGCGCGCCTCGGCGGCGACGAATTCGGCGTGCTCGCGCAACACCAGCTTTCGAACGAGACGCTGGTGGCGTTGGGGCAGCGCATCTGCGACGCGCTCAGTCAGCCGTACCAGGTGGCCGGCAATGTCGCCGAATTGTCGGGAACGATCGGCTGGGCCGCGTTTCCCGAGGCGGGCACGACCGTCGCGCAGGTATTCGAACGGGCCGACGCCGCGCTGTACGTGGGCAAGGAAAGCCGCCGCGGCACGCCGGTGATCTTCTCGACCGAACACGAAACGCGGATTCGCCGTTCGAGTCTCGTGACCCAGGAACTGCGCCACGCCGATCTCGAGTCGGAGCTGTTCCTCGAATTCCAGCCGATCCACGACGTGCTCACGCAGCGCACCATCGGCATGGAAGCGCTCGGGCGATGGCATAACGCGCGGCTCGGCGCGGTCAAGCCGGAAGAATTCATTCGGATCGCGGAGCGCACCGAACTGATTCTGCGCATCACTGAAGTGCTGCTGCGCAAGGCGCTCGATGAAGTGTCACGCTGGCCGTCCGAACTGTATCTGTCGTTCAATCTGTCCGCGATCGATATCTCCACCTCGGCGCGCGCCCGCCGCCTGATCGATATCGTGCTGGCGAGCGGCGTGCCGCCGCATCGCGTGTCGTTCGAGATCACGGAGACCGCCGTGACGCGCGACTTCGAGCAGGCCCACAGTGCGCTCACGATGATCAAGCAGGCCGGCTGCCGCGTGTCGCTCGACGACTTCGGCACCGGCTATTCGAGCCTGAGCTACGTGCATCGCCTGCCCTTCGATACGATCAAGATCGACCGCAGCTTCATGACCGACGTGGATTCCAACAGCGCGTCGAAGAAGATCGTCAAGTCGGTGCTCGACCTGTGCGGAAATCTCGGGCTCGAATGCGTGGTGGAAGGGCTCGAAACGTCATCGCAGGCCGAGGTGGTCAAGGCGCTGGGCGCTCGCGCGGTGCAGGGCTATCTGTTCGGCAGACCGATGCGGGCCAGCGCCGTCCGCGCTTATCTGCAGACGGCGCTGGGGCAAAGCTATGCGCTCGGCGCGCGGCCGTAGCGCGAGCGCGCCGCCGCGAAAGCCCGACTAACGCGGCGCGGTTTCGTATTCCAGCTTCGGATACCAGTCTTTGCCACGGCCGCCGGGCGTCATGTCGAGCACGGTCCAGATCGGCATCACATCGGGTGCGCCGCGCGGATCCTGGCCGGGGTCCGCTGTCGACGGCCCCATCTCCTCGGCCCAGAAGTGCCGAATCGTGTCGCCGGAACGCGTGAAAACGTTGAACGCCGGATTGTCGTCGCCATCGGGATCTTCGGCCGCGTAATCGCGATTGAAGGTATTGCCGGCCGACGAATACAAGCGCAGATGCCGCCAGCCGCGCTCTTTCTTGAACGCGACCAGCTTCTCGATCGGCGAGCGGGCGATCACCGCGAACGACACGCGTTGCAGGATATCGGGCATTTCGCCGTCGTATGCGCTCAGCAGCGACGTGCACATCGGACAGGGCCGTGCCCGCTTCGGGCCGAACATCCAGTTGTAGGTAACGAGCGTGTCATGCGCGCCGAACATCGCGGATAACGTCACCGGGCCCTCCTCGCCCTCGAAGCGATAGTCCTCGGGCACGACACCGCCGGGCGGCAGCGCGCGGCGCTGCGCGGCGACGCGTTCGATATGGCGGCGCAACTCGATTTCCTCGGCCAGCAACGCGTTGCGCGCGCGGCGATATTCGGTGCTCTCGCCGGGAAAGCGCGGAGGGGAATCGGCCAGCAGGCGGGCCGGCTTCAGTGTCTGTGCGGATGCGTTGGGGTCGGTCATCAGCCATCTCCTCGTATGAAAAGGGATCAAGGGCGACAGCGGCGCGCCGCGACGGCGAGCGATCTGGTGCCCTTCTACGGCTACGACGAATGGCGCGCCGTCAAATCGACAGCGCCGATCAGAAAGATTTTTGCGCCCGTATGCGGTCGCGCTTACTGCGCCGCGCCTTTCGGTACGCGGCCCATCAGATGGAACTCGTCGTTCGGTCGCATTGAAATGACGTTGGCGATCCGGTTCGACAAACCGAAAAACGCGGTAATCGCCGTAATGTCCCAGATGTCCTCGTCGGAAAAGCCATGCTCGCGCAGGGTTTGAAAATCGGCGTCATCCACCGTGCCCGATTCGCGGCAGACCTTCAGCGCGAAATCGAGCATCGCCTTCTGACGCGCGGTGATATCCGCCTTGCGATGATTGACGGCCACCTGATCGGCGAGCAACGGCGCCTTTTCGTAAATGCGCAGAATCGCGCCGTGCGCCACCACGCAATACAGGCAATCGTTCACCGCGCTCGTGGCGACGACGATCATCTCGCGCTCGCCTTTGGTGAGGCCGCCCTCTTTCAGCATCAGCGCATCGTGGTAAGCGAAGAACGCGCGAAATTCATCCGGGCGGTGCGCGAGCGTGAGGAATACATTCGGCACAAAACCGGCTTTCTGCTGTACTTCGAGAATGCGCGCGCGGATGTCGTCCGGCCATTCGCTCGGCTCAGGCACGGGGTAGCGGCTGATCGGCTGAAGGTTTGCCATGCGATATCTCCGTTGTTTCTACAGGAAGGCCCGTCGGAAAGTCGGCGGCGAACTGGCCGACACGATCTCGCAGACACGCTCCGCACTGGGATTGCGAAAACGATGCGGCAAACGGCTTTCGAAATAAAAGCTGTCGCCTGGATCGAGCAGCCACGTGGCGCCGTTCACTGTCAACT
This sequence comes from Paraburkholderia terricola, assembly GCF_900142195.1. GTDB lineage: Bacteria > Pseudomonadota > Gammaproteobacteria > Burkholderiales > Burkholderiaceae > Paraburkholderia > Paraburkholderia terricola. The sequence goes on from NZ_FRAB01000013.1 coordinate 107,970, forward strand.
CGATTTGCCCGCTGACCACCACGCCGCCCTCGTGCCCTTCGTGTTCGAGCATCCGCGGCCCGGTATCCGACAGAGGCTGATAAACCTCGCGCCGAATGTCCACGCTGCGGTTTTTCACGCTGGAGCCCGCGAGATAGCACTCGATCGACTGATTGCCGAGATTCGCCATGTCGGCCCGGCGCGATACCACCGAACGCTCCGCTTCCACCTCGAAGGTAAAGAACTCCGCGAGACTCATCGGAATGCATTCGAGCAGTTTCTTCAATGAACCGACCGAAGGACTCACGCGGTTCTGCTCGATGAGCGAGATCGTGCCGTTGGTCACGCCCGCCCTTTTTGCCAGTTCACGCTGGGACAAGCCGTGCTTCTTGCGAATGTACTGCAAGCGGGTTGCCACTTCGATGGACATCGCGGTGTTCTCTGGCATTGAAGGCGGAGTATCGAGAAATGAACTCGGGCAGCGGCTGCTTCCGAGTGTTGAATATTCTAATCATTTTGCGCGTTGCGCCGCCGGGGGAAACCCTGAAGGAATCCGGAAATGCGTATTACGCAATGAGCATTGGCAGCCATTGCGATCGCATTCCTGCCCTCGGGAAAGCCCTTATCAAGCTTTAATAAAAATCAATTGACGGCGTTATTGACTCGTATATGCTGATTCTCAGGCGATCGCCGCAGCAGCGTCACGAGGCGCTTAAACGTGTTTTGCGGCGCAGCGAATTCACTTCGCATGGGTTCAACGGCGATCATCCCAGCGTCCTGCTTCTTTAAACGCCCCGTGCGAATTTCGAGCAGGCCGTTCAATACTTTCAACGTTGCCAGTCGAGTGTAATCGTGAGAGTCCGATGCCCTTTGGTGAGATGGAATCGCAGTCAGCCGAGTTGTCCTCGCGCTGACGGCGCCATCGCCGACGGCAGCAACGGCAGGCTTGCGTTCCGCCGCTTTCTGTCCGTCTTCACGATCCTGTCGCGTCGTTCAGTTCGACGTCACAACTCCATCTCCGCGCGCGCCTTCATTGCAGTGCGCACGGACGAAGTCGCCTCGCTGCTGCCCTAGCGCCTCCCTCCTTTTCGCCATTCGAGTCGTCCGTTTGCGTGAGCGCGCTGTTTCGAGCCGTGTGTTTCCGCACGTGCGGTGCCGTCTGTCGCGTGTGCGTTTCATGCGCTTCATGCAAGGCAAATCCGTTGCGCGGCGCAGCGAACCGAATCGAACCGCCTACCTGATCGCGACGCGCGGCGCGTTCCGTTGACGACGACCGCCCGCACCCTGCCAGCGGCCGCGCGCCTTGCGCCCGGCGGCGGAATCGTGCCGCGTTGAAGGTTGTTCACGCCGCGTCCGTCGGGTTCGTCGGTCAACGCCCCGAAAGAAGTTCCTCGAGAACACATACGCGTATCAATCATGCGAACGAAGCCACTAGTCGGCATCAGCGCCGACAGAACGATGATCGGAGCGCATCCGTCGCACGTTGCCGGCGAGAAGTACATTGCCGCGATCGTGGACGGCTCGCAGGCGCTGGCAATGTTGCTGCCGGCGCTCGGCGAACGTCAGTCCGTCGATGACGTGCTCGCCACCGTCGACGGCCTGCTGTTTACCGGCAGCTATTCGAACGTCGAGCCGCGGCGCTACGGCGGCCATGCCAGCGCGCCGGGCACGCTCCACGACGCCGCACGCGATGCAACCACGCTGCCGCTCCTGCGCGCGGCGATCGCGGCGGGCGTGCCGGTGCTGGCCGTATGCCGGGGCTTTCAGGAAATGAACGTGGCGTTCGGCGGCACGTTGCATCAAAGCGTTCACGCGGTGGCGGGTTTGAACGACCACCGCGAGAACAAGCAAGACGAACTCGACGTGCAATACGCACCGTCGCATTCGATCACGCTCACACAAGGCGGCTTGTTGCAGCGCCTCGCGGGCGGCGCGAACGAGGCGCGTGTGAATTCGTTGCACGGCCAGGGCGTCGAGCGGCTGGGCGCGGGCCTCATGACCGAGGCCACCGCGCCGGACGGCCTGATCGAAGCGGCGAGCGTGAAGGACGCGCGCGCTTTCGCGCTGGGCGTGCAGTGGCACCCGGAGTGGCGGCACGCGAGCGACGCGCTTTCCACCGCGATCTTTCGTGCGTTCGGCGAAGCCTGCCGCGATCGAATGCGCACCAGGGCCGGCCATGGCGCGGCATCCGCCGCGACGCAAACCTGAGCCGGCCGCGCACTCAAACAGAGAGAAAAATCATGCATGACATCGACGATTTTCTGAAGAAGAACCACGTCACCGAAATCGAGGCGATCATTCCCGATATGGCCGGAATCGCGCGCGGCAAGATCATTCCGCGCAGCAAGTTCGAATCCGGCGAGTCCATGCGCTTGCCGCAGGCGGTGATGATCCAGACCGTCACAGGCGACTATCCTGACGACGGCACGCTCACCGGCGTCACCGACCCCGACATGGTGTGCGTTCCCGACGCCAGCACCATTCGCATGATTCCGTGGGCCGTCGATCCGACCGCCCAGGTGATTCACGATTGCGTTCACTTCGACGGCACGCCCGTCGCCATCTCGCCGCGCCGCGTGTTGCGCCGCGTGCTCGAACTGTACAAGGCCAAAGGCTGGACCCCCGTGATCGCGCCCGAGCTGGAGTTCTATCTGGTCGACATGAACAAGGACCCGGACTTGCCGCTGCAACCGCCAATCGGCCGTACTGGCCGTCCGGAAACCGGCCGCCAGTCCTATTCGATCGAGGCCGTCAACGAATTCGATCCGCTCTTCGAGGACATCTACGAGTACTGCGAGGTGCAAGAACTCGAAGTGGATACGCTGATTCACGAAGTGGGCGCGGCGCAGATGGAAATCAACTTCATGCACGGCGATCCGTTGAAACTCGCGGACAGCGTGTTCCTGTTCAAGCGCACGGTGCGCGAGGCCGCATTGCGCCACAAGATGTACGCCACGTTCATGGCGAAGCCGATGGAAAGCGAGCCGGGCTCGGCCATGCATATGCACCAAAGCCTCGTCGACGCGGAAAGCGGCCACAACATGTTCACGGGTGCGGACGGCAAGCCGACCTCGCTTTTCACCAGCTATATCGCCGGCTTGCAGAAGTACACGCCCGCGCTGATGCCGATCTTCGCGCCGTACATCAACTCGTATCGGCGTCTGTCGCGCTTCATGGCCGCGCCGATCAATGTGGCGTGGGGTTACGACAACCGCACGGTGGGCTTCCGCATTCCGCATTCGGGCCCCGCTGCGCGCCGCATTGAGAACCGCATTCCCGGCGTGGACTGCAATCCGTATCTGGCGATTGCCGCAACGCTCGCTGCCGGCTATCTCGGCATGACGCAAAAGCTCGAAGCCACGGAGCCGCTTCTTAGCGACGGCTATGAATTGCCGTACCAGTTGCCGCGCAATCTCGAAGAAGGCCTGACGTTGATGGGCGCGTGCGAGCCGATTGCCGAAGTACTCGGCGAGAAGTTCGTCAATGCTTACCTGGCTTTGAAGGAAACCGAATACGAAGCGTTCTTCCGCGTGATCAGTTCGTGGGAACGCCGGCATTTGCTGCTGCACGTCTGAAGCTGTCGCAGAGGCAATGCAAACGCAAAACTACTGGAGTCTGTATGAGCTATAGAACAGAAGAAATCGCTTATGTGCAACCGGCGTTGCACGCCACCGCAACGGTGCAGGCCATACAAGCCACGCCAGTCGCGCAGCGCAGCACCGCCGACTATCGCGCCCTCGACGCCGCGCATCACATCCATCCGTTTTCGGATATGGGAGCGTTGAATCGCAGCGGCAGCCGCGTGATCGTCAAGGCTCACGGCGTGTACCTATGGGATTCGGAAGGCAATAAGATCATCGACGGCATGGCCGGCTTGTGGTGCGTCAACGTCGGTTATGGCCGCAAGGAACTGGCGGATGCGGCGTACAGGCAAATGCTGGAACTGCCCTACTACAACACCTTCTTCAAGACCACGCACCCACCTGTCATCGAACTGTCGGCATTGCTCGCGGAACTGGCGCCCGAACCGTTCAATCACTTCTTCTATTGCAACAGCGGCTCGGAAGGCAACGACACGGTATTGCGCATCGTCCATCAGTATTGGGCGGTGCAAGGCAAGCACGCGAAGAAGTTCGTGATCTCGCGCAAGAACGGCTATCACGGTTCGACGATCGCGGGCGGCACGCTCGGCGGCATGGGCTATATGCACGAGCAGATGCCCTCGAAGGTCGAGAACATCGTGCATATCGACCAGCCGTATTTCTTCGGCGAAGCGCAAGCCGATGTGACGCCGGAGGAATTCGCGCTGGCGCGCGCGCGGCAACTCGAAGCGAAGATTCTCGAAATCGGCGCGGACAAGGTGGCCGCGTTTATCGGTGAGCCTTTCCAGGGAGCGGGCGGCGTGATTTTCCCGGCCTCGACTTATTGGCCGGAAATTGAGCGCATTTGCCGCAAGTACGACATTCTGCTCGTCGCCGACGAAGTAATCGGCGGCTTTGGGCGAACGGGCGAATGGTTCGCGCATCAGTACTTCGGCTTCGAACCGGATGTCATCACGCTGGCCAAGGGCCTCACCAGCGGCTATGTGCCGATGGGCGCGGTGGGCCTGCATGACCGCGTGGCGAAAGCGATCATCGAGAACGGCGACTTCAATCACGGGCTCACGTACTCGGGGCATCCGGTGGCCGCCGCGGTCGCCGTTGCCAACCTCAAGCTGCTGCGCGACGAGAAGATCGTCGAACGCGTGAAGCGCGAGACGGGTCCGTATTTCCAGAAGCAATTGCGCGACGCCTTCGCCAATCACCCGATCATCGGCGAGATTTCCGGCGCGGGTCTCGTGGCCGGTTTGCAACTCGCGGAACAGCCGGCAACGCGCAAACGCTTCGCCAACGGCGGCGACGTGGGCACCCTGTGCCGCGATTTCTGCTTCAACGGCAATCTGATCATGCGCGCCACCGGCGACCGGATGTTGCTGTCGCCGCCGCTCGTCATCGACAAGCACGAGATCGACGAAATCGTTTCGAAGGCGAAAAAGGCCATCGACGCGACGGCGCAGCAACTCGGCATGGCGTAGCGGGTGTTCGTTCCGGCAAGGGATGATTTGCGGAGATGCCCTCGGTGGTTCATCTCATCTAGTCTCCACCGAAACGAAACGGCGCGCGTTATTGCGCTGGATCAGCACCGCAATGGGTTTGCCCGCCTTGACTTCCAGCGTCGCCACTTGCTCCTGCGATTCGAGCAGCGTGCCATTGAGCGACAGAACGACATCGCCGGGCTGGATGCCCGCGGCCGCGGCGGGCCCGCGAACCTCGTCCACCATCAGACCGACGCCGAGTCCGCTCGCGCGCCGCTCGCCCTCGCTCAGCGGATGCATGACCAGGCCCAGGCGCTCCGTCAAGCTGACATCGTTTTGTCGCGCGTCGTTGGGTCGAACGCTCGGGCTTTCCCCCGCTGCGCCGATCATGACCGCCATGGTCATCGGCCTTCGATTGCGGATCAGCCGGAGTGTGGTTTTCGTGCCGGGCGGCAGCGCGGCGGCGGCATCGAGGAGTTCGGCGGAGCGCTCGATCGGCTTGTCGCCGAATTGCACGATGACGTCGCCGGGCTTGATGCCGATCGCGGCCGCCGTCGTGCCGGGCTCGACGGCATTGACCAGCGCGCCTGCCGGCCGCTGCAGGCCGAAGGCCCCCGCCAGCCCCGCGCCGACGTCCTGCACCTCCACGCCGAGACCGCCCGAAGGCGTCTTGCGCTGGGTTTGCAACTGCGATCGCAGCTTGGCCGTCAGATTGATCGGGATCGCAAACGTCAGGCCGGACCGGTCCTGGTCCGGATACACCTGCACGGCGATGCCGACCACCTCGCCCGCACGGTTGAACAGCGGGCCGCCCGAATTGTCCGGGTTGACGGACACGTCCGTCTGAAAGAACGGAAAATTGCTGCCGTCCGGCAGCGTGCGGGACGTGGCGCTGACAATGCCCGCGGTAACGGTATTCTGGAAGCGGTCGGGCGAGCCGATCGTCAGCACGGGTTCGCCGGCGCGCACGCGCGACGAGTCGCCGAGTTTGACCGTCGGCAGCTTGGCGGCGTCGATCTGGATCACGGCGACGTCGCTCTGGGCGTCGACAAGCAGCACCCTGGCCTTGAACTCGCGCCGGTCGATCAGCGTGACCGTCACTTCGTCGACTTGATCCACCACATGTGCCGTGGTCAGAATGAGGCCGTCGGCGCTAATGATGAACCCGGAACCGACGCCCGATATCGCGCTCGGCGGACTGCCCTGAGACTCCTGCGCTTGCAACGGACGCTTGAAGAACGAAGCGAGCGGATCGTCGGGACCAAGCGCGGCGAAGGCCGGCGCCGGCGCTGGTTGGGCCGTCGCGCTGACCGAGCTGATATTCACGACGGCGGGCCCGTACCGCTCCACGAGCGCGGGAAAGTCGAGCGGCGCGGCGGCATTGGCCGGTGCAACCCGCCTCTCCTTCGCGAGCGGCGGCGCCGCGCCCGCGGCCATCGCCGTCGACTTCAGCCCCGGATAGCCGACGAGACACGCGGCTACCACGGCAACGCGGAATACGGTGCGGACAAGGGTCGGGTTAAACACAGCGCATCTCCCAGACGGCCGTCATGCCGGGCGCGTGAAACGCCGTTGGCTAACTGGCTTCGTGGATCCATTATTTCGTCAGCGGCAACCGGCAACTGTGATACAGCGCACCGATGAAATCGAAAACGGGAAAAGCCCAATGGCCGGCGCGCGAGCCGCGGCCACCGCCACGGCCGCACGGCCTGCGCATGCGGTGCGAATGCCGATTCGCGGCACGCGCCGCCACTTTCGAATCAAGCCGCGTGCCTGGTCGCTTCACTCGATCCCTTTACTATTGGCGACCGCCGACACCATACTGTCTTACTTATTCGATTCCGCTTTTGCAGAGGCGCCGATGAACGTCCAACTCACTCCCGACCTTGCGTCCAGATTCGCCAATGTCGCGCTCGCCCACCTCACGCGCGAATACCCCAACAAGCTCACTCATGCGCTGGCCGGTCCGCAAGACGTGCAGAGTCCACGTGCGCTGCATCCGATCTTTTACGGCAGCTACGACTGGCATTCGTGCGTGCACGGCTACTGGCTGATCCTGCATCTGCTCGACCGTTTTCCCGACCTGCCCGAAGCCACGCGCATCGTCGCGGTGGTCGACGAGCACTTCACCGAGGCGAACGTGGCCGGCGAACTCGCGTACCTCACGCTGCCGCACAACCGCGGTTTCGAGCGGCCGTATGGCTGGGCCTGGCTGCTTGCGCTGAGCGCGCAACTGCACTCGCTGAAGCTCTCCGAAGCCGCGCGCTGGTCCAAGGCCTTCGCGCCGCTCACCCAACTCTTTGTCGAACGCTTCGAGGAGTTTCTGCCGAAAGCGACCTACCCGTTGCGCGTCGGCACGCATTTCAACATGGCGTTCGCGCTGGCGCTCGCGCTGGATTTCGCGCGGCAAACCTCGCGTGATTCGCTCGAGGCATTGCTGGTCAATACGGCCGAGCGCTGGTTTCTGAACGATGTCGGCTGCCAGGCATGGGAGCCCGCCGGCGATGAATTTCTGTCGCCTTCGCTGATGGAAGCGGAGTTGATGCGGCGCATCTTGCCGCCCGCGCAATTCGTCGACTGGTTCAGTCGCTTTCTGCCGAACCTCGGCGCAAAGAAGCCCGCGACCTTATTCGAGCCCGTCACCGTGACGGATCGCAGCGACGGCAAGATTGCCCACCTCGACGGCCTCAATCTGAGCCGCGCGTGGTGCCAGCGCTCGCTGGCCCGCGCGCTGCCCGCCGGCGACATACGCCGCACGATCCTGTTCGATGCCGCCGAGCGTCATCTGCAAAGCGCGCTGCCGCACGTAGCCGGCGACTACATGGGTGAGCATTGGCTCGGCACATTCGCCACGCTGGCTTTGGAGGCTTGATCCCGGCCGGCTTCAACAGCCGGAATGATTCACCGTGAATGGAAAAGCGAGCGGCGCTTGCGGCGCGCGAATCGGGTTGCCTACCTGCCGATTCGCGCCGCAAGCGCCGCTTTTCCATGACTGCCTGACCGCAAGCCGGTCATTCCGGCGGCTCGCGGCTCGATGCGTTACTCCCCCGTCAGCTTTTTAGGCTTCGGCGGCGCCTTGACCTTGTTGTACTGGAAGGCGGGCGTGGCCTTCAAAGCGTCCTTGCTCGCGCCGGCCAGATAGAAGTTTCCCGAGCGGATATCGAGCGCGGCGATCGGCACGGCGACGTCATGCGAGGCCACACCGAGGAAGCCGCCAGCGGCGACGATCGCGGCGGACAGTGAGCCATCGGGTGCGACCACCAGATCGCGGATCGAGCCAATCTTCTCGTTCTGATCGTTGTACACCGCCTTGCCGAGAATGCTCTTCTTCACGCTCCAGCCGCTCAATAGCGCGGTGGATTGTTCGACCGTCACGCTCAACGGTTGCGTGCCGGCGACTTGCGCCTGTGCACTCAGGCTGGTTGCCGCCACCGCGACCACAACAACAAGTTTGCTCAACGTCATAGTGTTCTCTCCGTTCTTAATAGACTTGAAGACTTGACCGGCGCAACGATGTGCGCCGAAGGAACCGCTGCAAACGATCATACAGATTACGCAGCGCGCCTGCACCCAGCGTGGCCGAGCATGAACGCCCCGCCGAGCGCGCCATGCCCCGACACGCATGGCGGTAAAATTGCGCAAGGCGATAACGCCCGTTTAGAGGTGGCGGTTTGACTGAGCTTGAACAGGGTTTCATCTTGACCCGGCATTGGCGGGACACGCCCGCCGGCACCGAAGTGGATTTCTGGCTGGCAACGGACGGCGGGCCCCGTCACATCCGCTTGCGCCCGCAGCCTTCGGTGGCGTTCATTCCGGTCGAACATCGCGAGCGCGCGGAAACGGTCCTGCGCCGCGAAGCGCCGCTCGATCTGCGTCCACTCGACTTGCGCGACTTCCAGCATCGACCGGTCATGGGCCTGTACTGCCCGCAGTATCGGCAATTGACCGGCTTTGAGAAACGCCTGAAGCAAGGCGGCGTCGACGTGTATGAAGCCGACATCTTTCCGCCCGAGCGCTACATGATGGAGCGCTTCATCACCGCGCCGGTATCGTTCGGCGGCGATTCGCAAGCTGGCGGGCTGCTCGTGAACGGCGAATTGAAGCCGGCTACCGGTTATCGCCCGTCCTTGAAGCTGGTCTCGCTCGACATCGAAACCAGTGCGCACGCCGAGCTTTATTCGATCGCGCTCGAAGGTTGCGGGCAGCGCCAGGTGTATATGCTCGGCCCGCCGAACGGCGACGCGAGCGCACTCGACTTCGAACTCGAATACTGCGAAACCCGCGCCCAGTTGCTCGAAAAGCTGAACCTGTGGCTGGAACGGCATGACCCCGATGCGATCATCGGCTGGAACCTCGTGCAGTTCGATCTGCGTGTGTTGCGGCAGCATGCCGAGCAATATGGCGTGCCGCTGCGGCTCGGACGCGGCGGCGCGGTGATGGAATGGCGCGAGCATGGCCTCAGACAAAACCATTTCTTTGCCGGCGCCGCGGGGCGCCTGATCATTGACGGCATCGAGGCGCTGCGCTCCGCAACATGGAGTTTTCCTTCGTTCAGCCTCGAATACGTCGCGCGTTCGGTGCTGGGCGAAGGTAAATCGATCGACAATCCGTATCAGCGCATGGATGAAATCCAGCGCCGTTTCGACGAGGACAAGCCCGCCCTCGCGCGGTACAACCTCAAGGATTGCGAGCTCGTCACGCGCATCTTCGCAAAGACCGAGTTGTTGCCGTTTCTGCTGGAACGGGCAACCGTGACCGGCTTGCCGGCGGATCGCAGCGGCGGATCGGTCGCGGCATTCACGCATCTGTACATGCCGCGCATGCATCGGCAAGGCTATGTCGCGCCGAATCTCGGCGACGTGGCCGGCGCCGCGAGTCCAGGCGGCTTCGTGATGGATTCGCGGCCCGGTCTCTACGATTCGGTGCTGGTGCTCGACTACAAGAGCCTGTATCCGTCCATCATCCGCACGTTTCTGATCGACCCCGTGGGCCTCGTGGAAGGCATGCTCGATCCCGGCGACGATCGCTCGGTGCCGGGCTTTCTCGGTGCGCGTTTTTCGCGCACTCGCCATTGCCTGCCGTCGATCGTCGGTCAAGTCTGGCAAGGGCGCGAAGCCGCCAAGCGCGAGCAGAACAAACCGCTTTCGCAGGCGCTGAAGATCATCATGAACGCCTTTTATGGCGTGCTCGGCTCCACCGGTTGCCGCTTCTTCGATCCGCGCCTCGCGTCGTCGATCACCATGCGCGGCCATGAAATCATGCACGCCACGCGCGAGCTGATTCAGGCCCAAGGCTACGAGGTGATTTACGGCGACACCGATTCCACTTTCGTGTGGTTGAAACACGCGCACAGCGAGGAAGACGCCGGCCGCATCGGCCGCGCGATCGTCGAGCATGTCAACGCGTGGTGGCGGCAGACTCTGCGGGAACGCTTCGGGCTCGACAGCGCGCTCGAACTGCAATTCGAGCGGCACTACAAGCGCTTCTTCATGCCGACGATTCGCGGCGCCGAGGAAGGCAGCAAGAAACGCTATGCGGGGCTGACCGTTGCGCCGGACGGCAGCGAGGACATCGTCTACAAAGGACTCGAAACCGTGCGCACCGACTGGACGCCGCTCGCGCAGCGGTTTCAGCAGGAGCTCTATCGGCGCATTTTCACGCAACAGCCGTATCAGGATTACGTACGCGACTACGTGCGCGATACGCTCGAAGGCAAACTCGACGACCAGCTCGTGTATCGCAAGCAGGTGCGCCGGCCGCTCGGCGATTACGAGCGCAACGTGCCGCCGCACGTGCGCGCGGCGCGCGTGGCCGACGAGTTCAATCGGCGCCAGGGGCGGCCGCTGCAATATCAGAACGGCGGCTGGATCAGCTACGTGATGACGATCGCCGGGCCGGAGCCGCTCGAAACGCTGCGCTCCGCGATCGATTACGAACACTATCTGACGCGGCAATTGCAACCCGTCGCCGATGCGATTCTGCCCCTGCTGCGCGACAACTTCATCACGCTGATGAGCGGTCAGAAACAACTGTTCTGACGTCGAGCTTCACGAAGCCGAATACCCGGGCTCATAAGCGATCGCCATCCTGTCCGGACGCGCCCGTGCACCCGGCGTAGAATCCATGCGGGACTCGTCACCGCTCCAGGCGGCGGCGAGCCCGAACCCCATCAACCACGCATGATCCCCGCGACCCGCGGTTCAAAGCGCGAGGCGTTCATGCTGGCGCGCGCCAGTTCGACTGGTGCGCCAGGAGACATGACCATGGCAAAGCTCGTCGCGCTCTATAAAACTCCGGCCAACGCGGAAGCGTTCGACGCTCACTATTACTCGACCCACGTGCCGCTCGCGAAACAGTTGCCCGGCTTGCGGCGCTATGAAGTCAGCACCGGACCGGTCGGCACGCCGCAGGGCGCTTCGCCCTATCATCTCGCCGCGATCCTGAGCTTCGATTCGCTCGAAGCGTTGAAGCAAGGACTCGGTTCTCCGCAAGGCCAGGCGACGGCGGGAGACCTGGCGAATTTTGCTCAAGCCGGCGTCGAACTGCTGCTTTTCGATACCAAAGAGGTCTGATCCCGCCGCGCGGCACGCGTCGCGCTACGGTCGCGTCCGATTGCTTCAGGTCACTTCGCTTGAGGGAAGCCGAGCGCGTCGGCCTTCGTTCTCAGTTCCGAGAAGCGGCCGCCCGCGGGACTCATTGCCGTATCAGGAGCCGTGCTGGCGCCCGGCGTGACCTGGCTCCTGTCCAGTTGCGCGATGCCCGTCGTGCCCGAACTCGCAATATTCGCGCAAGCCGCGCCGAATGTGCCTTGCGTCACCGCGATCGCCGGCGCGTCGGTGCGCGCCGCGTCCGTCAGATTCAATGCATAAGCGAGGTTGAACGTCGTGGCGTCGCTCGCTCGCACGCCGAGCGGATCGAGGCCGAAGCGCCAGGCGAGCAACTGGTGAATGGAGCTGGGATCGAACGGATAGCGCGAGACGTTGTTCGCGCGCACGCGCGGTCCGAGCAGCATGCACGGCACGCGAAAGCCGAGACGGCCGTCGTTGCCGAGCGCGCGCTCCGCCGCCGACACCGGCTTGACGGGCGGCGCCACATGCTCCATGAAACCGCCCCACTCGTCATAGACGATGATCATGAGCGTCCTGCTCCAGTTCGGGCTCGTGCGCAGCGCGTCGTAGATCTGGCCCAGCAGCACCTGGCCGTTGCGCACGTCGGCATGCGGATGGTCGTCGTTCGAGGTGCCCTGCGCTTCGCCGCCGAACCTCGGATCGACCATGCAGAACGACGGCAACGTGCCCGCGGCGGCGTCGGAGAGAAAGTCGGCGATCAGCTTCGAGCGGCCGACGTAGCGCGTGCCGTACAGCGCGGTGAACGGCACGTCGTGGAAATAGTAGGTGGATGAAACGTTCTTCGCGTCGAGGCGGTCCCAGATGGTCGGCAAGGTTGACGTGTCCTGCGTGTCCGAAAGACGGTCCGTTTCGCCGCTGTGCAGATAGAGGCGGTTCGGAAAGGTATCGCTGAGAATGCCGCTCATGTAGTAGTCGCACACGGTGTATTGCGTCACCGCGCCGCGATAGAAGTCGAGATCCGCCGACTGGAAATAGCCGATCGGCAACAGGTCGCCGCGCGTGAGGCTGGTTGCCGGCGTCAGCAGAAAGCCGTTCATCGCGCCGTTGGCGAGATGCACGCGCCCGGCGTCGTAGGCGTGATTCGGGTCCGCGAATGCGCAGCCCTGGAAGCCATACGCCGGGTTCGCGGTAAGCGCGAACGGCGCATGCGCTTCGCCGAATGCATCGACGAAGGTGCGCCCGGTCTGCGCGCTTTCGGCATTCGGCACCCAACCCATCAGATGGTCGAACGAGCGGTTTTCCATGGTGACGAGCACGACGTGATCGATGCCCGACGTCGCCGGATCCGGCAACGCGGGGCGCGGCAGATTCGCGCGATCCGGCGGAATCGCGCCCACCACGGGAGGGGTTCCCGATCCGGAGCCGCCGCCATGACTGCCCCCTCCGCACGCCGATAGCGCGATGGAACCGGCCAGCGCGGCGAGCATTCTCCGACGCGCCAGGTCGGGCGGATTCGTAGGATGATGAGCCATGATCTTGTCTCCGTTGGTTATTGGAACGAATCCGCCGGGGTCTTGTGCCGCCTGGCGATTCATGCCCCAAGGGAGCAATTAGTGTTCCCCGCCTCGTTCAGCGGCGACGGCGCGGATGCGGCAGCGCGTCGAGCTGACGCAAGATGCGCCCGGGCGCACTCGCGACGCTCCGCATTTGCTGGGGGAAGAAACGGTTTTCTGCTACAACGTCAAAGCACTTTCGCACCGTTCCTGACCAACGCAAATGAACAAACGTCAATTTCTAGCCGGCGCCGCCGTGCTTGGCGCAAGCGCCGCGCCCGCGTTCGGCAACCAGCATGTCCATGACGAAGCATCCGCGGCGTCGCCCGTCATCCTGACGATCAGCGGCGCGATCAAGCGCCACAATCGCGGCGCGCTCGATCCCGCATTCGATCAGTTGCTGGCGAAGCATCAGGTGAAGTTTTCGCAAGCGTACAACGTCGATCTTCCTCTGCTGGCGAGCATGCCGGCCGTGACGATCCAGCCCACCACCGAATACGATGCCCGGCCGCATAGGTTGAGCGGTCCGTTGTTGACCACGTTGCTGGAACACGTCGGCGCGCCCGGCGCGGGTGGAACGCAAATCCTGTTGCATGCGGTGGACGGCTACGCCGTGATGACGACGCTCGATAAAGTGCGCGCTTATCGCTTCGTCGTGGCGACGCATATGGACGGGAAGCCGCTGCCGCTCGGCGGCATGGGGCCGCTCTGGGCCGCCTATGATGCGGATCACATTCCCGAGTTGTCCGGCAAGCCGCTGAAGGAGCGCTTCGAGTTGTCGCCCTGGGGGCTTTATCACGTGCAGGTGATTGCGGGGTGAGGTTCGATTGGGGGATACGGAATCAATCCGCTCGTGCTTTATCGGAACGTTAGCGGAAATATCGAGCTTGGCCGCTATCCCCCATCGGTCTGGACTTCGATCACCCCGCGAGCTAATCACCGAGTGTTGTCCTCGATGGGCGCGTTCGTCCATATCATGCAAAATAGCCGCATTCTAAAATGCTGAGGATGGCTCGTGGGCGTCAACTTCGATCTGAACGATTTGCAGGCGTTTCGAGCCGTCGTGGAGTTGGGCAGCTTCCGCAAGGCAGCGGAGGCGGTCAACATATCGCAGCCGGCGCTGAGCCGGCGCATCGAGAAGCTCGAAGCGGCGCTCGGCGTGCGGCTCTTCGAGCGGACCACTCGCAGCGTGACGCTCACCACCGTAGGTCGCGTGTTCGCCCCAAGCGCGGAACAGCTTCTCGACGATCTCGACGTCGCGTTGCTCGGCATCCGCGACGTGTCTACCAGCCGCCTCGGTCACGTGACCATCGCGTGCGTGCCGTCGGTTGCCTACTATTTCCTGCCGAGCGTCATTGCCGCCTATCACAGCCGCTATCCGCGAATCCGGGTCAAACTGCTCGACTCGAGCGCCAACGAAGTGCTCGGCTCGGTCATCAGCGGTGAAGCCGATTTCGGCGTGAGCTTCATGGGCAGCCAGGAATCCGAGGTCGAGTTCAAGGTCCTGCTGCAGGAACGGTTCGTCGCCGCATGCCGCCGCGATCATCCGCTGGCCCGAAAGACACGTGTGTCCTGGAGCGAGCTTTATGAGCACGAATACGTTTCCGTCGACAAGACTTCCGGCAACCGCCTGCTGCTCGATCAGGCGTTGACCAACGTGGCGCCGGCCGTGCCGAGCGTCTGCGAGACTCGCCACGTCACCACCCTGCTCGGCCTGATCGAAGCGGGACTCGGGGTGGCGGCCGTGCCTTCAATGGCGATGCCCATGCGCGACCATCCGATTCTCACCAGCGTCCCGCTCGTCGATCCGGTCGTGACGAGGCGAGTCGGCATCGTCAGGCGCCGGGGACGCCCCCTCGCGCCGGCCGCGCAGCAGTTCTACCAGACGATCCTCGACACGAAGCGCAGCGGCACGGCCGGTGCGGCGAAGAAGACCCCGAAATGACACTGCCAAGGCCCTTCAGGCTGCTTTATGTTCAGGTTCTGCTTGGAATGGCGCTCGGCATGACTGTCGGCCACTTCTGGCCGCAGGTCGGCGCGTCGCTGAAACCGCTCAGCGACGCGTTCGTCGCGCTGGTGCGCATGATGATCGCGCCAATCGTCTTCTGCACGATCGTCACCGGCATCACGTCGCTTGCGAGCGGCTCGAAGATCGGCCGGACCATCCTGAAAGCGCTGGCGTTGTTCTACTTTCTCACCATCGTTGCACTCGTCCTGGGGCTCGCGACCGCGTTCGCGCTGCGTCCGGGCGCGGGACTGCATATCGACCCACATCATCTGGACACCGCCATCCTCGCGCAATATTCGACTCGCACGCAGTCGCACGGACTCGTCGAATTCGCGCTGCAGGTGATTCCGGAGACGCTCGTCGGCGCCTTCGAGAAAGGCGAGGTGCTGCCGGTCTTGCTGCTCGCCCTTCTGTTCGGCTTCGCATTGAACGCCAGCGGAGACGGCGGCCGACGGGTACAGGAATTCATCGACGGCATCGCCCATGCGCTGTTCCGCATCCTCGCGCTGATCATGCGGCTCGCGCCGGCCGGGGCATTCGGCGCGATGGCGTTCACGGTGGGCCGTTTCGGCATCCGTTCGATTGGCTCGCTCGGCATGCTGATGGTGTCGTTCTATGCGGCGTGCCTGCTGTTCGTCGTGTGCGTGCTCGGTCCGCTCGCACGCCTGCACGGCTTCTCGCTTTGGCGGCTGCTGCGCTACATTCGCGAGGAACTCGTCATCGTGCTCGCGACGTCGTCGACCGAACCGGTGCTGCCGCGCCTCATCGTCAAGCTCGAAGCGCTTGGCTGCAACAAGGGCATCGTGGGTCTCGTGCTGCCGGCCGGCTATTCCTTCAATCTCGACGGCACGGCGATCTACCTGACGCTCGCCTCGATGTTCATCGCGCAAGCGTGCGATGTGCACCTCTCGGGCGGCCAGATCGCGACGATGCTCGCGGTCATGCTGCTCACGTCGAAGGGCGCGGCGGGCGTATCGGGCAGCGGCCTGGTTGCGCTCGTCGCGACGCTCGCCGTCATTCCCGATCTGCCGGTTGCAAGCGTCGCGCTGCTGGTCGGCATCGATCGCTTCATGTCCGAGGCGCGCGCCCTGACGAGCGTGATCAGCAACGCCTGCGCGGTGATCTTCGTATCGATGTGGGAGCGCGCCTGCGACCGAACGCGCCTGAAGAACGCCTTGAGCCTGGCCCATGAGCCAGAAGAACCCTTCGATCAGCCCGCCGACCTGCCGGTTTGAATCGTTGCCTGGGTCTCAATGCGTGGCGACGGAATCGAGCCCGGTCGATGTCACTTCCGGCTGCACGGCGGGCGACGCCAGATAGTCGAGCAGCGCTTTCGCCTCCTTCGGATGCTGCGCGCCGACCGGTATGCCCGCGGCAAAGCGCGTGACGGACTGCATCGACTCCGGAATCTTGCCGACGTACGCCGCGCCCTTCACCGGCAGCAACTCGCTAACCTGCTGAAGACCCACTTCGTAGTCGCCGGTCGCAACCACGGACGCCACCGGAATCTTCGGGATCATCCTCGCCCTGGTTTTCACCTGTTCCTCGATGCCGAGCCGCTTGAACAACTCGCGCTCGACATAGACGCCGCTCGCGCTATCCGAATACGCGATCGACCGGGCATGCAGCAGGGTTTGCCTGAGCGCCGCCCGGACGCATGACCGACCGCACGCGTGAGGCGGCTCTTGCACCGGCCCACCGCACAGGCGTTACGCAAACGGGGCCACGCGAAAAGTGCATTTTTTCCAAGTATTGATGTTCCACCGTTATCAATGCACATGGATGAAAACGTGGCATCACCGGCCACGTTCCTCGCGGCTGCCTGTCGGGGCAATCGAGTCAGCGGTCAAAGCTATGAAGTGACTTCAGTTGATGGTCCGCTGCGGGCGAATCAAGGGACATTCGACGTTTGCCGAAGACCGTCCGTTCAGGGTCGATCGGAATTTTTTTGTATATCGCATCGATATTGCTTCCAGCTTTGCCGAACTCGATAGCGCGCATAAGCTGCTCTGGTGGAAGGGTCATAGCGTCTTGGCGATGGGTTGGCTGGGCATATTCAATTTTCAGTTCGCGTGGTTTGGCGATCGGGTAATCGCACCTGGAATTTCGGGCCGCGATGCTTCAGGCTCACAAAACGTGGTGTGCCGTTATTTCGTTCTTGCTTTCCCTGACTCCTTACCTTAAAGTAAGGATTATTGGAGGTGTCACCATGACAACAGCAACTCTCACTTCGAAGGGCCAGGTTACGATCCCCGTGGACGTCCGCAATCAGCTTGGCCTGCAGTCGGGAGACCGGATCGAATTCAGCTTCAACGAGGCGACCGGCCGGTACGAGGTCTATCCGGCCACGCGCTCGCTTGCGTCGCTCAAGGGCATCGTGAAGAAGCCTGCTAAACCGGTGTCGGTCGAAGACATGAACCGGGCCATCGCGGAACAGGGAGCATCCGCGCGATGATTGGACTGGATACGAACGTGCTGGTCCGCTACTTCGCCCAGGACGACGCCGTGCACTCGAAGAAGGCGACGGCGCTGATGGAGTCCCTATCGGCCGAGAGGCCGGGGTACGTTTCGCAGGTCGCGCTGGTCGAAGTCGTGTGGGTGCTCGGACGTTGCTACGGCGTCGAGCGCGAGCAGATGAAGGACATCATTGACTCGATGATCGGCACCAAGGAACTGGTCGTTGAAGGCGCTGACACGGTGCGAAAGGCACTTCGCGTTTTCGCCGCATCTGCAAAGTCGGACTTCGCGGACTGCCTGATCGAGCGCTCGGGGTATGTAGCCGGATGCGAATACACGGCTACTTTCGACGTGGCGGCCTCGAAGGTCGCGGGGATGCAGTTGATCAAGTAATCACGGCGCGAACTGATAAACGGGAAAACGTGACGATGGAGCTTCTTGACTTACGCGCGTCGTCGTGAGCTTCGTTGTCGGCTCAAAGACGACTGTTGAGCGCGATTCGTTGGACCTGTCTGCACCCGGCGACTCATACATCATGAGTAAGGAAAAGCCGTCAATGCTCGCAGAACAACGTCAATTCCTTTCTCTCTCATTCATCGAAGGCCTGCGCCGACCATGCGATTGGATGCCAAGGCCGCGCATACAGCGTTCCGCCGCATCGCGCACGGGACGCTATCAAGCCAGCGCCGGATCACGCTCAAGACGCCGTTTCCGCCGCGAGCGCCCGCCCCGATACGCATCGCAAATGCGCTGATCGCCGAGCAGTTCTTTCATGGTGGCGGACACCACCACACGGCCCGTCACAACTAGCGCCGCGCTCGTTTCGTGCGCGCTGTAGTTCGACGTACTTTTTGTGCAGGTTCGCTTCGAGCCGGCTCCACCGGATTCTGCGCCGCGGCCGCCATGATCCACTTTCTGAATGCGATGACTGCGGCATCGTCCGCGCGATCGGTGTTCACGACCAACGTGTAATCGGGTCCGCGCCAGGCCGGCTCTGATATCGGACACACTAGACGCCCTGTTGCGATCTCGCGCTCGATGAGCGGCAGCGACGCCAACGTCACGCCGAGGCCTTCGGCGGCGGCGCCCAGTTGAAGAAAAACATGATCGAAGTCGAGATGGCGGGCGCCGCGCAGGCCCGGTGCGCCGGCCTCCCGCAACCAGTCGGACCAGGCCGTGCGAGTGCTGGTGGAATGAAGGAGCGTGTGATGTCGCAAATCGGCGACCGTCCTGATCGGATGGCTTAGCAGCATCGCCGGGCTACAGGCGGGCAGACGCAAGTCGGGCATCAGCGTCGTTGACACGAGGCCCGCCGCGTCCTCGGGTCCCGAGCGCACGCCGACGTCGAATGCATCACCGACGTAGCGCAACTTGCGTGAGGTTGTAGAGAGCCGCACATCGATGTCCGGGTAGCGGGCCTGAAAATCCGCCAGGCGCGGTATGAGCCAGCACAAAGCGAAGCTCGCCAGCGCATTCACGCGCACGACCCCCGTTATACGACGCGTAATGGATTTGTGACGCAGCCGGGTGACCGAGCTGCCCAGGCGCGCAAATGCACCTTCGACATCATTGAGCAGAGCAGCGCCCTCGTCCGTAGGCACGACGCCACGCGAGCGACGCTCGAAGAGCGGAACGCCGAACCAGTCTTCCAGCAATCGAATCTGTTTGCCGACCGCCCAGTGCGTGACGTGCAGATCGCTCGCCGCAGCCGCGAAACTCCCGAGGCGGGCGACCGCCTCGAAGTGCCGCAACGCATTCAACGGGGGCAACTTGTCCACGTCTTTCCTTGTGCGTTTGTCTGTGTCCATAAGGTGACTTTTTCTCCCGTCTGACTCAATTTTACGTCAGTTGTGGCACGTTCTAGGCGAACCTAGACTATGGGGTGCCCTGTAACAAAACGCTCGAGTTGTCGCCGAGACTCGCGCTTCCGAATTTCGGTTGAACCGTGAGACTTTTCTCTTTCTCCACTCCAACGACGCGCGTCGCCGACGGACCCGATCAATCGACCTCCGTGTCACGCACGCGCGTGTTATGGCTCTCGTGCATGGCGCACGCGCTGCACGACGGGTACACCGACATGATCTACGCCTTGCTGCCTGTCTGGCAGGCGGACTTTGGACTCAATTACGGTGCCCTGGCGATGTTGCGCGCCATCTATGCGGGCACGATGGCAACGCTGCAATTGCCCGCCGGACGCCTGGCGCGCACATTGGGCACCCGCGCGACGCTTGCGTTCGGCACGTTGCTGGCCGCGTTGGGCTATGCCGTCGCAGGCATGTCCGGCACCCTGCTGGGCTTATGCGTCGCGCTCGCCATCTCGGGAAGCGGTTCGAGCACACAGCATCCGCTGGCTTCGGGAGCCGTCTCGCGCGTGTATGGACGCAACGCTCGACGGCCGCTCAGCGTCTACAATTTTTCAGGCGACCTCGGAAAATCCGCGCTTCCGGCGGCTATCTCGCTTCTGATTACCATCATGCCGTGGCGCCATGCGCTTTGGGCCATGTCGACCGTTGGCGTTTTAGTCGCGGCAGTGATTGCACTTTTTCTCCCATCGGTTCCTCGGGACGAGTCTTCCATCGAGGAAGCGTCGAGCCACAACAACAACGGTTCGCGAGCGGGCTTCTCACTGCTGTTCACGATCGGCGTGCTCGACACCGCCGTGCGCATGGGGCTATTGACCTTCCTGCCCTTTCTCCTGAAAACGAAAGGCATCTCGCAACCGATGATGGGCACGGCGCTCGCGCTCGTCTTCATCGGTGGCGCCGCCGGCAAGTTCGTGTGCGGCTGGCTCGGCGCGCGCGTGGGCGTCATCGGAACCGTGCTCGCAACCGAAGGCGGTACGGCGGCGTTGATCCTTGCCGTGACTTGCCTGCCACTGGCGCCCGCTCTGATCGTGTTGCCGCTGCTTGGCGTGATGCTCAACGGCACATCGTCGGTGCTTTACGGAACGGTGCCCGAGCTGACGTCGGTCGAGCGTACCGAGCGAGCGTTCGCGCTCTTTTATACCGGCACCATCGCTTCGGGGGCACTCGCTCCGGTTGCCTACGGTCTTCTGGGCGACCGCATCGGCGTACTCGGCGCCACGCTTGCGACCGCGGCCACGGCGCTGGCCGTCTTCCCACTGGCGCTTGCGCTTCGTCCGCATCTGCGCAAGACGTGATCTCGTTCGGGACGCGCTCGTCGGTCATTTAGCCCAGTCAGCACGCATTTCGATAGAGGTCGCCACACGAGTGAAAGCATCGCGCAAGCGTCAGTGCAGCCTGAATCATCATTTCACCATCACGTGGAGGTTCGCCGGATGAATACTGTTTCGCAAGCCCCGTTGATTCTGATAACCGGGGGAGGCCGTGGCGTGGGCGCGGCGACCGCGCGGCTTGCCGCCGCACACGGTTACGATGTGGCGATAAGCTTCGTCTCCAACGAGTCTGCCGCCCTTGCGGTGGCGGCCGATGTGGAAGCGCTCGGGCGACGGGCTTTACCCATGCGCGCGGACAGCGCGGACCCAGAACAGGTCGCTCAGCTTTTCGCCGCGATCGACCGAACGTTCGGCCGGATCGATGTGCTGGTGAACAACGCCGCGATCATTGCGCGGCAGTCCCGGCTAGAGGATCTCGAATTCGAGCGGATGCAGCGTATCTTCGCGGTCAACTCGATCGGCCCCATTCTCTGTGCGCAGCAGGCGGCAAAGCGCATGTCGTATCGTCACAGTGGGCGGGGCGGCTCCGTGATCAACATCTCATCGGCATCGGCCCGGCTCGGTAGCCCGAACGAATACGTCGACTACGCTGCGTCGAAGGGTGCCGTCGAAACCTTCACCACCGGTTTTGCAAAAGAAGTCGCGCGGGATGGGATACGCGTCAACTGCATCCGCCCTGGGCACATCTACACTGACATGCATGCCAGCGGCGGCGAGCCGGGACGGGTGGAGCGCGTCAAGGACTCGATCCCCATGGGAAGAGGCGGTCAACCCGAAGAGGTCGCGCGGGCGATCCTATGGCTGGCAAGCGCCGAGGCTTCCTTCATCACCGGCACGTTCCTCGATGTCACTGGCGGCAAGTGAGCAACAGGGTGCGGCGCCGGGCGCTTCCCTCGGCGAACCGCATGACGCAAATAAAGACGGGCCCGGATAAATCGCTGTGGCTGAACCTGCTAACCTGATTGCCCTGGCCGCGAACCGATCGCCGTCGACGCCCCGTGGTCCTGTCAACCGAACTACCGATGCCGCCACTGTTTCGCCGTCTATTGCTGCTGTTGCACGCGTTGCGTTACGGCGCGCGCCTGCTCTGGCTGGCCGCGCCGTCCGAGCACAAACTGCACTGGCTGATCCAGTTGATCGTCCGCATGCAGGCCTCCGGGCGCCGCGTCGAACGCCTGCACGACGTGCTGCCGGCTCTCGGACCGCTCGCGAGCCGCTTCGCGCGGACGCTGGCCGAACGGCCCGAACTCGCAACGAGCACCTTGCACGACGCCATCGACGCAATCGATCACCTCGAAGCGCCGCTGCCACCGCCTGAATCGGAACAGGCTTTGACGCGCGCATTCGGCCGTCCGCTCGCCACGCTGTTCAGCGCCGTGGATCTGGTGCCGGTGCGCGGCGGCTTCGCCGAACAGACTCACTTCGCGCGGCTCCTCGCGCCGATCAACGGCCATCGCGAAGTGGCGATCAAGCTGGTGCGCGCCGATCAACTGCAACAGATCGTCGACGAACTCGCGCTGTTGCGCTGGGTCGCGCGCTGGCTGGAGAAGATGTCAGGCAGCGCGCGCCGCCTGCAATTGCGCGCGCTGGCGCAGACGTTCACCGACGACATCCTGCGCCGCTTCGATCTGCGCGCCGAAGCCGCCAATCTGAGTCAGACCGGCCATCATTTCGACGGCGACGCGCGCATCGTCGTGCCGAGCGTCATCTGGGATCTGTGCACGAGCCACACGCTGACGATGCAGCGCATCAGCAGCTTGCCGGCCAGCGACCTGACCGCCCTGCGCGCGCATCACGTCAAGCTCGCGCCGCTGGCCGCGCATATCGTCGAGGTGGTGACGGAGCAGGCGTTCGAGCACGGCTTCTTTCACGCGACGCTCGATGCGCGCCGGGTGCGTGTGAGCATCGAACCGGACACGCTCGGGCGTCTCGTGCTCGCGGAGTTTTCGATCATGTCGAGTCTATCGACCGGTGAGCGCGAGTTCTTCGTGCATGGCGCGACCGCCCTGTTCGACCAGGACTATGGCCGGCTGGCCGAACTGCATCGCGACGCCGGGCACGTTCCCCACGACACGCGCGCGGACCTGCTCGAGGCCGAGTTGCGCACGCGCGCCGAAGCGCATTTCGCCGCCGCGCCGGCAGACCGCTCGGCGGGTTCGCTGTTTCAGCATCTGCTGCACGTCGTACAGCCGTTCGACGGCGTCGTGCCCACGCGTCTCGCCACCGCGCAGCGCTCCTTTCAGCAGGCGGAGACGTTGGCGCGCGCGCTGCATCCGGGCGTCGATAGCTGGAACATCGCACGCGGCGTACTCGCGGACATTGCGCGGCGCGACGTCGATCATCGCGGCTGGATCAAGCGCATCTCGCGCGAGTTGCCGCACCTCGCGCATATGCTGCCGCGCGTGCCGCAACTGGCGGTGCGCTATTTGCAGCATGAACACGACCGCGCCCGCACGCCACGGCAGAACGCTCAATTGATGGCGGATATCGGGCGGGAGTACCGTCGCACGCGGCTGCTGTTGTGGGCGTGTGTGTTGTGCGGCGCCGTGCTCGGCGCGGGCACGGCGCTGCTGGCGTGGTGGTGATGAGGTCGATGTAGATGGGATGAATGTGAGGGGCTGGGGCGGTTGGGGCTCTTCGTGTTCTTCGTGTTCTTCGTGTTCTTCGTGCTGTCGGTGCTGTCGGTGCTCTCGGTGCTCCTAGTGCTCGCCGTGCTCCTGGTGTCGCAAGAACCCTAGCCGCCGCAATCGCCGCGAGCGTATCGAACGCAACCGGTCCCGTAGCGGCTGCCGGTGCTGCAAAAGCTCACCCGCCGTCGAGACGAACAACCGATTGCAGCTTCGAACAAGACACGCGTCACGCATCCCGCGACGATGGCGGTTTTTCACATCAAGCTTTCCGATGCTCGCTTCCCTGATCGCCGCCGTCTTCGTCGTATTGTGGTCGACCGGTTTCGTGGTCGCGCGGGCGATCACGCCCTACGCCGATCCCAATCTCTTTCTGCTGGCGCGCTTCGGCGGCACCGCGCTGATCTTCGCGCTTGCCGCCGTGGTAGCGCGCGCCGCCTGGCCGACCGGCCGCGATTTCGGCAAGCACCTGGTGGCGGGCGCGCTCCTGCAAGGCGTCTACCTCGGCGCCGGCTACTGGGCCGTCGCGCAGGGTTTGAGCGCCGGCGTGATGGCCTTGCTCGGCGCGCTGCAGCCGCTCGCGACCGCCGCCGTCGCGGCGCCGCTGTTCGGCGAGCGGCTTTCGCGGCGTGGCTGGGCCGGCATGGCGCTCGGCCTTGCCGGGGTGGCGCTGGTTCTCGAACCGAAGCTCGCATCGGCCGCGCCGCCCTCGCCTCATGGCGACGCGCCGCCGTGGCTGGTGGTGCTCATCTCGATCGGCGCGGTCGGCGCGATCACGGCGGGCACCTTGTTTCAGAAGACTTCGCTTGCCAGGGCGGACATTCGCAGCGCGAGCGCGGTGCAGAATTTCGGCGCGGCGCTCGTCGCGGTCGTGCTCGCGCTGACACTCGGCGAGCATCGGTGGATCGCGTCGCCCGTGTTGTGGACCTCGCTCGCCTGGGGGATCGTGATGCTCTCGGGCGTCAGCGTCACTTTGCTGGTGTGGATGGTGAGGCGTGGCGACGCGGCACGCGCCACCGCGCTGCTGTTTCTCGCCCCGCCGCTTGCCGCGCTCGAAGGTTATGCCGGCTTCGGCGAAACGCTGCTGCCGGTGCAGATCGCGGGTTTCGCGGTGGCGTTGCTGGGTGTGTTGCTGGCGCGGTCGTGAGGGGGCGGCTGAGTGCTGGCCGCGGCCGGGGCCGGGGCGCTCGTGAGAGATCGGACGGAGCGCTCGTCGCGCCAATGCGAGCATGAGTGCGGGTTGCCGCCAGTCGCGTCGACGCGGGCTAAAGCAAAGCGCTAGCCGCAAAGCGAAGCGATCGTGAAAATTCGAGTGGAGCGCCAACGGCACTCGCCCTATCGAGAGAATGCCCGCAGCCTCTTGCCACGCTGACGCGCTGACGGAAGTTCAGGCGCAGCGCTGGCCGAAGTTCGAGCGAAGCGCTGGCCGAAGTCGAGCGAAGCGCCGACCGAAGTTCGAGCGAAGCGCTGACCGAAGTCGAGCGAAGCGCCGACCGAAGTTCGAGCGAAGCGCTGGCCGCGCCCTCGCCGGGCACGGGCCAACAATCGTTCAGCGCCTGGCCCGGTTCCAGCCGCCCACGAATATCAATCCGCCGAACTCGCCCCGGCCGGCACCTTGGCGAGTGCCTTGCCGCCTGGCGCCGGCGCCCACGCGGGACGGCTCTCGCGCTGCGAATCCACCACGACGATGTACCGCCCTGCCCACGGCGTCATCTGCCGATTGCTTTTCAGCACCCACAGCGATTTGCCGGATTCGGCCAACGCCGCATATTCGGCGTCGAGAATGCCGTAGTGGTCGAGAAACGTATTGAGCGACGCGGGAATCCGCACGCAACCCTTCGAGTGGCGAATGCCGAGCACCGGTTCGAGCCAGTCAGGATCGGTGGCGTGCATCTGCAGCCGCATCTCCGAGATGCCGCCCTTGCCCCAGCCGCGCTGGCCCTGCGCCCAGCCGAAGTCGAAGATCCGCATGTCGCGCTGGCCGTAGCCGCGAATATGGTTGTCGTTCTGCGTGCCTTCGGAACGGAAATCCATGTTGGCGGGCGTATGTTCGAACACGCCGAGCGGCGTGATGAAGTGGTCGTACTCGCCGGGCCGTCCAGTCGAAACCGGCGACGCACCGATCATCTGCCAGGTGTCGGACGGCGTCGCGCGGAAATAGATGAACAACGCCTGCACGTTGGCATTGCGATCGACCAGCACGACATACTCGCCCGACAGGCCGCCCAATGTCTGCCCATCGAGCGCCGCTTGCAGACGGTCGGCGTAGGCGCGTTGCTCGACGGCCGGCACTTTGAGCCGGCGCGTCACCTGTTGCGCGAACGCGTCCCGCAAGGCAAACGCGCGACGCGGATCGATCACGCCGCCGGCATCGGGCGCCGTGACCGCCGACGCGTCGAAGAGAGGCGCGGGCCGGCTCGCCGGGAGCGGTTTCGATGCGGGCTTGGATCGTGGCGCGGGCGTCGATGCGGATACCGGAGCGGACGCCGATGCCGAAACGGACGCCGAAGCCGAAGCCGATGCCGATGCCGATGCCGATGCCGAAGCCGATGCCGATGCCGAAGCCGATGCCGATGCCGAAGCCGATGCCGATGCCGATGCCGATGCCGAAGCCGATGCCGATGCCGATGCGGATGCCGATGCCGCGATCGCGACGCCGCACGATAGCGCGCACGCGGCGCACAAACCGGCGACCGACGCACGCGCCAGGCAACGAAGCAAACGACCCGCGCGCATCGCATGCAACACAGACCACAAAGGCGCCATACACCACACTTCACGCCGACGAGCCACCGATACGAAAGTCATGCGGCCGAGTAGAGGCTGGCCAGGCCGATGCGGGTAGTTCATCGCGCAGTTGAGAAAAGCTGATTATTATTGACCGCCCAGTCGTCCACCGGATCGACGGCTCGCCGGCTCACGCGGCGCCTGCACTTCCGCGACGACACGCGGCATGAGCGGGCGTTGCCATACACGCCGTTCGACTGGCCGACGCAGGCAAGCGGGAAGTGACAGAGGATCGGAAATGCGAGGAAAGAATGTGTGCGCGGACACGCTGATCGAGCCGGCGTCTTGCCATGAACCGCATTCGGGAGATTCGCTTTCAGCCGCTCGATGAGCAACCGAACGCGCAACCGCGTGAACGACTCATTGAGCGGCCGGCGGCTCGTCGGTGAACAGATCCGCGCTTGCTTCGAGCGCCACGCCGCCCAACTGCTTGCCGTGAATCTGCCGCGCGATCACCTCGCCGACATAAGGCACTTGCGCGTCCAGCTCCACCGTGGCGTACGCGCCGGGCTTGCCGGCGTCGACCACCTCGATGTGTTTCGCGTAATGCCCCAACTCGTGCTTGAGGAATTCCCGCACTTCCTGCTCGCTGCACGATTCGGCAATGTTGCGCACGATCAGGTTCATGCAGTTTACCCTCGGCGTGCGCCGCGGCCCGTGCCGCGATCCGCGGTTTGCACGCGCACTGGGCGCAACGCGGCGCGCTGTTTCGCCTGAGCGGCGGCAAGTTCGCGGATCATTGCAGCACCAGCGGCGCCCAAAGCGGCCAATGACAAGTAGAAGGCAATCATGGAAATCTCCCCTGCGAAATTCGTCCTGTTTTCTCAGGATAGCCACAAGCGACCGCAAAAGCGATGCGACGCAGTGTCTGAAACGGACCTGACAATCCCGTCAATGCACTGTACCTGAATAAGCCGCGTCGAAAATAGCAAAACAGCTGTTCATTTAGCGGTCGAGGCGCGGCAAACGCATCGGATGCGACGCTCGACGCCACACCGATCCGCGGCGCGCATCACTGCGGCGTCCGGCGGGACATGCGCGAGAGGCCGCTGACCGTCGAGGTCAGTCCACCGCTTGCACGTTAGCCGCGCTCACCCACCAGGCGTTCTTGCCCTGCGGCAAGCGAACCAGCACCGCGGACGGATCGTCGACGCCGTCGTCGGCGATTTCGCACACCGCGAGGCCGTCGGGCAGACGCTTCACTTCGCCCGCGGCCTGGAACAGCGCGACGCGCTGCGCGTTCAGCGGCAGCAGTTGCGCACGCAGTTGCCGATACACGTCGAAGCTGATTGCCGCGGGCACATCGCCGCGAATTTGCAGCGCGTCGGCGTTGCCGCAACGGGCGGGCTCCGCGGCAAGCGCGGCAGTGCCGGCGAACAGGCAACCGAATGCAAACGCCACGGCGGCAAAGCGTGAATGGGTCATGATGATTCTCCGGGAATAAGTTGTGGCAGCGGAGCGCGAAGCACGCGAGCCATCGGTTGCGTGAGATGCGGGCATGGGAAGCGAACGGCGCCGGAAAACACGCGCGAACGAACACCCACGACGATGCGGATGAAAGCGCCCGGCTTCATGGCGAGCGGTCGCGCGCGGCGTCCCGCCCGGTGTCGCCGCCGGTGGCGACATCGAGCCGGCTCACGTCGCAAGAGGTTTGGCTGAAGCCCGAATAAACCACCGACCATTTACCGACGATCGCGGCTTGCGCTTCCGCGAGGCTCAGTTTGCCTTCGCAGACGCAGCGCTTGAGCATCACCGCCGCGCGCGCCTTGCGGCGCTCACCCTCACGGCCCGCCCACGGCAGGAGATCGAGATTGGCGGGCGCGTCCGGCGAGCCGCCGAGGACAATGGGCACGCGTCTGTCGAGTGCGAAATCGGCGCCGTCGTCCGCATCGATACCTCGCGCGGCGAGCATGCGGTCCTTGTGCGCCAGCATTGCTTCGAACGGTGGCGCGACCGTGTGCGCATAGCCGGGCCGGCAGATCGTCTCGCCTACTGATTCCTGCCTGACCCGCTCGTCGAGCATGCCGGCGTCCTGCGCGCGGGCCGCGCCCACGTGCAAGGCGAGCACCGTGGTCAAGCCAAGCAGGAGCGCGACGCGCGTCTTGCGAACGGAATGGGCGGCTTCACGCCGGCGCGCGAGGGTGCGCGCAATCGCCCCGTTTGTGTTCGTCCTATTGATCGAGTCGCGGAACCGGTTGCCGCGACGTATGTCTGCAATGCCTGGGTTCATTCGTGCACGCGCCGGCAGCGGCGCGCAATAGTTCAATTCGCGGGGCAATTAAAACACATTCAATAGGCAGGCGTGGAAAAGGCCGCGCCTGCGGCGAGGCGCGCGGCACGCCGCCGCATGCCGCCGACGCCGCCGCGCCCCCGGCCAGGCGCTACTTCGCCACACGCGCCTGCAACGCGCGAATCCGTCCGAGCGCCTGCGTGTCGGACACCGTCGCCTCGTACATGTTTGCGAGGTCGGCCTTGAGCGCGGTGCGAGAGCCGCCGTCGAGATAGATCATGTGCCCCGACGGATAAAACCGCGCCGACAGATTCTGCCGGACCTGCTGGCTGAGAAGCGGCATTTGCTGTAAATCGAGCACGGTCTGATAGAACGGCGTGACGTAGTCGTAGAAGCCGTTCGCCGACAACACCTTCAGATCGGGGTTGAGCGCCATCACGGCGGCGAGGTCGCCGGCGGTGTAAAGAACGACGTTGCCCTTCGCGTCGACGCCCTTCTGTTCGCCGGTGGGATCGATGTGACCGAAGTCCCAGTACTGGAAGGCCTGATCGTTCAGGTCGGTGAACGACGAATTCGACGTGTATTTCAACTGCTCGTTCAGATACACGTTCCACATGGTCGTATAGACGCCGCTGACCGCCGTCATGGTCGGATCGTTGCCGCCGGAATTCGGGTCGACCTTGCCGGCAATGCCGGTGTCGATCGCGGTCACGCGGCCGTCGTATGCGCCGAGCGCGAGGCCTTGCGATTTCAGCAGCGTGGTGAGGAAAAGAGAATTGCCGCGGCTGTCGTACGACGTGATGTCGAGGCTCCAGGCCAGCAAGGTGGTTTTGTCGATGCCGGTGTATTCGCTCAGCTTTTCGACGATCGCCGAATCGGTGGTCGGAAATTTGCGCAAGGCCGCCAGATAATCGGTGCGCGCGAATTGCGCAACCTCTTCGGCGAACGCGCCGAGATCGGTCGGCCGTGGCGCGATGCCGAGCTTCTTGTGATAGCACGCGTCCGCGGCGGCCGTGGGCAGCGTGCCGACAGGATTGCCGGATTGCGTGTAATCGAGGATCGACGATTGCAGCGTGATGCCGTTCAGGTCGACGCCGTCTTCGTGCAGCCGGTAAGCCAGCACGCAACTGCGCGCCGTGCCGTAAGACTCGCCGAACAGATACTTCGGCGAATTCCAGCGGTTGTGTTTGGTGAGAAAACGCTTGATGAACTGCTTGATCGAGTCGGCGTCCTGGTCGACACCCCAGAAGTCGCGGTTCTTCTTCGGCGCGATCGCGGCCGAATAACCGGTGCCGACGGGGTTGATGAACACGAGGTCGCTCTTGTCGAGCAGGCTGTCGGGATTGTCCTCCATCGAGTACGGCGCGGGCGGCGTGAAGCCCGGCATCGACGTCCTGATGCGGCGCGGCGCGAACGATCCGAGCAGCACGAACACCGAGGACGAACCCGGCCCGCCGTTATAGAAGAAAGTCACCGGGCGGGTTTCTTCCTTCTGGTTGTCCTGCGTGAACGCAACGTGGAACATTCTGGCGACGGGCTGCGAACTGCTCGGGTCGACGATCACCAGGTGCCCCGCCGTTGCCGTGTACTTGATCGTGTTGCCGCCGATGGTGACCAAATGGTGCGTGACAGCCGCGGTCTCGGCGGTTTCGGTGACGGCGTCGTCCGGCCCGTTGCCATAAGCGATCGGATCGAAGAATGGCTGGTCGCCGCTTTTACGCGACACGCCGGCGGCCGCCGGCGTGCTCAGGCCAAGAGAATCGTGCGACGACTGCGGACTAACGGAAGCCGGCTCGGTATTCGTCATGATCGCTCCAAGGGTTCGTTCACGCTGGTGTCTCGTGTGCTGCTGACTATAGTGCGCCCGCCACCTTCTGACCATTGGGGCTGCCGAGTCCGGTGCAGGCATCCCACCCCTCGGACGCCGCGAAACTGCCGTTGTTGCCTTGCGTGATGTCGTTGCACACGTGCGGCGCCTTGTACAGCTTCGGGTTGATGAAACCGGCCGGCTCGCCCTTCGCCGCATTGATGCGCGCGATCAGCGCCGCCCACAGCGGCGCGACCGCGCTGGTGCCGCCGATCACGGTCTGCTCGCCGCCGATCAACACCGTGTAGCCGGTGATGGGCGATGCGTCGCCGGCCACGTCGGGCACGCCGCGCCCGCCGAGGGCCGTCTTGCCGCCGCTCGACAAAGCGGCGGACAAGCCCTTTTGCCATGCCGGCACGGGAAAGGCCCGGCTCACCCCGCCACCGCCCGCGCCACCCTGCGCGCCGTCGTTCCACACCACCTCGCGCGAAATCGACGTGCCCGATGCGGTCAGACTCGTGCCGCCGCACGCCAGCACGTAGGGACTCGACGCGGGAAAGTCCACCTGATCGCCGCCGTTCACGCCATCGCTCGAACCGCTATCGCCCGACGCCGCGCAAACCGTCACGCCGAGCGCCGCCGCCGTCTCCAGCACGCTATTGAACGCCTGAAGCGACTGGCTGGTCCAGCTCGATTCCGGCGCGCCCCAGCTGATCGAAATCACCGAGGGCTTGTTGGCCGTGTCGTGCACCGCGCGGCTTAATGCGTCGATGAAACCGGCGTCGCTGTTCGGCGTGAAATACACCGCGATCGTCGCGCCGGGCGCGATGGCGCCGACCACTTCGATGTCGAGCGTGACCTCGCCGTCCGGGCCGTTCGGGTCGCCGGTCGGCTCATTGCGGGCCTGGTCGACGCTGACCGGCTTCACCGTGGGCGATGCCACACCCAGGCTCGCGAAGTACGCATCGAGATCGCTGCGGGTGTATCCGCCGCCGAGTTCGAGGATGCCGACGCATTGCCCGCTGCCGTCGCCCTGCGGGAACTGGTAGAGCGCCGCGAGTTGCGGAGGGGTGAAGGAAACCTGATGCGCCTTCGCCGGCCTGAACGGCGGCCGGATGCGAAAGTGCGGCCGCGCCTGGGGCCGGTTGTCGAGCCCGAGCACCGCTTCCACGACGCCGTGCAGATCGTCCGGCACGTTGACCGGGCCGGTGCGGCCGCGGAACTCGCCGGCCGTGCGATGCTGGTAATGCTCGAGCTTGACTCCGAACGCGCCCTGAAACTGCGCGATCGTGCCGCTCAGCAAGACCGAACGCGCCGCCGGGTCCTCGCGCACCACCGTCAAGCCGTGCGCCGCGGCGAAGGCCTTGACCTTGGCGATGTCGTCGGGCGCGGCGCCGTAATCTTTTGCCAGTTCGTCGCGCGACAGCGGTTTCACGTTCGGGTCGCCCGCCTGGATTCTGCTCATCAGCGCATCGAACTGCGCCTGCCGTTGACGGCGCAGCATGACGAAAACCTCGATCCGTTCCGCCGGATCGCATTGACCGACCACTTTCGAACCTTGTTCCACCGTTCGCTCGCTTCCCGGCAGCGGATGCTTTGTGACCATGTGTCGACTCTCCTGTTAGCGCGACGGCGCAGGCCGCAAGCTGAAGCGAGGGCACGGCGCGCATGTGCACAACCTCATCGCCTTACGAGCGCGACAGGTTGCTGTTTTCAAGGACTTCGCCAAATCGTCCGACCCATGCATTCGACCACAGTTCCGGCGCGCGCGGCAGTTGTCCGAATGGCTAACGCCGCACTGTCTCAAGCGCGTCATGCACGGCACGCGCTATGATGCTGCAGCGGCAATCCAGCCGCTACATTGCCTGGCGCGCCGTGCGCGCACGATCAAAGAATCAGAGGAACCCCATGCCAATTTCGATGTATCAAGCATCACTGCCCGTACTGATTCGCGGCCTGACCAATCTGCAAGCCATCCTCGGCAAGGCGCAGGCGCATGCCGCCGCGAAGCAGATCGAGCCGTCGGTGTTCACGAACGCGCGGCTCGCGCCGGACATGCTGCCGCTGGTGCGCCAGATCTATATCGCGAGCGACACCGCGAAGGGATGCGCCGCGCGTCTGGCCGGCGTCGAAGCGCCGAAATTCGAAGACGTCGAACAGACCTTCGACGAACTGCACGCGCGCCTGCAAAAGACGATCGATTATCTGAAGGAGTTCAGCGCGGAGCAGATCGACGGCTCGGAAGAGCGCGTCATCACGCTGAAAATGCGCACCGGCCCGATCGAGTTCACAGGCCTGTCGTATCTGCTCGGTTTCGTGCTGCCCAACTTTTATTTTCACGTCACGACGGCGTACGACATTCTGCGTCACAACGGCGTCGAACTCGGCAAGCTCGACTACCTGGGCGGCATCAGGTAAACGAGCGCTGCAACGCTTCGATTGCGTGAGCGTTGCACGAAAGACGACGCGCGGCGCGTCGCCCAAAGCTTCAAACACGCGGCTGGAAGGCAATGATCGCCATGCCGGCCAGCGTGAAGGCAACGCCCGCCGCGTCCCACGGCGTGGGGCGCAGTTTGTCGACGCACCATAGCCAAGCGATCGCCACCGCCACATACACACCGCCGTAAGCCGCATACACGCGGCCCGCGGCGGTGCCGTGCAGTGTCAGCAGCCAGGCGAACAGCGCGAGGCTGAGCGCGCCGGGCACCAGCAGCCAGATCGAGCCGCCCTGCTTCAGCCAGCGCCACGGCAGGTAGCAACCCACGATCTCGGCAAGAGCGGTCACGACATAAAGCACAAAAGTTTTCATCGACAGAGGGAAGCAAGGGGTTGTGTCGGTTGTGTCGCCGCCTGGTTGTACGCGGCGCGCTATCGGTTCTATTAACACAATCGCGTGGCGCACGGGCAACGCGCGTGCGACAGTCGCCGTTGCTGGTCTCTATCCCTATCCGTCATGAGCATCGCGTCACCCTGCATCGACATCTGCAAATTCGACAGCAAAACCGGCTTTTGCATCGGCTGTTTGCGCACGCGCGACGAATGCAAGAGCTGGAAGAAGATGAAAGACAAGCAGCGCCGGAGAATCGTCGAGGACCGCTCGCATCGCGAGCGCAAACTGGGCAAGTAGGCCGCTTGCGCGGCTGGCTATCCATCGCTAGACGCGTTGCGAAGCGGAGCTAAACGCGGAGGTGCGGGATCGCCACCGGACTGCCAACCAGCGCGGCGGCTCGCCCCATCGCGTCAATCGAGCGAGAGCCGCAATGCAAAGCCGATCAGCGCTGCCGAGAACGTCCAGCGCTGCAAGGTTTGCGCAAGCGGATGAGCCCGCATCCAGCCGGCGATCCGCGCGGCGCCGATCGCGTACATCGCGTCGAAACATACGCCGATGGCGAGCAGCACCACACCCAGTTCGACCATCTGCAACGCCACCGGACCCGCCTCCGGGCGCACGAACTGCGGCAATAGCACCGAGCAGAACAGCAGCGCTTTCGGGTTCAGCAGATTGGTGAGCAAGCCTTTGACGAAAGCGGTCCGCAACGGACGCGAGCCGGCTCCCGCCTTGTTTCCGGCACCGATGCCCTCGGTGCCGTCCGCCGCGCCGCGCGCGTCATGTCCGCCGGGCAACGCGAACACCGGCGAACGGAAAATCTGAATGCCGACCCACGCGAGATACACCGCGCCGCCATAACGCACGATGTCGTAGAGCCAGGGCGCGCCGCGCAACAGCGCCGCCGCCCCGCATGCCGAGAGCGTGACGTGGGTCGCACGCGCCACGCCGAGGCCGGCGGCTGCCGCGAAACCGTGGCGCATGCCGCGTCCGATACTGGTTTGCAGAATCAGCGCCATGTCGGGTCCGGGCACGGCATAGACGACGAACAGCGCAGCGATATAGACGGCCAGCAAGTGTGCGGAAATCAAGGAAGCCTCCGGTTTTCAATGGCTCTATGTTGCTATCGTCAGTGGAGGGTTTGCTGGCGAATTTCCGGTCTTCATGGTTACGATTTGGAGGAATACGCTAACATTCCGCCTTCTCTCCATGTTTTCCGCCAACCCGCCGAGACTCCCGAGCCATGACAACCGACCTCGATAAAACAGACCGCGCGATCCTCGCCGCGCTGCAGAAAGACGGCCGCATGTCGAACGCGCGGCTGGCCGAGATGGTCGGCCTCAGCGAAACGCCCTGCGCGCGTCGTCTCAAACGCCTCGAAAATGACGGCTATATCGACCACTACCGCGCGATGCTGTCGCGCTCCGCTCTCGGTTTCGGCGTGGTGGCGTTCGTCTATGTGCGCTTTGCCGTGCACGACCGCGCGGTGGCGACGCGCTTCGAGCGCGAGGTGCAGGCGATTGCGCGAATCCTGTCGTGCCACAACGTGTCGGGCAGCGCCGACTACATCCTGCAAGTGGTGGCGCGCGACCTCGACGACTACGGCACGTTCATGCGCGACGAGATGCGCAGCCTGCCGGGCGTGACCTCGGTGGAATCGGCACTCTCGCTGCGCGAAGTGAAGGCCAACGGCGGCTTGCCGGTCGCCTGAACGTCGACGTGGCATAGTCACGCATTTGATTCGGCGCGAGCCGAGTGGACGAGTACGGAGATGTCATGGATCAACTGAATCAGGAACAGGCGCGAGCCGAGGAAACGGCCGCGATGGAGCGTGTATTGACCGCCACGCAACGGGTGCAGGCGGCCTTCGCGTCGCTGCAATCGCAGTTTCCGCCGGCAGGCAGCGGCAAGCCTTCGCAGTTCGCGCTGCAAACCTTCGACGCCGCGTTGCAGGAACTCGAAGACGCGCAGGCGGCGTTCGACGAAATGCTCGGCGATCTGCTCGACGGCAATCGTTGAGCGGCCGGCGCGCCGGATTTTGCTGAATCGCCGCTGCGCCGCTACTGCGGAATCACGCGGCCGATGCGTCGTTTGCTAGCGGCAGCGGCCGCATGCGGTCACGGGCGCTCGTCGCGCCGCACTCACAGATTCAACTGAATTCGCGGAACCAGTGAAGCTTTCACCCGGCCCGCGTCTCGATCACCGGCTCGCAGGCAATCGGAAAGTTGACCGAGTTCGCGATATAGCACTTCTCGTGCGCCACGTGATGCAAGCGCTTCGCCAACTCCGCATCGCCGCCCGCGCGAATCACCACGCGCGGGCGCAAAACGATCTCTGAAAAACGTCCCTGCTCCGGGCTGTCGAGCATCGTTCCCTCTGCTTCGTCGCGATACTCGAGCACCACGATGCCGGCGTCCGCGCAAAGATGCAGATACCAGAGCTTGTGGCAGGCGGAAGCCGAGGCGACCAGCAGATCCTCGGGGTTCCAGCGGCCGGCGTCGCCGAGAAACGCGGCATCCGACGAACCGGCAATGTCCGGCTTGTTCCCCGCGGCGATCACATGATCGCGGCCGTAATCGCGATATCCCGAGGTGCCGCTGCCGCGGTTGCCCGTCCACCGCACCGATACCTTGTATTTGTGCTCGCCGTATGCCATGCCGATCTCCTTGTCGTTTGAGCCCGTCCGAATGGGCGGGATTCGTATTTTAGGGCGCACCGTCGTTCACCCGCGCCGCGAACGTGGCGTTTCGAATGCCAGCGCCGCTGGTTTCTCATTGCCGCTGCTGCTGCCGCTGCTGCTCGCGGAGAACCGGAGCCCGTGTCGGCGGCGAGCATGCCTTATCGCGTTGGCGGCACGCGTCCGGTCACGTTCGGCGCTCGCGGATCGGGATTCATGTTCAGGCTCGTGCCGTTTGCCCGCATGTTGTTGAGCAGCGGGCCCGAGCGTGCGCTGGCGGTGCCGCCAATCGCCGCGGCGTTGCCGGGCGTTCTCACGCCAGTCGTTGGAGATGGACCGGCTGCCGTCCCGCGACTCGTTCCCGCCGCGCCGCCCGCACTGTCGTCCCGGCCAGCCGACTCGCCGTTCAAACCGCCGCTGAGTTGCGTTGACTGCGCATAGGCCGACCCCGCAAGGCCGATCAGGAATACGGATAGCACGAACCTGCCCGTGATGACTTTCATAGCCTGCTCCGTCACATTGTCGAGTTGCCCGACGCCGCGCCCGCGTTGCGAACCGGTCAAAAAGTATGAGTGCGAGCAGCCCGCTTTGTTCACCACCCAGCCGTCAGCGCCCGCAACATCACGACAGGCAGTCGTACAAATGCTTACAAAGCAGCAACCGTTGTGCGTCCACCGCGCGCCGCCGTGCGGCGTTATTGCTGGGAACCTACCCGCGGAGTCCGCAATGAACACGAACCTCACTTCCAGCAATCCGCAGCGCAGCCGCATTCACCCGTTGGTCGCCGGTGCGGCGGTGTGCGTGATCCTCGCGAGCGCCACCGGCATTGCCGCGATGACCGGCCTGTTGCCGACCTCGCGCGCCGTGACCGGACCCGCCGCGCCGGCCCCGGCAATCGTCGCGACGCAAGCCGCCAGCGCGCCGCTCTCGGCTCCGGTTCAGCAGACCGCGCAGCAAGCCGCGCCCGCCCGACCGCGCGTGCATCACACGCCGAGCGCCACCGCGACGGACGCACCGAGGTACGCGAACAGTCAAGGGGCTCAGGCGGGTTACCAATCGCCGTCGGCGAAACCCGTTGCCGCGGACCCGTATGCGGGCGAAGTCGTCGCCATCAACACGGTGCAAACGCCCGAACCCACGACGGGGCTGGGCGCGCTCGGCGGAGCGGTCGCGGGCGGCCTCGTCGGCAACCAGATCGGCGGCGGACGCGGCAAGATCCTGACGACCATCGCGGGCGCGGCCGCCGGCGGTCTCGCCGGCAACGGCATCGAGCATGCGGTGCGCAAGCAGACCTCGTATCAGGTGCAGGTGCGCATGCAGGACGGCAGCTACCGCAACTTCAACTATGAGACGCAACCGCCCGTGCAAGTCGGCGAACGCGTGCACGTCTCCGGCGATTCGCTGACGGCTTCGTAACCTTCCCTGCCCGTTGTCACGCCGGGCGGGCTTCGTAAAGGAATGGCGCTCCCGTGCGCGTTATGATCAACCGTTACGCCACAACGGCTGATCGCGCACGATGGAGCATGCCTACGTCCACTTTTTGCACCTGCTGTCCGGTCACCCGGAGTGGATGCTCACGGTTGTGTTCCTTGCGGCTTTTCTCGAAGCCGTTGCCGTCATCGGCACCTTCATTCCTGGCAGCACCGCGATGTTTCTCGCCGGTGCGCTGGCCGGCACCGGCTCGCTGAGTCTCGGCTGGGTGTTCGCCTGGGCGATCATCGGCGCCATCGCCGGGGACGGCATGAGCTTCTGGATCGGCAGCCGTTACCAGCAACGGATCGTTCGGCTCTGGCCGTTCTCGCGGCATCCCGAAGTGCTGGAAGCAGGCTACCGTTTCTTCGACAGGCATGGCGCGAAGAGCGTCGTGCTCGCGCGCTTCATCGGCCCCTTGCGAGCGATCGTGCCGGTGGTGGCCGGCATGTTGCACATGACGCCGGCGCGCTTCTACGCGATGAACGTGCTATCGGCGCTGCTCTGGGCGCCCGCTCACATTCTGCCGGGCGTGGTGTTCGGCGCCTCGGTGCTGCTGGCGGGCGCCGTGTCGTTTCGCCTCGTCGTGATCATCGCGCTGCTCGCCGTCATTCTGTGGCTGAGCTTTCGCGCCGCGGCGTTCCTGCTCTCGCATGCCAATGCGTGGTCGAGCGCGGCCGGCCGCCATCTCGGCAGTTGGGCGTGCCGGCATCCGGGGCCGCTCGGCCGTCTCGCGCGAAAACTGCTCGATCCCGCGCAGCCGGACGCCAGCAGCGTCGTCGTGACGTCGCTGTTCGTGCTGGCCTGCGGGGCGCTCTTTTTCGGGGTGCTCGAAGACGTCGTGAGCGGCGATCCGCTGACGCGCGTCGATCTATCCGTCTATCACTTTCTGCAATCGGTGCGCACGCCCTGGGGCGATACGGTCCTCGCGGGGCTGGCCACGCTCGGCAGCGTCGCCACGCTGACGGCGCTGGTCGTGACGGTCGCCGTGTGGATGCTGTGGGAACGGCGTTGGCGCGCGATCGGCTACTGGCTGGCGGCGGTCGTGTTTTCGCAATTGCTGATCTTCGCGATGCAGTTCGCGATGCACCGCGCGCCGCCCGATCAACTCATGTCGGGCAGCTACGTGTTTCCGAGCGATCACGTCGCCGCGGCCGTCGTCGTGTACGGTTTTCTCGCGTTTCTGCTGGCGCGCCGGGTCGGCATGGTCGAGAGCCTGCTGGTGGCGGCGGCGAGCATGGCCGTGGTGATCGTGGTCGCGCTGGCCGGCCTCTACTTCGGCAGATTCTGGGTCTCCGATGCGATTGGCGGCGCGGCGCTCGCCTATGTCTGGGTGGCGATCGTCGCGTTGACGGCGATGCTGCGGCATCCGCAAACACCGCCGCAGCGCAGGTTCATGCCCGCCGTGGTGCTGGTGGTGATACTCGCGAGCGTGGGCGTGCAATTGCGCATGAGGCCGCCCGCGCCGCCGCCGGACCGCGCGCCGCGCCCGCAGCCCGTGCTGATCACGCAATCGCAATGGACGGC
Source organism: Paraburkholderia terricola (assembly GCF_900142195.1). Classification (GTDB taxonomy): domain Bacteria; phylum Pseudomonadota; class Gammaproteobacteria; order Burkholderiales; family Burkholderiaceae; genus Paraburkholderia; species Paraburkholderia terricola. The sequence continues at coordinate 146,758 of NZ_FRAB01000013.1, forward strand.
GTCCGTGTGGGAACGGCTGCCGTGTTATCGCTCGGACATGGGGGGCGACCGCAAGGAGCCGCTCACGCTGCAATGGGCGTCGAGTATCGATTCGATCAAGGGACATCTGCGCGCGCAGGGATGGGTCGAGGGCACGGACCTGTCCGCGCGCAGCCTGCTCTCGCTCGCCTCGCCGAACGTCGCGGCGGTGTCGCTGCCGGTGTTGCCGAAGCTCAACGACGGCGTGCCTTCGGCGCTCGTCTTCATGCGTCCCGGCGACACGCGCGACGAACGCGATGTGTTGCGTTTCTGGCCGAGCGGGTATGCGGTGGAGAACGGCACGTCCGCGACGCCGCTGTGGGTCGGCGCTTTCGTGCGCGAACGGCTTTCCCGGCCGTCGTGGCCGCTCAACATTCTGCGGGTCGAGAAACGGGCGGCGTCGTTCCAGGCGCGCGATGCCGCCGATGCCGGTCTCGGCGCGGCGCTTGTTGCGACGGTGAGTTGTCATGGCGTGCCGGTGGCGCTGCTTGCTTCGCCGGTGGAGTGAGCGGTCATAAAATCGAGCGCGGGGACGAGCGGGTGCCCTCGTTGCATCGATTGCGGAAATCGCCATGCGATCAGGTAGTTGGAGAGCATGGCCAGGAGTTGTCCACAAGGATATGAACAATTTCTGTGGGTAACTCTCGAGGCAGATAGCCCAGCGGGCAATCCGCGAGACCTTGCAGATCGACTCGACTCGTCACGCTCGGCGCATCAGCTTCTTCACCCAATCCAGGGCGGTTCAGCCCGATTTTTCAGATGCCGCGATTTTTCTCTTGCGCTGTCCCTTGGGGCCGGCTTTAGAGTCGGCGTATCGGAAACAAATTAAAGGCGGCCCATGAACACCATTCCTGGCACGCTGGCCATTTTGTTGTGATTTTAAACAATGGAGTTTACGACATGAAACTAACGAACCTTGGCAAAAGCGCTCTCAGATCTAAACCGAGTTCTGAAGAGTAACGGGATGGCACGTTCGAATTCGATAAAGCGCGGATAAAATATACCTATCCAGTCTGCAAGACGTAAAGAAAGCCGTCAGTCTGAAAAATTTTCTTTAGAGTGACAGTTTTAATTTACCCAACTTCAAGCGAAAAGGATTAAATCATGAAAAGCACTCCGGATGCACTGTGGACTCTTTCACGAGATGAACTCTCAATGGCGCTGGAGCCGCATTACTTGAACATGCGCGAATTGCTGTCTGATTCAGAAAGAAAGCAAATCACGTTTGACCAGGCAGTGGACAGCGCATATGATCGGCTACGACATGCAGCCGCGCGTAATTTTACCTTCACGCAGGCCTCAGCCCTCGTTAGGAATGACCTCTCGCCATGTGCATTCGCCGTCGCAGTGGTGGTTGCCGACAGTTTTATTATCCTTTTCCAGTTCTGCGGAATCAACCAGGCACAGGCTCGCGCCGCCACCAGAGCGCTGTTGCAAGAGTTGGGAGAGGAGACTCTGCGTGGGCTAAGAGCAAATATCCATGACATTGTGAATGCAACGTCGTCTTACCAGCAAGCAGTTGAAATCTGGAAACTGCTTTCGTCCGTATCTAATGTGATCGGAATTAGCTCTATCGTGACTGCTCTGACTCGCACCATGCATTGGTATGACTGGACAATCTCAGCGATTATTGTTGCGGCACAGTTGACGGCCTGGTTCGCTAGTGACGGCGCCGCCCTTATAGCTGAATTGGCTCTGGAAAGCGTTTACGTCGGGCAACTGGTAGCGGATGCCATTACCGCAGCGGAACAATGCGGCTAGCCTACCGCTTATTCGCACTGCTGTTAGCCCGCATACCGATCTCGAGTATGAGCGAATGCGCGACGGGAAAAATAAGCTGGCTATTTCGTGCGCGATTAAAAACGTCAACGCGTCTGCGCTTTTGACCGTGATTGCTGGGCAGAGGCGAGGACAAACTCATTCCGATCGACATCGGGCGACACCAGACTCATCGTGAGAGCCTCGTAACCCGGCGATCCCGGCTGAGACAACACGCAAATGGGCGAGCTATGGTTGGACGGGCAAAAAATAATCTTCTCATTCGGCCCAACCGCCGCAAGATCAACGATCACCGACGAACACGTGACGAGGAATAAACACGGCCCCCCGCTCTTCGTTAGCGCCAGAAAATGGCGGCGCAACGCCCGTTGAGTGGGCAAATCCAGATCATTCTCCACATCGTCGATGAACACGGGATCGTATCGTGCTTCTATTGCGCGCTCGATACTCTGTACTCGCCTTCGAAGGGCTTCCGATTCCGTGGCACCGTCGGCAATAAGGTTCGCTACGACCGTATCAACGCGCGATTCACTAGGCAGGCAGATCGCCGACGACTCCGGACTCGAGTCGTCATAGCGATAATGCATTGCATGCGAGGCATCTATGAAACAGGCGCGTCCAGATATGCTTAAAAACAATCGACGCGCCAGTTGCGTTTTACCGCTCTCCAGCGAGCCTGTGATGTAATTCAACAACTGAATATCCCGCAGATCGAACCGTTCTCCCTTCCAGGGGCGCGGCAAATTGATGATCGCAGCGTTGGCCGACTGGCTGGTTTTATCCTGACCCCGCCATGAAGTCGGAGCGTCCGAATAAAAATCGAGTGAAGCGAGAGTCTCGTCCATGCGATTGAAAACCCGGCTTATTTGTTTCTCGAGCTTTTCTTTATGTTGCGCATAGATCGACGAGAGATCTTTATATAGTGAAGCGATTGGCGTGTCATCCGGGATTCTATTTTCCGATTCAAGCCGCTCAAAGACCGAGAAATACGATTTAACGCTGTCAAGCGAAAAACCGATTGACTGAAGGTGCCAGGTTTCGAATGCGCGCAGAAGATCGTCTTCCGTATAGACGCGATATCCGGACGCGTTCCGGCCGGGATGCACGAGCCCATGGTCCTCCCACACGCGCAAAGCTTTACGGGTCACCCCTAGCAGTTTGACGACATCCGATACGCTAAAGCATGCGCCCACGAATTCCCCCAGTGCTCGGTTAAAGCGTTGAGTGTCGGGGCGACCCCAGGGGACAAGTCAAGGATCGCTCGCGTTACAGCCTGCGGATTCGCGCAGTCACCAATCCGCCACCTTTTGACGGCGCACGTCCCAAGCAACTCGCCATCGAAGGCGTAACAGGCTCTCGGCCTTGTCAGAGGGAAGGCTCCCGCGCACGGTATCCGCATCCATTGCAAGTCACACGCAACTGTCGTCGTTCCCACACTCGCAAAAACATCGTTTGACAAACTATCTTTAGATATATATCGTACGACACATCTTAAGACACAAAACGGAGTATCCCAAGATGCGTCATCACCGCCGTTTTTCGCGTTGGCCAGGCGCCGACGACTCTTTCCCTGCCGGGCATGGCCGCCCTTCGCTCCACGCGCTCTGGCATGCGTTCGCGCGTCATGACGGCGAGCGCCCCGGCTTCTACGACGGCGAACGCCAAAACCGCCACGGCCACGACCGCTTCTCGCTGCATGCGCTGTGGCATGCGATCGGCCGTCATCACGACCATCGCGGCGGCGGGCGCGGTGGGCGTTTCGGCGGCGGTCCCGGCGGTCCCGGCGGTCCCGGCGGCTTCGGCGGCGATGGCGACGGTTTTCCGCGCGGCCGCAAATTCAGCTCCGAGGATCTGCAACTGCTGCTGCTATCGATGATCGACGCGCAGCCGAGCCACGGCTACGAGCTGATCAAGGCGCTCGAAACGCGCTCGAACGGCTTCTATAGCCCGAGCCCCGGCATGGTTTATCCGGCGCTCACGTATCTGGAAGAGCTCGGCTACGTGACCGTGCAACTCGAAGGCAACCGCAAGCGTTACGAATTATCGGAAACGGGCCGCGAATATCTGAACGCCAATCGCGACCGCGTCGAGTTGATGCTGGCGAAGCTGAACCATATCGCCCGCAAGATGGATTCCGTGCGCCGCGCGTTTGCCGGCGAGGAACCGGCCGACATCAGCGAAGGCGGCTGGCTGCCCGAACTGAACGAAGCGCGCCGCGCGCTGAAGCATGCGCTTTTACGCCGCGATAACGCGCCGGCTGCCGAGCAACGCCGCATCGCCGCGATCCTGATGCGCGCGGCGAAGGAAATCGAAAACGAAAGTGAAGGCAAGCCCGGCGGCGAGCCTGCTGCGTGATCGCGCGCCGTCCCGACCTTGGCCCTGGCGCACCGTTGCGCGCCTGGCTGCGCGACGCGCGCGCCCGCGCGTCAACCGAACCAACAGGAGTGGCATCCCTATGCTGACAAACGACAAACAAGCCGACAAACAAGCCGACAGACCCGATCTGGCAGTGCATCGCGTGCGGCATCCGCTGAAGTTCCGGCTGCTGCAAGTCAAGAAGGTGCATGCGCTGACCCCGCACCTGATCCGCGTCACCTTCACGGGCGAGGATCTGCACGACTTCGTGTCCGCGTCGTTCGACGACCACATCAAGGTGTTCTTCTCCGAACCCGGCGCGGACCAACCCGCGCTGCCGGAAGCCGGCCCCGAGGGTCCGGTGTTTCCCGCCGGCCGGCCGCGTCCGACGGCGCGCGACTTCACGCCGCGCCGCTTCGACCGCGAGGCGCGCGAGCTCGACATCGAATTCGCGTTGCACGAGGCCGGTCCCGCCGCGGCATGGGCCGCGCAAGCCAAGGTCGGCCAGTATCTCGGCGTGGGCGGGCCGCGCGGCTCGCTCGTGATCCCGACCGCGTTCGACTGGCATCTGCTGATCGGCGACGACACCGCGCTGCCGGCGATCGCCCGCCGTCTCGAGGAACTGCCGGCCGGCGCGCGCGCCGCCGCGGTGATCGAGGTAGCCGACCCGTCGGCGCATATCGAGTTCACGACGCGGGCCGAACTGCACCTCGTCTGGTGCTATCGCAGCGAAGCGGCCTATCGCGGCGAAGCCTTGCTGCAAGCCGTCCGCGACACGTATTTGCCCGAGGACGGCGAAGGCTATGTCTGGGCCGCCGGCGAATCCGCGACGATGCGCGCGGTGCGCTACCACCTCTGCACCGAACGTGGCGTCGACAAGTCGCGCATTCGCGCGGCGAGCTACTGGAAACAGGGCGCCGCAGCGGTGCATGAGACGCTCGACGATTGAGCGTTCCCGATCCGCGGTCCTGGCGCGTGCGAATCGCAAGCGCGCGTCGCGCTGGACTGCGTGACTCATGCAAGCAGCGGCGAACTTCGAACAACAATAAGGAATCGACCAATGTACTCAATCAGTACGAAGCACGAGCGCCGTTTGCTATGGCTGCTCGCGCTGACGCAATTCACCGTCATCATGGACTTCATGGTCATGATGCCGCTCGGCCCGCAGATCATGCACGCGTTCAGCATCACGCCGGCGGCGTTCGCCACCGCCGTGTCGGCGTATTCGTGGTGCTCCGGGCTTTCCGGCCTGTTCGCGGCAACCTATATCGACCGCTTCAACCGGCGCCGTCTGCTGCTGACCGTGTATGCGCTGTTCGCGCTATCGAATCTCGCGTGCGCGCTGGCTGACAGCTTCGCGCTGCTGCTGGCCGCGCGCGCTTTCGCGGGCATCACGGGCGGCGTGTTGGGCTCGGTGATCATGGCGATCGTCAGCGACGTGATTCCGGTTGAGCGGCGCGGCGCCGCGACGGGCACCATCATGACCGCTTTCTCCCTCGCGGCGATCGCGGGCGTGCCGGCCGGCGTCATGCTGGGCGCGCATTTCAGTTGGGCCGCGCCGTTCTTCCTGCTGGTGGCGCTGTCGCTCATCGTGTGGTTCGCGGGCCGGCAACTGGTGCCGTCGCTCGCCGAACATTTGAACCGCCGTCAGCCGGCGCTCGGCGAAGTGCTGCCTGATTTGTGGGGGCTCCTCAGCAACCCGCGGCATCTGAATGCCTTCGCGCTGACCTTCATGATGATGGTCGCGAACATGCTGGTGATTCCGTTCATTTCGCCGGTGCTGGTCGCCAACCACGGCGTCGCGCCCGCGCAGCTTTCGTGGCTGTACATGGCCGGCGGCGCGGCGACGTTCTTCACGTCGCGCCGGGTCGGCAGGCTTGCCGATCAGTTCGGCACGCGGCGGGTGTTTCGCATCGCAGTCGTGCTTTCGTTTCTGCCCGTGCTGCTCATGACGCATCTGCCCGACCTGCCGTTTTATGGGCTGCTGCTGCTGTTTCCGTTTTTCATGGTGCTCGTGTCATCGCGGATGGTGCCGATGCAGGCGCTGCTCACCACCGTGCCCGAACCCGCCCATCGAGGCGCGTTTCTCAGCGCGAACAGCGCGCTCCAGGCATTGGGCACGGGATGCGGGGCGTGGCTCGGCGGGCTCATGCTCGGCAGTTCGCCTGGCGGGCAGGTCATCGGATACGGGACCGCCGGATGGGCCGCGGTCGGCGTCGCGTCGTTGGGCGTGTTCTGGATTTCGCGCGTGCGAGGCGTGCAAGGCGATGCGCCGGCCTCGCCCGTGTTGACGTCCGACGCCGTCAGCGAAGCTTGAGCGGCGCCTCGCATTCCTACAAATAAAAAACTAACATTACGTTTATCTTTCACCTATAAAGGCAAGGCAGGCGCGAACAGCCTTGTCCGCCTCATGCCCTCGCCCGCTGGCCTTGCCTGCGGGCTTTTTTTATCGTGGACGCCGATCCGGCTGCGGTCCTTCATTTGTCTTTCATCTGGCAAATGACGTGGTGAAAACCCCAGCCATTCTTTCGCTTGACTTACTTGATATATCACATACTGTATGGGGTAGATCATCGCGCGATTGATCGGCGGGGGAAGAAGCCACTTTGGCGCCCGCAAACATGAGGCAGCCATGCCAAGGAGACAGTAATGGACACGGATCACCAGGGAGGGGCGTCGTCGTGGAGAGCGTCACCGTGGGTGCAACTCGTATTCGGCGTGATTTGCATGGCGATGATTGCCAACATGCAGTACGGCTGGACGTTGTTCGTCAACCCGATCAACGAGAAGTATCAGTGGGGCCGGGCCGCCATTCAGGTGGCATTCACGATCTTCGTGGTGACTGAAACGTGGCTCGTGCCGGTGGAAGGCTATCTCGTCGACAAGTACGGGCCGCGTCCCGTGGTGGTCGCGGGCGGCCTGCTCTGCGGCGTGGCGTGGGCGCTGAACTCGGTGGCGTCGTCGCTGCCGGTGCTGTATATCGCGGCGGCGATAGGCGGCGTCGGCGCGGGCGCGGTGTACGGCACCTGCGTGGGCAATGCGCTGAAGTGGTTCCCCACGCGTCGCGGACTCGCTGCCGGCATCACCGCGGCGGGGTTCGGCGCGGGGTCGGCGGCCACCGTCGTGCCGATTGCCAGCATGATCAAGAGCAGCGGTTACGAAGCCACGTTCCTGTGGTTCGGCCTCGGTCAGGGGATCATCGTTTTCCTGCTCGGTCTCGCGCTGCTCGCGCCGCCGACCAAGCTGCTCGCGACGGCGAAAAGCACCGTGCAGCGCGTGGTCTACAACGCGACGCCACGCGAAGTGGTCAGCTCGCCGGTGTTCTGGGTCATGTACCTGATGTTCATCATGATGGCCGCGGGCGGCTTGATGGCGACCGCGCAGCTCGGACCGATCGCGAAAGACTTCGGTCTGCACGATTCGCCGGTTTCGCTGCTTGGCCTGACCTTGCCCGCACTGACCTTCGCGCTGACCATCGACCGCGTGCTGAACGGTCTGACGCGGCCGTTCTTCGGCTGGATCTCGGATCGTATCGGCCGGGAAAATACGATGTTCATGGCGTTCGCGATCGAAGCGGTCGGCATTCTGGCGCTGTCGAAGTACGGCCACAGTCCGGTCGCGTTTGTCGTGCTGACCGGCATCGTGTTCTTTGCATGGGGCGAAATCTACAGCCTGTTCCCCGCGACCTGCGGCGACACGTACGGACCGAAATACGCCGCCACCAACGCCGGCCTGTTGTACACGGCGAAGGGAACGGCTGCGCTGCTGGTGCCGTTCACGAGCGTCGTCACGGCGATGACGGGCAGTTGGCACGCGGTCTTCATGCTCGCCTCCGGCATGGCCGCGGTGGCCGCCCTGCTCGCGCTGTTCGTGCTGAAGCCGATGCGCCGCGCGTACGCCGAACGGCACGCCGCGCCGGTGCTCGATATGCCGTATAGCCCCGCGTCGCCCTTCGTCAGCGAGTCCGCGCGAATTTCGGCGGACGGCGGTTGATCGGCGCTCAGTGCGTTGACTCGGCCGTTGCGTCGGGTCGAGCGGTTCGGCCGATGGTAAGCGCAAGAAGCGGGGCCGCCATCGCCCCGCTCCTCGTGACGAAGTAGAACAGCACGACGCACAGCCGTTGAACGCGTAGGTGTGGCGAGCGCCATGAACGAACCACGGGGCGCTCGCCGACGCGTTGCATGTCGGGGCAAAACCCATGCTCTCTCGCCCCTGCCGCGCGCTCGCCTCTCTAGCTCTGCTCCCCGGTTCCCGCCTGCGTCACCTGCCAGCGCGGCGCGCGTTTCTCCAGGAACGCGTTCACCCCTTCGCGCTGATCCACACCGTCGAACAGATCGACAAAGCGCTCGCGCTCCACCGCCAACGCCGCCGCACGCGGCACACCGTTGCGGGCCTGATGAATCAGCGTCTTGCTGAAGCCGACCGCTTGCGGACTCAGCGTCGCGACACGCGCCGCCATCGTCAATGCGGCCTCGCGCGCGGCGCCCTTTTCCACCACTTCCTCGACCAGACCGATGCGCAACGCGGTGGCCGCGTCGACGCGCTCGCCGGTGAGAATCATCCGCTTGGCCCAGCCTTCGCCGACCAGCCACGGCAGCGTCTGCGTTCCGCAGCCGCACGGCAGCAGACCGACTGCGGTTTCGGGCAAGGCCAGCAACGCATGCTGCTCGGCGATGCGGATATCGCACGCCAGCGCGCATTCGAGCCCGCCGCCCATCGCGTAACCGTTGATCGCCGCGATCACCACGGGGCGCGCATTCTGCAACGCCTCGAACGCCGCGCCGAAACGCATGGCCGCCGTGCGCGCGACTTCGCGGTTGCCGTCGGCGAAGGTGTTCAGGTCGGCGCCCGCGCTGAAGAACTTCGGCCCATCTCCGGTGACGACGATGGCCCGCACCCGCGCCTCGCCGTTCAGACGCTCGACCGTTCGTTGCAACAGCAGCAAGCCCTCGGGCGTGAAAGCGTTCGCGGGCGGCCGCTTCAACGTGAGCAGCGCGACGGCGCCCTCGTGCGCGTAGTCGAGTTCGATCATCGCGCGTCTCCGTTCTTGCCGTCGCCAGCGTCGCCGCGATAAAGCTTGATGACGGCGGAAAAGTCGAGACGTCCCGCGCCTTTCGTGCTCATCGTCTGATAAAGCTGTTGAGCCAATGCGCCGAGATACAGCGGTTGACGCGCGGCTTTTGCGGCGTCGGTGGCGAGGCCCAGGTCCTTCAGCATCAGGTCGGTGCCGAAGCCGCCGGTATAGCCGCGCGTGGACGGCGCGGTCTCGATCACGCCGGGCATCGGGTTATACGTGTCGGAACTCCAGCAACGCCCCGTCGACGTATTGATGATGCCGCCCAGCACTTTGGTGTCGATGCCGAGCGCCTCGCCCAGCGACATCGCTTCGGCCACGCCCGCCATCGTGATGCCGAGCACGAGGTTGTTGCAGATCTTCGCGACCTGGCCCGTGCCGGTGTCGCCGCAATGGACGATGTTCTTGCCCATCGCCGAAAGCACCGGCTTGACCGCTTCATAGGCGCTTGCGCTGCCGCCGACCATGAAGGTCAGCGTGCCCGCCGCCGCGCCGCCCGTGCCGCCCGAGACGGGCGCGTCGACGAAGGTGTTGCCGCGCTGCTTCGCGAGTTCGGCGAATGCCCTGACGCTGTGCGGGTCGATCGTGCTCGAGTCGATGATCGTGACACCCCTGGCGATGCCGGCGAACACGCCGTCGTCCGCGGTCAGCACGCTGCGCACGTGCGCGGCGGCCGGCAGCATCGTGATCACGCATTCCACGTCCGTCACCGCGTCTTTCGGCGAGCCGGCCGCCTTGGCGCCCGCGTCGACGAGTGCCTGCACGGCTTGCGCATTCACGTCGAACACGTTGACCGCGTGACCCGCCTTGAGCAGGTTGAGCGCCATCGGCGCGCCCATGTTGCCGAGTCCGATAAAGCCTATTTTCATGATGCCGTCTCCTGTCCCATGCAAAGCAATGAACCCGAGCGATCAGCGCAGGCTGATGGTCGTGTTCACGCCGTCGTTGACCGTGTCGTCGTCGAACCAACGCGCTGTGACGGTCTTGGTCTGCGTATAGAACTGCACGACCTGTTTGCCGTAGGGACCGAGGTCGCCGAGCTTCGAACCGCGCGAGCCGGTAAAGCTGAAGAACGGCACCGGCACGGGAATCGGAATGTTGATGCCGACCTGGCCGACATCGATCTCGCTCTGAAACTTGCGCGCCGCCGCGCCGCTTTGCGTAAAGAGGCCGACGCCGTTGCCGAACGGATTGCGGTTGACGAGTTCGATTGCGTCGTCGAGCGTGGCGGCGTTCAGCACGAGCAGCACCGGCCCGAAAATTTCCGTGCGATAGATTTCCATTGCGGTCGTGACGCCGGTAAAAACCGTCGGGCCGATGAAATTGCCTTCCTCGTAGCCGGGCACCTTCACGCCGCGGCCGTCGAGCGCGAGCGTCGCGCCTTCGTTCACGCCCGCTTCGATCAGGCCGAGAATGCGCTGCTTCGCCGCGCGCGAGACCACCGGGCCGATGTCCGTATTCGGCTCGCTGCCCGCGTTGATCCTGAGCGCTTTCGCCCTGGCGATCAGATCGGGCAACCACTGCTGCGCCGCGCCGACCAGCACCACCACCGAGGTCGCCATGCAGCGCTGCCCCGCCGCGCCGAAGCCCGCGCCGGCCAGCGCATTCAAGGTTTGCTCGCGGTTCGCATCGGGCAGGACGACGGCGTGGTTCTTCGCGCCCATCATCGATTGCACGCGTTTGCCGTGTTCGCTGCCGAGGCGATAGACGTGCGTGCCGACCGCCGTCGAACCGACGAAGGAAATCGCCTTCACCGCTTCGTGCGTGCAGAGCGCGTCGACCACCTCCTTGCCGCCGTGCACGACGTTCAGCACGCCCTTCGGCACGCCCGCTGCGAGCGCGAGTTCAACCAGTTGCATCGTCGACAACGGGTCCTGCTCGGACGGCTTCAGCACGAAGGTATTGCCGCAGACGATCGCCATCGGGAACATCCACAGCGGGATCATCGCGGGGAAGTTGAACGGCGTGATGCCGACGCAGACGCCGAGCGGCTGACGCAACGTGTACGTATCCACGCCGCCCGCCACGTTCTCCGCGAATTCGCCCTGCTGCAAGCTGCCGATCGAGCACGCATGCTCGACCACTTCGAGACCGCGGAAGATATCGCCCTCGGCATCGGGAATCGTCTTGCCCTGCTCGGCGCTCAAGGTCCTGGCGATGCGCGGCATGTGCTCGCGAATCAGCGCCTGGTACTTCAGCATGATGCGCATGCGTGCGCCGATCGGCGTGTCCTTCCAGGTCTTGAACGCGGCATGCGCGGAGCGGATCGCTTCGTTCACTTCGTCGGCGGTGGCGAACGGCACGCGCGCCAGCACTTCTTGCGTGGCGGGATTGACGATGTCGCGCCATTCGATGGTTTTCGATTCGACGAACTCGCCGTTGATCAACAGCTTGACGGTGGCGATGGCGGTTGCGGCGGCATTGGCGGCAACCGCGCGCCCGGCGTTGTTCGAAGCAATTGCGCTCATGCTGGAACTCCTGTGCGATGGCCGCGCGGCGGCCGGACAGTGACTCGATGGAAATGAAAAATCAACGCAGATCCGGGAAGTCTTCTTCCCAGTACTCGCCTGGCAGGCGCGCGGGCTCGGCCTCGCGTTCCATTTCGCGGCGCCGCAATTCGACGCGGCGAATCTTGCCGGAAATGGTTTTCGGCAGTTCGCTGAATTGCAGTCGGCGAATCCGCTTGTATGGCGCGAGCTTTTCGCGCGAGAACGCGAACACGGCGCGCGCCAGTTCGGGCCCGGCTTCGTAGCCCTGGCGCACGGTGACGAACGCTTTGGGCACCGCCAGGCGCAGCGCGTCGGCGCTCGGCACCACCGCGGCTTCACCGATCGCCTCGTGTTCGATCAGCACGCTTTCGAGTTCGAACGGGCTCAGCCGGTAGTCGGACGATTTGAAGACGTCGTCGGCGCGGCCCACGTACACGTAATAACCGTCGTCGCGGCGCAGCGCCACATCGGAGGTGCGATAGAAGCCGTTGCGCATCGCTTGCGCGGTGGCGTTCGCGTTATTCGCGTAGCCCGTCATCAAACCCAGCGGACGCTCGGCCAGCGGCAACGCGATTTCGCCTTCGGTGACGGGTTGATCGTCGGCGTCGAGAAGTTCGATCCTGTAGCCCGGCAGCGGACGTCCCATCGACCCCGGCACGACTGGTTGCCCCGGCGAATTGCCGATCTGGCAGGTGGTTTCGGTCTGGCCGAAGCCGTCACGAATCGTGATGCCCCACGCGTGCCTGACCCGTTCGATGACCTCGGGATTCAACGGCTCGCCCGCGCCGACGATCTCGCGCAGCTTGACCGGATAGTCGGCGAGCGGCTCCTGAACGAGCATGCGCCATACAGTTGGCGGCGCGCACAGCGTGGTGACGTTGAAACGCACCAGCGCGTCGAGCGTATCTTTCGGCACGAAGCGCGCGAAGTTGAACACGAACACGCAAGCCTGCGCATTCCACGGCGCGAAGAAGCAGCTCCACGCGTGCTTGGCCCAGCCCGGCGAACTGATATTCCAATGGACGTCGTTCGGTTGCAGACCGATCCAGTACATCGTCGACAGATGCCCGACGGGATAGCTCTCGTGCGTATGCTCGACCAGCTTGGGCTTCGACGTGGTGCCCGAGGTGAAGTACAGCAGCATCGGATCGCTCGCCCGCGTGACGCCGTCGGGCGTGAATTGCGGCGATGCGTCATAGGCCGCGGCCAGATCGATCCAGCCGTCGCGCGGCGTGCCGACTGAAATGCGCGTGAGCGGCACGTCGAGCGCGTCGAATTTCGCCGACTCGGCGCTATCGACCACCGCGAAATTCGCGCCGCCGATCTGCACGCGGTCGCGCACGTCGTCGGCGGAAAGCTGGGTGGTGGCGGGCAGCACGATTGCGCCGAGCTTCATCGCCGCGAGCATCACGTCCCATAGCTCGACGCGGTTCGGCAGCATCAGCAGCAGACGATCGCCGCGCGCGACACCCACGCCGCGCAGAAAGTTCGCCATGCGCGCGGAACGCTCGGACATCTGCGCGTAGGACAATCGCAGACCGTCGCCGGTGGGATCGTCGACGATCCACAGCGCGGGGTTGTGGTTGTCGCGGGCGATTACGTCGAAGTAATCGAGCGCCCAGTTGAACTCGCCTAATGCGGGCCACGCGAATTCGCGGTATGCGCGGTCGTAGTCGGTTCGATGGCGCAATAGCAGATCGCGCGCGTCGAAAAAGGGTTGCGCCGTGGTCATCGTTGTCTCCTGTCGATCGGAGTTAGCGCTTCAGCGCTTACTCCGGTCCCATGCACCGCTGTCGACCGGAGTTAGCGCTTTAGCGCTTACTCAGGTCCCATGCAAAGCTGTCGATCGGAGTTAGCGCTTCAGCGCTTATGTCGATCCGGAGTTAGTGCTTCAGCACTTACTCCGGTCCCACGCAGCGCGCTCCGGTCCCATGAATATGGCGTTAGGTGGCGCGGTATGCGTCCGCTTCTACTTCGCCCCACACTCTCCATCCGCAGCCTATTCTGCTCTCAAACTCCGCCACGATCGCGCTAAACATGCCGCGCGATCACCATGCGCTGCACTTCGCTGGTCCCTTCGTAAATCTGCGTGATGCGGGCGTCGCGGTAGTGGCGCTCCACCGCGTAGTCCTCGAGATAGCCATAGCCGCCGTGAATCTGTATCGCGTTCGAGCAGACCTCCTCGGCCAGTTCCGACGCGAACAGCTTGGCCTGCGACGCCTCCGACAAACACGGCTTGCCCGCCGAGCGCAGCCGCGCCGCGTGATGCACGAGCAGCCGCGCGGCGTTCAGGCGCGTGGCCATGTCGGCGAGCATGTTGGCGATGGTCTGATGATCCTTCAGCGCCTTGCCGAACTGCACGCGCTCGCTCGCATAGCGGCGCGCGGCGTCGAACGCGGCCCGCGCGATGCCGACCGCCTGCGCGGCGATGCCGATGCGCCCGCCTTCCAGATTCGATAGCGCGATGCGCAAGCCTTCGCCCGGTTCGCCGAGCAGATTGGCTTCGGGCACGGCGCAATCGTCGAGGGAAATCGGACAGGTGTCGGAAGCGCGAATGCCGAGCTTGTGCTCCGGCTTGCCGACGTTGAAGCCCGGCGTATCGGTCGGCACGATGAAGGCGGACAGGCCGCGTTTGCCGCGATCGGGATCGGTGACGGCGAACACGATCGCGAGGTCCGCGCGCGCGCCGTTGGTCACGAACTGCTTGCTGCCGTTGAGCAGCCATTTGCCGTCCCGCAGCACGGCGCGCGTGCGCAGATTGTTCGCCTCGGACCCGGCTTGCGGCTCGGTCAGGCAGAACGCGCCGATGCACCGGCCGGTGGCGAGGTCTTGCAGATAGCGGTCTTTTTGCGCGTCGCTGCCGAAGTTGAGGATCGGCCCGCAGCCCACCGAGTTGTGCACGCTCATCAGCGTCGCGCAGGCGGCGCAACCGGCGGCGATCTCTTCGAGCGCGAGCGCATAAGCCACGTAGTCGGTGTACGAGCCGCCCCACTCGGCCGGCACGATCATGCCGAGAAAGCCGAGTTCGCCCATCTGCGTGACGACGTCGGCGGGCAATCGCGCGTCGCGGTCCCACTGCGCCGCGTGTGGCGCGAGGCGCTCGGTCGCGAAGTCGCGAGCGGCGTCGCGGATCATCCGTTGCTCGTCGGTGTAGAAGCTGTCCATGAGGCTCGTGTCCTGTCCTGTGCGGCCGATCGCGTTGCGTGCGGTCGGCTCAGGGCCAGTGTAGGGAAGCCGACAGGCGGGTTCGATGCTCAGCCCGCTCAATCTGGCTGAGCGCATTTGCCATGCTGGTACGATGCCACGAAGATTCGCGCCGTCTTTCAAGGGCTTCTCGAATCGCCACCAGCCAAACGTTGAGCGCATTTGCCAGATACGCATGAAACACCCAAAAAACGATAAAGGCACGATTTCGGTCAGCCTGGTAGAGGAAACCCTGGCACTGGCGCGCGCACGCGGTCTGGATACGCTGCCGCTCGCCGAAGCGGCCGGCATCGCGGCGCCGATGCTCGCATCGCCGAAAAGCCGCGTATCGTCGGCGCAATACGGCGCGCTGTGGGCCGGCATCGCGCGCGCGCTCGACGACGAATTCCTCGGCCAGGATTCACATCGCATGAAAAGCGGCAGCTTCATCGCGATGACGCAAACCGCGCTGACCGCCCGCAACGGCGCGCAAGCGCTCGCGCGCGCGGTCGGCTTCATGCGGCTGGTGCTGGACGACCTCGGCGTGCTGATCGAAACGGACGCCCAACGGGTGCGGCTGCGCTTCACGGAGCGCGAAGGCACGAAGCCGCCGACCATGTTCGCCTATGCAACGTGGTTCATCCTCGTCTACGGCCTGCTGTGCTGGCTGGTCGGGCGGCGCATTCCCTTGATCGAGGCGCGCTTTCGCTGCGCCGAGCCGCCCGCCGCGCACGAATACCGGCTCATGTTCTGCGATCACATGACGTTCGGCCAAGGCGAGTCGTATGTGGACCTCTCGCCCGCGTTTCTCGATCTGCCGGTGATCCAGACGGGCAAGTCGGTCAAACCGTTCCTGCGCGACGCGCCCGGCAGTTTTGTCGTCAAGTACCGCAATCCCGGCTCGCTCGCGGCGCGCGTGCGCAAGCTGCTGCGCGCGCTGCCGATGGCCGGCTGGCCCGCCGCCGACCAGATGGCCGCGCGCCTGCACGTCGCCGAGGCGACCATGCGGCGGCGTCTGAAGCAGGAAGGCTATACGTATCAATCGATCAAGGACGACTTGCGGCGCGACATCGCAATCGGCGAGTTGCAGGATACCGACCGCACCATTGCCGACATCGCCGCCGCGGTGGGTTTCGCGGAACCGAGCGCGTTCCATCGCGCGTTTCGCAAATGGACCGGCATGCGGCCGACCGATTACCGGTTGGCGCGCGCGGACCTCACGCGGCGCGCGGAATCGGACTAAGCTGTTAAAAGCAGGCCAGCCTTCTTCTGGAGGTATCGGCCCGCGCCGGTCGATCGGCCTCGAACATCCTCGATCAGTCTCGACAGACCCGGCGCGGCAGCCGTCAGCGATGAGCACGTATCCGCGTCTCCCGTTCCGGCAATCCGGTCCGCGTCCTTCGCTTATCCGTGGCGGAGCCGTGGGCCGCTTGATGCGCGGCATGACCGCGCTAGCCGCGCTTTTGGCCTTTGGCTTCGCGTCGTTCGAAAGCGCCGCGCCGCCGCTGCGGGCCGCGGCCGCGCCTCATGGCGTCGTGGTGATTCCGGTGAGCGGCGCGATCGGTCCGGCCAGCGCCGACTTCATCGTGCGCAGCCTGCAACGCGCCGCCGACGAGCACGCGCAACTCGCCGTGCTGCAACTCGATACGCCCGGCGGCCTGGATACGTCGATGCGGCAGATCATCAAGGCGATTCTCGGCTCGCCGGTGCCGGTCGCCACCTTCATCGCGCCGAGCGGCGCGCGCGCCGCGAGCGCCGGCACCTACATCGTTTATGCCAGCCACATCGCGGCGATGGCGCCGGGCACCAATCTCGGCGCGGCGACGCCGATCCAGGTAGGCATCGGCGGCACGGAGCCGCCGGGGGGCCGCGGCGCACCGGGCCTGCCCGGCATCGGGGGCGGCGACGGCGCGTCGAAACCCTCGGCGGCGGCCCCTGCCAGCGGCACCAGCGCCGCCAGCGCGGCCAGCGCCGCACTGCCGCTCGACACGCAGTCCACCGAACTGCGCAAGCAGGTCCACGACGCCGCCGCGTACATTCGCGGTCTCGCGCAAATGCGCGGGCGCAACGCCGACTGGGCCGAGCGCGCGGTGCGCGAAGCCGTGAGCCTGTCGGCCGCCGATGCGCTCGCGCAGCACGTGGTCGATCTCAACGCGCGCGACGTACCGGACCTGCTGCGCCAACTGAACGGCCGCACGCTCGTCACGAGCGCCGGCAACGTCACGCTCAGCACCGCCAACGCCGCCGTCGCGACGCTCGAAGCCGACTGGCGCAGCCACTTTCTCGCGGTCATCACCGATCCGAACGTCGCGCTGGTGCTGCTGATGCTCGGCATGTACGGGCTCTTCTTCGAATTCGCCAATCCGGGCTTCGTGCTGCCGGGTGTGGTCGGCGCGATCAGTCTGCTGCTCGGCCTCTTCGCGATGCAGATGCTGCCGGTCAACTACGTCGGCCTGGGCCTGATCTTTCTCGGCATCGCGTTCCTGATCGGCGAGGCATTTCTGCCGACCTTCGGCTCGCTCGGCTTCGGCGGCATCGTCGCGTTCGTGATCGGCGCGCTGATGCTGATCGACACCGACGTGCCCGGCTACGGCATCCCGCTGCCGATGATCGCGGCGGTCGCCGTGTTCAGCCTGCTGTTCGTGCTGGGCGTGTCGCGGCTCGCGTTGCACGCGCGGCGGCGGCCCGTGGTGAGCGGTTCGGAGGCGCTGATCGGCAATATCGGCGTGGTGCTCGACGAGGGTCTGCTGGCGGAGCCCGGCGCGACGCCCGGGACAGGCGGCACGCCGGCCGGTTGGGCGCGCGTGCATGGCGAGCGCTGGCGGGTGTCCAGCACGGCCCCGCTTGCGGCAGGGCAAATGGTGCGCGTCACCGCGCGGCGCGGACTGACGCTGACGGTCGAGCCCGTTGAAACGCTACAACAAGGAGAACGCTCATGATCGGTTTCACATTCGGCTTCAGCAGCATTCTGATTCTGCTGGCGGCCGCGCTGATTGCTTCGTCGATACGGATTTTTCGGGAGTATGAACGCGGCGTCGTGTTCATGCTCGGGCGCTTCTGGAAGGTCAAGGGGCCGGGGCTGGTGCTGATCATTCCGGTGGTGCAGCAGGTGGTGCGCATCGATCTGCGCACCGTCGTGTTCGACGTGCCGCCGCAGGACGTCATCACGCGCGACAACGTCTCGGTGAAGGTCAACGCGGTGGTGTATTTCCGCGTGGTCGATCCCGAGAAAGCGGTGATTCAGGTGGCGCGTTTCTTCGAGGCGACCAGCCAGTTGTCGCAGACCACGCTGCGCGCGGTGCTCGGCAAGCATGAACTCGACGAACTGCTCGCGGAGCGTGAGCAACTGAACACCGACATCCAGAAAGTGCTCGACGCCCAGACCGACGCGTGGGGCATCAAGGTGTCGATCGTCGAAATCAAGCACGTGGATATCAACGAAACGATGATCCGCGCAATTGCCCGCCAGGCGGAAGCCGAGCGTGAGCGGCGCGCCAAGGTGATTCACGCGCAAGGCGAGTTGCAGGCGTCGCAGCATCTGCTGGAGGCGGCGCAGACGCTGTCGCGGCAACCGCAGGCAATGCAGTTGCGCTATCTGCAAACGCTCACGACGATCGCCGCGGATAAGAATTCGACCATTGTGTTTCCGCTGCCGATCGATTTGTTGAGCGCGGTGATGGAGCGGTTTGGGAAGCCGCCGGCGTGATGCCGCGGCTTGCCTTCGAGTATGCGTTGCCGGGCTCCATGACAGCGACAGGCTACGAATCAAATCCGCCGTGGACATGGCGAACGTCTGCTCCGCCAACGCGTCTGTTGCTGTTCACGATCATCGATGAGTCGCCCGCTTCCGGGTAGGTGACAAGAGGTTCGCCGTCGAGACGGTCAACGGAAAAGATGTCCGGCACGCATCCCTCGTCCGCCTCTATGAGGACCGACACACCCTCGTCCATGCCGGCGAGTTCATATCCCAGCCCGCAGTTGCATCCTTCGGGTTTGAGGGCTGCGTTCGCATGACTGAATCGCTATTCGCATCGGCCAGGTGCGAACCCAACGCCTGAAAGTGCTCAGGGCGTAGGCACAAGTTCCCCAACCCATCTTCCTGCACGACCTCGCAGCGACCTGCTCGATGAATTCCGAGCAAAAGCGATTTGTTGACAAATATGTCCAACATGTGTTCTTTTTCGCCCGTCATTTAATTTCGACCCATCAGGTGGCGTCGTTGCGACTAAGCTTTTGGGGACTCGTGGGGGAATGCAAGCAATGAACAAGATCGACCGTTACTTTGGCATTACGGAATCCGGCTCGGCCTTACGCACCGAAGTGCTCGCCGGCGTGACCACCTTCCTGACGATGGCCTACATCATCTTCGTCAATCCGGCCATTCTCGGCGACGCCGGCATGCCGAAAGACTCGGTGTTCGTCGCGACCTGCCTCGTGGCCGCGCTCGCCTCGCTGATCATGGGTCTCTACGCGAATTACCCGATCGCGCTCGCGCCCGGCATGGGCCTGAACGCGTACTTCGCGTACACCGTCGTCAAGGGCATGGGCTTTACGTGGCAGGCCGCGCTCGGCGCGGTGTTCATTTCCGGCTGCCTGTTTCTGGTCGTCACGCTGTTTCGCGTGCGCGAAGCGATCGTCACCGGCATTCCGCATTCGATACGCATAGCGATCACCGGCGGCATCGGCCTGTTCCTCGCGATCATTTCGCTGAAGACGGCGGGCGTCGTGGTGGGCAACCCGGCCACGCTCGTCACGCTCGGCGATCTGCACAACCCGCACGTGATTCTCGCGACGGTCGGCTTCTTCGCGATCGTCGCGCTCGACTATCTGCGGGTGCGCGGCGCGATCCTGATCGGCATTGTGGGCGTGACAGTGCTGAGTTTTTTCTTCGGCGGCAACGCGTTCCACGGCATCGTCTCCACGCCGCCGTCCATTTCGCCGACGCTGTTCCAGCTCGACATACGCGCCGCGCTCTCCACCGGCGTGCTGAACGTGATCCTGGTGTTCTTCCTTGTCGAACTGTTCGACGCGACCGGCACGCTGATGGGGGTCGCCAACCGCGCGGGGCTGCTCGTGGAAGGCAAGATGCACCGGCTGAACCGCGCGCTGCTCGCGGACAGCACGGCGATTCTGGCTGGCTCGATGCTGGGCACGTCTTCGACCACGGCGTACATCGAAAGCGCGTCGGGCGTGCAAGCGGGCGGCCGCACGGGTGTGACCGCGATCACCGTCGCCGTGCTGTTTCTCGCGGCGTTGTTTTTCGCGCCGCTGGCGAGCGTGGTGCCCGGCTACGCGACCGCACCGGCGTTGCTGTACGTGTCGTGCCTGATGTTGCGGGAAATGCTCGACCTGCCGTGGGACGACGCCACCGAAGTCGTGCCGGCCGCGCTGACTGCGCTGTTGATGCCGTTCACCTATTCGATCGCCAACGGCGTCGCGTTCGGATTCATTTCCTACGCCGGACTGAAACTGCTGACGGGCCAGGCACGCAAGGTAAAGCTGGTGGTGTGGATCATCGCGGCGATTTTTCTGTTCCGCTATTTTTATCTCGGCAGCGAATAAGCGCGCGGTCGGCGAGCGCCGCACGCGCCAACGCCACATCACGAAAGCTGATGACGTGCCGCGCGCCTCGCCATGCCATCAAATCACTGGCGCCTCGCCGAACCAACGGCGAACGCAACGACGCGCCAAGCTCCAGCGCCGAGGCGAAGCGGAGAACCCGCGTCACAAAGCGAAGCCCTGGGTTTTAAGCAGACCGTTCCGGCAAGCACGCAGTGCGAGACGGGAAGCAC
>NZ_FRAB01000015.1 GCF_900142195.1 Paraburkholderia terricola
GCCGGCAGTCTCGCCGGGGGCGTGCTGGGTGCGAAGGTCGGCGCGATGATCGGCGCGTTCGGCGGGCCGGTCGGTGCGGCGGTCGGCGGTCTCGCCGGCGGGGCGCTGGGGACGTTCGCGGGTGAGAAGGCGCTTGGCGCGATCGCGAAACTCGCGCTTTCGTATAACGCTTCGCGCAACGACGGTCAGCCGCCTGCGGTGGCCGAAGCGCTCGCGAAAGCGAAGGCGCTCGAGCGTGCACCGGGTTCCGACAAACCTGTGGCGAAGATCGACCAGCAGAACACCTTTGCGCCGGTCTTTCACGTCACGTTCCAGGGCGAGCCGGGCAGCGACGCAGCGGACCGCTTCCTCACGAAGGTGTCGCCGCAGCTGCAGCGCCTGATGAAAGACGAACTGGCGAAGAACAACCGCTCGGCGATGTTCGACAGCCCCCATCTGTAGATATCTGTAGGAGGCAGGATGGATTTCACACGACAGATCACGCAGGCGGCGACACAGGCGAGCATCGCGACCGAACGCGTGCGCAGCATGAGCCGCGTGTATGAACGCAACCGCGCAGCGAGCGCGAACACGGTGGCGGTGCTGCAGAAGCTCGCCACCGGCAACCTGACGAGCGCGGCCGAACTGCTCTCGGGCGCGGGCAGTGCGTTGTCGGTGGCCGGCGATCTCGATCCGAAGGTCGGCACGGTGATGCGCAGCTTCAGTGCCGTGCAGTCGTCGGTTAACAGCGTGCTCAGGATCGCCACCGCATCGAATCATCCGCTGGTGAAGTCGGCGGCCGACTCGGTGAACACGGCGCTCGGTGACGTGCGCACGAAGTTCAACGCGTGGGCGGGCATCAGGGAAGCTCCATCGCCCGCCTCGCTTGCCACCTCGACCGGCGCCGGGGCGCTGCTGTCGGGTCTGCTCGGCGGTGCGTCGGGCGCGACGCCCCACCTGATGACGCTGACGTCCGATGCCGGCGACACGTTCCACTTCAACCTGTCGACCGCGGCGTTCGACAAGCTGCGGCGCACCACGAAGTACAGGGTCGCGTCGCAGGAGCGCCTGAACCGGCAGGAGGCGCTGCAGGCGGTCAGCCAGGGCGGCGAGACCATCACGCTCTCCGGCGTGGTGTTCGCCGCCTCCGGACCGGGAGCCAGGCAGATCGATGCGCTAAGGGCGATCGGCGACCGCATGGTGCCCGTGCAGCTCACGACCGGCTACGGCGAGGTGCTCGGCCGCTGGTATCTGCAGGGCGTCGACGAGGAGCAGGAGGCGCTGATGTCGGACGGCGCTCCGCGCAAACAGACCTTCAGCCTGGAGTTCGGCCGCTATGGCGAAGACTATAAGAACCTCTGACGGCGACGTGCTCGACGAGCTCTGCTACGCGTTCTATGGAGCGCTCGCGGGTGTGGTCGAGGCGGTGTACGAGGCGAATCCGGGGCTCGCGGCCCGCACGCAGCCGTTTGCCGCGGGAATCCTCATCACGCTGCCCGATCGCGACGTGCAGCGCGATGAACCGGTCCAGCTCTGGACATAGGGAAGACTCATGCAGGCCATTTTCCAGATCGTCGCGAACGGCGACGACATCACGCGCGTGATCCAGGATCGCGTGCTGCGCATCCGGACGGTGGACAGGCCGGGGCTCGAGTCGGACGAGTGCGAGATCGAGCTCGACGATCGCGACGGCAGGATCCAGTTTCCGCCCAAAGGTGCGACGCTCAAAATCTCGCTCGGCTGGAGCGGCAGGGGCCTGTCGTTCCTCGGTGAGTACGCGGTCGACGAAATCGCGCTCAAGGGGCCACCCGCATCGGTGGTGATCCGTGGCAAGCCCGCGAACATGCGCGCGACCGTGAAGACGCACCGGTACGGCAGCTGGGAGAACGTGAAGCTCGCGGACATTGTCGGTGACGTCGCCCGCCGCAACCGGTGGACGGCTGCATGCAGCGTCGACGCGCCGGTGCCGCGTGCCGACCAGTTCGGCGAGAGCGATCTGCACTTCATCACGCGGCTCGCGCGGCAGCATGGCGCCACGGCGACCGTGAAGGCGGGCAGGCTGATCGTCGCGGGTCGCGGCGCCGGCCGGAGCGTGAGCGGCAAGCCGCTGCCCGCGATCACGCTCACGCCCGACATGCTGCTCGACTACGAGATCACGTTTCCCGACCGCGCGAGTTTCGTCGCGGTGCGCACGAAGGTGCATGACGCGAAGTCCGGCAGGAAGATCGATCTGACGATCCCGAACCCGGATGCGCCGCCCGGCGCCTCCGCAGTGCACACCGAGCGGCATGCATTCGCAAGCGCCGAGGCCGCGAAAGCCGCCGCGAACGCCCGCCTCCAAAAGCTGAATCACCATACCGCGAAAAGCACGATGACGATGACCGGCCGGGCGGACTTCGCGGCCGAGAAGACGGTGACGCTCAGGGGCTTCAAGAAGGAGGCGGACGGCGATTTCCTGATCGAGTCGGTAACGAACACGTATGCGGGGCGAAGCTGGGAAACACAGGTCGAGCTGAACGCCGGCAACCGGGGCAAGGCGAAGGTCGGGCACGGGAAGAAGAAGGGCAGGAAGATCAGTCTCGTGGTGCCGGCGCCGCCGCACTGACCGACAGAAGATCACCACCAGCATCACCACAGACCGCCCGCGCCCGCATAGGGGACGCGAGGCGTTTTTTTTTATTAACGGACGGCCCGATGGGTGAACAGCACAACAACGATCTGGCGGTGCAGATCGCGCGTTTCGGCGAGCAGCTGCGCAGCGTCGCGGCAAGCCTCGAGGACATCAAGACATCGGTGCAGCCGGTCGCCGCGCTCGACCGGGCGCTCGCGCAGATGTCGATCCACAACCAGAACGCGCGCAAGGACATCGAGCTGCTGTGGGCGCGTGTCGACGAGGGAAAGAAGGAACGCGATGCGCTCGAAGCGCAGATCGGCGGCGTCGACGACCGGGTCGCGGCGATGAAGAACACGGCGAGGGGCGCGATGTGGGTGCTCGGGATTGTGCTCGGCATCGTCCAGACCTTCCTCGTCGGCTCGATCGTGTGGGTGTTCACCCACATCAACGAAGGCGACATCCTCAACCGGTTGCAGCAGCAGCGCCTCGAGGTGCTGGAACAGACCATGACAAGAGAAACCAGACAGGGAACCAAACAATGACACTTGACGAAAAAATCGATGCGCTGATCGGCCGCGAGGGCGGCTACTCGAACAATGCGCTTGATGCCGGCGGCGAGACGATGTGGGGCGTGACGGCTGCGGTCGCCCGCGCGTTCGGCTATGCCGGCGCGATGCGCGACATGCCGCGCGCGACCGCCGCGCAGATCTATCGCAGCCGCTACTGGCAGCAGCCGAAGTTCGATCTGGTCGACGCGGTCTCGCCGGCGCTCGCGGAGAAGCTGTTCGACATCGGCGTGAACGCCGGGCCGGCGACCGGCGTGCGCTTCCTGCAGCGCGCGCTGAATGTGCTGAATCAGAACCAGCGTGCCTTTGCCGATATCGCCACCGACGGTGGCATCGGCGCCATGACGATCGCGGCGCTCAAGGCGTTTCTGGCCGTGCGCGGTGCGGACGGGCATCGGGTGCTGCTTGGCATGGTGACCGCGCAGCAGTCGGTCTATTACATCGAGTGTGCCGAAAAGCGTGTCGAGAACGAGACGTTCGAATACGGCTGGCAGCTCAACCGGGCATTGGGGGTGAGCGCATGATGGATGTCCTGAAAACGGTTGCGCCGTGGCTCGTCACGGCCTTGACGGGCGGCGTACCCGGTATTGCGGCAATGGCTGCGTCGGCGATCGCCGGCAAGCTCGGTCTGGCCGATGGCTCAGTGGACGCTGTCAAGGCCGCGCTGACCGGTCAGCAGATCACGCCCGAGCAGTTACTGGCGCTGAAACAGGCCGACGACGACTTCGCGCTGAAGATGCGGCAGGCCGGCTTCACGCACGCGGAGAACATGGCCGGCATCCTGGTGCAGGCCGACCGGGTGGCGGCCGACGATCGCGCGAGCGCACGCAACTTTGCGGCGGCGGAGCATGACCATACGGCGCGCAATCTGGCCTATATGTATACGGTCGCGCTCTTTGCGGTGATTGGCCTCGAGTTCCTGCTGGCGGCCAGACAGATCCGGCTCGATGACGGCGTGATGCGCGCGCTCGATACGCTGTTCGGGATTCTGATCGCGATGGTGCTCGGCTCGAAGGAGTATTTCTTCGGGTCGTCGTCGCGTGCGGACAGGCAGGCTGCGGCGATTACGCAGTTCGCGGTGTCGCCGGATACGGTGGTCTCGCGGGCGCAACTGCCCGGCGAGGACGAAGGACGATAGGTCGCCTTCTCCACAGCACACCACTCATGTAGCCGTCCATCGTGGGCGGCCAAAGTCACTTTGACCGCGCATCACCGCGCGGGAGAAGACAGGGCGACGTCAGGCATGTTCGCGCATTCCCGACGCCACCTTTCCACTGAAGTAGCCAGTGAATTAGCCAGGGCCCTGACACCTACCGGTAGGCGGGCCGAATTCTAACTTAAAAAAGAAAAGGCAATTCCAGATATGGCAAATCCTATCGTTCCATGGATCGGCGGCAAGCGCCGCCTCGCGGACCACCTGATTCCGCGGTTTCCCGAACATGACTGTTACGTCGAGGTCTTCGCGGGTGGGGCCGCGCTGTACTTCATGCGACCGCCAGCGAAGGTCGAGGTAATCAATGACATCAACGGCGAGCTGGTGAACCTGTATCGTGTCGTGCAGCATCACCTTGAGGAGTTCGTGCGCCAGTTCAAGTGGGCACTCACCAGCCGGCAGGTGTTCAGATGGCTGCAGGACACGATCCCGGAAACGCTCACCGATATCCAGCGGGCAGCCCGCTTCTACTACCTGCAGCAGAACTGCTTCGGCGGCAAGATCGAAGGGCAGTCGTTCGGCACGGCGACGACCACACCACCGGGGCTGAACCTGCTGCGGCTCGAGGAGACGCTGTCGGCCGCACACCTGCGCCTGTCCAACACGTTCGTCGAACGGCTCGACTGGAAGGCGTGCATCGACAAGTACGACCGGCCGCACACGCTGTTCTATCTGGATCCGCCCTACTGGGAGACGGAAGGCTACGGCGTGCCGTTTCCGTTTTCCGAATACGTCGAGATGGCTACCCGCCTGCGATCGCTGAAGGGCAGGGCGATCGTGAGCCTCAATGATCATCCGGACATCCGTCGGGCGTTCGACGGATTTCACATTGAGACGGTGGACATCAGGTACACCGTGGGCGGTGGAGGGCGCGAGGCCGCGCGGAAGGAGGTGATTATTTTCAGCTGGGATGATGCGGCACAACCGGCAGGGCTTTTCTGATTTGCCGAACGACCGCCGGCTTCAGTGACGGGCGACCGTGCGTAAGCGAGTTCCCCGTCAGTACTTTTGCGCGGATTCGGGCAATGGCGCATACCCCGACTGCGGTTCCAACGTCGTTAGCCCTTCAGCGTGTCAAGTCAGTCCGAACTGGCCAGCTTCGGCGTCTTATGGAGCTCGACCCACTGCGCGGGGATCTGCTCTGGCGGTATGTCGAGGCGGCGCAGCCAGGATTCGCTGGCGAGGGTCGTACTGAGCAACGGCTCAGTGCTGCTCAACGTTCCGTCCTGCAGGGCGTCGGCCGTCGTGGCGACGATGGGGCGCAGCGCTTCATTGAGTAGGACGTAAGCGGGCGGCGGTGCCGGGGGCTTGCCTGGGCCTGCTGATACGCCGGTTTGAGGCGCGGCACCGGCTTGAATGATCAGACCGCCGTCTCCAAACGAACGACGCCCGAACCAGTCAGGCGGGAGCGGCAGCTTTTGGGGGCCGCCAACTTTTTGCAGCAGTTCTGCATCAAGCGCGGTGAGCCAATCCACTGTTTTGATGCGATCGGTCATATCGCGCACGTCCGTCCGCATCGGATCACCGACGTCCAGACCAGGCCCATACCGCTGTGCCAGGAAATATTCGCTCGCCTCGTTCGGTTCGCGACCCATGGGGGGAACGTTGACGGCATACCCGGCGTGCCCATGCACGGTCGGCACAGCGTTGGAAAAATCCGAAAACAGCGTCTGAAATGTGCCAGGGCGCAACTCCAGGAAGCGTCTCGGTACCGTGAAAACGAGGGCGTCCAGGCCGCCGCCACCAACCTTTGATTGCCACGTGTCGATGCAAAAGACAGAGAATTCAAAGAAGCCCGTTGCAAGTTTGTGATCGGCGCTGGTGATCGTCACTGAAAACACCTCGTCGGCAGAGACGGTTTGGACCACTCGATCGAAACCGGGCGCTTTCTCGAACGCGACGGGTTGCTTGCCATCCTGATAGAACCAGTGCAGCGGCACAGTCCTTGATGGCGCATGACCGGCGGCCTCGTCAACCAGGCGTTGATATGTCTCGATCTCGGTCTGGTACTGCCCGAAACAGCCGGCTAGCGCCTGGCGTACCGCCGATGTATGGCCGTCGCGAAAATACAGTACGCCCCGCACGACCAGGGCTGCGCCTACAATGCCTTTCTGGTAACGCGGTTCAAGAAGTCCAAAGGGCAGGGTGTCTGATCGTCGTGGATCGTTGGCCCAGGCTGCAAGTTCTTCGTTTGTCATCGTGTTGATCAGGGGAATGCTGGGATGGGCGGCAACGGTGGCAGGGCAGGGGGTAGCGAGCTACCCGATCCACCGGGCAGGTCCAATCCAAAAATGTCCTTTGCTGACTGTGACTGTGTTGACTGCGCGGGCTGCTCGTCCGACTCATCGTCGCCGCACTCGCAATCTGCCGGAGTCATTGTCACAAACTTCTTCGAGCTGCCAGCGATCCGAATGTAATCGGTCCGCTGTCCTCTGTTCATGTCGTCGGGCGGGAACTTCATTTCTACAACGGTCCGAATGTTGGATTGCTCGGGAGGTAGCGATGGGTCGTTGACGATCACTACATCGGGACGTCGAATATTGCCTTGCCCTTTCACCTCCTGATAGGCGTCGTTTCCACCCGGCCAGTATTTTCCGATCCATGCCGGAATGAACGAGTGCGACTCGAGGGGGCTCGTCGAACTCATGATCGGTATCGGTGGTGACGGCGGCACGGGGCGCATATCGTAAGAGACCTCCGGCCGGTATTCCGTAGGGGTACCGGTCATGGCAGTGGACACGGCGTTGGCCGCGTTCAGCCGCTGCGCGACGCAAGATTGCTTGCGTATTTTGCCATCGGCGGTGGCAACCCCGATGCGGTTGCACTTGCACATCGCGTCGCACAAGACTTTCTTGTCTTTGGGCGACAGACGTCCGTTCAATCCCACCTGGGTGGTTTGCCCGTCGCCTGCAGCCATCCCGCCGTTTGCGGAGCTGGGCGTGTAGCCGCTCATGCCTCGCCCTCGCTCCCGGGATGGCTGAACGTGAGCGACGATGCCTCGTGGCCGTCGAGCCAGTCGGTGAAACCATTGCTATCGGTCGTGCCCTGCACCGTCCGGCCATCCGCTGCGGTCATAGTGTATGGATGTCCGCTCACCGGTTGACGAGTGTTGTCGTCCAGTACCTGAAAGCGTCCACGGTAAGAGGCTTTCGACGTGGCATCGTTCGGTTGGTACGCCTCGCTCTTGACGCCGCCGGCAGACCCACCGGGGCCGCTCGTGGGGGATGCCGTGGCCGTCGATTGCGTGGCAATAAGCGAGGCACCGCATGCGGTTTTGTCGCCCTCGAACGCGACCGGGCGCCCGTCGAACGTCATTCCCATGCGTTTGACATCAACGATCGGGTAGACGCCACCACACTTGGGGCACGAGACCATGTCACCCAGAAGAGCAAGAGGGCGACCGTCCACCAAGTTCGTCGCGGTACACGCGAGCACGCGTCCCCCGTGCGAGGTAGAGTCGCCTTCCCGTATGATTGCAAAACCCATACCGCATAACCTCTCGAAGTTTTGGCTGATGAATGTAGCATGAGTCGAATAACAGCCTGAATCGCTCCGTCCGGTTTGGGATATTTCTGGTTATTCTGAGTTTGCTCGGAGTCCGGGGAGCGTGATCAATATGGGTGATGCGGTGCTTCATTAGTCGGCCCGATCTTCAGCTTCCGGCCCTGAAGCGACGCTCGTTCGGCGGAGACGTTTGACGGGATCCCGACGCGTTTCGGTCATTCGATCCAAGTGATGTCTGCTATAACGTCGCCAGCAAACGGTCGACCCTTTAGCCACGCATGACGCTGAGAAAGGGAAAGAAGACACGGGGCCTGCCGTCGCGTGTGACAAGCGACGTGGAAAAAGTGCGTTCGCGAGCATTAAATAAATAGCGACGAAATCCTATCAAATAATGGTTAAACAATATAATCTCACGATATCGATTGGGCGCTGGCCGGCCACCCCGAGCTTACGTCGATTGTCAAAAATGCGTCATGCGAGTTTGCGGTGGCGAATGTCAATTGGCGCTCATTTTGAACGTAACGATTATTGATTGAATCTGCCATGACTGACAGAAGCGCCGTCGACACCATTAGGGGGTATTTTTACCAGTTCGATCTGACGATCCTCAGCGTCTTGCGACTAACCTCACCGGAGGATTCGATCGAGATCGAATGTGTCGAAGACATCGACATTCGAACCGCAACTGAGGTGACGGCTACCCAATGCAAGTATTACGCGAAGACGGAATACAACCACTCTGCAATCAAAGATGCAGTAAAGCACATGGTGTCCCACTTCAAGGAAAGTTTGGTCGGAACGAAACCAAAGATTTGTTACTCCATTAGGGGTCACTACGCCGCAGGTCAGGATAAGCTAGATGATGGCATCGATGTCGATTTTCTGAAAAAACATTTTCTCACCTACTCGGAGGGAAAGGGCGCTAGCAAGGTTACCCGCTACCACCATTCTGAACTTGGCCTTTCCGATGCCGACCTTAAAGAATTCCTGAAACGCATTACCATCGACGTTAGGGCGAAGGAGTTTGACGAACAATATCGCGAAGTGCTCGACGCCGTCCGAGTGATCTTCGGAGCGACGCCGTTCTCGGCCGAATATTTCTACTACAACAACGCGCTGGCTGTTATCCGCGAGCTCGCGATTCAGGCAGTACCGGCCGACCGGACAATCACAAAGAAGGAGTTCTTGGCAAGAGTCGACACCTCCACGATTTTGTTTAACGAGTGGTTCGTCGACAAGAAGGGCAAGAAGACACATCTTGCCGCGCTCCGCAGAGAATACTTTACGGAGCTGAACGTGTCGCCGTATGAGCGTTTCTTCCTGATCGAGGCAGACGCCAACTCGTATGTCCGGAGGGACCTCAAGGACCTCCTTTTTGAGCTTTCCAGAAAGTGGGCCAAGCTGTCTAAAAGGGAGCCGTCCCCCTTTTGCCCGTACGTTCATGTTCAGGGCCTACCAGACGGCGAGTTGCTTGCGCTGAAGAGAGAGCTCAGCACGGAAGGATTCAAGCTCATTGATGGTCACGACTTTCAAGGAGCGGATTTCGACTATCACTCAATCACGCAGAAAGCGACGCATGGCAACGGGATAAAGATCAAGGTCCTGAACACCTTGGCCGACGTCGAACAAACCGTGGACGCAATCACCAAGACCCGACGCATCTACCAGTTTCACCTCGGCAGCAGTTACTTCCACTACGACAAGTCTGCGGTCCGGCATGTCAAGATTCAAGTAGAGCAACTGTCGGACATCAAATCCATCATCTAACCCCCAGGCGCATGAGCATGACAAACGCACAGGAAGAGCAAATCAACGCCCAAGTGATCGCCGTTTTCCCCGACAAGGTACGCATCGTCGTGGACGATCTCGAAGATTTCAAGCTGGCGGAAGAGTCGCTGAAGGTCGGCTCCTACGTAAAGATTGCAGACAATGAGAATGCGGTCCTCATAGCCATTATCGAAAACTTCCAGATCGCTGTTAGCGCGGACGGGAAGCGCGATCACATCATCGAAGCCTTTCCGCTTGGCATCATGAGGGACGGAAAATTTGAACGTGGCGGCGATTCGCTCGCGATCCCGCCGAAGGAAGTCCAACCCGCGACCATCGCCGATATCAAAAAGATTTACGAAGACTCAGTTTCCGAAAGCGAAAGGTTTCGCTTTGCGACCTTGGCGTCGAACACTAACATCCCCGTTCCTGTCAACGGAAACAAATTCTTCAACAAACACATCGCTGTGGTCGGCTCTACCGGCTCGGGCAAGTCGCATACTCTAGCTACCATCATCCAAAAAGCAGTAGCAGGAAAGGACGGCAATTTCTCACTCAACAACTCACACGTCATCGTTTTCGACATTCACTCGGAGTACAAGTCAGCGTTCCCTTCCGCAAACCACATCGACATCTCGAATCTTGTCTTGCCGTACTGGATGCTGAACAGCGAAGAGTTGGAGGAGTTTTTCCTCGACACCGAAGCCAACGACCACAACCAGAGGAATATCTTCAAGGAAGCGATTATCCGTGACCGCCGCGCGAAGTTCCCCGGCTCAGAAACCGAAAAACAAAAGATTCACTTGGACACGCCTATCCAGTTCGATATCAAAGAGGTGCTTGCGTACGCGATCATGAAGAACGAAGAGATGATCGATTCAGGGGAAGTTTACGCGTCCAGCAATAAGGAAAAGGCCGGGCAGCCAAAGTATACGCAAGGCAGTCTATACGGAAAGCTGACCAACTTCGTGAACCGGCTTGAGAACAAGGTCAATGACAGCAGGCTCGACTTTTTCTTGGGCGAGAAGTCGCAAAGTATTACGTTCGAGGAAACGCTCCAAACGCTTCTCGGTTACCCGTCGACAAATAAATCGAACGTAACCGTCCTTGATCTCAGCGGGGTTCCATTCGAGGTGCTAAGCATCACGGTCTCGCTCATATCACGCCTCGTATTCGAGTATGGGTACATCTACAAACGTCTGCGTTACGCCAACAACCCCAGTGAGAAGATTAACAACGATGTTCCTATCCTGTTGGTGTACGAGGAGGCTCACAAGTACGTGCCAAACAGCGACCTATCAAAGTACCGTTCGTCCAAAGTCTCCATAGAGCGGATCGCAAAGGAAGGACGGAAGTACGGCGTCACCTTGTTGCTCGCCAGCCAACGACCATCCGAGATATCGGAAACGATCTTCTCTCAATGTAGCAACTTCATTGCTATGCGCCTTACAAATCCAACGGATCAAGGGTATGTGAAGAAACTGCTTCCGGACTCACTCGGTTCGCTGATTGATAAGATGACGTCTTTCCGCCAAGGTGAGGCACTACTGGTAGGTGAATCCATTATTCTTCCGTCAATCGTCCAAATTGACCCTTGCGCCGACGCACCATCCTCTAACGACATTCCGTATTGGCAGCTCTGGAAGCAGGAATGGAAGGACGTGGATTTCGCGTCCATCAAGGCCGAGTGGTACAAGTAGAATTTGACGCCTAAGTCCCGGGACGCACGCACACTGAACTGACAGGAAGTCGAGAAAGCTTTTGGACTTGACTTCTTACTCCGCTCATCCTTGGGACGCTTTGTTGCTCGTTTCAAAGAATTCAGCGAGTCTGCATTAGGCGACTGATGTTCGGTGGATCAATGATTGAGCTCGAACAGCTACGACGCTCCGTCCATCGTTGTTCTTGCGGGATGCGATGGCGTGCTGCGTCTTATCTGCGCGATTGCGCAGGGTTCGCAAGTACGAGCGCGGTCGACCAAATTGTGCCGGAACTGTCTGTCTGCGTGCGAAGTACGCGTAAGCACGAGCCCTAAAGTAATACTGCGACTCGCTTTCCTGCTATCCAACGGCTGCTCTCAGGTGTAAGCCGGTCGGTCGCCTGCTGCGATCAAAGGACCGCTCCGGGTCGTACTGAGCCGTTCAAAGTCCCGTCTTACATGCGATCCGTGACGACAAGCCGGCGGCGGTTCATGCCGTCGCGCGATGCCCGTAATAGGGCCGTTCCCGGTCGTCAAGAATGGCGTATTGCTCCGCGAGGTTGGACGGATCAGGACTGAGCCACGCGTCGAGGTTGGCCGGCCTGATTGGAATGATGCAGCGGTCGTGACCGGCTGCGGCGACTTCCGGCGGCGGGTCATCGGTGATCGCGGCAAACGACCACAGATCGGGTTCGCCCGGTATCGCCGTGCGCGCCCACAGGCAGGCGAGGAGCAGCGGTTGTGGCGGTGACGGGTCGAACTGAATGACAACATTCTTCCCGTCGCGCCTGACGTTCTCGTAGAACCGGTTGGCGAGCAGGATGCCGTGGTTGTGGCCAAACAGCTTCGCCCATACGTGTTTCAGGCTGTCCAGCCGGGCGTTGTACGTGCCCGGCTTGTCCTTCTCCATCTGCTCGGTCCAGCCAGGTAGCCGGCAGCGGTAACGCATCGGCACCACAACGCGCTGACCGTCCTGAACGATCAGGACCGGCGCGTACCAGCCGGGATAGATCCGTGAATCTGCCTCTACCGGGACGGTGCGCGCGAGGTCAGCCAGACGGCGCACTGCAGCGTCGATCCTGCCGGTCGCGATCCGCCTGCTTTCGGTGGCCGCCCTGGTCGGCTTCTTTTCAAGCGCACGTTCGGCGTCGGCGAGCCTGGCTCGCTGCCGGAGCAGTTCCTCCTCGAGTGCCGTTTTCGACCACGCGTTATATTCGGCAATCAGCGCCCGGATGCGCCGCTCTTCTTCGGTCCCGGCATCGGAAAACGCCGCGTCCATTGCCATCGGCGTTTTAAGGTTGCTGCCATTGCGTCTCCAGTACAGATCCACGAACGCGCGCAGGCTCATCGCAGCGCCGAACATCCTGACGTACTTCCGGTAGTCCGCCTCAATCTGGGCCGAATAGCACATGGAATACCTCCAGTGGACTTTCCAATGATAGTGCCAGATGCAACCGGCAGAATCCCCGATATACTGTACATCCATACAGGTGTCGAAACCAACGACCATGCGTCCCCGTCGCCCCCTCACTGCCGCAGAACTGGCCGAGATTTACGACCGGGATCCGACGCCCGCGGTGTTGACGCTGCTCAGGGAGATACACAGGCTGCGCGCGATGATCATGCGCGCCGATCAGGTTCGGAAGATGATCGCCGACAACGGCCGTCCACATCTGGCGGGCTCGGTATGGGAGTGCTTCGAACGGGAGCTGGATGCGGAGCCGTGCCTGACCGATCCGCCTACGCCACGCCAGCAGGAATTCACCGCGCAGCGAAAGCGCATGATTGAAGAGTGGCAAAAAAATGGCCGAAGGAGATGAAACGATGCTCGTCGACGAACTGTCCGGATCGCACCTCGACTACTGGGTAGCCCAGGTCGAGCAGCGTAACACCGATATCGCCATGCAGGGTTCGGCGCAACGTGTGCCTCGGTTTTCAATGGATCCCGCGTTGGCGCAGCCGATTATCGAGCGTGAGCGCATCGTCGTCGGGATGATCCACGACGCCGAGTTGGGAGTTCAGGCGGTGGCGTGTGTTGGGTCAATAACGCCGGGCGGGGTAAGGTCCGAGGACGGCCGGTACTGGCTGGGCGACTCAGAGTTGCAAGCCGCGATGCGTTGTTATGTCGGCATCAACTACGGGGCGATCGTCGTTTGAATGCCCGGTGTCACTGAGCTTGCGGAAACCCACCAGAAGCTGTGCCGTAGCAGCGGAGCATCAGGCGGCGGCAGGAGGTCCGCTCGATGATTTTCAATTTGCGTCAACGGCGATGAGCCCCTCCATGCCATGCTGGCGCGAATAGGGGCACAATGATCAAACCCACGGGTGCCTGCACCGCAGGTGTGAAGGTGCGCATCACTCGCCAGCGTATGGTCGGAAAAATCGCCCGACACAGTGGCGCGGACACAGCAGCCGGAGTAACGGCCGGCCGCCCGTGGCATTCGACGGGGGCGCCCGGGAAAATTTTCGAGACGTGCTCTCGGCCAAGAGCAGCCAATCGACACTTTTCCGTGAATGACCATTTCAGGGCGACAGCCGCAGGTTAAAGATGGCTGGTATGCCGCAACTAAGCACCGAGCGGTGATCCAAAGTTAGGGGGCTACACCGCTCCTACCCGTAGTGCATTCCAACTTTCTGCGCGGCTCCAGTCTAGGGTTGAAAATTAGGACCACCAGATAAGTAGAACCGTGTCGCTCGCTGCTCATAAGTGGCAGCCATATCAGCTCAAACGAGGTGAATTTGCTTTGGTGCCGTACTTCAGATCACATTCGGGAACAGTGGCGTCCACTTTGAAACCGTTGCGCCGCGCCAAGTTACCTCACCTTCGGACCACAGCAGCGGTAACGAAGCTTTCGGGACCGAGTGAGCGAAAGCGAATGTCATTCCGAAACCCCACATCCCGAGACTGCATCGATCCAGTTTCTCAGCTGGCCAGTCCTTGTAGTCGGGCCGACGTTCTTTCATGATCTGGATGTAGTTAACGAAGAGCTGTCGCCCGACATCTTCGCAGAAAGCCTTCATGTCAGCCTCCTGGGGGCTCGTCAGCGCGGTTGCAGAAAAGACAGCAGGTCGGATAATTTCTGCGGGTGGGCCCAGACGGCGCAACTCAGCCGTTGTCGCCCCAGTGGAGGAGAATGCTGCCAGCACATCCACCTCTCCAGTAACCGATACCTTTTGGCCGGCGATTACCCTGATGTTCGAGAGGTTGTTCTCGCGGAGAAATAGGTCGAGACACGCGAGCCCGTAGTCGGTAGCGACGCCAAAGACCAGCGTGAAGTCCAGCTCACCGATCCGACTCAAGTCGGTAAGGGCGGGTGTTTTCTCGCGTGCGGTGCGCATTCCAAGCATGCTTTGCAAAACACCGATCAGCTCGGTTGCGGTCCAGAGGCCATCCTCAAAAATTGCAATTTTTGTATGGCCTGCGTCCACCGCGTCCTTCGGCGAGTCGAACACCTTGCCTCCAGCCGCACGCTTGAGCACAAGATTAGACACGACCGCTTCACTCTTGCCGCTAGTCGTCGCGTCTCGGTTGACACAGATCGCCGCCCCGTCCGGGATTTGCGCGTCAGCAAGAAGAGTGCCCAAGACCGACTGCTCCATAAGTCGAATCTGCCTGAGGATCGCCAAGCCGTATTTTTCGACCTTGAGCTTGCGAAACTGTCCGATCCAACTGTTGATGGCAGATGCATCAATGACGTGACTGGTATGCGCATACGTCCGCAGCATGTAGGCGGCGGCGGGAACGACGGTGAGTCCGCAGGTTTGCAGAAGATCCCATACGAGGCACTCCTTCCTATTACCCGCGAGCTTGCGAAGCTTGGTAGCCGCGTGCTCCTCGTAATGGATTCCGTACGCGGACTTCCCCATTTTCAGGAAATTGCCGATCTCTTTCGTGGCAGCTACGAACGGTTGGGGATTTGTCGCTCCCGATGGAACTCGAGTCGAATGCCCCTCGTTCATAATTTCCAGTGCGGTGTCGCGCGAATCGGCGACATCTACGTCGACCTCCTTGATCGCGACGAATGCGTCCACGACGCCAGGATGAGCGTACTCTCGGACCCGCGCACGAATGTCTGCGGAATCCTGCGGGCGGCAGACTATCACCAAGCGGCGCATTCAGAATCGCTCTTAGCTGCGCTTTTGCTGAGCGACGTCGAGGAGGATGCCCGCGGGAATGCGCACTTCTCGAAGTTCGGTGATGCTCATGCGGTCCACCGAGGCGTGAACGATCTCACGGAGCCGCTCTAGCGCCTCATTATCGGTTACAGCATCGGCAGTGTGAGGAGCGGACCACGGGTGAACAATTGATGCAGGCGCAGTTTCTTGCGCGATAACTTGTTGCGTAGCCGGCTTCTTCCGAGCGCGAGCTGCGGAAATGATTTCGGCTTGCAAAGCTACAGAAACCCCTGCGATGGTCAGGCGCTCGCCAAGGCGCTTAGCAATGTGTTCGGTCCGCAGGATCTCCCATATTTTAAGGAGCTTGCGTTCCGGCGAACTAGCAGCCCGCAACGCAGCGATCCAAAGATCATAGTAATGGGGTTCAACCAAGCACTTTTCGAGTTTTTCTCGAAGCGGAGAGTCCTGCTGCGCGGCAAACTGACCGGCCAGGACGCGATAGTCCTCGCTATCCATCCGTTCAAACTTTTGTAGACCCACCGGGAAAATCGCCCTTAGAGGTGCAACATAGATGATGCCGGCTGCTGGCTCGATGGCCAATGAGCACGATTGATTCGG
The DNA here is from genome assembly GCF_900142195.1 of Paraburkholderia terricola. Taxonomy (GTDB): domain Bacteria; phylum Pseudomonadota; class Gammaproteobacteria; order Burkholderiales; family Burkholderiaceae; genus Paraburkholderia; species Paraburkholderia terricola. Next base: position 16,077 of record NZ_FRAB01000015.1, read on the forward strand.
GTTGGAGAAGAACTTCCAGAGCTCGGGGCCTGAAACGGACTTCAAATCTTGATGGGTAAGCGATACAGGCGTTTGGTCTGCAATGATGCGGTACTGGACGTCTGCAGTAGATAAGGCGTCAGGGACGAGTTCGACGAGTTCCCTGAATTCATCTTCAGCCAAATCTCGCAGTATCGGGAGATCACGGAGCAGGCGCGGAGCAATCGTTTTGGCGATTAGTTGTCCAAGTTGAGCACCGAGCAGCAGGTCGCCCTTTTCGGAACGACGTGTGATCAAGGCTTGCTTGACAGCTTGAATCTCGGCATCACTGAGGCTTTGGGATGACATTTGCTTCGCCCAGAAGTGCGAACACCTCATGCAGTACTGCATGAGGTGATCTGTGTCGGTTCGGAATACCAGCAGCCGCGAAGCTCCGAGGTTCATCGCAGCGGAGGTGACTGACTCCAAATCGCTCCCGGCAAATTGACCGATTGGCCATGCGTGCCAGCGCTCGTCAGGCGGTAGAGCTATCTCCTGATCATCCACTTTGGGCGGAGAACGCTCCCAAAGCAAAGGCGGGCCACACCAAACGTCGCCTAGCTATCCGAACACAACATTGGCAGATGCCACCGTCATGCGTTGAGTGCCCCGAAGTGTCACAATCAAGTGACATCCCCGTCGGATGGTAAAGATTATATCGCTTGCTTTAACGAACGGCAGGGCGAAGAAGTTCGCAGGAGTAATACTTTCCGAACATCATAATCGCCGTAACGAATCTAACGCCGTCTCGTCTGCTCCGAAATGCTCAAGTTAAGCAGAGTGTCGTCAAAACTACTACAACGCGCCATTATACCCGAACACAACGTTGCAGGCTTGGGGCCGCGATACACTGAGTTCGGCCGATGCCGATGCCGGTCGAGTTTGGGGCTTCAGCCGGACTCCTAGACCCGGGCGACTTCGACTGCTATCTGCAGTCGGCCGGCGTCGAGAGTTGCGGCGCGATTACGCCAAATTCACGCCAAAATCGCTGCGAGCCCTTTCAAATAAAGGCTTCTAAGCCTTTTATTGGTCCCCCTGACAGGAATCGAACCTGTATCTAGCGCTTAGGAGGCACTTGTTCTATCCATTGAACTACAGGGAGATGGATATTGGCGATGCGAAAACCGTAGCCTTGCTGCTATTGGCTTCGGCCTTATCCCGTAGGCTTTCCGGCTTTTCTGCTTCTTCCTAAATGAAGCGCCGTGACAGCCTGTGAACCCAGTGTATAGCAGTCTTCGCTGCACTTTTTGCTACAGGTCGATCCTGTAGCAAATGATCTGGCACTGCGTCAGTTTCCAGACGGGTTAAGCACATGGCTTCGATCCTGCCGGTGGGCAGTCGCTGGCGTGCCCAGGTACGCAAGCGAGGGCAGAGTATAGCAAAAACGTTCAAAACTGAATCCGCTGCGGAGGCTTGGGCGCGGGAGAGGGAAGCCGAGATCGACAAGGGGCACAACGCGGTCGACGCGGCCACCGTGACCGTGGGGGAGCTCGTCAGGAAAATACCGACAGGCGCGCGCCGATTCAAAGCGCGCAGTGGTGCCGAAATCGAACGAGCACTACATACTGCAGCGGCATCGACCAGAAGTGGCCGCCGTGACCGCGCACAAGGGCTGGCGCAATCTGAAGCGATACACCAATCTCGACCCGGCTCAGGTCGCGAAGAAAGGACGGTTGAAGCTAGTGAAAGCGGCCTGATTATCAAGGTCGAAGCGGCGGCTGTCGTTGCTGTAATCCAGCCCGCATAACTTCGCGGGCGCGGACCGATTTCGAATCATTTCTGACGATTTCAGCGCCTCTCGTGTGGTAGCGTTCCACCGCGCTTCCTTTCCTCACAGGAGACAGAATGCCATTCGATAAATCCGTCGCCGCTAGCTACGCAGACGATCACGCGCAATCCCACAGCACCGGCAACTGTGCAAGGTACGTGCGCAAGGCGATAGAAGCCGGCGGCCTCTCGCTGCACCACGCGCACTTCGCCAAGGACTACGGCCCGCTTTTGCAAGCGGTTGGCTTTCGGGAAACAACCGGATCGCCGCAGAAAGGCGACGTGGTCGTGATACAACCGGCGCCCGGACACCCCGCCGGGCACATGGCGATTTTTGACGGCTCGATCTGGGTATCTGATTTCAAACAAACGCATTCCGGCGCGCAAGGCTTCTATCCGGGGCCTGCCTATCGACAGGCACAGCCCTCACACAAGACCTACCGGTACAACTAGGGCCCACCATGAAGAAGATATTCACATTCTCTGTGTCGGTATGGCTGCTCGTGTGCGGAATGTTTTTGCAGCAGGCCGCGCTCGCGGATAGCGTCACGCCTGATGCAAGCACGAAAGCGTTCTACGCCTGGTACATCAAGCGGCAATCGAATGATGTCTATCCGTTGATGGACAAAGGGATTTATACGTACGTAGCCAAAGCGACGGCCGACAAGCTGCGCAACGCCTATCACCATAATCGGCTGCCGGGCGATAGCGACTATTTCACCAAGGTGCAGGACTACGACGAGCACGATTGGGCTGCCAATATCGCAACGCGCCCCGCTGTGATGCTCGACGATGTTGCGGTCGTGCCCGTTACCTTTGGATCGACGGACAAGGTCAGTGTGTTGGTGTTTCTCCGCAAACAGGGGGATGCCTGGAAAATCACAAAGGTCGACGACACCCGCGACCTTCAATAGAGCAATCATTTCCATTGCTGCGCGGCCGCAGGCGATCGAGCGGCGCAGGCTCGATCGCGGTCCCTGTAGCACCGCTAGACTGCTTTCTGGCGAGCCGACATCCGGCCATTCAGGTGCAGACCGACAGGGTCGCGGCCGATGATCGTGCGAGCGCACGCAACTTCGCGGCGCCGGAGCGCGACCATACGGCGTGCAACCTGGCCTATATCTACACGGTCGCGCGCTTCGCGGTGATTCGTCTCGACTTCCTGCTGGCGGCCAGACAAATCAGGCTCGACGACGGTGTGAACCGCGCGGGAATCCTTGCCAAAAGTTCCTAGACCTCTTGTCATCAACTTGCAAGTTATCAACTCGAATAGGCTCATATTGTTGTGCGAATACGCTAGTCTCTGCAATCGAAGGGGTTCATTCCTGGCGCCACAGAAGTTGCACGGCGGACCCTTTTAAATTCAGAAAATCAGCCGGATTATTTTAAAAGAGCCTTCTTCGGATTTAAGCTGGCGATCAAACTAAATTTCTTGGATTGGACGAAATGGACCAAACAAAATTCAATCAAATTTGCAACGAGTTTACGCAAATTAAGGATAAAAGCGAATTCTCATTGGTTATTAAACTAATATCGGACCACGTGCAGGAGTCTCTGACGGAAAAGCAAGGATTTGTGTTGCGGACATCTCAACAGGGTGCGGATTCGACGGTGATATACCATTGCTCAGGGAACAGCACGCAATTCTCGTGGACGGGGACTCTCGCGAATACCCCGGCTGCGCTGGAACTGTTAGTTCTTTCGTAATAACACGCACAGGTTCAGCCTCGATGTCAGTGGTGCGAACTCCATCCTGCGATAGCCGCGCCAGGTCTGGATCTGGCGACGCGGCGATTTCGGCAGGGTAAGTTCAATGACAAAGAGGAGGGCTGACATGAAGATTAAATGCGTGAAAATTTATATGCGCGCATGCGGACTGTAGGCATCTCTCCTATTCCGTCACTGGACCGACACCAAATTAATGAATTTGTGCGTCAACTCCTCCCTATTGAACTGTCGCCGCCGGGGAAAAACCGGCAAGGTGACTTTCAACGGCTCGGTTCGACCCTAAGCGGACCTACGCTGTCATCGAAAGTGAACGTCCGATGTGGCAACCGTAGCCGACGGCCACGCGCGACGAATCCGAATCTTCGTAGCGGACATAGTTGCTTATCCGCATTCAAGATCGCTGGCAACAAGCACAGACTCAAGCGTCAACCCACCGCGCACCAGACGGAAGTCCATCACTCTTGCGACGCCCGCAGATACCTTATCCCCGAGAGGGTTGCCACTGTTAACCTGCTCTACCCGACAGAACGACCAACTCGCGCCGGAGACAAGCACCTGCTCTGGTCCACGCGGGCTGTAACTTTGACACTTGATTGCCGTTCGCATCGTCGCTGAACCCGCCTATGTCCATTGCACCGCCGTTCCGCAGACGAGCGGCCGGCCGTTCGAGTTCGGTGTAGTGTCACAGAAACCTTACGCGTCGAGTCATTGATAAACTAAGCGTTTTGCCAATGCCGACTCTACAAATGGACAGTGCAGCACTCGACTGGTACACAAGAACATCCGACAAACTCGATGCGATTGAGCGGGCGTGCTTTGTGTGGGGCCGCGAAGCGGGACTTGACAAGCCCGGCCGCGGGCACTTTCTTCGCGCCGTGAAAGCTTATCCAGACGTACGCAAGATGTTTGACGACTTCTTGGACGTGTGGCACGAACAGATGCCTCCCTACAGATGGTCACGAGAAACAATGCGGCGGATCGATTTTTCGGATCAAAGTGACTACTTGGATTTTATAACGATCGACCTCATGCCGCTTCGCGAAGCAGCACGAATAAAATTAAGCGCAGCGCGCGTGGAGCAACACGACCCAAACATAGCGCTCTACGACCTTCTTCATCCGATCATCGCTAACCGCGCTTGGGATTTCTATGTAACGAATCATTTCAGACAGGCAGTGGAAACGTCGGTGACGGCCGTATTTGATTACATTAGGGCGCGGACACAGAGCCAGTTGGACGGCCAGGCACTTGTGACCGAAGTTTTCAAGCTCGAAGGAGCGAAGCTCATTTTGAGCACGCTTGATACCGAGTCCGGCAGAAGCGAACAAAAGGGTTTTATTAACATATTCACCGGCGCGTATGTTGGGGTTCGCAATCCTTTAGCACATAGCACCATCAATGGCTTCACGCAAAAAGAAGCGGCCGAGCATATGGTATTGGCCAGTTTATTAGCCGGTAAGGTTGACAAAGCTATTCTTGTAGAGAGCTAATATCACACGGGAGCGCGCGATGCAGAGCGGGGCACCGACAGTTCGATAAGGGAGCCGGATGACCGCGACTCTCTCCGGCGTTGCTGAGCGCGGTTGGCCACTCCTCACCGTCTGTCTCCCGTCTGACCGAAATCATATTTTTTGAGGCGCTATAGCGCGATGGCGCGTTAAAGCTGATTCATCGTAGGCGGGACAGATTTCCCCTCGCCATGCGCCAAGACGATACGACGGATGGCTCTGTTTGTGGCCCCATCGACAGCGATCGCTGCTCGGACGATAAAACGCTTTGCTTCTCCATCGTCGAAATTCAAAGGAAGCACATGAGTCACATGGCAGCCATGATATCGGACGGAAGGGACATTACATGTCTTATATGTCCGGCTCTGCCGCTCACGACTCGATGGCAGAAGACGACGGGCGATGTCCGTTCAGTGCCGCCTTGGTCTTAGATCAACGGAGATGATCGCAAGGTCAGCGACATTACCGTTAAAAAGCATCTTGGCTAACGACCGCGGCGTCTTGACGACAGCCCGAATGCAGTTCCGCGACTTCCGCTTTCGTTACATAGACTCAATGCTGCTGTTCGCGCCTACTCTCGCCCGCTCAACGCCGCCCTGATTTTTTCTTGCACCTGATCTTGTGCCTTCTCCAGTATGGAAGGAAGCGTCCACTCCTTCACGTATCCCTTCAGGAAGTCGCTAAAGAACATGCGGGATGTGCGGCCGTCCTGGTTGGCCAGCGCAGCTTCACGAAGCAGGTCAGGCAGTTTGACTTCGCCTATCCGCACGCACCCCATCACTCGCTCGAATTCCTCGATTCCCATTACGAACACGTTGGACAAAGGCAAGCGGCGCGCTGCATCGTGGTCCGGGTAGCCAAACTCGTCTGCTGGATAGAGTCGTTGTAGCATTTCACCACCCCCAACATATAACTCACGACTGGTCACGACCAGCAAGAAATCCTGTTGCTTTTGAAACCGCTCGCCGAACACCGGATTGTCCCGGATGAGCCCACCGACCTTCCACCCCTGCGTGATCGCGTCTCGCACTCGCTTGGTCTTCCGATGCGCGACGATCGAGCTGTCTTGCAAGAGCACGTCGTCAGCGAACAGACTCATCTTGGCTTCGACGAGGATATTGCAGTCGCCGTCGCCATCGATTACGGCCTCGACGGCTGGTGCGTGGCCACCAGCAATTTCCTTGTAGGCAGCCTCGGTCATCAGAGACACGCCAGACTCGATGGCTAGCTCGGTAACGTAGTCCTCAAACACTCGGCTGAAAGATCGCGTGTATTCCTCGCCGTACAGGTCGGAAAGCCGAAGATGCACGATCTCCTCGATACCCCGGGCGAAAACGAGTCGGTGCCAGCAGTGCACGCTCCCATCGCGCAGTTGTACTAGCGGAAACCTCTTCACGTACGGCAACTCGTAAAGCTCTGCCATACCATGGATCTTCTGTGCCGCGTCTTTCCGCAATTCGTCGCGCAGACTGGCGATGTTACGGGAAAAAATTTCGTAGATCCCGTCGACACATGCGCCATACGTCTCGCGCAAGGGCAGCATCCAGTCGCGCCTCAACGGCAGGTTGCCGTCAAGAACAGCGGCGTAAAGCGCGAAGGAGAGAACCATAAACACGTCTGGTTCCATGCCGAAAGCGTTTCGGAATTGTCCGCGCTCCTTCCGGTTCTCCGGTATCCGCGCATAAAGCGCTGGCCACCGCATGAAACCACGGCTTTCCGGACGCTGAAACTCGACCTGTGCGTGCATCAGCTTGCGCAGCATCAAGAAGATGTTCTTCGGCGCAGTATCATCCCGCACCGTCTCCGGCATGTCCCACAGTTCCTGCCTGATCCGGTTCATCTCGTCCATGGGTATGGGCGGACCGAGGCGCAAGTTGACGAGGCCATCCTGCAGCGCCCACTTGACGATAAGCAGCGTCAGCCAGGGCGCACTCCTTATCTCTTTGAGGCGATCTGTCGGAGGGTTCCAGAGGATGAGCAACGCCGCATCGATAATTGACGACGCGCTGTATTTGCGTAATCGGTTTCTAATGGAGCGATAGGCTTCCTCAATCCCAATTTTCTGCCTTGGAATGTGCTTGGCCATCCTATATGCGAAAGGCAAATCCCCCGAATATGACGACACTTTCATTTGCGCATAGAACCGGCAAGCCCGGTAATTTCTAAGAAAACCGATACGTTATCACTTGAGCGGATTTGGGAGAAAGCCATAACGCGACGTCAACCTAGAAACGCGACGCAAACGCACAAGGCGGGGACGATGCAGTCTCTGATCGCCGGCGTACGGCTATTCCGAAAACCGAGGGGCCGCAAGGACGACGCATCCCGAATTATCATGGCTGAACGAACGGCAGTCGTCGGCGACAAAGCCGACGTCCAAACCTCTGCGAGAGTGAATGGATGAGCGGCCAGAATTGGCCGATTCTCATCAGACGAGCGCCAAAGCCATGACCGCGGAATAGTCGACCCCGGCACTCGGAAAGGAGGGAGTTTTACGTGCTACAGATTTGATTTGCTACACAGCAGTGGTAGCAATCTCTATCTGACAGGGCTTCGCACCTGTCATTCCACTCCCTGAACTACAGGGAGAAGGACCAAACCAAAACAATCATCGCAATCCGGTTGTCGGACAAGGTCCGCAGTGATCGGCGACTCAAAGTCGCCAGCGAGCGCAGACTATGTCAAGCACCTAAATTCGAGGAGGCTGGCTGCGAAGAACGCCAGCCCCGCAAAACAAACGGCCCAGCGGGCATCGCCCGCCGGGCCGTGCAAACCACGCCGACGCCTACACAACACAGCGTCCGGCCGCCTCAATCAAGCCGGCTCAGAATTCCACCACCGCGAACTCCGCTTTTCCGACGTCGCACAGCGGGCAGCGCCAATCCTCGGGAATCGCGGCGAAGCGCGTACCCGGCGCGATGCCTTCTTCGGGCAGACCCTCTTCCTCGTTGTAGATCCAGCCGCAAATCAGGCAGACCCAGCTTTTGTATTCAGTCACTTCTATTACTTCGCTCACGACGCACTCTTCTTTGGTTCAATGCAATGATCCGCCAAGTCTGCCCCTTTTTTGGGCATGGCGGCGACCCGCAATATTACCGGAATTCGTCAAGCGGGCCGTTGTTTGCCCATGCGGCATTGCGGCAATGCGCCCAAGCCCGCTGAAAGGCCCTGGTCACACACACCGTGTATGCTCTGACTCGCAGCCGAGCTTTCGGCCGGCGCGCGCCGGGCGCCCAGCCTGCACTGCGACGATCGACCTCCGGGCGAGCGGTCCAGCAATCGTCGCCGGCATGGCCCGCGCATGATTTCGTTTGGCAAAAAAGGAGAAAAACGATGTTGAAGAACAAATGGTTGGCCGGTTTCGCGTTGGCCGGGTTGCTTGCCGTATCGGGCGTGGCGCAGGCGGAGGGCGTGTCTTTCGTCCAACCGGCGGACGGCGCGAGCGTCACGAATCCCGTACACGTGGTGTTCGGCGTCGACGGCATGAAGATCGCGCCGGCCGGCACGATGACGGAAGGCACCGGCCATCATCATCTGCTGATCGACGGCAAGGCGCTGCCCAAGGGCGAGGTCATTCCCGCCAACGACAAATCGCTGCACTTCGGCAAGGGCCAAACCGAGACCGACGTGACGCTGCCGCCGGGCGACCACACGCTGACGCTGCAATTCGGCGACGGCGCGCATCGTTCTTACGGCCCCGGCATGAGCAAGACCATCACGGTGCACGTCAAGTAAGCCGCCGCGGGACGCGGCCGGCGCGCGAGCAAGCGCCGTCCGGCCGCGCGCTCCCATCCGCGTCATCGGCATGCGTCCGGTTGCACCGGTCCGCATCCGCCCCGCAAGCCGGCCGTTCGGCCTATCTCTTCCGGCATACAGGCACCAGAGCGTGCGCCCGGTACAATGAGCAGTTCCGACTCATCGCTGTCTTCTCCAATTCTCCATGTCGCTTTACACCATTACCGGGGCCCAACTGGCGTTCGGTCACGTCGCGTTGCTCGATCACGCGGATTTCTCTCTCGAAGCGGGCGAGCGCGTCGGCTTGATCGGCCGCAACGGCGCGGGCAAATCGTCGCTGCTGAAAATCGTCGCCGATCTGATGAAACCCGATGACGGCCTCGTCACGCGCCAGCAGAATCAGACCACGGTCTACGTCCCGCAGGAGCCGGAGTTCGATACGGACGACACGGTGTTCGAAGCGGTCGCCGCCGGTCTCACCCACGCCCGCGCGCTGCTCGACGAATACGACGCGGTCGCCAATCAGCTCGCCGACGAGCCCGAAGGCCCGCAACACGACGCGCTGATGGCGCGCATGAACACGCTGCAATCGTCGCTGGATACGGCGGACGCCTGGAACTGGAGCACGCGCGTGGCCACCACGCTGCAGCAGATCGGTCTGAACGGCGAGGCGCGGGTGGGCGCGCTGTCGGGCGGCATGCAAAAACGCGTCGCGTTGGCGCGTGCGCTGGTGGTGCAGCCGGACGTGCTGCTGCTCGACGAGCCGACCAACCACCTCGACTTCGACGGCATCCGCTGGCTCGAGGATCTGCTGGTCTCGCAGCGCGCGGGTCTGCTTTTCATCACCCACGACCGCGCGTTTCTCGACCGCGTCGCCACGCGCATCGTCGAACTGGACCGCGGGCGGCTACTGTCGTATCCCGGCAATTTCTCGGCGTACCAGACGCGCAAGGCGCAGCAACTGGAAATCGAGCGCGTCGAAAACGACAAGGCCGATAAGCTGCTCGCGCAGGAAGAAGTGTGGATTCGCAAGGGCGTCGAGGCGCGTCGCACGCGCAGCGTCGGCCGGATCGCGCGGCTCGTGCAGATGCGCAACGAACGCGCCGAGCGCCGCAACGTGCAAGGCAACGTCAAGCTCGACGTGGGCCAGGGCGAGAAATCCGGCAAGATCGTCGCCGAATTGACGGACGTCACCAAGCGCTATGGTTCCCGCACGGTGGTCGACACCTTCACGGCCACGGTGATGCGCGGCGACAAGATCGGCTTCGTCGGTCCGAACGGCGCGGGCAAGACCACGCTGCTCAAGATGATCCTCGGCGAATTGCCGCCGGACGAAGGCACGGTGCGCGTCGGCACCAATCTGCAGGTCGCGTATTTCGACCAGATGCGCGCGCAACTCGATCTGGACAAAAGCCTCGCCGACACCATCAGCCCCGGCAGCGAATGGGTCGAGGTGAACGGCCAGAAAAAGCACGTCATGAGCTATCTCGGCGACTTCCTGTTCGCGCCGGAGCGCGCGCGTTCGCCGGTCAAGTCGCTGTCGGGCGGCGAGCGCAACCGTCTGCTGCTCGCGCGTCTGTTCGCGCGGCCGGCCAACGTGCTGGTGCTCGACGAACCGACCAACGACCTCGACATTCCCACGCTCGAACTGCTCGAGGAACTGCTCACCGAATACGACGGCACGGTGCTGCTGGTCAGCCACGACCGCGCGTTTCTCGACAACGTCGCGACCTCCGTGATTGCGTCCGAAGGCGGCGGCAAGTGGCGCGAATATGTCGGCGGCTTTACGGATTGGCAGATTCAGCGCGACCGCTCGCAGCAACTGGCGGCGCAGGACACGCAGAAGGAAGCCGTCAAGGCGGCGCCGAAAGACAGCGCGGCGGGCCGCAATACGCAGCGCGCCGCCAAGCTGTCGTTCAAGGATCAGCGCGAACTCGACGCGCTGCCGGAAAAAATCGCCGCGCTCGAAGCGGAGCAGAAAACCATCGGCGCGCAGCTCGAAGACGGTTCGGTCTTCGCGAAAGACCCGCAGGAAGGCACCCGTCTGACCGAACGGTATGCCGCGATCGACGAGGAACTGCTGATCGCGCTGGAACGCTGGGACGAGCTGGAAAAGAAGCGCAAGTAACGCGCGGGGGGCGCGCCGCCCCTTATCCAGACGGCCAATCCCACGTCTAGCGAATTGCCGCCTGTTTCGAAATCAGTAAAATACCCCGCGAACAGGCTTCCCCCGGCGTTCGCACCGGCATTGACGTTGGCCGGCCGTGAGGCCGGCTGTGCGCCGCCGTCGAGCGCGCCAGCCGGAAGCCACGCGACAAAACAGCTTGCCCGCATCGCGGGCACCCCACCTAACCCCGTTGTTTCGTTTCGCTTTTTTAGAAAACTCAACGCATTGTCCACGGACCTGTCCACAGGCGCTGTGGACAACGATGAACCGACGCACCCGAGCAATCATGTCTACGAAAAAGCCAAACGCCGCATATAGCGAAGCGTCGATCAAGGTGTTGAAGGGTCTCGAGCCGGTCAAGCAACGGCCCGGCATGTACACCCGCACTGAAAATCCGCTGCACATCATTCAGGAAGTCATCGACAACGCGTCGGACGAAGCCCTGGGCGGCTACGGCCGGCAAATCACGGTCACGCTGCACGCGGACCATTCGGTCTCGGTCGAGGACGACGGCCGCGGCATTCCGTTCGGCCTGCATCCCGAAGAAGGCGTGCCGGTCGTCGAAATCGTCTACACGCGCCTGCACGCGGGCGGCAAGTTCGATAAAGCCGCCGGCGGCGCGTACACGTTTTCGGGCGGCCTGCACGGCGTCGGCGTGTCGGTCACCAACGCGCTGTCCACGCGCCTCGACGTCACCGTGTGGCGCGACGGCAAGGTCGCCGACCTGAGTTTCGCCAATGGCGACGTCGCCAAGGAACTCACGGTGCGGCCCGTCGCGAAGGGCGAGAAGAAATCCGGCACGCGCGTCACCGCGTGGGCGAATCCGAAATACTTCGATTCGCCGAACCTGCCGCTCGGCGAATTGCAACGTCTGCTGCGCTCGAAAGCGGTGCTGCTGCCGGGCGTGGAAGTCACGTTGATCAACGAGAAAACCGGCGAGCAGCAGACGTGGAAATACGAAGACGGTCTGCGCGGCTATCTGCTCGAAGGCATGAACGGCAGCGATCTGCTGATTCCGCTGTTCCAGGGCGAACGCTACGCGGAAAACTCGCGCGCGAACGAAGAGACGTTCGCGGAAGGCGAGGGCGCCGCCTGGGTCGTTGCGTGGAGCGAGGAAGGCACGCTCATGCGCGAGTCCTACGTCAACCTGATTCCGACGCCCGCGGGCGGCACGCACGAAGCGGGCTTGCGCGACGGTCTTTACCAGGCGGTGAAGAGCTTCGTCGAGTTGCACAACCTGCAGCCGAAGGGCGTGAAGCTGCTTGCCGAAGACGTGTTCGCGCGCGTGTCGTTCGTGCTGTCCGCGAAGGTGCTCGATCCGCAGTTCCAAGGGCAGATCAAGGAGCGGCTGAATAGCCGCGACGCGGTGAAGCTCGTGTCGTCGTTTGCGCGTCCGGCGCTCGAACTGTGGTTGAACCAGCACGTCGAGCACGGCAAGAAACTCGCGGACCTCGTCATCAAGCAGGCGCAAGCCCGCACGCGCGCCGGGCAGAAAGTCGAGAAGCGCAAGAGTTCGGGCGTCGCCGTGTTGCCGGGCAAGCTGACCGATTGCGAGTCGACGGAAATCGGCCGCAACGAACTGTTTCTGGTCGAGGGCGACTCGGCGGGCGGCTCCGCGAAGATGGGCCGCGACAAGGAATACCAGGCCATCCTGCCGCTGCGCGGCAAGGTGCTGAACACATGGGAAACCGAGCGCGACCGGCTGTTCGCGAACAACGAGGTGCACGACATTTCGGTGGCGATCGGCGTCGATCCGCATAGCCCGGACGACAAGGTCGATCTGTCGAATCTGCGCTACGGCAAGATCTGCATTCTCTCGGACGCCGACGTCGACGGTTCGCACATTCAGGTGCTCCTGCTCACGCTGTTCTTCAAGCATTTCCCGCAGTTGATCGAGCGCGGGCATGTGTGTGTCGCGCGTCCACCGCTGTTTCGCGTCGACGCGCCGGCGCGCGGCAAGAAGCCGGCCCAGAAGCTCTACGCGCTCGACGAGGGCGAACTCGAGGCAATCCTCGACAAGCTGCGCAAGGACGGCGTGCGCGATACGCAGTGGTCGATCAGCCGCTTCAAGGGCCTCGGCGAAATGAGCGCGGAACAGTTGTGGGACACCACGATGAACCCCGACACGCGCCGCCTCACGCCGGTGGCGCTCGGCGAGCTCGACTACGACGCCACGGTCGCGCGCATGACCATGCTGATGGGCAAGGGCGAAGCGTCGTCGCGGCGCAGTTGGCTGGAAGAAAAAGGCAACGAAGTGGAAGCGGACATCTGAGCGTTGTCGCAGCGCTCCACCTTCGCACGAAAACTTCACGCCAAACACGGATACGGAATCTAGATGGACGACGACAACACGCTTGATCTTTTCACCGAGCCGCCGCCTCCGGAAGGCGACTTCCTGACGCTCGGCAATTACGCGGAACGCGCGTACCTCGACTACGCGGTGAGCGTGGTCAAGGGCCGCGCGCTGCCGGATGTATGCGACGGCCAGAAGCCGGTGCAGCGCCGCATCCTGTACGCGATGAACGAGATGGGCCTCGGCGACAACGCGAAGCCGGTCAAGTCGGCGCGCGTGGTCGGCGACGTGCTCGGCAAGTATCACCCGCACGGCGACCAGTCGGCATACGACGCGCTGGTGCGTCTCGCGCAAGACTTTTCGATGCGCTATCCGCTGATCGACGGCCAGGGCAACTTCGGTTCGCGCGACGGCGACGGCGCGGCGGCGATGCGCTACACCGAGGCGCGTCTCACGCCGATCGCCAAACTGCTGCTCGACGAGATCGACCAGGGCACGGTCGATTTCATGCCGAACTACGACGGCTCGTCGCAGGAACCGAGGCTGTTGCCCGGCCGCCTGCCGTTCGTGTTGCTGAACGGCGCCTCCGGCATTGCGGTGGGACTCGCGACGGAAATCCCGTCGCACAATCTGCGCGAAGTCGCGGCGGCGGCGGTTGCGATGATCCGCAATCCGAAGATCCAGCACGCCGAGTTGATGCAGCACATCGCCGGGCCCGACTTCCCCGGCGGCGGCCAGATCATTTCGAGCGAAGCCGAAATTTCCGCCGCCTATGAAACCGGCCGCGGCAGCCTGAAGGTGCGCGCGCGCTGGAAGATCGAAGAACTCGCGCGCGGGCAGTGGCAACTCGTGATCACCGAACTGCCGCCGAATACGGCCACGCAGAAGGTGCTCGAGGAAATCGAAGAACAGACCAACCCGAAAATCAAGCTCGGCAAGAAGGCGCTCACGCCCGAGCAACTTCAGACCAGGCAGACCATGCTCGGCTTGCTCGACGCGGTGCGCGACGAGTCGGGCCGCGATGCGCCGGTACGCCTCGTCTTCGAGCCGAAGTCGAGCCGCATCGATCAGACGGAGTTCGTCAATTCGCTGCTCGCGCATACCAGCCTCGAATCGAATGCGTCGCTCAACATGGTGATGGTGGGCGGCGACGGCCGGCCGCGTCAGAAGGGCTTGAGCGAAGTCCTGCACGAGTGGATCGCGTTCCGCTTCGCGACGGTCACGCGCCGCACGCGTCATCGTTTGCAAAAGGTCGACGACCGGATTCACATCCTCGAAGGCCGGATGATCGTCTTTTTGAACATCGACGAAGTCATCCGCATCATTCGTGAATCCGACGAACCGAAGGTCGCGTTGATGGCCGCGTTCGGCTTGTCCGATCGCCAGGCCGAGGACATTCTCGAAATCCGCTTGCGTCAATTGGCGCGGCTCGAGAAGATCAAGATCGAAAAGGAACTGTCCGAGTTGCGCGACGAGAAGGCCAGGCTCGAGGAACTGCTCGGCAGTGAATCGGCAATGAAGCGCCTGCTCATCAGGGAAATCGAAGCCGACGCGAAGCAATACGGCGACGAGCGCCGCACGCTGATCCAGCAGGAAAAGCGCGCGACGTTCGAAGCGCGCGTGGTCGACGAACCGGTTACCGTGGTGGTGTCGCAGAAGGGTTGGGTGCGCGCGCTGAAGGGCCACGGCCTGGACACGGCCGGCTTCACGTTCAAGGCCGGCGACGGTCTTTATGCGGCGTTCCAATGCCGCACGCCGGATACGCTGGTCGCGTGGGGCAGCAATGGCCGCGTCTATTCGGTGGCGGTGGCGCTGCTGCCGGGCGGCCGGGGCGACGGCGTGCCGGTCACGTCGTTGATCGAACTCGAGTCCGGCAGCCATCTGATGCATTACTACGCGGCTGCCGCGGATCAGGCGCTGCTGCTCGCGTCGAGCAATGGCTTTGGCTTTATCGCCAGGGTCGGCGATATGGTGAGCCGCGTGAAGGCGGGCAAGTCGTTCATGACGATCGACGCCGGCGCCGCGCCGCTCGCACCGATGCCGATGCTGCCGGACGCCACGCATGTCGCGTGTCTATCGTCGGGCGGGCGTGTGCTGGTGTTCGGTCTCGACGAAATGAAGACGCTCTCGGGCGGCGGACGCGGCGTCACGCTGATGGGGCTCGACGACAACGAAACGCTGTCGCAGGCGCTGGCGATCAACCATGCGGGTGTCATGCTGATTGGTACGCGCCGCGGCGGCCGTCTCGACGAAGAGAAGCTGAGCGGGGCGGCGCTCGCGCCGCATATCGGCAAGCGGGCGCGCAAGGGGCGCACGCCCGAGAGCAAGCTGAAGCTCGAAGGAATGCGTCCGGTGCTGGCCGCGTGACATAAGCGCATGACGTAACGTAAAACGCAGCGCAAAACGCAGACACATCGAGCGCGCGCCGTGCGCAGTGGAATTTCGGGGGCAACGCGTCGCCGTATCGCGGCGCGCTGCAATTAAAACTAGAAAGAATGTCAGAACGCCATCGGCGCAGGAACTGCACACATAGCGTGCGGTCGAACGCGCTCAGTAGCCGCTGCTAATAGCATTCGGCATCAGCGGTATGGCGTCGTCGGCAGAGGAAAACAACATGAACAAGGCTATCGAACTCGCGCTCTTTCTGCATCTGCTCGCGGTTGCAGTGTGGGTCGGCGGAATGGTGTTCGCACATTTCTGTTTGCGTCCGGCCATTGCCGATCTATCGCCGCAATTGCGCCTGCCTCTGTGGGAATCGGTGTTCGGCCGCTTCTTCAACTGGGTCGCCGCGTCGGTGCTGGTGATTCTCCTCACGGGCGGTTTCCTGCTGATGCAATTCGGCGGCGGTCGCGCAACCTGGCCGCTGCATGCAATGGCCGGCATCGGCATCGTGATGATGCTGATCTTCGGCCACATCCGCTTCGCTGTGTTCCCGCGCATTCGTCGCGCGGTGCAGGCGCAAAAATGGCCGGACGGCGCGCAGGCGGTCGGCACGATCCGGCGCCTCGTGCTGATCAATATCGTGCTGGGCGTGGTGACGATCGGCGTCGCGGTGCTCTCGCGCGGATTCTGAGCGGCGCGGCCGCCGCGGCCGCCGCTTGCCTCAGTGCAGCGCGCCGTGGGCAAGCCACAAGCCGCACGCCGCGGCCACCGTGCCGTACACCGCGTACACCGGCAGCTTGAGCTTCGCGAAGCAGATGCCGGAGAAGAGCGCGGTCAGCAGATAAACCGGTTCGAGCGGTACACGTACCGCGATGCGCAACACGGCCACCGCGAGGAACGCCGTCGTGACCGCGCGCAAGATCCGCATGCCATGCTCGAAACGCGGATTGGCCTTCAACTGATGCAGATGCCGTTGCGCCACTACCACGAGGCATCCCGACGGCACGAATAGCGCCAGCGTTGCAATCAGGGCGCCCGCCCAGCCGTCCACCAGATAGCCGAAGAACGGCACCACGTTCAGAAGCGGGCCAGGCGAAAGCGGCGACAGCGAAAACGCCAGGGTGAAGTCGTTATCCGATATGCCGATCGCCGGCGTGACGAACAAGGTCTTGAGCACGGGCAACGCCGAAAAGCCGCCGCCGAACAAGGTCATGCCGGCGCCGGCCAGCCGCGGCCACAGCAGCGCCAGTTCATAGCGATGCGGCAGCGGCAGCGCGAACAGCACCAGGAACACGGAGAGCGACGCCAGCACTTGCCAGTCGCCGCGTGCGAGCGACACGACAATGTGGCTATCGCGAACCGGGCTCGCGATCCAGCCCGTACCGAACGCCGCGCCGAGCATCAAGACGTAAGCGGCGGGACTGCGCGCATAGAAAAGCGCCATGCAACCCAGCACCGCCGCGCTCCATTCGAGCTTGCCGCGCACCAGCGCGCGCATCTGTTTGAACCAGGTGATCGCGATCAACGTGGCCAGCACCACGCTGAAGTGATTCAGCAAGATTTGCGACGAGGCGGCGCGCACGAGCGGCGTGCGATAGAAGATCGCGAACAGCGTCATCAGCGTGAAAAAAGGCAGCACGCTCGCGATGCCCGCCACCCACGCGCCGGCGCGTCCGCGCAGCGCGTGCCCTAGCTGCACGGCGACGTTGCAGCCCACCGGCCCCGGCACCATCCAGGCGAGCGCGATCAGGTCGGAGAAGGCGACGCGCGAGAGCCTGCCTTCCCGTTCGACATAGTGGTTTTCGAGTTGCGCCATGAGCGCGAGTCCGCCCCATGACAACGCCGACAGGCCGAACACGACCCGAAATAGCGTCCATAGCGGTTCCCGGTTTCCTCGTCTCGCGGCATCTTGGCTCGTTATCGTCTGCATGGTGCCGCGGGGGCCTTGGTCAAGGACCCCCGCCCTGTTGAATCGTTGTTGTATTGATGCGGCCGGCTACGCGCGGTGACGCGCTACGCCGTGCATGTAGCGGTTCTACTGCGTTACGGCTCAGTTGCTGGTGCTCGGCACGCTGCTCGCGCTGTCGGTTGCATGCGCGGGGCGGCGTACCGTCTGGCCGCATACGCCGAAGCGTTCGAGCAGCGCCGCAATGGCGTCCACCGGCACCGGGCGCGAGAACAGGAAGCCCTGCGCCTCGATATGGCCGAGCGCGGCGAGCCATGCAATCTGCTCTTCGGTCTCCGTGCCTTCGACCACCACCGTCAGCCCGAGCGAGCGCGCCAGATTGACGATCGCGGTCACCATCACGCAGACGCTGCGGTCGCCCGGAATGGCCTGGATAAACGAGCGATCCACTTTCAGCGTGTCCACGGAGAAGCGGTTCAGGTACGAGAGCGACGAATAGCCGGTGCCGAAATCGTCGAGCGCGATTCGCACGCCGAGGCGCTTCAACGCGAAGATTTTCTCGGAGACGAGTTCGGGGTATTCCATCATCGCCGTTTCGGTGATCTCGAGTTCGAGGCGGCGCGCGGAGATGCCGCTTTCCTCGATGGCATGCGAGATGGTCTCGTACAGATCGCCGCGCCAGAATTGCACCGCCGAAATGTTCACCGCGAGCGACAGCGTGTCGTAGCCCTGTTGCTGCCACTGCGCGAGTTGACGGCACGCGGTCTCGATCACGAAGTCGCCGATCGGCACGATCAGGCCGGTCGATTCGGCAACCGGAATGAACTCGTTGGCCGGAATCAAACCATGCTGCGGATGATTCCAGCGCACCAGCGCCTCGAAGCCCGTGATACAGCGGCGCGTGAGATCGATCTTCGGCTGATAGGCGAGAAACAGTTGCCCTTCGGCGAGCGCGACGCGCAGTTGCTGTTCCCACTTCATCAGATGGTCCGCGCGGTGCGACAGTTGCGGCGAATAGAACTGGTAGCAGTTCTTGCCTGCGTCCTTCGCGCTGTACATCGCGAGGTCGGCCTTTTTCAGCAGGTCGATCTCGCTTTCATTGGCGACCGAATAAAGCGCGATGCCGATGCTCGCATGCAGCACGAACGAACTGCCGCGCACCTCGAACGGCTTGGCGAACGCTTCGGCGGCGGCCTCGGCGAGCGCCACCGCGCGCTTCTCGACATCGTCGCCCTTGATCACGACGACGAACTCGTCGCCGCCGATGCGGCTCAACGCGCCGCCCGAAGCGCCGCCGTCGCCGACCGCGGTGGCGAGGCGCGAGGCTGTCATTTGCAGCACGATGTCGCCGGCGTTGTGGCCGAGCGTGTCGTTGACGGTCTTGAAGTTGTCGAGGTCGATGAAGAGAATCGCGAGGCGGCCGAGATTGGCGGGCTGCGCCACGTCGTGCCGCAGCGTTTGCAGCGTGGCATAGCGGTTGCGCAAGCCGGTCAGCAGATCGTATTCGACCAGATGCGTCATCTCGCGCTCGCGGCCGAGCAGCTTGCCGATCAGACCCGTGGCCACCGCGAAGAAGCTCAGCATAGCGAGCGAGATGAAGCCCGCCATCAACAGATAGACGTTGCGCGTGTGGTTGTAGTCGGCGAATTCCTCGGCTTGCGAAAGGCCGACCAGCACGCCGAGCGGATAGCCGTCGATATGCCGGTACGACACGATGCGCGTGACGTTGTCGATCGAGTCGACGTAGGTGCCCGACACATGCTCCGAGGTCGGATACGAGCCGCTCGCCGAGAACGCGCCGTTGGCGGAGACGACGCTGCCGGTGCGCCGCGCGAGCACCGCGCCGTTGTCCGAGATCACGGCGATCACGCCTTCGCGCCCAATGGCCGCGTTATTGTAGAAGTCGCTGGTGAAATAGCTCGGGTCCTCCGACACCACCACCACGCCCGCGAACGAGCCATCCGGGTGATTCAGACGCCGGGTCATCTGCAAGGTCCAATGGCCGGACACGCGGCCGAGCACCGGTTTGCTGATGAACAACTGGTCGTCGTTTTCGTGTTCGTGGACCTTGAAGTGTTCGCGGTCCGACAGGTCGATGCGCTTGGGGTTGAGCTCGGCCGTGTTTGCAATCAACGTGCCGTGTTCATCGATCAGCGACACCTGCACCAGGGTCTCGCTTTGCACCACGCCTTTTTCGACCGTGCTCGCGAGATCGAAGCTATGTGGGGTTTTCTCGAACTCGTATTTGACGAAGCGGGTGATCTGATCGACCTGGTGAATCGCCTTCACGGTGTGCTGTTCGAGCGCCGCCGAGAGAATCGCGGCGGAGGCCATCGCCTCGCGATACGTGGCTTCTTTTTCGACCGACAGGCGCGCGAAGATCACGGTCCACAGCAAAATCAGCACCAGCACGCCTAGCGCGGGAATGGCGAGCAGCGCGCGGCGGCGCGACACCGCGGGGTCGCGCCGAGGTTTGGTTTCGGTGTGGTCGGAGAAGCGGGATTTGCTCATTGCGCGGCCCGTGCAAGGCTGCCGGCCGTTTGCGAACGCGCGGACATCGACTGCGCTGATTTCATGGTTGGCTGCATGGTCACCAAGGCGCCGGGACTGCTGCGCAGGAAGAAGGGGCGTGGCGTCGTGCCGGACCATCCGCAGGTCGTCGGGAACGTTTCGATATTACTTAATGCCACTGGATTAAGGAAGCTTCCTCGCATCGGGTATACGCGCGCCGGGCAGGTCGTTTTCCCCGGCTGGACGCCTGGCCGGCTTGCTCGGCTCAAGGGCAGCCGCCCAGCGGTCATGTTCGAGCATTTCATCGGATCGGGTGTTCCGGCGTTTCAGATATTCAGGGTATTGGCACGCATCTGGCAAGCCTTTCATGATGCGAAGCGCATTAGTCGTGCAAACGATGTGGCGTTTGTGGTCAGGGCGCGGCGGCGGCGCGCCGAACCTGGGTGGTGGAAGCCTCGCGCCTTGCGCGCAGTCCAGGAGCGTCGCGGCCCGCGCCGTTCATCCCAGGCGGCACGTGCCATCGACGATCGTGGCGGAGGAGCCGCCGATCCATGTCTTGCCGTTTGCGTCGTCGTAGTGCACCGACACCTTGCCCGCGCGGCCCAGCACGGTGCCCTGGCGAGCGGTATAGCGCGTGCCAGGGCGCAACTGCTGGGCGCTCAGCAAGCCGGCGAGCGCGGCATTGGCGCTGCCTGTCACCGGATCCTCGCCGACGCCGAAGCTGCCGCCTGCCATCAGGCAGCGCACCTCGAAGGTGGCCGGATCGCCTACCTCGTGCGGGCCGTAGACGGCGACGCCGTGGGTATCGACCGAATGCACGATCTCGGCGAGCGCGGCGGCGTCGGGTTCGAGCGCGAGGCAATCGCGCGCCGATTTGAGGCGCACCACGAGCCACGGCGCACCATTGTCGACCGCGCAGGGCGGTGCGCTGAAGTCGATCGCATTGCTACGCAAGGCCGCGGACAACGCGGCGTAGCGCGCCTCGGCAAGCGGCGTGACGCGCGCGGGCGGCGCGGCGAAGGCCCAGGCGCTGTTGTCCTCGCCGCCCGATCCGGCTAGCGCCTTCAATTCGACGAGCCCCACGCCGCATTGCTGCACCAGCTTGCCGGCCTGCTTCGGCTGATAGCCGCTTTCGAGCAGCGCATGCGCGGTGCCGAGCGTGGGATGGCCGGCGAACGGCAGTTCGCCCTGCGTGGTGAAGATCCGCACGCGATAGTCGGCGGCCGGGTCTGTCGGTTTCAACAGGAACGTCGTTTCGGAGAGGTTGGTCCAGTGCGCGATGGCTTGCATCTGGTCCGCGTCGAGCGCATCGGCATCGAACACGACGGCGAGCGGATTGCCTTTGAACGGCACCGACGTGAACACGTCGACCTGTTTGAAGCGAACGGTGTTGAGGAGCATCGGGCGCGATCCGGCGAAGCCGGCAGATGGCTATGGTTCGCGGATTCTATCCGTTGATGAAGGAACGATCCACCTCGCCACAAATGCGGAACGCGCCGCGGGTGGCCACCACCTCACGACGCGTTTTTTACAGCTTGCCTGATGGGCCGGCTACCGGCCTGAGCCGGTTTTCTTATGCCGTCCGGCCGGTCGAGCGTTTATTCGACTTCAGCGATCATCTCGATCTCGACGCATGCGCCAAGCGGAATCTGCGCCACGCCGAATGCCGAGCGCGCATGCTTGCCGCGCTCGCCGAACACGTCGGCGATCAATTCGGACGCGCCGTTGGTGACGAGATGCTGCTCGGTGAATTCCAGCGTCGAGTTGACGAGGCTCATTAGCTTGACGATGCACGTGACGCGATTCAGATCGCCGACGTGCGCGTGCAGGGTGGCGAGCAGGTCGACGGCGATCGAGCGTGCCGCGGCCTTGCCTTCCTCGGTGGTGAGCGTGGCGCCGAGCTTGCCGGCCCATACCTTGCCGTCTTTCTTCGCGATGTGCCCGGACAGGTACACCGTGTTGCCGCTTTGCGCGCTCATCACATAGGCCGCTGCCGGCGCGCCCGCGCTCGGCAATTCAATGCCCAGTTCCTTGAGCTTGTCGTACACATTCGTTTGAGCCATGTCGTGTCCTTGTTCGGTAGTGGAATCGGGTAACCCGGCGGACGAGGCCGCCTAGGTTGCTTAGATCTTCGCGCGGATCAGCGCGGCGAGACGCGACACGCCTTCGTCGATTCGTGCCGGCGGCACCGTGACGAAGGACAGACGTAGCGTATTGTGCTGCGCCTCGTTTGCAAAGAACGGACCACCCGGCACGAACGCGACGTTCTGCGCGACGGCTTCCGCCAGCAGCTTCATGCTGTCGATTTGCGCGGGCAGATTCACCCAGATGAACATGCCGCCTTCCGGACGGTTCCAGCTCACGCCCTCGGGCATATAGCGTTCGAGCGACGCGAGCATGGCCGCGCATTGAGCGCGATACAGCTCGCGAATGGTGGGCACATGCGTGTCGAGGAAGCCGTCCTTGATCACTTCGTACACGATGCGCTGCGTGAAGCTCGGCGTGTGAAGATCGGTGGCCTGCTTGGCCTGCACGAGTTTGAAGATCAACTCTTCGGGCGCGATGATGTAGCCGACCCGCAGACCCGGCGCCAGCACCTTCGAGAACGAACCGAGGTGGACGATATGGTCGGGCGCCATCGACAGCATGGTGGGCAGCGGCTCGCCCGCGTAGTCGAGCGCGCCGTAGGGATCGTCTTCGATCACCGGGAACGGCGCGGTCTTCGCGAACTCGGCGAGCGCGCGGCGGCGTTCCACCGGCAGGCGGCGGCCCGTCGGATTCTGGAAGTTCGGCTGCGCGTACAACAGGCGCGCTCCGGCGGTCAGTTCGGGCGTGAGCGTTTCGGGGATCAGGCCTTGTTCGTCCGTCGGCACCTGCACGTAGCGCGGCTCGTACATCGAGAACGATTGCAGCGCGCCGAGGTAGGTCGGCGTTTCGACCAGCACCGGGCTGTCCGGGCACACCAGCACTTTGCCGAGCAGATCGAGCGCTTGCTGCGAGCCGGTCGTGATCAGCACCTGCGTGGGACGAATCTGCGCGCCGTTCACCGAATAGCGCCGCGCGACCCATTCACGCAACGGCAGATAGCCCTCCGTCGCGCTGTATTGCAGCGCCGCGGCGGGCGCGTCGCGCAGAATGCGGTCGGACGCTTCGCGCATGCGTTCGGCCGGGAAGGTGGCTGGCGAGGGCAGGCCGCCCGCGAACGAAATGACTTCGGGCCGTTCCGTGACCTTCAGGATCTCGCGGATCGCCGAGCTCGTGAGCTTGCGTGCGCGCTCGGACAGTTGCCACGTGGGGGCTTTCAAGTCGCTTTGGTCCATGGTTTCCTCTGCTGGTGTCTCTGGAACCGTTCAAAAACTTCGATTATCGCGCGAGTCGACGACCCGCGCGCGCTGCTTATGCAAGGGTCCGCGGACCGTCGGGCGTTTCGAATTCCGCGCTCAACGCGGGCGCGCCGTCGGTCGGCCGCAGTTCGATCAGATGCGCCGCGCCCAGCCAACGCAACTGCGCCGCCACCGTGTCGGCCTGGGGATGCGCGGCTTTCAGGGCCTTCAACGCAATGCCGGTTTCCGGCAAGACCGCCGACGGATGCCGCGGCGTATCCCATTGGATCAGCGAGGGCAGCACGCCGTCGCCCGCGCCTTGCCAGCCGGGAAACGCACCGTCGTCGGGCACGGACAGGCCCCATGTGAAATCGCCGCGCGTCATCGGCACGATCGGCGGAATGCGCTGCGGATACTGCGCTTGCCACGTCGAAAGGCGTTTCGGCCGATCGACCCGAGCGACCCAGTGCGACAGGTACGGCCCTTTTTCGAGCCGCGCGTGCGTCGCCGGGTCGTCGAGGGCGAACAGACGGGCGCGCGGCGCGGCGCCGTCGGCGGGTTCGGCGGCCTGCGGATCGGCTGCGATCACCTCCAGGTACACGCCGCCCCACAGGTTCAACAGGCGGTTGTGCGTGCGCATCAGCGGATGCGCGCCGCCGCCGGACGGTGCGATGCCGAGCGTGTCGGCGACGTACTGCGTGCCCTCGTCGAGGGTACGGGCGGAAATCACGAGATGGTCGAGCTGGAGCGGATGAGCAGTCATGACGGATCGAGCAACGGTTTTCTGCGGTGAGCCGGAGCGGGCCGGGTGTGGCGGTGGCGCTGCCGGGGTCGTAAGCATAACCGTTTGCCGGATCGGCGGGCCATGCGGATGGGGTTCGGAGCCGCCCGGACCTGATCGGCCCGCGAGCGGTGGTGTGCCGCGAAGTGTCGTTGCAGCCGCTCCGGTCATCCTTCTTTCATCTCGAATGTAGCGGCGCTGACCTGCACAGTAACGGTACAATCGCTTCGATACTATTCGGTACAGTTGGAGCTCGTCATGTCCGTCCCGCTTGCCCAGATTCCCGCCCCGCACGACACCGCCTCGCTGACGCTGGTCGAGCAGCTCGTGCAGTGGGCCCGCCGCCGCATCGAGGAGCGCGTGTTCCGCCCCGGCATGCGCATGCCGTCGATCCGCAAGCTCGCGCTCGACAAAGGCGTGTCGCGCTTCACCGTGGTGGAGGCCTACGAGCGGCTGGTGGCGCAAGGGTTTCTGGAGTCGCGGCGCGGTTCGGGCTTCTACGTGCGCGAGCGGCTCGCCGGCGCGGCATCCGCCGAGATTCACCGGATCGCCGAAGCCGCGCCCGCGCCGGCCACGATCGACGTCGTGTGGCTGCTGCGCAATATGCTGCATACCGGCGCGCGCCCCGAGCGCAGTCCGGGGCTGGGCTATCTGCCGGCACGCTGGCTCGACGGCGACCTGATCACCAACGCGCTGCGCACGCTGGGCCGGCAGAGCGGCGCGCAGATGCTCGGCATCGGCACGCCGCAGGGGTTTTTGCCGTTGCGCCAGCAGTTGCAGACGCGGCTGGAGGAGCTGGAGATCGGCGCGTCGCCCGACCAGATCGTGATGGTGTCCGGCATCACGCAGGCGATCGACCTGATTTCGCGCATCTACGTGAAGGCGGGCGATGCGGTGATCGTCGGCGATCCGGCCTGGTTCCAGATGTTCGGGCGCTTCGCGTCGCAGGGCGCGCGGCTCGTCGGCATGCCGTATACGCCGGACGGCCCCGACCTCGACGCGCTCGAATCGCTGGTGCAAACCTGGCGGCCGAAGATGCTGGTGATCAATTCGGTGCTGCAGAACCCGACCGGCACGTCGCTCACGGCGGCGCAGGCGTTTCGCATCCTGCGCCTCGCCGAAGCCTATGACTTCATCGTCGTCGAGGACGATATTTACGGCGATCTCTGCCCGCCGAGCTATCCGGGCACGCGCCTCGCGAGCCTCGATCAGCTCAAGCGCGTGATCTATCTCGGCAGCTTTTCGAAGACGCTCGCGCCGAATCTGCGCGTCGGTTTCATCGCGTGCGCGCCGGAGGTGGCGCGGGCGGTCAGCGATCAGAAGATGCTGGTCGGCATGACGAGCCCCGAGCTGAACGAGCGTGTGCTCTACAAGATCCTCACCGAAGGCCATTACCGCCGGCATGTGGAGCGCTTGCGCGCGCGGCTCGACGGGGTGCGCGAAAAGTCGGTGCGGATGCTGGAGAAGACCGGCCTGAAGCTATTCCTCACGCCCACCGCGGGCATGTTTTTGTGGGCCGACACCGGCGTGGACGCCGGCGCGCTGGCCGCCGCCGGCCACGAAGCCGGCTTTCTGCTGACGCCGGGGAGCCTTTTTTCGCCGCAGCAGTCGCCCACCACTTGGATGCGCTTCAATATCGCCAACTGCGGCGATCCCGAACTGGCGACCTTCCTGTGCCGCTATCTCGACGGCGTCGCGCGCCGCGCCTCTTGAAACCGCGCCGGGGCGCCCCCAGCTAGACGGACGATCCGGCGGCCGGCGCCCCCAGGCGTCCCTGGTTTCGCGCCACGCCCGACCCGAACCCCATTCGCAACAGAGAGGAAGTCCGACCATGGCACAAGAAACCATGAGCTTTCAGGCAGAAGTGAAACAGCTTCTGCACCTGATGATCCATTCGCTGTACAGCAACAAGGAGATCTTTCTGCGCGAGCTGATTTCGAACGCGTCCGACGCGGCCGACAAGCTGCGCTTCGAAGCGATCGAAAACAACGCGCTGTACGAGAACGATCCGAATCTGCGCATTCGCGTCTCGTACGACAAGGCCGCGCGCACCGTCACGATCGACGACAACGGCATCGGCATGAGCCGCGATGAAGCGATCGCGCACCTCGGCACGATCGCGCGCTCGGGCACCAAGGAATTCTTCGGCAAGCTCTCCGGCGACCAGCAGAAAGACGCGGCGCTGATCGGCCAGTTCGGCGTGGGCTTCTATTCGGGCTTCATCGTCGCGGACAAGATCACGGTGGAAACGCGCCGCGCCGGTTTGCCGGCCGCCGAGGGCGTGCGCTGGCAAAGCGCGGGCGAGGGCGATTTCGCCGTCGAGCAGATCGAACGGGCGGCGCGCGGCACGACCATCACGCTGCATCTGCGTGCCGATGAAGATGAACTGCTGTCGTCGCATCGTCTGAAGTCGATCATTCAGCGGTATTCGGACCACGTCGCGCTGCCGATCCTGATGAAGAAGGAAGAATGGGACGCGGAAAAGAGCGAGATGGTCACGAAGGACGAGGACGAGACCGTCAATCAGGCGAGCGCGCTCTGGACCCGTTCGAAGAACGACATCACCGACGAGCAGTACAAGCTGTTCTATCAGCACCTCTCGCACGATCATCAGGACCCGCTCACGTGGACGCATAACCGCGTCGAGGGCCGCAGCGAGTACACGCAATTGCTGTACGTGCCGAGCCACGCGCCGTTCGACATGTGGAACCGCGATCATCGCGGCGGTCTGAAGCTGTACGTGAAGCGCGTGTTCATCATGGACGACGCGGAGCAACTGCTGCCCGCCTATCTGCGGTTCGTGAAGGGCGTGGTCGATTCGAGCGATCTGCCGCTCAACGTGTCGCGCGAAATCCTGCAGGAAAGCCGTGACGTGAAGGCGATCCGCGAGGGCGTGACCAAGCGCGCGCTGTCGATGCTCGAGGATCTGGCCCATTCGGATAACGACGCCGATAAGGAAAAATACGCCGGCTTCTGGAAGGAATTCGGCCAGGTGCTGAAGGAAGGCGTCGGCGAGGACTTCGCCAACCGCGAGCGCGTTGCGAAGCTCCTGCGCTTCGCGTCGACGCATACCGAATCGCCGGAGCAGACCGTGTCGCTCGCCGATTACGTCGCGCGCATGAAGCCCGAGCAAACGAAGATCTACTACGTGACCGCCGACACCTGGCAGGCCGCGACCCATAGCCCGCATCTCGAAGTGTTCCGCAAGAAGGGCGTGGAAGTCTTGCTGCTGACCGATCGCGTGGACGAGTGGATGCTGTCGTTCCTCAACGAATTCGACGGCAAGCCGCTGCAAAGCGTCGCGCGCGGCGATCTCGATCTGGGCGCGTTGAACGACGAGGAAAAGCAGGCGCAGGAGAAAGTCGGCGAGGAGTTCAAGCCGCTCGTCGAGAAGATGAAGGAAGCGCTCAAGGACAAGGCCAAGGACGTGCGCCTGACGTTCCGCCTGACCGATTCGCCCTCATGCCTCGTCGCCGACGACGGCGAAATGAGCGGTTACCTGCAACGCATGCTGAAGGCCGCGGGGCAGCAAGCGCCGTCGTTCCATCCGATTCTCGAAGTGAATCCGGAGCATGCGCTGGTGAAGGGCTTGCAGGCGGACGGCGCGAATTTCGACGACTGGTGTCATCTGCTGTTCGACCAGGCCTTGCTGGCCGAAGGCGGTGCGCTGGAAGATCCGGCGAGCTTCGTGAAGCGCACCAATGCGTTGTTGCTGGCGCGCGCGAGTTGAGGGTGCGCCGGGGGCGTCGTATTTGACGCTTCGTGGTTGAAAATGGGTTGAAGAAATGCGCTGCCGCGGCAGCGCATTTTTTTTGGCCGCGATTTTTGGCCGCGACCGCGGCCGCGATTTACTTCTTGCCCATCAACGTATCCATCGTCTCGCCCCGCACGATGATCTCGGTGCGACGGTTCAGCGCGCGTCCTTCGACCGTATCGTTGCTCGCCACCGGATCGTTGTAGGCGTTGCCCTTGGTACGGATGCGGTCGATCGGCACGCCGCGCTCCACCAGTTCATGACCCACGGCGGTCGCCCGCGCTTCGGAAAGCCGCTGGTTGTATTCGAGGGTGCCGACGTTATCGGTGTATCCCTCGACGATGATCGGCTTCTTGCTGCGCTTGAGCAGAACAGCCGAGCGATCGACGACCGCCTGGGCATCGCCGCGCACTTCCGACTTGCCGAACTCGAACAGCGCGGTTTCGGGCAGCTTGACCGCGACGCCGCTCGCGACCGGCGCCACCTCGATGCCGACCGCCTTGTTCAGCGAGGTTTCGTGATCGCGGTCCAACCGGGATGCGCAACCCGTTACGAGCAGAACCGACATCGCGCAAGCCGTTGCGCTCAGGAATGGTTTCATCTTTTTCATCTCATCTCCTCTTCATGATCCGGTCACATGGCGTGCCCTTCGATCTCGGGCGAACCGCCGAGCTTGTCAAGCACGACGGTTTTATCGCGCGTCGTTGCTGACCGAGAATCGGAACTGTCCGAAACCGGCGATCTCGTCGAGGCGCGTCACCGCACGCGTAGTCGTCGATGAAACTTGCTGCAGGAAGATCGGCGAGGCCAAGCAATCCCCGTACAGTCGCGCCGCTATAATCCGACACCATGTCCATCCGTTTCGATGCCGCCGACGCCCACTGGCGCGTCGCTCCCTTAGCCGGCCTGAGTGCCGATCAGAAAGACTGGCTGACCCGTGGCGGTTCACTGACCGCGCATCTGCGCGCGCTCGGCGCGGTCGCGGTGCGCGTCACGCGCGAAGGCGTCGCCTTGCCGTGGGCCGACGAGCATGCCGCGCTCGGTCTCGCGCCGCGTGCGCCGGTGTGGGTGCGGGAAGTGGCGCTGTCGGTCGACGGCGTGCCGTTCGTCGCGGCGCATAGCGTCGCGCCGCTCGCCGCGAGC
Source organism: Paraburkholderia terricola (assembly GCF_900142195.1). Taxonomy (GTDB): domain Bacteria; phylum Pseudomonadota; class Gammaproteobacteria; order Burkholderiales; family Burkholderiaceae; genus Paraburkholderia; species Paraburkholderia terricola. Next base: position 45,093 of record NZ_FRAB01000015.1, read on the forward strand.
GTCGGCGTGTGGCAGGCGACGCGGCGCTTGCGCACGCGGCCGCTCGCGGAGTTGCTCTATAGCGATAGCAGCGTCGCGCGTTCGTCGCTGGTGAGCCGCAGATTGACCGCGCGTCATCCGTTGTACCGGTTGGCGGTGCGTGAAGTTGCAGGCCGCCCGCCGCATGCGCTGGTCGCGCGCCGCTCGGTGTTCGAGCGTCAGGGCGCGCCGCTGATGGTGACCGAATGCATGTTGCCCGCGCTGTGGGCGCATCTGGCCGCGTTGGCCGCGTCGTCTGCGTTGTCCGATTCTGCCGAGGTGGGCGAGCGGTCCGCAGCCGTTCCGCGCGCGGCGCATCCGCGCGTGCGCGAACATGGCCGTTCGCTCGAACACACCGCTTCGCTCGCGCATCCGGCGGCGCGCGCGTCCGACGAACGGAGCCGCTGATGCTGCAAGGCTTTCCTCCCGTCGTCGCGGCGGACACGCATACGCTGATTCTCGGCAGCTTTCCCGGTGAAGCGTCGCTCGCGGCGACGCAGTATTACGCGCATCCGCGCAATCAGTTCTGGCGGCTCCTTGGCACCGTACTCGAGGAACCGCTCGCCGAACTCGCCTACGAAGAGCGGCTGCGACGCGTGCTCGCCCACGGCATCGGCGTGTGGGACGTGCTGGCCGCGTGCCATCGCGAGGGCAGTCTGGATGCGGCGATTCGCAACGCGCTACCGAACGACTTCGCTTCGCTGCGCGAGCACGCGCCGCTGTTGAAGAAGGTGTGCTTCAACGGCAAGACGGCGGGCCGCTTTGCGCCGGTGATCGGCGCGGCGGGCTATGCCACTGTGATGTTGCCTTCGTCGAGTCCGGCGAATGCTATGCTCTCGTTCGACCAAAAATTGCGTCTTTGGCGCGACATCCTTACATGACGAAATTGATCAAGCGCGCTTCCGCTGAAGCGCGTGCCTTCCGCAATCGGGACGCGGACGCCGCCGGCGATAAACACCATCAACACCACGCAGTGCGCAACAACAGAAAACGCGCGTCACGCGACGACGACCTACGCGACGCGCCGCAAATCGAAGCGCCGCGCAAGCCGCGTTTCGCGCCGGTCACGTTCTCGGAAGAAGGCGGCGTGCGCTTCCTGCATTTCGGCACGGAATGGGTGCAAGGCGCGATGCGTCTGCGCAAGCCGGATCACATCGAACTCGAATACGCGCAGCAGATGATGGCCTGGCTGCTGTTCATCGAAACGCCGAAGCGCATCGTCCAGCTCGGGCTCGGCGCCGCGGCGCTGACCAAGTTCGCGTACCGCTTTCTGAAGCGCGCGAAGGTCGAGGCAGTCGAATTGAACCCCGCTGTGGTGGTGGCCGCGCGCACGATGTTCGAGTTGCCGCACGACGATGCGCGCCTCACCGTGCACGAAGCGGACGCGTGGGACTTCGTCAACGACGGCGCCAATCACGGCACGATCGGCGCGTTGCAAATCGACGTCTACGATGCGACCGCGCGGGGTCCGGTGCTGGATAGCGTCGGCTTCTATCGTGCGGTGCGCGCGTGTCTGACCGAGGCCGGCGTGGTGACGGTGAACCTGTTCGGCGACCACCCGAGCTTCGTGCGCAACATGAAGCGCCTGAACGAAGCCTTCGACGGCCGCGTGGTCGCGCTGCCGGAAGTGCATGACGGCAATCGCATCGCGATCGCGTTTTCGGGCCCGGCGCTGGAGGTGCCGTTCGCGGCGCTGCAGGCGCGCGCGAGACTGATCGAAGCGGAACTCGGTTTGCCGGCGCGCAAGTGGATCAAGGGTCTACAGGAATCGTCCGGGCAGACAGGCGCCTCGTTCTCGATCTGATCGGCAGGCGCAGCGGCAGCGGCGAATCGCAATCCGCCCGTTGCGCCCGCGCGACGGTCGCCGCCATCCGGTGGCGCGCATCGAGCAACCGGCGTGCCGCACGGCGGGTCGTCGGCGGCGCTCGCTGTCGGGCCTATCGGGGCCATCGCGGCCCTCGCTGCACCCGCGGTCCTCGTTACGGCGGTCGCCTGAGACGGCCGCCCTGCACGCATCAACCGTCTGCGCCCTCGGCGCATCAACGCTTTTCACCCTCGCCGAAACCCCGATCCCGCCTCGGGTCGCCCCTGCTTGACCACACCTTTGCGGCTCCTATACTCTTTCGAGGCTTTCGGGGTGCCCGTGGCCATCCGCGGGGCGACCCTCCGCGGGAGAACCGCCACCCGTCAAACACGGACCAACATTTCAATAATAGGGAAGAGGAGACGTCATGGCTCACGACGCCGACGCGAACAAGGCCAGCAAGCACTGGCTCTGGTTGCTGCTGTTGCCCTGGATCGCGATGATCTGGGTGCCGTCATACAACAAGGTCGAACCGCAACTGTTCGAGTTTCCGTTCTTCTACTGGTATCAGCTCCTGTGGGTGCTGATCAGCGCGGTCATCACGGCGCTCGTGTACTTCAAGACCAAGACCCGTTCGACGGGCGGCTCGCAAGGAGGCGCACGCTAATGAACGCGATTGCAACTTTCGTCTTCGTGCTGTTTTTCATCGGCGTCACGATCCTCGGTTTTGTCGCGGCTCACTGGCGGCGCGGCGATCTCGCCCATCTGGAAGAGTGGGGCCTCGGCGGGCGGCGCTTCGGCACCATCGTCACGTGGTTTCTGCTGGGTGGCGACCTGTACACGGCCTACACCTTCATCGCGGTGCCGGCACTGGTGTTCGGCGCGGGCGCGACCGGCTTCTTCGCGCTGCCCTACACGATCCTGATCTATCCGTTCGCGTTCGTCGTGTTCCCGAAACTGTGGAGCATCGCCAAGCGCCAGGGCTATGTGACATCGGCGGACTTCGTCTCGGCGCGCTACGGCAGCCGCATGCTCGCGCTGGCGGTCGCGGTCACGGGCATTCTCGCGACCATGCCGTACATCGCGCTGCAACTGGTCGGTATCGAAGTGGTGATCGGCGCGCTCGGCTTCGACACGCAGGGCTTCGTCGGCGATCTGCCGCTCATCATCGCATTCGCGATCCTCGCGGCGTACACGTACACCTCGGGCTTGCGCGCGCCCGCCATGATCGCGGTGGTCAAGGACATCCTGATCTACGTCACGATCTTTGCCGCGGTCATCGTGATTCCGCCGCAACTGGGCGGCTTCGGCCATATCTTCAGCACGGTGCCGCCGGCCAAGCTGCTGCTGAAGGCGCCGGACGTATCGAGCCTGAACGGCTACAGCGCCTACGCGACGCTCGCGGTGGGCTCGGCGCTCGCGCTGTTCCTGTACCCGCACTCGATCACCGCGGTGCTGTCGTCGAATTCGGGCAACACGATCCGCCGCAACATGGCGATGCTGCCGGCCTACTCGCTGGTGCTCGGCCTGCTCGCGCTGCTCGGCTTCATGGCGCTCGCCTCGGGCGTGAAGGACATGCCGGAATTCGCGCCGTACTTCAAGGCGTTCGGCCCGAACTTCGCGGTGCCGGCGTTGTTCCTGCACTTCTTCCCGTCGTGGTTCGTCGGCGTGGCGTTCGCGGCGATCGGCATCGGCGCGCTGGTGCCGGCGGCGATCATGTCGATCGCGGCAGCCAACCTGTACACGCGCAACATCCATAAGGAGTTCGTCAACCGCAACATGACGCACGACCAGGAGACCAATGTCGCGAAGCTGGTCTCGCTGATCGTCAAGGTCGGCGCGGTGGCGTTCATTCTCGGCCTGCCGCTCACCTACGCGATCCAGTTGCAACTGCTGGGCGGCATCTGGATCATCCAGACGCTGCCGGCGATCGTGCTGGGTCTGTACACGCGCGTGCTCGACTATCGCGGCCTGCTGGCCGGTTGGGCGGCCGGCATCGCAACCGGTACGTGGATGGCGATTTCGCTGAAGCTGGCGAGTTCGATCTTCACGATCCACCTGTTCGGCATGGCGATTCCGGGCTATGCGGCGGTGTGGTCGCTGGTCGTGAATCTGGTGGTGTCGGTGCTGGTGAGCCTGCTGGTGCGCGCATTGGGCATGCAGCGCGCCGAAGATCGCACGCGTCCCGAGGATTATCTGGACGTGGTGGAAAACTAAGCCGCGCGCCTGTCCGGCAAGTGGAAGGCGCAACGCCCGCGGACGAAAGTTTGCGGGCGTTTGTCTTCTGGGCGCACTCCAGGGCACGATAGCGGGACCGTCCTTCAACACACTCCGCCGGGCTCATGGCTTCTGCCGATTCCCCTACCGCGATTCGACGCCGCTCGGCTATCAGCCGCGCGCTGCGCGCGATCACGTCCCCGTACTACCGCTATCGCCATGCCAAGGTGCTGCACAGTCTGCGCGTCGGCCTCGCGATGATCGTGTCGATTCTCGCCACCACGGGGATCGATATCCCGCACGGCGTCTGGGCGTCGGTGACGCTGCTGGTGGTGATCGGCGGCTTGCAGCATCACGGCAACATCCGCAAGAAGGCGGCCGAGCGGGCCGCGGGGACGTTGCTCGGAGCGTCGATCGGGCTCCTGCTGATCGTGCAGCAGAATCTGCTCGGCTCGCTGCCGCTCACGTACCTGTTGATGTCGGTCTTCGCGGCGATCTGCGCGTGGTTCGCGGTCGGTTCGTCCGGCTATATCGGGCTATTGACGGCGATCACGATGTGCATCGTCGCGGGCCACGGCGACAACCAGATCGACGTCGGGCTGTGGCGCACGCTGAACGTGCTGATCGGCATCGTGATCGCATTGGCGTTTTCGTTCGCGCTGCCGCTGTATGCGACGTATTCGTGGCGTTACGGGATCGCCACCAATCTGCGCGAATGCGCGCGCATCTACACGCGTTTGCTTGAGGGCGCGCCGATCGGCGAGGAGGAGCAGGTCAAGCGCTTTCTGCAAATCAATCGGCGGCTCGTGCAGTTGCGCTCGTTGATGCCTTCGGTGGCGAAGGAGGTCGACGTGCCGCAGGCGCGGCTCGAGGAGATTCAGCGGCTGCACCGCTCGGTGCTCAGTTCGCTGGAGTTGCTCGCGACCGGTCCGCTGATGCACGCCGATGCGGTGGCGCGTGCCGCGTATGCCGGGCAATCCGGCGCGGAGGTGCGCGCCGTGCGGACGATTCTGCTGGCAACGGCGCGCGGCTTGCGCTTTGGCCGCGCGACGCGCCCCGGCATTCCGGCCGCGTCGCCGCTCGCGCAGACGCACGGCGGCGCGGCGCTCGGGTTGCCGCCCGATTTGCAGGGGCCCTACTGGCTCGGGCAGCGGCTCGCCGAGCAGGTGGACCGGTTGCGCGCGCTATTGCTGGAAACCGAGCCGAACTGGAATATCGAGCGGCAACCGCGGGCGTTGCTGAACGCTTGACTTGCCGGGGTAACCGGCACGGCGCTCAAACCTGCGGCGGCAGCGTCACCATCCACGTCAAACCGAAGCGGTCCACCGTCATCCCGAAGCCCTTGCTCCAGAACGTCGCGCCCCAGGGCATCAGCACCTGGCCGCCGTCGGCGAGCGCATTGAAATATTGCTGGGCGGATGCGGGATCCTCGACGGTCAGCGACAGGCTGAAGCCGCTCATGGGGGGCGCATCGGGATCGCAATGACCGTCCGACGCCATCCACTGGCTCGCGCCGAGCTTGACGTTGGCGTGCATGATCTTGTCTTCGAGACCAGCGCGCGGCGGATTCTGCGGGTCGGGCGGCGCGTCCTTGAAGCGCATCATGAACGTCACTTCCGCGCCGAGATGCTTGCCGTAATAGGTGAGCGCTTCCTCGCAGCGGCCGTTGAAAAACACATAGGGTTGAACTTGCATGATCGTCTCCGTGAACGTGAAATGAGCGGCGCCGCGTTCCCCGCCCACGAGCGGCGAGCGAGCGGGCGTGCAGACGATTGTAGTCGCCCGTTGCGGGGGCAGTTGTGACTTTAAGTCGTAGGAAGCGGGGTTCCCCGGCGCGTGCGAAAAGTCGTTCGTAAACGGCATGCGGCCCTGAACCGCAAGGCTCAGGGCCGCATGCTTCGGACGACCTTAACGCAGTGATTTTTAACGCAGCGCTTCGATCAGCTTTTCCAGTTTCACGGCGTCCGCCGCGAACGCGCGGATGCCTTCGGCGAGCTTTTCGGTCGCCATCGCTTCGTCGTTGACGAGGAAACGGAACGACGATTCGTCGACCGGCACGCGTTCGATGTCCGTGTCCCTGGCGATGTCCGCCGACAGCTTGCGCTCCACCTTGTCGGTGCTCTCGTGCAACTTTTGCAGCAGGTCCGGGCTGATGGTCAGCAGATCGCAGCCGGCCAGTTCCAGAATCTGGCTGGTGGTGCGGAAGCTCGCGCCCATCACCTCGGTCTTGTAGCCGAACTTCTTGTAGTACGCGTAGATGCGCTGCACCGACTTCACGCCCGGATCGTTCGCGCCGCCGTCTTTCGCTTCGTCCCACGCGCTGCCGGCGTTCTTCTTGTACCAGTCGTAAATGCGGCCGACGAACGGCGAGATCAGTTGCGCGCCGGCTTCGGCACAGGCCGCGGCCTGCGCGAGCGAGAACAGCAGCGTCATGTTGCAGCGGATGCCTTCCTTCTGCAGCACTTCGGCCGCGCGGATGCCTTCCCACGTGGAAGCCAGTTTGATCAGCACGCGTTCGCGTTCGATGCCGTGGTCCTTGTACAGCGCGATGAGTTCACGGCCCTTGGCGATCGAGCCTTCGACGTCGAACGACAGGCGCGCGTCCACTTCGGTCGAGACGCGGCCCGGAATGATCTTGAGGATTTCGGTGCCGAACGCGATCAGCAACTGGTCGATGATCGCGCCGACCGGCTTCGACGCGTGATCTTTCACGGTCTTTTCGAGCAGCGGCCGGTAGTCGTCTTTCTGCACCGCCTTCAGAATCAGCGACGGATTGGTGGTCGCGTCTTGCGGCTTGTACTGGGCAAGCTGCTGGAAGTCGCCCGTATCGGCGACGACGGTGGTGTATTGCTTGAGTTGGTCGAGTGCGGTTGTCATGTTCGGGCCTTCAGGGCGCAGGCGCGCCGTGGTTCAGGAGAAATGAGGTCGCCACCGGATCAAAACGAACGGGTTCCGGTGGCCGCGAGTCACGCTGCGGCGTTCGCCCCATGTTGCCGGGAAACGCCGCCGGATGCTTCTATTTTATGGCGGATCGGCTGATGCAGTGTTGACACTTGCCACGGACGATCCGTTCAGCGTCTGCTATTTGCTCAACATCCGCATCGCGGTTTCGAGGCCGGCGAGCGTGAGCGGATACATGCGGTGACCGAGCACCTCGCGAATCGCGCCGACGGACTGCCGGTACGCCCACAAGCCTTCCGGCTCGGGATTGAGCCACGCGTGCTGCGGGAAATGGTCCGCGAGGCGGCGCAGCCACACCGCGCCGGCTTCGGCGTTGTTGTACTCCACCGAGCCGCCCGGTTGCAGCACTTCGTACGGGCTCATGGTCGCGTCGCCGACGAAGATCAGCTTGTAGTCGGGCGTGAACTTGTGCAGCACGTCCCACGTCGGCATGCGCTCGGCGTGGCGGCGGCGGTTGTTCTTCCACAGGAAGTCGTACACGCAGTTGTGGAAGTAATAGAACTCGAGGTGCTTGAACTCGGCCTTGGCGGCGGAGAAAAGCTCTTCCGTGCGCTTGATGTGATCGTCCATCGAGCCGCCCACGTCGAGCAGCATCAGCACCTTCACCTTGTTGTGCCGCTCGGGCACCATCTTCAGGTCGAGCCAGCCGGCGTTCGCGGCCGTGCTGCGGATCGTGTCGGGCAGATCGAGCTCGTCGGCGGCGCCTTCGCGGGCGAACCGGCGCAAGCGGCGCAGCGCGATCTTGATGTTGCGCGTGCCGATTTCGACCTGGTCGTCGTAATCGCGATAGGCGCGCGCTTCCCACACCTTGACGGCCGTGCGGTTGCCCGCCGCGTCGCCGCCGATGCGCACGCCTTCGGGGTTGTAGCCGCCATTGCCGAACGGCGACGTGCCGCCGGTGCCGATCCATTTGCTGCCGCCTTCATGACGCTCTTTCTGTTCGTCGAACAGTTGCTTGAGACGCTCCATCAGCTTGTCGAGGCCGCCCATTGCCTCGATCTGCGCCTTTTCCTCCGGCGACAGATCGCGTTGCAGCTTCTTCTTCAGCCAGTCGAGCGGAATGTCGAAGGCGAGTTCGGAGGGCAGCGCGACGCCGTTGAAATACGCGCCGAACGCCTGGTCGAACTTGTCGAAATACTGTTCGTCCTTGACCAGCGTGATGCGCGCGAGATAGTAGAACTCGTCGATCGACGCCGCGATCACGTTGGCTTTGAGCGCCTCGAGCAGCGTCAGATATTCCTTCACCGACACCGGCAGTTTGGCGGCGCGCAGCGAGTAGAAAAAGTCGATCAGCATGCTGGGTCCTGTGCGGCGGCGGTTGCTGCGTGTGTATGGCGCGATGCGCTCTTCGACGCGGCGCTGGCGCCCGATCAACGGTTCAACGGTGGTTCAACGATTGTTGCGGTTCATGAAAATCAGCCGCTCGAACAGGCTCACGTCCTGCTCGTTCTTCAGCAGCGCGCCGTGCAGCGGCGGGATGATCTGCTTCTGGTCGGACGAGCGCAGCGCTTCGGGCGGAATGTCTTCCGCGAGCAGCAGCTTCAGCCAGTCGAGCAGTTCCGACGTGGACGGCTTTTTCTTCAGCCCCGAGACGTTGCGCAACTCGAAGAAGCTCTGCATCGCGGCGGCAAGCAGTTCCTGCTTGATGCCGGGGTAATGCACCTCGACGATCTGCTGCATCGTGGCCGGATCGGGGAACTTGATGTAGTGGAAAAAGCAGCGGCGCAAAAACGCGTCGGGCAGCTCTTTCTCGTTGTTGGACGTGATGATCACGAGCGGGCGCTGCTTCGCGCGGATCAGCTCACGCGTCTCGTACACGTAGAACTCCATGCGGTCGAGCTCGCGCAGCAGATCGTTCGGGAATTCGATGTCGGCCTTGTCGACTTCGTCGATCAGCAACACGGTTTGCTGCTCCGACTCGAACGCCTGCCACAGCACGCCCTTGACGATGTAGTTGGCGATGTCCTTGACGCGCTCGTCGCCCAGTTGCGAATCACGCAGGCGCGACACCGCATCGTATTCGTACAGACCTTGCTGGGCCTTGGTGGTGGACTTGATGTGCCATTGCAGGAGCGGCATGCCGAGCGCGGCGGCGACCTCCTCGGCGAGCATGGTTTTGCCGGTGCCGGGTTCGCCCTTGATCAGCAACGGACGCTTGAGCGTCATCGCGGCGTTGACCGCGAGCTTGAGATCGTCGGTGGCGACGTACTGCGATGAGCCTTCGAAACGCATGGCGAGATGCTCTTTTCGGTGAAAAAACCCAGTATAAGTCAGAAGGCCTGTTGGCTTGGAAGCGGCTCGCGTAGGGTGGCAGCCGCGATGTCGTACGCGTTGTTGTACGCGATGCGGGCGTCCGGGCGGCGTTGCCGAACGGACCGGAGGCGTGTCCGTGGCGCCGATGGGCGGGTGTTCCGGGCTCGCGAGCAAGAGCGGCGGCATTCGATGGCGGGCGCGAAGTCATGCAAGGCCGATGCAACGCCAATACGATGCCGACGGGCGCCGCGCGCGAGCCCGGTGCAAGCCCGGCGCGGCGCGGCAAAATGGCGCTAGCCGTGGCTTTGCGGCAGCCGGACCCGCCGCGGCCCCGCGCGGTGGACGTTCGGCGCGGCGTCGCGGTACAATTAGCCCGATTTTTTTGGCCTGCGTGGCTACCCTACAAGAAGAACGGCGCGGGCCGTTGCCTTTTTGGGCGCCCGTTTCCCCTCAAGCCAGGTTACATGCTATGAATAAATTCGTCGGCAAACACGTCGTGATCGCAGCGCTGTCGGTGCTCGCGGGCTATGCGGCCAGTGCGCAGGCAGCGGATGTCGTCGGCAACGCGAAGGCGGGCCAAGGCAAGGTCGCGATGTGTATTGGCTGCCACGGCATCCCTGAATACCGCACGGCTTACCCTGAGGTCTACCGCGTGCCCATGCTCGGCGGCCAGAATCAGGCGTACCTCGCGAACGCGCTGCACGGCTACAAGAAGGGCGATCGCCATTTCGAAACGATGCGCGCGATCACCGCGTCGCTATCGGATCAGGACATCGCCGACATCGCCGCCTACTACGCGGCGCAAAATTCCTCTTCGAAGAACAATCCCGACAAGTGATCGGCGTCGGTCATCCGTCCAGTCACTCGGTTATTTATATTCGCGGGATAGGAGAATTCATGAATAAGCCCCAACAGGCACTCCACACGGTGTTCAAGGCTGCATGCGCGTCGGCGGCAGTGATCGGTCTGATTGCAGCGAACGTCGCCCATGCCGCTGACGCAGGCAACGGCAAGGTGCTGTCCGACAGCCACAACTGCGCGGCTTGCCACGGCGTCAACCTGAACAAGCCGGTGAGCCCGGAGTATCCGAAGCTCGCCGGTCAGCACGCCGACTACGTCTACTGGGCGCTGCGTCAATACCAGATGGGCAACGGCAACCCGCATCTCGGCCGCAATAACGCGATCATGCAGGCCCAGGTGCAAAGTCTCTCGTTGAGCGACATGAAGGACATCGCCGCGTATGTCGAATCGCTGGACGGCGATCTGGTGCAGAAGAAGTAACGGCGTGCGCGCTGCTCGCGCGCTGGTTCCAGATTGAACGACACCCCGCTTTTGCGGGGTGTCGTGCTTTGGGGCTCGTGATTCGCGCGCCGGCCTCAGTCGCGCGTGGCGCGCTGCTCGATGCGCTGCAAATACGCGTCGGTGTCCGGCGGCGTGCCGGTGCGCTGCGCTTCCCAGATGGTTTCGCCGAGGCAATCCATGATCGCGTGCTGCGCCTCGTGCGTCGAACCGAGGCGTGCGGCGAGCCGCTCGTGCGCCGCGCGGATGCCGGGCGGCTGGTCGATCGACAACTGCTCCGTAATCGCCAGGTGCATCGACAGATGCAGGAACGGATTGGTCTGGCCGCGTTCGGGCGAGTAGTCCTGGGCCTGTGCGGCTTCGCCGTCGGTCAGATCGGCGTGGTATTCGGGATGTTCGACGATCCAGTCGGCGGCGATCGCTTCGAGCGGCGTCAGGATCTCGCCTTGACGCTGTTTGCGCCAGGTGTCGGTGAAAAAGAGGCGGACTTCGTCACGGCTGGGATTGAACATCGTGGGACCGGTGCGGTTGGTTTGACGCGTGCACGGCGCGTGAAGCTTGCGACGTGCATGAAGCGCGAGTGCAGGGCGCCATTTTACGCCGGGGCCAGGCGGCCTGCTGGCGATGCCTGGCGCCGTGGCATTCCCGCCCTCAGAGATCCGGCGGCGGCGTCTTCGGCCGGAATTCGCACAGCGGCTCGATCACGCAATGCCAGCACTCGGGCCGGCGCGCCTTGCAGACGTAGCGGCCATGCAGGATCAACCAGTGGTGCGCATCCTGCTTGAATTCCGCGGGCGTGAATTTCTCCAGCGCCGTTTCCACCGCGCGCACGTCCTTGCCGGGCGCGAGCCCGGTTCGATTGGCAACCCGAAAGATGTGCGTGTCGACCGCCATGGTCGGATGGCCGAACGCCGTGTTCAGGATCACGTTGGCCGTCTTCCGGCCAACCCCCGGCAGGCTTTCGAGCGCTTCGCGATTCTCCGGCACCTCGCCGCCATACCGGTCGAGCAGAATGCGGCAGGTCGCAATGACGTTCTTGGCCTTGGTCCGATAAAGACCGATGGTCTTGATGTAGTCGGCCACGCCTTCCTCGCCGAGATCGAGAATCTTTTGCGGCGTATTCGCGACCGGGAACATCTTGCGCATTGCCTTGTTGACCGAGACATCGGTGGCCTGCGCCGACAGCAGCACCGCAATCAGCAATTCGAACGGCGTGGTGTACTCGAGTTCGGTCGTGGGATGCGGATTGAGACTCTGAAACGTCTCGTAGATGGCGCGGCGTTTGTTCGCGTTCATGCGGAGCGGGCAGGTGCGTGGAGGTGAGGTTAGCGCTTCGTGGACGGCGTGTCGCTGTCGCCCGCGGCGAGTCCTAGACGGCGGCGGCGTGCTTCGGCGGCGTCGATCTGCGCCTGCACGTCGGCGCTGACGCGTTCGGTGTTCTGCGGGCCCTGGCCTTTGGCGGCCAGTTCTTCCTTCTTCTTGCGCGCGCGTTCGAGCGCGGCCTGGATGATCGCGCGTTTTTTCGCTTCGGCGTCGTCCGCGGCGGGTGTGGCGGGCGCGGTGGATGCTTGTTCGGCGCCGGCTTGCGGCGCTTGGGCGCTGGCGCCGCTGCCGGCGCGCCGCGCCGCCGCACGTGCTTCGGCCGCTTCGCGTTCGTGCGCAAGGCGGGCTTCGCGCCGGGTGTGGCGCTCGCGCGCGGCGTCGGCCTGAGCCTGGCTCCATGCGTTCCAGCCGGTTGCCTCAGCGGTGACCGGCAGCATCGAAATGCAATCGACCGGACAGGGCGGCACACACAGGTCGCAACCGGTGCAGAGTTCCGCGATCACCGTATGCATCTGCTTCGGTGCGCCAACTATCGCGTCCACCGGACAGGCCTGCATGCACAGCGTGCAGCCGATGCAAACCTGTTCGTCGATAACCGCCAGCGGACGCGGCCGTTCGACGCCATTGGCGGAATTGAGCGGGATCACCGGTTTGCCGAGCAGTGCGGCGAGGCGCGCGACGCCCTCGGCGCCGCCGGGAGGACACTGGTTGTAATTGGCCTCGCCGCTCGCAACGGCTTCGGCATAAGGACGGCACGCGGGGTAGCCGCACTTCGTGCATTGCGTTTGGGGCAGCAGATCTTCGATGCGATCTGCGAGTGTTTTGATCTCTGTCACGGTCACGACGTTGGGGCTTGCCTTGCGGCCGCACAGCTTGAACTAAATAGCACATTATCGCCGATTTCCCCAATTGCCATCCGCAATCGATGTGCCATAATCGAAGCGCTTTTTCGAAAGACCGCACGAGGGTGACCCCCAACCATGGCGCGCCCGTTCAACGCTGTCGGTGCAAGGCCCGAGAGAGGCCGGCGGCGCGATCCGGATAACGCGGCTCACGAAGACGATGCCACCATGAATCAGCCGAAAATCAAAAGAGATCCTGAAGGCACGCGGCGCCGCATTCTGCTTGCGGCGGCCGAAGAGTTTGCAAATGGTGGGTTGTTCGGCGCACGCGTCGATCAGATCGCCCGCCGGGCGGAAACGAATGAACGCATGCTGTACTACTACTTCGGTAGCAAGGAGCAGCTATTCACCGCGGTACTGGAGCACGCGTTCAGCGCGCTCAATGAAGCCGAACGAACGCTCGAACTGAACGGCGTGGCGCCGGTCGAGGCCATCACGCGTCTCGCGCATTTCGTTTGGGATTACTACCGTGACCATCCCGAGTTGCTGCGTCTCGTGAACAACGAGAATTTGCATGAGGCGCGGTATATGCAGAAGTCCACGCGCATCCGCGAAATGATCTCGCCGATCGTCGCCACGCTCGGCGCCATTCTGGAACGGGGCCAGCGCGCGGGGCTGTTTCGCAGCAACGTCGACCCGCTGCGCTTTTACGTGACGCTCTCGGGCATGGGCTACTACATCGTGTCGAACCGCTTCACGCTCGAGGCAACGCTCGGCCGCGATTTCAGCAGCGCGAGCGAACGCAGCGAAGTCGTGCAGATGAACACCGAGTTGCTGCTCGCGTATCTGTTGCGGAAATAGGCCGCCGGTTACCCGCGGACCGCGTAAGAACGTCAGGGACCAAGCTGTCGAGCCCAGCCCCAGCGTCAGAAACGACAACGGCCCCGTGAGAGGGGCCGTTGTTCTGCATCATGCCTGCGGTGCTCAGGCTTCGACTTTTTCCTTCGCTACGTTCGGCGCCTTGTTGTGCTCGAGAATGAAGTCGCGCAACTGCGGATAGATGATGGTGCGCCAGCGGCGGCCCGAGAAAATGCCGTAGTGTCCGCACTTTTCCGCGGTGAAGTGCTGCTTGTTCTTCTCCGGAATGCCGGTGCACAGATGGTGCGCGGCATAGGTTTGACCGTCGCCGGAAATGTCGTCCAGCTCGCCCTCGATCGTGAAGAGCGCGGTCCTGGTGATGTCTTGCGGACGCACCCGTTGCCCGGCCACGTCCCACGTGCCCTCGGCAAGACGGAACTCCTGGAACACCACGCGGATCGTGTCGAGGTAATAGTTCGCGTCCATGTCGAGCACGGCGTTGTATTCGTCGTAGAAGCGGCGATGCGCTTCCGCGTCGTCCTCGTCACCGCGCAAGAGGCTCTGATAGAAGTCCCAATGCGAGGCCGCGTGACGTTCCGGATTCATCGCGACGAAGCCGGTGTGCTGCAGGAAGCCTGGGTAGACCTTGCGCCCCACGCCCGGATAGTTCGGCGGCACGGTGAAGATCACGTTGTTCTCGAACCATTCATACGAGTGCTGGGTGGCGAGCGAGTTGACCGAGGTCGGACTCTTGCGCGCGTCGATCGGGCCGCCCATCATCGTCATGGTGCGCGGCGTGTCCTCACCGCGGCTCGCGAGCAGCGAAATGGCGGCGAGCACCGGCACGGTAGGCTGACACACCGAGATGACGTGCAGGTTCTTCGCGCCGATGTGGCGGATGAACTCCTGAATATAGGCGACGTAGTCGTCCAGATGAAACTCGCCGGCTTCGAGCGGCACCATGCGGGCGTCGATCCAGTCGGTCAGGTAGACCTTGTGGTCTTGCAGCAACGTGCGCACGGTGTCGCGCAGCAACGTGGCGTGGTGCCCCGACAGTGGCGCGCAGACCAGCACGACCGGCTCGTCCTTTAGTTGGGTGACGGCGTCGCTGTCGTCCGCGAAACGCTTGAAGCGCATCAGCCGGCAAAACGGCTTCTCGATGATCGTCTGTTCGATGATCGGGATGTTATGCCCGTCCTTGACGATCTGATGGAGGTTGAACTCGGGCTTCTCGTAGTCCTTGCCGAGCCGGTAGAGCAGTTCGTAACCGGCCGAGAGGCGCGTGGCGCCAGGCACATAGGCCAATGGACTGGCCGGATTCGCGAACGATTTCGACGCAGCCTGAGCCCAGGCGGTAAGGGGGCTCAACATCGCCCGCTGGAATTCGTGAAATTGGTAGAGCATGGGTGCTCCGGTTTCTAAGCGGTTCGCATGGGGGCTTCGCAAACACGCGTGTGGCGTTGCAGCGGGCCATTAGGTTGAAGGCACTTTGTTTTTTGGCCGACAGTCTGTTTGATCATATCGAACAAAGCGTGCTTGTGCAAAGCAGCAATTTACGTGCGGCGACCCGCAAATTGCCATTAAATCATGCTACTGGCGATGTTGCCGCGCCGCTATCGGGGCTTGCCGCAGACTTAAGTTCCTCCCCACCTGTGCCGTTATGGGACGGTTGCCCGGTGGCCCGCGCCATCTCCTGTTCGTGCTTCGTCAGGTTCAGGCCGGTATGCACCAGCGCCACGTGGGAAAACGCCTGCGGGAAGTTGCCCACCAGCCGCCCAGCGATCGGATCATACTCTTCCGCCAGCAAGCCGACGTCGTTGCACAGCCCGAGCAGTCTTTCGTACATCGCGACCGCTTCAGTCATGCGGCCTTGCAACGCGAGATTGTCCACCATCCAGAACGAGCAAGCGAGAAACGTGCCTTCGCCGGGCGGCAGGCCGTCGTCGTATTCGGTGGTGCGGTAGCGCATCACGAAGCCGTCGCGCATCAGGTCCCGCTCGATCGCCGCCACCGTGCCCTTGACGCGCGGGTCGTGCGGCGGCAGGAAGCCGAGCAGCGGCAGCAGCAGCACGCTCGCATCGAGCTGATCGCTGCCGTAGTACTGGGAAAACGCGTTGAGCGCGGGATTCCACGCCTTTTCGCAAACTTGCGCGTGGATTTTGGCGCGGGTGGCGCGCCATTCGTCGAGCGGGCCGTCGAGCTTGAACATTTCAGCCGACTGGATCGCGCGGTCGAAAGCGACCCACGCCATCACCTTCGAGAAAGTGAAATGCTGACGGCCGCCGCGCGTTTCCCAGATACCCTCGTCCGGCTCTTCCCAGATGGTCTCCAGGTGGCGCAGCAACGCGCGCTGCACGTTCCACGCGGTGTCGTCCGCCTGCAGGCCGCCAACGCGCGCCAGATGCAGCGCGTTCATCACTTCGCCGTAGACGTCGAGCTGGCGCTGGCCGACCGCGTTGTTGCCGATCCGCACCGGCTTCGCACCCTGATAGCCGGGGAGCCAGTCGATCTCGAACTCGGGCAGGCGCCGTTCGCCGGCGAGCCCGTACATGATCTGCAACTGGTCCGGCGCGCCCGCCATCACGCGGCCGAGCCAGCTGCGCCACGCGCGTGCTTCGTCGTAATAGCCGCCGCGCATCATGGCGAGCAGCGTGATGGTCGCGTCGCGCAGCCAGCAATAGCGGTAGTCCCAGTTGCGCGTGCCGCCGAGCTGTTCCGGCAGCGAGGTCGTGGGTGCCGCGACGATGCCGCCGGTCGGTTCGTATGCCAACGCTTTCAGCGTGATCAGCGAACGGCGGATCGGCTCGGCCCATCGACCTTCGATGGTGCAGCGCGCCGACCATTCGAGCCAGTGATTCTCGGTGCGCGCGAGCGACGAATGCGGATCGCGGGCCGGCGGAATCCGCAGATGCGACGCCGCATACGCGAGCGAAAACGGCACGCGCTCGCCTTCGCTCACCGTGAATTCGGCGAGCGTTTTCATGTTCTCGCCGCGCAGGTCCGCCGACGTGCGCAGCACGGCGGTATCGGGACCGACGATCGCCTTGATGCCGTTGTCGCATTTCAGGCGGTCGACCCATGGAATCGAAAAGCCGTAGTCGAAGCGCAGCACCAGTTCCATCTTCATACGGACCGTGCCGCGTTTGCCGACCACGATGCGCACCATTTCCGACCAGCCGTTGCCGGGCGGCATGAAGTCGATCAGCGTGACCGCGCCCTCGGGCGTTTCGAAATCCGTCTCGAGGACCAGGGTCTCGCCGCGATAGCGGCGCGTGACCGTGAACGGCGTGTCGGAAGCGGGGCAGATCTGCCAGCGGCCGTTGTCGGGCGTGCCGAGCAAGGCGGCGAAGCAGGCGCCCGAATCGAAGCGCGGCCAGCAGAGCCAGTCGACGGAACCTTCGCGGGAGACGAGCGCGGCGGTATGGCCGTCGCCGATGAGCGCATAGTCTTCGATGGGTGCGGGCATGGAGGGCGTGTCCGTAATGCGCGCGCGACGGGCGCGTCGCTTGGGTTCGTTGTCAGTCATTGTGGTGTGGGACCCGAGTCATGCGCGTTGGGTTCAGCACGCAATGCGGCAAAACGCGGCTTGGTAAACTGTCAAATCCCTGCCTACAATCTGATTTCAAACCGGTGCGCGGGGGCTTGTCAAAGCGCTCGTCGTCCTGGCTCATGGAGCGTGCAACACTGTTTCCGGGGACCAAAGCTATGCTGAATCCGTCGAAATCCGATTGCATCACAATTCTCTCGGCCGCCAGCGAACTTGCCGACGATTCCATGTTGCCGCTCGATCCCAGCCGTCTCGGTTTGAGCCGCAACGGCATGCTGACCGCCGCCGCCTTTCTGACCGAGCGGGCCTGCTTCCGGCGCTATCAGGAAGGTGACGGTCATTATGCCGTCGGCGCGCTGTCGTTGCAGGGTCGCTTGCGGCTCGAACAACTGTGCAACGGCTAAGTATCGGTTGAGATCGGGCTGAACCCGTGCTGGCTCACCCGATGAGCGGGCGGCGCTCAGCGCACGCTCGCGCGGGCGAGACGCGCCGGTCCGGCCGCACCCGCCGCCACGCCGCCTCGCCTTGTTGCCTGGTTTCCTCTTCAGTTTTGCCGTTCTCGTCCGCTTTCACCAACTCGCGCCAAGCCTCGCCGCCGCGCGTGCGCTTGCGCGCGTCAGCCATGCCACTCGGACGCTAAACCGGCCGGCGCCGCCGCCCGGTTTAGCGCCTCTTGCCGCGTTGCCTTGAACAACTGAACGCGGTGACCGTCCGCCGCCGCTCAGAAGTGCGACGCCCCCACGCCGAAGATTCCAATGATCCCGATGATGATCAGATAAAGCGCGACGATGTAGTTCAAGAGCCGCGGCATGACGAGAATCAAAATACCGGCGATCAGCGAAACGAGCGGGCCGAGGCTGAGTGTGACGTTCATGAAGACTCCCTGGTGTGAACGCGTGATGGTGTGAACGCGTGAAAGGCGATTGGAAAAAACACCCCGCGAGGCGGGACAATTGCTGCACATGCAACCAAGTACCGTGCAGCCGCTTAGCGATAGCCGGATTCGCTGCATGATCCGGCGCAACGCTTTTATACTTGCCTCGATAAAAACAACGCTCGACTGTACGCGCGGCAGACCATGGACACCATTACAACCGAATAACCCATGTTGAGGAGGTCTCATATGCTTCGTCGTCACCGGGCCGCGGCGCCCGCCGTCGCCGGTCCCCGCCCGCCTCGTGCTGCTGAATCCGCGTCTCGCCTGTCCGCCCGCTCGATCATAAAAGGTTTCGTGCTCATGGTCTCGATCGCCGCTTCGCATGCGTTTGCACAAGAGTCCGGCGCGGCTCCCGCGGACGGCGTCTACAACATGCTGATCGGCACCTATACCGGCGGCAAGAGCGAGGGCTTGTACGTCTACCGCTTCGACACGAAGACGGGCGAGGCGACCCGCGTGTCGGTCGCGCAGACGGTCAACCCCTCTTACCTGGTGGTGAGCCGCGATCGCCGCTTCGTCTACGCGGTCAACGAATTGCCTGGCGACAACGGCCCCGCCACGCAGCGCGGCGGCATCAGCGCGTTTCGCTTCGACGCCGCGAGCGGTCAGCTCACGTTCCTCAACAAGGTCTCGGCGGACGGCAACGACCCGTGTTATCTGAGCCTGTCGCCGGACGGCAAGTACTTGCTGAGCGCGAACTACTCGGTAGCGGCCGACCCCGGCGGCAGTTTCGCGGTGTTCCCTGTACAGGCCGACGGCCAGGTCGGCGCGTCGGTGCTCACGGTGCACCACGAGGGCAGCGGTCCGGTGAAGGGACGCCAGGACAACTCGCATGTGCACTCCACCGTGTTCTCGCCGGACGGCCGCTATCTGCTCGCTCAGGACCTGGGCGCGGACAAGCTCTACTCGTACCGCTACACGCCCGACGGCAGCCGCGGCCTGCTCGGCCCGACCGACTGGCGCTACACCCAGGCGAAGGCGGGCACGGGTCCGCGTCATCTAGTGTTCGGCGCGGACGGCAAGCAAGCGTATCTGACGAGCGAACTGAACGCCACGGTCAGCGTCTTCAATCATGACGACGGCAAGCTCACGCAAGTGCAGACGCTTTCGCTGACCGAGCCGGGCTTCAAGGGCGCGGTGGGCGCCGCGGCGATCCACCTCTCGCCGGACGGGCGCTTTCTGTACGCCACGAATCGCGGCGACGCGAACGAGATCGTGATCTTCTCGGTCGATCCCGCCAACGGTCATCTGAAGAAGGTCGGACATCAATCGAGTCTCGGCAAGTCGCCGCGCGAGTTCGCGATCGACCCGACCGGCAAGTGGCTGATCGTCGGCAATCAGAACAGCGACACCGTGTACGTGTTCAGGCGCAATCAGCAGAGCGGTTTGCTCGAAGCGAATCCGAAGCGCTTCGACGTCGGCTCGCCGGTGGACTTCAAGCTGGTTTCGCCGTCGTGAGTGTTGATGACGCGTGTGTCTGGAACACGCGTCGAATGAACAACGGGCCGCTTTGCAAGCGGCCCGTTGTTCTAGCGGCGAAGGTGACGGCTAACCGTCGCCGGTCACGATCGCCCGCCTCGCGGGATCATTCCGCCGGCCCCGGCGCGAGCACCTCGCGGCTGCCGTTGATGCCCATCGCCGACACCAGCCCCGCGGTTTCCATCTGCTCGACGAGACGCGCCGCTCGGTTATAGCCGATGCGCAACTGCCGCTGCACCGACGAGATCGACGCGCGCCGCGTGCGCACCACGAAAGCGACGGCTTCGTCGTAGAGCGGATCGGCTTCCGCATCCGGCGAATCGCCGAACAGGTCCTGCGCCGCGCCGCCTTCGGTGGCCGGGCCGTCGAGAATGCCTTCCTCGTATTGCGGCTCGCCGAACTGCTTCAGATACTCGACGATCCGATGCACTTCCTCGTCGGCGACGAACGCGCCATGCACGCGCTGCGGGTAGCCGGTGCCCGGCGGCAGGAACAGCATGTCGCCCTGGCCGAGCAGCGATTCCGCGCCCATCTGATCGAGAATCGTGCGCGAGTCGATCTTCGACGACACCTGGAACGCCACGCGCGTCGGAATGTTCGCCTTGATGAGCCCGGTGATCACATCCACCGAGGGCCGCTGCGTCGCCAGAATCAGGTGGATGCCGGCGGCGCGCGCCTTCTGCGCGAGCCGCGCGATCAGCTCTTCGATCTTCTTGCCGGCGACCATCATCAGGTCGGCCAGTTCGTCGATCACCACCACGATCAGCGGCAGCGGCGCGAGCGGCTCGGGCGCTTCCGGCGTCAGCGAGAACGGGTTGCCGAGCTTCTTGCCTTTCGCTTCCGTATCGCGGATTTTCTGATTGAAACCGGGCAGATTGCGCACGCCGACCGCCGACATCAACCGGTAGCGCTTTTCCATTTCGCCCACACACCAGTTCAGCGCGTTGGCCGCGAGCTTCATATCGGTGACGACCGGCGCGAGCAGATGCGGAATGCCTTCATACACCGAGAGTTCGAGCATCTTCGGATCGATCATGATGAGGCGCACTTCCTCGGGCGTCGCCTTGTAGAGCAGCGAGCAGATCATCGCGTTGATCGCCACCGACTTGCCCGAACCCGTGGTGCCCGCGACGAGCATGTGCGGCGCCTTCGCCAGATCGGCGACCACCGGATGGCCGGTGATGTCCTTGCCCATCGCCAGCGTCAACTGCGAATGCGAGTTCTGATAGACGCTGGCTTCGAGAATTTCCGACAGGCGGATCGTTTGACGCTTGGCGTTCGGCAGTTCGAGGCCCATGCAGGTCTTGCCGGGAATCGTCTCGACCACGCGGATCGAGGTGAGGCCGAGGCCGCGCGACAGGTCCTTCATGAGCCCGACGATCTGGCTGCCGCGCACGCCGAGCGCCGGTTCGACCTCGAAGCGCGTGATGACCGGACCGGCCGAATGGCCGACCACGGTGACCGGCACCTTGAATTCCTGTAGCCGCTGCTCGATCAGCAGGCCGGTTTCGATGAGCTTTTCCTCGGAGACGGGTTCGACGTCGGTATCCGCGCGCGCGAGCAGATCGAGCGTCGGCAACTCGACCATCGACGCCGCGGGCGCGCGGAATTCGAAGCCGTTGGCCGGGACGTGGCCGCGCAGCGGAACGCGCGGGATGGTGACCTCGGCGGGTTCCGCGGGTTCGGCCGTTTCCGTGGATGGCTCGGCTGCGAGGTGGGCTCGTGATGGCAGGGTCGGGGTTTCTGGTGCTTCATGCTGGGCAGGCGTCTCACGCACGCTAAATGCACTCGAAGCGGCCAATGCTGCCGGCGCTGCCGTGACAGCCGGAGTTGCCGAAGCGGCCAGCGCGTCAACCGGCTCAACGGCGGGTTCGTCTTCCATTGTCGCGGACGCCGACGGCTCCGCCCGAACAGCGAAGCCGGGGAAGCGAACCACGTTTGACGGCTGCGACGCGACGCTCTCCGGCTGGCGCGCGGCGGCAAGAATCGCTCCGTTGCGGGCTGCTCCATCGGGGAGGGCAGGAGAGTCGGCTGGTTGCGTCCCGGCCGTGGCGGTTCCTGCCGAATCGCCGACGGCGAGAGCATCTGGCGTCGAAGTCTGCGAAAGGGCTGAGGATGGACCGAACGGCCGTGTCGCGTCGACTGCGACTTGCGGTGTTGGGGCGTCCAAAGGCACAGCCGGCGCAGCGAATTGCCGCGCGCCTTCCCGATGCAATTCGCTGAGGTTCTCTTCATCCGCCGTCGCCGTGGCGGCGGCAGCAAGCTTCGGCGCTGTGACTTGCGAAGGGTTTGCCGGTTGGTCGACGGGCTGCGCCGGTTCGGCGTGCGGATTCGAATGGCTGCCGGCGGTAGCGGCAATTGGCGTCGAGTCGTTCTCGAACGTTGCCGCGTCGGTTGACGCGCCGCTCGCGTGCGACTGCGCTGCGAAGACCTGGAACGGCGTAGGCGTGATGGTCCGCGCCGCTTGCTGCGATGTTTGCACCGATGCGTGCGCGGCGATGGGTTCGCTCGACAGCGGCGGCCGAATCGCCGGCGCTTCGATCGGCCATTGCACGACCGGCTCGTGGCTCGTCGCGGACGACGCCTCGGCCCCGGCTTCGGCTCGCGGCGTGGCGGCCGGCTCTGGCATCGACGGATAGTCCGGGGCGGCGTCGTCGGCCAGGTTCAGCGAAGTTGCGTGCGCGCGGGGCGCCGATGCCGGACTTGTGGCGACCTCACCGTCAAGCGGCGAGCCCACGCTCGATTGCCCGGCTTCTTCAATAGACGGCACGGCGTTCGCCGAAGCCGTCGCAGTTTTCGCGCTGTCGGCACCGCTGTTGCGCGCGAGGCTCACGCCGGCGATGTCCGTCCAGCGCGCGGCGTTTTCCGCGATGCTGCGCAGCGTTTCCTGGACGCTGGCGGGCGGCGTGACCTTCTGCGCTGTCGGCATCGGCCGCGTGTAGCTGGGCGCCGTCGAGGCCGAGCGATGCGTGGCCGGCGTCGACGCGCTGTCGTTTGCGCGCTCGCCAGGCGGGAACGGTTGCCTGGAGATAGTCGAGCGGTTTGTTGGAGCGTCGGCGCTTGTGGCGCCCTGCGTCGCCGACTGATGGCCAACGCGGGTGGCGGAATGGGCGATCGAATTCCCAGCCAGGTTCGCAGCCGTGCCCGTTGCCGCCTGCGCCGTCTTAGCTAGCGCGGCGGCAGCGACTGATGAACCCGCCAAGCCCGCTGCCACACCGGCTAGTCCCGTGCCCGCACCCGGCGATCCCGCTGGCCGTTGCTCGTCGGCCAGGCGGCGGCCAGGCTGTGATGCGCTGTCGCGAGCCGCCGAGCCAGCCGAGCCAGCCGAGTTAGTCGAGCCAGCCGAGCCAGCCGAGCCAGCCGAGCCAGTCGAGTTAGCCGAGCTAAGCGAGCCAGCCGACCCATTGACGCCAAGTGAGCTACTTTGGCCAACCGACCCAACTCCCCCCGCCGCAGCCCCGACCGCGCGCGACGTCTGCTCGCGCAACCATCCAGCCGGCGCGACAGGTTCCGTCGGCATCCATGCAGCCTTGTCCGCGTTTAGCGGTTGCGTCTGCGTCTGCACATGCCGCGGCGGCGTGGCGGTGCCCGTGCGCAAGACCGGCTCGGCTTGCCTACCTGCGCGCGTGCTCGTGCTCGCACCCGCGCGCCAATTCGCACCGGCGCCACGCGTCGCCGCATCCTTGCCCGCCGCCGAGCCGGGCGATGCGATCGCGCCAGCCGAGCCAGGCCCCGCGCCGCGTCCGCTCGCCGGCGGCCGCCACACCGTCGGGCGCGCATAACGTCCATTGCTTTTGGGCGCCATCGTATTGGTGGCCGGCGAGACATGCGACGTCAAACCATCGTCGACGACGCTGCGATGCCGGCGCGCCTCCTCGTCGCGTTTGGCGAGGCCGCGCGACAGGCCGAGGCCGAATGCGCCGTCGGCCCACACCGCCACGTCGCGCCAGCGGAAATCGATCAGCCAGGGCAGGCTGATCGCGAGCAGCGCAAGCGCCGCGAGCGGCGTGCCGATCTGCCCGAGCAGACGGCCGATGCCCGCCGCCAGCGCATGGCCGAAGCCATTCATGCCGGTCGCGGCGATCAGCGAGGCCTCCAGCGTGCAGCTCGCCACGATCACGCAGACGAAGCCGAGCCACAGGCGGATCGTGCCGGGGCCGCGCAAACCCGCGCCGCCCGGCAGCATCGACTTCACGAGCCGCCACAAAAGAGGAATGAACCAGACGGCCGACCCGCCGAACCAGCCGAAAACTACCGTGTGCATGCTAGACATCAACGAATGACGGACGCGCGAAAACGCAATCCGTCGAGTTTAAACCGGCGAAGCACGATGCTTCGAAGGCAGACGCAACTATGTTTGCGTCCAGTGGGAAAGCGGGCCGCCGAGCGGCCCGCCGTCGGTGAAAAATAACGGCTGCCGCGGCAGCCCGCGCGACTTTGGCGGACCGCTCCGATTACAGCCTTGCCGGCGCGGTCCCATGCGCTTAACAGTTTGACCATCGAGCCACCCTGGCAGCCATCTGCCGGACCACCGCGCTTCGCGCGCGGCCGGTCATTTGGCTGCGCGCTCGAACGTCAGCGTGTCGCCGTTGTCGAGCACGAGTTGCATCTGCTGCGGCGCGCGCATTTGAACGCCAGTGCGCTCGATGTGCGTGAGCGCGTTCAGATACGCGCTTTCGATCTGGCCGCCCGGCGTCGCGCATGCCATGCGCGTGCCGCCCAGCGTGCCGAAGCTCAGCTTGCCATCCTTCAGCGCATACGAGCCCATGTAGCGGTTGCAGCCGGAAAAGCCGCTGACGTGGCGCTGACCGGTGGCGGTCGAGAGCGCGAGCGTGATCGGCCCGCCCCGATCCGCGGACGGCACCGCGCGCGCCGTGCCGTCGGCCTGTTTCCAGCCGGCTAGCACCCAGCTCGTGTCGTCGAGTAGCTGCGTGGCGGCGGGGTTGAACGGATCGGGCGCCGGCGCTTCCGAGTCGGGGTGTTTCGGGATCGCACAGGCGCTCAATAGCGCGGCGACGCTCAACGCGGCGATGGCGGTGCGCGCATACGGCGCGAAGCGCGCGGCACGTCGCGCGGAGGAGCTTTGGAGCATGGCGTCGTTCCTCTTCAAACTGGCGAAGGCGTAAGGGTAACGCACTCGGCTCGCCGCGCGCGAGCGCGCCGGCGTGCGCAATGCTGATCGAGCGCATCCGATGCGTTTGCTCGACCCCTGCGCGAACGAACGCGCGGGCGAGCCGCGTGTGTTCGGGCGTTCGGGGCGGGGTCGCGCATGGGGGTGTGCATCGGGGTGCGCATGTTAACATCGTGTTCTCCCCATTCCCACCCTCATCCGACTTTTATCTGGAGACCCCATGCAGATCGGCCAACGGATCGGCACGCCCCTTTCTGGTTCCGCCACGCGCGTGATGCTGCTCGGCGCCGGCGAGCTCGGCAAGGAAGTGATCATCGCGCTGCAACGGCTGGGCGTCGAGGTGATCGCCGTCGACCGTTATCCGAATGCGCCGGGTCACCAGGTCGCGCACCGCTCGCACGTGATCGACATGACCGATCGCGCCGCGCTGCGCGCGCTGGTCGAGCAGGAGCGCCCGCACCTGATCGTCCCCGAGATCGAGGCGATCGCCACCGACGCGCTCGCCGCGATCGAAGCCGACGGTCTCGCCGAAGTGATCCCGACCGCGCGCGCCACGCAGCTCACGATGAACCGCGAAGGCATCCGCCGTCTCGCCGCCGAGGAACTCGGCCTGCCGACCTCGCCCTACGCATTCGCCGATTCGCTCGACGAACTGCGCGCGGGCATCGCCAAGGTCGGCTATCCGTGCGTGGTAAAGCCGGTGATGTCGTCGTCGGGCAAGGGGCAGTCGGTGCTGAGAAGCGACGCCGACGTCGAACCCGCATGGCAATACGCGCTGGCGGGCGGCCGCGTGAATCATGGCCGCGTGATCGTCGAGGGCTTCATCGACTTCGACTATGAAATCACGCAACTCACTGTGCGCGCGATCGATCCGGCGAGCGGCGAAGTCAGCACGTATTTCTGCGACCCGATCGGCCACGTGCAGGTCGCGGGCGATTACGTCGAATCGTGGCAGCCGCAGCCGATGAGCGCGCTCGCGCTCGAACGTTCGCGCGAAGTGGCGCACAAGGTGACGGCCGCGTTGGGCGGGCGGGGCCTGTTCGGCGTGGAACTTTTCGTGCGCGGCGACGACGTATGGTTCTCGGAAGTGAGCCCGCGTCCGCACGACACGGGGCTCGTCACGCTGTGCTCGCAGCGCTTCTCGGAGTTCGAGCTGCACGCGCGTGCGATCCTCGGTTTGCCGGTGGATACGTCGCTGCGGGCGCCGGGTGCGTCGGCGGTGATTTACGGCGGTCTCGACGAAGCGGGCGTCGCCTTCGAAGGCGTCGCCGCGGCGTTGGCCGTGCCGAATGCCGATCTGCGGCTCTTCGGCAAGCCGGAGAGCTTCGTCAAGCGCCGCATGGGCGTGGCGCTCGCCACCGGCGAGAACACGGACGAAGCGCGCTCGCGCGCGAAGCAGGCCGCGGCGGCGGTGCGGCCGGTGTCGGCGAAGTAGGCCGCGGCGTGCATGCCGTCATGGCCGGCTCGCCGCGCAACCTGAATCATTGCAGCCCAGCGCAGTTCATGGAGCAGAGGCAAGTATGACCCCGGAATCCCGCATTCCCCGCATTCCCCGCATTCCGGGTAACGACGCACGACGCGGCATCGTCGGCCGGGTCGGCGCATTCGGCGTGCTGCTCGCGTTGTCCTTCGGCATGACGGGGTGCGGTCTCGCGGCTGCGCCGTGCCGCGTGGCATCGGCCGGCTTGAAGATCGTGCCGCTCGTCGGGCATGTCGCCGCGGTGCCGACCGACGCGTGCGCCGAGGTGATCGATCCATAAGCGGTTCATTGGCAATCGTCAGGCCCGCGCCTCGCGCCGCGACAGACGGCGTGCCGCCTGGCACGATAAGCAAAAAACCAATCGAGGTACCCAATGAAGAAATGGCTGGTTGCGGTAAGCACGGCAGCGGTTCTCGCGGCGCTGTGCGGCAATGCATGGGCGGCGCCGTTGCCTCTCGCCGAGACTCGGACCAAGAACCGACAGACGCATAAATACACCTGCGCCACCGGCAAGATTCTGCAAGTCACGTACTGGAACACGGCGAACGGCCAGAGTTTCGCGCTGGTCCCCGTGAAGGGCCAGCAACTGCTTTTCGTCAACACGTTATCGGCTTCCGGCGCGAAGTATCAGGCCGGCAGCTACACCTGGTGGACCAAGGGTCCGCGCGCGGACCTGTACGACGCGATGGACGGCGAGAACGCGCCGCCCATGATCTCCGACTGCATCACCATCAATCGCTGACCCGATGCGGCGGCCGCGCTCGAACCGCACCGCCGCCTGCCTTGCCTGCCCCTGTCTTGTGGCGCTGCCAGTCGGCGCACATCATTTCCCATCGAGTAGTAAGCTGTCCGGCATGGCGTTAGCCGTTGCGTCGTGCCATGCCGCGCGCCGCCCGCGCGAGCGTCGTCGTGTTCCCGCGCGCTCCCTGCGCCTCTGCTTCATGTCCCTTGGCGGCCGGGCTGACGGCCCGCCTCCGTTTCATCAAACGAGACCCTCCATGAAAGCATCCGACCTGTTCGTCAAATCGCTGGAAGCTGAAGGCGTCGAGTATGTGTTCGGCATTCCCGGCGAGGAAAATCTCGATCTGCTCGAATCGCTGCGCCGCTCGAAAATCCGTCTGATCCTCACGCGCCACGAGCAGGCGGCCGGCTTCATGGCCGCCACTTACGGGCGTCTCACCGGCCGCACCGGCGTGTGTCTCGCCACGCTCGGCCCCGGCGCGACCAACTTCGTGACCGCCGCCGCCTACGCGCAACTGGGCGGCATGCCGATGCTGATGGTCACCGGGCAAAAGCCGATCAAATCGAGCAAGCAGGGGCATTTCCAGATCGTCGACGTGGTGCGGATGATGGAGCCGCTCACCAAGTACACGCGGCAGATCGTGTCGATCGGCAATATTCCGGCGGCGGTGCGCGAAGCGGTTCGTCAGGCGGAAGAAGAACGGCCCGGCGCCACGCACCTCGAATTGCCCGAGGACGTCGCGCACGAAGAGGGCGACGGCAAGCCGATCCCGAAGAGCTACAGCCGCCGTCCGGTGGCCGAGGAAAAGGCGGTGGCGCACGCGGTCGAGGCGATCACGAACGCGAAGCATCCGTTGCTGATGATCGGCGCGGGCGGCAACCGCAAGACCACGACCAGGATGCTGCGCGAATTCGTCGACCAGATCGGCATTCCGTTTTTCACGACGCAGATGGGCAAGGGCGTGATCGACGAATCGCACCCGATGTGGCTCGGCAACGCCACGCTGTCGGACGGCGACTTCGTGCACCGCGCCATCGAGCACGCGGACTGCATCATCAACGTCGGCCACGACGTGATCGAGAAGCCGCCGTTCTTCATGCGCAGCGGCGAGGCGGGCGAGAAGACGGTGATTCACGTGAACTTCCTCGGCGCGGAGGTCGATACCGTGTACTTCCCGCAGATCGAGGTGGTCGGCGACATCGCCAACGCGGTGTGGCAGTTGAAGGAAAGCCTCAAGGCGCGCAAGGAGCATTGGGACTTCACGCGCTTCAAGGAGATCAAGCAGCACTTCGAGGAGCATCTCGTGAAAGGCCAGCACGACGACCGCTTCCCGATGTACCCGGTGCGGATCGTCAACGACGTCTACGAGACCACGCCCGTGGACGGCATCGTGTGTCTGGACAACGGCATGTACAAAATCTGGTTCGCGCGCTACTACCGCGCGCACGAACCGAATTCGCTGCTGCTCGACAACGCGCTGGCTTCGATGGGCGCGGGCTTGCCTTCCGCGATAGCGACCAAGATCGTGCATCCCGACCGCAAGGTCATGGCCGTGTGCGGCGACGGCGGCTTCATGATGAACTCGCAGGAACTGGAAACGGCGGTGCGTCTGAAGCTCGATCTGGTGATCCTGATCTTGCGCGACGACGCGTTCGGCATGATCCGCTGGAAGCAGGAGAACATGAATTTCCCCGACTACGGCATGACGCTGCGCAACCCGGATTTCGTCGCGTATGCCCAGAGCTATGGCGCGCAGGGGCATCGGATCGAATCGGCGGCGGAGTTCGCGCTCCTGCTGCGCGAATGTTTCGCGACGCCCGGCGTGCATGTGATCGATCTGCCGATCGACTATTCCGACAACGAGCGCGTGTTGAATCGCGAGATCAAGCGGCTCTCCGCGCAACTGTGAGCGGTTCGGTGAACCGCTGGCCGGCTTCGCATTGGGTGTGAAACGAGCGTGAATTGAGCGCGGCTGAATGGCGGCAGGGCATGAACGTTTGGCTTCGTTGCTCCTGTTAGCCGGATGCCGCAAAGGAGAACGCGTCATGTTGCAGAAGACTTATCCCTACTACCTCGCCAACGAAGCGGTGGCCGCGAACACCGATCTCGAAGTCACCGATAAATTCAGCGACGAAGTGGCGACCCGCGTGGCGATGGCCGACGCCGCCGCGATCGACAAGGCGATCGGCCACGCCGTCGACGCCATGCCCGCGCTGCGCGCCTTTGCGCCGTTCAAGCGCCAGGCGGTGCTCGAACATTGCGTGAAGCGGTTTCGCGAGCGCTACGACGAACTGGCGCTCGCGCTATGCATCGAAGCCGGCAAGCCGATCAACGACTCCAAGGGCGAAGTCACGCGCCTGATCGACACCTTCAAGGTGGCCGCCGAGGAGGCGGTGCGCATCGATGGGGAAATCGTCAATCTGCAGATTTCGCCGCGCGCAAAGGGCTATCACGGCTACGTCAAGCGTGTGCCGATCGGTCCGTGCTCGTTCATTTCGCCGTTCAATTTTCCGTTGAATCTGACCGCGCACAAGGTCGCGCCGGCGATCGCCGCGGGCGTGCCGTTCGTGCTGAAGCCGGCGAGCCGCACGCCGGTCGGCGCGCTGATCATGGGCGAGATTCTGGCGGAAACCGACTTGCCGAAAGGCGCGTTCTCGATTTTGCCCGCGCATCGCGACGGCGCCGATCTGTTCACCACGGACGAACGTTTCAAGCTGCTGTCGTTCACCGGCTCGCCGGCGGTGGGTTGGGAACTGAAGAAAAAGGCCGGCAAGAAGAAGGTGATTCTGGAACTCGGCGGCAACGCCGCCGCGATCGTCGACGGCGATCAGGGCGAGAAACTCGACTACGTGGTCGAGCGGCTCGCGTTCGGCGCGTTCTATCAGTCGGGGCAGAGCTGCATCGGCGTGCAGCGGATTCTGGTGCACGCGACAGTTTATGAGGCGCTGCGCGAGAAGCTGATCGCCAAGACGAAATCGCTGGTAATGGGTGATCCGAAGGACGAAAAGACCTTCGTCGGGCCGATGATCTCGGAATCGGAGTCCAAACGCCTCGCCGGCTGGATGGAGAGCGCGGTGCTGGCGGGCGCGACAATCGTCGCGGGCGGCAAGGTGGAGGGTGCGATGTTCGAGGCCACGCTGCTTGAGGGCGTCGGGCGCGACACCGATCTGTATCGCAAGGAAGCTTTCGGGCCGGTGGCGATCCTGGAGCGGTTCGACGATTTCGACTCGGCGCTCGCCACCGTCAACGACAGCGACTTCGGCCTGCAAGCCGGCGTGTTCACCGATTCGCTCGCGCACGCGCATCGCGCGTGGGACCTGCTCGAAGTGGGCGGCGTGGTGATCAACGACGTGCCGTCGTTCCGCGTCGACAACATGCCCTATGGCGGCGTGAAGGATTCGGGGCTCGGCCGTGAAGGCGTGCGTTACGCGATCGAGGATATGACCGAGCTGCGCCTGATGGTGATGCGTGAAACGTGGTGAACCGCGATGCCGGCACGCACGGCGAAATCGGCTGTCACGCCACTGTCGCCTGCGCGAACTACGCTCGCCAGCGAGGGATGCCGCCATCCGGCAGGGCGCGGCGCCAGGCGCGTACGAGCAGACCGGCGGCTGGGCCGTCCGCCGGCTTTTGCCCCGTAAGCAGAAAGCCGCCCCATGCGCCATGAGTGTTTTTGCTGGAGTGCTACAATACCGGCCTTTCCGGCGGGTGTTTCCGCCGGCCGGAGCCGGCCGCTCTTTTCCCGCAATATCGACGGGTCCCGTGCGGAACGCCGTGGCTCCGCCTTCATCCTGATGCCCTCTGCGGTTCCGACCGCTGCCGCGCGCACGCGCCAAGCGCATTTTTAGCGAAAGCCACCATGTCCGACACAGCCGTCACGCCCAGCACTGCGACTTTTGATCAATTCGGCCTCGCGCCCGACATCCTGAAAGCCGTCAAGGAATCGGGCTACACCATTCCCACGCCGATTCAGGCGCAGGCGATTCCCGTCGTGCTGGCCGGCCGAGACGTGATGGGCGCCGCGCAGACCGGCACCGGCAAGACCGCGAGCTTCTCGCTGCCGATCATCCAGCGTCTGTTGCCGCAGGCCAGCACGAGCGCATCGCCCGCCCGCCATCCGGTGCGCGCGCTGATCCTCACGCCGACCCGCGAACTGGCCGACCAGGTCGCCGCGAACGTGCAGTCCTACGCGAAGCACACCGCGCTGCGCAGCGCCGTGGTGTTCGGCGGCGTCGATATGAATCCCCAGTCGGAGCAACTGCGCCGCGGCGTCGAAATTCTGATCGCCACGCCGGGCCGTCTGCTCGATCACGTGCAGCAGAAAACCGCCAACCTGGGCCAGGTGCAGATCCTCGTGCTCGACGAAGCCGACCGCATGCTCGACATGGGCTTCCTGCCGGATTTGCAGCGCATCCTGAACCTGCTGCCGAAAGAACGTCAAACGCTGCTGTTTTCGGCCACGTTCTCGGGCGAGATCAAGAAGCTCGCGGCAACCTATCTGCGCGATCCGCAGACGATCGAAGTCGCGCGCAGCAATTCGACCGCGACCAACGTCACGCAAATCGTGTTCGAGGTTCCCGAGGGCGACAAGACCGGCGCGGTCGTTCAATTGATTCGCGAGCGCAGCCTGAAGCAGGTGATCGTGTTCTGCAACAGCAAGATCGGCGCGAGCCGTCTCGCGCGCAGCCTCGAACGCGACGGCGTGATCGCGACCGCGATTCACGGCGACCGCTCGCAAAACGAGCGCATGCAGGCGCTGGACGCGTTCAAGCGCGGCGAAATCGAAGCGTTGGTCGCCACCGACGTGGCGGCGCGCGGTCTCGACATCGCGGAACTGCCTGCGGTGATCAATTTCGATTTGCCGTTCAATGCGGAAGATTATGTGCATCGGATCGGCCGTACCGGCCGGGCCGGCGCTTCCGGCGACGCGTTGTCGCTGTGCAGCCCGAACGAGCGCAAGCAGCTTGCCGATATCGAGAAGCTCATCAAGCGGCCGCTGGAAGTGCAACGCCTGACCGTGGATACGCCGGTGCGGCATCACCACGAAGAGCGCGCGCCGCGCCGTGAGCGCAGCGAGGTTCGTGACGAGCGCGGCGGCCGCCGGCGTTCGGGCGCTCCGTCGGGCTCGTTCGATCGGCCGCATCACCATCGCGCGCAGCCTGTGGACGATTTCTTCCTCAAGCCGTATGAGCCATCGCCTGCTTCGGTTCGCAAGATCGAGGAGGCCGATGCGGCTTCCGCCGCTCCGCAGAAGACGTCTGCGAAGCAGCCGCTGGCTGCGTTGCTGGGCGGCTTCGGCATGCCCAGGAAGTCGTCTTCCTGAGCGGCTGCGGCTTCGAAACCCGCATCGCGTTTACTTGCTTACGCTCATTCGCACGCGCATGCGTGCTGCCCATGCCGCCGTTGCCGCGGTATAAAACCCCTCCAGTGTCCCAAGGGCCTGGCCGCTCAGGTCGAGTCCCAGATGGCGAGCCGCCGCGATCAGCGCTTCGAGCGGTTTGCCGGCATCCAACGCCTGCGCCCCGTTTTGCTTGCTGAGTTTTTCGCCCTGGTCGTTCGTCACGACCGGCACGTGCAGATACTCGGGCGTCGGCGCGCCAAGACAGCGCTGCAAATAAATCTGCCGCGCGGTTGAATCCATCAGGTCCGCGCCTCGCACGATGTGGGTGATGCCCGCGTCAGCGTCATCGACTACCACCGCCAGTTGATAGGCCCATTGGTCGTCCGCGCGTTTCAGGACGAAATCGCCGACCTCGGTAGCGAGGTTCTGCGTCTGCGTGCCCTGCCAGCGGTCTTCGAACGTGATCACGGCGGCCTCGCCGTCGGGCACGCGCAGGCGCCACGCGCGCGCCGGTTTGCCATGCAGACCGTCGCGGCAGGTGCCGGGGTAGGCGAGCGTCGTGTTGCGCGCGTGCGCGTGCAACAGCGAGTCGGCGATTTCCTTGCGCGTGCAGCCGCAGGGATAAACCAGGCCGCGGGCTTTGAGTTGCTCCAGCGCCTGCTCGTAGCGCGCGATGCGTGTGCTTTGCCAGATCGGCGGCTCGTCGGCGTGCATGCCGAAGCGTTCGAGGGTCGCGAGGATGTCCCTGGCGGCGCCTGAGACCGTGCGCGGGCGATCGATGTCCTCGACGCGAACGAGCCATGCGCCGCCATGCGCGCGCGCGTCCAGCCAACTCGCGAGCGCGCTGACCAGCGAGCCGAAATGCAGCGGCCCGGTGGGCGACGGTGCGAAGCGTCCGCGATAGGTCATGGCTCGGATCGATGGTTACGGTGAAAGCGCGGAACGACGTATTGCGTTGCCAGTGTGCGCCGGAAATGGCGGCAAGTTCGCATGGTCCGCCATGAACCAGCCCGCGGCCGGGTTTGAGAGCAATGGGCTCGCTGAAAGCGCCGCCGCAGCCTGAGCACAATTAGCCGCGCTTTCCACGATGGTAGGGTTGGAGCCGCCGCGTGACGTGCTGTCCAAGGCCGGCATTCGTCGCGCCCCGCGACGCAGCCGTCATGCGGCGCGCGCCGCCTTGCTGTCAGGATGACACGCCGGGCACGTCTTGCCCGCGACGTACATTGGCGACGCCTGCGCCTCGGGCGGCACCACGGCGCGGCAGCCGAAGCATTGCACGGTGGCGGTGGGTTCGAGTTGCGGGTTGAGCGCGGTGCGGTAATCGAACACGAAGCAGTCGCCGTGATAGTGAGCGCCGCCCACTTCCTCGAAATACTTCAGGATGCCGCCTTCCAGCTGATACACGTTCTCGATGCCGACTTCCTTCATGTGGATCGCCGCCTTCTCGCAGCGAATCCCGCCGGTGCAGAACGACACGACCGTCTTGCCCTCGAGATCGGCGCGGTTCTGCTCGATCACTTCAGGAAACTCGCTGAATTTCGTGATGCGGTAGTCGAGCGCGTTCTCGAACGTGCCGACGTCGACTTCGAACGCGTTGCGCGTGTCGAGCATCACGACCGGACGGCCCTGATCGTCGTGGCCGCGATCCAGCCAGCTTTTCAGCGTGGGCGCGTCGACGAACGGCGCGCGGCCGAGCTCCGGACGGATCGCCGGCTTTTTCATCGTGATGATCTCGCGCTTGAGCTTGACCAGCATGCGGCGAAACGGCTGCTTCTCCGAGAGGCTTTCCTTGAATTGCAGATTCGCGAACTTGCCTTCGAACAGCGCGTCGTGACGGATGTAGTCGATGAACGCGTCCGCGGCTTCGCGGCTGCCGGCGACGAACAGGTTGATGCCTTCCGGCGCCAGCAGAATCGTGCCGCGCAGGCCAAGCGCGTCGCAGCGCTCGGTGACGAACGGGCGCCATGCGGCGGTGTCTTCGATGGTCGCGAAGTGATACGCGGCGAGATTGACGATGCTCATGTATGTCCAGCGGTAATCAGTGGCCAGCGCCGTGGAAAACGGGGCGCATGAAGGCGCCCGCATCTGAATGCCATGCGGCGCGGCCATGTCGAATGGGGAAACTCGTATTATCCCTCAAGCCGGGGCTGGGCTCGACTCTGCCGAATGGCCAGGCGGTTGCGATAGCGCAAGGCGCGCGCGAACTTGCAGCGGTTTGCCCGCTCCGCTGGGGGACGCATTGCGGTTTTGCCGCGGCTTGTCCGTGACGAGCGGGCGGGCCGCGCCGCTTCCGTGTCGGCGGCGAAACCGGTCAGCGGCCCGCAGAACACCCGCGCAAGCCGTTCCCGAATTCGCGCCCTAAGCCGAACGGCTAACGCGCGCTTTTGGCCTGAAAACTCCGGAATGGTGGAGTTACAATGTCGCCCATGTCAGATCCCCGCTTCGTTCATCTCCGCGTCCACTCCGAATTCTCGATTGCCGATGGCATCGTGCGTCTTGACGACATCGTCAAGGCGGCTGCCAAAGACGGTCAGGGTGCGCTCGCTCTCACCGATCTCGGCAACGCGTTCGGCCTCGTCCGTTTCTATAAGGAAGCCCGCGGCAAAGGGGTCAAACCCATTGCCGGCTGCGACGTCTGGATCACCAATCCCGACGACCGCGACAAGCCTTCCCGTTTGCTGCTGCTGGTGAAAGACCGGCGCGGCTACCTGAATCTGTGTGAGCTGCTCAGCAAGGCGTCGCTCACGAATCAGTATCGCGGCCGCGCCGAAATCGAGGCCGGCTGGCTCGAATCCGGCCTGGGCGAAGGCTTGCTCGCCTTGTCGGGCGCCCAGCAGGGCGATATCGGTCTCGCGCTCGCCGCGGGTAACGAGGAAGCGGCGAAGCGCAACGCGTTGCATTGGGCGAAGGTGTTTCCGGGCGGCTTCTATATCGAGTTGCAGCGTTGCGCCCAGCCGGGCGGCGAGCAGTATGTGCGGCAGGCCGTCACGCTCGCCGCGGCGCTGAAGTTGCCGGTGGTCGCCACGCATCCCATGCAGTTCATGACGCCGGACGACTTCACCGCGCACGAAGCGCGCGTGTGTATTTCCGAAGGCGACATCCTCGCGAATCCGCGCCGCCAGAAGCGCTTCACGCCGGAACAGTATTTCCGCACCCAGCAAGAAATGGCCGCGCTGTTCGCGGACATTCCGTCGGCGCTCGCCAATACCGTTGAAATCGCCAAGCGCTGCAACCTCACGCTGGAACTCGGCAAGCCCAAACTGCCACTGTTTCCCACGCCCGACGGCATGTCGCTCGACGACTACCTCGTGCATCTGTCGAAAGAGGGCCTTGAAAAGCGCCTCGAGCAGTTGTACCCGGACCCCGCCGAGCGCGAAGCGCAGCGCGAAACGTATTACCAGCGCCTCGAATTCGAGTGCGGCACGATCATCAAGATGGGCTTTCCGGGCTACTTCCTGATCGTCGCGGACTTCATCAACTGGGCGAAGAACAACGGCGTGCCGGTCGGGCCGGGCCGGGGCTCGGGCGCGGGCTCGCTGGTCGCCTACGCGCTCGGCGTGACCGACCTCGATCCGCTGCGCTACAACCTGCTGTTCGAACGTTTCCTGAATCCTGAACGGGTGTCGATGCCCGACTTCGACATCGACTTCTGCCAGCACGGCCGCGACCGCGTGATCCAGTACGTGAAGGAAAAGTACGGCGCGGACGCGGTGTCGCAGATCGCCACCTTCGGCACGATGGCGGCGAAGGCGGCGGTGCGCGACATCGGCCGGGTGCTCGATCTGGGCTACATGTTCACCGACGGCATCGCCAAGCTGATCCCGTTCAAGCCGGGCAAGCACGTCACCATCGCCGACGCGATGAAGGAAGAGCCGCTGTTGCAGGAGCGCTTCGACAACGAAGACGAAGTGCATCAGCTACTCGAACTCGCGCAGCGCGTGGAAGGCTTGACGCGTAACGTCGGCATGCACGCGGGCGGCGTGCTGATCGCGCCCGGCAAGCTCACCGATTTCTGCCCGCTCTATACGCAGGGCGACGAAAGCGGCGTGGTCAGCCAGTACGACAAGGACGACGTCGAAGCGGTCGGCCTCGTGAAGTTCGACTTTTTGGGTCTCACCACGCTGACCATTCTCGACTGGGCCGAGCGCTATATCCGCCGTCTCGATCCGTCGAAGAAAGACTGGTCGCTCGCGCAGGTGCCGCTCGACGATCCCGCGTCGTTCTCGATCCTGAAGAAAGCGAATACGGTCGCCGTGTTCCAGTTGGAAAGCCGCGGCATGCAAGGCATGCTGAAAGACGCGCAGCCCGACCGCTTCGAGGACATCATCGCGCTCGTCGCGTTGTACCGTCCGGGCCCGATGGACCTGATCCCGAGCTTCTGCGCCCGCAAGCACGGCCGCGAAGTGGTGGAGTATCCCGATCCGCGCGTGGAACCTGTTCTGAAAGAGACCTACGGCATCATGGTCTACCAGGAGCAGGTGATGCAGATGGCGCAGATCATCGGCGGCTACTCGCTGGGCGGCGCCGACCTGCTGCGTCGCGCGATGGGCAAGAAGAAGGCCGAGGAAATGGCCGAGCACCGCGCGCTGTTTCGCGAAGGCGCGGCGAAGAACGGCCTGACCGGCGAGAAAGCCGACGAAATCTTCGACTTGATGGAGAAGTTCGCGGGTTACGGCTTCAATAAGTCGCACGCGGCCGCGTATGCGCTGCTGGCGTACTACACCGCTTGGCTCAAGGCGCATCATCCGGCGGAATTCATGGCGGCCAATATGTCGCTCGCCATGGACGACACGGAGAAGGTCAAGATCCTGTTCGAGGACTGTCTCGCGAACAAGATGGCGGTGCTGCCGCCGGACGTGAATCTGTCGGCGTACCGCTTCGAGCCGGTCGCGGAACCGGACGGCAAACGCTCGAAAACCATCCGCTACGGTCTGGGCGCGATCAAGGGCAGCGGCCAGAATGCGATCGAGGAAATCCTGCGTGCGCGCGAAGATGGTCCGTTCATCGACATCTTCGATTTCTGCAACCGTGTCGACCGCCGCGTCGTCAATCGCCGCACGGTGGAAGCATTGATTCGCGCCGGCGCGTTCGACACCTTGCATGCGAATCGCGCGCAACTGATCGCATCCGTTTCGCTCGCGATGGAAGCGGCCGAGCAGGCGAGCGCTAACGCCATGCAGGCGGGTCTGTTCGACATGGGCGACGCGCCGTCGCAAGGTCACGAACTGGTCGACGAACCGGAATGGCCGGAAAAGAAGAAGCTGCAGGAAGAGAAGGCCGCGCTCGGCTTCTACCTGTCGGGCCATCTGTTCGACGCGTACAAGAACGAGGTGCGCCGCTTCGTGCGCCAGAAGATCGGCGAATTGAAAGAAGGGCGGGACAAGCTGGTCGCGGGTGTGATCGCGTCGCTGCGCACGCAGATGACCCAGCGCGGCAAGATGCTGATCGCCGTGCTCGACGACGGCACCGGCCAATGCGAAGTGACGGTATTCAACGAGATCTTCGAAGCGCACAAGCAGTTGTTCAGGGAAGACGAACTGCTGGTCGTGCAAGGCCAGGCGCGCAACGACGCATTCACCGGCGGCATCCGCTTCACCGTCGATACGGTGATGGATCTCGGCCGCGCGCGCTGCCGTTACGCCGAGGCCGTCAAGGTGCAGATGAACGGCAACGCGGACGCGCTGGCGCTGCGGCGCGTGCTCGAAGCGCATAGCGCGGACAAGGACGAGCCGCAAGCGGCCGCGGCCCCGGCGGCTTCATCGCGAAGCGGCGGCGGCAATGGCAACGGCGGCGGCCGTAACGGTGGCGGATATGGCGGCGGTGACAATGGCCGTCAGCGGCAGGCGGTGCAGATTCCGAACGGGCTTGCCGTGCAGGTGGTGTATCGCAGCCAGAACGCTGAAGGCGCCATGCGGTTGGGCGACGCCTGGCGCGTGAAGCCGACCGACGAATTGCTCGCTGCCTTGCGCGGCGAGTTCGCGGGAAGCTCGATCGAGATCGTTTATTGACGTGGCTTGCCCGCGCGGCTTAGCGGGCCAAGCCGGTCTTTCACAAGGGCTTGTCGTTTCCCAGGCGCGCCAGCTTCAAAAACCGGTAGTACACCGTTTCCGCATTGAACACCGCGATCATGAAGCCGGCGCGGCCGTCCAGAAACCCGCGCCGTAGCACATAGGTCCGCACGAACGCCCAGGCGCCGCGCCCGAGCGCCTTGCCGAAACTGCCGCGCTTGCCCGCCGCATGGCGTTGTTGCGCGCCGGCTGTCGAATAGGCGTCGAGTTTGCGCAGCACGCCTTCGAAGTCCTCGTAGGAGTAGTGCATCAGCTTGCCGGTGAGGCGCTGCGCCGGCGTGTCGAATACGAGGCGCTCATGCACGAGGTCGTCGGAGAAACGCGCGGCGCCCCGTTTGAACAGACGCGGAATCCAGTCGGGATACCAGCCGCTGTGATGAATCCAATGACCGCAAAAGCTCGACAGGCGATCAACCGCATAGACGTCGGCGGTGGGCGCGGCGAGCGCCGCGCGAATTGCCGAGGCCAGTTCCACCGAGACGATTTCGTCGGCGTCGATCGAGAGAATCCAACGGGTGGTGAGCGCGTCCACGGCGCGGTTCTTTTGCGGGCCGAAGCCCGGCCAGTCGGTTTGTTGGAGCACGCGGGCGCCGTGCGCGCGGGCGATGTCGGCGGTGCCGTCGGTGCTGCCGCCGTCGATCACGACGATCTGATCGGCGAAGGCCACGGCTTGCAGGCATTCGGCCAGCCGCGCCGCCGCGTTTTTGGTGATGATGGCGACGCCGAGGGTGGTTTCTTGCATACCTGGAATGCGTGGAGAGGGGCGAACGTTGGAGCGAGTCGAGCAAGCGTGGCGCAAGTATACACAGCGCGACACAGCACGATACGCAGCGCGGCGCCCGCGGGCACGGGCCTTGGTGCTCGCGGCCCGACACCACGTCACGCTTCACGCCAGCCCCCATCAGGGCCAAAGCTCACCCGGCGCGAAGCCTCGCCACTGAAGCCAAGCCTCACCCCCCGATCCGCGCAATCGGGCCGATCCCTATCGGCGGCCGTCATCCTCAAGCGTTTACAATGCTTCTTTTTTGATATTCCGCGCGGCAGGCGTTCGGCCCAGCGCGCGGTTGCCGTTCCGCATTCCCAGAGGATTCCTTGAGCGCGAAGCCTACGTTGAGCAAACCCATCGGTTCAGGTGAGGCATCGTCGCCTGCCGTCGTCTTGCGGCGTTTGTGGCCGTATATCAAGCCGCTCATCTGGGTGCTGACCGGCGCGGTGGTCGCAATGGCCGTCAGCGCAGGCACCGACGCCGCGATTCCCGCGCTCCTCAAGCCGCTGCTGGACAAGGGTTTCGGCGCGCACGCCAACGACAACGCCAAGTGGCTCGTGCCGATCGCGGTGGTCGGCCTCGCGCTGATACGCGGCCTGTCCCAATACGCATCCGGCTATCTGCTCGCCTACGTGTCGAACAAGATCCTGCTCGAACTGCGCCTGAAGATGTTCGACCGGATGATTCACACCGGCGTCTCGTTCTTCCAGCGCGAAACCGCGAGCACGGTCATCAATGCGATCGTCTTCGAGGTCAATCAGATCCTCAACGTGCTGCTGAGCGTGCTCGTCACGCTGGTGCGCGATTCGCTGACGGTGCTGTTCCTGCTCGGCTATCTGTTCTATCTGAACTGGCGTCTGACGCTGATCGTCGCGGTGCTGCTGCCGGGCATCGGCTGGCTGGTGAGCAAGATCAACCGCCGCTTGCGGCGCCTGAACCGCGAGCATCAAATGCTCACCAACGAGCTGTCGTACATCGTCGAGGAGACGGTGGGCGGCTACAAGGTCG
The DNA here is from genome assembly GCF_900142195.1 of Paraburkholderia terricola. Lineage (GTDB taxonomy): Bacteria > Pseudomonadota > Gammaproteobacteria > Burkholderiales > Burkholderiaceae > Paraburkholderia > Paraburkholderia terricola. Next base: position 85,167 of record NZ_FRAB01000015.1, read on the forward strand.
TCAAGGTGCACAACGGCGAGCAGTACGAGATCGACCGCTTCACGTCGATGAGCAAGCGCCTGCGCGGCTACGCGATGCGCATGACGGTCTCGGGCGGCCTCGCGCAACCGTTGACGCAGTTCCTCGCGTCGATCGCGCTTGCCGTCGTGATCACGATCGCGGTGGTGCAGTCGTCGTCGGACCAGACCACGGTCGGCGGCTTTGTCGCGTTCGTCACGTCGATGCTGCTGATCATCTCGCCGCTGAAGCATCTGATGGACGTGAACCAGCCGCTGCAACGCGGCATGACGGCGTGCGAGCTGATCTTCGGCCTGATCGACGAACCCTCGGAACCGGCCGGCGGCGGCAAGACGCTCGAACGCGCGCGCGGCGAGGTCGAATTCCGCGAGGTGTCGTTCAGCTACGGCAGCAATGCCACGCACAAGCGCCACACGCTCGACAAGGTGTCGTTCAAGGTCGCGCCGGGCGAGATGGTGGCGCTCGCGGGCCCGTCCGGCAGCGGCAAGACCACGCTGGTCAATCTGCTGCCGCGCTTTTTCGATCCGACCGGCGGCGAGATTCTGGTCGACGGCGTGGCGCTGCCGGAATACGGCCTGCACGCGCTGCGCAGCCAGATCGCGATGGTGAGCCAGGACGTCGTGCTGTTCAACGACACCGTCGCCAACAACGTCGCGTATGGCCAGACAGCCGATCCGGCAAAGGTCGAGGCGGCGTTGCGCGCGGCCAACCTGTGGGACACCGTCGAGGCGATGCCCAGCGGTATCGAGACGCTGGTCGGCGACAACGGCATGATGCTCTCGGGCGGTCAGCGGCAGCGCCTGGCGATCGCGCGCGCGATCTACAAGGACGCGCCGATCCTGATCCTCGACGAAGCCACCTCGGCGCTGGATTCCGAGTCCGAACGCCACGTGCAGGCGGCGCTGGAAACGCTGATGAAAGGGCGCACGACGCTCGTCATCGCGCACCGCTTGTCGACCATCGAGCGCGCCAACCGCATTCTGGTGATGGAGGCGGGGCGCATCGTCGAGAGCGGCAGTCATCGTGAACTGCTGGCAAAAGACGGGCTCTATGCGCATCTGCACCGCATCCAGTTCCAGCAGAACGCGGCGTGAGCGTGTCGGGCCACTATCGACCCGCGCGGCCGACATGCGGCGTGTCGCGGGATAAAGCCAGCCTCGCTTCGGGCTCGCGGCATTCAATCCACATTTCCCCGGCGCCCCTCGCGCGTTTCTTTGCATGATGAAAATCGGAGTGTCCAGTAATGCGCTGAAACACAGCGGCGGCCTCGAGCGGTATGCAATGGACCTGGTGCGGGGCTTTGCCGCTGCCGGCATCGAACTGGCGTTCTTTGCGCGCCGCTTCGACATGTCGTTGCCGGAGGCGCGCATGGTCGAGCCGCATCGTATCCGCGTGTCGTTTCTGCCGGGCAAGCTGCGCGAGCGCTGGTTTTCGTGGCGGCTGCGCCGGGCGCGCCGCGCGGCCGGCGTCGACGTGCTGATCGGCTGCAACCGCGTCGACTCGTCCGAGATTGCGATTTGCGGCGGCACGCACCTCGGCTTTCTGCGCGCCACCGGACGTGCGCCAAAGCGTTCGGACCGCTGGCAGATCGCGCTGGAGCGGCGCCAGTACGAACGGGCGAGCGTGATCGTCGCGCACTCCCAGTTGATGCACGATGAGTTGCGCGAACTGTATGGCGTGGATGAGCAGAAAATCCGCGTGCTGTACCCGCCGGTCGACGGCGCGCGCTTCGCCCCGATCGACGCGGCCCAACGCATGGCGCTGCGCCGCAGGTTCGGATTCGCCGACCATGAGATCGTGCTGCTCTTTCCGTCCAGCAGTCATGAGCGCAAGGGCTTGCCGCTGATCGAAGCCGCCTTGCGCGACACCGCCTTGCCGGTGGTGCTCGCGGTCGCGGGACGGCCGCCCGAGCACACCTCCGCGCGGGTGCGCTACATCGGCTACGTGAAAGATATCGAGGACGGCTACCGCGCCGCCGATTTCACGATTCTCGCGTCGAAATACGAGCCGTTCGGGCTGGTCGGTGTGGAGTCGGCCATGTGCGGGACGCCGGTGATTCTGCCGGCGAGCGTCGGGTGCTGCGATGCGATCGCGCCGCACGCCAAGTTCGTGTTCGCTGCGGGCGATGTCGCCGACTTGCGCGCGACGCTCGAGCGCGCGGTGCGAGGGCGGCTCACGATTCAGCAATCCCAACCGCGATGGCAGTCGGAACTGGCTCGCGACGCCGTGCTTTACGACACGAGCGTCGCCGGCCACGCCGACGCCTTACTTGCGCTGGCAACGTATATCCGCGGCGCAAATTGACAGCGCATGCGCGCGGCGGCGGGGGCTTGGCGCGCACCCGTCATGGTCGCGCCAAGCCGCGCCGGTTCTACGTTCCAGCCATCGTGCATGATATAGTTTCGGGTTATAAAAGCATGGGTCTCAGCCCTGACCGACTACTCAATTGTCTTCACTGCGCTTCCAATGTCGGGGTGATTCGGCGGGTGCCGCAAGGCGCGCAGCGTCTGACTGCTCCGGTGGTGCCGTGTGCGGTTCGAAGGCATGGGAGCGGAAGTCAACGACAAGAATACCGTTGGAGATTCTTCATGGGGAACACGACCTCGAGTCGGCCGGCGCATAGCCCGTTTGCGGTCGGAACAAACGGAATAAACGGAATAAACGCGCCGGTCACGCGATGAGCCGACTATCCGGGCGTATTCGCATCTTCGGGCGTGCGCTTCCGCGCTTCGCGCTGAAACCGTGGCGTCGCAAGCCGGCTTCCGTGCAGCGTATTCTCGTTGCGCACCATCTCCTGCTCGGCGATACGTTGCTGCTAACACCGCTGCTTGCCAAGCTGCGCGTCCGCTATCCGAATGCCGAACTCGTGCTCGCCTGTCCGAAGGCGATCGTGCCGCTTTATGCGGGGCGCCCTTTCGGTGTGATCGCTTTGCCGTTCGACCCGCGCGACGTCGCGACGGTCAAGGGGATGCTCGATTCAGGACCGTACGACCTCGGCTTCGTGCTGGGGGACAATCGGCACAGCTGGCTTGCCATGGGCGCCGGTTGCCGCTGGATCGTCGCTCACGCCGGCGACGCGCCCGCGTGGAAAAACTGGCCGGTCGATGAGCCGGTCGCGTATCCGGCAACGCCGGCCGCGTGGGCCGATCTTGCGGCCGAACTGGTGGACGGGCCGCCGCCGGCGCGTTATCGGCCGTCCGATTGGCCCGCGCCCCGGCACGCGGCATTGCCCGATGCCGATCTGCTTACGCGGCCTTACGTCGTCCTGCATCCGGGCGCGAGCACCGCGGTGAAGCGCTGGCCCGACGCGCGCTGGCGCGAGCTTGCTGAGCGCATCGCGGCGCTCGGCTGCATGCCGGTCTGGAGCGGCGGTCCCGGGGAGGCCGAATTGATCCGCGACATCGACCCCGATCCCGGTCATCCCAATCTCGCGGGACGGCTCGGCCTCGGCGAACTCTGGCATCTGTTCGCCGGGGCGAAAGCGGTCGTGTGTCCCGACACCGGCGTCGCGCATCTAGGCCGCCTCGTCGGCGTGCCGACGGTTGCGCTGTTCGGTCCCGGCAACGCACGGATTCACGGCGCGGGCGATTACTGGAGCGAAGTGCCGTTCCAGCCGGTTACGATTGCGGAGATGCCATGCCGCGATCAGCCGTTTATCTTTCGGCGCGAGATTGCATGGGTTCGGCGGTGCGACCGCGATTCGACCACCTGCGTCGCATGGAACGGCGACCACGCGGACTGCATGGGCCGCATTTCGGTGGAATCGGTGTACCGCGCATTACACAATGTTTTGATGGGAGCTTAATGACTAACACGTTCGCGCGCGTCGAGCGCGTTTTGTGGATTGCGTGTCCGGTCATCCTGTTCGCGGTGATGTTCGGCCATATGACGGCTATCGTGTTCAACGCACTCGCCCTGCTGGCGCTCGGTACGCTCGCGGCGGCGTGCTCGTCCGAGCGTCCGCCCATGTGGCGTTGGCCGCTGTTCCTGCCGATCGCCGGCTGGGCCTCATGGGGACTTGCGTCCGTCGCGTGGTCCGCTTATCCGGCGGTCAGCATCCACGCATGGTGCGATGAAGTGCTCTATCCGCTGGTGTCGTTCTGGGGTTTCTGGCTACTCGGCACGAAGACCCCGCACGTCAACCGCTTCGTCATGATCAACTGGATCGCATGCGTGCTGCTCGTCGGGATCAGCGCGGTCTACTGGGGGCATTTGCAGCCGCCCACGCCGAGTACGTTTCCGCTGCATTTTTATAATCGCGTCGGTCACACCAGCACGCTCGCGGTGTTCGCGATCGCCTTGTTCTGCGGTGTCCTGTTGCGTCCGCGGTGGTGGCCCGTGGGCGTGGCCGGTCTCGTGTTTTGCCTGTTCATCGGACTCGCCACGCTCAATCGCTTCTTCTGGCCGGCCGCGGCGGCCACGCTGCTGGTGGCGCTGTTTCCGCTGTATCGGCGGCATATCGTGCTTGCGCTGCTTGCGTTCGTGGTGGTCGGGGTGGCGACCGTCGGCACGCTCGAGTACAGCGCGCGGCTGCGTTTGAGCGACGCGCAGGGCGCGGCGGCCACACGCGATATCGCCATCGAGGGCCATCAGGTTCCGCTTCCCCAGGCGTTTTCGAGTATCGGCGACACGGTGTCTGCCGATACGCGCCCGAAGCTGTGGGCGTTCTACACCTCGGAAGCGAAGCGTCACAAGTGGATCGGCGTCGGCTTCGGCAAACCGTTGCCGGGCATGGTGTACCGCAACGAGATGCCGCAGAACCTGCTGGCGATCGAACCGCAGGCCCTCACGCATGCCCATAACCTGTTCATGAACACCTGGCTGCAGACGGGCGTGGTGGGCGTCGTCCTCGAGACGGTGTTGCTGCTGTGGCTCGTGGGCGCGTTCTGGCGCACGCGAGGCGGCGACCCCTGGTTGTGCGCGGCCGGCATCGCGCTGGTGGCCGGCATGATCGCCAAGAACACGACCGACGACTTCATGTGGCAAACCACCATGCTGGCGTTCTGGTCGTTCGCCGGTCTGTTGCTGGGCAGCGCGCAGCGGCGCGGCGGCCAGGGCACCGCGGCGGGGCCCGCGTCGCGCGACGTATTTCGCGGGGCGTCCCGATAGCGGCCGGGCGCGCGACCCGGTTCATCACCGTTGAATTCATCCGGTCAGGATGCGGGGCACAGCATGAAATACGAGAGTGAAGACGATGGCCCGGATCAGATCGATCCGCCGCGCCGCATCCTGTTTCACATCAACGACTTCGGCAAGGGCGGCACGGAGACATCCTTGCTCGCCTGGCTCAAGGTGCTCGACCGGCGGCTCTTTGCGCCGAGCCTTTCGGTCACTTATCCGACCGAGGAACTGGCGTTCTGGCGCGCGCAGGGCATTCCCGACGACGTGCCTGTTCACGTGCTGGCGTCGTCGCGGTGGATGTACGCGTTGCACGGCGCCCAGCGCCAACGGAAACTGAGTGTGCCGCTCAAGCTGTTGCACAAGGCGCTGACCTACTGTCTGATCCGGCCGCTCGCCGCGAACCGCTTTCGCCGCCTGGCGGGCGGCCATGAGATGGTCTGCGACTTCGACTTTTCGTTGCGGCATCTTGCGGGCAAGTACGGCGTGCCGTGGTTCGGCGTCAGTCACTTCAGTCTTGCCACGCGCCTTGGCGGCAAGAGCAGGCGCTATGTCGCTCGCCGTGTCAGACACTATGCGCGCTACGACGCGATTGCGGTTCTCACGCCCGACATGTTGCGCGAGGCGCGCGACCTGTTCGCCGGCCAGCGTTCGCATGTGGCGGAACTCCCCAATGTGATCGACGTGGAATCGCTGCGGCTGAAGGCGCGTCCGTCGATCGAGCGGCCGGCGGAGTCGTTCATCGTCTCGGTGGCCCGGCTCGACGAAGGGCAAAAAGACCACAAGACCCTGCTGCGCGCGTTCGCGCAGCATCGCGCCAAGCGGCTGCGTCCGGTCGACCTCGTGCTGATCGGCGAGGGCCGCGACCGCGCCGCGCTGGAGGAACTCGCGCGAGAACTCGGCATACGCGAGTCGGTGCACTTTCTGGGTTTCCGCGCGAATCCGTTTCCCTATATCCGCGCGGCGGAAATGCTGATCCTGAGCAGCCGCTACGAGGGCTTCGGCATGGTGCTGGGCGAGGCGATGGCGCTCGGCACGCCGGTGATTTCGACCGATTGCCCGACCGGTCCGCGCGACCTGCTCGAAGGGGGCAAGGCCGGCTTGCTGGTGCCGCCGGGCGACGTGGACGCACTGGCTCGCGCGATCGAGCGCCTGCAAACGGATACCGAATTGCGTCAAACGCTGGTGCGTCGTGCACACAGGAAAGTGGCGACCTTCGCGCCCGAGAGCGCGAACCAGCGCATGCTGACGCTGGCGCGGCGGATTTCCCCTCGCGGCCGGCCACCCGTGCCGGCTGCCGCCGACTGAACGCCTTCCGGTTCCGCGACGGGCGGCGCGTTCGCCCGCTACACGCCGCCGGTCACCAGCGAGAGCACCGACAGGTCCGGGTGCGTGCCGTCGACGATGCTGCGCCCCGCATGCACGGCTTCGTAGCACGCGTCCTCGATGCTGGCGAACGACTCTTCGCCGTCGGCATGAAACGGCACCGCGTGACCCGGAATCGCCGGGTCCGCGCCGGGGTGGCACACATAGCCGATGTAGGTGAAGCGGCCGTCATCGGGTTGCTTCGGCCGGGGCGATACGTGGATTTCGAATCCTTCGTACTCGACCATCTGCCAGGTGGCTGGGTTATCGGACATGGCTTATCTCCGTGCGAGCCGTGCGGATGACGTGTGCGCTGCTAGCGCGTGGCCGATGGACATCATCGTCGGTCCGTCACGGTGCTGGCGATCGATTTCCGCGGCACGCCTGTCAAAAAGTCTAGGCGATTTCAGCGCGAAGCGCGCCCCAGGTCCGATGCGGCGAAACCACTATGGCTTGATCGCGCCCAGTTGCTTTAGCAGCGTCAGGTTGTCCTCGAGGTGCCAGTTCTCGACGATGCGGCCGTCTTTCACGCGATAGAGGTCGAAAGCCTGGAAGTCGATGGTTTCGCCGTGGCCTTCGAGGTTCTGGAACCGGCCGGTGAAGTGTCCGCGAAAATGCAGATGAACCGACGCGCGGTCGCCTGCCACCACGAGGTCGTCGATGTCGGCGCGCAGGTCGGGCACGGCCGCGCGAAATCCCTTCGACGCCTGCAACGGACCCTCGGGACCTTGCGGCCGTCCGTCAGGCAAGGTGCGGTCGATGAACGCGGGCGACAGCGCGAGCTTCGCATAGGCCTCGTCGCCGGTGTTCCAGAACGCGGCGTAGCGGCGCGCGGCCAGTGCGACCGCGGCGCTCTTTTCCGAAGCGGCATGCATGGCGAGATGGCGTGGCGCGGGCAGTGCGTCGTCGCTCGCGGCGTGGGCGTTCATCGCGCCAGCGAGGCTTGCAGCGATCAGCGCGAGATGGGCCAACCGGGTGGAGAGGAGAGGGGGCATGACGTGTTCCAGAGAAGTGGGTTGGGACGACGCGCATTCTCTGGTGAACGGCAAGGTTTGATAATCGGGCTGGTGTTTGAAGGATTTTCGGGTTTGGTTTGAAAATGGCTCGCGTTGCTCGGCATGTGCCTCGCCACGATCCCGCACGCGATGTTCTACGGCGCGATCGCCGGCATCCTCGCGCGCGTTTCCCGCCAACGTGCGCTATACCGGGCTGTCGCTCGCTTATCAGATGTGTTCGCTGCTCGTCGGCGGCGCAACGCCGCCGTGCGCGCAATGGTTGCTGAACACGACCGGCAGCATCGTCGGCGTGGCCGTGTCGTCCGCGCTGTATGCGGCCGTTTCGCTGGTGGCCACGCTGATGCTGCTCAACCGCACGGGATTCAGGGCCGACGAACCGTCGACGGCCGAGCGCGCGGATGCCGGCGAGAGGGGGGCTAACGGCGATGCCAACGCGGGACTCGTCGCCCACCACACCCCATCGACGCCGCCCCGCCCGCCGTCATATAAAATGGCCCGCCTTGCCCATAAACAACCCCGCCATGTGGTTCAAAAACCTTCAGTTGCACCGTCTTCCCGCTCCGTGGTCCGTCACCCCCGCACAAATGGAGAAATGGCTCGCGCCGCACGCGTTCGCACCCGGCAACAGCGTCGAAATGCAAAGCCACGGCTGGGCCTCGCCGCGCGATAACGAATCGCTGGTGTACTCGCTCAATGGCCAGATGCTGCTGACGTTTCGCACCGAAAAGAAACTGCTGCCTGCCTCGGTCGTCACGCAGGTGACCAAGGCGCGCGCCGCCGATCTCGAAGAGCAGCAAGGCTTCAAACCCGGCCGCAAGCAGATGCGCGAACTCAAGGAGCAGGTCACGGACGAACTGCTGCCGCGCGCCTTCAGCATTCGCCGCGACACGCGCGTGTGGATCGACACGAAAAGCGGCTGGCTCGTGATCGACGCGGCCTCGCAAGCCGTCGCCGACGAAGTGCGCGGCCTGCTCGTCAAATCGATCGATCAGTTGCCGCTCGGCACGGTGCGCGTCACGCAATCGCCGGTCGCGGCGATGACCGGGTGGCTCGTCGCCGGCGAAGGTCCCGCGGGCTTCACGCTCGACCAGGACACCGAGTTGCGTTCGCCCGCCGAGGGCAACGCGACCGTGCGTTACGTGGGACACGCTCTCGACGCCGAGGATATGCGCCGTCATATCGAAGCCGGCAAGCAATGCATGCGGCTCGCGATGACGTGGAACGACCGCGTGTCGTTCGTGCTGACGCCGTCGCTCACGATCAAGCGCATCGCGCCGCTCGACGTGTTGAAGGAAGCGGGCGACTCCACCGCGCAGAACGACGACGAGCGCTTCGATTCCGACCTCACGCTGATGACCGCCGAACTCGACCGCATGCTCGGTGATCTGCTCGACGCGTTGGGCGGCGAACAGGGCGAGGCGATGCCGCAAGCCGCGGCGGCCTGAGCCGCGACTGTCCTCGACGCGCCGGTGCGTTGAGCGACGTTATCGTGAATGTGTGAAGATTGCGGTCGGGACAACGCGTTGCCCGAGGAGGCTTTGCGATGGTTCGTCTGGTCATGATTCTGCTCGGCGTCGATTATCTGCGCACGCGCTGGCGCTCGTTGCAGCGCATCGGCTGCGTGAGCCTGCTGCTCGGCATGGTGGTGTTCATCGACGCGCTCGACGGCGCGCTCTATTTCCCCATCATGCCGTTTGCATTTTTACTGCTGCTCGAAGGGCTCGCCACGCTGGCGGTCGCCTGGACGGGCATGGGCGGGCAACGCACGCTGCGCTACGTGAAGGGACTCGCGTTCTGCTTCGCGGCGGCGCTGATACTCGCCGGCCATCATCACGGCCACTTCATTCTGTCGATGATCTTCGGCACGCTGTTTCTCGCCGACGGACTGCTGCAAATCGTCTCCGCCAGAGTGGTGCGTTACCGCACGTGGAAGCTCGCGGTGATCGGCGGCGTCGTCGAAATCGCGCTGGCGATTTTCTTCTATCAGCCGTATCCGACTCACTATGTCGGCACCGTGCCCTACTGCCTCGGGCTCGGCCTGATGTTCGGCGGCTGGAATCTGCTCTTGCTGAGCACGCGCGTGCGGCGTCTCGCGTCGAATCCGGCGGTGGCGTCCGGTGATGCCGAAGCCGATGTCGCGAGTTCCGCGGCAGGCGCGGCGGCTCCCGGCCGGCTGGCCGCAGTCGAATGGGACGGTCCGCCCGCCCCCGACGAAGCCGCGCTGACCGTGCACGTATGGACGCCGGTGGGTTCGGCGAAAGGCGAGGCGCGGCGGCAGCCGATCGTCGATCGCTATATCGCGGCCGTGGATCGCAACGGCGTGATTTCGACCGGACACGCGGCGCTCGAATCGCCCGAGGGCATCTATATCAGCCTGTATCCGGGCGTCGAAATCGATCGTTCGCCCGACGACTTCGCGCGGCTGTTGCGCGCCACGCGCGAGAACGACGTGCCCGGCGTATTCCAGCCCGATTACCGCACGGAAGCGAAGGCGTGGTGTCCGTCGACGGTTCAGGTGCGCATCCGCAATTACGATCCCGCGCGCCTGCGCCGCTTCTGGGACAGCTATCGGCAGGACACGACCTACAACCTCACGTATCGCAATTGTTCGAGCAGCGTGTCGCGTGCGCTCGAGGCGGCGATCGAGGGCGCGTCGGCGCGCGTGTGGGGTGGCCTCGGCGGCTGGCGGCCGTTTTTGCGCGTGGTCACGACGCCGGAATTGTGGGTGGCCGCGCAACTGCGCAAACGCGCCGCGACGATGGCGTGGACGCCCGGCCTCACGCTCGATTACGCCCGCGCGCTCAGCATGCTCGCGGACCCGCGGCCATCGGGCTGGACCAGAATGGCGCGCCTCGCGGTGCGCAGAATGGTTCGCTCGCGCCAGCAATGGCGCGAGGAAGCCCGCCATGCACAGGCGGGCCAGCAAGGCGCGGACGATGCCGCGGCAGGCGCGCTGCGCGAATGACGCACGCTGGCGCCTTCCGGCGTTCGTGGCAGCACGCGTGACGTGCCCAACTTCGGCGTCACTGTAAAAACGGCAATCGCATCAACAGGTTGCGGATTTTGTCGGACAGTTATGCACAGATTTGTTCCCAGTTTCTGTTGATAACTTCCACACGCGCGACGTCACCGCCAAATGAATGATCTGAGCCAATATGGCGGGTGTATGCTGAAAGCGGAAGCCTCTCGTTGAGAGCACGTTTCAACTGGAAGAGGACGCCGCAATGAAATTGCACGTTGGCTACGAGCTGGTCTATGGTTGCGAGCAACCCACGCCGATGATGTTGATGTTGAACACGCACTACTCGCATGCGCACGAGGTGCTGAGCCCGGACGTGCTGACGGTCCATCCTCCGGTGCCGATCACGCAGTATCGGGACGGCTTCGGCAATCTATGCAGCCGGCTGGTGGCGCCGCCGGGCACGATAGCGCTCTCCACGAGCGCGGTGCTCGAAGTCTCGTCGGTGCCCGAGACGCGGCCGCCATTTACGCATCAGCATCCGGTCGAAGCACTCCCTGACGATACGCTGGTGTTTCTGCTGGGCAGCCGCTACTGCGAGACCGACCTGTTGTCCGAATTCGCATGGCAGACGTTCGGCAAGTTGCCGCTCGGCCGTGAGCGCGTGGATGCGATCTGCGATTACACGCACAACCATATCGTGTTCGGCTACGACTTCGCGCGGCCCACCAAGACAGCATGGCAGGCCTGGCAGGAAAGAAAGGGCGTGTGTCGCGACTTCGCGCATCTGGCGGTCACGCTATGTCGGGCGATGAACATACCGGCGCGGTATTGCACCGGCTATATCAGCGATGTCAACCTGCCGCCGCCTTATGCGCCGATGGATTTCGCCGCGTGGTTCGAGGCGTATATCGGCGGATGCTGGCAGACGTTCGACCCGCGCAACAACGCACCACGCACGGGGCGGGTCTTGATGGCGCGCGGGCGCGACGCCGCCGACGTCGCCATTAGCAATGCGTTCGGGCCGACGCAACTGGTGAAGTTTGCCGTCGTCTGCGAGGCGATCTAGCTGCGTTGCGAGCGAGTAGGGAAGTGAAGCGCCCGGCTTTCGAATAAACCGGATGCGCGCTATTCGCCGAGCACCAACGCGCGTTTGCGCCGAAGCAACGCCGAGCCGACCGAGACCGCCGCGCCGATGCCGCCCATCGCCACCGTGAGCGCCACGATCAGCGGACCGGTTTGCGTGCGCGCCGAGAACACACCCACCAGCAGACCGGCAAGCGGCTGCGTCATGTTGTTCAGCAGGATGATCACGCCGGTGGTCTTGCCGTAGTCCTGCGGCGGAATGATTTTCTGCCGCGCGCTGCGAATGTAGACGTTGAACATCTTGTCGAAGCCGACGATCAGCAAGAAGCCGAGCGCATAGCCCCACGGCGCCGCGCTCGCGCCGGCGATCACGCCGCCCGCGCAGATCGAGACGAACGCGACCCGGCCCAACATCGCGGCCCGCCACGCGTTGCGCGCGATCGCCAGGAGAATCACCACAGTGGCGACGGCGCCGGCCGTTTGCAGCCCGGCATAGTAGCGGTCCGATTGCGCGTGAAAGCCGGTGACCATCGCCGCCGAGGTGGCGAGCGTGACGCCGATCACCAGATTTTCGGCGGCGGCGAGCAGCACGATTTTTTTCAGGCCGGGCAGGACCAGCACGTGGCGCAGCGCGATGCGTAACGGCAACGTCCAGTGGCCCGGTGCGGCGGAAGGCGGGGCGTCGGCGCGAAAGCCGCTCATGTGTTGCCACAGTAGCAGCGCGCCGTCGGCGAGCAGGAACAGCACGCCCGTTGCGGCGACCACCCATTCCCAGCGCCACAGGCCGAGCAGCAGCGCGGCCAGCATCGGGCCGAGCACGAAACCCAATTGATCGGCCAACTGCGAGTAGGCGAGCACGCGCTGAAACTGCTGCGTGCTGAAGATCCGCGGCAACATCACTTCGCGCGCGACGAGGCCCTGGCTCGTCAACACGCCGCATAAAGCCGATAGCGCGATCAGCCAGCCGATGCCGCCAAACAGCGCATAGGCCAGCACGCCGCCGAAACACACCAGCGCCCGTATGGTCTGACTGACCCGCATCAGCCTGAGCGGCGAAATGCGGTCGCATAAAGCGCCGAAGAAGGGAAACACCAGGTAGCGCGGCAGCGTTTCGATAAAGAACGCGAGGCCCGACCACGAGACCTGGTGCGTCGTTTGAAATACGACGAGCGGCACGAGAAACAGCAGGATCTGATCGGCGAGGCGCGCGACGAACAGCGAGTAGAAGAAAGCCTGATGGTTGACGCGCACCGTTCATATCCCGCCGTTCATGGGTCGAGACCGATCGTATCAAACATCGCGGTCTCGTGGCCGGCCGCCCTGATGGCGCTTCATGACGGTCCGGCCTTCACGGCCGTTTCGCAACGGCGCATCAGCCTCCGCGATAAGCCTCTTCGAGCGTCGCGATGTCCAGCTTGATCATTGTCATCATGGCCTGCATCACGCGATTCGCTTTCGCCCTGTCCGGATCTTGCAGCATGCGGAGGAGGGCGTCAGGCGCGATCTGCCACGAGACGCCGAACTTGTCCCGAAGCCAGCCGCATTGCCAGGGCGCGCCGCCCTCGCCGAGTTTCGCCCAGTAGTGGTCGACCTCCTGTTGCGAGCCGCAGTGCACGAACAGCGAAATGGCCGGCGTGAACGGGTAATCCGGGCCGCCGTTCATCGCCATGAACTCCTGGCCGTCGATCTCGAACGTCACGGCCAGCACGCCGCCCTCCGGGCCGGGGCCGGCTTCCGTGTAGTGCAGGGTGGTGGCGATGCGGGAATTGGAAAACACCGACGTATAGAAGCGCGCGACTTCTTCCGCATTGCCGTCGCACCACAGGCACGGCGCAATCTTTTGCATGACGAGTCTCCTGTTTATGGATGGCGCGTGCGGTTCACGGCTGACCGCACTGCATGTCGCGCATGCCGGCCTGAATCTCTTCCATGCTCAGATCGCGCTTGTGCGTGGCCAGCGACCAGCTATGGCCGAACGGGTCTTTCACCTGACCGTAGCGGTCGCCCCAGAACATGTCGGTCACGGGCAGGGTCACCGTGGCGCCCGCTTCGACCGCCTGCCTGAAACTGGCGTCGACATCCTGCACATAGTGATGAATCGTGACCGGCGTGCCTTTCAGTGAATTCGGACCGAACGTTTGATGCTCCGGCCATTCGTCGGTCAGCATCAGCATGGAGTCGCCGATCTTCAGGCACGCGTGCATGACCCGGCCGTCCGGCGCGGGCAGGCGGAACTGTTCGACGGCATTGAAGGCTTTCACGTAGAACGCGATGGCGTTCGCGGCATTCGCGCAGACCAGATAGGGCGTGAGCGAATGCATGCCTTCGGGGATCGGTTTGACAGCGGGGCTGGACATGACGGCGACTCCTTGAAGTAACAGGTTCGTGAGGTGAAAGACCGGCTGCGCGAGCCGGGTCTTCAACGTTACGACGAGCACCGCGCCGTGGAATCGACACTCCGGGAAAAATATTTTTGAGTACGGGTGTGCGGTTCCGTGTGTCTCCGCCTGCCGCGGACGCAGCGCCTGGCTGGCCGCATGCATGGTCCAGGACCGGCGAGGCGTTCAGCCGGCCGGATTGTCGTCGTCAGGCGGCGTTGCCGCGCCGCCGTCCGGCGCACCGAGGATGCTGATCTGGAAAATCGGCGTCGCCGCGAGCGATTGCAGCGCGGCGTCCTCGGGGATGTGTTCCAGCAGCGGCAGGATCACCGAGCCGCCGATCACCGCGCGCCGGCTGTTGTCGGCGGGCCGCAGCCCCCACACGTCCTGATAGACCACCGGCACCGCGACGCCGTTGCGGGTCGTGTTGCCGAGATAAAGCATCACGTGGCCGCCGATGTAGATCAGCGTGCGCATCGGTTCGCCGTGCCCGGCCAGATAATCGAGCCGCTGCGCGGGCGTGGACGCCGATAGATCGGTCATGCGCCCGGCGCTCATCTGCGTCGACGAATGGCGCGGCAGCCATACGCCGAAGGCCGCGAAGATGCTTTGCAATTCCGACGAGCAGTCGTTGTAGAGCCCGCTGTTGCCCCAGCCGTAAGGCCGGCCGATCAGCGCTTTGAGCAGCGTCGCCAGATGACGCGGGGTGGCGGCGAGCGGCATCGGAGCGATTTGCGCGTCGCTGAGTTCGGCGCTGCGAATGAGCGCGTGGCCGTCCGCATCGCGGGCAGGCACGAGGACTTTGCGGGCGATGGGGGCGTCGGGGCTGGGTGCCTTGCCCGCTCGGGAATCGGCGATCGCGATTGGTGCGAGCGGCAGCAGCGTGCCCGCCGGCGCATCGAAGCGGAATACGCCGCGGCTGTCACGCACCGGCGCCGACGCCACCGTCACCGCGCCCAGCGACTTTGCCGCGGCGGCGCGCCAGCTGTCGACGAAGCGCTCGTCGGCCATGCCGAGCCCGTCGCTGCGCACCCAGCCTTGCACGTCGGGCGTTTGCACGTAGCGCCATGCGCCGTCGGCGCTGCCGCCCAATACGTACAGCGGCGTGCCCGGCCGCACGGCCGAGATTTGCAGATTGTCGAACGGATAGCCTTCGCCGGCCAGACGGTGGTCGTAGAACGACGGGTCCGTCGTCGGCAGCTCGCGCACCATCAGGTTGTTCGTGGCGATCGCGCGGCGCTCCGGCTGGTAGACGGGTTCCTGCGTGAACTGCCCGACGTCCATGTTTTGCGCGATGGCGTCGATCCACGCCTTGTCGTGCGGCCGGAAATTTTCGCCGTAGCCGACGGCCGCGCCGCGCTTGCCGGAGTTGTCGAACTTGGCGATGCGGCGCTCTTGCAACGCGGCGATGTCCGCCCCTTGCTGGCGGTACACGCGCATCGTCACGTAAGCGGAATTCCACGGCGAGGGCGAGCTCGTGCCGGTGCCGAAGTAGCGCGCGTGGAGCGCCTTGAAGTGCGCCCGCTGTTCGGCGGGGCTCAGGAACGGCCGGTCGTAGCTCGGGCTATCCGGCTCCAGCCAGTGGTCGACGTTCTGGTCGTAATTGGCGATCGGGTAGAGCGCGACGGTGTCGAGCGGCGCATGCGCGTCGCGTGGCGACGAGGGGTTGCTGCAGGCGGCGATCGTCGCCAGAGCGGTGAAGGCGGTGCACAGCGCGGCGGCGCGGCAGGCGCTCGGCAACGCGGCGGCAAGGCGGGAAAAAACGGCGACAGGCATAGGGTTCGGCGTGGAAGGTCCAGGGCACGATGATACGGTGTCGCGCGGCGCGGCGGGGTGGTCGATGCGGATCGAAACGGGCCGGGGCTGACTGCTGACTGGCGTTGACTGAGGCGATAGCGCGCCTCGCACGATCCCGCCACGCGCGGCGAGTGGTCCGCTACACTCGCCTTGCTTGTTCGACCCCTTGCCTCGAAACGCGTTTTGCGAGGCTGCTTCAACCAGGTAACCACGAAACCAGGAGAACGGCATGCAAACCAGCGCCCGCAATCAATTCGCCGGCGAAGTGACCGCAGTCAAACGCGGCGCGGTGAACGACGAAGTCACGCTGCGCACCGACGACGGTCTCGAGATCGTCTCGATCGTCACACACGGTAGCGCCACGTCGCTCGGACTTGCGCCAGGAAAGAAGGCGTTCGCGCTGGTCAAGGCATCGTCGGTGATCGTGATGGTCGACGTGGAGAAGCGCCAGGTGTCGGCGCGCAATTGCATCGCCGGCACGGTGTCCGCGGTGACGAAGGGCGCGGTGAATTCCGAAGTGACGATCAGCGCGGGCGGGACGAGCGGCGCAAGCATCGCGGCGATCATTACCAACGAAAGCGTGGAACGCCTGGGTCTCGCGAGCGGCCAGTCGGCAACGGCGATTTTCAAGGCATCGAGCGTGATTCTCGGTGTCGAATGAGGATCGGCACCCGTGCTGAACGAAATGGCCGCTTGATTTAAACTGCACGGCCTTGCTGTTCCTCTTTTCGCTTTCATCACGGACGTCGCCATGTTCGAAGTCTCCTCCACCACGCATCTGCCCAAGGCCGCGCAATACGAAGAACTGGTCGGGCAGGCGCGTGCACTGCTCGCCGGCGAAACCGACTGGATCGCCAACGCCGCGAATTTTTCCGCGTTCGTGTTCCATTCGCTGAGCGATCTGAACTGGGCCGGCTTCTACTTTCACGACGGCCGGGAACTGGTGGTCGGCCCGTTCCAGGGCAAGCCGGCCTGCGTGCGCATCGCGCTCGGCAAGGGCGTCTGCGGCACGGCCGCGCAAACCCGGCAGACGCAAGTGGTGCGCGACGTGCACGCGTTTCCGGGGCACATTGCGTGCGATTCGGCATCGCAGTCGGAAATCGTCGTGCCGCTCGTCGCGCCCGACGGCACGCTGATCGGCGTATGGGATGTGGATAGTCCGGTCGTCGCGCGTTTCGACGAAGAAGACGCGAAGGGGATGGAAGCGTTGTGCGCGGTGTTTATCGAGGCGGCGTTGCCGCGGGGGTAGCGGCTTGTTGGCCTTCGCGTCCCGGCACGGGCCGACGACGTCCATCGATACGGGCTTTCGCGTACTCGATAGCGAACTGACAGGCCGCCTTCTCGGACGCAAAGTACCCCAGAATGCCGAACGTCTCCCGCTTGCCGTTTCGATGCGTCACCACGGCCATCGCCGCATAGCCCGGTATCGAAATGGGCGCCAGCGGCATGATGGTCGACGTCTTGTATTGAACTTGATCGGCGTGCATGGCACATCCCTCCTCGTCGTTGCCTGGCAATCGGTTTGAGCGAACCGATCTAATACGGACTGTCGTCGGTGAGTTCGTCGAGTTCCAATAGCAGGCCATCCACTGCGCGAAGCTGAGCTTGCGTGAGGTGGTCGTAATCGAGGAGCGCGTTGAGCCGCTGTCGCCAGTAATGGGTTGAGAGATGAGGATCACCCAACTCACCATACGACGACAGCCGCATCACGCGACTGATATGCGCAATATCCTGGTCGATAAGGATATTCATATATCTCCCGTGTCATTCCTCGTGTTCGGCCGAAGGCTCTATTTATTTGCGTCTAACGAATAGACTAGGTTAATTTTCCGCGAACTGCCAACGTCAAATTGCCGATTGATCATCGCCTAAAATGTAAGCATGGTCGCAACCTGATAAGGAGGCCGCCATGTCGGATTCAATGTTGGCGATTTTGTTGGGGATTGTCGTCGTTGCATGTGGCGCTGCGATTTGGGCCGCATCCAGCAATGAGGAGCGGCTAAGCCAGTGGTTCAGGGAGCATCATCTTCGTGATTTGATGAAACATCGACACTGATCCGGTTCGCAGAACAATTAAGCCCCGCTGAGCGGGGCTTAAAAAGCGGCGCGCGGACGGTTGGCCGCGACCTTTTATGCCAAATTGTTAGGCGTTTGTTGCGCCCTGTTGTCAATCGCCAGGGCGACCCGAATGCCAATTGCATGCGCTTTCGAACGGAATAAAAGGACTGCGGCAATTACATCGCCGATCGAGAATCCGGTGGCCACCCTTGGCGCATTCCAGGCCGGTCGATCATGCATGGCGGTTCACATCAACACGATGTCGTACTGCTCCTGGCTCAAATTCGACTCCACCTGCAACGACACCGTCTTGCCGATGAAATCCATCAGCATCGCCAGATGCTGCGACTCTTCCTCGAGAAACAGATCGATCACCTGCTGCGACGCCACCACGCGAAACTCGCGCGGATTGAACTGCCGCGATTCGCGCAGGATCTCGCGCAGCACGTCATAGCACACGGTGCGCGGCGTCTTGACTTGCCCCTTGCCCTGGCACACGGGGCAAGGCTCGCACAGCACATGCGCGAGCGATTCGCGCGTTCGCTTGCGCGTCATCTCCACCAGCCCGAGCTGCGAAAAACCATTCACGGTCACGCGCGTGCGATCGCGCGACAACGCCTTCTTCAATTCGCCCAGCACCTGGTCGCGATGCTCGACGTTTTCCATATCGATGAAGTCGATGATGATCACGCCGCCGAGGTTACGCAGCCGCAATTGCCGAGCGATGGTGTGCGCGGCTTCGAGATTGGTCTTGAAGATCGTGTCGTCGAAGTTGCGCGCGCCGACGTAGCCGCCGGTGTTCACGTCGATGGTGGTCATCGCTTCGGTCTGGTCGATCACGAGATAGCCGCCCGACTTCAGCTCCACCCGGCGCGACAGCGCGCGCTGAATTTCCGCCTCGATGTTGTACAGATCGAAGAGCGGCCGCTCGCCGGTGTAGTGATGCAGCTTCGACGACACCGCCGGCGTGAATTCCGCGGCGAAGTCGGCGAGCATTTGATACGTCTCGCGCGAGTCGACCTGAATGCGCGACGTTTCGTCGTTGACGAAATCGCGCAGCACGCGTTGCGCGAGATTCAGATCCTGATACAGCAGGCTGGTGGGCGGCATGCGCTGGCCTTGCGAAATGATCGTCGCCCACGTCTTGCGCAGATACGCGACGTCGCCGGCGAGTTCCTCGCTGCTTGCATCTTCGGCGATCGTGCGTACGATGTAGCCGCCTTTTTCATCGGCGGGCAGCACTGCGGTCAAGCGCGCGCGCACCGCTTCGCGTTCGGCCTCGCTTTCGATCTTCTGCGAGATGCCGATGTGCGGTTCCTGCGGCAGATACACCAGCGTGCGCCCGGCAATGCTCACTTGCGTGGAGAGCCGCGCACCCTTGGTGCCGATCGGGTCCTTGACGACCTGCACCATCAGCGTTTGCCCTTCGAACACGATCTTCTCGATCGGCTGATGCGGCGCCTGATGCTGCGGTTCGCCGGCAATGCGCGGATGCCAGATATCGGCTACGTGCAAAAACGCGGCGCGTTCGAGACCGATGTCGATGAAAGCCGATTGCATGCCCGGCAACACGCGCACGACCTTGCCCAGATAGACGTTGCCGACGCGCCCGCGCGACAGCGTTCGCTCGACGTGAAGTTCCTGGACGGCGCCTTGCTGAACGAGCGCGACGCGCGTTTCCTGCGGCGTGACATTGATCAGGATTTCTTCATTCATGGTGTTGTTTTAGAAGTCGATGCGCGCTGCGCGCAGGAGCGCAGCGGTTTCAAAAAGCGGCAAACCCATGATACCTGAATAGGACCCGTCGATATGCTCGATGAACTCGGCGGCGCGTCCCTGCACGCCGTAGGCGCCCGCCTTGCCGAGCGGCTCGCCGCTCGCCGCATAGCGACGGATCGCGTCTGCGTGCATTGCAGCAAAACGCACCTTCGACACCGATAGCGCGGCGGGCAGCAGCGCGCCTTGCGCGTCCACCACGGCAACGGCCGTCAGCACTTCGTGAGCGCGTCCGGCGAGGCGCGCGAGCATCGTGACGGCGTCGTCCGCGTCGACCGGCTTGCCGAGAATCGCGTCGTCGATCGTGACGGTTGTATCCGCAACCAGGATCGGCCGTGCGGCATGTCCTCCCGCTACGAGGCGCGCCCGGGCCGCGTGCGCCTTGGCGACGCACACGCGCTGCACGTAGTCGCGCGCGTGCTCGCCGGGCAGTTCCACTTCAAGCGCCTCGGCATCTTCATCGGGACGCGGCAGCAGCAGTTCGAAGCGCACGCCGAGTTGTTGCAGCAACTCCTGGCGGCGCGGACTTTGGGAGGCGAGATAAACGAACGGATGCAGCGAGTCGGCGGGCATGGGCATGAACAGGTCTCGATGAAACGGATGGCGTCAAGCTGCGAGTGAGCGCGTTGCTCGCGGCGTCGCGCGAGCCTTGCTCGCAGTCCGACGCGCGGGCGCATGCGCGCTCAGCGAGGCGTGCGCGCTTGCCTGCTTACCCGCGTGCGTAATCGCACGGCTTGATGCAGGGATAAGCATTTGCACAGATGCGCGGCAACGCAAGTCAACGAGGCAACGAGGCAACGAGGCAACGAGGCAACGAGGCAACGAGGCAACGAGGCAACGAGGCAACGAGGCAACGAGCCGATCGCCCTGCCGCGCGGCGCCAGCCGTTTCGCTCACGCGCGATGATAGGGGTGATTTTGCGTGATGGTCCACGCACGGTAAAGCTGCTCGGCGAGCAGCACGCGGACCATCGCGTGCGGCAAGGTGAGGCTCGACACGCGCAGCAGCATATCGGCGCGCGCCTTCAGATCGGGATCGAGCCCGTCGGCGCCGCCGATCAGAAACGCCACGTCGCGGCCGTCCTGCTGCCAGCCGGGCAGGGCGCCCGCAAGCTGCATGGTGGTCCAGTCCTTGCCGCGTTCGTCGAGCGCGACGATGCGCGCGTTCTTCGGCAACGCGGCTTCGATCTTCTGCCGCTCGGCGGCCATCACGCTTTCCGCCGGCCGTCCCGACGAACGCTGCTCGGGCTTGATCTCGCGCAGCTCGATGCGCAGCTCGGGCGGCATGCGCTTCGCGTATTCGTCGAAGCCGGTGGCGATCCAGTCCGGCATCTTGTGGCCGACGGCGAGGATATGCAGTTTCATCACGAATGCGGTCGCGAACTTGTCTTGCGGACGACGCGGCGGGCCGGCAACGCGCGCTTACTTGCGGCGCGCCGTCGCCTTGCGCGCGGGCTTCGCGGCGGGCGCTTCGTCTTCCTCGTCCTCGTCGTCGGGCTCGCTCGAGCGCGCGCCGCCGAACGGATCGGGCGTCGACAGCTTGATGCGCACCGGCTTGTCGCCCCAGATTTCCTCGAGGTTGTAGTACTGGCGCAGCGCCGGTTGCAGGATGTGCACGACCGCGTCGCCGCAATCGACCAGCACCCATTCGCCGATGTCCTCGCCCTCGGTGCTGATGATGTCGCCGCCGGCTTCCTTCACGCCTTCCCGCACGCTCGAAGCGAGCGCCTTGGTCTGTCGGTTGGAGGTGCCGCTCGCGACGATCACGCGATCGAACAGCGCGGTCAGGTGGCTGGTGTTGAACACCTTGATGTCTTGCGCCTTGACGTCTTCGAGAGCGTCGACGATCACGCGTTGCAGTTTGCGAATATCCATGAGATTACCGGTGGTACAGATGATGTTGAAGAATATAGTCCCACACCGCGGTGGGGACATGGCTCACGGCCTTGGCCTGGTCCTGGCTTGCTTGCGCGCGCTCGCGCTGTTTCTGGTCTTGCGGTTCGCCGCTCGCGTGCTGGGCGAGCCGCCGGCTCACCTGTTCGCGCAGATGCGCGCGAATGTCGGTGGCCGAGACGTTGAACGCCAGCGTCGTATCGATCAGCAAGTGGCCGCTGGGCGTGGCTTGCAGCACCTCGGCGCGGGCGCGGCGCGCGTCGATTTCCCGCGCCAGCGCCGCTGGAATCGACGCGAGGTCGAAGCCCGGCCGCGTGGCCGCGCAAATGTGCGCGTAGTCGAACAGGCGCCGCCAGTCGCGCCATGTGTCGAGGTGCACGAGTTGATCCGCGCCGATCAGCAGCGCGATCGACGCTTGCCCGCCTTCGCGTTCGCGCCAGCGTTGCAGCGTGTCGACCGTATAGGTGGGGCCGTCGTGTTCGATTTCGTCGGTCGCGACCCGCACGGCCACGCCGGGCAGCACCAGTTCGCTTGCCGCGGCGCGTGTCATCGCGAGTCGATGCACGGCCGGCGACACGTCCGACTTCTGCCACGGCTGACCGGCCGGCAGCAGCACCAGTTCGGTCAGGCGCAGGACCTCGGCGAAACGCCGCGCGAGCGCGAGGTGGCCGTCGTGAATCGGATCGAACGTGCCGCCGAGCAGTCCGATCCGGCGAGGCAGGGCGACAGGATGAGCGTTCGGCTTCAGGTGAGGATCCTTTGTCGTGTCCACGTGAAGGGGCGTGCGGGCCGGCCCGGCCTCACACCCATTCGCGCGGCACGAGAAAATCGCTGTAAAGGCGCGCTTCCGGCGTGCCCGGCTCGGGCTGCCAGTTGTAGCGCCAGTTCACCACAGGCGGCATCGACATCAGAATCGATTCGGTGCGTCCGCCGCTTTGCAGCCCAAACAGTGTGCCACGGTCGAACACCAGATTGAACTCGACGTAGCGCCCGCGCCGGTAAGCCTGGAAATCGCGCTCGGCCTGGCCATATGGAATGTTGCGGCGCTTTTCGATGATCGGCAGATACGCCTCGAGGAATCCCTCGCCGACGCTCTTCACCATCGCGAACGATTGAGCGAAGCCCGGCGCGGAGAAATCGTCGAAGAAAATCCCGCCGATGCCGCGCGGTTCGTTGCGGTGCTTGAGGAAGAAATACTCGTCGCACCAGCGCTTGAAACTCGGGTAAAGCTCCGCGCCATAAGGCTGCAGCGCGTCGCGGCAGACGCGGTGAAAATGCCGTGCGTCTTCCTCGTAGCCATAGTAGGGCGTGAGATCCATGCCGCCGCCGAACCAGAACACCGGCTCCTCGCCGGCCTTGGTGGCGACCAGCAAGCGCACGTTCATATGCACGGTCGGGCAATGCGGATTGTGCGGATGCAGCACGAGCGACACGCCCATCGCCTCGAAGCCGCGCCCGGCCAACTGCGGGCGCGCCGCGCTCGCCGAACCGGGCAACGCGTCGCCCGCGACGTCGGAGAAGCCGATGCCGGCGCGCTCGAAGAAGTTGCCGCCTTCCAGGATCCGCGTGCAGCCGCCGCCGCGCAGCTTCTCGCCGGGGGCGCGCTGCCATGCGTCGGTTGCGAACGGCGTGCCGTCGAACGCGCCCAGCGTGTCCGCGATCTGCGTTTGCAGGCCTTGCAGCCAGCTGCGCACGGCCTGTGCGTCGAAGCTCGAATCGTTCATGAATGCAGGTGCTGAGGGCGGCACGCTCGTCGTGCCGCGGGTTCTACGTGAAGGGCGACGGCCGGGCCATCGGCAGGATGAACCTGCGAAGGCGCGGCGGTACGGTGATTCGCGCCGGGCAGTCGGGCTATTGGCCCGCATGAGCCGATATCGGCATCGCCTGATGCAATGAGCACGGAAACGGCCGCGAAACCGGTCGCGAAAACCCGCAGTGTAGCGCCGTTGGCGCCGCACGCGGGCGAGTGGGGCATGGCCTACTGCTTGCCTTCGGTCCTGGCGTCGTGCTTGCGGTTCAGCGCCCGGTAGCCGATGTCGCGCCGATACTGCATGCCGTCGAACGAAATCTGGTTGATCGTTTCATACGCGACCGACTGGGCGCTGCGCACCGAGTCCGCCAGGCCCACCACGCACAGCACGCGGCCGCCCGAGGTGGTGAGCTTGCCGTCCGCGAGCGTGGTGCCGGCGTGGAACGTGACCGAATCCGAGGTTTCAGCGGGAATGTCGCTGATACGGTCGCCCTTGCGCGGCGTGTCAGGATAGTTGTACGCGGCGAGCACGACGCCCAGCGCGGTACGGCGGTCCCATTCCAGTTCGACCGTATCGAGCGTGCCGGCGATTGCCTGCTCGACCACCTTCGAATAGTCGCCCTTCAGACGCGCCATGATCGGCTGCGTTTCGGGGTCGCCCATGCGGCAGTTGAATTCGAGCGTCTTCGGATTGCCTTGCGCGTCGATCATCAAACCGGCGTACAGGAAGCCCGTATAGCGGATGCCTTCCCTCTCCATGCCGCGCACGGTCGGCAGAATGATTTCGCGCATCACGCGCGCATGCAGTTGCGGCGTGACGATCGGCGCGGGCGAATACGCGCCCATGCCGCCGGTGTTCGGGCCCTGGTCGCCGTCGAGCAGGCGCTTGTGGTCCTGGCTCGACGCGAGCGGCAGCACGTGTTTGCCGTCCACCATCACGATGAAGCTCGCTTCCTCGCCCGTGAGGAATTCCTCGATCACGACACGCGCGCCGGCGTCGCCGAGCTTGTTGTCCGACAGCATCATGTCGACCGCCGCGTGCGCTTCTTCCAGCGTTTGCGCGACCACCACGCCCTTGCCGGCGGCGAGGCCGTCGGCCTTGATGACGATCGGCGCGCCCCTGGCGTCCAGATACGCGTGCGCGGCGGCGACGTCGGCGAAGGTTTCGTATTCTGCGGTCGGGATCGCGTGACGCTTCATGAACGCCTTGGCGAAATCCTTCGAGCTTTCGAGTTGAGCGGCCTCCTTGGTCGGCCCGAAAATCTTCAGACCGCGCGAGCGGAACAGATTCACGATGCCGGCGGCGAGCGGCGCTTCCGGCCCGACCAGCGTGAAGGCGATCTGCTCTTTCTCGGCGAAATCGGCGAGCGCGGCGGGCTCGCTCATGTCGATGTTGCGCAGACGCTCGTCCTGGGCGGTGCCGCCGTTGCCTGGCGCCACGTAGACGAGCTGGACCCGCGGCGATTGCGCGAGCTTCCATGCGAGCGCATGTTCGCGACCGCCGGAACCGACGACGAGTAACTTCATGAGAATCCCCGAGACTTAAAAACCATGAACGGCCGACGCAGCGCGCGCTCAGCCGTGGATATCAGCAAGATTCGCACAGCGCTCGCAGCCGGGAAGTGGCGCAGGGCACATAAGCGAACCGGAGTGGCCGTGGCGGGCAGCGGGCGCGAAGGCCCGCTAGCGTCCGCCAACGCCCGTTCAGCGACGACGCGAGGGCCGGCCGGCGGCGTGGCGCGGTGTTCGGTGCGAACTCCCGCCGCGCGCCGCGGGGGCGCGCTCATTCGTCGGCGATGGCGGCGTTTGTATAGACTTCCTGCACGTCGTCCAGATTCTCCAGCGCGTCGAGCAGCTTCTGCATTTTCACTGCGTCGTCGCCGGTGAATTCGACTTCCGTTTGAGGTTTCATCGTGACCTCGGCCAGCTCGGCCTTGAAGCCCGCGGCTTCGAGCGCGGTCTTCACCTTCGGGAAATCGTTCGGCGGGCACAGCACTTCGATACTGCCGTCGTCGTTCGTGACGACGTCGTCGGCGCCGGCTTCGAGCGCGGCTTCCATCAGCTTGTCTTCAGCCGTGCCGGGCGCGAACAGGAACTGGCCGACGTGATCGAACATGAACGACACCGAGCCGTCCGTGCCCATGTTGCCGCCGTTCTTCGAGAACGCGTGACGCACTTCGGCCACCGTGCGCGTGCGGTTATCGGTCATCGTATCGACGATGACCGCCGCGCCGCCGATGCCGTAGCCTTCGTAGCGGATTTCCTCGTAGCTTGCGCCGTCCACGCCGCCCACGCCGCGCTGGATCGCGCGGTTGACGTTGTCTTTGGGCATGTTGGCGTCGTACGCCTTTTCGACGGCGAGCCGCAGACGCGGGTTCGAGTCGATGTCGCCGCCGCCCATGCGCGCCGCGACCTGAATTTCCTTGATGAGCCGCGTCCAGACCTTGCCGCGCTTGGCATCGGCCGCTGCTTTTTTATGCTTGATGTTGGCCCACTTCGAATGACCCGCCATACCTTTCTCCGTCGCGCGCGCCAGCGGGGCGCACGCATTGTGCAATTGTCGTTGCGATGCCGGCCGCTTGCGCGTGCGAATCGCGGTCTTGCGCCTCGAGGTCGGACCCGCCCCATGCCGGACCGCCTGGCTGCCCGATGTCAGTCTGGTTTTAGACCTGTCAGCTTGATCACGCCCGGCCGGCCCCGGCTCACGGGACAGAAAGTCGGCAGCGCGGTTGGGGTTGGGACGAGGCGTGCGGCCAGCGCACGGCTGAGTGCCGCTCCAACCGCGCCGGTTACCACAGGCTCCGCGTAAAGGCGCGACGCGCGAGGCGCGGGTGCCAATGGTGCAAGCGGGCGGTGCAAGTTGAGCCGCTCCTTGAGCGGATTCGAATTTTATCACGCCGATGGGGCGTGGCAGAGGGGCGCGTGGCGGGAAAGTGCGCGGAAAGCAGGCGGCAGCGGCTCGTCGGCGCACATGGACCTGGCCAAGCGGGTTTTTCAGGCGGCCGCAGGCGCTTCGTTTATAAACATTTATGCTTGTAATTGGCGCTGTGTTCACGGACACAGGAGGGCCGGTGAAGCAAAGCGAGTTCAGACGTTGGCTCGCTGACCAGGGAGCGACTTTCCAGCAAGGCAGCAAGCATTTGAAGGTGTATCTGAACGGTCGGCAGACCACGCTGCCGAGGCATCCCGCTCATGAGATATCGGAGCCGCTTCGTCAAGCAATTCTCAAACAACTGAAATGCAAATAGAGGCAAGCCCCGCGAGGGGCTTCGTCACCACCCGAGCCTTTCCCTTACGCACCACCGGAGATTGACCTATGTTTCGCTATCCCGCACGCATCGAACCGGATGAAGGCGGTTTTACCGTGTCTTTTCGTGACATTCCCGAGGCGCTGACCAGCGGCGGCACACTTGAGGAAGCGCGTGAAATGGCGGCCGACGCGCTGGCGACCGCGATGGATTTCTACTTCGAAGACAAACGCCCGGTGCCGTTGCCGTCAAAGGCGCGGCGCGGCGAAACGCTGATCGAATTGCCTGCCAGCCTGGCCGCAAAGGTGCTGCTGCTCAACGAGATGCTGGCGCAAAAAGTGTCGCCTGCCGAACTCGCCAGGCGCCTTCACACGCGTTCGCAGGACATCCAGCGTGTGATCGACCTCGGTCACGCGACCAAGATCGACACGATCGCGGCGGCGCTCGCCGCACTGGGAAAGCGACTCGAGTTGTCGATCGTTCCGGCCTGACACGCACATGCCCGGCGGCAACGGCGATTGCCGCCCGCCGCCGCCCCTTCTTTCAACCCGCCTTCAGTTCTTCGTCCCGAACAGCCGGTCCCCCGCATCGCCGAGACCCGGCACGATATACGCGTGCTCGTTCAGATGCGAATCGAGCGAAGCCACATACAGCTTGACGTCCGGGTGCGCGTTCTGGAACACCTGCACGCCTTCGGGCGCGGCTACCAGCGCGAGGAACAGAATGTTCTCGCCGGCCACGTTGCGGCGCTTGAGCACGTCCACCGCGTGCACGGCCGAGTAGCCGGTCGCGACCATCGGATCGCACAGAATGAACACGCGGTCTTCGAGATCCGGCAGGCGCACCAGATATTCGACCGGCCGGTGATCCGCGGCGCGATATACGCCGATGTGCCCCACGCGCGCCGACGGCACCAGTTCCAGCAAGCCGTCCGACATGCCGATGCCGGCCCGCAGCACCGGCACGATCGCCAGTTTCTTGCCGGCGATCACCGGGGCGTCGATCTCGACGAGCGGCGTGGTCAGGCGCCGCGTGGTCATCGGCAGGTTGCGGGTGATCTCGTAGCCCATCAACAGCGTGATCTCGCGCAGCAGTTCGCGGAACGTGCGGGTGGAGGTGTCCCGGTCGCGCATGTGTGACAGCTTGTGCTGGATCAGCGGGTGATCGAGGATGAAAAGATTGGGGAAACGGCTGTCCTGAGTCATGGCGGGGGCGCGAGCGGCGGCTAGAGGGATCGGTTCGGCGCGTCAGCACGGCCGGAAACCGGCGAGATGCGCGCGCCACGGCGCAAGTTTACCGAAAGAGTGCCGCCCGAAGATACCGGAGATTGCAGCGGCCCGGCGCAATCGGGCACCGATTCTTCTAGAATCGGGGGAGACTTCGCCGCGCCAGGCTCGCGCAGCCCCGCCGTCGCGCCAGAACTTCGCCACAAGGAAACACACATGGACATGGGAATCGCAGGACGCACCGCGCTGGTTTGCGCGGCCAGCAAGGGACTCGGGCGCGGCTGCGCGGAAGCGCTCGCCGCCGAAGGCGTCAACCTGACGATCGTCGCGCGCACCGCCGAGACGCTGGAGGCGACCGCCGCCGAGATTCGCCGGCAAAGCGGCGTGGAAGTGCACACGGTGGCGTGCGACATCACCACGCCCGAAGGCCGCGCCGCGGCGCTCGCCGCCTGTCCGCAACCGGACATCCTCGTCAATAATGCGGGCGGGCCGCCGCCGGGCGACTTCCGCGACTTCTCGCACGAGGACTGGATCCGCGCGCTGGAGAGCAACATGCTCACGCCGATCGAACTGATCCGCGCGACCATCGACTCGATGAGCGCGCGCGGTTATGGGCGCATCGTCAACATCACGAGTTCGGCGGTGAAGGCGCCGATCGACGTGCTGGGTTTGTCGAACGGCGCGCGTTCGGGGCTGACCGGCTTCGTCGCCGGACTCGCGCGCAAGGTGGCGCCCACCGGCGTCACGATCAACAACCTGCTGCCCGGTCTGTTCGACACCGACCGCATCGCCGTCACGTTCGATGCGCAAGCCAGAGCGCAAAACATCTCCGTCGAGGAAGCGCGCCGGCAGCGCATGAAAACGATCCCCGCCGGCCGTTTCGGCAATCGCGATGAATTCGGCCGCGCCTGCGCGTTCCTGTGCAGCGTGCATGCCGGCTACATCACCGGGCAAAACTGGCTGATCGACGGCGGCGCGTATCCGGGCACGTTCTAACCGGCACGTTCCGCGGCGGCGGCCTTACGCTCACCCTCACCCTCACCCTCACGCTCACTACAACAACGACAACCACCACGGTTTCAGGAGTCTTACGTCATGACCACCCGCATTGCGCTGATCGCGCACGATCACAAGAAGGACGACATCGTCAAGCTGGCCGGCGAATACGTCGATACGCTCGGGCGCTGCGACATCATCGCGACCGGCACGACCGGCTCGCGCATCGCCGAGGCGCACGGCCTGACGGTCGAGCGCATGTTGTCGGGCCCGCATGGCGGCGATCTGCAGATCGGCGCGCAACTCGCGGAAGGGCGCGTGAACATGGTGATCTTTCTGCGCGATCCGATGACGCCGCAACCGCACGAGCCCGACATCAACGCGCTGGTGCGCGCGTGCGACGTGCACAACATTCCCTGCGCGACCAATATTTCGACCGCGCGCATGATTCTCGACGTGCTGACCTTGCGCCTGACGCAGCAGGTATGAGAACGCGCGCTTGCGCAATCCCGATCCAGGCCGAACCAGACCAGACATCCAGGAGACATGATGAGCAAAGCAATCCGATTCGATAAAACCGGCGGCCCCGAGGTGATGAAATGGGTCGACGTGGAAGTAGGCGAGCCGGGCGCGGGCGAGATCCGCATCAGGCAGACGGCGGTCGGGCTGAACTACATCGACGTGTATTTCCGCACGGGTCTGTATCCGTTGCCGCTGCCCGGCGGTCTCGGCATGGAGGCGGCCGGTGAAGTGACCGCGGTCGGCTCGGGCGTGAGCGGTCTGAAAGCGGGCGATCGCGTCGCCTATGTCGCGCGGCCGCCCGGCGCCTACGCGCAGGAGCGCGTGCTGTCGGCGGCGCAGGTGATCAAGCTGCCCGACGCATTGAGCGACGAGCAGG
Organism: Paraburkholderia terricola; assembly: GCF_900142195.1. Taxonomy (GTDB): domain Bacteria; phylum Pseudomonadota; class Gammaproteobacteria; order Burkholderiales; family Burkholderiaceae; genus Paraburkholderia; species Paraburkholderia terricola. The sequence goes on from NZ_FRAB01000015.1 coordinate 114,748, forward strand.
CGGCCTCGGTGATGCTGCAAGGCTTGACCGCACAATATCTGCTGCGCCGGACCTATCCGGTGAAAGCCGGCGACACGATCCTGATCCAGGCCGCGGCGGGCGGCGTCGGCCTGCTGGTTTGCCAGTGGGCGAAGGCGCTCGGCGCGACGGTGATCGGCACGGTCGGCTCCGACGAAAAAGCCGAGATCGCGAAGGCGCACGGCTGCGATCACGCGATCGTCTACACGCGCGAGAACTTCACGAAGCGGGTGCGCGAGATCACCAACGGCGCGGGCGTGCCGGTGGTGTACGACTCCATCGGCAAGGATACGTTTACGGCTTCGCTCGACTGCCTCGCGCCGCTCGGCATGTTCGTGAGCTTCGGCAATGCCTCGGGACCGTTGCCGCCGATCGATTCATCGGAATTCGCCGGACGCGGCTCGCTGTTCTTCACGCGCCCGACGCTCTTTTCCTATATCGCGAAGCGCAGCGATTACGAGGCGATGTCAGCCGAGCTGTTCGACGTGCTGGTGTCGGGCAAGGTCAAGACGAGCATCAATCAGCGTTACGCGCTGACGGACGTCGGCCGTGCGCACGCCGATCTCGAAGGGCGCCGCACCACGGGTTCGACTATTCTGCTGCCGTAACACGCGCGAAACCAAGTCCAGCGTTTGAAAGGCCGTTCCATCCACGATGGAACGGCCTTTTCCGTTTACGCGATTTTTATACGCGCCACGCCATCTTTGACCGGCCCTTTACGCGCTTCGGCATAACGTTGCGTCCATCCGAAGTCCGTGAATGGGGAACAAAAATGGATGTGCTGTATGTCGGGGGCCTGGCGCTGTTCGCCGCGCTGACCTTTGCATTGATCGCGGGCTGCGAGAAGTTGATGCAGTTCCGTCGTGGACAGGGAGCGCGGTCATGAACTGGATGCTCTGGTTGTCGGGCGCGGCCACCGCGCTGCTGTTTATTTACCTGGTCTATGCGCTTCTGCGCGCGGAGGACATTGAATGAACTCGAACAATGTCCTGCAGGCCGGGTTTTTCATCGTCGTGCTGCTGGCGGCCGCGGTGCCGATGTCGCGCTATCTGAGCGCCGTGATGAACGCAAACCCGAACGCGAACCCGGACGGCAATTCCAACGGCAAGCCCAACGGCATCTCGCGTGTGCTTCGCATCGGCGCGCCGATCGAGCGCCTGCTGTATCGCCTCGCGGGCGTCGATCCGTCGACGGAAATGAGCTGGAAGCACTACGCGATCGCCACGATCGCGTTCAACGTGCTCGGCGTCGCGTTCCTGTACGCGCTGCTGCGCGTGCCAGCCTGGCTGCCGGGCAACCCGCAGCAGTTCGGCCCGATGACGGTCGACGGCGCGTTCAACACCGCGATCAGCTTCGTCACCAACACGAACTGGCAGGACTACACGCCGGAACAAACCGTCGGCTATCTGACGCAGATGCTCGGCCTGACCGTGCAGAACTTTTTCTCCGCGGCCACCGGCATCGTGGTGGTGATCGCGCTGATTCGCGGCTTCGCGCGTCACAGCGCGCAAACCATCGGCAACTTCTGGGTCGACCTGACACGCGTGACGCTTTACGTGTTGCTGCCGATGTCGCTGATCCTCGCGACGCTGCTGATGAGCCAGGGCGTGATCCAGAACTTCAAGGCCTACGAGGACGTGCCGACGCTGCAAACCACGAGCTACGCCGCGCCCCGCCTCGACGCCCAGGGCAACCCGATGAAGGACGCGAAGGGCAACCCGCTCACCGTCGATACGCCGGTCAAGACGCAGACCATCGCGATGGGTCCGGTCGCCTCGCAGGAAGCGATCAAGATGATCGGCACCAACGGCGGCGGCTTCTTCAACGGCAACTCCGCGCATCCGTTCGAAAACCCCACGCCGTTCTCGAACTTCCTGCAGATCTTCTCGATCCTGATCATCCCCGCCGGCCTGGCGCTGCTGTTCGGCCGCATGATCGGCGACCGCAGACAGGGTGTGGCCGTGCTCGCGGCGATGGCGATCGGTTTCGGCGTCTGCGTGTTCGGCGAGATCGGCGCGGAGCAGAGCGGCAATCCGGCGCTCGCCGCGTTGCACGTCGATCAGTCGGCGAGCGCGTTGCAGTCGGGCGGTAACGCCGAAGGCAAGGAAACGCGTTTCGGCATCGCGCAATCGGGCATCTTCACGGTGGCGACGACCGCGGCTTCGTGCGGCGCGGTCGCCAATACACACGACTCGCTGACGCCGATCGGCGGCCTCTATCCGATGCTGCTGATGCAACTCGGCGAAGTGATCTTCGGCGGCGTGGGTTCCGGCATGTACGGGATGCTCGTGTTCGCGCTGCTGGCGGTGTTCGTGGCGGGCCTGATGATCGGCCGCACGCCCGAATACGTCGGCAAGAAGATCGAGGCCTACGAGATGAAGATGGTGTCGATCGTCGTGCTGCTCACGCCGCTGCTGGTGCTCGTCGGCACCTCGATCGCGGTGCTGAGCGACGCGGGCAAGGCGGGCATTCTGAACCCCGGCGCGCATGGTTTCTCCGAGATCCTCTACGCGTTCAGCTCGGCCGCCAACAACAACGGCAGCGCGTTCGCGGGCCTCACCGTGGGCACGCCGTTCTACAACTGGCTCACCGCCATCGCGATGTGGTTCGGCCGCTTCGGCACGATCGTGCCGGTGCTGGCGATCGCCGGCTCGCTCGCCGCGAAGAAGCGCATCGGCGTGACGGGCGGCACCTTGCCCACGCATGGTCCGCTCTTCGTCGTGCTGTTGCTCGGCACGGTGCTGCTGGTCGGCGCGCTGACCTATGTGCCCGCGCTCGCGCTCGGACCTGGCGTCGAACATCTGATGATGATGGGCGCGCATTGAGCCCGGTGATGACGACAAGTGATCGAAAAGCGACGCGCCAACGGGAAATTCGAGGATTCAATGACTGAACATAACTCAACGCGGTCCATGTTCGACCCGGCGCTGTTGCGCCCGGCGATCGTGGACTCCTTCAGGAAGCTCACGCCGCGCACGCAGTTCCGCAATCCGGTGATGTTCTGCGTGTACGTCGGCAGCATTCTGACGACCATTCTGTGGCTCGCCGCGCTCGGCGGCCAGGCCGAGGCGCCCGCGGGCTTCATTCTCGCGGTCACGTTGTGGCTGTGGTTCACGGTGCTGTTCGCCAACTTCGCGGAGGCGCTCGCCGAAGGCCGTTCGAAGGCCCAGGCCGCGTCGCTGCGCAGCGCGAAGAAAGACGTGATGGCGAAGAAGCTCAACGAGCCGCATCCCAAGTCGCCGATCCGCATCGTGACCGCCTCCGATCTGCGCAAGGGCGACGTCGTGCTGGTCGAGACCGGCGACGTGATTCCGGCCGACGGCGAAGTGGTGGACGGCGTCGCGTCGGTGGACGAATCGGCGATCACGGGCGAATCCGCGCCGGTGATCCGCGAGTCGGGCGGCGATTTTTCGTCGGTGACGGGCGGCACGCGGGTGCTGTCGGACTGGATCGTGGTGCGCGTCACCGCGAATCCGGGCGAGGCGTTCCTCGACCGCATGATCGCGATGGTCGAGGGCGCGAAGCGTCAGAAGACGCCGAACGAAATCGCGCTGACCATCCTGCTGGTCGCGCTGACGATCGTGATGCTGCTCGCCACCGCCACGCTGCTGCCGTTCTCGATGTTCTCCGTCGAGGCTGCGCATCTGGGCAACTCCTCGGGTCACGTGGTGACGATCACGGCGCTCGTCGCGCTGCTCGTGTGTCTGATTCCGACCACCATCGGCGGACTGTTGTCGGCGATCGGCGTGGCCGGCATGAGCCGGATGATGCAGGCGAACGTGATCGCCACCTCGGGCCGCGCGGTGGAAGCGGCCGGCGACGTCGACGTGCTGCTGCTCGACAAGACCGGCACGATCACGCTCGGCAATCGCCAGGCCTCGCAGTTCGTGCCCGCGCCCGGTTTCACCGAGGAAGCGCTCGCGGACGCCGCGCAGCTTTCGTCGCTCGCGGATGAAACGCCGGAGGGCCGCAGCATCGTCGTGTTGGCGAAGCAGCGTTTCAACATCCGCCAACGCGACATGGCTTCGCTGCACGCGGTGTTTCTCGCGTTCACCGCGCAAACGCGGATGAGCGGCGTCGATCTCGTTGACCGCGAAATCCGCAAGGGCGCGGCCGATGCCGTGAAGCTCTACGTCGAGGCGAACGGCGGCCGTTTCCCGAACGAAGTCGGCAACGCGGTGGCCGACGTCGCGCGCCGCGGCAGCACGCCGCTCGTGGTCGCCGAGAAAGGCGAGCAGGGCGCGCGCGTGCTCGGCGTGATCGAACTGAAGGACGTGGTGAAGGGCGGCATCAAGGAGCGCTTCGCCGAACTGCGCAAGATGGGCATCAAGACCATCATGGTGACGGGCGACAACCGCCTGACCGCGGCGGCGATCGCCGCCGAAGCGGGCGTCGACGATTTCCTGGCCGAAGCCACGCCGGAAGCGAAGCTCGCGACGATCCGCGGGCACCAGGCCGAAGGGCGCCTCGTGGCGATGACCGGCGACGGCACCAACGACGCTCCGGCGCTCGCGCAAGCCGACGTCGCGGTGGCGATGAACACCGGCACGCAGGCTGCGAAGGAAGCCGGCAACATGGTCGACCTCGATTCGAATCCGACCAAGCTGATCGAGATCGTCGAGATCGGCAAGCAGATGCTGATGACGCGCGGCTCGCTCACCACGTTCTCGATCGCCAACGACATCGCCAAGTACTTCGCCATCATTCCGGCCGCGTTCGCCACGACCTATCCGGCGCTCAACGCGCTGAACGTGATGCATCTGGCGACGCCCGCCTCGGCGATCATGTCGGCGGTGATTTTCAACGCGCTGATCATCGTGCTGCTGATTCCGCTGGCGCTCAAGGGCGTGCGTTACCGCGCGCTCGGCGCGGCGATCCTGCTGCGCCGCAATCTGCTGATTTACGGTCTGGGCGGGATCATCGTGCCGTTCATCGGCATCAAGCTGATCGATATGGTGCTGGCCGCGTTCGGCTGGGTTTAAGAGGAATTGCCAATCATGAAAAATCTGTTCCGTCCGCTGATCGTGATCTTCGCGGTGCTCGCCGCGCTCACCGGACTCGCTTATCCCGCGTTGATCACCGCCGTCGGTCAGACGTTCTTCCACGCGCAGGCCAACGGCAGCCTGCTCGAACAGGACGGCAAGGTGGTCGGCTCGAAGCTGATCGGCCAGCAGTTCGACGCGCCGCAATACTTCTGGGGCCGGCTCTCGGCCACCAGCCCGATGCCTTACAACGCGCAAGGCTCGGGCGGCTCCAACCTCGGGCCGACCAACCCGGCGCTGATCGATGAAGTGAAAGGCCGCATCGACGCGTTGCAGGCCGCCGGCACCGATCTGTCCAGGCCGGTGCCGGTCGATCTGGTGACGTCCTCGGGCAGCGGTCTCGATCCCGAGATCAGCCCGGCTGCGGCGGCTTACCAGATCGAGCGCGTGGCGAAGGCGCGCAAGCTCGCGGCGAACGACGTGCAGGCGCTAGTGGATCGTTATACGAGCGGTCGTCAGTTCGGCATTTTTGGCGAGCCGCGCGTGAACGTGCTGCAACTGAACCTGGCGTTGGACGAGATGAAGCGCGGTTGAACGCAAGCGATGCCCGAAGGCGGCGGCTCACGCGCCCGCCTTTGTTTTTTGCATCGCCCGCATCGCGACGTTGTCATGCCGCCGGGTGTCGCCGTGTATCGCCGTGTATCGCCATTTGCGGCCGGCTCGCCGCCGTGCCACCATGCACACACCGCCGCTCGCCCAACTATGAAAACCATTGAGCATGAACCGCCCCGATCCTGACGAACTGCTCGACAAGCTGCAACGCGACGAAGAAAAACGTCAGCGCGGCAAGCTGAAGATTTTTTTCGGCGCGTCGGCGGGCGTCGGCAAGACCTATGCGATGTTGCAGGCCGCGCGCCGCCGTCACGATGAAGGCGCGGACGTGGTGGTGGGCATCGCCGAAACGCATGGCCGTGGCGAAACCGCCGCGCTGCTCGCGGGGCTCGACGTGCTGCCGCTCGCGCAGATCGACTATCGCGGCCGCACGCTCGGCGAGTTCGATCTCGACGCCGCGCTTGCGCGCAAGCCGCAACTGATACTCGTCGACGAACTCGCGCATTCGAACGTGCGGGGCGCGCGGCATCTGAAGCGTTGGCAGGACGTGTACGAACTGCTCGATGCGGGCATCGACGTCTACACGACGGTCAACGTGCAGCACCTCGAAAGCCTGAACGACGTGATCGGCCAGATCACCGGCATCCGTGTCTGGGAGACGGTGCCCGACCGCGTGTTCGATCGCGCCGACGAAGTCACGCTGGTCGACTTGCCCGCCGAGGAACTGCTCGACCGCATGCGCGACGGCAAGGTGTATTTGCCGCAGCAGGCCGAGCGCGCGGTGCGCAACTTCTTTCGCAAGGGCAATCTGATCGCGCTGCGCGAGCTGGCGCTGCGCCGCACCGCGGATCGCGTGGACGCGCAGATGCGGGAATATCGCGCCGACCGGTCGATCGAGCGCATCTGGCAGGCGCGCGAGCGCTTGCTGGTTTGCGTCGGGCCGGGCCCCGAAGCGCCGATGCTGGTGCGGGCGGCGGCGCGCCTCGCCGCCAGTCTCAAGGCCGACTGGATCGCGGTCTATGTGGAAACGCCCGCGCTGCAGCGCCTGCCCGACGCGCGCCGCGAACGCACGCTCAACGCGCTCAAGCTCGCGGCCGAACTCGGCGCCGAAACCGCGACGCTCGCGGCCGCCGACGCGGCCACCGCGCTGATCGGCTATGCGCAGGCTCGCAACGTGTCGAAGCTGGTGGCGGGCGCGTCGGTCCGCGCGGGCTGGCTGCGCCGATTGCGCCGGCCGTTCGGCGAGCGCATCGCCGAGCACGCGGGCGAACTCGATCTCACGCTGATCCGCGCGTCGTCCGAACGCGACGGCGGCGAGCAGAGCCGCCTGCTCACCACCACCGCGAACGCGTGGCGCGATGCGTTGAGCGCGGCGCGCGAACGCCGCTCGCCGCCGCGCGCCTATGGTTTCGCGCTGGCGATCTGCGCGGCCATCACGCTCCTGTCGAGCCAGTTGAGCGGCCATATCGATCTGACGAACCTCGTCATGCTGTACCTGCTCGGCGTGATCTTCACGGCGGTGAAGCTCGGACGCGGGCCGGGCGTGATGCAGTCGTTCATGAGCGTGGCCGCGTTCGATTTCTTCTTCGTGCCGCCGCGCATGTCGCTGTCGGTTTCCGATACGCAGTATCTGCTGACGTTCTTCGGCATGCTGCTCACCTCGCTCGTCATCAGCCATCTCACGTCGAGCCTGCGCCGCGAGGCGAGCGTCGCGCGCCGCCGCGAGCAGCGCACCGGCGCGATGTACGCGATGGCGCGCGAACTGGCCGCGGCGCTCACCACCGAGCAGATCGTCGAGATCGGCAGCCGGCATGTGAGCGAGGTGTTCGGCGCGCGCGTCGCGATGCTGTTGCCGGACAGCGCCGATAAAGTGAAGCAGAAGATCGAGGACCCCGACGCGGCGATGCTGCTCGACGGCGAGATGCTCGATAGCGACGTCGGCCAATGGGTCTACGATCAGCAGAAGCCGGCCGGGCATGGCACCGACACGCTGCCGGCCGCCGCCGCGCTGTACCTGCCGCTGAAGGCGCCGATGCGCACGCGCGGCGTGCTCGCGGTCGCGTTGCGCGACGAGCGCGAGCTGAACGTGCCCGAGCAGCAGCGCATGCTCGACGCGTTCGCCGCGCAGATCGCGCTGGCGCTGGAACGCGTGCATTACGTGGATATCGCGCGCGACGCGCTCGTCAACATGGAATCGGAGCGCTTGCGCAATTCGCTGCTGTCGGCGATCTCGCACGATCTGCGCACGCCGTTGACGACCATCGTCGGGTTCTCGTCGATGCTCGCTCAGTCGCGCGATACGCGTGCTGACGCCCACGCCGACACCGGCGCCGACACCAGGGCCGACGCCCGGCCCGACGACGATCTCGTCGAAGCGATCCACGAGGAAGCGCTGCGCATGACCGGCATCGTCACGAATCTGCTCGACATGGCCCGCTTGCAGGCCGGCAGCCTGCAATTGAATCAGCAGTGGACGCTGCTCGAGGAAACCGTGGGCGCCGCGCTGCGGGCGTGCAAACGCGTGCTGGCCGAGCATCCCGTGCAGGTCAAACTGGCCGCGGACTTGCCGCTGCTGCATCTCGACGCCGTGCTGATGGAGCGGCTGTTCTCGAACCTGTTCGAGAACGCGGCGAAATACACCCCGCCGCACACGCCGTTGACGATCGGCGCGCAGCGTCTCGACGCGGACGGCCAATCGTTCGTGCGCGTCACCGTCGACGATAACGGACCGGGCCTGCCCGCCGGCATGGAAGCGCGCGTGTTCGAGAAGTTTACGCGCGGCGAGAAGGAGTCGGCCAAGCCGGGCATCGGCCTCGGCCTCGCGATCTGCCGCGCGATCGTCGAAGCGCACGGCGGTACAATCGGCGCGCTCAACCGGATGTCGGCGGAGGGGCGCGTGGAAGGCGCGCGCTTCTGGTTCACGCTGCCGGTGGAAACGCCGCCCGACGCGCCCGACGTGCTGGACGTGCTGGACGATGAGGGCGCCGATCCGCTGAATGACGAAAGAGCCGATCGCTTCGCCGGTCCTCTCGCGGATCCGCTTGGCCACGACGACCCGACACTTCACCCGCATCCCAAGCCTACCCATGAGTGACCCCGGCATCACCGTCGTCCTGATCGAAGACGAAAAGCAGATTCGCCGTTTCGTGCGCAGCGCGCTGGAAGGCGAGGGCATCGTCGTGCACGACGCCGAAACCGGCAAGCAGGGTCTCGTGGAGGCCGCGACGCGCAAGCCCGATCTGGTGATCGTCGATCTCGGCCTGCCCGACACGGACGGCCTCGACGTGATCCGCGAACTGCGCGGCTGGAGCGAACTGCCGGTGATCGTGCTGTCGGCGCGCACCCAGGAGAGCGAAAAAGTCGCCGCGCTCGACGCCGGCGCGGACGACTACCTCACCAAGCCGTTCGGCGTGTCCGAATTGCTGGCGCGGATTCGGGCGCAGATGCGGCGGCGCAATCACGGCGGCGCGAACGAGTCGCCGCTGGTGCGCTTCGGCGCGGTCACCGTCGATCTGGCCTTGCGGCAAGTGAGCCGCGACGGCGTCGCCGTTCATCTCACGCCGATCGAATACCGCCTGCTCGCGACGCTGGTGCGCCACGCCGGCCGCGTGCTCACGCACCGGCAACTGCTGCGCGACGTGTGGGGGCCGTCGCATGTGGAGAGCCATCACTATTTGCGCATCTACATGGCGCATCTGCGCGGCAAGCTGGAGCGCGACCCGGCGCAGCCGGAGCATATCGTCACGGAAACGGGGGTTGGCTACCGGCTGGTCGGCACGGTCTGACCGACGGACGCGGGTCGCGACGGCATCGCGCCCCGTTTGCTAGAATTACGGACCGTAAGGACGACCTTACGCACATTCACAAACGGGGACGGCCCCATCTGACCAACGAGCTGTCTCATGTCCTGGATTCTTCTGTTGATCGCCGGTTTGCTTGAAGTCGCCTGGGCGGCCGGCCTCAAGAGTTCCGAAGGTTTCACCCGGCTCTGGCCGTCCGTGTTCACGATCGTGACCGCGCTCGGCAGCTTCGTGCTGCTCGCCCTGGCAATGCGCCAGTTGCCGCTCGGCACGGCCTACGCCGTCTGGACGGGCATCGGCGCGGTCGGCGCATTCATCTTCGGCATCGTGATGATGGGCGAGGCGTTGAGCGTCGCGCGCGTGGCCAGCGCGGCGCTGATCGTGGTCGGACTGATCGGGTTGAAGCTGTCGTCAGGGCATTGAGCCTCATTGCCCGCTCATTGGCCGCCTCGCTTCGTTGCCCGCTTCATTCCCCGATTCGTGCGGCGCACCCGTGCCCGCGCCGCCTGTGTCCCGCCGGATTGCGCCATTTGTTCGCCGCTCTGCGTTCTGCGAATTAACGTGGCTATAATGAGACTGAATCCAAACTGAATGTTGCCCGCGGCCTACGGGGCGCGGCCGGCTTGGCGCGGGTCTGACGACTTCGGCGCGGCGGCTCGTTCCGCCATGCTCGCCGAAGCGCCCGGCACGCACAGCGCGCCCGGAGGCGGCCATGCTTGAATCACTTTCGCTTGCGGCGGGCCTCTCGTGGGGCAGCGGCCTGCGCCTCTATCTGACGGTCCTGCTGGCCGGCGTGTTCGCCCGCCTCGGCCTCATCCATCTACCCGATACGCTGTCCGCGCTGTCCTCGCCGTGGGTGATCGGCGTGGCCGGCGTGCTGACGCTCACCGAATTTCTCGCCGACAAGATTCCCGCGTTCGATTCGTTGTGGGACGCGATCCATACGTTTATCCGCATTCCGGCCGGCGCCATGCTGGCGGCCGGCGCGCTCGGTCATGCCGATCCTGCGCTGCTGACGGTCGCCGCGCTCGCCGGCGGCACGCTGGCCGGCAGCGCGCATCTGGCGAAAGCGGGCACGCGCGCGCTGATCAATCTGTCGCCGGAACCGGTGTCGAATATCGTGACCTCCACCGCTGAAGACGGGCTCGTGTTCGGCGGCATGCTGCTCGCGCTGTTCGTGCCGCTCGTGTTTCTGGTGTTGATGGTGGGCTTCATCATCCTGGCCGGCTGGGCGTTGCCGCGCCTTTGGCGCGGCGTGCAGGGCGGTTTTCGCGGCATGGCGACGCATATGGTGTCGCGTTTGGCGAGGAGCAGGCACGATTGAGCGATACGGTAAGGACCGCGGCGGCGCGCGCCGCGTCTGCAGCGACGGGGACCGCGGACACGGCGCGCCGCTTCGGCGGCATGCATCTGTTGCGCCAGGCCATCCGCATGACGGCGCGCGACTGGCGCGCGGGCGAACTGACGATGCTGCTGCTGGCGCTGGTGCTGGCCGTCGCGGCGTTGTCGAGTGTCGGCTTTCTGGCTGACCGTCTGCATCAGGGACTCGAGCGCGACGCGCGGCGCATGATCGCCGCCGATTTCATCGTGCGCGCCGATCATCCGGTCGATCCGCAATTCGCCGAAAAAGCCAGGGCGCTCGGCCTGAACACCGCCACCACGGCGATCTTTCCCAGCATGATCAATTCGACCGGCGCGCAGCCGGCCTCGCGGCTCGCCGCCGTCAAGGCGGTGTCGCCCGGTTATCCGCTGCGCGGCGCATTGCGGATCGCCTCGGCGCCGGGTGCGGCTGACCATCCGGCGCAATCGATTCCGCCGCCGGGCACCGTGTGGGTCGATCAGGCGCTGCTCGATGCGCTCAAGCTGCGGGTCGGCGACACGGTGAAGGTCGGCAAGCGCGGCTTCACGATCGGCGCGCTGATCACCCGCGAACTCGACCGCGGCTTTTCGTTCGTCAACTTCTCGCCGCGCTTGATGCTGCGCGCCGACGAACTTCAATCGACGGGACTCATCGCCTTCGGCAGCCGCGTGACGCACAGACTGCTGGTGGCGGGCGCGGACGATGCGGTCGCGCGTTTCGCGCAGTTCGCGCATGGCCGCGTGGACGGCGGCAAGATGCGCGGCGTCGCGCTGGAATCGTTGCAGGACGGCCAGCCGCAAGTGCGTCAGACGCTCGACCGCGCGGGCCACTTCCTCACGCTCGTGTCGCTGCTCACCGCGTTGCTCGCGGCGGTGGCGATCGCGATGGCCGCGCATCGGTACATGCGCCGGCATCTGGACGGCTGCGCGGCGATGCGCTGCCTCGGCGCGAGCCAGGCCACGCTGCGCGCGCTCTTCACGCTCGAATTCGTCGGCATCGGCCTGATCGGCGGCGCGCTCGGCGTGGCGCTCGGCTACCTCGGGCATCTCGCGTTGCTGACATGGCTCGGCAGTCTGATCGACGTCGCCTTGCCTTATCCGACTGCGTGGCCCGCGCTGCAAGGCATCGCCACTGGCCTCGTGCTGCTGCTCGGCTTCGCGCTGCCGCCGCTGTTGCCGCTCACGCGCGTGCCGCCGGTGCGCGTGTTGCGCCGCGAATGGGGCGAGGCGGGCCGCACCGCATGGGCCGCCTACGCGCTCGGCATCGTGCTGTTCGCCGCGTTGCTGATCGTCGCGGCGGGCGAGTTGAAGCTCGGCGGGATCGTCGCGGGCGGCTTCGCGGGCGGTCTGCTGGTGTTCGCGTGCATCGCGCGAGTCGCGCTGTGGGGCGCCGCGCGTATCGTGCGCAGCGAGCGCGTGAATGCGGGGATCGGCTGGCGCTATGCGCTGGCGTCGCTGGAGCGGCGCAGCGGCGCGAGCGCGCTGCAGATCACGGCGCTCGGCATCGGCCTGATGTGCCTGTTGCTGATTGCGATGACGCGCGACGATCTGGTGGCCGGCTGGCGCAAATCGACGCCGCCCGATGCGCCGAACGAATTCATCATCGACATCCAGCCCGATCAGCGCGAAGCCGTCACGCAATACCTGGACACGCATGGCCTGCCCGGCACGGTGCTCTCGCCGATGGTGCGCGGGCGGCTGATCGCGATCAACGGCAAGCCGGTGAATCCCGATTCGTTCAAGACCGAGGACGCGAGGCGCCTGGTCGATCGCGAGTTCAATCTGTCGTACACGACCGAATTGCCCGACGACAACCGGCTCGCGGCGGGCACGTGGTATGGCGACAGCACAACCCCACAGATCTCGATCGAGCAGGGGCTCGCGAAGGTGATCGACGTGAAGCCCGGCGACGTGCTGCGCTTCGACGTGACGGGCTTGCAGATCGACGCGCCGGTGACGAGCGTGCGCAAGCTCGACTGGGGTTCGTTCAAGGTCAACTTCTTCGTATTGATGCCGCCCGTCGCCTTGCAGGATTTCCCCGCGACGTTCATTACGAGCTTCCATCTGCCGCGTGACAAACAGTCGACCATCGACGGCCTGATCGCCGCCTATCCGAACCTCACGGCGATCGACACCGCGCCGATTCTCGCGCAGGTGCAGCGCGTGTTGCAGCAGGTGATCGGCGCGGTGCAGTTCCTGTTCGCGTTCACGCTCGCGGCGGGCGTGCTGGTGCTCTACGCCGCGCTCGCCGGCACGCGCGATGAGCGCATGCGAGAATCCGCGCTGCTGCGCGCGCTGGGGGCGTCGCATCGCCAGGTGCGCGCGGTGCAGGTCGCGGAATTCGTCGCGGTGGGGACGCTTGCCGGGTTGATGGCGGCGCTCGGCGCACAGGCGATCGGCTGGGTGTTGGCGACCCGCGTGTTCGAGTTTTATCTGAGCTTCAATCCGTGGCTGCTGCCGGCGGGCATCGTGGCCGGCGTCGCGTGCGCGGGTCTCGGCGGCTGGCTGAGCTTGCGGCATGTGCTGGCGCGGCCCGCGTTGCAATCGCTGCGGGACGCGTGATTTTTCTTTTTGATGTGAGCAGGTATGAGCGATCTGGATGAAGTGTCCGCGGCGCAGCCGACGGCCTTCGAGTTGGTCGGCGGCGAAGCGCGCGTGCGCGAACTGGTCGACCGGTTTTACGACTTGATGGATCTCGAAGCGGAGTTCGCCGGGATTCGGGCCTTGCATCCCGAGTCGCTCGACGGCTCGCGCGACAAGCTGTTCTGGTTTTTGTGCGGCTGGATGGGCGGGCCTGATCATTACATCAGCCGCTTCGGTCATCCGCGTTTGCGCGCGCGGCACTTGCCGTTCGCGATTGCTTCGAGCGAGCGCGATCAATGGTTGCGGTGCATGGCCTGGGCGATGGAAGACGTCGGGCTCGCCGAGCCGCTGCGGGAGCGTCTGCTTGCGTCGTTCTTCGAGACCGCCGACTGGATGCGCAATCGCAATGGCTAACCGGTTGGAGTTGGATTTGAACCAGCCGCCTTACACGGCTTCGGCGGACTACGCCGCGCTGGCTCCCGAGGCGCGCGCCGTGCTCGATTGCTGGTTCGGTACGCCGGATGCGCCGGATTTCGGGGTGGCGCGCAAGCTCTGGTTCTCACGCGACAAGGCCTTCGACGCGATGCTGCTGGAACGCTTCGGCACGCTCATCGACGCGGCGCGCGAAGGTTCGCTCGACCACTGGAAGGAAACGCCGCTCGGTGCGTTGGCGCTCATCGTCGTGCTCGATCAGTTCTCGCGCAATTGTCATCGCAACACGCCGCGCGCATTCGCCGCCGATCAAAAGGCCTTGCACACGGCGCAGCAGATGGTCGCAAGCGGAGCCGATCGGTTATTGCCCACCGCGCATCATCGGGCGTTCGCCTATTTGCCGTTCGAACACGACGAAACACTCGCCAGCCAGCAGGAATCGCTGCGTCTGTTCAAGGCGCTGGAAGCCGAGCCCGGCGGCGCGTCCTACTACTCGTTCGCGGTGCGGCACGCGAAGGTCATCAAGCGGTTCGGGCGCTTTCCGCATCGCAACGCATTGCTGGGGCGTGCTTCGACGGATGAAGAAAACGCCTTTCTGCGCGAACCCGGCTCGTCGTTCTAGACGCCGCGACGCTTTATTCGCTGCGCGCGTTTGCGGCGCCGGCCGGCGCCCGCACGAACACCCGCAATGATTCATCCGTGTCGCCCGGACGCGCGCCCGACCAGAACAGTCGCCACTCGCCCGCCGGCGCGCGCGTGCGGTCACGGCGGCTCTGGTCGATCAGCCATGTGCACTCGGTGGTTGCGGCGTTCGCGGTCGGTTGATGCTCGATGCCGGTGTAGTAGTACAGCATCGGCGCCTCTGATTCGCCCAGCCCCGTGCTGGCCATGCAGTCGCCATTGTTCCATTCGACCTTGATCTTCGCGCCGAGGCTTTCGAACACCGAGCGATAGCTCTTCGCGTAGTCCAGCCACGGCAGCAGCAGCGTGCTCACCAGCCCCCACGCGAGCATCGCGCCCGCGCACCAACTCAGCACGCCGCGCCATTTGCCGGTGTATTTGAAAACCGGCAGCAGCCACAGCCAGCCGAACGTCATCAGCAACGCGGCCGCGATCAACCCCGCTTTGGCCGGCAGCACCCAATCGAGCGGCAACCAGCGGCCAAGCAGATGTAGCGACGCATGCGTGCTCGCCGGGTTGCTCATGATCGACCAGATGATCCAAGCCAGCGCGGCCGTGCTGCCGAACAGTACGCGGCTCGCCATATCCCAGCTTGCATGCAGACGGCGCGGAAGCCGTTCGACGCCCTGCATCGCCAGCAGCGCGAGCGGCGCGATGAACGGCAGAATGTACAGTTCGCGAACCGTCGCCGAGCTTTGCAGCACCGCAAAGCCGGTGCCCGCGAAGATCACCGGCAGCGCCACGCGCGGATCGCGCCAGCGCCGCCACGCGCCGCCCGCAAGCGCGGCGAGCGCAAGCGGCACCACGGGAAAGCCGACGCTCAGCACGGTGCGCAGCACGAACAGACGGCTTTCGTTTTCGGAGCCGAGTTCGGCGACCGAAAAGCCGAAGAAGCGGCCGATGTTGTTGTCCCACAGCCAGAGCTTGAAGAGCGTGTCGGAGCGCAGGTAGAAGCAGATCGGCCAGATCAGCGCGAACGGCGCGCACACTAGCGCGGCGAGTCCGAGCGCCCCTGCGAAGCCGCGCGTGCGGCAGCCCGGATACAAGGCCAGTACCGCGAGGATGGTCGCCCCGAACACGAGCGGCACGAACAGACCTTTGGCCAGAAAAGAGACGCCTACACCCGCGCCGAACATCGCGGCGCCGCTGAGTATCGCGTGGCGCCGGCGGCCTAGGTCGAGCGGCGGCGCACGCGCATCGTCGCGCAAATAGACGAGCACCAGTTCGAATAGTCCGCAAAAACCGAGCGCGGCGCCGGCCATCAACGCGACGTCGGTCATCATGTCGTGCACGTGCTTGACGACGACGAGCGTGCCCGCGAACAGCGCGAGCGTGCCGATCACGCGCACGTCGAGCCAACTCGAAGCCGCCACCGCGCGGCGGGCGACGCGCGCCGTGTAGTAGACGGTCAGTCCGGCGAACAGCGCGCTCGCGAGGCGCGCCGCATCGTGCAAGGGCAGGTAGCGGCCAAACATCCACGCGAGCCCGGCGGCGACCCAATCGTAGATCGGCGGCTTTTCGACGAAGGGTTGACCGGCGTTGGTCGGCACGACCAGATCGCCGGTCTCGAGCATGTGCTGGACGATGCCGAATGTGTAGGTCTCGTCCTGCTTCCACGGCTCGTGCCCCAAGGTGCCCGGCAAAAGCCATGTACCCAGGATCGCGAGGGCGGCGAGCCACATCAGCGGACGGACGGCGGCGAGCGCGCGCATGCGCCTGATGCCACGGGTGGAGCGGTCGGCTGGATGTGCCGGATCGGCGGGCGTGACGGCGTTCGCCGGCGCGGACGGGTTTTCTCGCATGGAAGTCTCTGGTCGCCGCACGCGACGGCATGGGCCGCGTACTTATGTTCTCGCTCCGCGTCGCGTGCGGTTGCAGGCGATTCGCGGAGATTCGCTGCGATTGTAGTCTCCGATCCTTACGACCGATTACAGCAAGACCGAGGGATTGGGCGAAGTGAACGCATCGTGCCGCTTCCCTGTCGGATCAAGGGAAAGGGGCGCGTGGAGAGAAAGGCGGCCGCGTGCGATCGCGTGCCGCGCGAGGAAAAAAGGCGTGCCGCGCTCAGCGTCCGCCGGAGACGTCGAGCAACGCGCCGGTTACGTAGGAGGCGGCGTCGCTCAGCAACCAGACGATGGTCTCGGCCACTTCATCAGCCGTGCCGGGGCGACCCAAGGGTGTCGTGGCGCCGAGCTGCGCGGCGCGCTCGGGCTTGCCGCCGCTCGCGTGAATCTCGGTGTCGATCAGGCCTGGGCGCACCGCGTTCACGCGCACGCCTTGCGGGCCGAGTTCCTTGGCGAGGCCGATCGTCATCGTGTCGACGGCGCCTTTTGAACCGGCGTAATCGACGTATTCGTTCGGCGAGCCCAAACGCGACGCCGCCGACGACACATTGACGATCACGCCGCCCGCGCCGCCGCGATTCGTCGACATGCGCCGCGCGGCTTCGCGCGCGCAAAGATAGGCGCCGAGCACGTTGACGTCGAACATGCGCTTCAGGCGCGCGAGGTCCATGTCCGCGAGCGGCATCGAAGGCGCGACGATGCCCGCGTTGTTGACGAGCGCGTCGAGCCGGCCGAACTTCTGCTGGAGCGCGTCGAACATCGCGATCACGTCGGCTTCGTTGGCGACGTCGCCGGCGATCGCCAACGCGCGGCCGCCGGCGCGTTCGACTTCGGCGACGGTTTCCCGCGCGGCCGCGAGATTTTGCGCGTAGTTCACGCCAACGGACCAGCCGCGCGCACCCAGCAAGCGCGCGCTCGCGCGGCCAATGCCGCGGCTGCCACCAGTGATCAGGACGGCTTTCGTCATTGCAACCTCATCGTTCTCGGGTCCGCGCGGAAAGCGCGGTGAAGATTCCGTGCGCCCGCGCTCGACGAGCGTGGCGCGCGCGCCTCAAACCGCGTCGCGGTTGATCGCCCATTTGTCGCTGGCGGGCGGCTGATAGCGTTGCAGCTTGCCGATCAGCGCGGCGGGATCGGCATCCATTTGCAGGATGTCGAAGTAGGTCTGCCGCATGAAGCCTTCGTCGACCGTGTGCTGGAGCAGATTGATCAACGGATCGTAGAAGCCGTCGATATTCAGCAGCGCGACCGGCTTCTGGTGATAGCCGAGCTGC
The DNA here is from genome assembly GCF_900142195.1 of Paraburkholderia terricola. Taxonomy (GTDB): domain Bacteria; phylum Pseudomonadota; class Gammaproteobacteria; order Burkholderiales; family Burkholderiaceae; genus Paraburkholderia; species Paraburkholderia terricola. The sequence goes on from NZ_FRAB01000015.1 coordinate 132,333, forward strand.
GCCCACGTGTAGACCTCGAACAGTTCTTCGAGCGTGCCCGCGCCGCCCGGCATCGCGACGAACGCATCGGACAGGTCGGCCATCATCTTCTTGCGCTGATGCATGTCCGGCACGACATGCAGTTCGGTCAGGCCGTCATGGCCGACTTCCTTGTTGACCAGCAGTTCGGGAATCACGCCGATCGCGCGGCCGCCTTCGGCCATCACCGTGTCGGCGATCACGCCCATCAGGCCGACCTTGCCGCCGCCGTAGACCAGCGCCAGATCGGCTTGCACCAGCGCGCGGCCGAATGCGCGCGCGGCTTGGGCATACAACGGTTTGGCTCCATTGGCGGAGCCGCAATACACACACACCGACTTCATGCTTAAACGTCCTTCGGTTCGTTGCGGGGCGCGGCGCCTTCCTTGGGCGGCAGGTAGTCGTAAAACTCGCGCTTGGGCAGCTTGCCCGACACGAGGTCGTCGAAAATCTGCCGCGAGCGGCCACGCAGGTAAGGCGCCATCAGCGACACGATCTGCACGCTCACCTGATGCAGTTCCGCGCGAATCGTTTCCTGCTCGTTGTATTTGCGCGGGTTCATCACGAACTGGTACGACAGCCAGTACGTGGCGATCACGCCGATGTTCGTGGCGATGACGTGCAGCTCTTGCGGCGTGGCGACCATTTCGCCGTCGGCCACGAGCTGCTCGCAGAACTGGCTCGCAAAGCGCACCTTGTGACTGATGATCTGCTTGAAGTGCGTTTCGAGCGTGCGGTTGCGCGCCAGCAGGTCGTTCAGATCGCGATACAAAAAGCGGTAGCGCCACGTGAAATCGACCATGTACTGCAAGTACGACCACATCTCGTCGATGGTCGCGCGATGGTCTTCGGGAAAGCGCAGACGCTTTTCGATCTCCTGCTCGAACTGGCTGAAGATGCTGTTGATGATGTCGTCTTTGTTGCGGAAGTGGTAGTACAGGTTGCCTGGGCTGATCTCCATTTCCTCGGCGATCGTCGTTGTCGTGACGTTCGGTTCGCCGATTTCGTTGAACAGCTTCAACGACAGTTCGAGAATCCGTTCGCGGGTGCGGCGGGGAGGTTTGGCTTCCATATCGTCCGGCCCTGGTAACGCCGGGCTAGGCGCGCGGCGGCATGTCGCCGCTGCGTGATCCACCCGGACGCGGTTGGTATCGTTGAGCGCCCCGAAACTTGCCGCTGCGCGGCAGGTTCCCCGAAGGGACAAGAAAACCAGGGAGCGGCCCAGCGTTTTCTTGTGGGACTGTCGGACGATTATAAACCGACCGTTCTTATCTCGAACGGACACTCAGGGTTTTCATTCCCTCGGGCGTTTTCAGCGTGCTTTCACGAGGGATGCCGCGGTTTTCATGGCGATGCCGCCAGCCACGCCTTGACCCACGCGACGACGAGCGGCCCGACGATCAGCAGCCAGGTCATCAGACACATGCCGAGCGCGACCATCACCGCGGCGCTGCCGAGATCCTTCGCGCGCCGCGACAGTTCGTGGCGCTCCAGCGAGATGCGGTCGATGGCCGCCTCGACGCTCGAATTCAGCAACTCGACGATCAGCACCAGCAGCACCGAGCCGAGCAGCAGGACGCGCGCCACCGGCTCCACCGGAACCAGCACGCCGCATGGAATCAGGATCGCGGCAAGCGTGAGTTCCTGGCGAAACGCGCTTTCCTCGCGGATGGCGACGCGGAATCCCGCCAGCGAGTTTTTCATCGCATGCCAGGCGCGGGTGAGTCCACGATTGCCCTTGTACGGGTTGAAGGGTAGCGGCGCGAGCGGATCGTCGGGGCTGAGGGGTTCGTGGCGAGGGTCGCCGTGGTTGTCATTCGACGAGTTCATCCCGTTCATGCCATGCGCATGGTTCGCATCGCCCGCATGATGCGGCATCTCGGGCTCGCGCACGTCGTCGAACGGTTCGACGCTGGCGGCGTCGGCCTCGGTGGCGCGAAGGGAGCGGGTAGTGCGCGAGGTGCGCGGGGTGCGCGCCGCGCCGTTCGTCGCGTGCGTCACGGTAGCGTTTCTTTCTCGCATGAGCGGTTCGGCGCGCCGCGTCACGCGGCGGCGCTTTCCTCGCGATACGACGCGTGCGGCAGCGGTTTGAGATGCGCCGCGAATTGCTCGGACGCCGCCGCCCACGAGAAGCGCTCGGCCCACCCGCGCGCATGGTTGCGGTCGATCCTCAACGCTTCGAGGCAGGCTTCGCGCAGGTCTTGATGCATCGCGCCCGCGCCGCCGTCGCCGAGCACGTCGATCGGACCGGTCACCGGATAGGCCGCGACCGGCGTGCCGCACGCAAGCGCTTCGAGCAGCACGAGCCCGAAGGTGTCGGTGCGGCTCGGGAACACGAACACGTCGGCGGCCGCGTACACCTTGGCCAGTTCGGCTTGCGTGAGCACGCCCAGATAATTCGCTTGCGGATAGCGCGACTTCAGTTCGGCGAGCGCGGGGCCTTCGCCGGCGACCCACTTCGAGCCGGGCAGATCGAGCTTCAGAAACGCCTCGACGTTTTTCTCGACCGCCACGCGTCCCACATACAGAAAGATCGGCCGAGCGGTGTTGAGCACCTTCGAGTCCATCGGGTGAAAGATGTCGAGATCGACGCCGCGCGTCCACAGCACGACATTCGTGAAGCCGAATTTCTCGAGGTCCTGCTTCACGACGGGCGTGGGCGCCATCACGGCGAGCGAGGGCTTGTGAAACCAGTGCAGGAACTTGTAGGTCGCGGCGAGCGGAATGCCGAAGCGCGCCTGCACGTACTCGGGAAAGCGCGTGTGATAGGCGGTCGTGAACGGCAGCTTGTGCTGGATCGCATACGCGCGTGCGGCCATGCCGAGCGGACCTTCGGTGGCGATGTGCAGCGCGTCGGGCGCGAATTCGTCGATACGCTGGCGAATCTTGCGGCGCGGCAGCAGCGAGAGGCGAATCTCAGGATAGGTCGGGCACGGAATCGTCCGGAATTCGAGCGGCGTGAGCAGATCGACGCGGTGCCCGAGCGCGCTGAGTTCGCGCGTGGTGTTCTTCAGCGTGCGCACGACGCCATTGACCTGCGGTTCCCATGCGTCGGTGACGATCATGATCTTCATCGGTTTGCGCCCTTGGAAGTTAAGAGGGACTACGCGGTCGCCTGGGCCTTTTGCGCGCGCACTTCCGGCGCGCGCATCACGGTCCAGTAGATCACCTTGAGTTCGCCTTCATACGTCTCGACGAGCGCCGACAGACTTTCGACCCAGTCGCCGTCGTTGCAATACAGCACGCCGTCGATGTCGCGTATCTCGGCCTTGTGAATGTGTCCGCAGACCACGCCGTCGCAGCCGCGGCGGCGTGCTTCGTCGGTCATGACCCGCTCGAACGACGAGATGAAATTCACCGCGTTCTTCACCTGATGCTTCAGGTACTGCGACAGCGACCAGTACGGAAAACCGAGCCGGCTGCGGATCCGGTTGAACCAGCGGTTCAGGATCAGGATCATCGTGTAGAGCGTGTCGCCGAGATACGCGAGCCACTTGGCGTGCTGGATCACGCCGTCGAACAGATCGCCGTGCACGATCCACAGGCGCTTGCCGGCGAGCGTGGTGTGAAACGCCTCGCCGCGCACGTGGATGTCGCCGAACGCGAGGTCGCAGAACTGGCGCGCGGCTTCGTCGTGGTTGCCGGGCACGTAGATGACCTGGGTGCCCTTGCGCGCCTTGCGCAGCACCTTCTGCACGACGTCGTTGTGCGCCTGCGGCCAGTACCAGCCTTTCTTCAACTGCCAGCCGTCGATGATGTCGCCGACGAGGTACAGATACTCCGACTCGTTATGGCGCAGAAAGTCGAGCAGATAGGGCGCCTGGCAGCCGCTCGAGCCGAGGTGGATGTCGGAGAGCCAGATGGTGCGGTAACGATGCGGCTCGGCGTGCTCTTCATCGTGATGGCCGGCATGCGCGTCGTGCGGCAGCGACGCCACGGGCAGCGGCAAGCCGTGACCGACATTGGGTTCCGGGCGGAACGCGACGGGGTCGACGCTCGGGCCGGTCTGGCGGAACAGGGACGTCGCGGACGTTTTGGGGTCCATGGCTCACGCGTCGAGTTGCGGTGCCCGTATTGCGCCAGTTGCGCGTGACCCTGCCGTGACAGTCACGAGAAGTTCTTATTACCGCGCTGAGAGCGGGGAGGTGGTGTGAATGGTGGAGCGAGGCGAGGCGCGTGCTCAGCGCGCGACGCTGACCACACGCGTGCCGGCGAGGCGATCGTGCAGGAATTGACGCTGCGCGCCGAAGCGGCCGGTGGCGGCCCACAGGACGAACCACACCGCGGCGACCGCCAGCGTTTGCGGCACGCGGAGCCCGAGCAGCGGATGCAGCGCGAGCGGCGGCAGGAACCACAGCCACGCCAGCAGGTAGCGGACGATCGCGCGTGCGGTGGAAAGCGGTGCGCCGTTAGCGGCGACGACGCGCAGGCGCCAGGTTTTCATCGGCAGCGTCTGACCGCTGTGGGTCCAGAACCAGACGAAGTACAGCCCGACCACGAGCCCGATCCATGCCGCGAGAAGATTGTGGTGGGCCAAGCCGTTGCGCTGCTGCGTCAGCGTGCTGAACAGATAGCCGGCGATGAACACCACGCCGAACAGGAGCATTGCTTCGTAGAGGAGCGCCGCGAGGCGCCGGCGAACGGTGGGAACGGTGCCGGACGACCCGGCGGGCAAGGACGAACTCGCGAGCGGCTGCGACACGGTCGGGCGCGGCTCAGGAGCCGTTGAAGATCGACGGCGCTTCGGCCGGCGAAACCGGCAGCGGCGTGGCGGGCACGAAACTGCCCGCGGCCGGAATCGCCGGCGTGAGGGTCGGACTCGGCAACGACGCGGCGGCCGCGGCGCTCGCTGCCGCCGCGCCGCTCGCGCCATGCTCGCGGGCGATCACGAGCCGGTCGAGCCCCTTGATCTCGCTCTTGCCCGAAGGCGGCGCGCTGACCACGCTGGGCCGGCGCCTGCGCTCGCTGGCGGCGAGGCGGGCCTTCTGGTCCTCGGACAGTTCCTGATAGGTCTTCCACGCGTTCTGACGAGCTTCGCGCGGCAATTCCTTCGACACCTGGTAATTCTCGCGAGCGACGCGCCGCTGATCGGGCGTCATGCGGACCCATTCGGCCATGCGCTCATGCAGGCGTTTTTGCGCTTCCGGCGACATTTTTGGGTAACGCGACGCGATCTTGAGCCATTTGCGCTTGCGTTCGTCGCTGAAGGAATCCCATTGGGACTCGAACGGCGCCAGTGCGATATGTTCGGCGGAACTGAGGCGCGTCCACGCCATCGGGCTATTGCTGCCCGGCAGGCTGGGCAATTCGACGGCGAGCGTGGGCGCGCGGGTCTTGGCGGTGGCGTTGCCGCCGGCGGCGGCAGGCGCGCTGGCGGTCGACGGGGCCGGGTAAAAGCGCGGATACGTCGCGGCAAACGACACCAGGGCCGCGATCGCGCATCCGAAAACAACGGCCAGGCCGCGCTTGTAACTCACCCGAAAAATCTCCCGCTCAGTGGGCGCGTGAAAGGTACGCGTTGAAGCCGTGGTCGAGATAGGCATTGAGCGGCAGGTCGTCGCTAAGCATGGCGGCATCGATATCGGCGAGTTCGGCGGTGCGCTGCTGGTCTTCCCAGTAGGCGATGCCGATGAGGCTCGCCACCAGCGCGGCGAGCGGCCACGCGAGCGCGAAGCGGCGCAGCGGCGAACGGCGGCGCTGCGGGGTGTCGAGCTGCGGCATGCCCGCGCCGGCGAAGGCGGGCACGAGCACCGGCGCGCTCACGGTTTCGGGCTTCTTGCGGGCGAGCGCGGCATGGCGCGCCGCGGCGAGTCGATCGACGGTGGCGGACGGAATGCGGGCGGCGTTTTCGTCGAGCGCGCGGCGCACCTGGCGGGCGAACTCGAGTTCTTTGGTTTCGAGGGAGCTCATAGCGTGATTCCTTTGGCCTTGAGCGCTTGCGCCAGCGTGTGGGTGGCCCGCGAGCAGTGCGTTTTCACACTGCCTTCGGAGCAGCCCATCGCGGCGGCAGTCTCGGCGACATCCATATCTTCCCAATAACGCATGAGAAACGCCTCCCGTTGACGTGCCGGTAACTTTTGGATCTCGTCGTCGATCGACTGCAAGACCTGTTCGCGTTCGAGTTTCTGTTCGTTGCTCTCGGCGCCCGCCGAACCTTGCTGGGCCTCGAAGGTTTCGAGCGGGTCGAATTCGTCGTCGTCGGCGTTGCCGAGCGAGGAAAACAGACTAACCCAAGTATTGCGCACTTTGGCACGACGGAAATAGTCGTGCATCGCATTCTGCAGAATACGCTGAAACAGAAGCGGCAATTCGGCGGCCGGGCGGTCGCCGTATTTTTCGGCGAGCTTGATCATCGCGTCTTGCACGATATCGAGCGAGGCGTCGTCGTCCCGCACGGCGTAGACCGTCTGCTTGAATGCGCGCCTTTCGACGCCCGCCAGAAAATCGGCGAGTTCCTTGTCTGATGCCATCCGTTGGGGGTCGGCGCAGCGAGCGTGCGCGTAATCGGTCGAAAAATGTCGTAAAACTCGCGGATGCTAACAAATTTTTGCGCCGGCCGGGGCGAAACGTGATCGACCTTGCATCTCTATAACAGCGCGCCGGTCAATATCGGGACTGGGGACAGGACGCTGCGGCAATATTTGCTTGACCGCGCGGGCGTCAGCAGATATCTTCGCTGGTTCGCAACATAAGTGACTTGTCTCAATTGAGGTGTGGCCCAAGAAGCTCACCTGTCAACTGGACGCGCCGCTTGAACCCGAGCCACAAGCCCGGCAGAGAGCACCCGATCAATTTTTTGCCGAAAATTCGAAAGGTGAATAAATGAATATGCCCAGCGCGGAATTCTCCACGTCGGATACGACCCCCCATCCCGAAGCCGGCTCTATCGGCGCCACCGTGCTCATGAAGGCACTGGCCGACGAAGACGTCGAATTCATCTGGGGCTATCCCGGCGGCTCGGTACTCTACATTTACGACGAGCTCTACAAGCAGGACAAGTTCCAGCACGTTCTCGTGCGTCACGAGCAGGCCGCGGTTCACGCCGCCGACGCTTATGCGCGTTCCACCGGCAAGGTCGGTGTGTGCCTCGTGACCTCCGGCCCCGGCGTCACCAATGCGGTGACCGGCATCGCCACCGCCTACATGGATTCGATCCCGATGGTCGTGATCAGCGGCCAGGTGCCGACTGGGGCGATCGGCCAGGACGCGTTCCAGGAGTGCGATACGGTCGGCATCACGCGTCCCTGCGTGAAGCACAACTTCCTCGTGAAGGACGTGCGCGATCTCGCGGCCACCGTCAAGAAAGCTTTCTTCATTGCCCGTACCGGCCGGCCCGGCCCGGTGCTGATCGACATTCCGAAAGACGTGTCGAAAACGCCTTGCCAATACGAGCCGCTCAAGAGCGTGTCGCTGCGTTCCTACAACCCGGTCACGAAGGGCCATTCCGGCCAGATCCGCAAGGCGGTCGCCTTGCTGCTGTCGGCGAAGCGCCCGTACATCTACACCGGCGGCGGCATCATCCTCGCGGACGCGTCGCGTGAGCTGAACCAGTTCGCCGATCTGCTCGGCTACCCCGTCACGAACACGCTGATGGGCTTGGGCGGCTACCGCGCGAGCGACAAGAAGTTCCTCGGCATGCTCGGCATGCACGGCACCTACGAAGCCAACATGGCGATGCAGCACTGCGACGTGCTGATCGCGATCGGCGCGCGCTTCGACGACCGCGTGATCGGCGACCCGGCGCACTTCGCTTCGCGTCCGCGCAAGATCATCCATATCGACATCGATCCTTCCTCCATCTCCAAGCGCGTCAAGGTCGACATTCCGATCGTCGGCGACGTGAAGGAAGTGCTGAAGGAGCTGATCGAGCAGTTGCAAACGGCCGAGCACGGCCCCGACACCGCGGCGCTCGCCGACTGGTGGAAGGACATCGAAGCCTGGCGCGCAAAAGACTGCCTGAAGTTCGACCGCAAGAGCGACATCATCAAGCCGCAGTACGTGGTGGAAAAGGCTTGGGAGCTGACCGACGGCAATGCCTTCGTGTGTTCCGACGTCGGCCAGCACCAGATGTGGGCCGCGCAGTTCTATCGCTTCAACAAGCCGCGCCGCTGGATCAATTCCGGTGGTCTCGGCACGATGGGCTTCGGCCTGCCGGCGGCGATGGGCGTGAAGATGGCGCACCCGGACGACGACGTGCTCTGCATCACGGGCGAAGGCTCGATCCAGATGTGCATTCAGGAGCTCTCGACCTGCAAGCAGTACGAGACGCCTGTGAAGATCATTTCGCTGAACAACCGCTATCTGGGCATGGTGCGCCAGTGGCAGCAGATCGAATACAGCAAGCGCTACTCGCATTCGTACATGGATGCGCTGCCGGATTTCGTCAAGCTCGCCGAGGCTTACGGCCACGTCGGCATGCGTATCGAACGCACGGCGGACGTGGAACCGGCGCTGAAGGAAGCGCTGCGCCTGAAAGATCGCACGGTGTTTCTCGACTTCCAGACCGATCCGACCGAAAACGTCTGGCCGATGGTTCAGGCCGGCAAGGGCATCACCGAGATGCTCATGGGTTCGGAAGATCTATAACGAGCGTTTCCGACGCCGGCTTCGTCATGCCCGCCTTCACGAAAGGCAAACGCGGACGAAGCGGCGCGAACGGCTCGCATACATCGACAAAACATCTGGAAGAAGCGAAACATGAGACACATCATTTCCGTCCTGCTGGAAAACGAACCGGGCGCGTTGTCACGCGTGGTCGGTCTCTTCTCGGCACGCGGCTACAACATTGAAACCTTGACGGTGGCTCCGACTGAAGACCATTCGCTGTCGCGCATGACCATCGTCTCCATTGGCTCGGACGACGTGATCGAACAGATCACGAAGCATCTGAACCGCCTGATCGAGGTGGTGAAAGTGGTCGACCTTACCGAGGGCGCCCACATCGAGCGCGAGCTGATGTTGATCAAGGTGAGGGCGGTCGGCAAGGAGCGTGAGGAGATGAAGCGGATGTCGGATATTTTCCGCGGCCGCATTATCGACGTCACCGAAAAGACCTACACGATCGAACTGACGGGCGCGAGCGACAAGCTCGATGCCTTCATCGAAGGGCTCGACTCCACGGCGATTCTCGAAACGGTCCGCACGGGCAGTTCGGGCATTGGCCGCGGCGAGCGCATTCTGAAGGTATGACGCGCGAGCGTTCATACCGTCTCGATCCACAGGCCGGGCCGTGCCTGCATGAACCCGGCCAAAGCAACACAACATTCGCGGTATTTGAATTTCACTGAATCATCGAATCTAGCCAAGGAACCGACATGAAAGTTTTCTACGACAAGGACGCCGACCTCTCCCTCATCAAGGGCAAGCAAGTCACCATCATCGGCTATGGCTCGCAAGGCCATGCGCACGCGCTGAACCTGAGCGAAAGCGGCGTCAAGGTGACGGTCGGTCTGCGCAAGGGCGGCGCATCGTGGAGCAAGGCGGAGAACGCCGGCCTGCAAGTGAAGGAAGTGGCGGAAGCCGTCAAGGGCGCGGACGTCGTCATGATGCTGCTGCCGGACGAGCAGATCGCCGAAGTCTATGCGAAGGAAGTGCACGCCAACATCAAGCAGGGCGCTGCGCTGGCTTTCGCGCACGGCTTCAACGTGCACTACGGTCAAGTGATTCCGCGTGCCGACCTCGACGTGATCATGATCGCGCCGAAGGCGCCGGGCCACACGGTTCGCGGCACCTACTCGCAAGGCGGCGGCGTGCCCCACCTGATCGCGGTTGCGCAAGACAAGTCGGGCGCGGCACGTGACATCGCATTGTCGTACGCAGCGGCGAACGGCGGCGGCCGTGCCGGCATCATCGAAACGAATTTCCGCGAAGAAACGGAAACCGATCTGTTCGGCGAGCAAGCCGTGCTGTGCGGCGGTACGGTCGACCTGATCAAGGCCGGCTTCGAAACGCTGGTTGAAGCGGGCTATGCGCCGGAAATGGCGTACTTCGAGTGCCTGCACGAACTGAAGCTGATCGTCGACCTGATCTACGAAGGCGGCATCGCCAACATGAACTACTCGATCTCGAACAACGCCGAATATGGCGAATACGTGACGGGTCCGCGTATCGTGACGGCTGAAACGAAGAAGGCGATGAAGGCCGTGCTGACCGACATCCAGACCGGCGAATATGCCAAGAGCTTCATCCTCGAAAACAAGGCCGGCGCGCCGACGCTGCAATCGCGCCGCCGTCTGACGGCCGAGCATCAGATCGAGCAGGTCGGTTCGAAGCTGCGCGCGATGATGCCGTGGATCGCGAAGAACAAGCTGGTCGATCAGTCGAAGAACTAAGCCGGTTGTCGCTTTTGTCCGTTGCGGCGCAGCGCCGCAAGCCGGACACATCAAAAAGCCGTCCAAGGGTGCTGAACCCTGGACGGCTTTTGCTATCCTACGGTTTTACAAAAACACAGAAGCCATCCATGAATTACCCTCATCCGATCATCGCGCGAGAAGGCTGGCCGTTCATCGCCATCGCGGCCGTTGTCGCCTTACTGGTTCACGCGTTCGCGGGGTTCGGCATTGCGTGGCTCTTCTGGCTGATTCTGATCTTCGTCGTGCAGTTCTTCCGCGATCCGGCGCGTCCGATCCCCACCCAGGCGAATGCCGTGCTGTGCCCGGCGGACGGCCGCATCGTCGCGGTGGAAACCGCGCACGATCCCTATGCGAACCGCGAAGCGCTGAAGATCAGCGTGTTCATGAACGTTTTCAACGTTCACTCGCAACGCTCGCCGGTGGACGGCGCGATCTCCAAGGTCGAATATTTCCCCGGCGCGTATCTGAATGCCGCGGTAGATAAGGCGTCGGTCGAAAACGAGCGCAACGCGGTGGTGATCGAAATGGCCGGCGGCCAGACGGTTACATCGGTGCAGATCGCCGGGTTGATCGCGCGGCGCATTCTTTGCTACGTACGGGCGGGTGAGCCGCTCACGCGTGGTCAACGGTACGGGTTCATCCGTTTCGGCTCGCGTGTCGACGTGTATCTGCCGGTCGGCAGCCGCCCGCGAGTGTCGATCGGCGAGAAGGTTTCGGCGTCGTCCACGATTCTCGCTGAACTCTAAGCGGCACCCAGGAGGTTTCCGAATGGCCGCATTCAAACCGCGTCGCCCGCGCAGCAGTGGACCGCTGCCGCGCCCGTTTCGCCGCAACAAGCCGATCGTGGCGGAGTCGCCGGTGGTCGAAAGCCGGCGCGCGCAGCGTCAGCAGTTCCTGAGAAAGCGCGGCATTTATCTGCTGCCGAACGCGTTTACCACGGCGGCGCTTTTCTGCGGTTTCTTTGCCGTGGTGCAGGCAATGAACGTGCGCTTCGAAGTCGCGGCCATCGCGATCTTCGTGGCGATGGTGCTCGACGGCATGGACGGGCGCGTTGCCCGCATGACGCATACGCAAAGCGCCTTTGGCGAGCAGTTCGACAGCCTGTCGGACATGGTGTCGTTCGGTGTCGCGCCCGCGCTCGTGATGTACGAGTGGGTGCTGAAGGATCTGGGCCGCTGGGGCTGGCTCGCGGCGTTCGTTTATTGCGCGGGCGCGGCGCTGCGTCTCGCGCGCTTCAACACGAACATCGGCGTGGTCGACAAGCGTTTCTTCCAGGGCATGCCGAGCCCGGCGGCCGCCGCGCTGATCGCCGGTTTCGTGTGGCTCGCCACCGATAACCGCGTGCCGCTCAAGCTCGTGTGGCTGCCGTGGGTGGCGTTCGTGCTCACCATTTATGCCGGCGTGACGATGGTGTCGAACGCGCCGTTCTACAGCGGCAAGGCGCTCGACGTGCGGCATCGCGTGCCGTTCGGCGTGATCCTGCTGGTGGTGGTCGCGTTCGTGCTGGTGTCGTCCGACCCGCCGCTGATGCTGTTCGGCCTGTTCGTGCTGTACGGTCTGTCGGGCTATGTGTTTTGGGGCTATCAGGCGCTGCGCGGCAGAGGGAATCCCGCCCGCTCGGTAACGGGGGATTAGGTGAGGTCAGGTCGGCGCGCGCGGTCTTGCGCGTGTCGGCAAGCTGATCGGCAGATGAAACAACGGCGGCCTTCGAGCCGCCGTTTTCGTTGGTTCGAGCCTGCCTCCGAGTCCGCCTCCAGCGCCGTCTGGACGCGGGTATGACGCCAATTGCACGGTGGTTGGAATGCCGCTATAGTCGTTGGATGATGCGTTCACGCTCCCCGCTCGATCGAAACGCGAGTCCTGCAATGCCAACCGCACTGAACGGCGGCGACCCCCGGCGAGGCGCGCTAAAGCCGGCGCGTTTTTCACGCTGATCGTTTTTCGCCTTCCGTCCGCCTCGTCCGCGATACAAGCGTCGCCAGCGGTGGCGCAAACGCCAGATTCCACTCTTCCATTCCCACAATTGAACGACTCCCGAGGAGCCCAGAGATGTCCGACAAACTGATCATATTCGACACGACCTTGCGCGACGGCGAACAATCGCCCGGCGCGTCGATGACGAAGGAAGAAAAAATCCGGATCGCGAAGCAACTGGAACGGATGAAAGTGGACGTGATCGAAGCGGGCTTCGCGGCCAGTTCGAACGGCGACTTCGATTCGATCCACACGATCGCCGGCCTCATCAAGGACAGCACGATCTGTTCGCTCGCACGGGCGAACGACAAGGACATTCAGCGCGCCGCCGACGCGCTCAAGCCCGCCGATCGTTTCCGCATCCACACGTTCATCGCAACGTCGCCGCTGCACATGGAAAAGAAGCTGCGCATGACGCCGGACCAGGTGTTCGAACAGGCGAAGCTGGCGGTGCGTTTCGGCCGCAAGTTCACGGACGACGTCGAGTTCTCGCCGGAAGACGGCAGCCGCTCCGACATGGACTTCCTGTGCCGGGTGCTAGAAGCGGTGATCGCCGAAGGCGCAACCACCATCAACATCGCGGATACGGTCGGCTATGGCGTGCCGGAACTGTACGGCCAGCTCGTCAAGACGCTGCGCGAACGCATTCCGAACTCGCATAAGGCTGTGTTCTCGGTGCATTGCCATAACGACCTCGGCATGGCGGTGGCGAACTCGCTGGCCGGCGTGAAGATCGGCGGCGCGCGTCAGGTGGAATGCACGATCAACGGTCTCGGCGAGCGCGCGGGCAACACGTCGCTCGAGGAAATCGTGATGGCGGTGAAAACGCGCAAGGATTATTTCGGCCTCGAACTCGGTCTCGATACGACGCAGATCGTGCCGGCCTCGAAGCTGGTGTCGCAGATCACGGGTTTCGTCGTGCAGCCGAACAAGGCCGTGGTCGGAGCGAATGCGTTCGCGCATGCTTCGGGCATCCATCAGGACGGCGTGCTGAAGGCGCGCGACACGTACGAAATCATGCGTGCCGAAGACGTGGGCTGGAGCGCGAACAAGATCGTGCTCGGCAAGCTGTCGGGCCGCAATGCGTTCAAGCAGCGCTTGCAGGAACTGGGCATCGCGCTCGACAGCGAAGGCGAATTGAACACGGCGTTCGCGCGTTTCAAGGAACTGGCCGACCGCAAGTCGGAAATCTTCGACGAGGACATCATCGCGATCGTGACCGAAGAGTCCGCCGAAGCACAGGAAAAGGAGCACTACAAGTTCCTGTCGCTGTCGCAGCATTCGGAAACTGGTGAGCAGCCGCACGCGAAGATCGTCTTTTCGGTGGAAGGCAAGGAAGTCACCGGCGAGGCGCGCGGCAACGGTCCGGTGGACGCCACGCTCAATGCGATCGAAACGGAAGTGGGCAGCGGTTCCGAGTTGCTGCTGTACTCGGTGAACGCGATCACCACCGGCACGCAGGCGCAAGGCGAAGTGACCGTGCGCCTGTCGAAGAGCGGACGCATCGTCAACGGCGTGGGTACGGATCCGGATATCGTCGCGGCTTCCGCGAAGGCGTATATCTCGGCACTCAACAAACTGTATTCGAACGTGGATAAACTGAATCCGCAACGCTCGGAGTGATCTGAGGGCCGCGTGTGGATCGCGTGGTTTCCGATCCGTATTAGTCAAAGCCCCGCGCCGTCAAACAGGCGCGGGGCTTTTTCACTTGAAGGCGGACGTCGCGCGCGTTACTCCGTCGCTGCTCGCCGCATCGACCACCCGCGCGCCGCGCGTGCCTGCGTCCGCACCTGATGCCGCACTTCCACGGCGATTCCGCGCGGCGGCGCTTCTTCAGCGAACGTGTCGAGCAACTCGCGCACATCGTGATCGACGAAGTCAGCGCGCGTCGCGTCGACGATCAGGGTCGCGCCATCGGGAATCTGCTGCAGATAGTGCTTGAGCGGCACCTTGGCGAGAAACGACACGTCCTTGCGGAAGGTCAGCAAATAGTGATCGCCGTGCTGCGCGAGCACGATCGGGCTGCGCAGGTTCGCGTACAGCGCGAGCAGCACGCTGCACAGCACGCCGAGCACGATACCGATCAGCAGATCGGTCATGAGCACGCCGGCCAGCGTCACGATGAACGGCACGAACGGCGCAAAGCCTTGCTTCGCGATGGCGACGAACAGCGACGGCTTGGCGAGCTTCAGTCCCGTGAAGATCAGGATCGCCGCGAGGCAGGCCAGCGGAATCAGGTTGATGACGCTGGTGAGCGCAAACACGCTGACGAGCAGCAACACGCCGTGGATGATCGCCGAAAGCCGGCTTTGCGCACCCGCATACACGTTGGCCGAACTGCGCACGATCACCGCGGTGATCGGCAAGCCGCCGATTGCGCCGGCGATCAGATTGCCCACGCCTTGCGCCTTCAGTTCGCGATCCGGCGCGGCCGGCTGTCGCTCGGGATCGATCTGTTCGACGGCTTCGAGGCTCAACAGGGTTTCGAGACTCGCGACGATCGCCAACGTGATGGCGACACGCCAAACATCGGGATTGACGAGTTGCGCGAAATGCGGGCCGAAGTCCGCCCATTCGAGCGCGACCTGCAATGCGGCGAACGATTCCAGCGGCGGCAGCGCGACGCGATGTTCGGCGGGCGGCGCGAGCGACGGCGCCAGCAGGCCGAGCAGCAAGGTCGCGCCGATGCCGAGCAGCACCACCGCGAGCGGCGCGGGCACGAGGCGCACCACGGCGAAGCGGCGCATTGCACGCGTTTCCCAGCCGACCAGAATCGCCAGCGACAGCAACGTGATGAAGCACGCCGCGAGCGAGATCGTGCCGAACGGCGTCATCATCGTGCCGGGGGCCACCGCTGCCGCCGCTGGGGAGCCGGCAGCAGCGGAGGTGCCGAAGAGGCCGAGCGCAAGCGGAAACTGCTTGATGATCAGCAATATGCCGATCGCCGCGAGCATGCCCTTGATGACCGGCGACGGCACATACGCGGCAAACCGGCCGGCCTTGAGCATGCCGAAGCCGAACTGGATCATGCCGGAGAGCAGCACCGCGGCGAGGAAAGCGGGGAAGCTGCCGAGCTGCGCGATGCCGTCGACGACGATCACGACGAGGCCCGCAGCCGGTCCGCTCACGCTCAGGCGCGAGCCGCTCAGTACGGCGACCACCAGCCCGCCGACGATGCCCGATACGAGCCCGGCGAACGGCTCGACGCCCGACGCATTGGCGATGCCGAGGCACAGCGGCAGCGCCACGAAAAATACGACGATGCCCGCGAGCAGGTCGCGCTGAAACGTAGAGAAGAAAGCTCGAAGGTTCATGGTGTCCGTGCGGTAATGGGGTAGAGCCCGGCGCGCCCCTTGGATCGGGGGCGGCACCGGTGCGGAAAAGGCGGTGAACTCCGCGGATTACGCGGCGCTATGCGCGGCTGTCGTGCAGGTCATCGCATCGTCGGCTTCGTAGCCGGATGTGAGCACCTTGATGCGGCCGTCCTCCAGCGCGAAGATCCAGCCGTGCACGAGCGGCGCGGGGTCGGCTTGCTGCACGATCGGGCTCGCGCGCAACTGGCGTACCTGTTCGAGCACGTTCAGTTCCGCGAGGCGGTCGACACGCTCGCGCTCGCTGGGGTGCGCATCCAGTTCCTCGCGATGCGTCCTCGCGAGCGCGCACAGCGGCGCGATGCGCCGGTTCACATGCGGCAGGCTCGGCTCCGGCGGCAGCAGCGAGGCGCGCACGCCGCCGCATCCGTAGTGTCCGCAGACGATCACGTGGCCGACCTTGAGGACGCGCACGGCGTATTCGAGGACGCTTCCGGAGTTGTCGTCGTCGGGATCGAAGAGATTGGCGATGTTGCGGTGGACGAACAGGTCGCCCGGTTCGCAGTGGGTGATGGTTTCGGCGGGCACGCGGCTGTCCGAGCAGCCGATCCACAGCACGTGCGGATTCTGGCCTTGCACCAGATCACGGAAAAACTGAGGGTTGCGCGCGGCGGTTTCATGCGCCCATGCGACGTTGGCGACCAGCAGGCGTTTGGGACGGTTCATCGGTTAGCGGCTCCGTAAGTGGGGCGCATCGATTCGAGGGCGAGTCCGCGGTTGCGCCCGGGCAATGCCGGGACTGGACTGCCACCGATTCAATGCTTACGAAAGCCTTTCTATCAAAAAAATAATCCTCTGTGCGCGAAAAAAATTCGTTGCGATGCGCGGCGAATAAAAAAATGCCGCCTGGGGAGGCGGCATTCGCACAAAGATGCGCAGCGCGTCAAAGTGGCTTGAAACGCAGGTTCAAAAAAGATTGCGGCGATTAGGATCGTGCAACGGATCCGGCGTTTTCTGCGTGAGCCGCACGATGCCCTGGTCGTCGAAATAAAAGCTGTACATCATGTACCAGACATTGTCTTCCAGATAGCGGTAGGTCCAGACCTCGCGCTTCATGAGCGGGAAGTAGGCGGTTTCGACCGGGCGGCCGAAGTTCACCAGCACGTCGCTCTTGGTCCACTTGCCGATTTCCGCGCGATAGAACTCGTTGGGCTGCAGCACCTGGCGCACGCTGACGATCTTGCCCGTGGCGTCGATGTCGGCGGCGGTGGTGGTTTCGCCCATCGGCTGCGTGGGCCACATGAGCCGTTTGCCGCCGTTCGGCAAGTCGTAGCTCTCGCGCGGCGGACCGAGACGGGCGACGATGGTCGATGCGTCCGCTCCTTGCTGAAATTGCTGCCACGGCTGCGCGCAGCCCGCGAGCGCCAGCGCGCTCAGGCAGACGAGCGCCGCGCGGCGCACGCGTGCGGCGGCCGTCGCTCCGATCGAGTCCGCCGTGAAGTGGTGGCGGTTGAACATGGATTCCTCCGATGGCGTGTTAGTGGCGGTTTTTATCATCGAGACGCATTATTTTGACACGCGCCGCGGCGAAAGACCGGCACGTCATTCGCCGCCGGCGGGTAGGCACGATAACGGATTCGCCGGCTTGCTTATTCCATCTTGCCCGCCCTATGATCCGCGCTTCGACGTTTTCGAGCGGGGCAATCACGATGGCGAAGTGGCAACGGGCGGCAGCAACGCTGGCGGCGATGATGGTGGCTGCCGCGGCTTATGCAGCGGGCGAAACCGCGGTCAATCCGGCAGGCAAGCCGGTGGGCAACCCGGCGAGCAAGGCCACGGGGGCGCCGATCCAGTTGGCGCTGATCGAAGGCATGTCCGGCCCGTTCGCGAACGCGGGCGCCGCGGTGGAGCGCAACCTGCGATACGGCGTCGAACAGGTGAACGCGCGTGGCGGCGTGACGCTCGCCGACGGCGCGCATCCGTTCGAACTGGTGGTGTTCGACAGCAAGGGCAGCGCCGAAGAGGCGCTCACGCAACTGCGCGCGGCCGCCGACCGCCGCATCGGCTACGTCATGCAAGGCAACAGTTCGGCTGTCGCCGCCGCGCTGATCGGCGCGATCGACAAGCACAACAGCCGCGAGCCGGGCAACCGCGAACTGTTCCTCAATTATTCCGCCGACGACCCCGCGTTGACCAACGCCAATTGCAGTTTCTGGCACTTTCGCTTCGACGCGCATGCGGGCATGCGCATGGACGCGCTGGCCGACGTGATCCAGCGCGACAAGGCGGTGAAGAAGGTTTATCTGCTGAACCAGGATTACAGCTTCGGTCACGACGTGAGCAGCCTCGCGCGTTCGACGCTGGCGGTGAAGCGTCCGGACATCGCGGTGGTCGGCGACGAATTCCATCCGATCGGACGCGTGAAGGACTTCGCGCCGTACATCGCCAAGATCCGCGCGAGCGGGGCGGACGCGGTCGTCACGGGCAATTGGGGCAACGATCTCACGCTGCTCGTCAAGGCGGCGAGGGAGCAGGGGCTCGATACGAAGTTCTACACGTTCTACGGCAATAGTCTCGGCGCGCCCGCCGCGCTGGGCGACGCCGGGGTCGGGCACGTGATCGCGGTCGCCGACTGGCATCCGAACGCTGGCGGCGCGGCCTCGGACGCCTGGTACGCCGCGTTTCGAACCCGTTTCCCGGCGGCGCAGGACGATTACCCGGTGCTGCGCATGGCGTCGATGATCGAAACCCTGGCCGCCGCCATGAAGCGCGCCGGGAGTGCCGACCCGACGGCCGTCGCTCGCGCGCTCGAAGGGATCAGGTTCGACAACGGCTTCCATCCATCGTGGATGCGCGCGGACGACCATCAACTCATCCAGCCCCTTTACGTGATGGAAATGGACAAGGCCGGCAAGCCGGGGGTGCGTTTCGATAACGAAGGGTCCGGTTATGGCTTCCGCACGGTGCTCGCGTTGTCCTCCGAGCGCACCGTGCCGCCGACCGTTTGCAGGATGAAACGTCCGTGAAACCCCTCGTCGGCAACGGCGAAAAGTTCATGATCCGGCCCGGCACAGCGGGGTTCGCGGCCTGATGGGGCTGTGCTACAATACGCGTCCCGTTGTGATAGCGGCTTCAATGCACACGGGTAACCCACGGCACGGCCTTTCTTCCGTGACCGCCTGTCTAGTTCTCAAGGAAATCGATATGTCCGCAGTTGAAACAAGCAAGAAGTCCGAAGTCGTCGCGCAATTCGCACGCGCAGCTAACGACACCGGCTCCCCCGAAGTTCAGGTCGCGCTGCTCACGACCCGCATCAACGAACTGACCGTTCACTTCAAGGCACACGCGAAAGATCACCACAGCCGCCGCGGTCTGCTGCGCATGGTGAGCCGCCGTCGCAAGCTGCTCGACTACCTGAAAGGTAAGGACGCGGATCGTTACCGCGCACTGATCGAAAAGCTGGGTCTGCGTAAGTAATCGGCCGGTCGTTCAGCAAGATGCCTGTGTCAGTTCCACTGATGCAGGCATTTTGTTTTTGCACGGTGCGCTTCATGTGACGCGCGCCCTCCGTTTTCCGCGGCAGCGTGTTGATTCATGCGGCGGGGAGCGGAAAAAAGTAGTAAAAAAAGCAGCAAAAGAGAAACATGGCCGGGCTTCAGGGCGGAGCTTTGTGTCATTCCAGCGGTTCGCGCGCGTACTCGAAGTAGGGCGTGGTTCTCTGGAATGGCATAACACTACTCTTCCCATGCGGCGCCGGTCCTGGCGTTGCCGCGCCGCTTCTGGTCCGCGCGGCGTAACGATGAGGAAAAGCAATGACTATGTTCAATAAGATCGTCAAAGAGTTTAAGTGGGGACAACATAACGTTCGCCTCGAGACGGGCGAAATCGCTCGCCAGGCGAGCGGTGCGGTGATCGTCGATGTCGAGGACACCGTCGTGCTGGCCACCGTGGTCGGTGCCAAGACCGCCAAGCCGGGCCAGGACTTCTTCCCGCTGACCGTCGACTACCTCGAAAAGACCTACGCCGCCGGCAAGATCCCGGGCGGCTTCTTCCGCCGCGAAGGCCGTCCGTCGGAAGGCGAAACGCTGATTTCGCGCCTGATCGACCGCCCGCTGCGTCCGCTGTTCCCGGAAGGCTTCTACAACGAAGTCCAGGTCGTGATCCACGTCCTGTCGCTGAACCCCGAAATTCCCGCCGACATCCCCGCGCTGATCGGCGCGTCGGCGGCGCTCGCCGTCTCCGGTCTGCCGTTCAACGGCCCGGTCGGCGCGGCACGCGTGGCCTACATCAACAACGAATACGTGTTGAATCCGACGCGTCCGCAAATGAAGGAATCGGCGCTCGACCTGATCGTCGCCGGTACGGAACGCGCGGTGCTGATGGTGGAGTCGGAAGCGCAGCAGCTGACCGAAGAAGTGATGCTCGGCGCCGTGGTGTTCGGCCATGAGCAAATGCAGATCGCGATCGACGCGATTCATGACCTGGTCCGTGAAGGCGGCAAGCCGGAATGGGATTGGCAACCGGCGGCAAAGAACGAACCGCTGATCGCACGCGTGACGGAACTGGCGCAAGCCGATCTGCTCGCCGCTTATCAGATCCGCGACAAACAGGCCCGTTCGGCCAAGCTGAAGGAAATCTACGCGGCGACGTCGGCCCGGCTGGAAGAAGAAGCCTCGGCAAGCGGCATCGTGGTAGCCGACAAGGCGAGCGTCGGCAACGTGCTGTTCGACATCGAAGCGAAGATCGTCCGTACGCAGATCCTGAACGGCGAGCCGCGTATCGACGGCCGCGACACGCGCACGGTGCGCCCGATCGAAATCCGTACCGGCGTGCTGCCGCGTACGCACGGTTCGGCCCTGTTCACGCGCGGCGAAACGCAGGCACTGGTGGTCGCGACGCTCGGCACGAAGGGCGACGAGCAGAACATCGACGCGCTCGAAGGCGAGTACCGCGAACGCTTCATGCTTCACTACAACATGCCTCCGTTCGCGACCGGCGAAACGGGCCGCGTCGGTTCGCCGAAACGCCGCGAAATCGGTCACGGCCGTCTCGCCAAGCGCGCGCTGGCCGCGTGCCTGCCGAGCGCCGACGAATTCGGCTACTCGATTCGCGTGGTGTCGGAAATCACGGAATCGAACGGTTCCTCGTCGATGGCTTCGGTGTGCGGCGGCTGCCTCGCGCTGATGGACGCCGGCGTGCCGATGAAGGCGCACGTCGCGGGCATCGCGATGGGTCTGATCCTCGAAGGCAACAAGTTTGCCGTGCTGACCGACATCCTCGGCGACGAAGACCATCTCGGTGACATGGACTTCAAGGTGGCGGGTACCGAGCAAGGCGTCACCGCGCTGCAGATGGACATCAAGATCCAGGGCATCACCAAGGAAATCATGCAGGTCGCCCTCGCGCAAGCGAAGGAAGGCCGCATGCACATTCTCGGCAAGATGACCTCGGCTGTCTCGGGCGCGAACACGCAACTGTCGGAGTTCGCACCGCGCATGATCACCATCAAGATCAATCCGGAAAAAATCCGCGACGTGATCGGCAAGGGTGGTTCGGTGATCCGCGCGCTGACCGAGGAAACCGGCACGACGATCGACATTTCGGACGACGGCGTCGTCACCATCGCCAGCACGAGCAGCGAAGGCATGGCCGAAGCGAAGAAGCGTATCGAGAACATCACGCTGGAAGTCGAAGTGGGCCAGGTGTACGAAGGCACTGTGCTCAAGCTGCTCGATTTCGGCGCGATCGTGAACATCCTGCCGGGCAAGGACGGTCTGCTGCACATCTCCGAGATCGCCAACGAGCGTATCAAGGACATCAACGACTACCTGAAGGACGGCCAGCAAGTGAAGGTCAAGGTCATCCAGACGGACGAAAAGGGCCGCGTGCGTTTGTCGGCCAAGGCGTTGCTGAACGACCCCGCATCGGGTGCGCCGCAAGGCGAGCCGACACCGCAGTAATGCGGTAGCGGGACGACGGCCGGCGGCGCGAAATGCGCGCCGGCCGTTTTTCATGCAGGGTGCAGGGTGGATCGCGTTGCGCGCTGGTGCGAGCGTATGCGAAGGGGCATAAGCGGGTACTCTGTTTGCTCCGGTCGGTTCGTCGCAGGTCGGACGATTGGTCGGTAGCGCGGGCAGTTGGCACGCAGCGGGTGTGCAACGCAATCCAATCTTGGAGTTGACGCAGATGAAAGCGATCGAAATCACCGAATTCGGTGCGCCGGAAGTCCTGAAGCTGGCAGAGCGGCCGACGCCGCAGCTCAAGGCGGGCGAGGTGCTGATCAAGGTGGCGGCTTCGGGCATCAACCGGCCGGACGTGTTTCAGCGCAAGGGCGGTTATGCGCCGCCGCCGGGCGCCTCGGATCTGCCGGGGCTGGAGGTGGCGGGCGAGATCGTCGGCGGCGTGATCGATGAGAAGAACAACCCGTTCGGTCTGAAAATCGGCGATCGCGTGTGTGCGTTGCTCGCGGGCGGCGGCTATGCGGAATATGCCGCGGCTCCGTTGCCCCAGTGTCTGCCGGTGCCCGCGGGCTTGTCGGATGTCGAGGCGGCGTCGCTGCCGGAGACGTTTTTCACCGTGTGGAGCAATGTTTTCGATCGCGCCCAGCTCGGCAACGGCGAGGGCGGCGCGAACGAAACGCTGCTGGTGCAGGGCGGCTCGAGCGGCATCGGCGTGACGGCGATCCAGATCGCGCATGCGCTCGGTTTTCGCGTGTTCGCCACCGCCGGCTCGGACGAGAAGTGCCGCGCGTGTGAAGCGCTCGGCGCCGAGCGCGCGATCAACTACAAGATCGAGGATTTCGTCGAGGTCATCAAGTCGCTCACGAACGACCGCGGCGTCGACGTGATTCTCGACATGGTGGCGGGCAGTTACGTGTCGCGCGAGCTGACGGCATTGGCCGACGGCGGGCGCATCGTGCTGATCGCATTGCTGGGCGGCGCGAAGGCGGAGTTGAATCTGAACGAGGTGCTGCGCCGCCGTTTGACGGTGACCGGGTCGACACTACGTCCGCGGCCGATCGAATTCAAGGCGCGGATCGCCGCGCAACTCAAGGAGCGCGTGTGGCCGCACCTCGAGGAAGGACGCATCAAGCCCGTGGTGCATCGGGTGTTTCCGGCGGCCCAGGCGGCCGAGGCGCATGCGTTGATGGAGAGCAGCACGCACGTCGGCAAGATCATGCTGACGTGGGGTCAGGACGCTTGACGCGGTCGGTTTGACCCGATCCACCCCACGCAGTAAAATTGCGCGTTTTGCGCACGCCGCATGAAACCGGAAGGCGGACTGTAAGCGCAATATGACGCAAGCAAAGTTCGCCGCCAAGCCAGGACGAGACGATGTCGAAACAACGAGCCAAGCTGGTAGTCGGTAACTGGAAGATGCACGGGCGCCTTGCCGACAACGCAACGCTGTTGCAGGCGGTGGCTCAGGGCGCCGGCGAATTGACGGCTGGCGTGCGTGTTGGCGTTTGCGTGCCGTGTCCGTATCTTTCGCAGACTCAATCGTTGCTGGAAGGCAGCCGGGTCGTGTGGGGCGTGCAGGACGTTTCCGCGTTCACGCACGGCGCCTATACCGGCGAAGTCGCCGCGACAATGGTGACGGATTTCGGCGCGACGCTCGCGATCGTCGGGCACTCGGAGCGCCGTGCCTATCATCAGGAAAGCGCCGAACTCGTTGCGGTGAAAACGCAGCGCGCGCTGGAAGCAGGCTTGACGCCGATCGTCTGCGTCGGTGAAACGCTGGAACAGCGCGAAGCCGGTGCGACCGAGCAGGTGGTCGGCGAGCAGTTGGATCAAGTGCTGGCGAAACTGTCGGAGCAGGAGGCGTCGCGTATTGTCGTCGCCTACGAGCCGGTCTGGGCGATCGGCACCGGCAAGAGCGCCACCTCGGAACAGGCGCAAGCGGTTCATGCGTTCCTGCGCTCGCGTCTCGCGGCCAAGGGCGCGGCGGTGGCGGACGTGCCGCTGTTGTACGGCGGCAGCGTGAAGCCGGAGAACGCGGAGGAATTGTTCCGTCAATCGGATATCGACGGCGGCCTGATCGGCGGCGCGTCGTTGAAAGACGAGGATTTCCTGGCGATCTGCAAGGCGGCGGCTGCAACCAGCACCGCTGATTAAGCAGGGCGCCTCGGCGAGGATGACCCATCCCGCGCGGCATACTTTGTGTGGCGCGGTTAAATAAAGACTCAGGTGAGTGTGATGCTGTATTTGAAAACATTGATTATCGTCGTTCAGCTGTTGTCGGCACTCGGGGTCATCGGCCTCGTCTTGCTGCAGCACGGCAAAGGCGCCGATATGGGCGCTGCTTTTGGTAGCGGCGCGTCAGGCAGCCTGTTCGGCGCGACCGGTTCGGCGAACTTTTTATCGCGTACAACCGCGGTGCTCGCAGCGGTGTTTTTTGTCACCACATTGACGCTCACCTACCTCGGTGCGTATCGCGCGAAACCTTCCGCAGGCGTGCTGGGTGCGGCTGTGACCGCGCCGATCGCGGCGTCCGCCGCGTCGGCTCCGGCAGTTGGTTCGGCTACATTGCCGGCCTCGGCTGCGTCCGCTCCGGCCACGGAAGTGCCGAAATAATTTTTTCGTTCGAAGTGCTTTTGTGCGTTGAACAAACTGTTTAGACACGTTACAATTCAAGTCTTGAAGCGATTCGCGGGTTTTATAAGTTGTTTTCCCGGATTGCAGTTAGTGCCGACGTGGTGAAATTGGTAGACACGCTATCTTGAGGGGGTAGTGGCGAAAGCTGTGCGAGTTCGAGTCTCGCCGTCGGCACCAAATGTTATCTAAATGCCAGCCGCTTGCTTCGCTTCGGCTGGCATTTTCACTTCTGGCGCGCAGCTTGTATTGGGCTTACGGTGTGCGCGTTTGAGAAGTGATTTCGCGTCAGGAGTGCTATGCTCCTGACGGCATTCAGAACCAACCGATTGAGGATAGTCTTGAACCTCGCAGCCTATTTCCCCGTCTTGTTGTTCCTCATTGTGGGCACCGGTTTAGGCGTAGCACTGGTCAGTATCGGCAAGATCCTCGGTCCCAACAAGCCCGATACCGAGAAGAACGCACCGTACGAGTGCGGCTTCGAGGCATTCGAAGATGCGCGCATGAAGTTCGACGTGCGCTATTACCTCGTCGCCATTCTCTTCATCATTTTCGATCTTGAAACCGCGTTTCTGTTCCCGTGGGGCGTGGCCCTGCGCGACATCGGCTGGCCGGGCTTCATGGCGATGATGATTTTCCTGCTCGAATTCCTGCTGGGCTTCGCCTATATCTGGAAGAAGGGCGGCCTCGACTGGGAATGATGGATTAATCGCCGGTTTGCGTGGGTGGCCAAGGCTTGCCGCCCCGTCTGGAGTGGAAAGCAAATGAGTATCGAAGGGGTCTTGAAGGAAGGGTTTGTCACCACCACGGCAGACAAACTGATCAACTGGACGCGCACCGGCTCCTTGTGGCCAATGACGTTCGGTCTCGCATGCTGCGCGGTCGAAATGATGCATGCGGGCGCCGCCCGTTATGACCTGGACCGTTTCGGCGTGGTGTTTCGTCCGAGTCCGCGTCAGTCGGACGTAATGATCGTCGCGGGCACGTTGTGCAACAAGATGGCGCCGGCCCTGCGCAAGGTCTATGACCAGATGGCCGAGCCACGCTGGGTGATTTCGATGGGCTCGTGCGCGAACGGTGGCGGCTATTACCACTACTCGTATTCGGTAGTGCGCGGCTGCGACCGGATCGTGCCGGTCGACGTCTATGTGCCGGGTTGCCCGCCAACGGCGGAAGCGCTGGTGTACGGCGTGATCCAGTTGCAAGCCAAGATTCGCCGCACCAATACAATCGCCCGTCAATAAGGCCAACGCCTCCCCACAATATGGCAAGCAAACTCGAGACTCTGAAAGCGAACCTCGAGGCGGCCTTTGGCGGCCTCCTGTTGAGCACCACCGAGGCAATCGGTGAGTTGACGATCGTCGTAAAGGCGAGCGATTACCTCAATGTGGCAACGCGTCTGCGCGACGACCGCTCGCTCGGCTTCGAGCAATTGATCGATCTGTGCGGCGTCGACTATCAGACCTACGCCGATGGCGCTTACGACGGTCCGCGTTTCGCGGCCGTTCTGCATTTGTTGTCGGTGCAGAACAACTGGCGTCTGCGTTTGCGCGTGTTCGCGCCGGACGACGAAGTGCCGATCATCCCTTCGGTCGTCGAAATCTGGAATTCGGCCAACTGGTACGAGCGTGAAGCGTTCGACCTGTACGGCATCGTCTTCGAGGGCCATCCGGACCTGCGCCGCATCCTGACCGATTACGGTTTCATCGGTCACCCGTTCCGTAAGGATTTCCCTGTCTCCGGCTACGTCGAAATGCGTTACGACCCGGAAGAGAAGCGCGTCGTCTATCAGCCTGTGACGATCGAGCCGCGGGAAATCACGCCGCGCGTGATCCGTGAGGATCGCTATGGCGGTCTGAAACATTAAGAGAACGCCATGGCAGAGATCAAGAATTACACGCTCAACTTCGGTCCGCAGCATCCGGCAGCGCACGGTGTGCTGCGTCTCGTGCTCGAGCTCGACGGCGAAGTCATCCAGCGCGCCGATCCGCACATCGGCCTGCTGCATCGCGCGACCGAAAAGCTCGCCGAAACCAAAACGTTCATCCAGTCAGTGCCGTACATGGACCGTCTCGACTATGTGTCGATGATGGTCAACGAGCACGGCTACGTGATGGCGATCGAAAAGCTGCTCGGCGTCGAAGTGCCGGTGCGCGCGCAATACATCCGCGTGATGTTCGACGAGGTCACGCGCGTGCTGAACCACCTGATGTGGATCGGCGCGCACGCGCTCGACGTCGGCGCGATGGCGGTGTTTCTCTATGCGTTCCGCGAACGCGAAGACCTGATGGACGTGTACGAAGCCGTGTCCGGCGCGCGCATGCACGCGGCGTATTACCGTCCGGGCGGCGTGTATCGCGACCTGCCTGACGCAATGCCGCAATACAAGGCGTCGAAGATTCGCAATGCAAAAGCATTGTCGAAGATGAACGAAAACCGCCAAGGCTCGCTGCTCGATTTTATCGACGATTTCTTCACGCGTTTCCCGCATTGCGTCGACGAGTACGAAACGCTGCTCACCGACAACCGGATCTGGAAGCAGCGCCTCGTCGGTATCGGCGTGGTCAGCCCGGAGCGCGCGCTGCAACTCGGCATGACCGGCGCGATGCTGCGCGGCTCGGGCATCGAGTGGGATTTGCGCAAGAAGCAGCCGTACGAAGTTTATGACAAGCTCGATTTCGACATTCCGGTCGGCGTGAATGGCGATTGTTATGACCGGTATCTGGTTCGCGTCGAAGAAATGCGCCAGTCCACGCGGATCGTGAAACAGTGCATTGAGTGGCTGCGTAAGAATCCGGGCCCGGTGATGATCGACAATCACAAGGTTGCGCCGCCGTCGCGCGTCGGCATGAAGTCGAACATGGAAGAGTTGATTCACCACTTCAAGCTCTTCACGGAAGGCTTCCACGTACCGGAAGGCGAAGCGTACGCCGCCGTCGAGCATCCGAAAGGCGAGTTCGGCATCTATCTGATCTCGGATGGTGCAAACAAGCCGTACCGCCTGAAAATCCGCGCGCCGGGTTACGCGCATCTGTCCGCGCTCGATGAAATGGCGCGCGGTCACATGATCGCCGACGCCGTGACGATCATCGGCACGCAGGACATCGTGTTCGGCGAAGTGGATCGCTAGGACGTATTCATCGGTGCGCGTCTTCCGGTTGCAGCGAAGCGCGCGTCAAGCAAAGGAACGCCGGGTCTGTCGCAGCATGACGTAAGCGACAGGTTTTCGTTCGGTAGGAATTGAAAGAGTCGTGTCTGAAAATGATCTCAGCTGAAGGCCTGAAAGAAATCGATCGTGCGATCGCGAAGTACCCCGCCGATCAGAAACAGTCCGCCGTGATGTCGGCGTTGGCCACTGCTCAGGAAGAGCATGGCTGGCTGTCGCCCGAACTCATGCAGTTCGTCGCGGACTATCTCGGCATGCCGGCAGTCGCCGTGCAGGAGGTCGCTACCTTCTACACGATGTACGAGACCTCGCCGGTCGGCAAATACAAGATCACGCTCTGTACGAACCTGCCGTGCCAGCTCGGCCCGGATGGCGGCTCCGACAGCGCCGCTGAATATCTGAAGCAGAAGCTCGGCATCGACTTCGGCGAAACCACGGCAGACGGCAAATTCACCTTGAAAGAAGGTGAGTGCATGGGGTCGTGCGGCGACGCGCCGGTGATGCTGGTGAACAACCATCGCA
The DNA here is from genome assembly GCF_900142195.1 of Paraburkholderia terricola. Taxonomy (GTDB): domain Bacteria; phylum Pseudomonadota; class Gammaproteobacteria; order Burkholderiales; family Burkholderiaceae; genus Paraburkholderia; species Paraburkholderia terricola. Next base: position 160,267 of record NZ_FRAB01000015.1, read on the forward strand.
TGTGCAGCTTCATGAGCCGCGAGAAGATCGACCAGCTGCTCGAGGAACTTTCGAAATGACGTCTTTACACGATCGTCACATCAAACCGCTGATTCTCGCCGGCCTGAACGGCGACAACTGGCATCTCGAAGACTATGTGGCGCGCGGCGGTTACGCCCAGCTGCGCCGCATTCTGGAAGAAAAGATCCCGCCCGAGCAGGTGATCGCCGACGTCAAGGCGTCGGGTCTGCGCGGCCGTGGCGGTGCGGGCTTTCCGACCGGCTTGAAGTGGAGCTTCATGCCGCGCCAGTTTCCCGGCCAGAAGTATCTCGTCTGCAACTCGGACGAAGGCGAACCGGGCACCTTCAAGGACCGCGACATCCTGCGTTTCAATCCGCACTCGCTGATCGAAGGCATGGCGATCGGCGCGTACGCGATGGGCATCACGGTCGGCTATAACTATATTCACGGCGAAATCTGGGAAGTCTACAAACGCTTTGAAGAAGCGTTAGAAGAAGCGCGCCGCGCCGGGTTCCTCGGCGAGAACATCATGGGTTCGGGCTTCTCGTTCGAACTGCATGCGCACCACGGTTACGGCGCCTACATCTGCGGCGAGGAAACCGCGCTGCTCGAATCGCTGGAAGGCAAGAAAGGCCAGCCGCGTTTCAAGCCGCCGTTCCCGGCGAGCTTCGGCGTGTACGGCAAGCCCACCACGATCAACAACACCGAGACGTTCGCGGCGGTGCCGTTCCTGCTCGCAATCGGCCCGCAGAATTACCTCGAGATCGGCAA
>NZ_FRAB01000019.1 GCF_900142195.1 Paraburkholderia terricola
ACATGCCCGCCGTCTTGCTGAACTGAAGCGTGCCGAGAAACACATACGCGCAATCGAGCGCGATCTCACGCTGCTCGACGAAGCAAAGATCGGCTACGACGTCAGCGAGTATTCGATGCGCCTCCAGGATGTCAGCGATCCGACCGCAGGGGATCATCGCGCAAAGTGGGCACTGCATATCAGCGCCGGCGTGTTCTCGTCGAGTGGAGAGAGGTTGATAGCCGGTTTTATCGGCCTCGGATGGATCGTCGAATCAGGTAGAACCACTGCAAACTTCGGCTCTGTAGTGCTCCGTAGGCCGAAGACGCAAACGCGCATTCATTTGCACGGCGGCCCCGAATATGTTGGCAGCATCCTGCCAAAGGGGGGCGCGTGATCTTCGCCCTCCTCGTCGCCGCTACCACGTGCTGCACGGCGTGGTTTCTCACTGGCCCCGCACATCAACGCCATGTCGGCTGTCTGTTCGGTCTGGCCGACGCCATCCTCTGGCTCCTTGCCGGTGTATCCGCCGCCAAGCTCGCCATCGTCGGAATCGCCGCGTTCTGCGCGCTCTGCTTCGTCCGCCCATTCCTGCGCAGCTATCGCTACGCGCGAATCCGGAGACACTATGTCAAGTAATCTCTCCCCGATCTGCAAGGCGCTGATCGCGTTTTTCGCCGGCCAGCGTGACCCGCTCACGATCGACGACATTGAAGCGGCGTTGCCGCACGCCGACCGGCAGGCGCTCCGCCTGGAGCTGCACCTGCTGGTGTGCGCCACTGTTGTGCGGCAGGCCATCCGGCGGTCGGACGAACGCCTCGTGTACTGGCTCGCAGGCATTGCGATCGCTCCTTTCGACGGCACGCTGTTTCACTACGCGCCGGACGCGACCTTTGCCGACGTCGGCGGTATCCCGCCGAGGCGGGAGGTCAGCAATGGCTAACGCGCGCTCGTTACTGGAAGCCGAACCGATTGTCACCGGCAACACAAAGGCTGCGGTCAAGGCCGCCGGCGGTGGATCGTCGGATCTCTGGACGGTACCGCCCGATCAGATTCACTACGATCCGCGCGACAACGTTCGCCCGCTGGATCAGGACCGCGTGCGGCACCTCGCGGAACTGATGAAGGCGAATGGCTACGACCGCAAGAAACCGCTCGGATGTTTCGTGCGCAAGGTCGACGGTCAGGACAGGATCTTCGTGTATGAAGGCCAGCACCGATACCATGCCGCCCTGCTCGCCATCAAGGAAGGCGGGTTCGCGAAGGACAAGGAGATCGACCGGCTGCCGGTCGTGATCGATGAAGCGAAGTCGGTGAATCGCGTCAACCTGATTTACGCCGGCATCACGAACAACGACGGCGAGAAGCTGACGCCGCTGCAGCTTGCGGAAAAAGTCGTGGAACTGCTGGAGTTCGGCGAGCCCAACGCCACGATCGGCAAGCGGCTCAACATCACCGACCAGACTATCCGTGATGTCCTGCTGCTTGCGAACGCACCACTGACCCTGCAGGAACTGGTTCGCAACAAGATCGTTTCGTCGACACTGGCGATTGAAGAAATCCGGGCGCACGGCGGCGAGAAAGCCCTTGAGCGCCTTCGTACGGCGGCGGAGCAGGCGAAGGCCGGCGGCAAGGCCAGGGTGACCAGGAAGGCGCTAGCGAAGCGGGCCAGCAGCAGCATCGTCGCACCGCAGGCAAAGCAACTTTTGCAGGCGTTGCAGTCGGTGTTGCACGACCCTGTTTTCGGCAAGCTGTCGCCCGGCACGATCGCAAGCGTACATGCCGCGCTCACGCCGTACGCAGATCTGCTCGACGCCGTTCCCGCCCGCCGTCACAGGCATCCTGTGCACGTGCCGAACGAGAACGGCGTGTTCGTGAAGTGCGAGACGATCCGCGCGCCCATGACAAAGCGCACAGGGCTCTCGCCTGCGGAGATCCACCTTGCGCAGCCCGAGGAAGGCAGGTGGATTTACTCGACCACGTTACGCGTAGGCAATGGCACGACATCGGGCCTGCCTTCGATGCGAGATTTCACGTCGGCATACCCGACCCGCATGCAGGCCATCAGAGCCGCCGTTAGCGACTTCACGCGTGCGCTCGACCGGGCAGACAGGACGAAGGCGAGAGAGGCACCGGCGGTGCGCGCCTGGCTCGACAGGCTTTCAACGATGCCCGATCCCGACTGGACCGAGGACATGGTGACGGAGGTGGCTAAATGACGGCTCGTCCGGCCATTTCTACCCCACGTCCGCTGCCGCGAAAGCGGGAAGCGGCAGACAGACGCCCACGGCTTTCCCTCGCTGGTGCCGTCCCGGCGCAGGCATCGAACGACGACGTCAACAGCAGCGGGCTCACGCCCGCCAAGGCCATCCAGATAGACGAAGCGCCGCTTGCGCGGCGAAAGACTATCCAGAAGAAGGAAGGCGAGTCGGATACCCGACTCGCAACGATCGCGCGAATCGAAGCCCTGCGCCTCGAGATCCGAAAGCTGGTCGAAGTCATCGCGCTTGGCGCGGACATCGAACTGCTCGACCTCATGCGCGACGAGGTAGGCAGCTATAGCCGGCACAAAGCTGCGCAAGAGGCACGCACGTGGGCGGAACAAGCGCGTCTGTCCATTGAAACCGGGTTGATGCAGCTCGACCGAGCGATCAACCCGATGTCGTAGTAACGACCCGACATAGAGTGTCAAATGAATACTGTTTTTCTTTTGATGGCGCAGTTCGGCGCACGTGCGGTCATTCCGATTGACGAAGTCTGCCGCTCGTACTTCCCGCACCTTGAAGTGGACAAGTTGCTTCGAAAGATCACTTACGGAGAAATCAAGCTACCTCTCGTTCGGATCGAATCATCGCAAAAGAGCGCAAAGGGCGTCTACGTGCAGGACCTAGCCAACTACATCGACGAGCGCCGCGCGGCAGCAAAGAAGGAATGCGATCAGCTCGCCGGCATCGCGTAATCCTGCGATGGCGCGATCACGTCCAGCCACTTCCAGTTTTCGTACTTGTCGCCCACCTTGCGCACGTGCGTGTAACGCTTCAACGTATTCCAGCTGCGGTGGCCACTGACTGCGGCCACCCGCTGGATCGTCCATCCCATTTCCGACAACCTGCTCGCGCCCTCGTGCCGTAGATCATTCAGATGCAGGTCGTCAATCCCCAATAGCTGCACTGCATTCGTGAATGCGGTGCTCGCCGTAAGAGCGCGATACGGAAAGATACGATCGTCCACTCGCGGCTGCGCCTTGACGATCCGTAATGCTTCTGGCGTCAGATCCACCCAAGTGTCGTTTCCCACTTTTGTGTTTGGGTGTTTCAGGTCGCGGACCATAACGCGACATCCGTCCTCATCCAGGTCGCCCCAACGAAGCCGGCAGATTTCACTGATTCTTCGCAGCGAAAAAATCGTGAAGGCTGCCAGCGCCTGCATCGGAATACTGTCGGGCGTTCCGTCCCGCACCTTACCGAACTCGGCCATTAAGCGATCCATCTCATCTAGCGTTGGGCGACGTTCACGATGCTTTGATCGGCCAACAAGCCCCATTCTCGTCAGCGCGACGCGCGCGTCGGCGACCACCGAGGCATCGACCGGATAACCCCAGGCCGGCCGGGCCAAGGTGATCACGCTGGACAGGTGCGCGAGATAGTGGCCACGCGTCGATGGCGCGACCTCAACCGTTCGCATGTAGGCAACGATGTCGGCACTTTCGAGCTGCGCCGCCTTCACCTCGCCCAAGGTTGAGCCGGATATCTGGTTCAGGATCATTCTCTTGGTACGGTCTAACGGCTTGCCCAGTTCCGCGATGTATCGCTTGATCATTTCCTTGACTGGTGGATTCTCCTGCAGCGCGGCCTTCAAACCGTCGGCGTGTGACAGCGCGGCCTCGCGCTGCTTAATCCAGATCTGCGCCGCCTGCCGACGTTCAAACGTCTTGGTTTCCTGGTGCAAAACCTTGCCGCCCTTACGCACGCGAACTTGTGCCTTATATGAGGTGCTACCGTCCTTGTTCTCTCTTGGTGTAATTGTGCCCATCTGTGCTCACTTGCCTGTAGTGTGGTGCCACGCGAAAATGGCACCCATTTTGGAGCCTTGGCACCACAAAAACAAGAGGAAACGCGAGACCACCCGAGCAAACAAGAGGTATATCGATCGGCGTCAAAGCCACACCAGCAAAGGATCTCGCCGTCTACCAAGGGTTACACAGTGAAACGCACCGGCAGCGCCGTCGAATACTTGATCTGTTCCATCGCAAAACTTGAACTCACGTCGTACAGCGGCACGGCGGCGATTAGAAGCTTGTAGACGCGATCGTAGTCGTCGATGTCGGACACCACCACGCGCAGCAGGTAATCGGTTTCGCCGCTCATCCGGTACACCTCCACTACCTCCGGAATATCCTGAACCGCACGCGTGAAGCTCTGCGCCCACGCCTCGGTATGCTGGTTGGTGCGCACCGCGACGAACACGGTCGTGCCCACGCCCAGCTTGCGGGCATCGCAAAGCGCCACCTGCGCGCGAATCACGCCCGCCTCTTTCAAACGCTGCAGCCGTTTCCAGCAAGGCGTTTGCGACAGATTCACCCGCTGCGCCAACTCGGCGATCGGCATGGTTGCGTCCTGCTGCAGCAGTTCGAGCAGTTTCCGATCGATGATGTCCATTCCCATTCTGGCGCCTCTGTAGGAAATTATTCTACTTTTAATACTTCGAGGGGAATTATATGGAAACTCTTTCTCCGGGGAAATCGGTATAAATGTCGCTATTCGAAATAACCGACAAGCGGCAGCGCAGCCGCGCAACGATCATGAGCCAAAACCTTTCTTCGACGCCCCGCGATCGTTTCCAGGCCCACGGCGGACAATCGGCTGAAGCGGCCCGAACCGCCTCGGACGTTCAAGCCCGAATTCGAGCCGCCGCGCCGTTGCACGACCACGGCAGCGCGCCTCTCAAACAGTTATGCGACGCGCTCGACGCGATTTTCGAAGCCTGTTCGACATGTCCCGAGCCGTCGGATTCGGCGTTGTTCGCGCGCGGTATGCGTGTCACCCTCGCTGAAGCCGCGGCCACCCCCGACTTGCTGACGCCGGCACAACGCGAAGGCGCGGCGGAGAATTACCGTCGTCATCTGCTCGCCGCCGATCCGCATGGCCGCTATGCAATTGCCGCACTCGTGTGGCTGCCGCAACAGGCGAGCCCCGTGCACGCGCATCACACGTGGTGCGGCTACGCTGTGCTCGATGGCAGCTTGAACGAAACGATCTTCGAATGGAATGGCGCGCGGCAATGCGCGAGCGCCGCGCGGACGCAAGCGCGCAATCGCGGCGCGGTGTCGTTCGCACGCGGCGGACGCGGCGCCATTCATCGGCTGGGCAATGGCACTCTTGCGCCCGCCGTCTCATTGCATGTCTACGGCGTGGCGGGCGCGCGAATCGCCACGCATGTCAACGACATCGTGCGCGTGGCCGAGGCGCCGGCGCGCGTTTGAAAGCTCACGCCTTGCGTGCGCCGCGCAGGCAGCGGCGCACCACCAGCGCAATCAACTCTTGCCGCCCGCTTCTCCCGCGGTCGGAATCTGCGGTGGAATCGGCGCGGTCTGTCCGGTCGGCGGCGGCGCCGGACGCGGTTCGTGCGACACATCGCGCGCCACCGCGACCGCCGCATGCGCGGCCCGCACCGACGACGCCGTTTGAGCCTGCGCATGGGCATGGCCGTGCGCACCGGACCCAGGCAACGCGTCGTCCCCGAAAGGCTGACCTTCGCTATCCTTCGACGACGTGAACAAGCGCATCTGCGGCAGCGGAATCTCAATCCCGGCTTCGTCCATCTTGCGCTTGAGCCGCAGATTGAACGCGCGCGCCACGCTCCATTGCTGCAGCGGCCGGGTCTTGATCTGCCCTTTTACGACCATCCAGTTCGGATCGAAACGGTCCAGCCCCCACACCTCGATCGGCCCGAGCATCTCGCGCCGGTAACGGAAGTCCGCCATCAGATCGGCGCCGACTTCGCGGATCAGCTGCGTGATCTGATCGACGTCCGCGGAGAACGACACCCGCACTTCGAACACTGCGTAAGCAAAATCGCGCGACAGGTTCTTGACGATCTTGATCTGCGAGAACGGAATCGCGTGAATCGCGCCCTGGCCGTCGCGCAGGCGCACGGTGCGGATCGACAGGTGCTCGACGGTGCCCGCATGGCCGCCGTCCACGTCGATCCAGTCGCCCACGGAGATCGTGTCCTCGATGATGATGAACAGGCCCGTGATCAGGTCGGTCACGAGCGACTGCGCGCCGAAACCGATCGCGAGGCCGATCACGCCGGCGCCCGCCAGCAGCGGCGTCACGTTGATGCCGAGGTTCGCCGCGGTCACGATCCCGGCGATGGTCATGATCGAGACGAGCAGCACATTGCGCACGAGCGGCAACATCGTGCGCGCGCGCATGCTCGGCGCGCGCGACTTGTTGCGCGGACCGCCCGGATTGAGCGCCTCGGTGATCGCCGTGTCGACCAGGATCCAGAGCAGCCACGCAATGAACACGGTCGCGATGATCGCCGTCACCGCATGGGCGATACCGCGCGCCGCGACGTTTTCCTCGACCACGGCCGCGAGCGACACGCCCCACAAACGCGCCGCCAGTTCGAAGAAAAACAGCCAGATGAAGAGCGTGAGCAGCGTGCCGCAAAAGCGCAGCAGGCGCGTCAGATACGGCGAGCGGCGGCGGGCGCGCGCGCTGCGCGGACGCGTCATGCGCAGCACGATGGCCGACAGGAAGAACGCCAGCACCAGCAGCAGCGCCGTCACCACCGAAATCTGCAGCACGTTCTCACTGGTGCCCGAGCCGCCGAGCGTGGCGATCACCGAGGCGGTGGCGAGCACCAGCACGGGCACGTGCCACAGCGCGGCGAGGACCTCGAAGGCGTCGGTCGCCGCCTTGTGATCGTTGCGCTGCTCGTACGGCCGATTTCGAATCAGATGCGCGACCGGCCGGCGAAACGCGAGCGCGAAGTAGCCGGTGAGCACGGCGGCCGTCATGTTGGCCGCGGTCGAGATCAGCGCCGCGAGATTCGTTCCGAGTTGATGCGCGACGTCGTAATTGACGGCCGCATCGCCGAGCGCGCCGCATATGCCGATCACGAACAGCACACGCCGCGCATGATCGATCAGAAGACGCACCGCGATGCGCCGATGCCCCGAGCCGAACAGCGAAAACATGATCAAACAGATCGCCGAGAACACCGCCCCCGCCACGATCGCGTAGGCGACCACCATGCCGAGCGTTCGTCCGAGCGCATCGGGCATCGCGCGCACGAACAGCAGCGCCGCGACAAACGCGATGATCCACGGTCCGACGCGGCGCAGCGCGAAGATCAGCAACTCGCGCGTGGTGGGATTCGGATTCAGCCCCATGACGATGCCGAAGCGCCGGTACAGCCGGTGTTGTCCATAGATCAGCGCGCCGGCGCACGCGCCCCAGCCGGCGAGCATCGCGATCATCGAAAACAGCACGCGGCCGAAGCTCTCGCGCCCCTGGCCCGAGATGATCGTGAAGAGTTCGTTGCCGGCCGCGTTGAGGCGGCCGCCCCAATAGCGCACCGGCGTGCGGCCCTGATGCATGTCGGATTCGAACGACGCGATGCCCGACGCGATCGCGCCCAGCAGGCCGGCACTGGCCTGCGTCTGCGCCGGCACCGGTGGGCCGACGTTCTGCGAGACGTCGCGTAGCTTCTTGAGCTGGGCGACGAGCGCGGTGCGCTGCCGGTCGTTGTCGAGCGTGGCGATCACGCTGTCGAGCGAGCGCGCCAGTTCCGCCTGGCTCGCGGGCGACGGCGCGGACGCCGCCTGCGCCGCGGATGCGCCCGAAGCGGCGGACGCGGGCGTCGCGGTAGCGCTGTTGATCAGGCTCTGCAAGGCAGGGATGACCGGCGTGCTGCTGCCGGCGGCCTCGGCGTTGGCGGGCGTGCAGCCGGCGTAGAGGATCAGCGCGAGGAATACCCCGGCCACCCATGCGCCGAGCCACGCCGCGACGCGCGTGGGCGAGCTGGGGTGGACGTCGCCCCCGGCATGAGGAGAAGGAAGATGAAAGGTGGCGCGAGTCGCCGGTTGCCCGCCGTTGAACGGCGCAGCCTCGGACTCACGCCGCGAAGAGCGTGACTGCATGGCGATCCGTGAAAAAACGGGAGACGCCAGTGTAGCCGCACTTTTATCGGGCGCGACCGAACATGCGTAACGGAATGTTAGGGCGCTTGCGCTCGGCAGCGGGTGTGGGGATCGCCCTACCCACCGCGCCGCGGGCGCCTGCCTGCCAGGCTAGGCCGCGCCATTCAGGCTCAATAGGCGACTGTCGCGATCTGACGCACGAAGCGGCCCTGCTCCAGTTCGTCGACGAAGGCGATTGCGTAGTCTTCCGCCGAAATGCGGCTATTGCCTTCGGCGTCGGCCAGCAGCGCGCCCGTGCCGGTGCGGAATTGCCCGGTGCGCTCGCCCGGCGCGATCAGCGCGGCCGGCGCAAAGAAAGTCCAGTCGAGATCGGCGACGCCACGGTAGTAGTCAAATGCGTCGCGGTGCGCGAGCGCGACCGGCTTGTAAGCGACAGGGAAACCCTCGGTATCCACCAGTTGCTTGCCCGGCGCGACTTCGAGCGAACCCGCGCCGCCCACCACCACGAGGCGCTTCACGCCCGCCGCGCGCACGCCTTCGACCAGCGCGCGAGTCGCCGTGGCGAGCGCCGCCTCGTCACCTTGCGGCGGCGCGTAGGCGCTGGCGACGACGTCGTGCCCGCGCACCGCCGCACCGACACTCGCGGCGTCGAGCAGATCGGCTTGCGCCGCCTTCAGGTTCGCCACGTCGGCCGGCACCCGCGCCGGGTTGCGCGCCAGCGCCGTCACCTCGTGCCCGCGACGGGCCGCTTCCGCGGCGATCCGCGAACCGATCGTGCCGGTGGTGCCAAACAACGCGATCTTCAACTGTTTGCTCATTTCGATGCTCCTTCGATTAGCTTATATGTAACTATATTGATTACATATAAGACGGAAAAAAGAGGGGTGGGTACCCCTTGATTATCAGGCGCGCGCGCTGACTGACAAACACGCGCATTCCCGGACTGCTTGCTCACGCCTTATCGATGCGAACGCCGCTTGCGCTCCCTGACCCGCTCCGCGCGCACGACATCCGCCGTGGCATCGGCCAGCGTGCGGGCGCCGAGCGATGCTTCCATGGCCTGCTGCGCTTCGTCGATGATGCCGCTCAGCACGCCTTGGATATTACGGCCGACCATGCACGCGGGATTCGGCTCTTCCCGATGCAGCCCGAATAAACGTGGATCTTCCACCGCACGGTATATCTCGAGCAGGCTGATATTCCCGGGCGCCCGGGCGAGCAGCGCGCCGCCGCCCGCGCCAAGCTGGGAGGTGGTGAGGCCCGCCTCCGCCAGCATGCTCAGCAAACGCCGGATCAGTGCGGGATTGGTGTTCACGCTGCCCGCAATTATCTCCGACGAAAGCGGCACGCCCTGCTGCAACGACAGCAGCGCAAGCACGTGCACCGCAAATGCGAACCGGCTACTCGTATTCACAACACCCCTGCCCGGCGACCACAATATGTAATTATAGTAATTACATTTGACCGGGCCGTCAAACGTTCGCGCGCGCCGGGGGTCGAACGGACGGTCACGACGGTCACTTGTCCATCTGCTTTTGCGCGTCGCCGGAATCGCCCGCAGCGGACGAAGACGCCGCAGCGTTCGTCGATGAAGCGGTGCTCTGCGCGGACCACTGCTGCAGCTTGCGGCCCGCGGTCTCCAGGCTCTGCCCGGTCAGCGCGGCGGCCTTGCCGAGTTGCGCATTGGCCGCGCTCGCGGCGCCTTGCAGATTGGCCTGCGCGCCCGAAGCAAGCGCCTTGGGGTCGATAGTGACCGACGGCGCGGAGGCCGAATCGAGATTCTGCTGCGCGGCGGATTTGGTCGCGTCGACCTGCTGGCCGATGTAGCTAGCCGCCTGATCGAGCTTCTGACCGGCCGCTTGCGCGGCGTCGTTGAGTTTGCCGGCGACCTGCCCGGCGGACGCATCGTTTTTCTGGCAGGCCGTGAGGCCGCCGAACACGGCGAGAACCAGAACGACACGGTGCAACAAAGGCGAACGGATGGATGAAATCATGTTTGAGTGTGAGCCGCGCCAAGCGGCTTCCGCATGCGAAAACGCGCCAATGATACGCCGTCGCGTGGCGCTTTCGCCCAGCATCGGCCGATCGTCCGGATCGCGCCGCGAACGCGGGCGCATCTGCTGGCATTCCGCACCGTTCGAACCCGCTCATCGCGTGCGGCGTCGCGGTTCTGTCAAACGCGTTGGGGTAGACTGGCTTCGCTTGAATGAGCGTGACGAGCGCTTGGTGTGTTCCGTTGATCAACTGGAGGCATACGATGGCAGCAAAGAAGATTCTGTTCCTGACCGGCGACTTCGCCGAGGATTATGAAACGATGGTGCCGTTCCAGGCACTGCAGGCAGTCGGCCACGTGGTCGACGCGGTCTGCCCGAACAAGAAGGCGGGCGACCGGATCAAGACGGCGATCCATGATTTCGAGGGCGACCAGACTTATACGGAGAAGCCTGGTCATCAGTTCACGCTCAACGCGACCTTCGACGATGCCGATCCCCGCCAGTACGACGCGCTGGCAATCGCGGGCGGCCGGGCGCCGGAATATCTGCGGCTCGATCCCAAGGTAATCGAAATCGTGCGGCAGTTCGCCGAAGCGGGCAAACCGATCGCCGCGATCTGCCACGCCGCGCAACTGCTGGCCGCCGCCGACGTGATCCGCGGCAAACGAATTTCCGCCTACCCGGCGTGCGCGCCCGAAGTGAAACTGGCGGGCGGCGACTATGCCGACATTCCCGTCGACGCGGCGATCACCGACGCCAACTTCGTCACCGCGCCCGCATGGCCCGCGCATCCCGAGTGGCTGCGCCAGTTCCTCGTGCTGCTCGGCACCCGGATCGAACTCTGATCGAAGTCCAGTCGAAGTCCGATCGAGCCGGATGCCCCCCATCCGGCTTTGATCCGGCCATATTCCGGCTCCGGGCCAAGGCGAGCGCCATGCCCTCATGGCCTTGCGCATTCACCTAAACCGCGCACATTTTGAGAGTAATCCGATAGTTCGCAGCGAAACGGCTTTCTATAGTCAACGGTTGACTTTGGAGTGCCTTTCGATGGAACTGACTGACTGGATCGTCGTGCTCGTCGTCACGTTGATGGCGATCGCTTTTTTCTGCGGGCGCACGCCCGCCAACTGGTCGCGTGAAAACCGCGCGCGGCGTCTGGCCGGCGCGCGCATGCTGGTGCTAGCCGCATGCTCGCTGTGGGCGGCGCTGCTGCTCGCCGCACGTGGCCTGTTCGCGCTGGACGGCGTGCTCGGCTTGCATCCCGCGCCGCTCGAGGCATTGACCGGCGTCATGATCCTGATCGTCTGCGCCTGCTACTGGTTGATTCGCGGCAGCAAGCTGCTCAAACCGCGGCGGCTCTTTAACGCCTGCTGATCACCGGACACCGACGCCGGGTTCGGCATTGGGGGCATTCAGCGCCGCGCCGCCACCAGAACCTTGGCTGTCACGCTCATCCGAGCCCATGCGCGCCTCGCGCACATCACGCATCGCATCAACGCCGCCCGCCTCCAGCGGAACCCGCGGATCGGCAACCGCCTGCGCATTGCGCGGCCGGGCTTCGGGTAGCGACACATAGAACGTCGTGCCCTCCCCCTCTTTCGACTCCACCCAGACACGCCCGCCGTGCCGCTCCACCACGCGCCGCACGAGCGCGAGGCCGATGCCCTCGCCCGCCACCACATTGCCGTGCAGCCGCTGAAACGCATTGAATAGCCGGGGCAATGCGACCACCGGAATCCCCAGCCCGTTATCCCGCACGTAAAAGATCCGCAGCGAATGCACGCCGAGCGGCGGCGGCGTGGTCCCGATTTCGATCCTGCCCTCGCGGGCGGGATCCAGATAATTGACCGCATTGCCGATCAGATTCGCGAACACCTGCTCGAGCGCGGTGGCGTCGCCCCACACCGCCGGCAACTCGTCGACGCTGATCTGCGCGCCGCGCGCCCGGATCGAGCCTTGCATCGCATCGATCACGCGCCGCACGATATCGTGCACCTCGACCTTCTGCTGGCGGTACTCAACGCGGCCGACACGCGACAGCCGCAACAGCGCGTCGATGATATGCGATGCCCGCAGCACGGCCGTTTGCAGATAATGCAACGCCTCGCCGATGTCCTCGTCGACCACCCGTTCGATGCGCTCGCGCGTCCCGGCGCCAAGCGACGACTCGCGCACCGCGACGCGCAATTCGTCGCACGCGCGGATCAATTCCTTCGAAAAGCCCTGCAGATTCACGAGCGGCGCACGCAGATCGTGCGACACGCTGTAAATGAACATCTCGTTCTCCTGGGTCTGCTGCCGCAGGCTCTCGTTGATGCGCGCCAGTTCGGCGGCGCGGCGCGCGAGGTCGGCGTGGAAACGCGCCTGGATGCGCTCCGCCTCGAGCAGGCGCCGGCTGGTTTCATGCAAGGTCAGGTCGAGCCGGGCGATTTCATCGCTGCCTGCTGCGATCGGCGCCAGCGGCTCGTTGCCCGCGAGGCGCCCGGCGTTGTCGGAGAGAACGGCGAGCCGGCCGCGCACGCCGCGCGTGAACAGCCAGACGGCCAGCGCGACGAACAGCAGCGAGCCGAACACGGCGGCGCCCACCAGCATCTGCTGCCGTTCGCGCGCGGCATCGGCGGCGTTCAGGCGCTGCATGTCGAGGCGCCGTTCCTCGCTCTGGAATGCCACCACCTGCTGACGGAAGCGATCGAGCACATCGGATTGAGCGAGGTCGCGAAAGCGCTCCAGCACGTCGGGCCGCCGCCGCGAATGCAGCATGTCCTGCATGCGGTCGGACCACTGGCGATAGGCTTGCACCGATTGACGCAACTGAACCACGCGCGCGACTTGCCGGGGATTGTCCGCGACCAGTTCGGCAAGCTGGTCGATGCGGCGGTCGACGTCCATCCACAGTGCAAGCGGCGTCGCGAAACGGCTGTCGTTTTCCAGCACCGCACCGCGCAGCGCGACGGATTCGCCGAGCACCGGCTCGAGAATCGCGGTGGTCTGCCGCAGCACTTCCTGGCTATGGAGAGCCCAGCGCTCCGCTTGCGCCGAATCGGATTGCGCCTTGACCAGTCCGGACAGCAGCGCCAGTTCGAAAAGCGCCGGAATCGCGATCAGCAGCAGGCCTTTGGTGGTGAGTCTCATGCGTGCGCATCGGAAGTCGGGGGCCGGCAGATCATGCGCGGGGAGCGCACATTATGTCGACGTTTCCAGCGGAAAATAAAGGGGCGCGCCATTTATTGGGCGCAATCGGCCATGGCAACCTGCGCGCACATGTGTTGCGCATCGGGCGGCGGGTATTCGGCAGGCGAGCACTCGAAAATATCGGATGACGCACAATTTCGGAACATGACGCCCAAAATAGAACATGAATGCACCTGTATTGTGCTTAAAGTCGCACAAATCAAAGCCGTTCGTTCCGAGGTCCCGAAGTCGCGCAAGCGCTAGCCACCAATTCCGGTGCGCACCGCACCGAATAGACGCTTCACGCACAACATTGGCCCATTTCTTGCGTTCGTTGCCCGCTTTTTTGGCATACGCAGGAAACACCGATGGAAAGTCTTAAAACCGGCACCGACACCCTCTTTCTCTTATTGGGTGCGGCAATGGTGCTGGCCATGCATGCCGGGTTCGCGTTTCTGGAACTCGGTACCGTGCGCAAGAAAAATCAGGTCAACGCGCTGGTCAAGATTCTGGTGGATTTCTCCGTCTCGACAATCGCCTATTTCTTCATCGGCTACACGATCGCATACGGCACGCAGTTCTTCGGCAACGCTCAAACGCTGGCCGCGCATAACGGCTACGAGCTGGTGCGCTTCTTCTTCCTGCTGACCTTTGCCGCGGCGATTCCGGCGATCGTGTCGGGCGGCATCGCGGAGCGTTCCAAATTCAATCCGCAACTCTTCGCCACCTTCGTGCTGGTCGGCTTCATCTACCCGCTCTTCGAAGGGATCGTCTGGAACAACCGCTTCGGCATTCAGAACTGGCTGACCGGCGTGTTCGGCGTGCCGTTCCACGACTTCGCCGGCTCGGTGGTCGTCCACGCGTTCGGCGGCTGGGTCGCGCTGCCGGCCGTGCTGCTGCTGGGCGCGCGTCATGGCCGCTACCATCGCGACGGCGGCATTGCCGCGCATCCGCCGTCGAATATTCCGTTTCTCGCGCTGGGCGCCTGGGTGCTGGCGGTGGGCTGGTTCGGCTTCAACGTGATGAGCGCGCAGACCATCGACAAAATCAGCGGCCTCGTCGCCGTCAATTCGCTGATGGCGATGGTCGGCGGCACGCTGACGGCCTGGCTCGCGGGCCGCAACGATCCCGGCTTCACGTACAACGGCCCGCTCGCCGGGCTGGTCGCCGTGTGCGCCGGCTCCGATCTGATGCATCCGCTCGGCGCGCTGCTGACGGGCGGCATCGCGGGCGTGCTGTTCGTCTTTATGTTCACCTGTGTGCAGAATCGCTGGCGCATCGACGATGTGCTCGGCGTCTGGCCGTTGCACGGCTTGTGCGGCGCGTGGGGCGGCATTGCGGCGGGCATCTTCGGCTTGCCTGCGCTGGGCGGCATCGGCGGGGTGTCGTTCGGGGCGCAACTGGTGGGGACGTTGGGCGGCATCGCGGTGGCGGCGCTCGGCGGCACGCTCGTGTACGGCGCGATTCGCCTGACGGTGGGCCTGCGGCTCGACCAGGAGGACGAATACAACGGCGCGGACCTGTCGATCCACAGAATTTCGGCGACGCCGGAGCGCGAGAGCGTCGGCTGACGCGTTCGCCGCGCGGCAGCCTTCGACGGTTCAGTGGCGAGCAAGGCCCGAGGATGCGCCGGCGCTTGCCGCGCGAGCCGCTCCTAGCGGGACGATGAATCCACCGCGTCCGCGTTGCCGCCGACGATGCCGAATTCGATCGGACAACGCGTATAAAACACCGGCACGCTGCCTTGCCGCACGGCGGCGAGCAGCGTTTCGGCTTCCCCTTCGGTGACGGCGAAAATCACCTGCACCGGCTGATCCGCCAATTCGAAGAAACGCGCCGCGTGACGCGCGCCGGCGTGACCAATGCCTTCGGCGGCCGCCACGACGGTCGCGCCGCGAATGCCGGCCTGTTTGGCAACCGACAATAGCCATTCCACGACCGGCTCATGATCATGACGCCGGTTCTGCTCGGTATAAAACGTCAGCTGGTAGCCTTTCTTCATATCGGCCGTCCTTGTTGAAGCCTGGCGGGCCCGCACTCGACGTCGGCAGGCGCTGACTTCATTCTAGGTCACGCCCACGTGATGCCCGCAACGCTATCCAACGACCCGCGCGACTACCCCGCGCCGCCGCCCCGACCTGTCCCCACATGCGCTAGCCAGTGTTAGACTTGCGCGCTGGAAATGGCATTCTCCCTTAACCGCCGTGGCGGCTGATGATGCCTGCTTCGCCCGGGTGACCGCGGACGCGGCAGCGCGTCTCCCGCTCAGCCCGGTTTGTCGACCTTCCGGTTTTGCCAGGCCTCTTCCCATGTATTGGTCCATTCTCGCGGTCGCCGTCGGCGGCGCGCTCGGCTCGCTGTTCCGCTGGTTTCTCGGCATCCGCCTGAACGGCTTGTTCGTCAGCTTGCCGCTCGGCACGTTCGCCGCCAATGTGATCGCCGGCTACATCATCGGCGTGGCGGTCGCGGGCTTCGCGCGGGCGCCGCACATCGCGCCGGAATGGCGGCTCTTCGTCATCACCGGGATGATGGGCGGACTCTCGACCTTCTCCACTTTTTCAGCCGAAGTCGTGCAGCGCCTGCAGGATGGCCGGCTCGGCTGGGCCGCGGGCGAGATCGTGATTCACGTGGGCGCGTCGCTCGTCATGACCGTGCTTGGTATCGCCACGGTCTCGTTGCTGTCGCGCTGAGAACGCCGCGGCGTGCCCCGTCACACGCCGAATGGGAACGTATCGGGCGTGCCTTCGCGCATCGGCGTCGGAAGCGGTTCAACGGCGCTGGTGCGATCGACCCAGACATAAGCGTCGAACTGATCGGCGAGCGACGCTTGCGCATAGTGGCTATAACGCTCGGTGTCCGGCCGATAGATCACGCCGATGAAACGTTCCAGCAGCGGTTCGCTCAAGCGCGCCCGCAACGCGTCGTGCACACCGGGGCGCAGGTCCAGCAGAAAGCGCGGCTGCCCCGCGCGGTGCATCCAGTATTCATAGCTGTCATCCAGCGCCGGACGCACTTCCTTCACCTCCATCGGACCATCCCAGTCGCTTGCGGCGGCGACGGTGCCCGCGTGCGTGCCGAAGCCGATCAGCGCCGCCTCGTCGCCGAAGTACTCGCGGCATAACTGCCCGACGTTGATCTCTCGCGAGATGCGCCCCATCTCGGTCGCGCTGGCGTCGCCGATATGCGAGTTGTGCGCCCACACCACCGCGCGCGCGTGCGGGCCGCGCGCGTCGAGCGTATGGCGCAGCGTCTCGAACATATGCGTGTCGCGCAGGTTCCAACTGTGCGCGCCGCCGTAATACATGGCGCGGTAGTAGCGCTCGGCCGACGCGACGAGGCGCGCGTTCTGCGACGCGTCGAAGAAAGTCTCGCCGTCATGCTCCGCGTAGTCGAGCCGGTTTCTCAGCAGGTCCTGCAATTGAGCGACGACGTGTTGCTCGCATTGCGCATAGCCGCCCTCGAGCGCCGCGCGTCCGTACACGGCCGGGTCCTTCTGCCACGGACCGAAGCACCCATAGCGCTCGCGAGCAATGCGGGCCGCGGCGGGATCGACGGAGTCGAGATAGCGCAGCACCGCGTCGATCGACTCGGAGAGGCTATAGATATCGAGCCCATAAAGACGCGCCTGACGCTCCTGCGGCAGAGTGGCGTTATGGCCGCGCAGCCAGTCGGTGAACGCCTTCACGTCGGTGTTGCGCCACATCCACGTCGGGAAACGCCGGAACGGCGCTTCCCGACCGCTGGCGGGCGGCCGATTCCGCACGTGCCGGTCGAGCGCCGCCGCGTCGGGCCAATCGGCTTCCAGCGCGACGATCGAGAAGCCATGCTCCTCGATCAGCCGCCGCGTGATGGCCGCGCGCAAACGATAGAACTCGGCAGTGCCGTGGCTCGCCTCCCCGAGCAGGACCACGCGCCGCGCGGCGAAGCGGTCGGTGAAATACTCCAGTATCGCGGACTCGAAGTCCGTGAACGGCTCGGCGGCGGCGCGGATCGCCGCGGCCAGATCATCCGGCGCACGAGCGTGTTGCGTCGGACTGTCGGCGACGGCCGGCGGATCGAGCATCACGTCTTCGGCCGGCCAGCCGTCGTCGCCGATGAGCGGCACGAACATCACCGCGCCGAGCGTCCGTTCGTCGTAGTCGTGTTCCGTGCGGCGCACGACTTTCACGAGCCGCTGATGGTATCGCTCGTGACCCACGGGCATGATGAGCCGTCCGCCGAGCGCGAGTTGCTCGCGCCACGCCCGCGGCACGTGCGGACCGCCGGCGGACGCGAAGATCGCGTCATACGGCGCGCCTTCCGGCAAACCGTGCGTGCCGTCTCCGGTATGCACCGTGACGTTGTCGATGCCGAGGCGCGCGAGCGTTTCGCGCGCGGACTGCGCGAGCGCCGCGTGGCGCTCCACCGTGTCGACATGCGCGGCGATGGCGGCGGCGATGGCGGCGGCGTAACCCGATCCGGTGCCGATCTCCAGAACCCGGTCACCGGGGCGCAACTGCGCCGCCTCGATCATGCGCGCGACGATGTAGGGCTGCGAGATGGTCTGCTGCTCGGCGATCGGCAACGGTGTGTCGTCGTAAGCGAATTCGCGCAGATGCGCGGGCACGAACTCTTCTCGCGGCACGCGCCGCATCGCGGCCAGCACGTTCGGGTCGCCGATGGAGCGCCCGGCGATCTGACGCTCGACCATCAACTCGCGTGCCTCGGGCAAGTTGGTCATGGCTGCTCCTTGACGCTACGCCTCCCGCATTTCATAACAGGTCGCGAAGCTTGTAGTACCACATGCCGAGGACAAGGCCGGGTGCGCGCAGCATCGCGCCGCCCGGAAACCGACGATGGCGGATGCGGTTGAACACCTCGAACCGCGAGGTTTCTCCCGCGATGCTGTCGGCCATCAGTTTGCCGGCCATGCCCGCGAACACCAGGCCATGACCCGAGAAGCCTTGCACGTAGTAGATGTTGTTGCCGAGCCGCCCGAGGTCGGGCGCGCGGTTCATGGTGATGTCGACGAACCCGCCCCACGCGAATTCCACGCCGAGATCTCCTGTTTGCGGAAACACGTCGGTCATGCGCACGCGCATGCGCTCGACGAGATTGCGCGGCGCCTTGGCGCTATACGTTTCGCCCGCGCCGAACAGCAACCGATGGTCGGCGCTGAGCCTGAAGTAATCCAGGACGAGGTTATTGTCCGACGCCGCCGCCCGGCCCGGCATCAACGCATCGGCACGGGCCTGTCCCATCGGTTCGGTGGCGACCATATAGGTGCCGACCGGCATGATGCGGCCTCTCAGTTCGGGCGCCAGTTCGTCGCCGAACTCGCCCAGATAGACATTGCCGGCGAGCACCACGTAACGGCAGCGCACCTCTCCCTCGGCGGTCTTGACGACCGGCTCCCGCCCTCGCTCCAGCCGGAATGCGGCGGTGTTTTCGAATAGCCGCACGCCGGCGCGGCGCGCGGCGGCGGCCAGTCCGAGGCAGTACTTCAACGGATGCAAATGGCCCGAGCCGGCATCGTAGGCGCCCGAAACAAAGCGATCGCTATTCAGATGTCCGGCGATCTGCGCGCGATCGAGCCATTGCAGCGGGTAATCGTAGACACGCGCCATGTGCTCCACCCAACGGCGCAGCGCCTCCGACTTGCGCTTGCGCAACGCGAGCGTCAGGTAGCCCGAGATGTAGTCGCAATCGATGCCGTAGTCGCCGATGCGCTGCCTGAGCAGGCGCATGCCGTCGATCGACGCGTCCCACGCGGCCCGCGCCACTTCGCGCGGACACTGCTTTTCGATCGCATGCTCGCCTTCCGCGCCGAAGCCCACGAGCGCCTGGCCGCCGTTTCTTCCCGATGCGCCCCAGCCGATGCGATGGGCTTCGAGCAGCGCAACCGTGTAACCCATTCTGGCGAGTTCCAGCGCACAGGAGAGGCCCGCATAGCCCGCGCCGATCACACACACGTCCACCGCCATAGATTCCTGGAGCGGCGCGCAGAGCGGCGCGCGAACCACGCTCGCCTCGTAGTACGACTTCTCCAGAACGCCCAGCTCTTTTTGCAGTAATCCGGCCATCAAGGCGCCTCCTCGCGCGCTCGCAGTCAGGCAACCCGTCAGGCAACCCGTATGTTGAGGAACTGCCACGGGTCGCTATCGTCCCGTGGCTCTTCGTAGAGCCGCGAATGCTGCGTGAGCGGCGTCCATTTGTCGTAGACGCCGACGACCTCGCCAAGATACGGGCGCGCGACGCGCATGACGGTTTCATAGTCGATGTCGTCGGGCTCGATCACCCCCGCTCGAGGGTTGGACAGCGCCCACACGATGCCGCCGAGAATGCCGGCCACCACCTGAAGACTCGTCGCCGTGTTATGCGGCGCGATGCGGCGTGTTTCCTCGGTGCCGAGCTGCGAGCCGAACCAGTAAGCGCCGCGCTCGTTGCCCATCAGCAGAACGCCGAGTTCGTCGATGCCCTCGGTGATCTCCTCGCGCAAGATCCGCTCGCGTTCCTGCGGCACCCATCCGCGGCCGGCGAGTTCGTCGATTGAAAGCACCGCGTCGTCGCAAGGTCGATACGCGTAATGGACGGTCGGCCGATAGACGACCTCGCCGTTTTCCCTGAGCGTGAGATGGTCCGCGATCGAGATGGACTCGCCGTGCGTGATCAGAAAGCCGTGATACGGTCCGCCCAACGGCGTCCAGCTACGTACCCGGGTGGCGAGGCCCGGGCGCGTCAGATAGATTGCCGCGTCCGAGCCGAAGCCGTGCTGGCACGCGTCGGCGGGCCAATGCCGTTCGTGCGTGCCCCAGCCGAGTTCGGCCGGCTGCAAGCCTTCTTCGATGAAGGCCTGCACGGACCACGTGTTGACGAACTCATTCGGCGCTTTCCTCGCCGCCGCGATCTGTGTGTCGTGTTCGGCGATGTGGATCGCCCGGATGTCGAGCCGCTGCGCGAGCGTTGCCCAGTCCTCGAAACTCGCGAGCCGTCCCACCGGCATATTGCTGTCCGTCGCCATGTTGACCAGCGCCTGCTTGACGAGTGACGAGATCAGTCCGGGATTGGCGCCTTGCGTCAAAATGGCCGTGGGTCCGTCGCGCTTGTCGAGGCGGAATGCGAGCACGGCTTCTCGCAACGCATAGTTACTGCGGCGCGACGGCGGCCCCTTCTGGCTCGCGCCGCCTCCGCTCCATGGTTCGATCGAGGTATCGAGGTACAGTGCGCCGCATTCCCAGCAATACCGCACGAGCGCTTCGCTGGACACGTTCACGGAGAGATTCAGCAGAAAGTCGCCTTCGCCGACGAGCGGTTGAAGCACGGTCCCGTAGTTTTCCTCGGTCAGCGCCTCCTGCACGATCGCCACGCCGTACTCCTGCGCGATGGCGATGTCGTCGGTGGGCAGGCAGAGCACGGTCACCGCGCCGTACTCCTGCGCGATGGCGATGTCGTCGGTGGGCAGGCAGAGCACGGTCACCGCGCCGGGGTCCATGTCGATGTGCCGCAGCAGCAGCGGCAGCGACGAACTCGCGATACATCCGAAGCCCACGATCAGCATCCGGCCGTCGAGTCGCGCATGTTTCGTGTCGAAAGAAGAGGCGTTGTTCATGGCGCGTGGCAAACCGTTGAGCATGACACCCCGGTCGCAGCAATGCGCGTGCCGCCACGCGGACAGTGTCGCTATCCCACGCCGTCGCGAACCTCCGCTGACGGCCCGCGCGCGCTCGGATCGATAGCCGCGTCGGCAACATTTACATGGCTTGCATGCCGAACCATTCGGTGGCGGCACAGGCGGCAAAGGCGGTGTTTCCACTACTCAAGAAACGTCCTGCTCACGCCGTTAATGCAGACAGTAGCCGTCCATTGGAATAGGCCCGGAGACTCCATAGCACGGCCCCAGCATGCCAGCCGATACACCCTTTCTCAAATCCGTTCTCGCGACTCCGACGGCGGCCGATTGCCCCGTGACGACGGGCGTGCGCATCTCGCTGCTCTCGTCCATCTTCGCGGATCGGCGCTCGCTTTTCATGTCCGGCTTCGCCACCGCCTTCGTCGCGCTGGTCGCGTTCGCGCGCTTGCATGAGGCGTGGACGTTGGCCTGGCTCATCGGCGACGCGTGCGTTCTCGCCGCCCGGCTGACCATCGCTCAGGCGCTCGTCTCGCAGCGAGCTTCCGCGCTCGCGCATCTGCGCCGGCCGCTGACGTTCTACGTGCCGCTTTCGCTGCTGGCTTCCGCGTTCCTCGGCGGCGGCACGATGCTTTGCGTGATGTCGGGAGACGCGGCGCTCGCCTCGCTCGCCATCATGGTGACGGCCGGCATTCTCGGCGGCATCGCATCGAAAAACGCGGCCATACCGCGCCTTGCGATTTCGCAGATCTGTCTCGGCGCATTGCCGATCGGCATTGGCGCATTGCTCGCGCCATCGCGCGATTACTGGATTCTCGTACCGCCGCTTTTCATCTTCAGCACCGCGATGGCGTCGATTGTCCGGCGTCACTACTTTTCGCTCAGCGCATTGATGACCGCCGAGGAAAATCACGCGCAACTCGCCGCCCGCTTCGATGCCGCGCTCACGCACATGCCGCACGGCCTGTGCACCATCGACGAAGCGGGCAAAGTCATCATCGCCAACGGCCGCACAGCCGAACTGTTCGGCGCGAAGGGGGACGCGCTGCTGCTCAATGTGCCGTTTCCCGATTTCCTCTGGTACGTCGGCGTAAAAAAACTGGGCGAGCCGCGCGCACGACAATGGGTGGACGAATCGCGCGCGTGGCTGTCGGAAGGGCGCGGCCCGCTCGAACTCGATCTCGGCAATGGACGGAAGCTCGAGATGTCCCGCAACGTGGTGCCGGACGGCAGCGCCGTCATCATTATCGAAGACGTCACGGAGCGGCGGCGAGCCGAGGCGGAAATCCTGCATTGGGCCAGTCACGACCCGCTCACCGGCTTGTCCAACCGCCGCCGCCTGCGTGAGCAACTGGAGCAGATGTTGCTGCGGCAGACGAGCGGCGCCCATCGTGCGTCGGCGGTGATGTATCTGGATCTGGACGGCTTCAAGTGCATCAACGACAACCTCGGCCACCATGCCGGCGACGAAGTGCTGAAGGCCGTGGCGCATCGGCTCGAAAAAGGCTTGCGGCACGGCGAGACGGTGGCGCGGCTCGGCGGCGATGAATTTGCGATCGTCATCGAACGTACGACGCCCGCCGCGTGCGCCGCGCTTGCGCGGCGACTCATCGAGCAATTGTCGAGACCGTATCCGCTATCGTCCGGCGGAACGGTGACCATCGGCGCCAGCGTCGGCATCGCGCTCACCGTCGACGGCGAGACGCTCGAATCGCTGCTGGAGCGCGCCGATACCGGGCTGTATGAAGCCAAGGCCGCGGGGAAAGGCACCTTCCGTTTCGCCGCGGCGAGCAGCGTGGAAGCGCTCGACGAGAGCGCTCCCGGCGCGCCGTTGCGGATGCAGGAGTAGCGACGTCATGCCGCGATGCCGGCGGCGAGCGGAACGCGCGGATTTTCCGCGCGACGTTCGCGTGTCGCATGTCGCGTGAAAATCGTTGGCTCATGGAGCGGGCCCGGAGATTGCCGCCCACGCATAAGCTGCATGACAAGCCGCACTGACGCGGCTGGCTACGAGGAGCGAGGCGAATGGAACAGCTACCGTTCTTCACCATCGGTCATTCGACGCGGCCGCTGCCTGAATTCATCGCCCTGCTGGAAGCATCGCGGATTCAGACCTTGGCCGACGTGCGGAGCATTCCGCGTTCCCGCACGAATCCGCAGTTCAACCAGGACAGCTTGCCGCAGGCGCTCGCGCATGCCGGCATCGACTACGTGCACCTCGTCCGGCTCGGCGGCCGGCGCGGCCGCACGAAAGCGGAGGGCGCGTCGCCGAACGCTTACTGGACGCATCCGGCCTTTCGCAACTACGCGGATTACGCGATGAGCGAGGCGTTCCAGGCGGGTCTCGCGGAATTGCTCGAACTGGGGCATCGGCGACGCACGGCGATCATGTGTTCGGAAGCGGTCTGGTGGCGGTGCCATCGTCGCATCATCACCGATTACCTGTTGCTGCACGGCGAGACGGTCGAGCACATCATGGACGCGCGGCATACGAGCCCCGCGACGATGACGCCGGGAGCATCGCCGCAGCCGGGCTTGATACTGCATTATCCGCAGGCACCGGATTAGCGATCCGGGGACGTGTGTGTGGTCATGCGCCGCGCCGGCTTGAAATTTTCGTCACAGGGTTCTAACCTGGAATTCGCTCGGGCAGACGACTCGTGTCACGCGCCGAGCGCGTCGCGGCATCTCGGCATCGCGGCGCGTGATCGCGGCTGTCGATTGCCGTCACGCGGTTTGGCAACCGCTCTCCGGGCCGTTAGCTCAGCTGGTAGAGCAGCGGACTTTTAATCCGTTGGTCGGCGGTTCGAATCCGCCACGGCCTACCAAAGAAAGAGAATGAAAAACAACATTTAGCTCAACACTGGAAAGCCACTTACTTCACCGTGGGTAGCTTTACGGTGTGGCTGAATCTTGCCGAATCTTGCGGAATTCACGCTTGTGCGCATTAAGCGCGCGGCACGCTGATTGCTCAACCTCATGGTCAAGCAGACGGCGGTCGTCTGCGTCGACATTCCAGTTCAATCAAGGAGGAACGGATGATGAACAAGGCAACCAGCATATTGATCGCGACCGTCACCGCACTCGCGCTGTCGGGCGGCGCTTATGCACAGGCGGGCGGAGGCTCGAGCGGCGACGGTACGTCAGGCAGCACGGATGGCCCGGCGAACCAGGTGAACGGTGCAACGAGCGGCTACGGCACGCCAGGCGCCACCGGTTCGGACAGCGGGAACGTCGCCGGGTCGCCGAACTCGGGTTTGCCGAGTAGCACGAACAGCTCGAAGTCCGGCACCAGCGCGCCCAAGAGCAACAACACGCTGGCGACCCCGAGCACCAAGTCGCCGGCCGCCGGCCAATAACGCCGGAACACGGCATTCACCGCGCCGGCCGCTCGGCCGGTACGCCGGCGGAAGCAAGGAGTTCGTTCTCGACCAGATCAAACTTCAGCGGTGCGTCCGCGGAAAGGTGCTTTCTCTGCACGACGCGCCGCCACGTTCCATTCGCGTCCGGCTCACGATAAAACGCCACCACCGCCACGTACTGCGTGTCGCGCCGCATCGGCTGCGACACGCATGCGGCCGCGCCGGGGTTGACCACCGTCGCGATGCTCGCTTGCAGGTCCTCGGCGAGCACGGTCTGGTCGTCCTTCAGCAGATCGTCGTATGACGCGGCATCGAAGCGCTTGCGGTCCTTGAACTGGTACACCCTGACCGCGACCGAATACGGCCGGTTCGCGTCGTCGGGATTCAGAGCGGCGCCGAGGCTGACCGGAGAAGCCGGAGAACACAGCACCCTATCGACCGCGAGAATCCACCAAGCGACGCTCAATTCGCGTGGATGAATCACGCCAAAAAAAAGGCGTCACGTTTCCGTGACGCCTTAAAAAGTTCTAGCCATTCCGAGGGCCGTGCTAGAACCTGAGAGACGGCATTCGAAAGTTCGGCCGGCGAGGCTGCGCCCTGAACGGCGCGCAACACGTGGACTCGAGCACTTAGCTCAAGCGCCTAAGCGCGGACTGTTACCGTGGACTGTGGAAAGGCACTCGACCAGACACTACGCGGACCACGGTAGGTATCGGGAGATTTCAAACGCAAGGACCCGAACCCGTCTTTCGAAATGAGGTTCCATTTTTTATGGTTATGCTGACTAAGTCAAGCAAAATCTAAACACACGCGATCCGTTCCGGCAAAATGTTCCGATACAATAAATGTTCGGAGAAATAAGAACGCAATGCCCCAACATGGGGCTGTTCCAAGGCCTTGGCGGGTGAGTCGCCGGCGAGCCGGCGCGTAAAGAAACTGAAATATAGTTCCAAAAAAACCATGAACCGACCCACGTCCTCCCGAATCGCCGCCGACCAGGCCAAAGAAAAAGACGGTCCCGGCGAGGAAGTCACCGCGCTGGCACGCGGCCTCACCGTGCTGCGCTCCGTCGCCGCCGCCGACGCCCCGCTCAGCAATCGCGAACTGACCGAGATCACCGGAATTCCCAAGCCCACCGTCTCGCGCATCACCGCCACGCTGGTCAGCGCGGGCTTTCTGTTCCGCTTGCCCGACAGCGAGCGCTTCGTGCTGACGTCGTCGGTGCTGGAGTTGAGCAACGGCTTTCTGCGCAACTTCGACATTCGGGCGCGCGCGCGGCCGTTCCTGATCGAACTCGCCGAACGGACCGCGCTCTCGGTGCATCTGGCCGTGCGCGACCGTCTCGACATGGTGGTGATCGACGCGATCCGGCCGCGCTCGGCGGTGCTGGTGTCGCGCCTCGAGATCGGCTCGCGCATGAACCTGAGCCGCACCGCCATCGGCCGCGCCTATCTGGCGGCGCTCGCGGAGCCTGAGCGCGAAAAGCTGCTGATCGGCCTGCAAGCCGCGGAAGGCGACGACTGGGGTCACGTCGGCAGCCGGCTCGAAAGCGCATTGCAAGAAACCATCGAGCAAGGTTTCGCGATCGCCACCGGCGAGTGGCACGACGGCCTCAACGCCATCGCCTTGGGCTTCATCGGACCGTCGGGCGAACGCTATGCGGTCAACTGCGGCGGCTCCGCCGACCAGTGCCCGCGCGATTGGTTGATTTCGCGCGCGGCGCCGGCCCTGCTCGAATGCGTCTCCAGGATCGTTCTGGAAATCGGCGGCACGCCGGGGCGCCGACTCGACAACTGAGACGCCCAAGGGCTCGCCGGTCGGCGGCCATCGGCAACCAGACGTCCTGTAACCCTCGTAACCAAAAGAAAAATACACGGGTGGACTGTTACAGAGCCCGCGACGTAGGATCATGCATTCCCGTCGCGGACGCTCGCCCTGGCTCGTTGCCACTGCGTCGACATTGCATCGGCATTGTTTGATAGCGCACCGGGCGATCCGTCGTGATGCCACGTTGGGTTAGCATCTCTGTCCCGCGCCTCGGGTAGCATCGCGCTGAACACGCGCAGCGCCCGCACTGTCGAAACCGCCTGTTACGCCGCGCGAGCCGGGCCGCCGAACTGTCCCGGCGGCTTGTATGCGAGCGGCTCACATCAAAAGCCAGCCACCTGACGAACCGATGGACGAACAACAAAAGCATTCGGAAACCACACGCCCCGCCGCCCCGGCTTCGCCACCGTCCGCGAGCGGCGCGCCCGGCGCGGTAAAGCGCCACCGCGGCCGCAACCTCGCGCTGCTGGTCGCGGCGCTCGTCATTCTCGGGGTCGTGCTGTGGCGCTGGCATCCGTGGGGCGGCCCCGGCGGCGGCGCAAGCGGCGCTTCCAGTGCAAGCGGCGGGAGCGGCGTAAGCGGTGTAAGCGGCGGCCGCGCGGGCCGCGGCGGGCCCGGCGGCATGGCCAACATGCCGCAGCCCGTGCACGTCGCAACGGTGACGCAAGGCGAGATGCCGGTGGTCTTGACGGCGCTCGGCACGGTCACGCCGCTTGCCAGCGTCACGGTGCTGCCGCAGTTGAGCGGCGTGCTGCAAGACGTGTATTTCAAGGAAGGCCAGATGGTCAAGAAGGGCGACGTACTTGCCCAGATCGACCCGCGCCCCTACCAGATCTCGCTCGACAACGCGCAAGGCACGCTCGCGCGCGACGAGGCCTTGCTGCAAACCGCCCGGCTCGATCTGAAGCGCTATCAGACGCTGCTCGCGCAAGACTCGATCGCGAGCCAGCAGGTCGACACGCAGGCCTCGCTCGTGCGCCAATACGAGGGCACCGTGAAGTCCGACAAGGCGAACATCGACACCTACAAGCTCGACCTCGCCTACGCGCGCATCACCGCGCCGGTGTCGGGGCGCGTCGGCCTGCGCCAGGTCGATCCCGGCAATTACGTCACGCCGAGCCTGACCAACGGCATCGTCGTGATCACGCAGTTGCAGCCGATCAGCGTGATCTTCACCACCTCCGAAGACAACCTTCAGCAGATCCTCCAGCAAACGCAAACCGGCGCGAAGCTTTCGGTCACCGCCTACGACCGCAGCAACACCACCTCGCTCGAAGGCGGCACGCTCGAAACGCTGGACAACCAGATCGACACCACCACGGGCACGGTCAAGCTGCGCGCAGTGTTCCAGAACACGAAGAGCCTGCTGTTCCCGAATCAGTTCGTGAATACGCGTCTGCTCGTCAATACGATCAAGGACGCGGTGATCGTGCCGACGCCGGCCGTGCTCAACGGCTCGATGGGACAGTTCGTGTATGTCGTGAAGCCGGACAACACGGTGAGCGTGCGGCCCGTCAAGGTCGGCCCGGTGGACGGCGAGCGCACCAGCATCAAATCCGGTCTGCAAGTCGGCGAGCGCGTGGTGATCGACGGTTCCGACCGGCTCAAGGAAGGCGCGAAGATCACGATTCCAGCCGAAAAGCCGCGCGGCGCATCGGGCGCGCATGGCGCAAGCGGCGCGGCCTTCGCGTCGGGCGCATCCGGCGCACGCGCGCATCGCGGCAAACACGCGGCGCAAGCCTCGCAATAAAGTAAAGGCACGGCCATTACCGCATGAATCCATCCCGAGCCTTTATTCTGCGTCCTGTCGGCACCGCGCTTCTGATGGCGGCGATCATGCTGGTGGGTCTCGTCGCGCTGCGCTTCCTGCCGCTCTCCGCGCTGCCCGAGGTCGACTATCCGACCATCCAGGTGCAGACGTTCTATCCGGGCGCGAGCCCGGACGTGATGACCTCGTCGGTCACCGCGCCGCTCGAGCGGCAGTTCGGACAGATGCCGTCGCTGAACCAGATGTCGTCGCAAAGCTCGGCCGGCTCGTCGATCATCACGCTGCAGTTCAGCCTCGACCTGCCGCTCGACATCGCCGAGCAGGAAGTGCAGGCGGCGATCAACGCAGCCGGCAACCTGCTGCCCTCCGACCTGCCCGCGCCGCCGATCTACGCGAAGGTCAATCCGGCCGACGCGCCGATCCTCACGCTCGCGATCACGTCGAAAACGCTGCCGTTGACCCAGGTGCAGGACCTGGCCGACACGCGCCTCGCCCAGAAAATCTCGCAGGTGGCGGGCGTGGGTCTCGTGAGCCTGTCGGGCGGCCAGCGCCCCGCCGTGCGAATCCAGGCGAATCCGCGCGCGCTCGCCGCATACGGCCTGAATCTGGACGATCTGCGCACCACGATCTCGAACCTGAACGTCAACACGCCGAAGGGCAATTTCGACGGCCCCACGCGCAACTACACGATCAACGCAAACGACCAGTTGACCGACGCCGAGGCCTACAAAAGCGCGGTGATCGCGTACAAGAATGGCCGCGCGGTGATGCTGACCGACGTCGCCACCATCGTGCAAGGCCCCGAGAACACCAAGCTCGGCGCATGGGTCGACAACACGCCGGCGATCATCCTGAACGTGCAGCGCCAGCCGGGCGCAAACGTGATTCAGGTGGTGGACAGCATCAAGAAGCTGTTGCCGCAGTTGCAGCAGTCGCTGCCCGCCGCGCTCGAGGTGCGGATCGTCACCGACCGCACCACCACCATCCGCGCCTCGGTGCGCGACGTGCAGTTCGAACTGGCGATGTCGGTGGTGCTGGTAGTGCTGGTGATGTATCTGTTCCTTGCCAACGTCTATGCGACCATCATTCCGAGCTTGTCGGTGCCGCTGTCGCTGATCGGCACGCTCGCCGTGATGTACCTGTGCGGCTTCTCGCTTGATAACTTGTCGCTCATGGCCTTGACCATCGCGACGGGCTTCGTGGTCGACGACGCGATCGTGATGATCGAGAACATCGCGCGCTACGTGGAGCAAGGCGAATCGCCGTTGGAAGCGGCGCTGAAAGGCTCGAAACAGATCGGCTTCACGATCATCTCGCTGACGGTTTCCCTCATCGCCGTGCTGATTCCGCTGCTCTTCATGGGCGACGTGGTCGGCCGCCTGTTCCACGAATTCGCGATCACGCTCGCCGTGACCATCGTGATCTCGGCCATCGTGTCGCTCACGCTGGTGCCGATGATGTGCGCGAAGCTCCTGCGCCACTCGCCGCCGCCTGAGAGCCACCGCTTCGAAGCGCGGGCGCACCGCTTCATCGACTGGGTGATCGCCCGTTACGCGGTCGCGCTCACATGGGTGCTGAACCGGCAGCGCTCCACGCTGGTCGTCGCGATTCTCACGCTGGTGCTGACCGGCGTGCTGTACGTGTTCATTCCGAAGGGCTTCTTTCCCGTGCAGGACACCGGTGTGATCCAGGCGATCACGCAGGCGCCGCAGTCGGTGTCGTATGCGTCGATGGCCGAGCGCCAGCAGGAACTCGCCGCGCAGATTCTCAAGAACCCGGACGTGCAAAGCCTCACCTCGTTCATCGGCGTGGACGGCAGCAATATCACGCTGAACAGCGGCCGCATGCTGATCAACCTGAAGCCGCGCGACGACCGCGACAACACCGCGAGCGAGGTGATTCGCCAGTTGCAGCGGGACGTGGCGCATATTCCGGGCGCGTCGCTGTACATGCAGCCGGTGCAGGACCTGACCATCGACTCGACGGTCAGCCCGACGCAGTACCAGTTCATGCTGACCGATCCGAACATCGGCGAATTCACGACGTGGGTGCCGAAGCTCGTCGAGCGGTTGAGGCAGTCGCCGGAACTCGCCGACGTCGCCACCGACTTGCAGGACAACGGCCAGTCGGTCTACGTCGAAATCGACCGCGCCACCGCGTCGCGCTACGGCATCACGCCGGCCACCGTGGATAGCGCGCTGTACGACGCGTTCGGCCAGCGCATCGTCTCCACCATCTTCACGCAGTCGAACCAGTACCGCGTGATCCTGGAAGCGCAGCCGCAGATGCAGCACTACACCGAGTCGCTGAACTCGATCTATCTGCCCTCTTCGACGGCGACGGGCGGCCAGGTGCCGCTGTCGGCGATCGCGCGGTTCATCGAAAAGCCCGCGCCGCTGCTGGTCACGCACCTGAGCCAGTTCCCGGCCACCACCGTCTCGTTCAATCTCGCGCCGGGTTCGTCGCTCGGCGCGGCCGTGAAGGCGATCGAGCAGGCGCAGAAAGACATCGGCTTGCCGGCCTCGTTCCAGACGCGCTACCAGGGCGCGGCGCTGGCGTTCCAGGCGTCGCTGTCGAACGAACTGTTCCTGATCCTCGCCGCGATCGTCACGATGTATATCGTGCTCGGCGTGCTGTACGAGAGCTTCATTCACCCGATCACGATTCTGTCGACGCTGCCCTCGGCCGGCGTCGGCGCGCTGCTCGCGCTGCTGATCACCGGGCACGATCTGGACATCATCGGCATCATCGGTATCGTGCTGCTGATCGGCATCGTGAAGAAGAACGCGATCATGATGATCGACTTCGCGCTCTACGCCGAGCGCGAGGAAGGCAAGGCGCCGCGCGAGGCGATTTACCAGGCGTGCCTGCTGCGCTTCAGGCCGATTCTGATGACCACGCTCGCCGCGCTGCTCGGCGCGCTGCCGCTGATGCTCGGCACGGGCGCCGGTTCGGAGTTGCGCCGGCCACTCGGCATCGCGATCGCCGGCGGCCTGATCGTCAGCCAGTTGCTGACGCTGTTCACCACGCCGGTGATCTACCTCGGCTTCGACGCGCTCGCACGCCGCATGCGCGAGCGCTTCAATCGCGGCAAGCCTGTGCCGCCCGCCACCGACGCGGGAAGCTGACCGATGAACCTGTCGCGTCCGTTTATCTCGCGCCCGGTCGCCACCACGCTGCTCGCGATCGGCATCGCGCTGGCCGGTATTTTCGCGTTCACCCAACTGCCGGTCGCGCCGCTGCCGCAGGTCGATTTTCCGACCATTTCCGTGCAGGCCTCGCTGCCGGGCGCGAGTCCGAACACCGTCGCCACCAGCGTCGCGAGTCCGCTCGAACGGCATCTCGGCTCGATTGCCGACGTCACCGAAATGACCTCGATGAGTTCGGTCGGCTCGACGCGCATCACGATGCAGTTCGGCCTGAACCGCGACATCGACGGCGCCGCGCGCGACGTGCAGGCCGCGATCAACGCCGCGCGCGCCGACCTGCCCACGAGCCTGCGCAGCAACCCGACCTATCACAAGGTCAATCCGGCCGACGCGCCGATCATGATCCTCGCGCTCACGTCGAATACACTGACCGCCGGCCAGTTGTACGACTCCGCCGCCACGGTGCTGCAGCAGTCGCTCTCGCAGGTGGACGGCGTCGGCGAAGTGGACGTGAGCGGCTCGGCCAATCCGGCCGTGCGGGTCGAGCTGGAACCGCAGGCGCTGTTCCACTACGGCATCGGTCTCGAGGACGTGCGCGCGGCGCTCGCCGCGGCCAACGCGAACAGCCCGAAAGGCGCGATCGAGTTCGGCCCGAACCGCGTGCAGATCTACACCAACGACCAGGCGAGCAAGGCGTCGCAATATCGCGACCTCGTGATCGCCTATCGCAACGGCGCGGCCGTGAAGCTCTCCGACGTGGCCGAGGTGGTCGATTCCGTCGAGGATCTGCGCAACCTCGGCCTCTTCAACGGCAAGCGCTCCGTGCTGGTGATCCTGTACCGCCAGCCGGGCGCGAACATCATCGAGACCATCGACCGCGTCAAGGCGATGCTGCCGCAACTGCACGCGTCGCTGCCCGCCGATGTCGACATCACGCCGACCGCCGACCGCTCCACCACGATCCGCGCCTCGCTGAGGGACACCGAACTCACGCTGGTGATCGCGATGGCGCTGGTGGTGATGGTGGTGTTCCTGTTCCTGCGCAACTGGCGCGCCACGTTGATTCCGAGCGTGGCCGTGCCGATCTCGATCATCGGCACGTTCGGCGCGATGTACCTGCTCGGTTTCTCGATCGACAACCTCTCGCTGATGGCGTTGACGATCGCCACCGGCTTCGTGGTCGACGATGCGATCGTGGTGCTGGAGAACATCTCGCGCCATATCGAGAACGGCGTGCCGCGCATGAAGGCCGCGTTCCTCGGCGCGCGCGAAGTCGGCTTCACGGTGATGTCGATCAGCATTTCGCTCGTCGCCGTGTTCCTGCCCATTCTGCTGATGGGCGGCATCGTCGGGCGGCTCTTTCGCGAGTTCGCGCTGACGCTGTCGCTCGCGATCGGCGTGTCGCTGATCGTCTCGCTCACGCTCACGCCGATGATGTGTTCGCGCCTGTTGCGCGAGCCGCACGAGAAAAAGGAAGAAGGCCGCTTCGGCCGCTGGCTGGAACGCGGCTTCGCGTCGATGCTGCGCGGCTATGAGCGCACGCTCGGCTGGGCGCTGCTGCATCCGCGTTTGATCGTCACCGTTCTGCTGTTCACGATCGGCCTGAACATCTGGCTGTACATCATCGTGCCGAAGGGCTTCTTTCCGCAGCAGGACACCGGCCGGATGATCGGCGGCATTCAGGCCGATCAGAGCACCTCGTTCCAGGCCATGAAGGGCAAGTTCGCGCAGATGATGGAGATCGTCGGCAACAACCCGGCGGTGGACAGCGTGGTCGGTTTCACGGGCGGCCGGCAGACCAACGCCGGCTTCATGTACGTCTCGCTCAAACCGAAGAGCGAACGCAAGATTTCCGCCGACCAGGTGATCCAGCAACTGCGCGCGCCGCTCGGCGACGTGGCCGGCGCGCGCACCTTCCTGCAGGCAGTGCAGGACATTCGCGTGGGCGGGCGACAATCGAACGCGCAATACCAGTTCACGCTGCTGGCCGATTCCACGCCCGACCTGTACCTGTGGGGGCCGAAGCTCACCGAGGCGCTGCAGGCGCGCCGCGAACTGGCCGACGTGAATTCCGACCAGCAGCAAGGCGGCCTGGAGGCGATGGTGACGATCGACCGCGCCAGCGCGGCGCGGCTCGGCATCAAGCCGGCGCAGATCGACAACACCTTGTACGACGCGTTCGGCCAGCGCCAGGTGTCGACGATCTACAACCCGCTGAACCAGTACCACGTGGTGATGGAAGTCGCGCCGAAGTACTGGCAGAGCCCGGACATGCTGAAGCAGATCTACATCAGCACGTCGGGCGGCAGCGCGAGCGGCGCGCAGACCACGAACGCGCCGGCGGGCACGGTCACCACGCAGACCACCACTTCGTCGAGTACGAGCACGAGCACCAGCGCGTCGGCGGGCGGCACGGCGGGCACCACTGCATCGAGCGCGGCCACCATCGCCGCCGATTCCGCGCGCAACCAGGCGATCAATTCGATTGCGACGAGCGGCAAGTCGAGTGCTTCGTCGGGCGCGGCGGTGTCGACCTCGAAGGAAACGATGGTGCCGCTGTCGGCGATCGCGAGCTTCGGGCCGGGGAATACGCCGTTGTCGGTGAATCACCAGAGCCAGTTCGTGGCCTCGACGATTTCGTTCAATCTGCCGCCGGGCGTGTCCTTATCGACGGCGACTCAGGCGATCTACGAGACGATGGCGCAGATCGGCATGCCGGCCACGATCCACGGCAGCTTCCAGGGCACGGCGCAGGCGTTCCAGCAGTCGATGTCCGATCAGCCGATCCTGATTCTGGCCGCGCTGGCGGCGGTGTATATCGTGCTGGGGATGCTGTATGAAAGCTATATTCATCCGCTGACGATTCTGTCGACGTTGCCCTCGGCGGGCGTGGGCGCGTTGCTCGCCTTGCTGCTGTTCAAGACCGAGTTCAGCATCATCGCGCTCATTGGGGTGATCCTGCTGATTGGCATCGTGAAGAAGAACGCGATCATGATGGTGGACTTCGCGATCGAAGCATCGCGGCAAGGGCTGTCCTCGCGCGATGCGATTTTTCAGGCTTGTTTGCTGCGCTTCCGGCCGATCATGATGACCACCTTCGCCGCGCTCCTCGGTGCATTGCCGCTGGCGTTCGGGCGCGGCGAAGGGGCGGAGCTGCGGGCGCCGCTCGGCATTGCGATCGTGGGCGGCCTGATCGTCAGTCAGATGCTCACGCTCTATACCACGCCGGTGGTTTATCTCTACATGGATCGGGTTCGGGCGAGGTGGGAGGCGAGGAAGGCGCGGCGGGGGGGAACGGCGGCGACTTGATCAGTTCAGTCGCGGCGCGAAACCCCTACGGCCTATGCCCCGCCGCCCACTCCTTCACCGCTTTCAACGTGTTCTCGACGTGCTTCTCCGGCGAGAGGCTCGTGTACTCGTAGATGATCTTGCCGTCCGGCGCGATCACGTACGACACGCGGTTAGCCATCGACGCATGCATCGGCATGCCGGCGTCGTATGCGCCGATAACCTTCGAATCGGCGTCCGCCGCCACCGGAAATTTGCTGCGGCATTCGCTGACCGAAAACTTCGTCAACGTATCGATGTTGTCGTGCGACACGCCGATCACCGTCGCGCCATATTTCTTGTACTCGTCGACGGCTTCGGCAAACTCGTGCGCCTCGATCGTGCAGCCCTTGGTGAAAGCCGCCGGATAGAAGTACAGCACCACCGGCCCTTTCTTCAACTCGTCGGCGAGCGAATAGGTGTAGGTCTTGCCGCCGAGCGATGCCTGCGCGGTAAACGGCGGCGCGGCGTCGCCCGGCTTGAGCGTCGCCGAGGCCGTCAGCGAATGCATGGCGATTGCCACCGACATGGCGGCGGCCAGCGCCCCCGATATGAATTTTCTGTTCATCCGCAGTTCCTCCTGGCGTGAATGCACGCGGTTCGTCCAATGACTCGAAGGTCGTGGCGACCTCCCATGCCATTGGACCACGTATGAACAAGCGGCGTCGGAATCCGCCCTGAAGATGGGAACGCGAGCCGCCGCCCGCAACCTTAGGCGGCCGCCTCCTCGACATGCGCGCCAAACCACAGCGCCGCGCACAGATTCAGCTCGGCCAGCACGTCGGGCGTGAGCGCGGCGAAGCCGGGCGGCGCATCGGGGCCAGCCGCGATCGACGCCGCATCGGCGCCCTCGCCGGCCGCTTCCGCGACGCGCAGCAATGCGCCGAGCGTGCCGCTGCGCGAAACGATCGCCTCGCGAATCCGCGGCGCGAGGCCGAGTTTCTCCAGCACCGCAGCCGGCGTGCTGCCGACCACCACATGCACCAGCGAAAAAATGCCGGTCATGAAAGCCGCATCGGCGAATTCGTCGTCGGCCGGGCGCAGCCGGCTTGCGGCCAGTTCCATGAAGCGCGAGCGCGTGCCGGCCAGGTGCACCAGCGGATCGGCGCGCCACGGCAAATCGCCGCTGTCCGCGTAGAGCAGCAGTTGCGCCCAGCGCGCGATCTGCCGCGTGCCCGCAGCGATGATCGCCTCGCGCAGCGACGCAATATTGCGCCCGAGGCCGAACGCACTCGAATTGACGAGGCGCAGCAGTTGCACCACCACGCCGGGGTTCAGCTTGAGTTCGGCCTCCAGCTCGACGATGCCGGCATCGCGCGAAAGCAGTCCCAACAGACGCAGCAGGCCCGGCCGCAGCGAGCGGTTGCGCGGCGCGGTCAACACCTGCGGCCGCGCGAAGAAGTACCCCTGGAACAGATCGAAGCCGAGTTCGCGAGCAAGCATGAAGTCCTCGCGCGTCTCTATCTTCTCGGCGATCAGCGTCTTGCCGTAAGCGCGCACGGCCGCCGCCAACCCGGGCAGCGCGTCACGCGCGGTCAGCAGAAAATCGATCTTGACGATGTCCGCATACGGCAACGCCGCGAACAGTTCGTCCGACAGTTCGCTGACGTCGTCGAGCGCCACTTCGAAACCGGCGCGCCGCAATTCGGTCAGCCGCCGCGTCAGTTGCGGATCGAACTTCACGGTTTCGAGGATTTCGAGCACGAAGCGCTCGGGCGGCATCAGATGGACGATGTCGTTAAAGAGCAGCGCGCGGTCGATGTTGACGAAGCCGCGATGCCGCCCGAGCACGGCCGGCACACCGATCCCGCCGATGGTGCGCGCCACCACGTGCGCGGTGGCCTGGGCGTCGTTGCCGACTTCGGCATAGTTATGCGCGCCCGCTCGAAACAACAATTCGTAGCCATGCAGCGCGCCGTCGCGATCGAGAATCGGCTGGCGGCCCAGGTAGACGAACTGGCCCGCGGCATCGGCTCTACCATCGGCTCTACCATCGGCTCTACCATCGGCTCTACCATCGGCCCTAACATCGGCCCTAACATCGGCCCCGGCATCGGCGCCCGAGGCAGACGGATCGAGCACCCCGCTACGCCGGGAAATAGCCCTGACAATGTGACGTTCAGACATGGATCATCGGCGCAAGGGTTCGGAAAGGCCATGCAGCGGCGTCACAACCGGCACTGCATAACAGGTTTGCCGTATTAACGGACACCGGGCCGTCGCGCTTTAACCGAACAGGTCCGGAAGCACGGCCAGCGCGCACGACGGCTCCCTTACAGCATGTTTCTTGCATCAATCGCTAAAGATTTGCCGGCGCGGGTCGTTATCTTGTTCTGATGGGGCGGCCTGATACCTCTCGACCCGCCCGAGCACGGCGGACCGCGAGCCGCTCCGCCTGCAGACGAACACAGGTTGCCAGCGACAAACATGGAAGCGAACAGGATCACCGCGCCCCGCCGGGGCTCCTTGCGCACGGTCGTGGACCGGCTTCGGGCGTTCGGCCGGCGCGCGGACGTCAAGCCGCGGATGGCCAATAGCCGCGCCGCGCAATTGGAACAGGTGGTCGGCGCGGTCGATCTGCTCGCGCATGTCGACCGCGAACTGCGCTTCATCTACGTGTCCGACGCCAGCCTGCGCTTCATCGGCTACCACCGCGAGTATCTCGAGACCGTCACGCTGCACGAACTCGTCGCGCCCGCCGACGTGGCGCGCCTCGACGCCCTGCTCGCGCGCGCCGCCGCGTCGGGCAACGTCGAGAAGGCCACGCTCGGCCTCATCAAGTCGTTGACCTATCCGATCACGGTGGAGCTGCGCGTGGTGCGCAGCAATCACGACGGCATCGACGGCTACGCGATCGCCGGCTTCGACGTTTCCGCGTGGCGCGCCAGCGAGGAACGCCTGACCCAGGCGCTGCATCTGGACCGCCTCACCAATCTGGCGAATCAGCCGGCGCTGATCCCCGCCGTGCTCGACGCGCAACAGCAAGCCGACGCGCACGGCACGCCGGCCGCGCTGCTGCTGCTCGACATCGACGACTATCAACGCGTGAACCGCGCGCTCGGCTACGACGCCGGCGACGAAATGCTGCGCGACACCGCGCGGCGTCTGTTGAACATGACGAGCCCGAGCGAGACCGTCGCGCGCGTGGCAAGCGACGAGTTCGCGATCCTCGTCAAGCCCGCCGCCAGCCGCACCGACGCGGCCGCCGCCGCGGAAGCGCTGGCGCGGCGGCTGTTGACCGCGATCCAGCAGCCGTATGCGTTCAACGGCCAGCAGGTGCATCTGTCGGCGAGCATCGGCATCGCGCTCTATCCCGACGTGCGCCACGCCAACGACACCGCCGGCCACGACACCCATCTGCTGCGCTGGGCCGACCACGCGTTGCTGCAAGCCAAGGCGGCCGGCGGCAACACGCTCGCCTTCTACGTGCCGGACGACAACCCCGCCGACGCCGAGCGCCTGAAGCTCGAGGCCGATCTCTACGACGGCGTGCGCAACGGCGAGTTCTCGCTGCACTTCCAGCCGATCACGAGCAGCCGCACGCACGGCGTGGTCGGCGTGGAAGCGCTGATGCGCTGGTCGCATCCGGTGCATGGCCTCGTGCCGCCGTCGATGTTCATTCCGCTCGCGGAGTCGATCGGCCTGATCAACTTCCTCGGCAACTGGGTGTTGAAGGTCGCCTGCATGCAGTTGATCCAATGGGATGCGCAGGGCATCTCGCTGCAATACGTGGCCGTGAACGTGTCGCCGCAGCAGTTCCGCGACCCGCGTTTCAAGGACGCCGTGCGCGAGGCGATCGAGCTGACCGGCATCGATCCGCGCCGCCTCGTGTTCGAGATTACGGAAAGCCTGCTGATGCACGACCCCGCGCACGCCAAGGTGCTGCTCGAGGATCTGACCGCGATGGGCATCCGCTTTGCCGTCGACGATTTCGGCACCGGCTATTCGAGCCTGGCTTACCTGCAACGATTCCCCCTCGCCAAGCTCAAGATCGACCGGAGTTTCGTCGAGAATCTGCTAACCTCGCGAAACGATCAGGCCATCGTGAGCGCCGTCGTCGGCCTCGCGCAAACACTCGATCTCGAACTGGTGGCCGAGGGCGTCGAAACGGAAGCGCAGCGCGCGCTGCTCACCGAAATGGGATGTGACCACATACAGGGATGGCTCGTCTGCCAGGCGCTGCCTTCCGAGGAACTCGCGCAGCGTTTCGAGGCGCGCTCGCTTCACCTGCACACCGTCTAGCGATGCGGTCCCAGCGCTCACGCGGCGAAACAAGCCGGCTCATGGCCGGCGTGGCATTCATTGGAACAGGTATGGCTTCTGCGGGATTCACATGGTAAAGGCGGCAGTGCTCGACCGGCTCTGGACGCGAATGAGCGAGCGCGGCGATTTTCCGATGCTGTCGCAGTCGCTGCGCAGCACCATGGCGGCGATGAACAATGACGACCTCGACTTCACCGGCCTCGTCCAGGTGGTGTTATCGGACTTCGCGCTGACCCAGAAAGTGTTGCGGCTCGCCAATTCGGCGATGTACATGGCGTTCGGCGGCAACATCACCACCGTCTCGCGCGCGCTGATGGTGCTCGGCATGGACGCGGTCGGCCACCTCGTCGTCGGCCTGAAGATCGTCGATCACTTTCATCACAGCGCGCCGCGCCGCATCGACGCGAAACTCGAATTGAACCGCACGCTGCTCTCGGGTTGCGTCGCGCGCAAGCTGACCGAGCGCGGCGATCTGCGCGCCGGCGAGGAAGCCGTAGTCTGCACGCTGATGCGGCAGATAGGCAAGCTGCTGGTGGTGTTCTATCTCGACGCCGAGTGGGACCAGATCCGCCGGCATATCGACGACGGCGCGCTCGAGACCGACGCCTGCGTGCTGGTGCTCGGCGTCACGTTCGACGAGATCGGCGCCGAAGCCGCGGTGCGCTGGCGGCTGCCCGACATGATCCGCTCCGGCATGGGCGAGTTCGACCCGCAGGACACCGAGCAGCCGCGCCAGGTGCAATGGCTGCGCGCGATCACCAATTACTCCACGGCCGTCGCCGACGTGCTCACCCAGTCGGGCATGCCGGAGGAGGAGCGCGAGGCGCGCATCGGCGAACTGGCGCAGGAATATAGCCGCGTGCTGAACACCGATCCCGAAGTGCTGCTCGAGATGAGCGTGGCGCTGGCCCGCGAGGAAGGCGGCGACGGCGTGATGCGCGAGATCGTCGAATTGCGCGCCAACGCGGACGCGATCGCGCGCGAGGCGCTCAATCCCGAAGCGCGCATCGCGGCGGGCGTGGAGGATCTGCGCGGTCTGCCCACCGGCAGCCCGCTCGCGCCGGCGCTCGCGATGGCTTCGGAAACCGTGCT
Source organism: Paraburkholderia terricola (assembly GCF_900142195.1). GTDB lineage: Bacteria > Pseudomonadota > Gammaproteobacteria > Burkholderiales > Burkholderiaceae > Paraburkholderia > Paraburkholderia terricola. The sequence continues at coordinate 39,691 of NZ_FRAB01000019.1, forward strand.
TGCCGGACTGGGTTTTGCGCGCACCGTGGTGTTCGTCAAGCACAGCAACGGCACCTTCAAGGCGCGGTTGGGTCTTGGTCCGAAGATCGACGCGGCACTGCCCCGGCTGACGTTCAACACCGCCTTCGAGCCCGACGTGTTTCATCTCGCGATTGCGAACTCGGTCGGCATTTTCATCGAGAACGCGCGAGATCCGAAGATGGTCGCGCGGCTGCCCGAGTGGTTCCGCCGCTCGTTCGACGACGCCCGTGCCTTCGTTCTGTTGCCGGTGGTCGACGAAACGGGGCAGACGGTGGCGCTGCTGTACGGCGACTGGTCGCATACTCAGGAGCCACGCAGAATCTCGCAGAAGGAAATGAGCGTGTTGAACGAACTGGCCAAGGAGTTAGGCCGTTTTTTTGGTCTGGGGCAGATGCGGGAAATGGAGACGATGTGAAGACGTGGCGTGATCGTTGATCGCGGCGCTTCGCTTGTTACCGGTTCTGCATTTGCCCGACGCCTCGCGTGCGGAGCGCGGCATGTTCCGCATGCCGCAGCCCTTCGGATACACGCCTCAAGCCTTAATCCTCGATCCGCTCCAACCCTTCCGCGCTGCGATCCGCCACCCCTGCCCACGCACCCGCCATCAAGCCCAACTGGGCGACCTCTTCCACCGTCAACGGCTGCAGGCGCGCGCACATGGCCTCGACGTCATCCCATGCGCCGCGCTCCAGCGCTTCGACCGCGGAGAGCAGCAAGCCCAACACGCCCTCGCGATGCAGAATCGCCGCCTGGATCGGCCGCGACAGCGTCAGCACATTGAGCGTGCTTTCGAGCGAGCCGCCGAACACCGCATCGACGAATGAAAACACGCCGGTGAGAAACGCCGCGTCGGCCTCGTCACGCCCCGCTTCGGGCAAGCGCTCGATCGCCAGTTCCATGAAGCGCGCCCGGGTCGCCGCGAGTTGCAGCAAGGGATCGTCCTCGAGCGCGACCTTGCGGCCGTCGGCGTAGAGCAGCAATTGCGTCCAGCGCGCGATGCGGTCGGTGCCCGTCGCGTTGATCGCTTCGCGCAGCGTCGTCACCTTATGGCCGACCGCGAGGCCGCTCGAATTCGCGAGCTTCATCAGATGCATCACGAGCACCGGATTCAGTTTCAACTCGGCTTCGAGCTGCGCGACGGTCGGATCGCCCGCCAGCAGTTGCAGCAGATTCAGCAACGCATGCCGCGGCGCGCTGACACGGCGCGTCAACGAGGTCTGCGCACGCGCGAAGAAATACCCCTGGAAACGGTCGAAGCCGAGCGCCAGCGCCGCCTCGAAACCGGCCTGCGTGTCCACGCCCGACGCGATCAATAATTTGCCCGCCGACTTGAGCACGCTCGCGAGCTTGGGCAACAGCGCGGCCGGCGCGCGTGTCACGTCGATCTTGACCACGTCCGCGTAAGGCAGCAGCCTGGCGAAGCTCTCGTTGGGCTGCGTCACTTCGTCGAGCACGAAGCGGTAGCGCCGGCCATGCAACTGCACGATGCGCTCGATCAGCGCCTCGTCGACTTCGATTGCGGGCGACAGTTCGAGCATGAAGCGCTCGGCGGGCAGCCGCTCGATTGCGTCGTCGAGCAGCAACTCGCGGCTTACATCCACGTAAGCCGGATGCCCGGTGAGCGCGCCGCGCACGTGGCCTTGCACGAGGCCGCGAACGATCGCGTTCGCCACCTGTTGCGCGGGACTCGGCGCGCGGCCCGGCAACGCGTCGGGCTCCGCCTGGGTGTTCGGGTTCGAAGCCGGCTCGTCGGCCGGGGCGTCGGGCCATGCCGGCGCGCGGACCTTGATCTCATAGCCGCACAGCATGCCGTCCCGATTCAGAATCGGTTGCCGCGCAAAGCTGGCGTTCAATTGCGTATCGTCCGTGGCGCCTGTGCGGCCCGGATTTTCGATTGCGATGGTGGTGCTCATTCCGATCCCCCGCTCAGCGCCACCCCGGCGCCTCCTGCTGTATTTTGGTTTTGCTGCATCGACAGCGTGCGGCCCAAGGTCTGAAGCCCAGAAGCCGTTTCGCCCGCGATGCGCCAGGCGATTCTATCTCACGTCGTTATCGGCGGACATGCCTGTGAAGCAATATCTGGAAATATTTGGCGAGCGGCCTCAACGATAACCGGCCAGCAATAGACAATGCTTGAAGGCGCGCGCGACTCCCTGCGAAACATCGATCTGAAGAGTGCATGGAGGGGGCCGCCGGCGCTCCGACTCGCGCCGTGGCCGGTATCGCTTCCGGGCTTTCAATATGCAAACGGCCGCTGTTCACGATCAGCGGCCGCTTGCATTTACTTCAAAAAGAAACCCTCACCAGGCATTACTTCAACACGACCTTCACATCGAAGTACTTCGCCGCGAAGCGGTCGATCGTGCCGTCCGCCTTCAGTTCCTTGAGCGCCTCGTTCAACGCGTTCTTCAGCGCCGTATCGCCCTTGCGGATGCCGAAGCCGACGCCCGCGCCGAGCAGTTTCTCATCCGTGACGACCGGGCCGGCGAACTCGAAGCCCGCGCCTTGCGGCTTCTTCAGAAAGCCCTTCGAGGCCGCTTCCGCGTCCTGGAACGCGGCGTCGAGCCGCCCGGAGGCGAGGTCGGCGTAGATCTGATCCTGCGTCTGATACGGCACGACGTCGACACCGGCGGGCGCCCAGCGCGCCTTTGCATACGCTTCCTGAATCGTGCCTTGCAGCACGCCGACGTGCTTGCCCTTGAGCGAGGCCGGCGTAGGCAGCAAAGCGCTGCCCTTCTTCGCGATCATCTGATTCGGAATCGAATAGATCGGATCGGTGAAGTCGACCGCCTGGCGGCGCTGATCCGTGATCGTCATGTCGGAGTTGATCGCATTGAACTTGCGCGCCTGCAACGCCGGAATCAGGCCGTCGAACGAATTCTCGACCCACACGCATTTCGCCTTGAGCTTCGCGCACACCGCGTTGCCGACGTCGATATCGAAACCTTGCAGTTCGCCCGACGGCGACTTCGATTCGAACGGCGCGTACGACGCCTCCACGCCGAAGCGCACTTCCTTGATGTCCGCCGCCGACGCGGTGCCTGCCGTTACCGTGACCGCCGACGCCGCGAACAGCGCGAGCGCAGCCATGTTTCGCCAATTCATCTTCATTACGGGTGTTCCTCTACGGTATTGAATAAGACGGAGCCGAATCCGGGCAAACATGATTGCCGCGCCAAAAAGGCGATTCAAACTCGCGCGGCCGGTGTGGTGCAACGCAACAGCCGCGAGGCGGCGATTGTACAGGCCGGGTTGCGTACGACTGACGGGGCCAGGCAAGCGCGAGCGTCGCGCGACGCCGGATCGATGCACGTCGAACGTGCAAATCCGTGTCGCGTTCACGCAAGGCGGAGAACATAAAACAACTGAAGCGACGCGCGGCTAGACGAGTTGCGACAGCGTCTCGCCGGTGATTTCGATCACCAGCAAACCGGCGCGCAAACCCGGCTTGACCGTGGCGTTCGGAAACACGATGCGCTCTTCATCGTGACGCACGGTGTAGCGATAGTCGCCGTCGCGCGCGAGCAGGGTGCCCTTCGCGAACGGCGTGAAGTTGGGCACGTCCTCGGCCAGCAGCAATTCGAACGCTTCACTGTGCTTGGTGAGTTGATCGATCACGGTGAACACGCGCGGCATCGCCGCCTGCGTGTTGCCGTTCGTCCCGGCGAGCAGATGACGCAGCGCTTCATCCGCGCCCGCGAACCGTGTCAGGTCGTTCTGGCCGAACGGCCGCACCTTGCCGAGTTCCAGCGTGCAAGCTTGTGCACGGCAAGTCTCAGCCGTGAAGTTCGAGAACGTGTTGGCCTTGGTGGTATGCAACAGCACCGCGCTGATGCGCGCCTCGCCGAGCCATGCGAACATCGCGCGCGAAAACGGCTTGCCGGTATGCGGCAACAACGCGAATTGCTCGAAGGCGGAGGCGCGAATCGCCGTATGCATGTCGACATGCCAACGCACGCCCGGCTTATCCGACGCGGCGGCGAAGAAGCGCATCGCCGCCTGTTCCAACGCGGCGGCACGCGACGCTTCGTGGCTGTGCGGCAGTTGTTCGTGCCGTCCGCTGAAGAGGCGGTTCAGATCGTCGTCGCGATAACGGCACGCGTCGCGCATGGCGTCGACGTTGCCGAGGATCACCATCAAGCGGCAGGTCAGCGCGGCATCGCCGTGCGCGATATCGCGCACGAGACGCGACAGCAGTTCGATCGGCGCGGTCTCGTCGCCGTGAATGCCGGCCGAGGCGAGCACGCTGCGCGTATCGCGCTCCTGCGCCGCGGGCTCGATGACGAGCACGCCATCGTCGAGCCACGACCAGCGCGCGCCGTGGGCACACGTACCCTGCGCCTCATGCGCGGCAGGCCGCGAACCCGCCAGCGTATAGGCGAGGAAATCGTCGAGCAGCGCGACCGGCATGCCGTGCTCAGCGCTGGAAGTCATACAGCGAGCCCAGCGCGAGAATCTGCGTCAGTTCGTCGAGCGCGGTGCGCGATTCGGCGAGCAATTGCGGATCGGTCAGATCGGCCGGCGCGAGGCGGTCGCGATAGTGCTTTTCGATCCACGAATCGAGCCGGCCGAACAGCTTGTCGTCGATCCACACGCCGCCGTTCACCGCCGCGCGCTCCGCGTCGTCGAGCACCACGCGCAGCCGCAGACACGCCGGGCCGCCGCCGTTCTTCATGCTCTCGCGCAAATCGAACACCAGCACGTCGTCGATCGGACCGGTGCGCGACGTCAAACCGTCGAGGTAGGCGGCAACGCGCTCGTTCTCACGGCACTCCTGCGGCACGACCAGCACCTGCTTGCCGTCGGGGCGCGTCAGCAACTGGCTGTTGAACAGATACGAGGTGACAGCGTCGGCCACGCTCACCTGCGCGTCGGGCACTTCGATCACGTTGAACTCGGCCTTCAGCCCCAGGAGCTTCGAGCGCAATTCGTCGTACACCGCCTTCTGTTCGACGAACGCGAGTTGATGACAGAACAGCGTGGTGCGATTGCCGACCGCGATCACGTCGTTATGAAACACGCCCGCGTCGATCACATCGGGGTTCTGCTGCGCATAGACGGTGGCCGCATCCGCGAGACTGTGGCGCTGCGCGACCGCGCGGCTCGCCTCGAAAGTCTGACGCGCGGGGAAGCGCTTCGGCTCCGGTCCACGGCGGTATTCGCTGCGGCCATAGACGAAGAATTCGACGCCACATGCGCCATATTCGGCGCAAAAGCGCGTGTGATTCGCCGCGCCTTCGTCGCCGAGCGCCGGCGTGCCGGGCAGCGCTTCGTGCACGGCGAAACGGCCGTCGTCGCTGAAAATCGCGCGCAACGTGCGGCGCGTGGATTCGTGTTCGATCGCGCGATGCAGCTTGCTGCACAGATTGGCCGGCGTGAAATGCACACGGCCGTCGTGCGTATCGGCGGACGGGCTCACGGTGGCCGCGTTCGCCGTCCACATCGCCGACGCGGAGCTTGCGGCAGCCAGCAACTCGGGGGCGTCTTTCGCCACGCGGGCGATGACCGTGGCGTCGTCGCCGGAAAAACCGAGCTCGCGCAACAGGCGCATCGACGGACGCTCCTGCGGCGGCAACACGCCCTGATGAAAGCCGAGGTCGGCCAGTTGCTTCATCTTGCGCAGGCCCTGCTTGGCCGCCGCCTTCGGATTCGCAATCGACTTCTCGTTGCTCTGCGACGCGACATTGCCGAACGAGAGCCCCGCATAGTTGTGGGTCGGGCCGACCAGGCCGTCGAAATTGGCTTCAGTGGCTTGCATCGTCGATCCTTAGAATTGAAGGCCCGGCGAGACGCTCGCGGGCATGTGCAGTTGCGCGCTTTCGACGGACGCCATCGGATACGCGCAGTAGTCGGCGGCGTAATACGCGCTCGGCCGGTGATTGCCCGAGCGCCCCGGACCGCCGAACGGCGCGCCGGAAGAAGCCCCGTTGGTCGGCCGGTTCCAGTTGACGATGCCCGCGCGGATGGTGCGCTGGAAATGCGTCCACAGCGCTTCGTCGTCGGCGAGCAGGCCCGCCGAGAGACCGAATTCGGTGTCGTTGGCCTTGTCGAGCGCCTCGTCGAAGTTGCCGTAACGGATGACTTGCGCGAGCGGGCCGAAATGTTCCTCGTCGGGCAGATTCTTCACGGCCGTTACGTCGAGAATCGCGGGCGTGACGAAGCCGAGCTGCGGATCGCGCTGCTCCATCTTCAGCCACGCTTGCGCGCCGTCGGCCAGCAAACGCTCTTGCGCGGCGACGAGCCGCGCAGCCGCGCGCGCCGAAATCACCGCGCCCATGAACGGCTGCGGGTCGGCGTCGTATTCACCGACGCTGATGCGCGACGTGACCTCGGTAAAGCGCGCCATGAAGCGGTCGCCGAACGCGTCGTTCGGCATGAAGATGCGGCGCGCGCACGTGCAACGCTGCCCCGCCGACAGAAACGCCGACTGGATCGTGTGATGCACGGCGGCGTCGAGATCGGCAACCGGCCCGATCACGAGCGGATTGTTGCCGCCCATCTCCAGCGCCAGCACGATCTCGGGCCGCCCGCCGAACTGCTTGTGCAGCAAGGTGCCGGTGTCCGAGCTGCCGGTGAAGAACAAACCGTCGATCTGCCGATGGTTCGCGAGCGCAATGCCGGTCTCTTTCTCGCCTTGCACCAGATTCAGCACGCCCGCGGGTAAGCCCGCGTCGCGCCAGATCTGCACGGTGACGGCGGCCACGCCCGGCGCGAGTTCCGACGGCTTGAACACGACCGCGTTGCCCGCGATCAGCGCCGGCACGATGTGCCCGTTCGGCAGGTGGCCCGGAAAGTTATACGGCCCGAACACCGCCACCACGCCATGCGGACGATGCCGCAATACCGCGGTGCCGTCCGCCATCGCCGAACGCTTTTCGCCGGTGCGTTCGTTATAGGCCTGAATCGAAATCTCGACTTTCGCCGCCATCGAAGCGGCTTCGGTGCGCGCTTCCCACAGCGGCTTGCCGGTCTCGCGGCCGATCGCCTCGGCCAGCGCCTCCTTGCGCTCGGTCACGAGCGCGGCGAAGCGGCGCACCACGCCGCAACGCTCGTCGAGGCTGAATGCGGACCACGCCGCAAACGCGCGGCGCGCGCTGCGTACCGCGCGATCGACGTCGTCCGCCGACGCGCTGTTGCCTTCCCACACCGTCGCGCCCGTACCGGGGTTGCGCGACGCGAATGCGGGTCCCGTGCCGGCGGCCCATTCGCCGTCGATGAAAAGCTCGCTCATGATCATCCCTGTTTATGTTTCAACGGCAGTACCCGCACCGGGTCGCCTGCCTTGACGTCGAGCGCCGCGGCCTCGGCGGCGCACAGACGGAACACGCCGTCTTGCGGCACGCCCGCCGCCGCGCCCACGCGAAAATCGCCCAGCGACGTATTCGATACCAGCGAACGCGGCGCATCCTGCGGCGCGCCCGCCGGCACGTCGGCGATCTCGACCGGCACCACCACGCTCTCGCGCACGGTGCGCAAGTCGGAGATGTGGCATTCGAGCACCGGGCCCGCGTCGAAGATATCGACGTGGTTTTCGTAGCGCAGCCCTTCCGATTCGAGCATGCGGCGCGCCGGAATCGTGTCGCTGTGCGTGAGGCCGACGCATTGCTGCGCTTCCTCCGGCAGCAGTTCCACGTACACCGGATAGCGCGGCATCAGTTCCGCGAGAAACGCCTTGCGGCCGTGCGAACTCAGGTAGTCCGCCGCGTTGAAATCGATCTGGTAGAAATGCGAGCCGACCGCGCGCCAGAACGGCGACGTGCCCTGCTCGTCGAAATGGCCGCGCAACTCCGCGCATAGACGCTGCGGAAAGCGTTCGCGAAACTGCGCGAGAAACATGAAGCGCGAGCGCGACAGCAAGCCGCCGACGCCGCTCGTGCGATAACGCGGGCTCAGGAACAGCGAGCACACTTCGGCGTAACCCGTGAGGTCGTGCGAGATGTTGAGCGCGCGCATGCGCGTCCAGATGCCGAGGTCCTGGCTCGCGTGCACCACGGTACTCACGCGATAGTTGTAGAACGGCTGCTGCAGACCCACCGCCGTTTCGATTCCGCAGACGCCGGCCACGTCGCCCGTATCGGTGTCTTCCATCACGAAGAAGTAGCCCGCCTCGTGCGGCGCGGCTTTGTCTTCCATCGTGCGGCGCGCGCGTTCGATGCGCGCGACAAGCGCCTCGCGATCCGGCTTGAACGTGGTGAGGCCCGGGCCGGTTTCCTGCGCGAGACGCATGAGCGCGTCCACATCGCCTCGTTGCACAACGCGAACGACGATCATCGTGCGTCTCCCGATTCTTGCTGATGCGGCTGGTGCAGCGGCACACAGCGCACGGTATCGCCCTCTTCGACGCCGAGCGCCGCGCGCGCCGCGTGAGACAACGACGCGCCGGCTTGCTTGTCCGCGGCGAGGTCGCCGAGTACGCAGCGAAATTCCCCGTCCGCGCCGTTGTGCGCGATCAGATACGTCGCGCCGTCGGGAGCGGCCGCGGCTTCATGGACCACGCGCGTTTCATTGCGCGCCACGCACGCACTGCGATCCACTTGCGCGGTCAGCACCGGGCCCGCATCGAAAATATCGACGTAGCGGTCCGTTTCGAAACCTTCTTCCAGGTGGATCTCGTAGGCGAGCAACGCCTTCGAGTCCGGTTCGCCGAGCACGCGTTGCGCCGCTTCCGGCAACAGCGGCACATAGATCGGATAGGTCGGCATCACTTCGGCGATGAACGTGCGGCTGCGGCCGCCCGATTCGATTTCGATGTCGGCGAAGTCGCGGCCGAAAAACTTGCGGCCCACGGCTTCCCAGAACGGCGAAACGCCCGCGTCGTCGGTGACGCCGAGCAGGAGCGAGAACACCTCGGACGTGAAGCGCTTGCGATTGGCGGCGATGTACATCATGCGCGCCCGCGACATCAGATGCGCGGCCGCGTCGCCGCGCAGCGACGGGTCGATGTAGTAGCCCGCGAGCCGGCTCTTGCCGGTCAGTTCATGCGACATGGTGAGCGCGTGAATCTTGCGGTTCACGTGCAATTCGCGCGACGCATGAATCAGCGCGTCGTTGCGAAACGCGTAGAACGGGTCCGAGTAACCGGCCGCGGCGACGATGCTCGCCGTGCCCATCAGCTTGCCGCTTGCCGAGTCTTCGAGCACGAACAGGTAGAACTCCTCGCCCGGAAAATCGACCTCCGCGCGAAACGAGTCTTCCGACAATGCGACGCGCGCTTCGAGCGCAGCCCGGTCGTGCGGCAGCGAATGCAGCACCGGTTGCGCGGTGCGCGCCATGTGTTCGAGCGCATCGAGATCGGCGAGGCGGCCGGGGCGTACGAAGAGCATCATCGTTCCTGTTGAATGTGACGCATGATGGCGTGGGTTATTTCAACGGCGCTTCGGCCTTCACGCCGACGATTTGCTCGATGGCCTTCGCGAGACGCGCGAAGCCTTCGTTCATGTCGTCGAGCGGCATGATCAGCGACGGCACGAAGCGCAGCACGTCCGGCCCCGCCATCAGCATGATCACGCCGTGCTGGCCCGCCGCGGTGACGAAGTCTTTCGCGCGGCCCCTGAACGCATCGGTCAATTCCGCGCCGATCAGAAGACCCTTGCCGCGCACCTCCTTGAACAAACCGAAGCGCTCGTTGAGTTTCGCGAGGTGAGCCTTCAGTGCATCGCTGCGCGCATGCACGCCTTCGAGCAGCCTGGGATCGCTGACCAGTTCGACCACCTTCTCGGCGATCGCCGAAGCCAGCGGATTGCCGCCATACGTCGTGCCGTGCACGCCGACCTTGAAATGCGCGGCCAGTTCGTTGGTGGTCAGCATCGCGCCGATCGGGAAACCGTTGCCGAGCGCCTTCGCGGTGGTGAGGATGTCGGGCGTGACGCCGGTTTCCTGGTACGCGTAGAAATAGCCGCTGCGGCCCACACCCGTTTGTACCTCGTCAAAAATCAGCAGTGCGCCGTGCTGATCGCAGGCCTCGCGCAGCGCCTTCAGGAACGCCGGATCGGCCGGGATCACGCCGCCCTCGCCCTGGATCGGCTCGACGATCACTGCGCAGGTTTTCGCGCCGATCGCTTTCCTCGCGGCTTCGATATCGTTGTACGGCAAATGGATGATGCCCTCGGGCACCGGGCCGAAGCCTTCCGAATACTTCGGCTGACCGCCGACGCTCACGGTGAAGAACGTGCGGCCATGAAAAGACTGCGTAAACGAGACGATTTCGAATTTATCCGCGCCGTGGCGCTCGAACGCGACGCGGCGCGCCAGCTTCAGCGCGGCTTCGTTCGCTTCGGCGCCCGAGTTGGCGAAGAACGCGCGGTCGGCGAACGTCAGATCTTCCAGACGCCTGGCAAGGCGCAGCACCGGCTCGTTGGTGTAGCCATTGCCGATGTGCCACAGCTTGCCGCCCTGCTCGTGCAGCACTTTCAGCAATTCGGGATGCGCATGACCGAGCGCGGTGACGGCGATGCCGCCGGCGAAGTCGATATAGTCGCGGCCTTGCGTATCCCAGACGCGCGAGCCGAGACCGCGATCCGGCACGAAGGGCGCGGGCGCAAACACCGGCACCATGACTTCGTCGAAGGTCTGTCGTGTCACAGTCAGGTCGTTCATGGCAAATCCTCGTTACAGGTGAGAGGTAATACCGTTAGTGTAGGAAACCGCAGGCGATACGTCTTGCGCATACGCGACGCTTTCTATGAGCTTCCACGCGCCGCACGCGATGCGTCACGCTCGATCGCGTCTTGCGCCGACTTATTGCGGCTCGTTGCGGCTCGTTGCGGCTCATTGCGGCTCATTGCGGCTTACTGCAACCCCATCGCGGCTTATTCCGGCCGCTCGATCAGCGCGCCCGCGCGCGGCTCGCTGGCCGCCACGCCGGTCGCGCCGGTCTGTTTGTCGATCCAGTTGCGACGATCCTCGCGCGGTGTGACACCAAAACGTTCGCGGTACGCATTCGAAAAGTGCGCCGCCGATGAAAACCCGCACGCGAGGCTGATCTGCACGACCGATTTGCTGGTGCGCTGCAATTGCGTGCGCGCTTTCGAAAGCCGCAGCCCCAGGTAGTATTTGGACGGCATCGAGCCGAGATACTGGCGAAACAGGCGCTCCAGTTGCCGCCGCGACACGCCGACGAGTCCCGCGATTTCGTCGGTGGTGAGCGGGTCTTCGATATTCGCTTCCATCAGCAGCAACGCGTCGTTCAAACGCGGATGGCGCTCGCCCGGCGCCGTCACGAACGGAATGCGCTGGCGCTCCTCGCCCGCGCGCAATACGCCGACGCCGAGCGTGTCCGCGATCCGGTCGGCCAGCTCGGGCCCATGATCGCGGCCGATCATCGCCAGCATGAAATCGACCGTGGCCTGGCCGCCCGCGCAGGTGGCGCGATCGCGGTCGATTTCGAAAATCTGTTGCGTGACGATCGAGCGTTCGAACTGCTCGGAGAACTGCTGATAGGTTTCCCAGTTGACGCTCACGCGATAGCCGGACAACTGCCCCGCCATCGCGAGCCACCAGACGCCGTGATGAATGCCGCTCACGAGCGGCGTGCGCTGCCCGACGCGCGACAGGCTCGCCAGAAACAGCCGGTAGTCGGCGAATTGCTGAAACCGTTCGCTGACGACGATCAGCCAGTCGCACGCAATCGCATCGCCGAACGCCGCATCGGCCGGCCAGTGCGCGCCGCCCGACAGCGGCACCGCGCGGCCGTCCCACGAACACACCTGGACGCGGTACAGCGCGCGGCCGTCGATTTCATTGGCGAGATTGAGCGCGTCGACAATCGGCCCGACGCCCGACATCGATACGGGCGGCAACGCGACGATTGCAACCTGCGTGGTGCGAGCCGGATTGGAGGGACGGGCCATCGCTCGATGAAACGCGCAGCGCGAGCCGCGCGTTACTTCAGGCTGCCGGAGAGGAACTGCTTGAGCCGTTCGCTGCGCGGCGTGGTGAGCACCTCGGCGGGCAGGCCCTCTTCCTCGGTGCGGCCTTGATGCAGGAACATCACATGATTCGACACGTTGCGCGCGAAGCCCATTTCATGCGTGACGACGATCATGGTGCGGCCTTCTTCCGCGAGCTTCTGCATGACCTTCAGCACTTCGCCGACCAGTTCGGGGTCGAGCGCGGAGGTGGGCTCGTCGAACAGCATCACGTCGGGGTTCATGGCGAGCGCGCGCGCAATCGCCACGCGCTGCTGCTGACCGCCCGACAGATGCGACGGATACTGCTTTTCCAGACGCGGCGCGAGACCGACCTTCTCGAGATATTCGCGCGCGCGATCTTCGGCCTCGCGACGCGGCAAACCGAGCACATGAATCGGCGCCTCGACGATGTTCTCGATCACGTTCATGTGCGCCCACAGGTTGAAGTGCTGGAACACCATTGCGAGCTTGGTGCGGATGCGTTGCAGTTGCTTGTGATCGGCCACTTCGAGATTGCCGTGGCGGTCGGCCTTGGTCTTGACCGTTTCGCCGTCGACGACGATCTGCCCGGCGTTCGGCCGCTCGAGAAAATTGATGCAGCGCAGGAAGGTGCTCTTGCCCGATCCGCTCGCGCCGATGATGCTGATCACGTCGCCCTTGTTCGCGTTCAGCGAGACGCCCTTGAGCACTTCGTTGTCGCCGTAGCGCTTGTGAATGTCCTGAACGGCGAGCTTGCAAGCTTCGGTTTGAGTCGTGTGGAGCAAGATGCTCTCCCTTGGAAAATACGGATCAATCTTGGTGACGGCGCGCATGCGTCGCGCCGCTCATGCGTACCCGGTTCGCTCAATGCGTGCGCACCGCCAGGTAACCCAGCCAGTGACGCTCGGCGCGGCGGAACAGCGCCACCAGCGCGAACGACACCACGAGGTAGATCAGCGCCGCGAGGCCGAACGCGTCGAACGACTGATAGGTGGCGGAATTCGCGTCGCGCGCCACCTTCAGGATGTCCGGCACCGTGGCCGTGAACGCGACCGTGGTGGCGTGCAGCATCAGGATCACTTCGTTACTGTACAACGGCAGTGCCCGGCGCAGCGCGGACGGTATCACAATGCGGCGGTACATCGTGAACCCGCTCATGCCGTAGGCGCGCGCCGCTTCCACCTCGCCATGCGAGGTCGAACGGATCGCGCCGGCGAAAATCTCGGTGGTGTACGCGCAGGTGTTCAGCGCGAAGGCGAGAATCGCGCAGTGAAAACCGCTGCGGAAAAACGCGTCGAGCAGTTGATGCGAGCGCACGAATTCGAGGCTGTACATGCCGGTGTAGATCAGCAGCAATTGCACGTACAGCGGCGTGCCGCGAAACACATAGGTGTAGAGGCGCACGGGCGTGGACAGCCAGCGCTTTTTCGACACCCGCGCCACCGCCAACGGTATCGCCAACACGAAGCCGATACCGACGGACGCCACCAGCAGCCACAGCGTGACCGCGAGGCCCGAGATGCGCTGACCGTCCCAGTACAGGAACGCGCGCCAGAATTGATTGAGGATATCGATCATGGTGGCTCAGAGCTCCGCGTGCCGCACGCCGATCGAATAGCGCTTTTCCAGCCAGATCAGCGCGAGATTCGATACCGTGGTGATCGCCAGATAGATCAGCGCGGCGACCAGGATGAAGAAGAACATGTTGAACGTGCTTTTGCCGGCGTCCTGCGCGGCCTTGACCACGTCCGCGAGACCGATGATCGACACGAGCGCCGTGGCCTTCACCAGCACCTGCCAGTTGTTGCCGATGCCGGGCAGCGCGAAACGCATCATCTGCGGAAACAGGATGCGCGTGAACACGCGCGCGCCGCTCATGCCATAGGCGCTGCCCGCCTCCAGTTGGCCGCGCGGCACCGCGAGAAACGCGCCGCGAAAGGTCTCGGTGAAATACGCGCCGTAGATGAAACCGAGCGTCAGCACGCCGGCCACGAACGGATCGATGTCGAACTGCGGCAGTTCGAGCGCGTCGGTGAGATTGTTGACCGCGATCTGGATGCTATAGAACAGCAGCAGCATCAGCACGAGGTCGGGCACCGAGCGGATCAGCGTCGTATAGCCGGTGGCGAGCGCCCGCAGCGGGCGGTTGAACGAGAGTTTCGCCGCCGCGCCCGCGAGGCCGAGCAGCACGGCGGCCGCCAGCGAGAGGACGGACAGCTCGATCGTCTGGATCGTGCCGGCGAGCAGCACCGGGCCAAAGCCGTAAAGGAACACGCGTGTCTCCATCCAGGTTCGTTGGGATGTCATGGACGACGCCGGCTTGCCTTGGCCGCTCGTCGTAGCATGCCGCGGAGTCTCGCAAGCGAAAATTAAATGCTCAAAGGCGGGCGCGCGGTTTGTTGCGGCGCATCAAGGCGGGCGTTGAGGACGCGGGAGGCTTGCAGCGCTTGGTGCTGCGGGCCGCGGGGATCGGCGGGCCCCCACGCGCCTCGCGCGCGCCGAGGCGATTTAGCAAGTTTCGGGTCGCTTTTTCGATAGATGGGAACGGTTGGATACAGCGCGGAGACTGGCCGAAAAATACCCGTATGGTTCGTAGATGAGTCGCGAAGCCCTTTCGTGACTCATCGATGAACGGCTTCTTGAGGTCGACTTCCCTGCGAACGGCCGACACGACACAACGCTCGCGACCCCGGGCGGTCCGAAAAAAAACCTACTCGAGCCCCAGCCGCGACCGGATCGCCGGCAGCATATGCTCCACGGCCGCGCGTCCCTCTTCGATCGCCGGCGCCGCGCGGTGAAAGTCGAAAATCCCCATGCCGCCCAGCCGCGGCTGAATCAGAATGTCGGCCGGTTCGCCCGCCAGGCGGCTGCGCGTGATCCGCACCTGCATGATGTCGATGCTCTGCGCGATCGAACTCAGCATGGACGGCACGCGCGCGCTCGGCGCGGGCGGCACGCGTACGTCGGTGGTGAAGCGCGCGTCGGCCGGCGCGAGCCAGCGCGGCCACGGCTTGCCGTTGCGGCGCAATGCGACCGGCGGCGGCGCATTCGGATCGATGGCGGGCGTGTCGACCACCGCGCCGCCGAAGTCCCGGCCGTTCAGAATGTCGTTGTTCAGATCGATGGCGATCACGCAGTCCGCCCGCATGCCGCGCGCCACCGAAACCGGCACCGGATTGCTCAGGCCGCCATCCACGAGCCAGACGCCGTTGTGCCACACCGGCGTGAAGATGCCCGGAATCGCAATCGACGCGCGCACCGCGTCCACCACGCTGCCGTCCTGCAACCAGCTTTCGCGGCCCGAATCGAGTTCGGTGGCGACCGCCGCGAACGGCATGTTCAACTGCGCGATCGAGCGGCCGGCGAATTTGTCGGCGAATAGTTGAATCACCTTGCGCCCGCCGAGCAAGCCGCCCGACAGGCGCAGATCGAGCAGCCGCACCACCGTCTGCCACGTGAGGCGCGACACCCACTCCTCGAGCCAGTCCAGGTCGCCGTTCGCGTAGACCGCGCCCACCAGCGCGCCGATCGACGTGCCGCACACCACGTCGGGCTTGATGCCCGCATCGTGCAGCGCGCGAATCGCGCCGATATGCGCCCAGCCGCGCGCGGCGCCGCCCCCCAATACCAGCCCGATGCGGCTGTACCGACGTCGACGTATCATGCTTGCCCCCGTCTTCTGTCCTGCGTCTTTTCTCGTCTATCGACCACGCATCACGTCCGAACGCGATGTGGTGTACACCTTCTGATACTGGTCGAAGTGCACGTTGAAAATGCCTTCTTCCGTCACGCCGCCCTCGCGCCACTTCCAGCTCCACACGGTTTCCGGCTTCAACGGAAACACCGCGACCTCGCCCGGCTTGCCGAGCAGGCGGCGCACTTCGTCCTCGCTCATGCCGATGCGGATCTTCGCGAAGTTGGCGGCGGTCAGCACCTGCGTGATCGCCTGCAATTTGCCGTCGCGGTCGATGTCGACCATGTAGGTGTTCAGCCCTTGCGGGCCACGTGGATATTCGAAGCGTTTTGAACCGTCGGTGTATGTGCGCTCGGTCTCCGGTTTACCCATTTGATCGCGAATCTGCGCCTCGGTCGTGACGCCCGGCGTCATGTTCTTGAGGAGGAGCGCGTCGGGTTTGACGGCGTTGAACAAGTCCTTGAGTTTTTGCACGGCGCGGTCGCTCTGTTGTTGGTCGCAGCCGCTCAGCGCGACGGATCCCGCCAGCATGGCGACGATAAGCAGTTTGAGGCTCACAGCGAGTTTCCTGTAGTGATGCGGGTCGGGCCACGCCCGTCCGCATCTCGTTGTGTAGTGTCTGCTACAGGATAACCGCGCAAGGAAAAAACCGCGAGCGAGAGCCGCGAGCCAGCGCGTGCAGTCGCGCGAGCCGGCTCGACATGAAAGAGGATGAAAGGCGGGATGAAAAGCGCGTGGCCTGAAAAGCAAAAAGGCGACGCTGTGCAAGCGTCGCCAGGTCGGTCGATACGGTCAACCGGAAGTGACAGCGGCCAGGTGGCCGCCTGAGACGAAGCACCGCGGACGACGCGCAGCGGTCAGGTTCCGGACGAAGCGGTGAGAGACCTTGGCCTCTGACCTTGCGCCATCGCCGGAATGAACGGACCGCTGCTGGTTTGGCCGCCCTGGTCCCTCGAAAAGCCTTCCAAGTGCAGCTAATCTAAACGGATTGGACACTTTAGACGAGAGCGCGTTTACACCGAATTGGCAGAGGATTTGCGTTCCGTGACAACCTCGGCCGCGCCGCGAGCGGCAACGCGCGCGTTCCTTATCCGCGCATGAAGGCGGCGAAGCCCGCGCGACCCGCGCCTTGCAGCACCGAATCGTTTTGCGGCGTGTGAATCCGCGCGCACAGCACGTCGCGGTAATGGCGTTCGAGCGGATTGTCGCGGCTCAAGCCCGGATTGCCGCTCGCCTCCACCGCCAGTTGCACAGCCTCGATCGACTGATTCGTCACCGTGTATTTGACCAGCGGCGCTTCGTCGAGCGTCATGTGCCGCGCGTGCGCGGCGGCGTCGAGCACGACGCGGTTGTTGAACAGCAGCGCGTCGATGCGGCCGAGCGTTTGCTCGAATGCGGGCAGGCTCGCGAGCGGCGCGCCGAGATTGCCAGGCTTGCGCTCGACGGCCCAGCGCGCGAACCAGTCGCGCGCGGCCCGCGCGACGCCGTCATAAACGGCCGGCAGCAGCACGCTCATCCACGCCAAACCCAGCGCATCCAACCCGGCGCCCGGCTCGCCTGGCGGATGGACATCCACTGCGTGCGCGGCGGGTACGGACACGCTGTCGAACACCAGTTCGTGACTGCCGGTCGCGCGCATGCCGAGATGGTTCCATTCGCTGCCGACGCGCACGCCGGGCGCATCGCGCGGCACGAGCCAGACGCCGACGCGCGGCGGCGTCTCGTCGCTGCGCGCCCACACCGCGAGCCAGGCGAGGCCGGGACTGCCGGTCGAATACAGCTTGCTGCCGTCGATGATCCAGCCGTCAGCGCCGCGCCTCGCGATCGTCGACGGCAAGCCGCCGCGCGCCGGCGTGCCGAGTTCGGGTTCGACGCGCAGCGAGTTGATCAGCGCGCCGTCGCGCACCGCTTCGCGCGCGACGCGTTCGCGCAGTTCGACCGGCCAATGCGGATTGCCCTGCAAGCGATGATGAAACAGATACTGCATCACCAGCACGAGCGCCGTGGACGGCTCGCCGCGCGCCACCGCGCGCACCACCTTCAACGCGTGCGGCAAGCTCGCGCCCGCGCCGCCGAGCGCAACGGGCACCGTCAGCGAGAGCAGATCGAATTCGTGCAGGCGCGCGAGGTTCGCATGCGGAAATTCGGCCGTGCGATCGTAGTGCGCGGCGCTCGCGGCGAACTCGCTCGCGAGTTGCGCGAGCAATGCGTCGAAGGCATCGCTGTCAAGCGGCGGATGACGGCGGGTCACTGCGGGATCGGCAAGCGGGGCATTCATGCGTGGGCTCTACAAGGTGATGACGGCGGCGGCAAAAGCATCGGAAAGTTCACGGCCTTCATGGCCTTCATGGCCTTCATGGCCTTCATGGCCTTCATGGCCTTCATGGCCTTCATGGCCTTCACGGCAAGGGAAAGCTGCGATCGAAGCTCGCGCGCACGTCCAGATGCGCGCGGATCACGTTGGCGGCTTCGTAGGTATCGGCGGTGCGCTGCTGCGCGGCGACCACGCTGTCGTCGATCGCCACGGGATGCACCTGGCCGCGTCGATAGACCGTTTTCAATACGTCCGTCGGCAAACCCGTGACGCGCGATTGCATCGCCGCGACTTCGTCGGGATGCGAGAGCGCCCAGCGCTGGCCGATCGCCACACGCTTTAGGAAGTCGGCGAGTTGCGCGCGCTTCTCCGCAATCGCGCGCTCGGTCGCCACCTGATAGCTGAGTCCTTCCGACAGGCCGACGCCGTTGGCGATGATGCGGTCGCGATCGCGCGCTTCGCCGAGCGCGGTGTACGGGTCCCACACGGACCACGCGTCCACGCTGCCGGACGCGAGCGCCGCCTTGGCGTCGGCGGGCGCGAGGAAGACGAAGGTGACGTCGGTCAGCGGCACGTTGGCTCTTTTCAATGCGGCAAGCGCGAGATAGTGGCCGATCGAGCCGCGCGTCGTCGCAATGCGTTTGCCCTTGAGGCTCGCGGCGTCGGTCAACGGCGAATGTTCGCGGACCACGATCGCCAGATCGAGCGGCGTCGAACGGGTGGCCGCGACCGCGCGCACTCGCGCGCCGGCGGCGAGCGCGAACACGAGCGGCGCGTCGCCGAGGCCGCCGACATCGACGGCGCCCGCGTTCAACGCTTCACCGAGCGGCTGCGCGGCGGGGAAATTGAACCACTCGATCTTGTACGGCAGGTCTTTCAGTTGACCGGAAGCTTCGAGAATGCCGCGCGTTTGCAACGACTGGTCGCCCACTTTGAGCACCGGCAGATCAGCCGCATGGGAAGGCGCCGCGCACAGCATCGCGCCGATCGCGAGCGTCGCGACGACGAATGGTTTGGCCAACAGGGATTGCGGGAATCGCGCAACGGATGAGAGCGAAAACGAAGAACGGGAAGTCGTCATAGCGGCGCTTACGTCATGGCATCGAGATGATGGGTCATTGACGATAAGGGACGCGTCCGCATAAGACAAACGCCTTATTCTTCTAAGCAAATACGCGGATTTTTATCGAACGGCGAGGCTCTACGTGAAGCGATTTCGCGCACGCGGCGCAGCGCGGGCGCGCGGCTTGAACCGCGCACCGTGCGTGCCCGCTTCGCCGCTTTCCCGCGCCCTGCCCCGCATCGCTCGCTTCACCCGCCCGGCTCGCGCGAGCATGCGCGAACGAACACCAACACGCGCCAAATCAGACCACATGAAAACCATGCGTGCCGTCGCGGCCGAGTTGCTCGACGAGGCCATACTCCCACTCCAGATAGGCGTTCATCGCTTCGCGCGCGTTATCGGTTCCCTCGTAAGGACGCCGGTAACGGTCGATACGCGGCGACGCCAGCCGCGTCTCACCGCTCTCGACCGGCAAGCCCGCCTCGATCCACGCGCTCGTGCCGCCGCTCAGCACCTGCACCGGTTTGCCGGTCGACGCCGCCAGTTCGGGCGCCGCGAAACGCGCGAGCAGGCTGCTGCCGCAGGTCACCACATAACGTCGCGCGTCGGGCAGCTTGTCGTGCAGGGCCGTCTCGAGCTGGCTGCGAATCACGAACCACGCGCCGGGAATGTGCCGCTTCACATAGTTCGCGCTGGTCGTGAAATCCAGCACGACGGTGCCGGGCGATTGCAGCAGCGTGACCAGTTCGGCCGGCGTGATTTCGTCGACGGCGGGCGGCGCGGGCGCATGGCGAGCCGCGGGCGGCGCCGCGCCTTTTTCGCTGAAGTCCGCGGCGGTCAAACCGTCCACCACGTAGACCTCGATGTTCATCTGCGCGAGCCACGACGCGGTCATGTTCGCGCGCACGCCGTCGCTGTCCGCGAGAATCACGCGCGCGCCGCGCACCGGCGCGACCATGTCGGTTTCCTGCACCAGCTGGCCGCCCGGCACACTGCGAAAGCCGGGCACGTGGCCCGCTTCGTACTCTTCCGGCGTGCGCACGTCGAAGCGATAGACGGTGCGCACCGCCTCGTCGGCCCAGCGGCGCGCTTCGTCACGCGACGTGCGGCCCACTCGCGCGCGCTCGGCCACCTCGCGCGCGGCGTCGGCGGCGGCCAGCCGAAGCGTGTCGTCGAGCACCGGATCGAAACGGCGCAAGCTGCCATGCGCGAGCGGCTGACCGGCAAGGGTCCAGCCGATCGTGCCGTTGCGCAGCGCCGCGACCGGATTCGGCACGCCCGCGTTGATCAGCGTCTGCGCGCCGATGATGCTGCGCGTCCGCCCCGCACAATTGACGATGATCCGCGTGGCCGGGTCCGGCGCGAGCTGCCGCGCGCGCAACGCCAGTTCGGCGCCCGGCACGCTGATGCTGCCGGGAATGTTCATGGTCTGGTACTCGTCGAAGCGGCGCGCGTCCAGCACCACCACGTCGGCTTCGCGATCGAGCAGCGCCTGCACCTCGGGCGCCGTCAGCGACGGCGTATGACGCTTGCTTTCCACCAGTTCGCCGAAGGCCTTGCTCGGCGCGTTGACGTCCTTGAACAACTCGCCGCCGGCGGCGCGCCAGCCTCGCAAACCGCCTTCGAGCAGCGTGACATCGGTATAACCCAACTCATCCAGACGGCGCGCGGCCCGCTCGGCGAGGCCCTCGCCGTCGTCCAGTACGACGATCGGCACGGCGAGGCGCGGCAAGCGCACGGGCGCATCCAGTTCGAGGCGCGACAGCGGCAGATTGGCGGCAAACAGCGGATGACCGCGTGCGTGCGGATCTTCCTCACGCACGTCGACGAGCGCGATTTCCTCGCGTTCGAACAGTGCGCGGCGCACGTCTTCGAATGACCGGGTACGGAACTCTTTAACGAAACTCATGGGATCACGGACTCCTTCGAAACATTCCAGATATTCGGCAGCACGTCGTTCGAGTAGCCGGAGACAAACGCCTTGCGGCCACCGCCGGCGGGATACACCGAGCGCGTCACCGCGCCAATGTTTCCACCGTACACGTGAATGCTGATCGACGTACGGTCACCAAAAGCGTTGCTCACGCGATGGATATCGCCGATGCGCGGCGACACCGCGTCCACCGTGCCGGCCGCGAGGCGTTTCGCCGCCCCCGTTTCCACCAGCGCGCCGTCCGCGGCGATGCGGTATGCCTGCGCAATTTCCGCGCCACGCAGCACGCCGATCAAACCCCATACGGTGTGATCGTGGACCGGCGTCGACTGCCCCGGCCCCCACACGAAACTGACGACCGAAAAACGCTGCCGCGCGTCCGCGTGCAACAGGTATTGCCGATAGCGCTCGGGATCGGGTTGCACGAACGCGTCGGGCAGCCAGTCGTCGTGTGCGATCAGTTCGCGCAGCGCGGCGCCGCCGGCTTCGAGCACATGCGCTTCGGGCGCCGCTTCGTCGACGAGCGACGCAATCCGGCCGACGAACGCGCGCAAGCGGTCGGGCCTCGAAATTCGGGTCATCGGTGGTTAGAAAGAATAGGTCAGAAGATAAGGCGCGGCGAACTATTCACGCACCGCGAGCGAGCGCCGCATTGAAAGTGTCGGTCCACATCGGTGCAACATCGACATGCCGCTCGATCACGGCGGCGCGCGCGAACGTGTCGGCCACCTGCTGTTCGCTCGCGATGTCCGCCGCCGTGACACCGGTGACGCGGCGCGCCTGGCTCTGGTTGCGGTACAACGAGAGGATCGCCGGTTCCGGCACGCGCAACTCGGCGGACAGGACTTTGGCATACGCGTCCTGATGCTGGGCGAACCACTGGCACGCACGCTGCAGCCGCACCAGCAGATCCGCGCACGCCGCCCGCCGCAGCGGATCGGCAAGCGCCGCCGGATGCCCGTAATACAGGTAGTTGCCGGACAGGTAGCCGTTGGCGTTTTTCAGCACGCGCGCGCCCGCTTGCGAGATCGCGAGCGGCACGTTGTAGCCGTAGATCGCCCAGGCGTCGAGCGAACCGGCGTTGAAGGCCGCGAAGCCGTCGCGCGGCGCGAGCGAGGCGGCCTGAATATCGTTGAACGACAGCCCCGCTTCCTCGAGCATGCGCAGCAGGTAGTAATGCGTGGTGGTCGCGCGCAGATAGCCGACGCGCTTGCCCTTGAGATCGGCGATCGAACGGATCGCCGAGCCTTTCGGCACCAGCACGACCTGGTTGTTGACGTCGTCCTTGTAGACGGCGATCACGCGGATCTGCGCGTTTTGCAGCCGCGCGAAAATCGGTGGAATCTCGCTGCCCGAGGCGATGTCGAGCGAGCCGCCGTTCATCGCCTCGATCATCGCGTTGCCGGACTGGAACTCGGACCAGTCGATCGTGTACGGCGTGTCGGCGAGGCCCGCGGTTTTCAGCAGCGTGGCGTCGCCGCCTTTGTAGGTCGCGACGCGCAAGCGGACCTGGCTCAGGTCGAGATGGGGATCGGTTTTGCCGTTTGGCTCGGCGTTCGTGGTGGCGTTTGTGGTGGCGTTTGCGGCGGAGGCCGCGTCGGAGATCAGGCCCGTGCTGGCGGTGAGCCACGGGGCGGCCGGCAACGCGGCCACGAGCCGGCGGCGCCGGAGCGACGCCGGCGAATCGGTAGATTGGGTCATCGTGGGGGAAGGTTCAGGTGAGGACGTCGGGCTCGGCTTCGACCAACCCTTCCAGCAGGCTCTGGAATGCGAATAGCGCGCCGCCCGCGCGGCCTACCTGCTCGTGCGTGAGCGTGGCGACGTCGTGCGCAATCGGCTGCGGCGTGCCGGCGGCTTCGGCAAGCAGTTGCGCGTGGCAGGCATTGTCGAGCGCGATGTACCACCAGGCCGCGGCCTCGACGCTCGGGCCCGCCGTGAGAATGCCGTGATTCTTCAGGATCACCGCGCGGCGTTGGCCGAGCGCCGCCGCGATGCGCGCGCCTTCGTCGGTATCGAGCACGACGCCGCGGAAGTCGTCGAACAACGCGTGGTCCTGATAGAACGCGCACGAGTCCTGGGTGAGCGGATCGAGCGTGCGGCCGAGCGTCGACCACGCCTTGCCGTACAGCGAATGCGTGTGCGCCGCCGCGATCACGTCGGGACGCGCTTCGTGAATCGCCGCGTGAATCGCGAAGGCCGCCTGATTCACCGGACCCTCGCCGACCACGATGTCCCCTTGCGCATTCACCAGCAGCAGATCGGACACGCGAATGCGGCTGAAATGCTTGCCGAACGGATTGACCCAGAAGTGATCGGGCCACTCGGGATCGCGCGCGGTGATATGCCCGGCGAGCCCCTGATCGAAGCCGTGGCGCGCGAACAGACGAAACGCGACCGCAAGCCGTTCCTGCCGGTAGCGGCGTTCGTCCGCGATGCTTTCGCGCGGCGGGACGTCGTCGAACCAGAACTTGCGCCGCGGCGCGTGTCGTTCGAGCGTGGACGAATCACGGGTGCGTCGCGGGGCTAGTGAGAGATCGGTCATCGCGCCTCCGTTCACGCCGCCACGCGCTCGACGCGCGCGATCCGCTCGCGGGTCGCCGGAATCAGTTCGCGGCCGTAGTCGATCGCGTCTTCGAGCGGATCGAAGCCGCGCACGAGGAAGGTCGAGACGCCGAGCGCGTAATACTCGGCGAGCGTCTCGGCGACCTGGTCCGGCGTGCCGACCAGCGCCGTCGAATTCGAGCGGCCGCCGATTTCCTTCGCAATGCCGGTCCAGAGGCGCTCGTCGACGCGGTCCGATTCACCGGATGCCGCGAGCAGCCGGCGCGCGCCCTCGCTCTGCGCCGGCCCGCCGACCCCGAGTCCTTGCGCCGCGCGCAGCCGTCGGGTCTCTTCGAGAATATGGTCCGCGCGCTCCCACGCGGCGGCTTCGGTGGCGGCGAGAATCGGCCGGAACGACACGGAGAAGCGCACGCTGCGGCCGTGTTTGGCGGCTTCGGCGCGCACGCGGGCGACTTGCTCCCGCACTTGCGCTTTCGATTCGCCCCACAGCGCGTAGACGTCCGCGTGACGGCCGGCGATTTCCAGCGCGGGCGCCGACGCGCCGCCGAAGTACACGGGGATGTGCGGCTGCTGCACCGGCTTCACTTCGGAGAAAGCCTGTTCGAAGCGGTAGTACTGGCCGTCGTGGTCGAAGGGTTCGGCTTCGGTCCAGACACGGCGCAGGATGTGCAGGTATTCGTCGGTGCGGGCATAGCGTTCGTCGTGCGAGAGGAAGTCGCCGTCGCGGCGTTGTTCGGCGTCGTCGCCACCGGAGATGATGTGCACGGCGAGGCGGCCGCCCGAGTAATGGTCGAGCGTTGCGAGCTGACGCGCGGCGAGCGTCGGCGCGACGAAGCCGGGGCGATGCGCGAGCATGAAATGCACCTTGCTCGTGACGCTGGCCGCGTGCGCGACGGTCAGGAGCGCGTCGGGGCTCGTCGAATGATGCGGCACCAGGATACGGTTGAAACCCGCGGCTTCGTGAGCACGGGCGAATTGCCCGACGTACTCGATGTCGATCGCCGGACCTTGCGGCGCGTGCGTTTCAGACACCTTGCGGGCCTGGATCATGCCGATGAATTCGATGGACACGATGGGGGTCTCCCGGAATGGATGGGTGTGCGCCCGGCATGGATAGGCTCGGCTGGGCGGCGGCGGTTCTTGTTCGACGCATTTGCTGTTTGCTCAGGGGAGTTAAGGTAGCAGCGCTGAATGCGCTTGTTAAATATTGATCGGCGATATGTTTATCGGGTTTGGGTGGAATGAGGCTTGGCGTTTCGGCCCTGCAGCGCGTGGTAGCTCGGCGGCCCGGATGTATTCCAGGCGGAGACAGCCAACTGGTTGTTGCGCGGGGCGATTTGTTTGCGAAGGTCGCAAAGCCCCGCAACCCGAGGCAGCGGAACGCCGAATGGATGGCGCGCGGAGCATGGCTGACCGCGGAAGTAGCCGTGCGCGCGAGGCACAGGCGATCGCGCTAAAAACCGAGCGCGAGATATTGAAGAGAAGAAGTCACGCGAGGCGCGGCTTGGCCGTCAGCCGCGCCCCAACCCATCAATCCGCTCCCTGACTTGCGCGATCACCGGCGCCCAGTCACCGACCCGCGGCTGTCGAAACAACGCCACCGAATCGTACCAGGCCGTGACCGGCGAGGCATCGCCCCAGAACCATGCGGATACGTGGTCGATCATCAGGCAGGTCGGCACGCCGAGCGCACCGGCCAGATGCGCGGGCCCGCTGTCGATCGTGACCACCAGATCCAGATTCGCCAGCAACGCCGCTACATCGTCGAATCCGGATCGAAAATGATGCGTCAGGTCGACGACTTCCAGCCCCTTGGCTCGCCACTGCGCGACCGTCTCGCCGCGTCCCGGCGACAACGCGAAATAGCTCACGCCCGGCACATTCAATAGCGCTTCGAATTGCCCGGCGGGCACTGAGCGCCGCATGTCGCGGATATGCTCGGGATTGCCGTTCCACACCAGCCCGACCGTGCGATTGCGCTTGTTACCGGCGACGCGCGCGTCGACATGGGCGTCGATCCGCTTGCGCCATGCCTGAACGAGCGACGGCTCGGCGCTCAGGTACGGCGCGCCCCATCCGGCAGCCTCGAAAACGCCGAGCCGCAGCGGCAGGCTCATCAGCCCGCAGTGGAAATCGGGCCGTGTTTCGAGGCTCGTTTCGAGCGGTAAATCGGCGGGCAATATCCGCTCGAACAAATGCCGCAACGGCCCGTCGTGACCGAAGATGACCCGGCCGCCTTCGCGTCTCGCCCGCTGCGCCAACAGCGGCAGAAAGCGCACCGCCCAAAGGCAGTCGCCATTGCCTTGTTCGCCATAGACAACCAGCGTCTTGCCGGCCAGCGATTCGCCCCGCCAATGCGCGCTGATTGCCGCGAGCGCATGCTGCGCGTTGTTGAGATCGTCGGCGAACGCGACGCGTGCTTCGTAATGCGCCCAGCCCTCGGCGAAACGCCCGGAACGAAGTTCGAGTTCCGAGAGGTCGAACAGCGCATGCGCGTTGTTCGGCGCGAGCACCAGCACGTGCCTGAGCAACGCCTCGGCTTCGGCAAAACGCGCCTGCTCCTTCACGCACAGCGCGAGCTTGTGTAGCGCCACCGGGTTGCCGGGCACGACGCGCACCGCTTCGCGCAGCAGCCGCTCGGCCGTGGCGAAGTCGTCGCGCTGCTGGATGGCCGCGGCGCGCCAGATCAGCGCGTCGGCGTTTTCGACGTTTTGCGAGAGCAGCAGTCCGGTGGCGGACTCGACCAGCGCCCAATCGCGCATGACGAACGCCGTCTGCGCAATCGTGTGAAGGAGCGTGGCTTCGTGGGAAGGATCGAGTCGATAGGCGCGCACCAGCGCGGCAAGCGCCTCGCGGTGGCCCGCTTTGTCACTGCCTGCGTGCTGCAGCAGCATCTGGCCCAACGCGAGCCACTCGGCGGCGCCCGCATTGGGCGCGGCGGCCCGCGCGCGCAAGTCCGCCAGTGGGCTACTGGGGGGCAGGGTATTCAGGTCGTTCATCGGGAAGGCGCCACGCCGCGTGGCATGAAGACGAAGCCGCGCGGGAAACGCCCGTTACGGCGCACTCGCCGCGATCTTCGGCGTGCTGACCGCGACATCGCCGCACTGCGCGCGGTGGCGCAGCGCGTGGTCGATCAGCACGAGCGCGAGCATCGATTCAGCGATCGGCGTGGCGCGAATGCCGACACACGGATCATGCCGCCCGAACGTTTCGACGATGGCCGGCTGCCCCGCCTTGTCGATCGAACGGCGCGGCGTGCGAATGCTCGACGTGGGCTTGATCGCGATCGACACCGTGATGTCCTGCCCGGTGGAAATGCCGCCGAGCACGCCGCCCGCGTGATTGCCGACGAAGCCCTCCGGCGTCAGTTCGTCGCCATGCACCGAACCGCGTTGCGCGACGCTGGCGAAGCCCGCGCCGATCTCGACGCCCTTGACGGCGTTGATGCCCATCATCGCGTGCGCGATGTCCGCGTCGAGACGGTCGAACAGCGGCTCGCCAAGGCCGACCGGCACGCCGGAAGCCACCACGTTGATGCGCGCGCCGATGGAGTCGCCCTCCTTGCGCAGCGCGTCCATGTACGCTTCCAATTGCGGCACGATCTCGGCGTTCGGCGCGAAGAACGGATTTTCACGCACTTGCGCCCAGTCGACGAAAGGCACGTCGATCTCGCCGAGCGCGGCCATGTAGCCGCGAATCTCGACGCCGAACTTCTCGCGCAGCCACTTCTTCGCGACCGCGCCCGCCGCCACCGTGGGCGCCGTCAGACGCGCCGACGAACGGCCGCCGCCGCGATAGTCGCGAATGCCGTATTTCTGCCAGTAGGTGTAGTCCGCATGACCTGGGCGGAACGTCTCGGCGATGTTGCCGTAGTCCTTGCTGCGCTGGTCCGTGTTGCGGATCAGCAGCGCGATCGGTGCGCCGGTGGTCTCACCTTCGAACACGCCGGACAGGATCTCGACCTTGTCTTCTTCCTGACGCTGCGTGACGTGGCGCGACGTGCCGGGTTTGCGGCGGTCGAGTTCGAGCTGGATGTCGGCTTCGTTGAGCGCCATGCCCGGCGGGCAGCCGTCGATCACGCAGCCGATAGCGGGACCGTGCGATTCGCCGAAGGTCGTGACAGTGAAAAGCGTACCGAGCGTGTTGCCGGACATGGGCGTCGTCCAAAAGAAATGCGGGGGAAGCGTTATTATGCCAGCCCGCATGGCGCGAGGGCGGGCCGCCCGCGTGCTTATGACTTGAGGACAAGCCGCGAGCCGCCGCGACGCCGGCGCGGCCTTACTTGCGCGCCCCACGCAATTCGGTGACGATCCGCTGCAGCATCTCCGGCGTCGCGAGCGCCGGATCGATCGGCTCGCCCACCGCCAGGGTCAGCCGGCTCATCACGCCCTTCTGTATCGGCCGCGGCCAGCGCGCATCGTCGGCGCGCGAAAACACGCTGCCCCACAGGCCGCGCAGCGCCATCGGTATCACCGGCGCGGGCGTGCGCCGGATGATTTCGGTCACGCCGTGGCGAAACGGATTCATTTCACCGGTTCTCGTGAGCTTGCCTTCCGGGAAAATACAGACCAGTTCGCCCTCGGCGAGCGCCTGCGCGCATCGCTCATAAGCTTGCGTGAGCAGCTGGGCGTCCTGATGCGCCGGCGCGATAGGAATCGCCTTCGCATGACGGAACACCCAGCCGGCGAACGGCGACCTGAAGATCTGATGGTCCATCACGAAACGGATCGGCCGCGGGCTCTCCGCCATGATCACGATCGCGTCGACAAAGCTCACGTGGTTGCACACCAGCACCGCGGCGCCTTCCTCGGGAATGCGCTCGGCATGCACGAGACGCATCCGGTAAAACGTATGCACGAGCACCCATGCGATGAAGCGCAGCAGAAACTCGGGCACCAGCGAATAGATGTAGGTCGCGACGACGATGTTCAGCAACGCCGTAACCAGAAAAATCGCCGGAATGCCGAAGCCCGCCGCGGTCAACGCCATCGCCATCAGCGCCGAGACGATCATGAACAACGAATTCAGAATATTGTTCGCGGCGATGATGCGCGCGCGGTGACTCGGCTGGCTGCGGCTCTGGATCAGCGCGTAGAGCGGCACGCTGTAGAACCCGCCGAACATGGCGAGCAGGAACAGGTCGGCCAGCACGCGCCAATGGGCGGGCCGCACGAGAAATTCGCCGACGGCGAGCAGATGTCCCGCGGGCGGCAGCGCGCGGCTCGCGAAAAACAGGTCGATTGCGAACACGCTCATGCCGATCGAGCCGAGCGGCACCAGGCCGATTTCGATGCGCCGCTTCGAGAGCTTTTCGCACAACAGCGAACCGATGCCGATGCCGATCGAGAACGTGCCGAGCAGCACCGTCACCACGTCCGGGTCGGCGGACAGCACGTTTTTCGCAAAGCTGAAAAACGACGACAGAAAAGTCGCGCCGACGAACCACAGCCACGATATGCCGAGCAGGCTCAGAAACACGGTGCGGTTTTCGCGCGCCAGCTTCAGGTTGCGCCACGTCTCGCTAACCGGATTCCAGTTGATGCGCAGGTCCGGCTGCGGCGCCGCCGTGACCGGCACGAAGCTCGACACGAAGCGCCCCGCCAGCGCAACCGCGACACAGGCGCAAGCCAGCACGATCGCGCCATGTTCGACGAACCCCGCGCCGGCGCCGCCGACGATCGTGCCGATCAAGATCGCGACGAACGTGCCCATCTCGACCATGCCGTTGCCGCCCACCAGTTCCGCCTTCGACAGATGCTGCGGCAGGTACGAGTATTTGACCGGTCCGAACACGGTCGAATGGACGCCCATCAGAAACGTGCATGCATACAGCAACGGTGCGTTATGCAGCAGAAAACCCGCGCCGCCGATCAGCATCACGACGATCTCGAAGCTCTTGACGAAGCGCGTGAGCATCGCCTTGTCGTACTTGTCGGCGATCTGGCCGGAGGTGGCGGACAGCAGCACGAACGGCAAGATGAAGATCGCCGAAATCAGAAACGCCGCCGTTTTCGGATCGACGCCGGAAAAGCGCGCCGCCTGATACGTGACGAGCGACGTGAAGCCGATCTTGAAGACGTTGTCGTTCATCGCGCCGAGGAACTGGGTCCAGAAAAAAGGCGCGAAGCGGCGCTGCCGCAGTAGCCGGAACTGCGATTCGTGCGCCTCGTGCGGGCGCGCGGCACGACGGCCGGCAGGTATCGGACGATCGCTCATGAAGGTCGGGGAACGGGTTGAACGAGCAACGAGAGGGAAAGAGACGCGGGCCCGGAGACAAAAAAAGCGCGCGCTTTCGCGCGCGCCTTGACTGCATTTTCGCGCTCACGGCAACGCCGAACGCCGCGGCGAGCCACCGGGCATCAACGCGCCGGCTGCTGCTCCTGTTGCTCTTCCGGCCAGTCGCGGATGTATGCCTTGAGCATGCGATTTTCGAAGCCCTGCTCTTCGACCACCGCCTTCGCGACGTCGTAGAACGAGATCACGCCCATCAGCGTGCGGGCTTCCATGACGGGCAGATAGCGCACGTGGTGCTCGAGCATCATGCGGCGCACTTCGTTGACGTCCGTTTCGGGCGTGCAGGTGAGCGGATGGTCGTCCATGACCTTACGGATCGTTGACGTGCCGACGCTGCCGCCATGCTTGCTCAGCGTGAGAATGATTTCACGGAAGGTGAGCATGCCGACCAGGTCGCCGTATTCCATCACGACGAGCGAGCCGATATCGTGCTCGGCCATGGTGTTGACTGCGTCGTGCAGCGTGGTATCCGGCGTAACCGTGAAAAGGGTGTTGCCCTTGACTTTAAGAATGTCGCTGACTCGCATGATCGTCTCCCGTGATACCCGCTAAGCTCGTAATGCATGAATGACTTTCGATCCTAGCGGAAAGGCCCATAAAAGGAAAGCGGCCCGCCCGCCAAGGCGCGGCGGGTGTTCTCCTGCCCGAACCCGCATGAGCGCTCGCGCGCGCATCGGGAAAACCGCGCTTGATGCGGTTCGTGCCGGTGATAGGATGGCCGCCACTTTCACCTTTCGCGAGGCCTTCCGTGGCCCCGCCGCCCAGGATGTCCGCCAACCGTTTCGATACGCTTGCGCTGCACGCCGGCGCCGCTCCCGACCCCGCCACCGGCGCGCGCGCCACACCCATTTACCAGACTACCTCCTTTTCGTTCCGCGATTCGGACCACGCCGCGGCGCTCTTCAATATGGAGCGCGCCGGCCATGTCTATTCGCGCATCTCCAACCCGACCGTGGCCGTGTTCGAGGAGCGCGTCGCCGCGCTGGAGAACGGCGCGGGCGCGATCGGCACGGCGAGCGGCCAGGCCGCGCTGCATCTGGCGATCGCCACGCTGATGGCCGCGGGCTCGCATATCGTCGCCTCCAGCGCGCTATACGGCGGCTCGCACAATCTGCTGCATTACACGTTGCGGCGCTTCGGCATCGAGACGACCTTCGTCAAACCCGGCGATCTCGACGCATGGCGCGCCGCGCTGCGCCCGAACACGCGCCTGCTGTTCGGCGAGACGCTCGGCAATCCCGGCCTCGACGTGCTCGACATCGCCGCGCTCGCGCAGATCGCGCACGAACACCGCGTGCCGCTGCTGGTCGACTCCACCTTCACCACGCCCTACCTGCTCAAACCGTTCGAGCACGGCGCCGACCTCGTTTATCACTCGGCCACCAAGTTTCTCGGCGGGCACGGCACGACGATCGGCGGCGTGCTGGTGGACGGCGGCACCTTCGACTTCGACGCCTCGGGGCGCTTCCCCGAATTCACCGAGCCCTACGAGGGCTTTCACGGCATGGTCTTCAGCGAGGAAAGCACCGTCGCGCCGTTCCTGCTGCGCGCGCGCCGCGAGGGTTTGCGCGACTTCGGCGCGTGCCTGCATCCGCAAGCCGCCTGGCAACTGCTGCAAGGCATCGAAACGCTGCCGCTGCGCATGGAACGGCACGTCGCCAACACGCGCCGGGTGGTCGAATTCCTCGCCGCTCACGCAGCGGTCGAAACGGTCGCCTATCCCGAACTGCCGACGCATCCCGACCATGCGCTCGCGAAGCGTCTGCTGCCGCGCGGCGCGGGCGCGGTGTTCAGCTTCAACTTGCGCGGCGACCGCGCCGCCGGACGCGCGTTCATCGAAGCGCTCTCGCTGTTCTCGCACCTCGCGAACGTGGGAGACGCGCGCTCGCTGGTGATCCACCCCGCATCGACCACGCACTTTCGCATGGATGCCGCCGCGCTCGCCGCGGCGGGGATCGCCGAAGGCACGATCCGCCTGTCGATCGGTCTCGAAGACCCCGACGATCTGATCGACGACCTCAAGCGCGCGCTGAAGGCCGCGCAGAAGGCGAGCGGGTCGGGCGCATCCGCAGGAGGCGCATCGGGCCCAGCGCATAGGGATGCCAAAACCGGCGCATCCGGCCAAGGCGCGATTGAAGCCAGGACCGATGCCTCCCCGTCCGCCCCTGCCGCCAAACCCCGCCCGGAGTCCGCATGATCCTCACCGTCCAAGGCAAACCGGCTTACGTGTACACCGGCGGCAAGCCGTTCGATGCGAGCCTGCCGAGCGCCGTGTTCATCCACGGCGCCGAGCACGACCATAGCGTCTGGGCGCTGCAAACGCGCTACTTCGCGCATCACGGCTTCGGCGTGCTGGCGGTGGACTTGCCGGGACATTGCCGCAGCGCCGGGCCCGCGTTGACCACCGTGACGGCGACGGCTGACTGGCTGGCCGCGCTGCTCGATGCCGCCGGCGTGCAACGCGCGTTCGTGGCCGGCCACAGCATGGGCTCGCTGATCGCGCTCGACTTCGCGGGCCGCTATCCTGAGCGCGCGACGCATCTCGCGCTACTCGCCACCGCCATGCCGATGGCCGTCTCCGACACGCTGCTCGAAGCCGCGCTGCATCGCGAGCCCGATGCCATCGCCATGGTCAACGAGTGGTCGCACTCGACGCTCGCGGCCAAGCCCTCCTGCCCCGGCCCCGGCTTCTGGTTGCACGGCATGAACCAGCGGCTGATGGAGCGCGTCGCGGCAACCGGCGAACCGCACCTGTTCCATACCGACTTCACGGCTTGCAATACCTACGCGGACGGCCTCGCCCGCGCCGCCCAAGTGCGTTGCGCGGTGCGCCTGATCGTCGGCCGGCGCGATGCGATGACCCCGCCGCGCGCCGCCAGGGCGCTCGCCGACGCGCTCGCGCAAAGAGGCGTGGCGATCGACACCGTGATGCTCGAAGCCGGCCATGCGCTGATGACCGAGCAGCCCGACGCCACGCTCGACGCCCTTTTCAGCTTCGCTTGCAGCCCGCCTCGCGTCGCCTCATAACGACCGGCAAACGAGAGCGGAGCCATCACGATAGCCGCGGCGAAACATGCGCGCCATCGGCCGAACGGCCAGGTTGCGCGCATGCGCCGATAGCCGCACAATGGATCGAGCCTGTCCTGTTTGCCGTGCGCTTTCGGGCATTCCGGCACGCGGCGAAGCCATTCGAAGCGACGGGCACGGAATCGGGAAGCATGGAAATTCGGAGGCCGTGATGGGTCATATCGCACACACCGATCACTTCGCGAGTTTCGCGGAGTTCTATCCGTTCTATCTGAGCGAGCATCGCAACACGGTTTCGCGGCGGCTGCATTTCGTGGGTTCGCTCGGCGTGATCGGCTGTCTCGCCATGGCGCTCGCCACCGGCCACTGGCTGTGGCTGCCGGTGGCCGTGGTCTGCGGATACGGCTTTGCCTGGGTCGGGCATTTCTTCTTCGAGAAGAACCGGCCGGCTACCTTCCGTCATCCGCTCTATAGCCTGATGGGCGACTGGGTGATGTTCAAGGACATCTGCGTCGGCAAGATCTCGCTGTAGTTTTCATGCCGCCGACGCATTGCCCGCCGGGCCGCTACGCCGCCTGATGCGGCATGGTCGAAGCGCCCTGCACGCTCTCCTGCGCACGCGCCGCGCGCGAGGCCGCGCGTGCGGCCAGCAAGGCCGCGAGCGTCACCTTCAGCTTGTCGTTTTGCAGCGCGGCCAGAAGCGTTGCGCCGTCCACCCGCGTGGAGTTGAGTTCAAGCTGATATTGGAGTTCGGCGCGGTCGATGATGAACAGGTCGAACAATCGCTCAACCGTGATCTGCGCCGGATTCGCCAGCAGAAGGAAATGCGGGCGCACGCCGTCTTCCTGCAATTGCGCGATCCATTCGATTTCCTCGAGCTTTTGCAGCAGGTTGATCGTGGTGTCCAGATCGCGGCGAAGCATTCGCGACAGGTCGGGCACGGTGTAGCCGCGCTCGCCGGCGTCGCGCGCCTCGGCGAGCCGCGCAAGCAGTTCGAGCGAATCGAACAGATTGCTGCCCTCGAACGTGGGCCGGTGAAACTGCCCGATGCGAATCGCCGGCAAGGCGGAGGCGATCATCGCGCCCGCCAGGGTGATGAACCAGCACAGGTACATCCACAGCAGAAACAGCGGCACCGCCGCGAATGCGCCGTACACGGCCGTGTAGGTGGGAATGCGGCGCACGTAGTAGCCGAAGCCGCGCTTGGCGAGTTCGAAGGCGATCGCGGCGGTCACGCCGCCGATCACCGCATCGCGCCATTCCACGCGGCAGTTCGGCAGATAGACGTAGAGAATCGTGAAGGCGAGCGCCGTCAACGGCAGCGCCGCGCCCGTGAGCGCCCATTCGATGACCGGCGTCATGCGCTGGGCCGCCGTGAAGGTCATGGATTGCGTGAACAGGTAGGAGGAAATCGACAGGCTCACGCCGATCAGGATCGGGCCGAGCGTGATGATCGCCCAGTAGACGAGTATGCGCTGCGCGATCGGCCGCGCCTTGCGCACACGCCAGATCACGTTGAACGCGGATTCGACGGTCATCATGGTCATCACCGCCGTGACGAACAGCACGATCATGCCGATCGTGGTCAGCCCCTTGGCCTTTGCGGCGAACTGGTTCAGATACTTGAAGATCTGACTGTTCAGTTGCGCGGGCATCAGGTGGTCGGCGAGAAAAAACTGCAGCGATTCCTGAAACGAGGCAAAGAGCGGAAACGCGGTGAACAGCGCGAACGCCACCGTGGCGAGCGGCACCAGCGCGAGCATGGTGGTGAACGTGAGGCTGCCGGCCACCTGCGGTATGCGGTCTTCGCCACTGCGCTTCGCGGCAAACTGCGCGAGCCGTTTGAGCGTGTCGAGATCGAAACGCACCCTGGACAACAAACCTGCCTCCTTGCTTCGTGAACCGGTGTTTCAGGAGAGGACGAAGACCTGGCCGAACGGCCATGCATGGCCTCTCCAGCGGACCCAGCCCCTATAATACCCGTTCACCGATGAGGCTTATGAAAGACATTCTCGTGCTCTATTACAGCCGTCACGGCGCCACGCGCGAGCTTGCGCTGGCGATCGCGCACGGCGTGGACAGCGTTCCCGGCATGCAGGCGCGCGTGCGCACGGTGCCGGCGGTGTCCACCGTCTGCGAGGCGTCGCAGCCGGACATTCCCGCCGAAGGTCCGCCCTACGTCGAACTGCGCGACCTGGAGGAATGCGCGGGTCTCGCGCTCGGCTCGCCCACCCGCTTCGGCAACATGGCCGCGTCGCTCAAATACTTTCTCGACGGCACCACGCCGCAGTGGCTCTCCGGTGCGCTCGCCGGCAAGCCGGCCTGCGTGTTCACGTCCACCGGCAGTTTGCACGGCGGCCAGGAATCCACGCTGCTCTCCATGATGCTGCCGCTTCTGCATCACGGCATGCTGATCGTCGGCATTCCGTACACCGAGAGCGCGCTCACCACCACGCAAAGCGGCGGCACGCCATACGGCGCGTCGCATTTCGCGCGCGCGGGCACCGCCGAACAAGGCATCTCCGCCGACGAGAAAACACTCGCCGTCGCGCTCGGCGCACGCGTCGCGCGCACGGCGGCTTGCATGAGCGAACGGCCGTGAACGAGCCGGATGCCGGAACGCAGCGGCGTGAACCCGGTACGCCCGATGCGCCCGATGCGCCCGCGGCCGTCGACGCTGTCGATGCGCGAACGGTCGCGAGCGCGCCGCTTGCACGGCCCACCGCCAACGAGCCGCCCATGCGCATCGCAGCCAATGCTCCGAACGCGAAACCGTCCGATCGCGACCACGATGCCGAAACGGTCGGCACCTCGGCCACGGACACCTCGCCCATGCCCGCAACCGCCGCGCACGTGCGGCAAGGCAATGCCGGGGCACGCGGCGCCACAACCGCCCTGCCCGTGCGGCAAAAAACCGCCGCCGCGCTCGGCGCTACCACCGCCTTGCTCGCGCTGATCGTACTGTGCGCCGCCTGGGAAGGGTGGCTCGCGCCGCTGCGCCCCGGCGGCTCGGCGCTGCTGCTCAAGGCCGTGCCGCTGCTGCTCGCGCTGCCGGGCGTGTGGCGGCGCCGGCTGTACACGCTGCAATGGGCGTCGATGCTGATCCTGCTGTACTTTGCCGAAGGCGTCGTCCGCGGCTGGAGCGAGCGCGGTTTGAGCGCGCGCCTCGGCTGGCTGGAAGCCGTACTCGCCGTCGTCTTTTTCGTCTGCGCGATCGCCCATGTCGCGCCGTTCAAGCGCGCGGCCAAGGTGGCCGCGAAGCTGGCCGGCCAGCAGGCCGCCGAAGTAGGCGGCGAAGTAGGCGGCGAAGCGGGTGGCGAAGTCGGCGGCGACATGGACAGCGAAGTGGCCGGCGAAGCGGGCGCCAAAGTGCGCGGCGAAGTCGACGGCAAAGCACGCGCCAAGGTGCACACCAAAGCCCAGGCGGCTGCCGAACCAGCCGCTGAACCGCCCGCCGAAGTAACCGCGAAGCCAGCCGCCGAACAAGTCACGGAACCATCCGCCACGCAGGCCAAAACCCTCACCTGACGAAAACCGCGCGCCACGCCTTGATTTCTTCGTCCGAACACACCGACCGACCCACATGACTCAAGCCGCTTTCCTCTCCGCCTGCCGCGACGCCATCGGCCCCACCCAGGTGCTCACCGATCCGCACGACACCGCGCCCTACCTCACCGACTGGCGCCGCCGCTACACCGGCGCGGCCTGTGCGGTGCTCTGCCCGGCCACGGCCGCCGAAGTCGCGGCGCTCGTCAAACTCGCCGGCGAACATCGCGTCGCGCTGGTGCCGCAAGGCGGCAACACCGGTCTCGCCGGCGGCGCCACGCCCGATGAAAGCGGCGCGCAGGCGGTCATCAGCTTGCGGCGTCTGAATCGCGTGCGCGACATCGATCCGCACAACAACACGATCACCGTCGAAGCCGGCGTCGTCCTCGCCGAAGTGCAAAGACATGCCGAGGAAGCCGGCCGCCTGTTCCCCTTGAGCCTCGCCGCCGAAGGCAGTTGCACGATCGGCGGCAATCTCGCCACCAACGCGGGCGGCACCGCCGTGCTGCGCTACGGCAACACGCGCGAGCTATGCCTCGGCCTGGAAGTGGTCACGCCGCAAGGCGAACTGTGGGACGGCCTGCGCGGACTGCGCAAGGACAACACCGGCTACGACTTGCGCGATCTGTTCATCGGCGCGGAGGGCACGCTCGGCATCATCACGGCGGCGGTGCTCAAGCTGCATCCGCAACCGGCCGCGCGCGTCACGGCGCTCGCCGGGCTGGCTTCGCCCGATGCGGCGCTCGACTTTCTCGCGCTCACGCAACGCGTCGCCGGGCCGCTTCTGACCGGCTTCGAACTGATGTCGGATTTCTGTCTGCGGCTGGTGGGCCGGCACTTCGAACAGATGCGCTATCCGTTTGCCGAATCGCACGCGCAAATCGTGCTGCTGGAATTGTCGGACAGCGAAAGCGAGGAACACGCCCGCGCGCTGTTCGAGCGTCTGATGGAAACGGCGCTCGAAGAAGGTCTCGTGCAAGACGCGGTGGTCGCCGAAAACCTCGCACAGTCGCGCGCTTTCTGGAATCTGCGCGAACACATTCCGCTCGCGCAAGCCGAGGAAGGTCTGAACATCAAGCACGACATCGCGGTGCCGATCTCGCGCATCGGCCGCTTCATCGAGGAAACCGACGCCGCGATCGCCCAGGCGGTGCCGGGCGCGCGCATGGTGACGTTCGGCCATCTCGGCGACGGCAACCTGCACTACAACGTGCAGGCGCCCGAAGGCGGCGACGCGATGGCGTTTCTCGACCAATACCAGAGCGCGATCAACCAGATCGTCTACGACAGCGTGCATCGGCATCGCGGCAGCATCAGCGCGGAACACGGGCTCGGCCAGTTGAAGATCGACGAAGCGATGCAGTACAAGCAGGACGTCGAGGTGCGGTTGATGCGCGCCGTCAAGCTCGCGCTCGATCCGCTGAACCTGATGAACCCCGGCAAGGTGCTACGCTAAGGTTTGAAGCCGCCGCGTTTCTGAACGCGTCGGAATGCGTCGTCTGAACGCTATAAATCGCAGGAGCCGTAGCCGTGAAGATTCGAGTGTTGTCCGATCTGCATCTGGAGAACGACGAGCCCGATCTGATCCCGCATGCGCAGGCGGATCTGATCGTGCTGGCGGGCGACATTCACAATCACGCGGCCGGTCCGCGCTGGGCCGCCCAGATCTTCGACGGCGCCGCGCCGGTGGTCTACGTGCCCGGCAATCACGAATACTACGACGGCGAATTCGGCGCGCTCGAAGCCGCCCTGTACGACGCGGCCGCGCAAGTCGACAACGTGCACGTGCTGAACAACGCCGCGCTGGTCGACCGCCAGGGCGGCTGGCGCATCCTCGGCACCACCTTGTGGACCGACTTCGAACTCTACGGCGCGGACCCCGACACGCTCGCCGGGTCGATCGACGCGTCGCGCCGGGTGATGCTCGACTTCCGCGGCCCGATCCAGATGAATTGGCCGCACGACCCCCACGACTCCCCGCGCGACTTCACGCCCGACGACTCGCTCGCGCTGCACCGCCGCGCGCGCGCCTGGCTCGAAAGCGAGCTTGCCAGGCCGTTCGCCGGCAAGACGATCGTCGTCACGCATCACGCGCCGCATCGGCTGAGTCTCGCCGAGCATTACGCGCAAGACCGCGCGTCGGCGGGCTTCGTCAATCATTTGCCGGAACTGGTGCGCTCGCCCGTCGCGTTGTGGATTCATGGGCACACGCACACGTCTTTCGATTACACCGTGAACGGCACACGCGTGGTCTGCAATCCGCGCGGCTACTTCGACCGGCGCAGCGGACAGTGGGAGAACCCACAGTTCGCATGGGATAAGGTCGTCGAGGTGTAGCGCCGCCGCACTCGCGGCACTACGCTGTTGAGATCGCCGTGCCGGCGAGGCGCTGGTCCGTGGAGGTCGCTCATGTGTGGTCGAATCAGCCAGTACCGCGATCCGCATCTGTACGCCCGGCATCTCGGCCTCGCCGATCCGCTGATGCTATTCGACGCCGCCGACCGCCGTCCCGGCTATAGCCTCGCGCCGGGCACGCATCCGCTCACGATCTACCCGGACCAGACGCTGCGCGCGATCCATTGGGGCTATTGCCCGGACTGGGCGCGCGAGCAGCATCTGCCGCAGACGATCAACGCGCGCGCCGCCACCGCGCCGAACGCGCGTTACTTCGAGCAACTGTGGAAAACCGGACGCGTGCTGGTGCCCGCGGACGGCTGGTTCGAATGGCACGCGGAAACGGCGCCCGAAAGCAGTGACAGCGCGGGCCCCGCCGCGGAGGTTGCCGCCATGGTCCGCCAGCCCTACTACGTCCACCTGAAGAGCGACGCGCCGATGTATCTGGCGGCATTGTCGAGCGTGCGCGGCACGGAACCGCAAACCGAAGGCATGGGACTGGTGATCGTGACGGCCAACGCCGACGCGGGTCTCGTCGACGTGCACGACCGGCGGCCGCTGGTATTCGGGCCCGAGGCGGCGCGCCGCTGGCTGGACCCCGCATTGCCGGCCGATGAACTCGAACATCTGACGCGCAGCGCCTGCCTCGCGGCCGGGCGGTTCCGCTGGCACCGGGTGGGTCCCGGCGTCGATCGCGTGCTCAACGACGAGCCGGGCCTGATCGAAGCGCTGGACTAAAAGCGGAAGGCGCACAGGCGCCGCTCAAGAAAAACACCTCTGCAGGCCCGCAATATCCAACGCGATAACGACGTTCAACGGTCGCGCCGTTGTCCCCGCGCATCGGGGCGCGCGATCTTGATCGGCACGAGTTGCGGCTGCTGTTCGCGCAGGCGGCGCAGCAAATCGCGCGATGCGGCGATTCCGATCAGTCCAAGCATGACGGCCACGCCGATCATCAGATGCGTATCCATGAATCCCTCGTCCTTCCAGTTGTTGCGATTTGCCGAGCGGCGGTGAATGGAGCGCGTGCGGCCGAAGCGGCAGCGCGTGAACCACACGTTAGCAAATCGACTTGAGCATGAAAGTAAGGAAATGTTGCGGCGCGGCGGTTGTGTAACAGCCTGTCACCGCGCGGCGCGCCACCCCGTCCGCCAGGCTCAGCCGCGCGCGAACTGGCGCAATTCCGCCTGATCGGCGGCCAGCGTGGCGGGCAGTTCGTCGCGCAGAAACTCCACCCACGTGC
The DNA here is from genome assembly GCF_900142195.1 of Paraburkholderia terricola. Lineage (GTDB taxonomy): Bacteria > Pseudomonadota > Gammaproteobacteria > Burkholderiales > Burkholderiaceae > Paraburkholderia > Paraburkholderia terricola. Next base: position 79,670 of record NZ_FRAB01000019.1, read on the forward strand.
GGATTTTCGCGTCCAGGTACTGTCGCGACGGATACAGCGCATACAGATTCATTTCCTGCGACGTGTATTGCGGCAGCAACCACACGAACGCGCCGCTACGCAAACCGCTGATCGCCGAATAGATGGGAATCAGGCCGATGCCCATGCCATTACTCACCGCCACCGCCATCGCCTCGGCGACGTTCACCTGGAACGGGGTCGGCCCGAGTGTGATCGTTTCGTCGCCGTTCGGGCCGTCGAAGGTCCATTTGTCGGACGGAAACACCGGCGCCACCATTTGCAGGCAGGTGTGATGCGCGAGATCGGCGGGCGTCTGCGGCACGCCGTGCCGTTCCAGATAAGCGGGCGACGCGCAGGCGATGCTGAAGGCGCTGCCGAGACGCTGCGACACCAGTCCCGAATCGGGCAGGCTGGTGGCCAGCGTCAGCGAGACGTCGAAGCCCTCGTCGAGCAGATCAGGGATGCGCTGCGCCAGCGTCAGTTCGACGTGCACGTCCGGATAGCGCTGCTGATAGCGGCCGACCGCCGGCACCACGTAATGCTGGCCGAAACTCGTCATCGCGTGAATTTTCAGCTTGCCTGCGGGGCGGGCGTGGGCATCGCCCGCCTCGGCTTCGGCCTGATCCACATAGGCGAGGATCTGTTCGCAGCGCTGCAGGTAACGTTCGCCCGCCTCGGTCAGCGCGATGCGGCGCGTCGTGCGGTTCAACAGGCGCGTGCGCAGATGCGCTTCCAGATCGGACACCGCGCGTGACGCGTACGCCGTGGTCGTGTTCAGGTGCTGCGCGGCACCCGTAAAACTGCCCGCTTCGACGACGCGGACAAATACGCGCATGTTTTGAAGCGTATCCATGCCTTTCCTTGGTAATCCGGACCGATTGTTTCACGATTCGTAACGGCGATTATCTCAAATTCCGTAAAAATGCCTTGCACCGTTACGGGTTATTCCGCAATCGATCAAAAAATATAATGGCGCACAAGCTTCTATAGCCAATTTTTGGAGGAATCGTGCAGTCTCCGGTGCCAAAACGGATCGCCGCAACCGCTGTTCTTACGATCCTATTAACAATCGCGGGATGTGCAAGCACCGGAGGCATCGCGCCGCAGGCGAGCGGCATCGAGCCCGCCGCGCTCGACGCGGGCAACGCCATCCGGGCCGCCAATGCCGACGCGCAATGGCCGGCCGCCGACTGGTGGCGCGCCTTTAACGATCCGCAACTCGACGCGTGGATCGAGGCCGCGCAGGCCGGCAATCCGAGCCTCGCGGCCGCTCAGGCGCGCGTGCGCGAAGCGGCGTCGATGGCGGGCGTCGCCCGCGCGGCGCTGTCGCCGCAAGTCAACGGCAATCTGTCGATCCAGCGCCAGAAGTGGGCCGACAACCTGTACTACGGGCCGGGGCCGCTCGCCGGCGAGCAATCGTGGAACAACACGGGCACGCTGGAACTGTCGTATCACCTCGACCTGTGGGGCAAGGACAGCAACGCCGCCGAGCGCGCGCTCGACGCCGCCCACGCGAGCGCCGCCGACGCCCGCGCCGCGCAGCTCGAACTGCAAGGCAATGTGGTGCGCACGTACATCGAGATGTCGATGAACTACGCGCTGCTCGACATCGCCCAAGCGACCTTGCGGCAACAGCAGCAAATCGTCGACCTGGCGAACCGGCGCTTGAAAGGCGGCCTTGGCACGCAACTGGAAGTGAGCCAGGCCGAAACGCCGATGCCGGAGTACGAACGCCAGATCGACGCGCTCGAGGAAAAGATCGCGCTCGGCCGCAATCAGATGGCGGCGCTGGCCGGCAAGGGCCCCGGCGCGGGCGACTCGATCCAGCGCCCGGCGCTGTCGCTCGCCACGCCCGCCGGCCTGCCGAGCGCGTTGCCCGCCGATCTGATCGGCCATCGGCCGGACGTGGTCGCCGCGCGCTGGACGGTGGCGGCGCAGGCGCGCGGCATCGACGTCGCCAAGGCCGGCTTTTACCCCGACATCGACCTGCTGGCGTCGATCGGCGGTTATGCGGCGATGGGCCCGCTGTTCCAGTTCCTGAAGAGTCCGTCGCATAGCTGGACGGCCGGTCCCGCGCTGTCGCTGCCGATCCTCGACGGCGGGCGCCTGCGCTCGCAGCTCGGCGCGGCGTCGGCCGGATACGACGAGGCCGTCGAGCGCTATAACCAGGCGATCGTCGGCGCGTTGAAGGACATCTCCGACCAGGTGATCCGCATCCGCTCGCTCGCGACCCAGGCCGCTGACGCCGAGCGGTCGGTCGCGGCGGCGCGCAGGAACTACGACCTGTCGCGCGAAGGTTATCGGCGCGGCCTGACGGACTACCTGAACGTGCTGATCGCGCAAAACCAGTTGCTGCACGCCCAGGAAGGCGTCGCGAAGATTCAGGCCGAGCGCCTCGGCGCGCACGCGTCGCTCGTCACCGCGTTGGGCGGCGGGCTCGACGAGCCGGCCAACGGTCCGCAGGCGAATGAGACGCTGCCGGGGCATGGCAAGGGCAAGGGCCAGGCGAACAGCCAGGCGGCGGCGGGTTCGAACGCTGCGGCCGCGGTCACGCCGTCGCAAGCGGGTTCAACCGGCCGCACGAAAAACAACGCGCCCGCCACGCGTGATGCGGTCCACATGCGAAGCCTCGCTATCACGCCGAAGAAGCCGTCATCGGCCGCGGTCAACGCGCAACCCGTAAGCGCCGCGGCAGACACGCCGTCACCGGCCACGGCCAACGCGCAACCCATAAACGCCGCGGCAGCCACACGGCCGCGATCCGCCAACGCGGCTGCGCCCGCGGCCGAGTGAGGACCATCATGCCCCTCTCTCCGTCAACCGCGCCACGCCCGATGCCGTTCGCCCCGCTCCGCTCTGCCGCCGCCGACTGGGCGCGCACCGACGGCCTCACCTGGATCTATCTGTTCAAGGCGCTCGCCGCGTGCTTCCTCGCGCTCGGCATCGCGATGAAACTCGACCTGCCGCAGCCGCGCACCGCGATGACCACCGTGTTCATCGTGATGCAGCCGCAAAGCGGCATGGTGTTCGCCAAAAGCTTCTACCGGATTTGCGGCACGCTGGTCGGCCTCGTCGTGATGCTCGCGCTGCTCGGCCTGTTCGCGCAGCAACCGGAAATGTTCATCGTCTCGACCGCGATCTGGGTCGGCATCTGCACCGCGGGCGCGGCGCGCAACCGCAACTTCCGCTCGTATGGCTTCGTGCTGGCCGGCTACACCGCGGCGCTGATCGGCATCCCGGCCTCGCAGCATCCGGACGGCGCGTTTCTGAGCGCGCTCACGCGGGTCGCCGAAGTGGTGCTCGGCATCGTCTGCGCGGGCGCGGTGAGCGGCCTCGTGTTCCCGCAGTACGCCGGCTTGCAGATGCGCGGCACCGTGCGCGCGCGTTTCTCGGCCTTCGTCGAGTATGTGTCGGCGTCGCTCGCCGGCCGCAACGATCGCGCGCAAATCGAGGCGACCAACGCGCGCTTCGTCGCCGACATCGTCGGTTTCGAGGCGGCGCGCAGCGTGGCCGTGTTCGAGGGACCGGACTCGCGCATGCGCGGCGGCCGGCTCGCGCGGCTGAACAGCGAGTTCATGACGGCGTCGACGCGCTTTCACGCGCTGCATCAGTTGATGAACCGATTGCGCGATGCGGACACGAGCGGCGCGGCCGTCGCGATCGATGCGCTCGAACCGTACTTCAAGGAAATCGCGCCGCTGCTCGCGAAGTCCGGCGAGCCCGTGCTGAGCGCGGCCGATGCCGCTCACGCCGCCGCGCAACTCGAGGCCTACAAGGCCGAGTTGCCGAAACGCGTGCGAGCGACGCGCGCGCAGCTCGACGTGTACCCCGACGCGCCGCTGCTCGACTTCGACACCGGCGCGGAGCTGCTGTACCGCTTCATCGACGATCTGCATGCCTACGCGGCCACCTATGCGTCGCTCGCCGTCGACAGCCACGAGCGCGAGCGCTGGATCGAGCGTTACGAGCCCAAAACCAACGCGATCGCGGCGGGCGTGTCGGGCCTGCGCGCCGCCATCGTGATGCTGGTGCTCGGCGCGTTCTGGATCGCCACCGCCTGGCCGAGCGGCTCGACCTTGACGTTGAACGCGGCCGCCGTGTGCGCGCTGGCCTCGTCGTCGCCGGACCCGAAGCGCACCGTGTTCCAGATGGCCGGCGGCACGCTCGCCGCTGCGGTCATGGGCATGATCGCGGTGTACGGCGTGTTTCCGCATATCGACGGATTCCCGCTGCTGTGCGCCGCGCTTACGCCGTTCCTGCTGCTCGGCGTGTTCATGACGACGCGGCCGGCGCTGGCGGGCTACGGCGTCGGCTACTGCATCTTCTTCTGCTTCCTGGCCGGCCCGGACAACGTGATTCACTACGACCCGAGCGGCTTCATGAACGACGCGCTCGCGCTCGTGCTGTCGATGCTGGTGTCGTCGGTGGCGTTCGCCGTGTTGCTGCCGCCGTCGACGCCGTGGCTGCGCAACCGCCTGCTCGTCGATCTGCGCCGTCAAGTGGCGCTGGCGAGCCGCGCGAGCCTCGGTCGCGTGCGTTCGCGCTTCGAGAGCGGCGCGCGCGATCTGATGTTCCAGATCAACTCGCTCGCGCCGAACGAACCCGAACTCAAGCGCGACACGTTGCGCTGGCTCTTCTCGGTGCTGGAAGTCGGCAACGCAGTGATCGACCTGCGCCGCGAAGTGGCGGCGCTGCCCGCCGACGCGCGCTACGCCAGGTCGATGCCGTGGCGCGTCTCGCTGCGCGCGATGCGCGGCGCGCTGACCGCGCTGTTCGACGCGCCGCGCGCGGACCGTTTCGACCGCGCGCTCGCGGCGACCGCCGATGCGATCGCCGCCGTTCAGCAGACGCTGGCCGCCTTCACGCCGCCGCGTGAGGAGCGGCATCGGTTGCAGCGCATTTTGAGTCACCTGCATTTCATTCGTACCGCGCTGCTCGATCCGCAATCGCCGCTTGAAGCGTTGATGAGCGGAACTGCCGGCGCGTCGTCAGAAGGAGTTCGCCATGCCGCGTGATATCGCCGTTTTCGACGCCTACGTGCCGGCCATCGTGCTGCTGTTCATCGCGGGCGCGCTGCTCACCTGGATGCTGGATCGCGCGATCGCCTATACGGGCCTGTATCGCGTGGTGTGGCACCCGTCCCTGTTCCGGGCCAGCTTGCTCGTGTGTGTGTGCGGCGTGCTCGGTCTCGCCGTTTATCGTTGATCAGAGTCGAAACATGACCATCCGAAATATCGTGGGCTTCATCGCGACAGCCGTTATTTTTGTCGTCGCAATTTTGATTGGACGCGTGTTGTGGGTTCATTACATGGATGAACCCTGGACGCGCGACGGACGCGTGCGCGCCGAGATCGTCAACGTGGCGCCGGACGTCTCGGGCGCCGTGGTCGATCTGCCCGTGAAGGACAATCAACTGGTGAAGAAAGGCGATCTGTTGATGCAGATCGATCCGTCGCACTACCAGATCGCCGTGGAGCAGGCACAGGCCGCCGTGGCGGCACGCAAGGCCGAATTGCAGATGAAGCGCGACGACGCCCGCAGGCGCGCCGACATGGATGCGCTCGTCGTCTCGCGCGAGAGCCGCGAGAATGCGACGCATACGGCGTCCGCGGCCGAGGCTTCGTATCAGCAGGCGCTCGCCGCGCTCGATGCGGCTAGGCTGAATCTGGCGCGCACGCGGGTCGTCTCGCCGGTCGACGGTTACGTCACCAACCTGAACGTGTTCCGCGGGGACTATGCGACAGCGGGCATCGCCAAGCTGGCGATCGTCGATAGCCACTCGTTCTGGGTGTATGGCTACTTCGAGGAAACCAAGCTGCCGCGCGTGCGGGTCGGCGATAAAGCCGAGGTTCGGCTGATGAGCGGCGGCACGATTCAGGGGCACGTCGAGAGTATTTCGCGCGGCATTTATGATCGCGATAATCCGCAAAGCCGCGAGTTGCTGGCGGACGTGAATCCGACCTTCAACTGGGTACGCCTCGCGCAGCGCGTGCCGGTGCGCGTGAAGATCGACTCGGTGCCGGAGGGGATCGTGCTGGCGGCGGGGATTACCTGCACGGTTGTCGTTAAACCGGGCTAATGATTGTTCCCGCTTTTCCCCACGGTCGTTCCCGCGCGGCGTCAATCCAGACACTCCGCCGCCCGCTTGCGCAGCCCCGCGCCAAAATCGTCGAGCCAGCCGATCGACAGACGCCAGCTCTGCCAGTACAAATCCACGTCGATGTGCTTGCCGGGCGCCATCTCCACCAGTTCGCCGCTCGCCAGATGCGCGGCGATCATCCGTTCGGGGCACATGCCCCAGCCTAGCCCCGTCACGCACGCGCGCAAGAAACCGGCGACGTGCGGAATCCAGTGCAGCGGCGGATCGATTTCCGCGCGCGTGATGCGGCGCATGAAGCGCTTTTGCAACTGGTCCTTCGGATTGAAATCGATGCACGGTGCGCGCCGCAAACTCTCGCGCGTGACGCCGTCGGCAAAATGGCGCGCAAGAAAAACCGGCGAGCAGACCGCCAGATAGCGCATGCGCCCCAGACGCGTGGACCGGCAGCCCTGCACCGGCTCGGCTTGCGTGGTCACCGCGCCTTGCACGCTGCCGTCGCGAATCCGCTGCGCGGTGTGGTCCTGATCGTCGATCACGAGATCGAGCCGCATTTCCCGTTCGACGCAGAACTGCGCGACCGCGTCGATGAACCAGGTGCCGACGCTGTCGTCGTTGACCGCGACGCGCAACGCCGGCCACGGCTCCACCAGCGCGCCGGGCAGCGCCGGCAAGCGCCCCGTCAACTCCGCTTCGAGCAATTGCACGCGTTCGGTGTGGCGGCACAGCAGCGCGCCCGAGGTGGTCGCGACACACGGCTGGCCGCGCTTGACGAGCACGCTGCCGACCCGCTCCTCGAGCAGCTTGACGCGCTGTGAGACCGCCGACGGCGTCACGTTCAGTTCGCCGGCCGCACGCTCGAACGAACCGTGCCGCACCACGGCGGCCAGCGCGTCGAGCAACGCATAGTCGAGCATTAGCGTTCCTTAGTCTGCGTTAAGTAAATTAGCTTCTCTTATGGAAGCCGAAACCGCAGACTAGCCCCGTTCGCTTCACTCGTCTACTGGATCCATTATGAACTGGCTGTCTTTTTCTCACGGCGCCGCCCTGTGCGCATCGCTGATCGTCACGATCGGCGCGCAGAACGCCTTCGTCCTGCGCCAGGGCATCATGCGCTCGCATGTCGGCAAGATCGTGCTGCTGTGCGCGCTGTCGGATTGCATTCTGATCGGCGCGGGCGTGGGCGGCGCGTCGGTTCTGGTGGAGCGCTACCCGCTGTTCGTGCACACCATGCTGTACGTCGGGCTCGCTTATCTGGCGTGGTTCGGCATCAGTGCGCTGCGGCGCGCGGTGCGTCCCGGCCATGCGGTGCTGGATGCCGATGCAAACGGTGCGGCCTCCGGCGCACAGGCGCAGCGCGCCGTGCCGGTCATGCTGATGACGCTGGCTCTCACATGGCTCAATCCGCACGTCTATCTCGACACCTTCCTGCTGATCGGTACAGCCGGCGCGCGCGAACCGGCCGACGCGCGGATGGTCTTCGCCCTCGGCGCGATGGCGGTGAGCGGCGTCTGGTTCGTCGGCCTGGGTTACGGCGCGCGCGCGTTGGCGCCGCTGTTTCGCCGCGCAACGGCATGGCGCATTCTGGACGGCGCGATCGGCAGCATGGTGTTGCTGCTCGCGGTGACGCAGTTGCGCTAGGCGCGGGCACGGGTGCGGGTGCGCCCTCTCACTGCCCTGTTACTTCCGCGCTTCCTGCATGTCCAGCAATTCCCGCACGAGTTGCGCCGACACGTAATGCGGGCCATCGAACAGATAGGTCCGATAGCCGCGATACGCGAGCAGTTGTGGCGTCAATTCCTCGGCGCGCGCCGGACGAAACGCGCCGCCCCCGGCGGGACGAAAAGCCTCGGCGATGATCCGCACGCGATGCTTGCCGAGCCGCGCGGCCAGCGCATCCGCATAGCCGCGCGCGGCGGCCGGGCCGCGTGCATAAACACCGCAACCGTCCTGTAAAAACACGCCGACGTCGCGCGGCAGCCAGCCGTCGAGCCACGCGGCGAGCGCCGCTCCGCCGATGTTCGAGTTGTCGTAGACGCTGATCCACAGAGGCCGCGGCAGTTGATCGAGCAAGGGCGCGAGCGATGCGGCGTCTTGCCAGGTCGGATCGACTTCCACCGGAAAGTAATACCCGTCGATGCGAACCGGCGGCCGCGCCGCCGCCAGTTTCTTCGAGCGCTCGACCAGTTGCGCCGCTTGCGCGCGCGCCTGTTTCTCGTCGAAACGACCCGCGAGACCGACGATCACGTTGCGCGCCCACGGCTCGCCGGCGATCCGCGTCCAGTCCGGCAGACGGCGGGCCGTGCGCAACGCGGTGCCCTGCGGATTGCCGAGCGGCAGAAACGACGTGTCGTCCACGGCCGTCCACTGCACCAGCAGATCGGTCACGCCGAGGCGATCCCAATCGCCGCGCGGATCCACGTGGTCCTCGTCGAGCTGCCAGACGACGCCTTGCGCCAATGCGCCGGTGTCGCCGGATGCGGGCGTCGCGCAACCATGGACGAACGCCGCGCACGCGCTCGCCGCGAGCAGCGTGCGCCGCCGCGGCGATGCCGGTTCGCCGGCTTGCGTCTGAAGGCCGGGCGAATTACGCATCGAGTTGCCGCTGCCGTCTGGAATGAAAGCCACCATGTTCTCCGCGCCAGCCGCGCAGGGTCGAGACATCTGGATTATCCACGCACATCGCCGGCATTGAAGGCATTCGGCTCAATACGAGTAGATCATCCCGAAGAACACGCCGCGCGCGCGTTCGTCGCCAGCGATCTTCAGGCGGTACTGCACGGACAGATCGACATACGAACGCGGCGCGTCGTACTGGCTGTCGCGGAACCAGTAACGCGTCGAAATCCCCACGCCCGCGCCGAACGGAATGCTGTGATTGACGCTGGAATCGTAGTCGGCGCCGATCACCGCGTACGGGAACACCGTCCACTTCGGGCTGTAGCTGTCCATGCGGAAGGTGCGGCCCAGTTGCAGATTGGTGGTCGCGTAGACCGAGCCGGTGTTCAGATAGGCGCCCGTTTCGGCATAGAGTTTCGCGGTCCACCATGACGGCACGTCCACGCGGCGCTCGATGCCGAAGCCGCCCGAATACGCGAGCCGCGCGAGCCAGTCCGGGTTGACGCGCGAGCCGATCGGAATGATCCGTTCGAAGGCGACGATCGCGTCGATCTGCGAGAACGGCTTGGCGCGCGCGCCGACGGTGGCCTGCAAGGTCTCCACGCCGCTCGCGCCGCCGTTCTTCACGCCGAAGCTTTCGTAGCCGCGCGCGTACAGTTCGAGCATCCGCTCGCCGAGACTGCCGAACGGACGCCAGTACGCTTCCACGCCGGCTTGCCAGTTGTTCGAGGTGCCGGGCGTCGGCGACGACGCATAGCCCGGCTGCATGCCCGCGCCGCGATAATTGAGCGACGTATTGAAGCCCCAGTCGCGCGTCACTTCGGCGTGCGCGCTGCGCATGTCGTTCAGTTGCACGGGCGTCGGGGACGGCGTGTCGCCGGCGGGGCTCGCGCTCGCGTCGATCGCTTGCTCGAAGTAGCGCGCGGCCTCGCGATTGCGATGCGCGTGGAGCGCCGCATAACCCGCGTCGGCGTGGGCGGCGGCCGGCAGCGTGCCGGCCTCGTCGGCCATGCTGAAGCGCCGGTAGGCGACGCGGTTGTTGCCGGCGCGCTGCGCGATGTACGCGGCGCTCATGTCGGGCAGCGCGTCGAGCATGCCGGCCGCGAGCATCTGTTGGGCTTCGTGCGTCGCGCCGCGTTGATCGCCGGCCGCGCTCAGTGCGTTGATCAACTGCACGCGATGCTGCGGATCGTCGGGCGCGGCCTTCACCGCGTCGCGTGCGTGGGCTACCGCAGCGCTTTTGTCCTTTGCGGCGGCGGCCAACGTCGCGGCGCGCGCCGCCGCGAAGCCGGGATCGGCGGCGTAGACGTCGCAGCTCGCGCCGAACCGGTCGACGACGCAGTCGATCACCGGGCGACGGGCGGGGTCGAGGGAAAGTTGTGGGGGGTTTGGTGCGCTCGAAGCGTTCGATGCGTTCGATGCGTTCGATGCGTTCGATGCGTTCGATGCGTTCGATGCGTTCGATGCGTTCGATGCGTTCGGTGCGTTCGGTGCGTTCGGTGCGTTCGGTGCGTTCGAGGCATTCGGTGCGTTCGAGGCATTCGGTGCGTTCGGTGCGTTCGATCCATTCGACCCAACAAAGCCGCTCGCTGCGCGAGCACCGCCCGCCGCCTCGCCACCCGCGCCCACCCCACCCAACGCTTGCCGCGCCCGCTGGCGACGCAGCGCAATCGCCGCATCCGTGTCGTCACCGCCCGCCTTCAGCGGCGCGAGCAGATCGAGCGCGCGCCGCGGTTGCCCTTGCGCGATCCACACATCGGCGATGATCGCGCGCGCCACGCGCTGATCGCGCTGCGTGGCGCCAGTGAGATGCAATGCCTTGTCGAAGTCCGTCTCCGCCTCGACCGTCCTGCCTTGCGCGGCCAACGCGTGGCCGCGCAGCGTGAGCGGCATGATCGCCGTATCGTTGGCCGCGACCGCCGCGCTTGCCGCGGCCTGCGCACCCGGCAGATCGTTCGCGGCAAACAGCCCGTCGATCAGTTGCAGACGATAGCCGAGGTGGTCCGGCGCATAAGCGACGGCTTCGCGCGCGCGCGCCACGGCCTCCGCGTCGTCGCCCTGCTGTCGCGCCGCTTGCGACGCCGCGGACGGCCTCGGCGCAAGCCGGCTGCCGATAAAGCCGCGGCGCAAGCGCAACTCGTCGCTGTCGCCGAAGCGCTTGACGGCATCCTGATCGGCGTTCCACGCGTCGCTGTCCTGACCCGCCGCGCTCGCCGCGTCGATGAGAAGCAGGCGCAGCCGCAGCAGATCGGGGCGCAGCGCGATCGCCTGATTCGCATACTTGACGGTCCCCGCGAAGTCCTTCGCCGCATACGCTTTATAAGCCTGCTGCGCGGCGTTGAGCGCGGCCCCGCTCAACGCGTTCGGATCGCCCGGTTGCCGACGGGCCGGACGGGCGACCGCGCGCGTCGACACGTTGAGCGCGTCGATCTGCTTGCGGCGCGCCACCAGCGCCGGATCGCCGCCGAGCTGCGCGATGGCGTCGCCGAGCGAGCGGCTCGCCTCGCCATAACGGCGTTGCGCGGCCAGCGCGTTGGCGAGCAGCATCCGCAGCGATACGACGTCGGGCCGCTGACGAATCGCCTCGCGCGAGCGCGCGACGGCGCCCGCGTAGTCGCCGCGACCGTAGGCGTCGTACGCTTCCTGGGCGACGCGGTAAGCGGCGCCGGTCAACGGCAGCGTGTCCTGCCCGGATGCAGCCGGGCGCGGCGCGTTCGCCGCGCCTTGCGCGCAGACCGGGCCGCTCACGCACAAAGCGCCGGTCAGCATCGCGGCAGCGACGGCACGCAGGGTGAAGGCCGGAGCTTGAGCTTGAGCTTGAGCTTGAGCTTGAGCTTGAGCTTGAGCTTGAGCCGATGCCGGAGCCGGAACCGATACCGAAACCGGAGCCGATGCGCCATAAGCCGCCGCCAAGGACTCGCTCAAAGACCGACCCAAAGACCGGCTCAAAGACCGACCCAAAGAATCAGCCAAAGCCCCCGCCAAAACCACCGAACCTGAAGCCGAAAACGACGACGAAACCCGTGCCATCCCCGCACGCCGGTTGAAAAATGAATCGATCATTCGGAGGCCGCCAGAGCGCCCTGCAGGCGGCGCTGTTGCTGGATTACGTTGTCGAGCGCGTCGGGCGAGATCACGCCGCGCGCCACCATGTAGTCGCCGATCCGGCCGTGCCGGTCCGGGCGGTAGTCCTGCATCGCCGCTTCGAACGCCTCGCGGCGCACGTGGCCGTGCTCGATCAGCAGATCGCCGATCAACGGCACGCTGCGCGCCGGCACGGGCATGGCCGCGGACTCGCCCGCGGCGCCGCGTGCCGCCGCGCCCTCGCCTTCCGGCCAGCCGATCGCGACGCCGCGCAACAGACGCAGCCCCGCGGCGATCTCGCCTTCGCGGACGATCTCCTGCTGCACCGGCCCGCCCGCCAGCGCGCCCAATTCCGCGACCACCGGCTCCGCCAGCGGACTCGCGGTCAGCAAGATCGTGCGCCCGCCCGCCTCGTCGGCCTGCGGCAACACGCGATGCCGCACGATCGCCTCGAGCGGCAGCCGCGCGGCGTCCGCCTGAACGCGTTCGACGTCCAGCCGGCCACGCGGCAGATCGGACTGGAAGGCGATCGCTTCGGCGAGCGTTTCCTCGTCGAGCCAGCCCTTGGCCATCAGCACGCGGCCGAGCGGCGCCTCGCGCGCATGGCTTTCGCCGAGCGCCTGTTCGAGCTTGTCCGGGTCGATCGCCTGCCACGACAGCAGCAATTCGCCCAGGCGCTGGCGTCGATTATTGAAGCCCTCCGCGGACGGAAAGTCGTGCATGGTCTTGTCCCATGCGAGCCGCTTGCCCGTCACCAGATGCGTGATGAACATCTTCCATGCGCGCGAGACGGCCATGAAATTGACGAAGTTGCCCACCACCATGCGCGGCACCGACAGCACGCCATGCTCCCAGCCGTACAGCCGGGTCACGAAGTAGATCCGCTGCACGACGCGCAACACGAGCGCACAGCCGTTGGCCCACAACAAGCCTTGCAGCCAGGCCGAATCGGCGAACGGCGAAGCGATCAGTTCCGGCATCCAGCCGAGCAGACCCGCGCCGGCGAACAGCAGGAACTGCGCGACCAGCACATACGCGAGAATGCCGACGAAGGCCGTGACGATCCCCTTGCGGTCACGGAACAGCAGATAGCGATTGGTGAGCGAGCCGGTCCAGCCGGTCTGCTTCCACCCTTGCAAACCGATGCCGAGCGTCCAGCGCGCGCGTTGCCGGTAAGCGGTGCGGAACGTATCGGGAAAGAATTCGCGCACGCACAGCGGCATCGTCACGGTGATGTCGCGTTCCTTGCCGAAGCCGAACCACGCCTTGCGGCGCGTCGCGAACTGCACCGGAAAGCGCGCGAAAATCGACTGCATGCCCATCTTGCCCAGACGCGCGCCGACGTCGTAGTCCTCGGTCAGGCTCTCCGTGTTGAACGGCTGGTTGTCGGTCTCGGCGATCAGCCCGAGCAGCGCGCGCCGCGAAAAACAGGTGCCCACGCCCGCCGAGGGCACCGAGCCCACCAGGCTCTCGCGCACCACGAGATCTTTCGCGTGCCATTCGGCGAACTCGTCCATATAGGTGCCGGCCACGAGTTCGAACCAGTTGCGCTCGAGCGACGCCACCGGCAACTGGATCATGTCCTTGCGCGGCAGCAGGTAGTTGAAAAAGCGCAATTCCACCGGATGCAGCACGTCCTCGCTGTCGTGCAGCACCACGCCCGCGAACTCGATGCCGGCTTCCTTCTCGTACTTGAAGATCGCCTGGATTACCCAGTTCAGGCAGTCGGCCTTGCAGGTCGGACCGTCGTGCGGCACTTCCACGCGGCGCAATTGCTTGTAGCGGCGGCGCATGCGTTCCACTTCGGCGATGGTCTGCGGATCGTTCTGATAGGTGCCGACGAACACCACATAGTTGCGGTAATCCATCACCCGCACCATGTCCTCGATCATGGCCGCGACCACGTCGTACTCGTGCCACGCGGGCACCATGATCGCGATCGGCTGCTCGTCGCGCTGATACAACTGCGCGGCGGTGAGCGGCTTATAGGCGCGCTGCACCGTCAGGCGGCGATAAAGCAGCCGGGTCCAGTACCAGAGATCGATGAACAGATCGTCGAGACTCGACAGCAGGATGATGAACGCCACCGCCGCCGCGGCGTATTCGAGCCCGTGGTAGTAATGGGCGACCGCATAGCCGCCATACCATTCGATCAGCGCGAGGCTCACGACTTGTCCTGATGCCTGCGGCGCGCCACGTTGGCGATCAGCAGCAGGACGAGCAGCAACGCGACGAGCGCGGCCGGCACGCCCCAGCGCACCCAGCCCTGCATGAACCACGGACCGTGCACGTCGCTCGCGTCGACCACCTCGCCCGGATGGCGCGTGTCGAACTGGCGCAGCGTGCCGCTCGCGTCGACGATCGCGAGGTCGCCGCGCGAGAGCCGCAGCGAGGCCGGCAGGATCGCCGCCGTGTCGCCCACCGTGCGATACGCGATGCCCGACACGTTGCCCGACCTGACCGCCTCGATCACGCCGACGCGGTTCAGACCCGACACGTCGGCGAGCATCTTGCCGGACGCGTCGGTGAGCGACAGGCGGTCTTTCGACAGACGCGCGACGCTCTTCTCGTCGGCGAGCGCGACGTCGGCGGCGAGGAAGGCGCCCTTCGGGCTCACCGCCTCGCCCTCGCGCGCGACGGTGAAGCTCGCGCGCGTCGGCGCGATGCCGCTCGCGTTCGCAAGGCGCGCGACACGCGACAGCACCAGGGTCGCGTCGTCGAGATACGAGGCCGGCACGATCACGTTCGCCTCCGACGCGAAGCGCGCCACCATGCCGGTGAAGTCGTCGTCGACCTTGGCGGCGGCGAGCGTCAGATGACTGCTCGGCAACACCGCGACCGGATGGCTCAGGCCGCGCTGGCAGCCGGCTTCCGGCTGGCGCTGGAACACCACGCGCAGCAGGTTGTTCGGCGCGAGCGCGTAATGCGGCACGCGCGCCTCGATGCGCTGAGGCTTGCCGTCGGCGCTGAGCAGTTGCGAGCCGATCAGCACGTCGTTGAAATACACCGAGGCGGTCTGCGCGCTGTTGCCGGGCGTGGGCGACGCGGCCACGTCGAGCACCACCGTCGACGGCAGCTTGCCGTTGCCGGACGCGGCGCCGAGGTCGAAATTCGCGTCCCAGGTGGCGCGGCCTTGCACGTCGAGCGTGCGCGGCTGGCCGCCGAGCAGCGACAGCGCGATTTCATCGCCGTGCGAATTCGGCGCGGTGTCGATCTGATGGACCACGAGACGGCTCGCCACGTCGATCGGACGCCACGTGCGCGCGAGCAGCGCCACCGCGTCCTTGTCGCCGAGCACGATCGCGGTTTGTCCGCCGAGGTGCGCGACCCGCACTTCGCCCGGCGAGAGCGGCTTGGCAACGGCGTCGAGCGCGCGGGCACGCCATGCGTCGAATGCTTCGGCCGCGCCGGGGGCCGCGCTCGCCACCTGCTCGCGCAACGCGTCGAGCGTGCTCTTCAGCGTGCCGCGCAGCGCATCGTCGACGACGATCACGTCCGGCGCGAACGCCGCGCGCGGCGTGAGCGCGACCAGCGCGCCGGCTTCCGCCGCATTCGCCAGCTTGTGCGAGCCGCCCGCGGCCAGCGCGGCAAACGCCGGAATCGCGCGCAGCGGCGCGGGCACGTCGATGTCGCTCAAATCGACGGTGTCGCCCACGGCGGGCCAGGCGCGCGTCAGCGGCGCGCGGCCTTCGCGTTGCAGCAGCGCTTCGACGCGCCAGCCGGCATCGAACGCCGGCGCGCCCAGCGTGCGCGCGCCGAGCATCACGACCGGCTTCTGCGGCAATGCGCTCCACGCGCCGCGCAGATCGACGATCGCGTTCGGATCGTAGCGATAGGTCAGGCGCGAGGTCGGCGCGATGCGCCAGAGGTTGCCGATCGCGGTCTGGTCGGTGCACACGTCGTCGCTCAACACCGACGACCAGTCGAGCCCCACGCGCACGAAACCGCTCGGCCGCGCCGCGCCGTCCACGCCGAGGCTCGCCGAGGCGTCGCCCTGCTCCTGGGTCGGACTGCGCGACAGCACCGGCGAGCCGTCGAGCGACACCAGCAGGGTGGTACGCCCGCCGTTGCCGCGCAGATAGCCGCCGTCGATCTGCAACGACGCATCGCTCAAGGGCACGCCGGCCGGCACCGGCAGATACAGTTCCTGACGCGCGTCCGGCGCATGCAGCACGACCGGATCGCGCATGCCGAGATCGGCCAGCGATACGGTGCGTGTCGCGAGACGTCCGCTGCCGAGTTGCGCGAAACTGCCCGCGACGTCGGCCGGCTGTTGGGCGTGCGCGGCGGCGGCCAGCAACAGCAGCGCGGCGAGCGCGTTCGGGCGGGCGCGCGTGAAGCGGCGCATGGGCGTATCGGAGGTCACGTCGGAGATCACCTGGTTTTGTCTCTTGATTGGCGCGCAAGCGGCGAAACCGGATTGCGCGGCATGGATAGTCTGGAACTGGTCTGGAACGGTCGGCCCGGCGCTGCGCCAGTCTTTGCGTTGGATGTCCTCGCTCGCGGCGCTAGTGGGACGGCGAGCGAATCCCTGCAATAACGGCACCGCGGGGCGTTTCCTGAACCCCGCCGCGCATTCCGCGCGTATCTTTGCCTTCGCGAGATGCGCCGCGTTCGGCATATACGCCGGCAAATGCACATGCACACGCACAACGAACACCAACCGCCATTCTCGCGCCTCGCGCTCGGACAGCGGCGTCCCGCTTCTCTTCTCTACTGCACAACGCCAGGCAGCGGCACGCGCGGCACATAAGGCATTTCGCCGATGCCGCCGCTCGCGAATTCCTCGAACGGACGTCCGCTCAGCGCCGCGACGATCCGCTCGGAGGCATGGCCGTCGCCGTATGGGTTGACGCGATGCGCGAACTCGTCGCGCTCGCTCGCGTCTTCGAGCAAGCCCGTCACCGCGCGCACGATCGCCTCGCGCGCCGTGCCGACGAGGCGCACCGTACCCGCCGCCACCGCTTCCGGCCGCTCGGTCACGTCGCGCATCACGAGCACCGGCTTGCCGAGCGCGGGCGCTTCTTCCTGCACGCCGCCCGAGTCGGTCAGGATGATCGTGGCGCGCTGCATCAGGCGCACGAAGCCGAGGTAATCGAGCGGCTCGATCAGATGAACGTTGCGCGCGGCGCCCAGCGTTTCCTGCACGGGACCGCGCACGTTCGGATTCAGATGGACCGGATAGACGATCTGCACCGCATTGGTTCGGGCGAGATCGGCGAGCGCCGCGCAAATGTTGGCGAAGCCCGCGCCGAAGCTCTCGCGCCGATGGCCGGTGACCAGCAGCAACGGCAGCGCGCCGTCGAGGAACGGCAGGCGCGCGTCGAGTTCGGCGCGCAACGCCGGGTTCGCGGCGATACGCGCGGTGGTGAGATTGAGCGCGTCGATCACGGTATTGCCGGTTACGATCACCTTACCGTGCAGCGCTTCGTGCGCGATGTTCGCCTTCGAGCTCGCGGTGGGCGCGAACATCAGATCGCTCACGAGGTCGAC
Organism: Paraburkholderia terricola; assembly: GCF_900142195.1. Taxonomy (GTDB): domain Bacteria; phylum Pseudomonadota; class Gammaproteobacteria; order Burkholderiales; family Burkholderiaceae; genus Paraburkholderia; species Paraburkholderia terricola. The sequence continues at coordinate 96,963 of NZ_FRAB01000019.1, forward strand.
CACGCGGCGATTCATCTCTTCGGGCCAGGGCTGCACGAGGTTGCCGGTGCGCAGCCCCGCCTCGACGTGGCCGATCGGAATGCGGCGATGAAACGAGGCAAGCGCCGCCGCCGACGCCGTGGTCGTGTCGCCGTGCACCAGCACGCGATCCGGCTTGACCGTGGCGAGCACCTCGTCGAGCGAGGCGATCAGACGCGACGCGAGGCCGTTGAGCGTCTGGTTGCCGGTCATGAGGGCGAGATTGTGATGCGGCACGATCTCGAACAGATCGAGCACCTGATCGAGCATCTGCTGATGTTGCCCGGTGACGCAGACCACCGATTCGAGGTCGGCGCTCGCTTCCAGTTGCTTGACGAGCGGCGCCATTTTGATGGCTTCCGGCCGCGTGCCGAAAATCGACAGAATTCGCGTTGGCATGGGTCCTCGTTCTTCTTGAACTCGGTGGATGGAGGGCGATGCACCAGGCGCGATGCATGGATACCGCAGGCGTACTGCGGAAGAATTCTATCGCGTATTTCCGCCGTTTCCGTGGCGGATTTTCACTGGATTCGCGAATCGCGCAGCGGGCCGTGGCACAGCCATTGCTGCTCTTCGTTCGCCGGCAAACAACCCGTCGAGGCACACGATGCCGAGGACGAGTCGCCGTTTTCAAGTCTCAATCCAGCACATCCACCGGTGGGAGGCCCCATGCTTCGATACGCTGCAATCTTCTTCGTGATCGCGATCATCGCCGCTGTATTCGGCTTTGGCGGCGTCGCCGCGGGCGCGGCGGAAATCGCGAAGGTTCTGTTCTTCATCTTCGTGGTGATCTTCCTCGTCACCTTGTTGATGGGCTTGATCCGACGCTGACCACCGCGTCGGCCGCGCGGGCGCGAAGCGCTTGCGCCGGCGCGGCTCGCGGCGGCCGCATTGCAATATTTGCCACACGGTCTTGCAATAGCTGCCGCCCGCGCCGGGTTTTACCGTTTCGCGCCCGCGATGCGAGCGGGAAATGGCGGTATTCCGATGAGTGCGGAGCGTGTGGAGTGGCGAGGAGTGCGAGCGCGGCGACGCTGAATCTCACGCCGCAGTACGGCTCGGGCCGCTGACCCGACGCCGGATTCAGGAGAAGTTTTCCGCTTCGTAAATGCGCCGCCCCGCGGCATCTTTCGCGCCGAGGATCGGCTCGAAATCGATCGGCCATTCGATGCCGATGTCGGGATCGCTCCACAGGATGCAGCGCTCCAGTTCCGGGAACCAGTATTCGGTGGTCTTCCACAGGCATTCGGCGACGTCGGAGAGCACCACGAAACCGTGTGCGAAGCCCGGCGGCACCCACACCTGCCGATAATTGGCCGCGCTCAGATACGTGCCGGACCATTTGCCGAAGTTCGGCGAATTGAGCCGCACGTCCACCGCGACATCGAACACTTCGCCGATCACCACGCGCACGAGGCGGCCTTGCGGACGCTGCACCTGATAGTGCAAGCCGCGCAGCACGCCGTGCACCGCGCGCGAATGACGGTCCTGCACGAAGTTGAAATCAGGCGCGACGTCCTCGATAAACTCGTCCGCGCTGAAGCTCTCGAAGCAGAAGCCGAATTCGTCGCAAAACACCTCGGGCTCGATGAGCTTGACCTCGGGCAACGCCGTCGACATTACGTTGTTGCCCATTGCCACTGTGCTCGTAAGAAGCCTGCCCGGCGAACAATGCGGCCCCGGGGGGGCCGCGTGCAAACAGTCATGAAGCAGTCAGGAAGCGCGCCGCCGACGCGGCGCCTGCCTCGCGAATTACACCTTGGTCTACACCTCGGTCGCCACGCGGCTGCGCGCCCGATACTCGGTGGGCGAGAGCGCCATGCGCTTGCGAAAGATCTTCGCGAGACGATCGCCGTTGCCCGTGCCGCTGCGGCGCGCGATTTTATCGACCGGCAATTCGGTTTCCGTCAGGAAGTTGCAAGCAATGCGCAGCCGCACCTGCAGCAGATAGTCCGAGGGTGTGACGTGCATTTCGTGCTTGAAGCGCCGCAGGAAATTGCGCTCGCTCATCGCCGCCACCTGCGCGGCGTCGGCAACAGACACCTGACGGTCGCAGTTCGCCTCCATCCAGCGCGCGGCCGCACGAATTTTTTCGGCCACGCTGAGCGTGCCGCCTTCCGCCTGCAGCGGCACCCATGTCGCCGCCATGCCGGGCATCACGCGGTCGGCGACCCGGCGGGCCAACTCCGCGCCGAGATCGCGCTTGATGAACATCAGCGCGCTGCGGGCGCACTCGTCGCGATCGCTGGACGCGGCCTCGGCCGCGACGCCGCCCAGATAGCGGGCCGCTTGCAGCGCGTCGTGGTCGGTGGGGCCGGCGGCTTCCAGCACGAGCCGGCCCTCGCCGATCGTTTCGATCGCGCGGGTGCGCATTTGCACCGAGCGCAGCCAGCCCAGCAAGCGCTCGTCGCGCGCCGCCGCATGTGCGCCGTAGCCGCCCGCGATGAACAGCACGTCGAAGCCGCTGCCGTAGCGCGTGTCGATCCGGTCGGTCCAGATTCGCGCCAACGAGGAACTGGCGACGCTGCCGCCTTCCATCGACAGAAACTGCACGTCGTAGGGCGGTTCTTCGCCGGCATGCGAGTCCGCCAGTTCGTTGGCGGTCTGGAACATCTCGACGACGGTGCCCGGCCCGAGCAGCCAGAAACCGTCGAACAGCAACACGCCGATTCGCCGCGCCACACTCCGCAAATTCGGAGCCGGCGTATGTAACCAGGTAACCCTCGCAGTATCAAGGTGCATATGCGGCATGATGTTTCCTCAAACTGTCGTTCGTTGTGGACCCATTGCTCCGCCGCCGGCTTATACGTCCAAATGAATTAGACGGCTTAAACCGCGGGCAAAGCCGATTAGCGGATTATGCGTGATGTTAGCGGAACGAATGGCTATAGTAAAACTTAAAATCAAATCACCATCGGCAAACGCAATGTATGAAGAAAACCTTGATCCGGCGTTTGATATAGCCGGCCGGGGCTGATGGCGCGACAGCGGCCGTTGGTCTTGCGTTGGTTTCGGACAACACCCGGAGAGCCGCATGGCGCCTGGCTTTGCGCCATCGTCCGGGCGGCTTGCACGACGCCGAAGCACGTGAGGCGCGACAGTGCCGGCTCACCGGGCCCATCGAAAAGTGTTTCACATCTGAACTCCGGAATCCGGCGATTAATAGCGATTCAATCCGGCGCTTATTCGCAAATCAGGAATTTATCGGCATTATCATCGCCCTCGCTCCGCTTATTACCGAATCACCGGAATCGGGCATATTCGGAAATATTTTCAGAGCGATCAAAAACGTTTCTAAAATGAAACATCCGGCGTTTTCAAGTCTGATTAATCGGCGGCGCAAATAAGGTCAGACGAAAATCCGGGCGCGGCGGTGATCGACAAAACCCTGCGCCCGCATGCCGCCGTCACGTCATGCGCGATTCGTCGAGCGCCGCGCCTTCCGCCGCCGCGTGGCGTGCGCGCCGCTCGCCGCGCTTGCGGCGCAGTTGCGCGAGACGCTGCCGGCCGTGCGTCAGCGAGGCGACCGCATGAAACGCGAGCGGCGCGAACACCAGCCCGAACAGCGTGGCGGCCAGCACGCCGCCGAACACGCCGGTGCCGATCGAGCGGCGGCTCTCGGCGCCCGCGCCGCTCGACACGACCAGCGGCACGACGCCGAGCAGAAACGCCGCCGAGGTCATCACGATCGGACGGAAACGCGCGCCGGCGGCGTCCGTCACGGCACGCGCCAACGGCACGCCGCGCCGATGCAGATCGCGGGCGAACTGCACGATCAGGATCGCGTTTTTCGCCGCGAGGCCGATCACGGTGATCATGCCGACCTTGAAGTACACGTCGTTGGGCAGGCCGCGCAGCAGCACCGCGGCGACGGCGCCGATCACGCCGAGCGGCACGACCATCAGCACCGCGAGCGGGATCGTCCAGCTTTCGTAGAGCGCGGCCAGCGCCATGAACACCGCCAGCAGCGACAAGCCGATCAGCAACGGCGTGAGCCGCGCGGCCACGGTTTCCTCGCGGGCCGCGTCGACCCAGTCGTAGCCGATGCCGACCGGCAACGCGGCGGCGAGCCGCTCCATCTCCGCCATCGCGGCGCCGGAACTGTAGCCGGACGCGGCGTGGCCGCTCACGTCGAGCGACGGATAACCGTTAAAGCGCGTCAGCATCACCGGACCGATGGTCCATCGGCGCGCCGCGATCGCCGAGAGCGGCACCATGCCGCCCGTCGCGTTGGGCACGGCGAGCGCCAGCAGATCGTCGTCGCTCATGCGCGCGGCGGCGTCGGCGGCGATCATCACGCGGCGCATCCGGCCGCCTGCCGGGAAGTCGTCGATATAAGTTGAGCCGAAGGTGCTGCCCAGCACCTCGGCGATGCGGTCGAACGACACGCCGAGCGCATACGCCTTCGCGCGGTCGACGACGAGTTCCACACGCGGCGCGTCCGGCAGCGCCTCCGAGTGCACCGAGGCCAGCACGGGACTCGCCCTGGCCTGCGCGAACAGTTGCTCGCGCGCGGCCTTCAGCGCGTCGAGCCCGACTCCGCCGCGATCTTCCAGGCGGAAAACGAAACCGTCCGAATGCCCGAGGCCCGGCACCGAAGGCGGCAGTTGCGCCTGCACATCGCCATCCATGATCTTGTCGAACTTTTCGTTGAGGCTGTCGCGCAGCGCGAGCGCGCCGGTGCCGCGCCTGTCCCAGTCCTTCAGTTCGACGAAGGCCATCGCCACGTTCTGCCCGCTGCCGGAGAAGCTCCAGCCGATCACGCTCGTGACGTTCGCGATGCCCGGCTCGCCGTGCAGGATGTTTTCCATGCGCTGCACGACGGCCAGCGTGCGTGCCTGCGTCGCGCCCGCGGGCAACTGCACCAACACCTGTAGCTGGCCTTGATCCTCGCTCGGCAGGAAACCGCCCGGCATCCGCGCATAAAGCACGCCGCAGACGCCGACCAGCACGACGTAAATCGCGAGCATCGGTCCGATACGGCGCAGCGTGCGCGCGGTGAGGCCGCGATAGGCGTTCGCGGCGCGATCGAAGCCCGCCGTGAAGCGGCTCGCCGCGCGCGCGGCCAGGCCCGCCACACCACGCCGCGCGTCGCGCTGACGAACCGCTTGCCGCTGCGGCTTCAGCAGATTCGCGCACAACGCGGGCGTCAGCGACAACGCCATGAACGACGACACCAGCATCGACGCGATCATCGCCACCGCGAACTGCCGGTAAATGCCGCCGACGCCGCCCGGAAAGAACGCCATCGGCACGAACACCGCCGTCAACACCGCGGTCACGCCGACAATCGCGCCGCCGATCTGCGACATGGCTTTGCGCGTGGCCTCGCGCGGCGGCAGGTGCTCTTCCTCCATCACGCGATGCACGCTCTCGACCACCACGATCGCGTCGTCGACGAGAATGCCGATCGCGAGCACGAGGCCGAACATCGTGAACACGTTGATCGACAGGCCGCACGCGTACATCGCGAGAAACGCGCCCATCAGCGTGACCGGAATCACCACGGTCGGCACGAGCGTGTAGCGCAGATCGCGCAGGAACAGCCACATCACGAAGAACACCAGCGCCACGGCTTGCGCGAGCGTGACGAGCACTTCATGAATCGCGATCTGCACGAAATGCGCGTTGTCGAAAGGGATTTCGACGGCGACGCCGGGCGGCAAGCCTTTGGATAGTTCGGCAAGACGCGCGCGAATCGCGTTCGACGTTTCGAGCGCGTTGCCGCGCGGCCCGAGTTGAATGCCGACCGTTGCCGCGGCCTTGCCGTTCAGCCGCGACCAGAACGCGTAGTTGTCGCGCCCGAGTTCGACCCGCGCGATGTCGCGCAGGCGCACCGCCGAGCCGTCGGGCCGCGCCTTGATGACGATCTGGCCGAATTCGGCCGGCGAGATCAGTTGCCCTTTCACGCTCACCGAGGCCGTCAATTGCTGGCCCGGCACGAACGGCGCGTCGCCCAGCGTGCCCGCCGTCACGGCCGCGTTTTGCGCGGCGATCGCGGCGTTGACTTCGGCGGCGCCGAGGCCGTACTCGCGCAGCTTCATCGGATCGAGCCAGATGCGCAGCGCTTCGTCGGCGTCCCAGAGTTGCGCGGAGCCCACGCCCGGCGCGCGCTTGAGTTCGCGCAACACATAGCGGCTCAGATAGTCGCTCAGTTGCACGGAGTCGCGCGTGCCGTCCGTGGAGGTGAGCGCGACCAGCATCAGGAACGTGTTGGCCGACTTGAACACGGTGATGCCCTGCTGCACGACCTGCTGCGGCAAACGCGGCTCGACCTGCTTGAGGCGGTTCTGGATGTCGACGAGCGCGAGGTCGGGATTGGTGCCGGGCGCGAAGGTCGCGTCGATTTCGAGCTCGCCGAGGTTGTCGCTGGTTGTCTGGTAGTACAGCATGTTGTCGGCGCCATCGAGGCTTTCCTCGATGATGCTGCCGACGTTGGCGTCCACCACTTCGGTCGACGCGCCCGGATACGTCGCGGCAATGACGATGCGCGGCGGCGCAAGACGCGGATACTGCGCGACCGGCAGCAGCGGAACGGCCAGCGCGCCCGCCACGACGATGGCGAGCGCGACGATCCACGCGAAGACCGGGCGGTCGATGAAGAAGAAAGGCACTTAGCGGTCCGGGGTGGGCGGCTCGAAGCGCGGGGCGTCGACGAGGCGAGCCATATGCAGCGCGTCGGCCAACACTCCGTCGCGCAGGGCATAGGCGCGCGAGCGGCCTTCTTCGACAAAGCCGAACTTGCGATACAGCGCGATCGCCGGTGCGTTGTCGACGAACACCCTCAGTTCGATGCGCCGCAATCCGAACGAGCCGTCGGCGGCTTCCGTCAGCGCCCGCAGCAGCGCGGTGCCGACGCCGCGCCCGTGGAACGCATCGTGCACGACGAGACCCAGTTCAGCGCTGTGCGCTCGGCTCGGCCTGTAAATGTGGAGTCCCGCTTGCCCGACCATGCGGCCGTCCAGCCACGCGCCGACATTCAGCGTGTCTTTCAGCCGGCGCTCGTGCCAGGCGCGCAGGTTTTCAGCGCTGCGATAGCCGATGGTCAAAGTGCCGCGCCGCACCTCGGGTTGACTCATGACCTCGGCAAATTCGTCGATATCGGACGGTTCGAGCGCTCGCACCGTGATGCGGTTCTCCACCGCTGCATGAGTGGCTTGCAACGTTTCTTCTTGCATGGCTTTATTCCGCTGCGATGGGGGTCGCCGATTGCGTCGCCCTGTGCATCGACATCAGCGGCGCGGCGTCGCGCAACCGCGCCATGAAATAGCAGTCGATCAGCACGCCGCGGCGCAACACCGCGCCGCGCTGCCGCGCCTCGATCTCGAAGCCGAACTTGCGGTACAGCGCGAGCGCCGCGTGGTTGTCGGCGAATACGTGCAACTCGACGCGGCGCAGGCCGAGCCAGTTGTCAGCCAGATCGAGCAGTTCAGTCATCAGCGCATTGCCGATGCCGCGCCGATGCCATGCGTCGTGCACGCCGATGCCGATCGAACCGGCATGCGAGCGGCGTCCCTTCAAAGGCGTCAATTCCGCTTCACCAACCAGCGTGTCGCCGATGATCGCCGCGATCGCGATCTCCGTGGGCTCCAGTTTTTCGAGGTACTCGCGGGTACTGGCGAGCGTTCGAAATGGCGCGTGCGGATTGCCGTTGACCACCGCCGGCAACTGCTGCATGGCGTGGAACTGCTCGGCGTCGGCGGGGCGCAGTGCGCGCAGCGTCAAGCCCTCGGGTGTGCTCTCGGGTTTTTCTGTTTCGAGGTGTTGATCCATACGCTCACAACGTCAATTCAAACGATCTCACCAGAATGCCGGGCAATTGCATGCCGCCCGTGGCGCGCTCGCCCCAGGTCGAATCGCTCAACAGCAATTCCGCTTGCGCGCCGAGTTGTTCGAGTTCGCTGCCGAGCAAACGGTACAGGCTGTCGTCGAAGCGCATCGCCTCGAGCGGCGCGACGATCTCACCGTCCTCCACCCAGAACGTCGCGAAGCGCGTCATGCCGGTGAGGCGGCAATTCATCCGGTCGGAGAAATTCACGTACCACAGGTTGCCGATATAAAGACCGGTGCCGAGTTTCGCCAGCACGTCGTCTTCGGGCAGATCGCCGCCTTGCATCGAGAGCGCCGCCGGCGACTCGCTCGCCAAGGCGCCGTTCGGCGTCAAACCGTATTCGCGCGCGCTGCGTGCGTTGGTCAGGCATTCGGCGCTGCGGCCGGCCTCGATCAACGGCACGGTGTCGCGCAGATAGCCGTCGTCGTTGAAACCGGGTGTGATGCCGAGCGTCAGATCCTCGCTGATCGTCACGCGCGGGTCGAGCGCGATTTCTCCCACATGCAGCTTGTACAACTCGCTGCGCGAGCTTGCCTGGGCGCGCGCGGAGAAGCCGCTCCATGCAGCCGTGCCGAGCAATTCCGCGAGCGCCGCGGGCGCCAGATACGCGCGGTAACGCCCCGGCGGCAAGGCGCGCGGCGTGCGCGCGAGCACGCCGAGACGGCTTGCCGCCTGTTCGAGCTTGTGCGCGAACACGGCATCGCTCCAGTCGTCGCCGGCGTAAGCGGTCTTGATCGCGCGGCCGCTCGGATCGTAGAGCGACCAGCTGAAATTGAAGTTGTCCACTTCGTACCAGCCACGGCTGCCGCTCGTGGATGCGAAGCCGCGCACGATGGTGCCGCCCGCATAGAAGCCCACGAAATCGAGCCCCCGCGCGCATTCGGCAACCGTGCGCAACAAGCCGTCCGGGTCCGGCAGCTTGCCGGAGCGCTGCGTGCTTCGCTGCCATGCCGATGTGTCGAACAGCAGATGCGGATCGTCCGCCGCGCCGCGCAAGCCTTCGCGCAAGGCGGCGAGCGCCGCGCTGATTTCGTCGAGATCCTGTTGCGGATCGCCGCATACGGTCAGCGTCGAATAAGCCTGGCGCGCGCCGTCGATCAGGCGCAAGGTCAGCTTGCCTTGCGACACGCTGCCCGTCTGCCGCACCTTGCCGCCATTGAAGCGGATGAAGTCCGACTGTTCTCCCGCGAACGAACTGAGCGTGGTTTCCGCGCCTTGCCGCAGGCGCTCGATCGCATCGGCGAGCAAGGTGAAGTGCCACTGCCAATCCACCGACGTGGCGGCACGCGAGGACATGAACTGGCTCATCAGGCGCCTCCGAACACGTCGACGTTGCTGAACACGCAAGCCGGCGACGCATGGCCCACGCGAATGATCTGCGCGGGTTCGCCCTTGCCGCACATCGACGTGCCGTACACCTCGCGCGTGGCCGCATTGCCTACCGCGCTCAGGCTGCGCCAGAAATTCGCCGAGATGCCGCGATAGTTCGGCTGCTTCACCACTTGCGTGAGCTTGCCGTTCTCGATCAACTGGCCGAATTCGCAGCCGAACTGGAATTTGTTGCGATGGTCGTCGATCGACCAGGACGTGTTCGTGCGCATCAGAATGCCGTGCTCGATGTTGCCGATCATCTCGTCCAGCGAACTCGCGCCGGGCTCGATGTTGAGATTCGCCATCCGGTCGATCGGCGGCCGGTTCCAGTTCGACGCGCGCGAATTGGCGACGCCCGGCATGCGCGCGCGTTGTTGCGACAGCGCGCCGCCGAGCGGACGTTCGAGCACGCCGTTGCGGATCAGATACTGCTTGTGCGCCTCGCTGCCGTCGTCGTCGAATGCGTAGGACGCGGCTTCCTCGCGCAGTTCGGGATCGAACGTGACGTTCAGCAATTCCGAGCCATAGCGATACGAGCCGAACATCTCCTGCTTCACGAAGCTCCAGCCCGCGAAGTTGCGCTCGTCGCCGAGAATCCGGTCGAGTTCGAGCGGATGCCCGATCGACTCGTGAATCTGCAACATCATCTGATCGGGCATCAGCAGCAGATCGCGCTGGCCCGAAGGACAATTCGGCGCGGCCAGCAATTGCAGCGCCTCGCTGGCGACGCGCACACCCGCGCCGTCGAAGCCGAAGCGCGCCAGCACTTCCACGCCGCCCTGCGCGAGCGTGCCGTAGTTGCCGCCGAGCGTGCGCACCTGGGTATCGCCGTTCGCGTGCGCGGCCACGCTCAGTTGCGGCATCAGGAAGCGGAACTGCTGGTCGATGCGCACGCCGTCGCCGGTCATGTATAGCTGGTCGGTATGGATGATCTGCACGGACGCCACGCGCTCGACGATCCGTGCATCGAGATTCGCGCTCGCGCATTCGGCGCCCAAACGGTCGAGCCATTCGGCGCGGCCCGGCAGCGCACGTTGCGCGTTCGGCGACAGGTAGTGCCCGCTCGCCGTGGGCCGCGCCACCTCGCGATGATCGATCAGCGACACCGCCGCGCTCGCCTCGGCGCGCGCGGTGGCGATGTCGAGCGCGGCTTGCAAGCCGGCCGCCGAGAGATTCGCGGTGGCCGCATAGCCCGCTCCCGCGCCCACCCACGCGATCAGCATCGCGCCGCGGTCGCGCACCGAGCGCAGCGGCTGCGCGACGTCGTTGCGAATCTCGTGGTCGTCGATCTGTTCGTCGACAATGCGCAGCGACCAGAAGGCCGCGCGGCTCTTCAGCGTGCGGGCGGCTTGCGCCCAACGTTCGTCAATCATTGGCGGTTTCCGTATGAGTCGCCATCACGCCCGGCTGCGCGACGGTCAGCGAGGACGCCAGCAAAGACCGCGTATAAGGATGCGACGGCGCGTGCAGTACGTCGAGCGTGTCGCCGGCTTCGACAATGCGCCCCGACTTCATCACGATCACGCGATGCGCCATGGCTCGCATCACGGCGAGATCGTGCGTGATGAACAAAAAGCTTAGCTTGTACTTTTTCTGCAGATTTGTCAGCAGGTTCAGCACCTGTTTCTGGATCGATACGTCGAGCGCGCTGGTCGGTTCATCGAGCACGATGAGTTCGGGCTGCACCGCGAGCGCGCGCGCGATCGCAATGCGCTGACGCTGCCCGCCGGAGAATTCATGCGGATAGCGCAGCATCGCGTCGGCGGGCATACCCACCTCTTCCAGCAAGCTGCCCACGCGGGCGCGCCGCGCCTTCGGGTTCACTTCGGGACGATGCACGGCAAGCCCTTCGCCGATGATCTGCTCCACCGTCATGCGGGGCGACAGCGAGCCGAACGGGTCCTGAAACACGACCTGCATGCGCGCATAGAGCGCCCGGCGGGACGTCGCGGTCTTGAGCGTCGACAACGGCATGCCGTCGATATGAACGTGGCCCGCCGCCGGCTGCTGGAGGCCGAGCACCGCGGCGGCCAGCGTCGATTTGCCGGACCCCGATTCGCCGACGATGCCGAGCGTCTCGCCGCGCCGCACGCTCAGATCGACTTCATGCACCGCGCGAAATGTCGAGCGCCTGAACATCGAACGCCAGCCTTTCGCGGACGTGCTGTAGTCGACGGCGAGCCCCTGCACTTCGAGCAGGCGCCGCGCGCCGGCTTCGACCGGTTCGATTGCGCGTTGCGGCTCGCTGTCGAGCAGGCGTTTCGTGTACGGATGCCGCGGATCGGCGAACAGCGCTTCGGTCGTATTGGTTTCGACCAGCACGCCTTTCTCCATCACCGCGACGCGCTGCGCGAAACGCTTCACCAAATTCAGATCGTGCGTGATCAGCAGTACGGCCATGCCGCGGTCGGCGGCTTCCTGTTCCTGCAATGCGAGCAACAGATCGACGATTTGCTGGCGCACGGTGACGTCGAGCGCGGTGGTGGGCTCGTCGGCGAGCAGCAAACGCGGACGGCACGCGAGCGCCATCGCGATCATCGCGCGCTGCCGCTGGCCGCCCGACAGTTGATGCGGAAAACTGTCGATGCGCCGTTCCGGCTCGGGAATGCCCGTGCGCCTGAGCAACTCGATGCCGCGCTCGCGCGCCGCGTTCGGCCGCAAGCCTTCGTGCAGGCGCAGACTTTCGGCGATCTGCTTGCCGATCGTGAAGAGCGGATTGAGCGCCGTCATCGGCTCCTGAAACACCATCGCCACATCAGCGCCGCGAATGCCGCGCATCTGCTGCTCGGTTTTTTGCAGCAGATCGTCGCCGTCGAGCAAGATGCGGCCGCTCAATTCGGCTTGCTCCACGAGACGCAAGATGGATAACGCGGTCACGCTCTTGCCCGAACCCGATTCGCCGACCAGGGCCACGCGCTCGCCGCGCGCGATCGAAAGGCTCAATTCATGCACCGCGATCGTGTCGCCGAAACGCACGGAGAAGCGGTCGACTTCCAGCAAGGGGCGGCTCGGCACTGCATCGCTCATCGCGGACCTCCGCCGAACGCCGAACCGCGCGAGCGCGTGTCGAGCGCATTGCGCAACGCGTCGCCCATGAAGGTCAATAGCAGCAGCGTGATCACCAGCGCGGCGAACGCCGACATCGAGATCCACCACGCGTCCAGATTGTTCTTGCCTTCCTGCAGCAACTCGCCGAGGCTCGGCGTCGGCGGCGGCACGCCCAGGCCGAGAAAGTCGAGGCTCGTCAGCGAGAGAATCGCCGCGCTCATGCGAAACGGCAGAAAGGTGATCACCGGCGTGAGACTGTTCGGCAATACATGACGCCACATGATCTGCCAGTTGCCGAGGCCCATCGTGCGCGCCGCCTTCACGTAATCGAGCGAGCGGTTGCGCAGGAATTCGGCGCGCACGTAGTCCGACAGCACGAGCCAGCCGAACAACGAAAGCAGGATGAACAGCAGCCATAACGTCGGCTCGAAGATCGACGCGAAGATGATCAGCAGGTACAGGTCGGGCATCGAACTCCAGATTTCGATCAGACGCTGGCCGATCAGATCGGTGCGTCCGCCGTAAAAACCCTGCACGGCGCCCGCCGTCACGCCGATCACCACGCCCGAGACGGTCAACGCCAGCGCCATCAATACCGACAAGCGGAAGCCATACAGCAAACGGGCGAGCACATCGCGGCCGTACTGATCGGTGCCGAGCCAGTTGCTCGACGTGGGCGGCGCCGGATACGGATGCGCGGCGAAATAGTCGATGGTGTCGTAGTGAAAATGATTCGGCGGATAGATCGCGAAGTTGCCGTTCGATTCGAGCCGCGAACGGATATACGGATCGAGGTAATTTGCGCGCGCCGGAAAATCGCCGCCGAACAGGGTCTCCGAATAGTCCTTCACGATCGGAAAATAGTAGTGGCCGTCGTAGCGCACGACGAGCGGGCGATCGTTGGACAGCACCTCGCCAAGCAGGCTGACGACGAACAGCGACGCGAAGATCACGAGGCTCCAGTAGCCCAGGCGCTGCCGCCTGAAGCGCAGCCACGTGCGCCGCCACGGCGACGGCGATGCCGCGTGCGCCGCGCCGGAGGCGTCAGCGGTCCAGGCGGTTGAATTGGATGCGGGGGTCGACGAGGACATAGCAGACGTCAGCAATGAGTTTGGTGATGAGGGCGATCAGCGTGAACAGAAACAGCGAACCGAGCACCACGGGGTAATCGCGGCGAATCACCGAGTCGTAGGAGAGTTGGCCCATGCCGTCGAGCGAGAACAGTGTTTCGATCAGCAGATTGCCGTTCAGGAACGCGCCGACGAAAGCCGCCGGCAAGCCGGTCAGCAACGGAATCGCGGCGTTGCGCAGCACGTGTTTCCACAGCACGTCGCGCTGCGGCGCGCCCTTCGCGCGCGCGGTCAGCACATACTGCCGGCCGATCTCTTCCAGAAAAGTGTTCTTGGTCAGAATCGTGACGATCGCGAAGTTGCCGACCACCGAGGCCGTGACCGGCATCACGATGTGCCACAGATAATCCAGCGCCTTGCCCAACGCGCTCAACTCGCCGAAGTTATCCGACGTGAGGCCGCGCATCGGAAACACCTGCCAGAACGTGCCGCCGCCGAACAGCATCAACAGCAGGACGCCCAGCACGAAGCCCGGAATCGCGTAACCGGCCAGCACCAGCACGCTCGTCACGGTATCGAAGCGCGAGCCGTTGCGCACCGCCTTGGCGATCCCCAACGGCACCGAGATCAGATACGTGAGCAGCACGGTCCACAGGCCGAGCGTGACCGAGACCGGCAGCTTCGAGCGAATCACCTGCCATACGCTGTCGTGCTGATAGTAGGACTGGCCGAGGTCGAACGTCGCGTAGTGCCTGAGCATCAGCAGATAGCGTTCGAGCGGCGGCTTGTCGAAACCGAACTGTTTCTTGATCTGCTCGATCTGCTGCGGATCGACGCCCTGGCTGCCGTGATAACCGCCGCCGCCCGCCCCGGCCTCTCCGCCACGGCCAGTGCCGTGGCGGAGTTGCGTCATCACCTGTTCGACCGGCCCACCCGGCACGAACTGCGTGACGACGAAGGTCAGCGTGACCACGCCGAGCAGCGTGGGCACCATCAACAGCAATCGTCTGAGAATGTAGGCAAGCATGCTGTTCCTCTGTCGCTCAATGCGCCGCGGCGGTTTGGGTCTGCGCCGGGGTCTGCGCCGCTCGCGGCTTCGCGTACCAGTAGCTGATCACCCAATCCTCGTACTGGTAGGTCGCCGGCACGATCTTCGGAAAGCCCATCGTGGCCTTGTAGCCGATGCGCGCACCCGGCGCGTAGTACTCGGGCACGAGGTAATACGAGTTGATGAGCACGCGATCGAGCGCGCGAGTCGCCGCTTGCAGGTCTTCGATCGTGGTGGCGGCAAGCGCGGCGCGAATCAGCGCGTCGACCGCCTTCGAGCGGATGCCCGGATAGTTTTCCGAACCGATCTGCGAAGCCGCCGCGCTGCCGAAGCGGCGTTGCAGCTCCGCGCCCGGAATCGTCACCGGCGGATAGATGAAGGTGGTCATGTCGTATTGGAAATTGTCGAGGCGCTTCTGGTACAACGCGCTGTCGATCTCGCGCATGTGCGCCTCGATGCCGAGCACGCCGAGCGCCTGCATGTACGGCAGGATCAGGCGATCCATGCCGGGCTGATCGTCCATGATCTCGATGGTCATCGGCGTGCCCTTCGCATCGCGCAGCGCGCCGTCGCGGTAGTGCCAGCCCGCTTGCGCAAGCAGGTCGCGCGCGACACGCAGATTGCCGCGCAATGAATTCGGCGCGATGGTGTCGGGCTGCTTCGTCATCGGCCCGAATACCTCGGGCGGCACGCTGTCGCGATACGGTTCGAGCAGCGCGAGTTCCTTGGGTCCGGGCAGGCCGGTCGCGCCGAACGGGCTCGCGTCGAAATAGCTATGCGTGCGCCGGTATTGACCACGGAACATCATGCGGTTCATCCAGTCGTAATCGAAGGCCATGCTCAGCGCGCGGCGCACGCGCACGTCCTGGAACATCGGCTTGCGCAGATTGATCAGCAAGCCCTGCATCTGCGCGGGGCCGTCGGCGAATTCGCCCTTTTTCAGCATGCCGTTCGTGAAGTTCTTGCCGACGTACTTGCGGGCCCACTGCGTCGCGCTGTATTCGACGACCACGTCGGCGTCGCCGGCCTTGAAGGCTTCGAGTTGCGTGTAGTGATCGCGGTACAGCTTGAACGTGATGCTCGCGAAACGGTACATGCCGCGCCGCGACGGCAGATTCGCGGCCCAATAGTTCGGATTGCGGCGGTAGGTGATCTGCTTGTCGTTCTTGCGCGACTCGATCAGATACGGGCCGCTCGCGATCGGCGCCTCCGAGGCGATCTGATCGAACGGCGGGCGCGTGCCGTCGGCGCGCATGCCCCACTTGCGCGAGAAGATCGGCAAGTCGCCGGCAATCAGCGGCGCCGAGCGTTCCGCATGTTTGAAGTCGAAGCGGACGGTGGCGTTGTCCACCACGACCGCGCGTTTGATCACCGCGAACTCCGCGTTGAACATCGGCGAAGCCTGCGGACTCGTCAACGTATCGAACGAATATTTGATGTCCGCCGCGGTAATCGGGTCGCCGTTCGAAAAGCGCGCGGCCGGGTTGATGTGGAAGGTCGCCGAACCCAGGTCGGCGGCGACTTCCACGTCGTCCGCGATCAGCGGGTACTCGGAGGCCAACTCGTCCCAACTGCGCTGCATCAGCGTGTCGAACATCAGGCGCCGGATGTCGGGAGCCGGCGCGCCGCGCACCAGAAACGGATTCAGCGAATCGTAGGTTTGCAGCTCGTCGTAGTTCTGGAAGCTGAGCGTGCCGTCGGCGGGCGCGCTGGGATCGGCGTAGTCGAAGTGCGTGAAATCGGCCGGGTATTTGGGCTCGTCGTATTGAGCGATCGACGGCCTCGCCTGCGCGGGCGCCGCGCTCAAAGCCAGGCTCACGGCTAGCGCCATCGTCCATGCCGCGCTCAGGCTCAGCAGTGGCGCGCGCGTGAGCGGGGGCACGGCGCGCGGCCAGCGAAACTTCACAAGTCTCATCTTCGGAATGCGTGTGGATGCGTGTGATTGCGTGTGGATAGACGCCGGCTCGCGGGCCGGCCTGGCATGTCACGCACTACGTCGCGCGATACGTGACGCACTACGTCGAACCGGCGCGAGGACGGCTTGCGGCCGTCGCTCGCGTTCCCTTCGCCGACGCGCGTTGCCGCCGCGCGCCGTGCTTACTCGTCGTCGCTCGCGGCGGTCTTGAACGAGAACGCCACTTCACCGACGTAAGCCTCCGCGTTCTTCTCGCATCGATACGACTTCGCCGCGCTGATGACCGCCTCGTTGAACACCGAGGTGGGCGGCGTGACGCGCATGATCTTCACGTCGTTCACGCTGCCGTCCGGGCTGATCGACAGATGCGCGATCACGGTCGCCGAGATGCCCTCCTGCAACGCGCGGCGCGGAATCTGCGGCTGCACGGCCTGACAATGGCCGCGGCCGTCGACCACCCCATGCAGCGCGGGCGGCGCCGCGGGCACGGGCGGCGCGGCCGCGGCCGTGGCCGGTCCGGGCGCGGCGTTCGCCGTCGCGAGAGCGGGCGCATTCGCGTTCGGATTGGCAGCCGGCGCGATGTTGGCGGGCTTCGGCGTGGGCGACGGCATCGCCGGCGGCGGCTTGGGCGTCGGCAGCGGCTTGGGCTGCACCTGCTTCGGCACGGGCTTGACCGGCGTGGGCGCGGGCGGCGGCTCGAGCTTCTTCACTTCCGGCGGCGGCGGCGGCGGCGCCATCTCCACCTGCATCACCTTGCGCGCGGGCGGCGGCTCCTGTCTGAAGCTCACCTGCGAAAGTCCGGCGACGATCAGCAGCTCGACCACCAGCGCCACTCCCACGGCCGTCTTCATGGACATGCGGCCATGCTGCGCCGGCGTGGACTCTGCCCAGAGTGCGCCGTTCAGGCGACTTCGCGGGTCTTTCATGTCGAGTACCGGAGAGCTCATGTCGTCGGATTGGTCGCCAGTGCTACCGAGCTGATGCCCGCCGCGCGCACCAGGTCCATGACCTTGACGATGTTCTTGTAGCTCGTGCCTTCGTCGCCGGCGATCGCCACGTCGACCTTCTTCGCATCGTGGACGAGCCCTTCGAGATGCGCGGTCAATTCGGTCGGCGTGACGGGCTTCGCGTCCAGATAAATCTCGTCGCTTTTGGTGACGCCGATCGACACCTTCACCGTCTGCTGCAACTGCTCGGCCGTGCTCGATTGCGGCAGATCGAGCTTGATGCCGGCGCCCTGGATCATCTTCAGCGTGGCGAGCATGAAGAACACCAGCAGGAACATCATGATGTCGATCATCGGGATGATCTCGATGCGCGCCTTCTCTTCCGCGCCCAGGTAATGGCTGCGATGGTTACGCATGATCCTTCTCCTTGACGGTTCTTCAGGCGGCGAAGCGCGACACGAGCAGCGACTTGATCAGGTCGAACTGATTGACCGTCATGCGGATGCGCTTGTTGAAGTAGTTCAGGAAGATCACGCAGATGATCGCGATGGTGAGCCCACAGGCGGTGGCCGTCAGCGCGTGGCCGATGCCGCCCGTCACGCCGTTCGGGTTCGAGGTGCCGCTCGCGCCCAGCACGTTGAACGACTCGACCATGCCGATGATCGTGCCGAGCAGGCCGAGCAGCGGGCCGAGCGTCACGGCCGTATCGAGAATCCACAGATTGCGGTCGAGGCGCGGCATCTGGAACATGATGGTTTCCTCCAGTTCGCGCTCCACCACCGCTTCCGGTTTGCCCTGCACCTTCAGCGCGCTCTTGACGAGTTCGCCCTGCACGGTTTGCTTATAGTGTTCGGCGACCTTGCGCGCGTCGCCCAGATTGGCCGGCTCGACCATTTTCAGATCATGTTCGAGCGTCTTGCCCGCCTTGACCGCTCGCGAGAAGAACATGAAGCGCTCGACGATGATCGAGATGCCCAGCAGGAAGATAAAGGCCAGCAAGGGAATCAGGCCCATCGATTGAACTGAATAGTTGATAAGGGTATTGAGCACGGGGAACTCCCTATTACGTGTCGAACAAAGGCAAGCCGCTCCGGTCTCGATGACGGAGCCGGAGCGGCCGACTGACTAAACGGACTGCTGATGCATCAGAAACGGTACGTCGCGCCGACCTGGAAGAAGCGGCCGATGTTGGTGTAAAGCGACTGGTCGTAGCCGGTGATATCCGGGGTGGCCTGCCACTCCACGTCGAACGGCGGCTTGCGGTCGAAAATGTTGTTGATGCCGCCGTAGATCGTCCAGTGCTTGAAGCCGCGATACGTCGCCATCAGGTTGAACTGGCTATACGAGGCGACCGACAACGTGCCGCCGTCGCCGAACTCGGCCGCCACCGCATTGGTGTACGGACCGGTGTATTGCCAGGTCAGCGTGGTGGTGAACTTGCGGTAGTCCCAGCTCAGGCTCGTGTTGCCCTTCCAGCGCGGATTGCTGGCGCCGAACGGTTGCAGCAGCGCGAGGTTGTTGCCGGCGAAGTCCTGGGTCGGCGCGCCCGGGCTGTTCAGCTTGAAGTGCCACACGTACACCCAGTCGCCCGCCAGCGTGAAGGTGCCGTACTTCGTGCCGACCGACTTGCGGAAATTCATGTCGAAACCGTCGGTGTCGAGCGAGCCGAGGTTGACGAACTGTTGCTTGATGTAGGCCACCGTGCCGTCGGGATTGCGGATCACCGTGGCCGGGTTGTTCGCATCCATCACCGCGTTCGGATCGTTGGTGCCGATCACGCCGTCGATGTGAATCTTGTAGAACGCCGCGCCGATATCCGTGGACGAGTCCGGCGAGAGCTGGAAGCCGATGTTGTAGTTCTTCGTGTGCTCAGGCTGCAGATCCGGATTGCCGTTGGTCTGCTCGGTCGTGAAGTGCTTGGTCGGCACGCCGCTCGGATCGTTGGGATCGACCAGGTTCTGGTGACCGAGGTACACCGCCTGCGAGTTTTCAACCAGCGTCGGCGCACGGAAGCCGCGGCTGTACGACGCGTAGGTCGTGAGCGCCTGCACCGGCTGGAAACGCAGCGCGAAGCTCGGCGAGAACGCGCCGCCGAAATCGCTGTAGTGGTCGTAACGGCCCGCTTGCGTGAACGTCAGGTTGCGGATGATCGGAATATCGACCTGGTAGTAGACGGCGGCCACATTGCGCGAACCGTCGACCGTCTGAATGTTGGCCGGCGCGGTGATGCCCTGCGCGCTATAGGTGCGCGAGTTGATGAGCGAACTCTCGTGACGGAACTCCGTGCCGAAGCCGACGCCGACCGGGCCGCCCGGCAGATTGAACAGGTTGCCGGTCGAGGTCTTGGCGGTCACGCTGTCGAGCTTGGAGATCGCCTGCTCGTAGTCGTTCTGGAACACGCCGTTCAAGCCATTCGGCGTGGCCGACGGGTTCGAGAAATTGAAGCCGCCGTTCTGCAGGATGCTTTCCACGCCCGCCACGTTCAGCACGTTCCGGTAGGTGGTGTCGACCGTGCTTTGCGAATGGCCGTAATCCGCGGACCAGTCCCAGTCGCCGAACTTCTGCGTGGTGAACGAGCCCTTCACGCCGGTCGACGCACGCCAGAACGTCGATACCGTATCGGCCGAAACCGTATTCGGGAACGTGTAGCTGATCGGCGTCGCGACGCCGAAGGGGTTGTACGGGTTGCTCGCCGAGACGGTGCGCGAGAGCGGCAACGCCGAACCGGTCGCCGGGTTGAACGCGTTGGTCGTGCTGGAGAGCGCGGCCGGGCCTTCGTTCTGCACGGTTTCGTTGCGGCTCACCCACAAGTCGGCGTAGGCCTGCACGTCGTCGTTGATCTTGAAGGTGCCGCGCACTTTCGCGTTCAGGCGCGTGATGCCCGGAACCAGCGAGGTGGTGCTGGCGGGATTCGATTTACACGTCGAGCCGTCGTTCGCCGACACGCTGCCGGGCGGGCACGGGCTGAGCGCGACCTTGGTGCCGTCGGGCGCGGTCCAGTACGACTGCTGGTTCGGACCGAGTGGGCCGGCGAGGCCGCCGGGGAACTGGCTGAAGTCCTGATTGGCGGTGAGCGAGCGATCGGCGAGCGACGAGCCGCTGTCGCGGTAGTAGCTGGCCGCGGCTGTCACGTTGAAACGGTCCGAGTTCAGATCGCCGATGCCGCCGAGCACGCTGAAACTCCCTTGCGCGTCGCCGGGATGCTGCGCCTTGCCGAGCTGGCCGTCGATCTGCAAGCCCTGAAAGTTCTTCTTCGTGATGATGTTGACCACACCTGCGATCGCATCGGAGCCGTACACCGACACCGCGCCGGTCTTCACGATGTCGATGTGGTCGACCATGTTGAGCGGGATCGAGTTGACGTCGAAGAACGTGTCGGTGAAGTTCACCGCCTTGCCGTAGTTCGCCACCCGCTGACCGTCGACCAGCACCAGCGTGTACTTCTCGCTGAGCCCGCGCAACGCGATGCCGCCGCCGCCCTGCGCGGAGCTGTTCATCGTCGTTTGTCCCCAACTGCTGCCGGAGTTCGCGGACGTGCCGCGCAGAAAGTCCGCCACCGTCGTGTAGCCGCTCTGCTCGATCTCCTTCGGCGTGATGGTCTGCACTTCCGTGTTGCCGACCTTGTCCGACGTGCGGATCAGCGACCCGGTGACTTCCACGCGTTCCATTTTGGTCACGTTGCCCGTGTCCGTCGCGGCCGGTGCGGCTTCCGATGTCGTCGTTGCAGCGGCGCCACCGGTCGTGGCCGGCTGGCTTTGCGCGAACGCGGGAGCGGCGATAGCCGCCGACAACGCGAGTTCAGCCCAAAGTATTCTTTTGATGGCCAACGCCAATGCCCTTTGTTTCATTTTCCCCTTCTCACTCGTCAGTAAGACCACACCCTGTTGTGCAAAGAAAAGTCTTGTGAACTTCTCCGCTCGATTTACAGCGACGACGCACCACTTTTTGCAAAAGTTGCCCCGAATCTGTGCAATGCACTAAAACGAGCAAATGCATATAAATGATTCGGCAATACAAGGGCACTTAAGCTTTCTTAAAATCGCAATCGTGATTTCTTACAGAACAGTAAACCCATTGCTTTCTAATTCATTTCGATCGCCGCAAATGCAGGCGCTCGGCGGAATAATGTTTTTTCCGCGAGCGATATCCTGCGTAATCACAAGACGCACCTTCTGAATACCTAAATATTTATTTCTTGATTGCTTTAGAACTTTTGCTGTGCTGGTTCGACGGGGACAACCTCGAGGTGCGAGCCAAGATAGTCGACATCTTCGGCGACTGTCTCATCAGCTCCTCGGGAAACGCCCTATCGTCCGCGTTGTCGCGGCGGCTTGTTCCTTGTTATCGGGTGGCGGAAACATAGCAAGACAGAATCGCTTCGTCAAAATTTGTTTGATATAAGCAAATAAGTTTTCATGTGCCGTGGCGTATGAAGCTCAAAAACGGAGGTCAAAGGGCGGCGCTCGCCGAGTGGCGGACCGCATCGAAAGCCGCTTAATCGTGCGACGGCGAGAAATCCAGCGCGAGCGAAAACCGCGGCCGCTAAATGCGGTCGCATGACTTCAAAATCGGCATGGAAAGCCTGAAGACAAATAGCAGCGCAATGCGTGCGGATGTCTCGCCGGCCAGGCGCTATTCGTGATGAAGGCGCTTGATGGAAGGGGACAATATCAAACCAAAAACGGCCGTCAAACTTTTTTTGATGAATGAAGACCTGATTGGTACACCGGCCTCATTAGATAGATGCCTCTAAATTGTCGAGGCGCTCCCGGCGAATCCCACTATGTCGCGAATCGCGGCGACTAAACAAAGCGCGCCGCGCACTAACAGGCTGCTGAAGTATCGGCGGTAATGTCATCGCTGAAGGCCCCTGAAGCGTTGATGGAAGACCCCCACTTGCCCCTTGGAGATCATGCGCGGCGCCGACACATTCACCGAGAGTTTGTTTTCCATGCGCAAGCTGGACGACTTCGTTCCGAAGTCGCATCCGTTGCGTTCGATCCGGGTGATGGCGAACGAAGCACTGGTGAAGATGGATCGGTTGTTTGCCGGGATGTACGAGGCCGACCTCAAGGGTGGGCGGCCGAGCATCGCGCCGGAGAAGTTGCTGCGAGCCATGCTGATCCAGGT
>NZ_FRAB01000111.1 GCF_900142195.1 Paraburkholderia terricola
CAGGCTGCTGAAATACAGTCCGACAGAAGCAGCCTTTCTGCACTTACGCGGCTCTCGCCACAAGGTTTATCGCATTGTGCAATTTCAACGTGAATTCCACGCTTGTTCGGCAGTTTGAGGCCAATTTCTGGCTTCATTGCCGCGTTTTTCGCTGCTACAGACGGACTTGTGTCAGTGAGCGCATGCGCACGAGGTTGTAGGCAGCCATGTTCAACACGAACATCTGGTCCACTTTCTTCAACCCGCGCACCACCACCTGGCGCATGCGCCCCACGGTCTTGGCCCACCCGAAGCCTTGTTCGATCAACTTGCGCTTTTGCTGCGAAATGGCGTAGCCCACGCTCGAGGCAATGGTATCGGGCACGGATGAACGCCGCCCCGAGGTGTTTTGCGCAACGTGCGGTGTGACCTTCATCTGCTGGCACGCCTCGATGAATTCCTGTGCGTCGTAACCCTTGTCTGCGCCCAGCGTGATTTCTGCGCTCGCATCTTCTGCCGCTTGCCGCGCGTCGTTGATCATGACCTTGGCCGCTTCGCGCTCGGCGTGCCCGTCAGCGCGCGTCACGCACGCGTTGACCACCAGACCATGTCGATTGTCGGTCAGCGTGTGGCCCATGTAACGCAATTCGCTGGCCGTATTGCCTTTGCGATAGAGCCGTGCATCGGGATCGGTCCGGGACTCATGCGTCTCGTTGCTGCGCTTCTCGCCTTTAAAGTCGCCTGCGTTGCCGCCGTCGCTGTCCTGATCGTCACTGTCCTTGGGCACGAAGCTCTTGTGCCCCGCCCACGCCTGGATCAGCGTGCCGTCCACGCTGAAGTGCTCTCCCGAGAGCAGGCACTTCTTCTCAGCGATCGCCACCACTTCGTTGAAGAATTCGATCACCGCATCATGCTTGATCAGGCGTTCGCGGTTCTTCGTGAAGACCGTCGGTACCCAAACCTCGTCATCCATCGCCAGGCCGATGAACCAGCGAAACAGCAGGTTGTATTGCACCTGATCCATCAATTGGCGCTCCGAGCGGATGCTGTAGAGCACCTGGATCAGCATGGCTCGCAGCAACTTCTCCGGCGCGATGCTCGGCCGCCCACCCTTGAGGTCGGCCTCGTACATCCCGGCAAACAACCGATCCATCTTCACCAGTGCTTCGTTCGCCATCACCCGGATCGAACGCAACGGATGCGACTTCGGAACGAAGTCGTCCAGCTTGCGCATGGAAAACAAACTCTCGGTGAATGTGTCGGCGCCGCGCATGATCTCCAAGGGGCAAGTGGGGGTCTTCCATCAACGCTTCAGGGGCCTTCAGCGATGACATTACCGCCGATACTTCAGCAGCCTG
>NZ_FRAB01000074.1 GCF_900142195.1 Paraburkholderia terricola
AAGCCAGGAGACCCGCTTGAAAGCTGGCGGTGTGAGCCGCTTTCTTTGCCTACTTTCTTTGCGGCGGCAAAGAAAGTAGGTGCCGCCCCGCACAGGGGCAACCCCAATAGACCACTAACAAATCAAGGAAAGGCCAACAAAACCACCACCAAAACCACCACCGCCGAGCAGGCAAAAAAACCGGCGCAACCAAAACCCAACCGGCACACCCCTTGCTCCCCTCGAATACAGACCACAAAAAGACGAGGAAACCGACATGCCACACCACGCCGCCGCGTCCGCGCTCCCCCTGCATGCGCACCGCCCCGAGCCGATCGAACCGCCATCGCCGCCCAACACGCCGGGCGAGCCGGACATCATTCCGAATCCGACTCCCGAACCAGCCGAACCGGTGCCGCCGCCGATAGGCGATCCCGCCGCAACCCACCCAGGCGCCACAGGCCTGTCAGCGTCGGCCGCGAGGCATGCAACTCTGACACGCCCGGCGCGCCGTGCCCCATACTGGCGAGGCGAATTTATGTACTTGTTACAAAGCCGACGCATCTTTTACCGGCAATCCGGCGCCATGAAGCCCTAGACTTCAATTGATGCCGCTCATCGCGGCGGGCTTCCCTGGAGGCAGCGATCATGAGACACCCAGCACTGCGACGTTCCGCGCGCCACGCAAAGCGCGATTCCCGGCCCGACGCCGCCAAAAGCGGCCCGCCGACGTCGCCCGATCCCGCCGCGCAGAACCGCGTCGCGCCCGACGCCCCCCCGGACGGCGAGCACAATCAGGGCGGCGTGCGCCCGGAAGGCCTCGAATACCAGCGCGATCTCGGCTCCGAGCAGGACGCCTGAGTTCGCGCCCCCGCAGGCGAAAACCGTCCTAACGTCGATCGTATAAGCAGAAAAAATTTCTTCGCGACGCGAACAAGTCGCATGTTCCTGCTCGTCCGTCACATTTGCATACATTTTTATTTCGATTCCTTGCGAAAACGGCACGCGGCTTGCGTGCACGTTGCGGCACATATCCGTATGCAACGAAACAACTGAACTAGGTGGAGCGCCAATGAGCAGACTGATCGTGGTATCGAATCGTGTCGCGCCGACGCAGGAAGGCCGTCCCGCAGCGGGAGGTCTTGCGATCGGTGTGCTGGACGCGTTGAAGGAAACCGGCGGCGTCTGGTTCGGCTGGAGCGGCGAGACGGTGAGCGAGCCGTCCCCTCCGGTGATTGAAAAGCAGGGCAACGTGACCTACGCGACGGTGGGCCTCACCAAGCGAGACTACGACCAGTACTACCGCGGTTTCTCGAACGCGACGCTGTGGCCGACGTTCCACTATCGCAATGACCTGTCGCGCTATGACCGCCAGGAGTACGCGGGTTATCAGCGCGTCAACGCGACGCTCGCGAGGCAACTGAAAGAACTGCTCAGGCCCGATGACATCATCTGGGTCCACGACTATCACCTGCTGCCGTTCGCGCGCTGCCTGCGCGATCTCGGCGTGAAGAACCCGATCGGCTTCTTCCTGCATATTCCGTTTCCGGTGCCCGAGGTGCTGCGCACGATTCCGCCGCACGACGAACTCGTCAAGGCGATGTGCAGTTACGACGTGGTCGGCTTTCAGACCGAGGCGGATCGCCAGTCGTTCGTCGACTTCATCGAGCGCGGCCTGCACGGCACCTCGAGCGAGGACGGCATGGTGCACGCGTACAACCGCTTTCTCAAGGTCGCCGCGTACCCGATCGGCATCTATCCGGACGCGATCGCCAAGGCCGCCGAGCAGTTCACCGACCGCAAGCCGGTGCGCAGCCTGCGCGACGGCATGCGCGGGCGCAAGCTGATCATGAGCGTCGACCGTCTCGACTATTCGAAGGGCCTGGTGGAGCGCTTCCAGGCGTTCGAACGGCTGCTGCTGAATGCGCCGGGCTGGCACGGCCGCGTGTCGCTGGTGCAGATCGCGCCGCCGACGCGCTCGGACGTGCAGACCTATCAGCGGATTCGTCAAACGCTGGAGGGCGAAGCGGGCCGCATCAATGGCCGCTTCGCGCAACTCGACTGGACGCCGATTCAGTACCTGAACCGCAAGTACGAACGCAATCTGCTGATGGCGCTGTTCCGTCAATCGCAGGTCGGCTATGTGACGCCGCTGCGCGACGGCATGAATCTGGTGGCGAAGGAATACGTCGCGTCGCAGGACCCGGCCGATCCGGGCGTGCTGGTGCTGTCGCAATTCGCCGGCGCCGCCGAGCAACTGCCGGGCGCGCTGGTCGTCAATCCGTTCGATCTGTCGCAGATGGCCGAGGCGCTGGAGCGTGCGCTGTCGATGCCGCTCGCCGAGCGTCAGGCGCGTCACGCGGACATGATGGCGCCGATGCGCGAGAACAACCTGTCCGTCTGGCGCGATACGTTCCTCGCCGATCTGCGCAACGTCGCGACGGCATCGTCAGTGACGGCCAAAGCGGTAAAGCTCGCTGACGTGACGGCTTCGTCGTAGCTGGATCAGCGGCTGCGCGGCTATCGCCGGGAATGCGCATGCTGGTCACGTCTGAACCGCGATGTAGGGAAACGCGAAGAGAAAAGAAGGGCGCGGATCGCCGTGTGCGATGCGCGCCCTTTTCGCATCCGCGTGATTCGTGCCTATCGCGAATGCACGACGAACGGATGTACGACGAAGTCAGGCGGCTTGCGGATTGGCTCGCTGCGTGATCCGCATCATGCTGACCACCGCGGCGAGCGCCGAAAAACCCGCGGCCACGTACAGCGCGACGGTTGGTCCGTGGTGAGGCGCGACGCCGAAGATCAGCGCGACCAGCGCTGCCCCGAGCGTCTGCCCGGTCAGCCGCGCGGTGCCGAGCATGCCGCTCGCGCCGCCGCTGCGCTCGCGCGGCGCGGACGCGAGGATGGTGCGGTTGTTCGGCGACTGGAAGATGCCGAAGCCCACGCCGCACAGCGCCATGCGCCACGCGATCTGCACGGGCTCAGGATGCGCGCCCAGCGTGGCGAGCAGCAACAGGCCGGCTGTCAGCGTGGCGAGCCCGACGCCGCCCAGCCAGCCTGACGACACCTTGTCCGCCAGCACGCCGGCAATCGGCGCCGCGACGATGATCACCGCCGGCCACGGCGTCATCAGCAAGCCGGTTTCCACTTGCGACAGACCCAGCGTGTCCTGCAACAAAAACGGCAGCGACACGAAGGCGAGCATCTGCGCGCAGAACGAACAAACCGAGGTGCCGATCGACAGCGCGAACACCGGAATCCTCAGCAAGTCGATCGGCAGCAGGGGCGCCGCCTGAGTCAACTGACGGCGCACGAAGAAGTAACCGATCACCACGGCCGCGAGCACTTCGAGCACCACATAGCCGCGCTGTTCGCCGTGGCCGAGGCCGTCGAGCGCGAAAATCAGCAAGCCGAACACGAACGCGTTCATCACCGCGCTCAGGTAGTCGTAGGGCGATTCATGGCCGGGATTCAACGGCAAAGCCTTGAAGCCGCCGACGATCGCCGCGATGCCGATCGGCACGTTGATCGCGAACAGCCACGGCCACGCAGCGACGGCGAGCACGCCGGAGGCGACCGTCGGCCCGACCGCCGACGACACCGCCACCACCATCGCGTTGATCGCGATGCCGCGCCCGAGCTGCGTGCGCGGATAGATCATGCGCACGAGCGCGGTGTTCACGCTCATGATGCCCGCCGCGCCGAAGCCCTGAACCACGCGAGCGAGCGCGAGCATCGGCAGCGAGGTGGACAACGCGCAACCGAGCGACGCGATCGTAAACAGCATCAGCCCGCCCAGATAGATGCGCCGATAGCCGATGCGGTCGCCGAGCGAGGCGAGCGGCAGCAGCGAAATGGTGATGGCGAGCTGGTAAGCGTTGACGATCCAGATCGAGCCGGCTGCGCTCGCGCGCAGATTTCGCGCGATGGTGGGCAGCGCGACGTTGGCGATCGCGCTGTCGAGCACAGCGAGCGTGAGGGCGAGCGCGATGACGAGCATCGCCCAGTAGCGTTGCGGGATCGGCAAGCCCGATTCGGCGCTGTCCGCGTGCGTGGCCTCGGGAAGCGTGTCGGCGGCCTCGGCCGGTGTGGGGTCGTTCTGGCGCGATGGTCGTGCGTGCATCGATTATTGGATTTGTAGTGGAGCGGCTCGGCTGCGGCACGTCGAGCCGCCCGCGCTGCTTGCCGCATTCGGAAGCTCGACCGCGGCAGCGGCGACGCCGGTGCCCGTTGTCGCGCACCGGCGTCGCGTGTTCCGCGTTACTTGAGTTCGTACAGGCCGGTGTGGGTGGCGGAGTCGATTTCGTTCAGGTGCGTCATGAAGCGCGCGACCGCGTTGGTGGTCTCCGCATTGACCGGCAGATGCGGCACCTTCAGCGCATGCAGCCGGAAAATGTAGCGATGCGTTCTGTCGCCTCGCGGCGGCGCGGCTCCGCCGAAGCCGACCGTGCCGTAGTCGTTGCGCAATTGCAGCGCGCCTTGAGGAAGCAGCGAACCGTCGGCCTTACCGGCATTGCGCGGCAGCGAGCGCGCGTCGGCCGGAATGTTGACCACGATCCAATGCCAGAAGCCGCTGCCCGTGGGCGCGTCGGGATCGTGAACGGTGAGTGCGAAGCTTTGGGTATCGGCCGGCGGCGCGTCCCACTGCAGGGCGGGCGAGATGTTCTCGCCGTCCCCGCCGAACGACTTGTCGTGGTATTCCTGGGCTTTCGACATGAAGCCGTTGGTGGGGAAATCGTCGGACCAGAGACGGAAATCAGCCATTGTGTGCCTCCCTTCCTGGTTGGTTCTGGGATGCTCGGGGCGCGAGATTTCGCTGCCGGCTCACTGACATGGCGGCGCGCGAAAGCGCCTTGCGTTAGCCAATTGAGTGTAGCACCAGCGGCCTCGGCATTCGCGTGAGCACGGCATGCCGCAAGCGGCTTTCAGCCTCGCTCCTCGAAGGCCGGCGCGTCGCTTTTCAGCCACTCGACAAGCCGTTGCAATATACCTTCGATATCACGATTGGCGCCACGCAAAGCGCATTCCCACACGACGGCGACGCGCCAGCCGTTCGCCAGCAACGCTTCACGCACCTTGTCGTCGTTGCTGCGATTGCGGCCGATTTTCTCGCGCCAGAACTCGGGCCGCGTTTGCGGCCACTTGAACAGATGGCAGTCGTGGCCGTGCCAGAAACAGCCGTGCACCAGCACGACGGCGCGGTAGCGCGGCAGCACGATGTCGGGGCGTCCGGGCAGATCGCGCGCGTCGAGGCGAAAGCGAAAGCCTTGCCGATGCAGCAGGCTGCGGATCAGGATTTCCGGCTTGGTGTTGCGGCCGCGAATGCCGGACATCATCCGGCTGCGCGTCGCGCTATCGACGATATCGACCATGGTCAGGGTTGTGGCGACGCACCGGCGCGCGCATTGGAGGTTTCACGCATGGAGCGATAGAGCCTGCCGCGAGCCATCGTGCGTCGTCCCGGCGAGCAGCGCCTGCACGTGCGGCAGCATGATGCGCGCCACTTCGTGCATCACGGGCATGACGACGCTGTTGCCGAATTGCCGATACGCCTGGGTGTCGCTGACCGGAATCCTGAAGGTATCGGGAAAGCCCATCAGCCGTGCGCACTCGCGCGGCGTGAGGCGGCGCGGGCGCAGCGCCTCGCCTTGATAAACGAGGATTTCCGAGCCGTCCTTGTGATAGCGCGCCGACAGCGTGCGCGTGACGCTGTCCGGATAGGCCATGCCGAAGCCGAAACCGTTGCCCGCCGCGCGGTGCTTGTCCGCGTAGTTTTGCAGGTAGGTCCAGAGGTTCGGGGTGAGCGTGTACTTGGGCTGCACGCGTTGGCCGGCGTGATCGAAGAAGCGGTCGTGATCCCACGGCAGCACCGGCTCGCCGCCGTCGGTGCGGTGCAGGATCGAACCGAGGCGCGGGCCGGTTGTCGGCAGCTTCAGGTCGTCCCAGCAAAAGCCGGTCTTGCCGCGAAAGCCGACGATGATGATGCGCTCGCGGTGCTGCGGCGTGAAATGCCGGCCGTCGACCACGCGGTAATGCACTTCGTAGCCGAGTTCGTCGCGCAAGGTTTGCAGGATCACGTCGAAGGTGCGGCCCTTGTCGTGCGAGAGCAGATTCTTCACGTTCTCCAGCAGGAACGCGGCGGGGCGCTTGGCCGCGATGATTCGCGCGACGTCGAAAAAGAGCGTGCCTTGCGTCGTGCATTCGAAACCGTGCGGCCGGCCCAGGGCGTTTTTCTTGCTGACCCCCGCGATCGAAAACGGCTGGCAGGGGAAGCCGCCGAGCAGGACGTCGTGGCTCGGCACGTCCTCGGCGGGGAACGACACGATATCGCCGATCAGCGCGTGCGCGTCGCCGGCGGGGTAGTTCTCGCGGTACGTCCTGGTGGAAAAATCGTTCCATTCGCTGGTGAAGACGCACTCGCCGCCATGCGCCTCGAACCCCATGCGAATGCCGCCGATGCCGGCGAACAGGTCGATGAAGCGGAATCGGGCGTCGCCGGCCGTGCCGTTCGGGCCACTCGTGCGCGCGCCGGTGTGCAGCAGGTCGCGCAACGCCGGCTCCAGCATGGCCGGACAAGGCGTTTCGCCTTTTTCCCAGCGACGCACCGTCTTGATGTCCTTGCCGACGTGTGCGGCGATTTCGCGTTGAGTGAAGCGGGCGCGCGCCTGCCTGAGCAGGTCGAGCGGTGCGGCGAGGGTCACGGGTGTCCTTGCTGGGAATTTTTGCGGACATTATGACCTAAGGTCGTCCCATTTTTCTCGGTTTTGGGCTGGATGGGCAGGAAATTTCGAACGCTACCGGGCGGAGATCGGCTAAACGTCTTTGTCACATTGGGTCGTGTACGCTTGCGGCGTGACGCGAAGTCCCCGCGTTGCGACGTGTTGAGGCCGCGGCGTCGTTCGCGGCCATTTTTTTAAGCGGGAGGCGGGGGCGTGACCTGCGTTGTTGGGTTGGGCTGCGCACGGCTGCCGCGCGTCAGGCGAACTGGCCGGCGTCGGTCGAGTAGGGCGGGGGAAACAATGCGGCGGCCGCGGGGGCCAGCCTGTCCCATGCGAGCGGCGGACCGCTTTCGAACTGATCGAGTTGGAGCAGGAGGCTGTCGACCGCGCACAGTTGCGCGTGGGACAAGCTGCCGGTGTCGAGCAACTGGAACAGACGCTGGCGCCAGTAGGCGGCGGGGAAGATCGGTCCGCCCAGGTCGCCATGCAGGGCCGGCCGCATGATTCGCGTGATGTGCGCGATGTCCCGATCGGCCAGCGCGGCCTGCGATGACCCCGAAAGCGTGATGAGTGTGCGGTTCATGGCTCCTCCTTGACGGGTTTACGGCAGGCCGCTGCGGGACTTTAGCGGTTTTTTTGTGCGGGCCTTTCGCTGCAGGAATCGACGCGAACGCAGGCTGGTACGCCCGTTGCTGAAAAAGGCTACTGGCGTAGTGTCGCGCCGACATGCGGATAGGGAGGCGAACATGAACAAGGATCAAGTGAAGGGTGCGGGCCAGCAGGTCAAGGGCAAGGTGAACGAAGCCGTGGGCAAGGCCACGGACAATCCCGGCAAGGAACTGAAGGGCGGTATGCAGCAAGGCGCCGGCAAGGTCCAGAAGGCGTACGGCGATGCAAAGGAAGACGCCAAGGACGACGCAAAACGCAATAGGCCGTAATTGACGTTGGCATGCAGCTCGACGGGAAGGCGCTTCGGCGCCTTTCTTTTTTCGACGCCGGGCCTTGGAGACGGGACTTCGGCGGCGCGGTCGATCTCGCCTGGGAGTAACCCGGTGTCCGCGCCGCGGACGTTTCGCGCGCCGCGCGTCGCCTTTAGACTTGGCGCATCCAACAATAAGCAGGAGACGCCCATGACACCCGAAAAAGTACTCTCGATGTTCGAGCGGCAGTACCTGGAGGGCAAGGTGCCCGTCGACCTCGAACCCGTTTGCGCGAGTTTTGCGACCTGGCTTGCTTCGGCCTGGGATCAGTTCGACGGCGAGCAGAAGATGCTGATGCTGACCATCGGCGCGGCATTGTGGCGCGAAGGATATAACCTGCGCGCCGGCACGGCGACGAAAGACTTGTGGTGACGGCGGGCGTCGGTGGCTTTGGTGAGTGAACCGGCTGCGGAGCGAACTCCGAAGTCCCACGTTCGCTGATGCGCGTTTGCGCACGCGTTGCGCGGAGTCGGTTTATATTTGGCGCTCGCGCGTTCGGGGCCTTGATTTCGGTCGGTCGACCGATGGTCCCGAGTCCAATTACCCGTCGCCACTCTCGCACAAAGGTTACGTCAGCACATGAGCGATCTATCCGCCTTCCCGATCACGAAGAAATGGCCTGCCGCGCATCCCGAGCGGATTCAGCTCTATTCGCTGCCCACGCCCAACGGCGTGAAGGTGTCGATCATGCTCGAGGAGACCGGCCTGCCGTATGAGCCCCACCTCGTGCGCTTCGACACCAACGATCAGATGTCGCCGGAATTTCTGTCGGTCAATCCGAACAACAAGATTCCCGCGATCATCGATCCGCACGGTCCTGACGGTAAGCCGCTGCCGCTGTTCGAATCGGGCGCGATTCTGCTGTATCTCGCGGACAAGTCGGGCCAGTTGATTCCACGCGACGCCGCCGGCCGTTATGAAGCGATTCAGTGGGTGATGTTCCAGATGGGCGGCATTGGCCCGATGTTCGGCCAGCTCGGTTTCTTCCATAAGTTCGCCGGCAAGGAGTACGAGGACAAACGTCCGCGCGATCGCTATGTCGCCGAGTCGAGGCGCCTGCTCGGCGTGCTGGACCAGCGGCTCGAAGGGCGTGAGTGGCTTCTCGGCGACACCTATTCGATTGCCGATATCGCGACGTTTCCTTGGGTGCGCAATCTGATCGGTTTCTATGAGGCGGCTGAACTCGTCGGCATCCAGGATTTTGCGAACGTGAGGCGCGTGCTGGCCGCGTTCGTCGCCCGTCCGGCGGTGGCGAGGGGGTTGGAGATTCCGAAGCGGCAGTGATGCATTCCTAGGGAATCTGGGTTGTGTTGGGCAATTGTGGGTAGAAAAAAGCCCCGTGGCGCAAGGCTTACGGGGCTTTCTTATGCAAACTTGGGAAGTGCTGGGAAGCTACTTGGTCCCCCTGACAGGGACATCCGGCCTACCCATCAGACTCCGGCAGAATCCACCGAAGTATTTCAAACCCTTGCCCGGCAAGGCTTTGAGGCTGACTCGAAGATACGGATTCGATTCCTAACTCCTCCAGAATCCTCCAGCTTTCCTGTATCCTTTACGCCAAATTTACGCCAACTTTGGAAGGGATATGGCCTCATACCGGAAACGCGGCTCGACCTGGCGCGCGGAAGTCGCCAAGGGCGATATACGCGAATCGGGCACGTTCGATACCAAAGCCGAAGCCGTCGCCTGGGCGACGAAGCTCGAGGCGGAGATCGACGCCGGACGCCGTCGATCATACTCCAAGGTGCAGAAAACCCTGGCCGACACGATGGACGAATATCTCGACAAGGTGTCACCCGGCATGGGCAAACACGACTGGAACGTGACGCGCATCGCCTTTTTCAAGGAGCCGGAGCAGATGGGAGGCTTCGTTGGCGATCTGGTGCGCAACATCAAGCCTGAGCAGATCACCCGCTGGCGTGATAAACGACTGAAAGTGGTCAAGTCGTCGACGGTCAACCGGGATCTCAACCTGTTATCGGCCATATTCGAGGCCGCCCATAAAGACTGGAAGTGGATCCATTCGAACCCGGTGCACGAGGTCAAGCGGCCAAAGGATCCGCCGTCGCGCAGGCGCCGTGTGCCCGATGAAGATGCGCGGCTCATGACGACGGCGCTCGGGCTGACGGACGACGGGCCCGTCAAGACGACCCAGCAGTACACCGCGCTTGCTTTCCTGATCGCGATCGAAACTGCGATGCGCCAGGGCGAGATCGTCGGTACGATGCGATCGAATCTGCATCTGTCGCAACGCTATGTGCACATTCCAAAATCGAAAAACGGCGATGCGCGCGACGTCCCGCTCTCTTCAAAAGCGATGGCGCTCTTCGAAAGACTGCCCGAGATCGAGGGCGAGCCGCGATGCTTCCCGATTGCGCAGGCGAGCGTCGACGCGCTCTGGCGGAAGGTTCGAACGAAGGTGGCGAAAGAGAAACCGCATATTGCGGATCTGAATTTTCACGACTCGCGGCACGAGGCGACGACGCGACTGTCGAGGAAGCTGAACGTGCTGGCGCTGGCCAGGATGATCGGCCACCGCGACATTCAATCGTTGATGATTTATTACGACGAGACGGCCGCTGAGTTGGCGGCCCGTCTTGATTGAGGTGGGTTGCGTGTGAAAAGTGCAAATAATGTGTGGCTGTGCGACTTCTGCGGCAAGAACCAGTACTCGGTCGAAATGATCGTGGCCGGGCGCGACGACGCTGCGATCTGCGACGAGTGTATTGACCTGTCCAAAGAGATCGTCGATGAACGACGACTGGAAAACAAGCCCTCGTCCGTCGTTGAGGCCGCCAGGGGTTGGGCTCGCAAGCTGGGTCAGAGGCGTTAGGTAACCAAAACTCTCCCGTCAATGCACTTGCTTTCGCCGCCGCCCCGGTCGGGGCGTGGGCAGTACTCCTTTGTTCATCCGTGCCCACTCGAGTACGTCGCTGGCGAACCAGCGGCGCTGCGCCTGCTTGCTGTCGACGGGGCGCAAGGCGGCGGGAAATCCCTGACGCGTGACGACGCGCAACTCGACCGTTTGTTTTGACAGGCCAAGCCATTCACCGA
This sequence comes from Paraburkholderia terricola, assembly GCF_900142195.1. Taxonomy (GTDB): domain Bacteria; phylum Pseudomonadota; class Gammaproteobacteria; order Burkholderiales; family Burkholderiaceae; genus Paraburkholderia; species Paraburkholderia terricola. The sequence continues at coordinate 10,736 of NZ_FRAB01000074.1, forward strand.
TCTGTTCGGTACTCCAGAGAGTTTCCTCGAGCTTGCGCGGTTTTTCCAGAGCGGCGACGAGGCGCGTCAGCGCGGGCAGTAGTTCCTTCAGTTCAGTCATGTCCATAGTTCACCCCTTGCGGCGGGAATCAAAGAGTAGCGCCCGCTTTTTGCGACGCTATGTAGTCGATCACGATTTATTCACAGGCAGTGGCCGCACATGACCGGTTTTGAGGTTGACGAACGCGCCGCACCAGGTGAGCTGTCTGTGCCGGAAAAACTCCCACAGAATTCCTAGCGCTGGCGTGACGATCGCCTGATTGATGAAAAGCTCCTGACGCTCGAGCGCCTCGGCAAGTCCGCAGCTCGGCGTGTCGTCTTCGGGTACCGATGTGTCGATCAGTTCCGGCAGCACGTCATACGGCCAGCGCAGCGGGACGCCTCCGGCGTGCGGCGCGGACGGGCTGGCACCGAAAATGACCTGGCCGTCGCTGGTGCGATTGCCGAGATCCATCACATAGGCTGCGGTGCTTCGAAGCGTCCTGGCCAGCTTCGCGCGGGCCGCCGCACTGTCGACACAGACAATCGCGATGCTCGCGCCGACGTGCACCAGTTCGCTGGCGCCTGCATGTATCGGCCGCGCATGCCAGTCGAGGCCAAAGAACGCATTCAGACGATGGACCAGCACGACGCTTTTGTGCTGGCCGATGTCGGCGGGGCTGAACAACTGCCGGCCGATGTTTGCCTCGCTCACCGTGTCGCCGTCGAACGCCGTGACCTGCAGACCGGGATGCCCGAGCGCAGTGAGTGCGTGGTTCAGCCGTGCAAGGCCCGTTAGCATCTGCGAGCCATTGCCGCCGCAACCGATGAGGGCTACATTCACGCACTTTTCGAGGAAGTGCGCGGGCGTAATATGCGTCATGGCACCCTCCGCAGCACGGGTTCTTTCCTCCACCATAGCGGGCCAGAGTCACGGCCGATCAGCGCTGCACATTCAGCGATTGCGCGGCGCTGCGCGCGACGCCGTTCAGCGCAATCCAGATCGGGCAGCCTGTCGACGTTGATATCTTCGTGCGCAAAAACCAGCAGCGCACCCACGCCCGCTGACGCTGCGACATACCCATCGTGATGAGTGACGTTTACGCGTGCCGCGGCTGCCAGTTTCGCTGAGTCAGAATCGCGCCTGAGCGGATCGAACGGGCTCCACTGAGCAGAGGGATCATGGCGCGGGCGCACGTGGACGACCGCGTGATATCGGCGCGACTCCCAGTTCGCGGCGCGCGCCGCGTAGTGAATGATGTCCAGGTTGTTCATGCTGGCTCCGGAACTTTGAAAATCGCGTCGGCCGGAACCTTGAGTGGCACGAACATGCCGAGTACGCAGAGCCGGAAGGCGACGCTCGGCGTAGCGCCTTCGCCGAGTCCGCCGAGCACCGCCGAGATTTTCACCTCGCCGGCGTCGTCGGCGTTGTCCTGGTCGCTGAAGAAGGCCGCCCCGTCACCGTGGCTATGGATATCGATCGCGAGGCTCTCATGTGCGGCGAGTTGCGGTCGTTCGAACGTGATCGACCCGGGCGTAGCTTTTGAGACATGCAACGCCTTGTAGGCCAGTTCCTTCTTCTGCTGATCCCACACGACCCATGCTGCGTGTTCATTCGGCAGCGCTGCTCGCGCCTCCTCGGCGAATGCCTGCAGGAACGGGAGCGCAACGCCGAGTCGGCCAAAGGCGAGTTCGATCTTCGGCTCGATGTCGCCGTACGGCGGGCGCGGGCCGGTATCGTTGTGCTTCGCGAGTTGTTGGATGACGTGCAGCCAGGGGCGGCGCACTTCGATGAATACGCCTTGCGCCGTCATGAGAAAGCGGTGGCCGACATCGGCGAGCGGCGCGAACTTTGCGTGTTTCGGCACGGCGACGGTCGGAGCGCTGTCGAACAGCGCGGCATCGAGCGGGAGGTTTTCGTCGTCTTCGGCCGCAGCGATCGCACGTGGTTTGACGCGGGCCAGTTCGTCAGTGACGCCTTGCGAGAATTGCTCAAGCGCAGCGGCGATGGTTTTGAGGCCCTCCTGGGTGGCGTTCTGGAATGAGGCGAGCAGTTTATCCATGATTCAATCCTTGTCGGTCAGGTTATTGATGACGTCTGCGAGCGTGCGTTTGGTGTCGATTAACTGGTGGAGGGGGAATTCGGCGCCCTCGAGCAGATCGAGCCAGAGTCGCACGGCGCCGCCGCGTCTGCGGATCAGGCGAGGGGTGTTCGCGTGCGTGAAACGGCTGCGAAAGAACGCGTCTTCATACGGCTTGATGCTGTCGCTGCTGATCGTCTTCGGCGTGTCGGCGTTGCCAACGCAGATACGCCCGTCGTCCCACACGTTGAAGTAGGGCGCCTGATACAACCTGGAACCCGCGCCCGGGCGTTCGTTGTGGCGAAGCGCAAATACGGACCAGCTGCGCCTGTTGACGATGAACAGCAGCGGGGGGTGATTGCACTCGCCAGAGCGATCGGCGAGCTTGCTGGTCGTTTTGAACCAGACCCTGCGCGTGCCGGCGGGAAGCCACCATGCGAGCGTGTTAGGAGCCAGATAGACCACGCGGTCGTGCACGAAACCCCGATAGCTGGTACGTCTGGCCGCCAGTTCGACGAAATCGGCGAGGCCCTCGAGCGTCATCGGCGTGCCGGGCAGTAGTACGGGGCGATCATCCACAACGCGCGCTGTGTGCTGTGTCGCATAGATGTCGCCGGCCTTTGATCTGTAAAAGAGCAGCGCGGCGTCCAGTTCAAGGTCGATGTTTCCGCGGTGATGGATCACAACGTCGTTCATGCGAACACCCTTACAAGAGTGCGCTGTTGTTCAAACTCCCTCGAGCCGAGCAGGTCGAGTACGCGCTCGGCCGCGCCGGCAAGCATTGCTGTCGCGCGCATCTGTTGCAGCCAGGTCGAAATGGAGTTATCGGAAAGGCGCAGGCCGGTGATGGCGGCGGCCTCGATGCAATCGCCCTGGGCGCATTCGTGACCGAAGTCGTCAATGACTCGTCCGATCGAGTCGTCTTCTGTCCATCGCAGGATCAGCGTGAAGTCGACGAGTTCGCCGCCGGCATCGGGTGACGAAAGATCGGCGAACGGCCCGCACCAGCGCAGCACCTGCCACAGCTCGTCCATTGCGTTCAGGACGGCTTGCGCAAAAGCATCCGGCCTCGCAGCACGTGAAAGCTGCGCGCGAGACAGGGCGCGGTTCGGGTGCCGTACCCATTTCGGCATGCGCCCATAGATCTGGCTGTGGGTTACGAAGTCGGTCTCCGAGAGAAGCTCTTTCTTCGAGGCGACGCCGTAATACATCAAGGCGTTCTTGATGGCCGCACTTTCGTCGCAGATCCCTTGCCAGTAGGTGAATTCGGCGATGCTTATTGCCGTGCGCGTGGTGCACACCAGCGGAAGCAGGTCGAGGGCGTCGTAGAGCGCTGCCAGTACCGTCTGGCCGAACCCGGCGCGCAACCCTTCGAGGTGTTCGACGGCCGGCCCTACGCAAACCTGAGCGCAACTGAACGGGCCGTGACGCGTGCCGAGCCGTGCCCATACCAGATCAGGATTGGCGTCGCGGGAGCTTGGACAATAATCGCCACCGTGCAGGCGGAATTGGTCCTGCTCAATGTGCAGGTGCCAGTCGAATCGCGTAAGGTCTCCGGTGATTTCGCGCCATCTGCGTGTCAGCGCTTTCGCGCAAAGTGCAATTTCCGACGACGGCCGGCGCGAGACGTCGGCCTCGGAGATCACGCCGTTATCGAGGAGTGACAACGCGAACGGCCGGGCGAACGCATCGCCTGTCTGAATGACGTAGCGCGGCGGAATCCCGTCGAGTGACGGCAGGGCGATGGATGAAAAGCTCATGGCAGCACCGGCATCTGTTCGCGTGGCAACTGAAGGCGCGGGCCCGTGCTGCGTCTTCTCGCTATTTCGAGCAGCGCGTAGGCAAGCTGGCCACCTAACGCCACGCCCGGTAAGGCGGGGGTGTCCGGACCACACAGCGTGCCGCGCTGCAATTCCCGGCGCAATTGATCGAGTGTCATGGCGATCAGGCGACGTAGCGGTTGAATAGCGCCCCGATAAACACGACTTCCTCGTCGAGCAGCGGGCATGCGTGGGCGGTTGCGAAACGGTCCGTTTCGTTCAGGTACGCGCGCACGGAGTGCGAAACGCGGTCGGAACGCAGAATCTCGTCGATCTGCAGGCGGACATCGGGTTCGGCAGTTCCCGATCCCTTGGTGCCGACTGCACGACGGAACGTGAAGACGTTCCTGTTGCCGACGACATCCGGCCCCTCGATCTCGGCGTTGACGATCTCCGGATAGGTGTTCGCGTAAAAATCACGAACCTGCTGGAGCGTGAATGTCGGGGAGGGATCGGTCAGTTTCGCGCCGTTGTACCTGAACTCGCGCGCAAGTGCCTGGGTCTTCATGGGCGTGCTCCTCAGAAAATGTCGACGCCGTCTGCGTCGGGTGCTGCTGCCACCGCCACTGCATCGGCGGGAGCGGGCGGCGTGTCGCCGGCGGCGGCTGCTTCGCTGTCGAGGCCGGGAATCGCGGTCTGCCGCGGGTCGACGGGCAGCGCCTCCTGCTCGACCCTGTCAGTGGCCACCGGCGGCTGGTTCGAATCGGCTGCATCGCCCGATCCGCTTCGTACCTTGCGTCCCGGCTTGCCCTTCGTTGCGGCGGGTGCCGGCGCGGACTTGCCCGTTCCGTTGGCCTCGCTCGCTGCGCGTGCCTGGTCGAGTACCGATTGCGTACTCGGCTCGTAGATCGCGACAGCCTCTGCGAAATCGCGATCGAGTTCGTCGGGAGTGGCGAGGATCGACAGCGGATAGAGTGTCTTTTCGCCTTTGACGTCATCCTTGGCGCGCGGCGTGACGTTCACGCGCAACTGGTCGCCTTCGGCCGTAATCAGCAGGGTGAGCGTCGTTTTCTGGGCAAGCGGATACAGCGATGCAAATAGGGACATTTGCCTATCTCCGGAGAGGTTAAGAGTCAGTGCTGCTGTGAGCGCCACTCGACGAACGGGCGGCGCAAAAGGTTGTGGAAGCGTTCTGCCGCAGCCTTGTCGGTCGCTAGCGCCCGGCGACTGTCGATTCCGCAAACGGTGCGGATGATTTCTGCCGCTTCTTCGGCCGTTAGCTGTTCGACCTGTGACGCGGACGACAGCCACTCGCGAAACCTTGGATCGCGCGGCAGCATGCCGGCGAGTTGCGATATGTTTGGCATGGTTGGTCATCAGGCCGCGAGGCCGTCGTAGTTGCGATCGGCGAAGTCTGTGTCGCCGGGGAAGCGGCCGGTGCCATCGCTGCGATACCAGCAGAAAAGAGAGCCCCGGCGATGCGGAAACCAGTAGCCTTCGCAATCGCACCGCGTCTTCGTTGTATCGCGCCGGTTCATCCAGCGGTCGAGCCGGTAGGTGCGCCGGCCACAAACGGAGCAGCGCGGCAAACGGGCGAACTGGTCGGGGTGTCTGCGCAGGCAGCGACGAGTCGCGCAGTGGCAACAACGGACGTGATATCGGATCATGGTCAGTCGTCGAAATCGCCGCTGGCGCGACGCTTCACGTCGCCTCGTTCACGAAGGCGACGCTGTTCGCGGAGCTCGCGGGCGCGCGCCGACGATTCGAGCGTCTGCCGGACCTCGGGTTTCTGGATGGCCGTGTCGAAATTGCCCACCATGTGCAGCAGCTGCCATTCGACGCGAAGCAGGTGCCGGGGAAGGTGGCTCTTGTCCATGACCATCGCCTCAGATTTGCCGGGGCGCCGCAGCGCGAACGACCGGAGCACCGTCGTCCTCGGAATCGACCGCGGCGAGGGCGAACGTCACGAGTGCGGCGATTAACCAGATCTGCCAGAGCGGAAGCGGTTTTTTCATCGCGTGTCCCGCTGTCCGAACGCCAGAGAGATGCCTGCGGCGAGCACGGCGCCGGCGAACGAGCGAGTACGCTGATAGCAGTCCCGCAGGGAGTTCTCGTATTGTTCAGTTCGGCGTGGCCGCTGAATGAAGGCCGCCAGCTCGCCGTTCGTGAGGCGCTGGCCAATTGCGGGGCTGTGGCTGCTCATTGCTCAGCCCTGAACGCGAATGACGTCAATCACGCGCGCGCAGCCCGTCAGACGCATAGCGAGATGCGCCGCGTAGATTGCGTGGATGGCTTTGAGTTGGATGAAGGGCGTGAGCGGACTCGGCTCATCGCCCTTCATAAGGTAGTAGCAGCGGTACGACGACATGTGACTCTCCAACAAACTAGGTTGGTTGGAGAATAACAAACAAAATTGGTTACATCAACAAATTTACTTTGTTGTGACGGTCGACGCCTGCTTTCCTACCGCCCGTAATTACGTGGCCGGGCCTGCCCCAGATCGATAAACGAGCTTTCCAACGATCCTGAGCAGGCCCATCTCGGTCGCGGGGATAAATCGATCCGGGAATGCCGGATTGTAGGAATGCAGGCGTACGCCGCCGCCGGATTCTTTGAAGACCTGCTTCACGAGGGCCTCGTCTTCAAAATGGACCGCGTAGATTCCCCCATCTGACACCCGCGTCTTCGCTTCGTCGATCATGAACACGTCGCGATGAAACAGGAAGGGCTCCATGCTGTCGCCGCGGACGACCAGTAACTTGCAGTCTTGTGGCTTTGAGCCGATTGAGCGGAAGAACGACATATTGAACGGTAAAGCCTTCTTTTCCCGTACTTCCCACTGAATGGCCCCGTTGCCCGCCGAAAAATGATACTCATACTTGTCAATCCACACTCTTTCGGAATCCTCGGGTAGGTCTTCGGGCGTCTCCCATACGAGCACGCCTCCTTTTTGTTCTTGACGTTCGGCTGACTCGCCGCCGTCTGCCTGCACTTCGCCGAATGTGAGCCGCGCCGACGTCACGCCTAGCACTCGGGCGATTGCGTCAAGTTCCCGAGGCCGCAGTGATTTCCCCGTTTCGATATTGTTGATGTACTGCTGGCTGATTGGCTTTTGCGAAAGCTTGGTCGCTTCTTGCGCCAGGTCGGCTTGGGAGAGTCCAAGTGCTTCGCGAGCGCGGCGGAGGTTGTGGGCGAGGTTCATGCGCTGAGAATACAAATAAATTTTGTGCCCCACAAACACACTTAATTTGTTGAATCAACAAACAAGCTTTGTTATGCTGGGCGCCTCTGAACGAGCGGGTAACAAAGTGCGAAGTCTTGGACTGGTCCGGGCAATTGGTCTTGCGGGTACGCAGGCTGCGCTGGCAAGCGCGCTACAACGAGTTGCGCCCAACGTGAAACAACAGCACGTCAGCTATTGGCTCGCCCATGGCGTCCCGCTTCGCCGCGCGCAGCAAATCGTCCAGGTACTGCCCGCGGCGGGACCGGTAGCCGACTTTTATATAGACGTCGGTGACGCCGTTGATTGCGACTCCCTGTGCGGACCGGCTGGCTGAACCAGTCGTGCCATGAAAGTCGCAAATGCCAATTCGGATCGCCGCGACTGGATATGGGCGTAGATCACCTCTTTGGTTTTTCGAGCGAGGAACGAGCGCCTCGCCGTGCCGGGCCTTTTCCCTTGCTTGTTCATTTGCTTCACCGTTTGTTGTTGATGGACGCATCGTATGAAAACAGTGCGTGCGTAAACAGCATGAAAAACAGTTATCCACAAGGGGTTAGCGTGACCTGCCGATACAGCGATACAACATGGACCGATGTGCTCTACACCTCAGTGCTGAAAACGCCGGGAAAGGTTGAGGATGCCGCGCGCTTTCTTACCGACCGTCGCGGCATCCGCATTACTGGCGAATCGCTTCGTCTGAAACTGCGCGAAGTGGAGGGCGCCCGGATCTCGGGCGAAATGTTCGAGCTGCTCGTCGAATGGATGCTTGAGAAAAACCAGCCGCACGCGCTCGATGCCGTGCACGCGTTCAATGCGCGCTTCGGCCTGGTGGCAGCGCTGAATCAGCGGCCTGATCCGGAAGAGGGTATTACTGCGCTTGTCACCGCTGCGCTCGGCGTGAGCGACAAAACCGGCCGCCTCGCGGAGGAGGTTCGGCGCGCCGCATCCGATGGCGTAATCGATCCTCGCGAAGTTGAGGCGATCGAACGGATCGGGCGCGACGGTCAGCGTCAGATCGAGCAGACGATCAC
>NZ_FRAB01000044.1 GCF_900142195.1 Paraburkholderia terricola
GCCTCGAGCGTGGGCTACGCCATTTCGCAGCAAAAGCGCAAGTTGATCGAACAAGGCTTCGGGTGGGCCAAGACCGTGGGGCGCATGCGCCAGGTGGTGGTGCGCGGGTTGAAGAAAGTGGACCAGATGTTCGTGTTGAACATGGCTGCCTACAACCTCGTGCGCATGCGCTCACTGACACAAGTCCGTCTGTAGCAGCGAAAAACGCGGCAATGAAGCCAGAAATTGGCCTCAAACTGCCGAACAAGCGTGGAATTCACGTTGAAATTGCACAATGCGATAAACCTTGTGGCGAGAGCCGCGTAAGTGCAGAAAGGCTGCTTCTGTCGGACTGTATTTCAGCAGCCTGCTAGGCAGCGCACGCCGGCGCTTTCCGCTTGCTTTCTCTTACGCGAGAAAGAATTCGAAAGCGTCACGCGCTTTGCCGCGCACGGCCGGATCACTAAGATGACCCGGATGAACCAATCCATTCTGGTCGTCGACGACGACCCGGTCGTACGTGAGCTCGTCAGCGAGTACCTGCAGGGGCGCGGCTTCAAGGTGGCCACGCTCGAACACGGCATGGCGCTGCAGCGCAAATTGCAGGACGAGCGTCCCGCGCTGGTGGTGCTCGACATCATGATGCCGGAGCTCGACGGCATCAGCGCGCTGCGCGCGTTGCGCGTCGCGGGCGACGACATCCCCGTGATTCTGCTGACCGCGCGCGCCGATCCGATCGACCGCGTGATCGGCCTCGAACTCGGCGCCGACGACTATCTCGGCAAGCCCTTCGAACCGAGCGAACTGGTCGCGCGCATTCGCACCGTGCTGCGACGCCGCGGCACGATCGCGCCGAGCGCGCCCGAGCAGCGCGCACCCTATCGCTTCGGCCGTTTCGAGGTGAATTTTCCGGCGCGCGAATTACGCCGCGACGGCGAGCGCATCACGCTGCGCTCCAGCGAATTCGCCATGCTCAAGGTGTTCGTCACGCACGCGATGACCGTGCTCACGCGCGCGCAGTTGCTGGAGAAGCTGCACGGCAACAGCGAGGCGCATCGCAATCGCAGCCTCGACGTGTCGATCTGGCGCTTGCGGCGGCTGATCGAAGTCGATCCGTCGGAGCCGCGCTATGTGCAAACCGTGTGGGGACGCGGCTATGTGTTCGTGCCGGACGGCGAGATCGGCGCGGCGGAGCGCGGGGCGGCGCCGCCGGCCTGATACGCGACGTGGGACGTGGGACGTGGGACGTGGGACGCGGGACGCGGAACGCTGGGTGCGCGATGCGCCGCGGATCGCACATCGCACGGCGCTCGCATCGGGACGTTCAGAACGTCAGCACACTCAGGAACATCCTCTGCAGCCAGCCCATCGTGGTCGCGTCGGAGATCATCCCCACGCCGGCCTGCTCGATGCGCGCGTTCGCCACCTTGCTCGACGCCACGTAGTTGCCCGCCTCGATATCCTTGGGATTGACGATCCCGGATAGCCGCAAGCGGTCGCGGTTGCCGCTCATCGAAATCATCTTCTCGCCGGACACCACCAGATTGCCGGTCGACATCGTGCCGATCACGGTGACGGCCAGCGTGCCGGTCATGCCGCTCACGTCGGTGAGACTGCCCTGGCCTTTGAATTCGGTGCTGGCCGAGCCGACGTTGAACAGTCGCGCGAGCCGCGCGGCCGCGCCGGTCGAATGGTCGGCGGCGTCGGCGGTAATGCTGCTCGAACGGCTCGCCGCCGCGGTCGAGCTGTTGTTGCCGCTGTACGACTCGGACAGGCGAATCGTCAGCACGTCGCCGATATGCTGGGCGCGCGGCGTTTCGTAAAGCAGCAGCGGCGTGCCGGCCTGATAGATCGCGCCTTGCGTGTTGACGTTCAGCGGCGCGGACGCGAGCGGCGGCGCCATCGGCGTATCGACAATCGACTTCTGGCTGCTCCCGCAAGCCGCGAGGCAAGCCGCCGCGCCCAGCGCGACAGTCAGACGTAGCGCACTCATGCATGCTCCTTGCCCGCATCGGCCGGGCTCAAAATCGGCGGCCATCCTCACCCCGCCTCGGCGCCGCTCGCCTGCCACTGCCGCACGACCGACTTCACCCACGCGTCGGAACCCTTCAGCAGATAGGTGAGCGTGCCATTGCGGGTGCCCGGCAAAAAGCACAACGTGATCGAACTCACCGCGTTTTCCCAGACGTAGACCGGCATCGTGCTCGACGCCGACAAGCTGTGCGTGACGAGGTGCGCCGCGCCGTATCGGTCCGTGAGCGCCTCGCGCAAGTCCTCGGCGGTGATCTCGTCGATCACGAAAGAAATCTCGTACAGACGCAGCGCGCTTTGTCCCTCGACACGCGCGAAACGCAGCACGTGCTCCTGCGCCGGCACGCCGGCGACCACCGCTTGCGACACCGCCCAGCCGTCGTCCGCGCGATGCGCCCAGCGGCATGCGACCGTCAGGCTTTCGCGCGACTTCAGCCGCATGCCGAGCGCGCCCGCCTGCACGTCCGTCTCGCAGACCGGCACGCTGCCGACCGGCGTCGCGCGCACGGTGGAACTCGAACGGAACTCGTCGAGCGTGATGCCGAGCGCAATGCCGCGAAACGCGAACGGCGCGTCCTGCGAACGCCGGCGCACATCCGCGGCAGGGTCTCTGGACGGGGCGCTGGCCGCCCCGGCTTCGCGCGCGACCGGCTGCGCCTGAGCGGTCGAAGAAAACAGTCCGCCGAGCAGCGCCAACGCACAGGCAATCCGTTTGGGTCTCATGATTCAGTCGATCGCGGATGAACACATGTCGAACGGCGTGGCCGCGGCATGACCGACGACCGGGATGATTTTCAGCGCGGACGAAGTCAGCCGGCACGGCAGCGCGGCGACACCGCAGCCGCCAAGCGGCAGCAGCGCGGCGCCGAGCGTCAACCAGGCTGCGACACGGATCACGCGCTCAATGATTCTCAGAGTCGACACGCGGGCCTCGCTGTCTCAGGCGGTGGTGTTGACGTGGTGCCCGACGAGCCCGCCGGGCGCCGACGGTTGTCCGGTCGTGGCGGATTCCCGGGTCTGCGCGGTGCCGCTCGACTTGCCGGAAGCGGCGGGCTTTGGCGCGGCCTGGGTGGGCGCGAGCGGCGAAAAACGAGTGGAATTGACGTTGCTTGGGACGGTCATGATGAGCCTCGCATGGCGCTGGATTGTCGGTTTTCGCACCGCCTGCCGTGGGCCCAAGGCGTTAGGCTATCGTCGACATGCGGCGCAAAGTACTGCATGACGAATCATCGCGCCGCACGCGCGCTGCCGATGCGCGAAGGAAAGCGCGCTTTTCAGCGGTTCTTACGAGCCATTGCCGCAGCTTGCAAACCGTTGCAGCCGCGCGCCAATACTTTCCCGGGAGAGTCGAGCGATGCCGGTCAGCGCCGCATCATGGTGTCCGCGCCGCTTTCGCTGTTGCCAACCCATGCCCAACGTATTGCCAAATGTGGCAGCGTCAGGATGTGGCCCGAGCCTTTGGCGGCGGGCCCTACGCGCACGGCGGGAAACGCGGGGCGGCGCTGCGTAAGCATTGGTAAGAAAACTGTCAGGCGTGCGTGAAGCGCGCCAGTCTAAAATTTCGCCATGAATCCACAGGTCCTTATCGTCGACGACGATCCGGTCGTACGCGATCTGCTATGCAAGTTTTTGCAGTCGAACGGCTTCGACGCGTCAGTGCTGCACGACGGCACGCATCTGCAACGCCGGCTCGAGCGTGAGCGGCCTTCAGTCGTCGTGCTCGACATCATGATGCCGGACACCGACGGCCTGCGCGCGCTCACCGCGCTGCGCGCCGCCGGCGACGACATTCCGGTGATCTTCGTGACGGCGCGCGGCACGGTGGCCGACCGCATCGTCGGGCTCTCACTCGGCGCGGACGACTATCTGACCAAGCCGTTCGATCCGCGCGAGCTGCTCGCGCGCATCCACACGGTGCTGCGCCGCCGCGGGCCGTCCACCACCAGTGCGCCGGAAGCCCGCAAACCGTATCGCTTCGGTCCGTTCGAACTCGACTTCGCAACCCGTTCGCTCACCCGCGACAACGCCAAGCTGCCGCTGCGCGACAGCGAATTCGCGTTACTGAAGATCTTCGTCAACAATCCGTACAAGGTGTTGTCGCGCGTGCTGATCCACGATCTCGTGCATCGCGACAATCTCGCCTTTCGCGACCGCAGCCTCGACGTGCCGATCTGGCGCCTGCGCCGCGTGATCGAAGACGACCCCTCCAATCCCTGCTACGTGCAGACGGTGCGCGGCAAAGGCTATGTGTTCGTGCCCGACGCCGACAGCACGCCCTTCGCCGGCGAGGCCGCCTCGAACGCATGAGAAATCCGCTGAACACGCTGTTCGGCAGAATGGCGTTGCTCTCCACGGCGGTGTTGTTCGCGATCCAGGCCGGCTGGTTCGTGCTGATCGTCATGCAGCCGCCGCGCCATGAAATCGACGGCTTCGCGCGCGGCATTCTGCTGGCGCTGCAGGCAGTCAACGGCGAGCCGATGAAGAGCGCGGCGCTCGCGCCCGCGATGCGCGTGCACCTCGTGCCCACCTGGAATATGCCGGCGAGCGTCCATCTGAGTACGCCGACCGATCATCCGCTGGTCGAATTGAGCCGGCACCTGCGCGAGAACCTGCCGCCCGGCACGCGGATCGCCGTCGACGATCTGCGCCCGCCGCAACTGTGGGTGCTGTTTCCCGGCAAACCGAACTGGGTGGTCCTGCCGGTCGACGTTCCGCCGCCTCCGCGCTTTCTGATCGAATCCATTTCGATGCTGCTCGCCGCGCTGATCCTGTCACTGTTCGCGGCCTGGCAGATGCAGCGCCCGCTGTCGCGCGTCGCCAACGCGGCCCGCGCGTTCGGCTCAGGCGGACGGCCGGAACCCGTGACGGAGCAAGGACCGCGCGAGCTGCGCGATCTGATCGGCTCGTTCAACGACATGATGCGGCGCCTGAACGAAGCCGGCGACGACCAGGCGGTCATGCTGGCCGGCGTCGCGCACGATCTGAAAGCGCCGCTCACGCGGCTCAAGCTGCGCGCGAGCGTGCTGGTCGCGGAAAGCGAGCGCGCCGGCCTGATACGCGATGTCGACTCGCTGACCAACATCGTCCAGCAGTTTCTGGAGTTCGCGGGCCAGTCCGCGGACGCGGGGCCGCCGGTCGAGGTCGACGAATTTCTGCGGGAACAGTTTTCCGTCGGCGAGAGCACCGAGGAAGCGCCGCTGTTCACGCTCGATCTGCGCGCGGGGCCGTCATTCAAGCTTCCGCGCACGCTGCTCGACCGGTTGGTGACGAACCTCGTCGACAACGCGCTCGAACACGGTTCGGCGCCGGTGGACATCGCCACCGGGCGTGACGAGCGGCATTGGGTCATCAGCGTGCGCGATCACGGTTCCGGCATTCCCGACGACCGGATCGCCGCCGCCATGAAGCCGTTCGTCAGGCTCGACGCCGCGCGGGGCGGCGAAGGCCATTGCGGGCTGGGCCTCGCGATCGTCGCGCGGCTCGCGCACGATCGCGGCGGACGCTGTCAGGTGCGCAATCACGCGCTTGGCGGGCTGGAGGTGCGGATCGAATTGCCGGTCGCGCCGGCAACAGCGTGATGGAAGGAGCTGGCGTGGCAGCGAACGCGCGCTTACGCGCCCTTACAGGACGAACCGGCGCGATGAACGCCGCCTTATAGTCGTCTCCGGCAACCTCGATGCCGCCCTTCTCCGTCCGCCCAGTGATTTGGGGCGGACTTTTTTTCGCCGCGCACTACCCCGTTATTGCCTGACTGCGGCTGCCTGACCGCCGTCGGGCAGCCCGCCTCAAACCCGAATCACACCACCAGACGGGCGCGCAACCGGTCGATCGTCGCCTGGGACACGCCGAGGCCTTGCGTCAGATAGCTCGCCATCGTGCCGTAGCTCGCCTGCACCTGATCGAAACCCGCCTGCAGATAACTTTCCTGAACGTCGAACAACGGCGCCTCGCTCGCGGCGGCCGCAGCGCCGACGCGCGTGCGCAGCATGTCGGTATGGGCCCTGATCGATAGCGCCGAATAGACGTTGCTGAGCAGATAGTCCTGCATGATCACGTCGAGCGGAACGTTGGCGATGCTCTGCAGAAGCGCCGCGACCCAGCCGGCGCGATCCTTACCCGCACTGGAATGAAAGAGCTGGATCTCGGCGCCCTCGGCAAGACGCGTGAGCAGCGCGCCGTAGCTCGCGCGCTGCGCGGCGCCGGTGACGTAGGCGCGCGCCTGGGCCTCCATGAACGCTGTTGCGGCGGCGGCCGTATCGAACGACGGCGCGACGAAGTCGCGGGCGCCCAGCACGTTGAACGCCTCGGACGTCGCGCCGGCCGGCAACGTATCGGCGATCCGCGCGGCTTCGCCCGGCGTGCGCAGATCGTAGACGGCGGCGATGCCGAGGTGATCGATCGCGGCTTCGTCAGCCGCGCTGAAGGTCAGCGCGTTCGCGCGATAGAACACGCCACGGCGCATCTGCTTGCCGTCGACGGTGGGATAGCCGGCGGCGGCGCCCGCCACGTCGCGAAAGTTATCGACCGACGCGAGCCGCGGCGTTTCCGGTTGACCGGCGTCGAGGCTGCCGCCACAGGCGGAGAGCAGCGAACTGCCGATGCCCGAAACCAGCAGCACGCCGGCTGAACGCTTGAGGAATACCCGGCGCGACGCGGAGGTCCGAACGGGCGCGATCTGACTTGTCCGCAGTGCGATGCTCGCGAAGCGGCGAGGTGGCGAGCAGTTTTTTCCGGTTGCGGGCATTGGACGTGGCTGGCGCGAACGTGAAGGGTTATTCGCAGCATGGGCGCTGCGCACGCAGTTTAACGGCGGCAAATCTTCTTTTGGTTACGGGGTAGTAGTTCGTAAGGAACCTGACCGACTTGCTTCGCCGCCCCGGCGGGTTCGCCGGCCGCGACGCGGCGCGGACCCGCCTTGGACCGCGGGCTTGAACCGCTGCCTTGGCACTGATTACCCGGCCTTTTCTTTCACGCGGCGCAACACATGGAAATAGAAAGCCGGGTCACCCTTGCGGATGCCCGGCTTTGTTTACCGCTTCGTCGTCTCCACCTCTTCCTGCAAGCAATGACCGGTTTCGATGCATCGAGGCATGAAACCAGCGGAGACGTTTAGCGCGGCAGTTCCGAATGCCCCATCAGGAACGCGTCCACCGAACGCGCGCACTGACGGCCTTCGCGAATCGCCCACACCACCAGCGACTGGCCGCGGCGCATGTCGCCCGCCGTGAACACCTTGTCCACCGACGTGTAATACGCCTTGTCGCCTTCGGTCGACGAACGCACATTGCCGCGTGCATCCTTGTCGACGCCGAACGCCTCGAGCACCGGCGACACCGGCTGCGTGAAGCCCATCGCGAGCAGCACGAGATCCGCCTTCATTTCGAATTCCGAGCCCGGCACTTCCTGCATCTTGCCGTCCTTCCATTCGACGCGCGCGGCGATCAGCTTCTCGACCTTGCCGTTCTTGCCTTCGAGGCGCTTGGTCGCCACCGCCCAATCGCGCGAGCAGCCTTCGTCATGCGACGAGGACGTGCGCAGCTTGATCGGCCAGTACGGCCACACGAGCGCCTTGTTCTCTTCTTCCGGCGGTTGCGGCAGCAGTTCGAATTGCGTGACGCTCTTCGCGCCATGACGATTCGACGTGCCCACGCAGTCCGAACCCGTATCGCCGCCGCCGATCACCACGACGTGCTTGCCCTTCGCGAGCAACTGGTTCGCGACCTTGTCGCCGGCGTTGACCTTGTTCTGCTGCGGCAGGAATTCCATCGCGTAGTGAATGCCTTCCAGTTCGCGGCCCGGCACCGGCAGATCGCGCGGCGTTTCCGAACCGCCCGTGAGCACCATGGCGTCGAACTGTTCTTTCAGCTCGGCCGGCGTGATGGTTTCCTTTGCCGTGTTGCCGATGTGCGGCGGCAATGAATCCGCTTTACCGATAAACACGTTGGCGCGGAACGTCACGCCTTCGGCTTCCATCTGGCGCATGCGGCGGTCGATCAGCCACTTTTCCAGCTTGAAGTCGGGAATACCGTAACGCAGCAAACCGCCGATGCGGTCGTTCTTTTCGAACACGGTCACATCGTGCCCCGCGCGCGCCAGTTGCTGCGCGACGGCGAGACCGGCGGGGCCGGAACCGACCACCGCGACTTTCTTGCCGGTCTTGTGCTTCGGCGGCTGCGGCGCAACCCAGCCTTCGGCCCAGGCCTTGTCGATGATCGCGTGTTCGATCGACTTGATGCCGACCGGATCGTCGTTGATGCCGAGCGTGCAAGCCGCTTCGCACGGCGCCGGGCAGATGCGGCCCGTGAACTCCGGGAAGTTGTTCGTGGAGTGCAGCACCTCGATCGCGTTCTTCCAGTCCTGATGGAACACCAGGTCGTTGAAGTCCGGAATGATGTTATTCACCGGGCAGCCGTTGTTACAGAACGGAATGCCGCAGTCCATGCAACGTGCGCCTTGAATCTTCGCTTCGTCGTCGGTCAATGCGGCGACGAATTCCTTGTAGTGCTTCACACGCGTGAGCGGAGCTTCGTACGCCTCGTGGCGGCGCTCGAACTCGAGAAAACCGGTTGCCTTGCCCATGTGGTTCTCTTCTCTATCTGTATCAGGTGGGTAATCTTTTCCCGCCGCGCATCGAACCATCGAGCGGCGGCGGGTACGGCTATGGGTGACGTCCTGGGTGACGTCTTTCGTGCGGACGATCAGCGAAGCAAATCAGGCGGCGAGCACTTCCTTGTTCGCCTTCTTCGCTGCCATCTCGCCCAGCGCGCGCTTGTATTCGGTCGGGAACACCTTCACGAATTGACGGCGCGACGCATCCCAGTTTTCGAGCAGCGCCTTGGCGCGCGGCGAACCGGTGAACTGGAAGTGACGCTCGATGAGCCCCTTGAGCAGCGCTTCGTCAGTCGTGCCGGCGTGCCACAGGCCCTTGTCGACCGTGCGTTCCTGCTCGGCCTGCTGCAAGACCGGATCGAGCGCGACCATCGACTTGTTGCACTTGCCGGCGAACATGCCGTCCGGGTCGTACACGTATGCGATGCCGCCCGACATGCCGGCCGCGAAGTTACGGCCCGTTTCGCCGAGTACGACCACCGTGCCGCCCGTCATGTATTCGCAACCGTGGTCGCCCGTGCCTTCGACAACCGCCGTCGCGCCCGAGTTACGCACGCAGAAACGCTCGCCCGCCACGCCGCGGAAAAACGCTTCGCCTTCGATCGCGCCGTACATCACCGTGTTGCCGCAGATGATGTTCTCTTCCGACTTGCCGCGGAAATCGTTGGTCGGACGGATGATAATGCGGCCGCCCGACAGGCCCTTGCCGACATAGTCGTTGCCGTCGCCGACCAGATCCAGCGTGACGCCCCTCGCGAGGAACGCGCCGAAGCTCTGACCCGCCGTGCCCTTCAACTGGATATGAATCGTGTCGTCGGGCAGGCCGTCGTGGCCGTACTTCTTCGCGATCAGGCCGGACAGCATCGCGCCGACCGTGCGGTTCACGTTGCGCACCGGCTGAATGAACGAGACGTGCTCGCCCTTTTCGATCGCCGCCTTCGCCTTCTCGATCAGCGTGTGATCGAGCGCGCGCTCCAGGCCGTGGTCCTGCACGTCGACGTGCTTGCGCGCGACTTCGGCCGGCACTTGCGGCAGATAGAACACGCGCGAGAAGTCGAGGCCCTTCGCCTTCCAGTGCTCGATGCCCTTCTTCATGTCGAGCAGTTCGGCGTGGCCGATCAGGTCGTCGAACTTGCGGATGCCCAGTTGCGCCATGATCTCGCGCGCTTCTTCCGCAACGAAGAAGAAGAAGTTGACGACGTGCTCCGGCTGGCCCTGGAACTTCGCGCGCAGCACCGGATCTTGCGTCGCGACGCCGACCGGGCAGGTGTTCAGATGGCACTTGCGCATCATGATGCAGCCTTCGACGACGAGCGGCGCCGTGGCGAAGCCGAACTCGTCCGCGCCGAGCAGCGCGCCGATCACGACATCGCGGCCGGTCTTCATCTGACCGTCGGCCTGCACGCGGATGCGGCCGCGCAACTGGTTCAGCACCAGGGTTTGCTGCGTTTCGGCGAGACCCAGTTCCCACGGCGTGCCGGCGTGCTTGATCGACGACAGCGGCGATGCGCCCGTGCCGCCGTCGTGGCCGGCGATCACGACGTGATCGGCCTTCGCCTTCGCGACACCCGCGGCCACCGTACCCACGCCCGATTCCGACACCAGCTTCACCGACACGCTCGCCGCCGAGTTGGCGTTCTTCAGGTCGTGAATCAGTTGCGCCAGATCTTCGATCGAGTAGATGTCGTGGTGCGGCGGCGGCGAAATGAGGCCCACGCCCGGCACCGAATAACGCAGCTTGCCGATGTAATCCGACACCTTGTGGCCCGGCAACTGACCGCCTTCGCCCGGCTTCGCGCCCTGCGCCATCTTGATCTGGATCTGATCGGCCGACGCGAGGTATTCCGCCGTCACGCCGAAACGGCCGGACGCCACCTGCTTGATCTTCGAGCGCAGCGAATCGCCGTCCTTCAGCGGAATGTCGACGATCACTTCGTCGCCGATCACCGACTTCATGGTGTCGCCGTTCTTGATCGGAATGCCGCGCAGTTCGTTGCGGTAACGGTTCACGTCCTCGCCGCCTTCGCCCGTGTTCGACTTGCCGCCGATGCGGTTCATCGCGACGGCCAGCGTGGCGTGAGCTTCGGTCGAAATCGAGCCGAGCGACATGGCGCCGGTGGCGAAACGCTTGACGATTTCCTTCGCCGGTTCGACTTCGTCGAGCGGAATCGCCTTCGACGGGTCGAGCCTGAACTCGAACAGGCCGCGGAACGTCATGTGGCGCCTGGTCTGATCGTTGATCAGGTGCGCGTACTCCTTGTACGTCTGGTACGAATTGCTGCGCGCCGAGTGTTGCAGCTTGGCGATCGCATCCGGCGTCCACATGTGTTCCTCGCCGCGCACGCGGTACGCGTATTCGCCGCCCGCGTCGAGCATGCCGGAGAGAACCGGGTTGTCGCCGAACGCTTCACGGTGCAGACGGATCGCTTCCTCGGCCACGTCGAACAGACCAATGCCGCCGACCTTCGACGAGGTGCCCTCGAAGTACTTCTTGACCAGGTCTTCAGCGAGGCCGACCGCTTCGAAAATCTGCGCGCCGGTGTAGGACATGTAGGTGGAAATGCCCATCTTCGACATGACTTTCTGTAAGCCCTTGCCGACCGCCTTCGTGAAGTTGTAGATCGCCTTTTCCGCCGACAGGTCGCCCTTCATGCCGGCAGCCAGTTGGCCGAGCGTTTCCATCGCGAGGTACGGGTGCACGGCTTCCGCGCCGTAGCCCGCGAGCAGCGCGAAGTGGTGCGTTTCACGCGCCGAGCCGGTTTCGACCACGAGACCCGTGCTCGTGCGCAGACCTTGCTGCACGAGGTGCGTGTGGATCGCGGCGGTGGCGAGCAGCGCCGGAATCGCGACGTTGTCGCGGTCGGTCTTGCGGTCCGACACGATCAGCATGTTGTAGCCGGACTTCACCGCGTCGACCGCTTCCGCGCACAGCGAGGCGAGGCGCGCTTCGATGCCTTCCTTGCCCCAGGCCACCGGATAGCAGATGTTCAGTTCATACGAGCTGAACTTGCCGCCCGTGTACTGATCGATCGCGCGGATCTTCGCGATGTCCTTGAAGTCGAGCACCGGCTGCGACACTTCGAGACGCATCGGCGGGTTGATGTTGTTCGTGTCGAGCAGGTTCGGCTTCGGGCCGACGAACGACACCAGCGACATCACCATGTTTTCGCGGATCGGATCGATCGGCGGGTTCGTGACCTGCGCGAACAACTGCTTGAAGTAGTGATAGAGCGTTTTGTTCTTGTTGGACATGACCGCCAGCGGCGAGTCGTTGCCCATCGAACCGACGGCTTCCTCGCCGGCTTGCGCCATCGGCGCCATCAGGAACTTGATGTCTTCCTGCGTGTAGCCGAACGCCTGCTGGCGATCCAGCAAGGCAGCGGCTTCGCGGCGTTCCGTCGCGACGTCCTCGGCCTTCGCCTCGATCTCGTCGAGCTTGATGCGCACGGCGTCGATCCAGCTCTTGTACGGCTTGGCGTTGGCGAGGTTGTCCTTCAGTTCCTTGTCGTCGATGATGCGGCCGTGTTCCATGTCGATCAGGAACATCTTGCCCGGCTGCAGACGCCACTTCTTGACGATCTTCGATTCCGGAATCGGCAGCGTGCCGGCTTCGGAGGCCATGATCACGAGGTCGTCGTCGGTGACGATGTAGCGCGCCGGACGCAGGCCGTTACGGTCGAGCGTCGCGCCGATCTGACGGCCGTCGGTGAAGGCGATCGCGGCGGGGCCGTCCCACGGCTCCATCATCGCGGCGTGGTATTCGTAGAACGCGCGGCGGTTGTCGTCCATCAGCGTGTGTTGCTCCCAGGCTTCCGGGATCATCATCATCATTGCGTGGACGAGCGGATAGCCGGCCATCACCAGCAGTTCGAGGCAGTTGTCGAACGACGCCGTATCGGATTGGCCCGGATAGATCAGCGGCCACAGCTTCGGCAGATCGTCGCCGAGCACGTGGCTTGCGATCGCGCCGGTGCGGGCGTTCAGCCAGTTGACGTTGCCCTTCACCGTGTTGATTTCGCCGTTGTGGGCGATCATGCGGTACGGGTGAGCCAGCTCCCACGCCGGGAAGGTGTTGGTCGAGAAGCGCTGGTGCACGAGCGCGAGCGCCGAGACGGTGCGCTCGTCCTGCAGGTCGCGGTAATACACGCCGACCTGCCCGGCCAGCAGCAGCCCCTTATAGACGACCGTGCGCGCCGACATGGACGGCACGAAGTATTCCTTGCCGTGCTTGAGCTTGAGCGCCTGGATGCGGTGGCTCGCGGTCTTGCGGATCACGTACAGCTTCCGCTCGAGCGCGTCGGTCACGATGATGTCCTTGCCGCGGCCGATGAAAATCTGACGGATCAGCGGCTCGCTCGCCTTGACGGTGGGCGAAATCGGCATGGTGTGGTCGACCGGCACGTCGCGCCAGCCCAGCACGACCTGGCCCTCGGCCTTCACCGTGCGTTCCAGCTCCTGTTCGCAAGCGAGGCGCGACGCGTGCTCTTTCGGCAGGAACACCATGCCGACGCCGTATTCGCCATACGGCGGCAGGGTCACGCCTTGCCTCGCCATTTCCTCGCGATAGAAGCCATCGGGAATCTGGATCAGGATGCCGGCGCCGTCGCCCATCAGCGGATCGGCGCCGACGGCGCCCCGGTGGTCGAGGTTTTCCAGGATTTTCAGGCCCTGCTCGATGATCTCGTGGCTTTTCTTGCCCTTGATGTGAGCGACGAAGCCGACGCCGCAGGCGTCATGCTCGTTCTGCGGGTCGTACAGACCTTGCGCGGCGGGAACCGGATGAGTCGGTTGCTGGTGGTCGTTCATGGGGACACCGTCTGTGAGGGGCCGGACAGGCCGTTTAACCGTTTTTCTATTGCCGCAGTGCGCACAGCAGCCGCGACGGCGCGCTCTTTACGCTGGATGCTACGCGTATCAAAAACGCCGGAATTCGGAATATACGCGACGAATCAATGGAATAGCAAATAAAACGTTGTGGTTGAGCCCCAATTATCAAGTTGGTGCATTGCGGTCGATTTTTATTGGTGCCATATCTAAAACGTGCAAAAGAAAACGGCATGCGAAGATGCCGTTCCATTACCGCCCGCCGACGCGAGGCCGGCTACTGCGTTTGCGGCGTCTCGCGGACCTTGCGCGGCCGTCCGCGCGGCAGCGGCGACACGCGCCGATTGGCCGCGCGCGCGGCCCATTCGCGGTAGGTGTCGCTGCCGAGCACCCAGCCCTTCAGCGTGGCCTGCTGAAGCTGACTGGCTTCGCGCTCGTCGAGCGGCTGTTCGCATAGCTCGCGGTAAGCGCGCTGCCGTTCGAACGGCGTATTGCCGAGCGACCAGTACAACGGGTGGTCGGTAATCAGGCTGTCGAGCGTCAGGCCGATGTGATGACGGTAGCTCGACCAGCGATAGTCTTCCGGCGCGCTCACGAGTTGCGCGCGCACCGGACACATCTCGACGACCCGGCTCGCCAGTAGAAAATAGCGCTCGCCCTCGATCACCGTGGCGCGGTAGCGCCCTTCCCACAACGTGCCGCGACGCGCATAGCGCCGGTTGAAATGGGCGACGTAGCGCCGCCCCACCGCCTGCATCGCTTTCGGCAGACTCGATTCCTCGGTGGGCGTGACGAGCAGTTGCACCGCGCCCGGCATCAACGCATAGGCGTGGATGGATAAGTGATGGTCGCGCGAAGCCGCTTTCAAACAGTCGATGAAGAGCTCGTAGTCCTGGTCGTCGACGAATGCGGGCTGCTGATCGAGTCCGCGAAGGATGACGTGCTGCGGCTGGTCAGGGACATAGAGACGTGCAAGCCGTGCCATGCTGAAGTATCCAATTAGTCGCGTTGGTACAAACCCGAAGGTCGGAAAAGCCGCATGCGCCGGAGGTTCGGCGCGGCGCGGCTGAGCCAGAAAACCGCGCGGAGCCTAGGGAGAAAGCTCTAACCGCCGCGTATGGTTTGTTTCAAACGTTGTCGTCATAATGAGCGGGCCTTTTATGGAGGAGCACATATGAAATTAAAACAGGCCGTAACGGGGATGGCGGCGCTAGCCTGCATGACAACGGCAGCACACGCGCAATCGGCCGGGAGCTTTGTCCTTTCAACAGGCTGGTTCCATCTTGCGCCTCAATCGAGCAGTGAACCGTTGAGAGTGACAAGCATAGGCGGCAGTCCGACCAATATCACAGAAGCCAACACCGGTGCATCACTAAGTTCCGCGGACACCATCGGCTTCACGCTCGGGTACTTCGTTACCGACCACATCGCGGCCGAATTCGTGCTTGGCTACCCGCCTTCATTCGACCTGACCGGCACGGGCAGCTTCGAACGATTCGGCAAGCTGGGCCAGGCGAAACAGTGGAGCCCGACTCTGCTGTTCAAGTACTTCTTCAACGCCCCAACCGCGGCGTTCCGCCCGTATCTCGGCATCGGTGTAAGCCGGGTCTGGTTCACCGACGCAAAGATCACCAACAGCGCGTTCGAGGCCAATGTTCTGCATGGTCCGACCAGCGTCGATACGGATAGTTCGTGGGCGCCGGTCTTCAATGCGGGTTTCACCTACGCGTTCGACCAGCACTGGTTCGCGGGCGTGTCGATCTCTTATCTGCCGCTCAGCACGACCGCTAAACTGAACACCGCCGCCAGGACGCCGGTCGGCACGCTCAACGTGCAGTCGCAAACCAAGATCAAACTGAACCCGATCGTTAGCTACGTCAATATCGGTTACCGTTTCTAACGCTTCGCGGACCCTCGCGAAAATTGGGGCCGTTGAGCTAGGGTAGTCGAATTTTCGGGGCTTGGACAACGCCGTCATAGGTTCAATGGCGGCGTTCTTTATTTCAAGCAGGTCGAGCAACGGTTATCGGCGTCGGGCGCGGGCGGCGCGATGCTCAGACGTAACGGCGAATCTTTGTAAATTTGACCCGCAATCGCGTGGCCTCGGTGCAATATCTGCTGACGGTTCGCGGCCCGCGTCATGGTGTGCAGGGGCTGCTGTTTGGCACCAAAGTTGCGTTCACATGGTGTTTCCCGCGTCGCGGCGTGAATCTGCGTGGCACCGTGGGGATTCTTTCACCCTCATCGACGGAGCGACCATGACAACACTTTCGAATACGCGAGACGCCCTCGGCGAATCCTGGACCAGCACCAGCCGCCGTGCGCGGCGCATCGCTCGCCATAGCCGCCACGCGGCCGAAGATATCGCGAGCGAACTGCGCACGCTGATGGCGGAACTCGAATCCACCCTGGCCGACGGCACCCAGGCCGACGCGGTCGCACTGCGCGGCAAACTGCGCAAACAGCTCGACGCCGCGCGCGCCCGTTTGAACGACACGCGCGAAGCCGTGCGTGAGCGCGCGGAAGTCGCGATGGCCGACGCGGACGACTACGTGCACGAAAATCCGTGGCAGACGATTGCGATCGTCGGCGGCGTCGCGTTGATCGCGGGCGCGCTGTTCGCATCGCGGCTGCGCTGAACGGGCTGCGCTGACACGTGGCGCGAAGCAACGCTGTGGCGGGCGCCGATGCGGTGCCCGCGTCCGCTTGCGCGCTCATGCCGAACGTAGACACAAACCCGCCCGCCGGCACGCGTCCGATCAGTTGTCTTCGATGACGAACAACCGTTGGTATTCCTTCACCGCATATCGATCTGTCATGCCCGCGATGTAGTGGGCGATCAGACGCGGCTGCAGCGTCGCGTCCGTCGACTGATAGCCTGGCGGCAGCAGGCGCGGATCTTCCGTGAACGCGTCGAACAGGCCGACCACGACGCGGCGCGCCTTGTTCGCCATGCGCATCACCCGGTAATGGCGATACAGATTCTTGAATAGAAAGCGCTTGAGCGCCGCGGCCTGAACGGCAATCGCCTCGCTATGGGCCACGAGCGGCGGAGCGGCGCGCACGGCGTCGAGCGAGACCGGCGCGTGCCGGAGCAGATTCAGCTTGGTGGTATCGATCAGATCGACGATCAGCGTATTGATGATGCGGCGCACCGTCTCGTGAATCAGCCGGCGCCCTTCGATCTGCGGAAAGTCGTTGCGCGCCGCCTCATAGTGCGTCTGCCATAGCTCGACTTCGGCCAGTTGCTCGACGGTGAGCAGGCCCGAGCGCAAACCGTCGTCGACGTCGTGGTTGTTGTAGGCGATCTCGTCGGCAACATTCGCGATCTGCGCTTCAATGGACGGCTGCCGTCCTTCGAGAAAGCGCTCGCCCAAGGCGCCGAGCCGCCGCGCGTTTTCGCGCGAGCAATGCTTGAGAATTCCTTCGCGTGTTTCGAAGCAGAGGTTCAGGCCGTTGAACGCGCCATAGTGCTCCTCGAGATCGTCGACGACCGCGAGGCTTTGCAGATTGTGCTCGAAGCCGCCGTGTTCGCGCATGCATTCGTTCAGCGCGTCCTGACCGGCATGGCCGAACGGCGTGTGACCGAGATCGTGGGCAAGCGAGATCGCTTCGACCAGGTCTTCGTTGACGCGCAAATTGCGCGCAACAGACCGCGCGATTTGCGCCACCTCCAGACTATGCGTGAGCCGGGTGCGAAACAGATCGCCCTCGTGATTCACGAACACCTGCGTCTTGTACTCGAGCCGGCGGAACGCCGTGGAGTGGACGATGCGGTCGCGATCGCGCTGGAATTCGGTGCGGGCGCCAGGCGCTGATTCCGGATAGCGGCGGCCGCGCGACTGCGCGGAACGCGCCGCGTATGGCGCGAGATGCGCTTCCAGCGCTTCCTGGGCAGGCTCGCCGACCGACGCCGCGCCTGCCGGGTTGGGTTTTACATCGTCGCTGCGCCTGTCAGTCACCGGGTTCTCCGAAACATGGGCGGCGCCTCGTGATGCCGGTGCGCGATGCGTTGCTGCCGGAGTCTTGCCGCGGTTAAACCGCGGCGGCCAGCGTGGCGCGCACTTCGGCGTCGGGTGCCTGGGTAATCAGCGTCTCACCGAAACGCTTCAGCAGAATGAATTTGATCGCACCGGCTTCCGCCTTTTTGTCGACCTGCATGAGTTCGACGTAACGCGAATCGCCGAGCGCGGGCGCCCGGGTCGGCAAATGCGCGGCGACGATCACATCGACCAGACGCTTGCGCGCCGCTTCGTCGAGATAGCCCATGCGCACGGACAGATCCGCCGCCATCACCATGCCACAGCCGACCGCCTCGCCGTGCAGCCACTCGCCGTAGCCGAGCCCGGCCTCGATCGCGTGGCCGAACGTATGGCCGAAATTGAGGATCGCGCGCAGCCCGCCTTCGCGTTCGTCCTGCGCCACCACCGACGCCTTGATTTCGCACGAACGCTTGACCGCCTCGGCCAGCGCTTCGGGTTCGCAACGATTCAGCGCCTCGACGTTGGCCTCGATCCACCTGAAGAAACCCGCGTCGGCAATCGCGCCGGTCTTGATCACCTCGGCGATGCCCGCCGCCAGTTCGCGCGCCGGCAAGGTGCGCAGCGCGCCGATGTCGGCGATCACGGCCTGCGGCTGGTAGAACGCGCCGATCATGTTCTTGCCAAGCGGGTGGTTGATGCCCGTCTTGCCGCCCACCGACGAATCCACCTGCGACAGCAACGTTGTGGGCACCTGGATGAACGGCACGCCGCGCATGTAGCAAGCCGCGGCAAACCCGGTCATATCGCCGATCACGCCGCCGCCCAACGCGATCAGCGTGGTCTTGCGATCGGCGCGGGAGCCGAGCAGCGCGTCGAAGATCAGGTTCAGCGTTTCCAGGTTCTTGTACGCTTCGCCGTCCGGCAAAACGACCGTGGACACCTGCTTGCCGAGCGGCGCCAACGCCGCGCGCAGCGTGTCGCCATATAGCGGGTCGACCGTGGTATTCGTGACGATGGTGACCGAGCTGCCGGCGATATGCGGCGCGAACAGCGCGGTTTGGCCGATCAGATCGGCACCGATATGAATGGGGTAGGCGCGCTCGCCCAGTTCGACGTTGACGGTAATCATACGGTCCATTATGACGCAGGGTGTTTGACGACGCCGGCCATCTCGAGCTGCATCAGGACCATGTTGACGAGTCCGTTGACCGAAGGCCGGCCGGTTTCGATCACGAAATGCGCGCATTCGCGGTAGAGCGGGTCACGCACTTCGTAGAGCGCTTCGAGGCGCGCCTTGGGATCCTCGGTTTGCAGCAGCGGGCGATTCTTGTCGCGCCGGGTACGCAGCCACAGATCGTGCGGATTGGCGCGCAGATAGATCACCACGCCGCGATTTTGCAGCGCCTCGCGGTTTTCCGGCCGCAGCACCGCGCCGCCGCCCGTGGCGAGCACGATATTGTCGCGCCCGGTCAATTCGGAAATCACGTTCGCTTCACGCTCGCGAAAGCCCGCTTCGCCTTCCAGTTCGAAAATCACCGGGATGCGCGCGCCCGTGCGCGCCTCGATTTCATGATCGGAATCGAAGAACGGGCGATCGAGACGGCGCGCAATGGCCCGGCCCACGGTGGTTTTGCCTGCCCCCATGAGCCCTACGAAAAATACATTGGCGTGTGCGTCCCGCGCTTGCAACGGTGTCCTCTGGCTAATCCGGTATGGGTTCGTGCCGCAGCTTACTGGCAAAGCGGCTGCCTTGTCGAGCCTGCGCGCCGCCGCCGGCAAGCGGCGGCGGCATACCGCTAATTCGTCTGAATGACGCGCGGCGTGATGAAAATAGCCAGTTCGCTGCGCTGGTCGCGATGAGCCCGATGGCGAAAAAGCGCGCCTAAAAAGGGTATTTTGCCCAGGAGCGGCACCCGCGTCACATCGTTCCGCTCGTCGACGGCATAGATTCCGCCGATCGACACCGTACCACCATCCTCGACCTCGACGCGCGTCTGCACGTGTTTGGTGTTAATCGCCGGCCCGGCGTCGGTCAGCTCGCCGACGCTGTCCTTGGCCACATCGAGATCGAGCACCACCCGCCCGTCCGGCATGATCTGCGGCTCCACTTCCAGTTTGAGCGTGGCGCGGCGAAACTGCACGCCCGAGACGCCCTGCCCCACTTTCGCCTGATACGGCAGCTCGGTGCCCTGCTCGACCACCGCTTTCATGCGGTCCGCGGTGACGACCCGCGGACTCGATACGATCTCGCCGCGCCCCTCGGCCTCCAGCGCGCTCAGCTCGATGTTCAGCAGACGCGTGGCGCCGGCGGCGAACAGCGTGAGCCCGGCGGTGGCGGCGTCGAAGCCGGAAATCGGGCGGGCCGACAGATCGTAGACCGTCCCGTCCGTGCCGCCGGTCAAGCCTCTTGCGGTGCCGTCGGCGTTGGTCGCCGCCATCGAGAGCCGCACGCCGAGGTTGCGCGAAAAACCGTGTTCGCCTTCGACGATCCGCGCCTCGATCAGCACCTGGCGGGTCGGCCGGTCGACGGACTCGAGGAAAGCCGCGATCTGCGCGACGCGGCCTTCGACATCGGTGACGAACAGCAGATTGGTGCGCGGATCGGCGGTGACGGCACCGCGTTTGGACAGCACGCGCTGGTTCCCCGAACCGGTCAGCAAACGCCGCACGTCCTCGGCGCGGGCGTAGTGCAGCACGAAAGTGCGGCTCGCGAGCGGCTCCAGATCGGCGGCCTTGGCGTGCGCCTCGAAACGCTGCCGCTCGCGCGCGGCGAGATCCGCAATCGGCGCGACCCACACGACGTTGCCGCGGCGCTCCATCGCGAGACCGTTGACATCGAGCAGCGTATCGAACGCGGCGCGCCACGGCACCTTGTCGAGCCGCAGCGAGACGGCGCCGCGCACTTTCTCGCTCGCGACGATATTCAGTCCCGTGAATTGCGCGAATGCGTTCAGCACGGCGCCGAGTTCGGCACGCTTGAAGTTCAGCGAGATCGGTTTGTCGTCGGCCGCGAGCCTGGCGTCGGCGAGCGTTTTCGGCGCGCCGCTCAGTCGCGCGAGCGGCGGCAGCGGCACCGGTGGTCCTTCGAGCGCGGAACTCGTCGCGGTGTCGTTGCGAGCCGGGGTTGCCTGGGTTGCCGAGGCTGCCGATCGTCTTCGGAGCGGCACGGAGCCGTCGTCGGCCTCGAAGGGCTCCTCCGCGCGGCTGTTTTCGACGGAGGCTGACGGGCGCGCGACATCCCGAGGCTCCGCCGACTCATCGCGAAACGGGTTGGGCGCTTCGGCGACAACGCCGCGCGGTGGCGGCGAAGCATTGTACGAAGCGTCCAATGGCACAACGCCGTCGTCGAGCGGCATGTTCGGTGGCAGCGGCGGCAGCGGTGGAGTCGAAGCTCGCGCGATGCCGACGCTGATCGCCGCGCCAACGTACACGCCGAAACACATACGAAGGCCGCAGCGCAGGCCACGGCCCGCACGTGGACCGATGCACATGGACGCGGGCACAAAGCGGAAAAGTTTTACCGGCTTCATCAGGACGCCTCTTCCAGCGCCAGCGTGCGCGTTGTGCCGCCGTTGACGAGCGTGATGCCGAGCGCGTCGAAGCGCGTGACGCGCTCGGCGCCGATTTGCTGCCCGGACGCGACGGTTGTCGCGCCCTCCGGCGTATCGAGCAAAGCCAACCCACGCTGACCATCGTGCAGCACACCGACAAGGCGCAACTGCGAAGCATCGGGCAGATCGCCCGCCGCCCGCATCTGCGGCCGCGAGAACGGGTCGAAGAAGACGATGTTGTCTGCGTCGGCCGAATCGGCATCCTCTTCGGCAAACGCAGCCGCCGACGCGGTTAAAGGAACCGGCCTCAGCGCATTGAACACGCGCAGCGTCGCGCTCACCGAAAGCGCTGCGCCATCCCGTTTGACGGTCACATCGACGGGGACGATCAGCACCGGCAGATCCAACAGCCCGCGCAGGAACGCCATCAAGTGGACGAAGTCGGTGCGCGCGGCGAGTTGCAACGGGCGCATGCTTTCCGCGCCTGTGCCGCTGGCGGCGCCGGGTTCCAGCGCAATCAACGTGACGCCGTTCTGCGCGGCCAGTTCGGAGACGATGCGCACGTCGTCCACGGACGAAGGCGCTGGCGATCCGGTGCTCGACGTCATGGCCGGGGTGCTTGCCGATGCGGTGGCCGACGCGGCTGCTTCACGGCGCAGCGCGGGCAATTGCGCGAGCGAGCGCTTCGCATCGGCGAGATGCCGCGTAGCAGCCTCCAAGGCGGTCCGGCTCGCCTCCACGCCGCCCAGATCCGCCACGATCCAGCCCTGCGCGCCAAGCCCGAACACCAGCGCGGCGATCAGCAACGCAACCGCCCAGCGACGGCGCCCGCTCCATGCTTCGAGCGGCGCACGCGCGCGCTTCAGCCAATGGGAAAGCATTGGGCGCGCGCTTGCCGCGCTGCCGAAATCGACAAACGTCGTACTCATTTCACACCTCTCGATTGTTCAGACTTCACCGGACGCCGCGCCGCGGATGCGGCCACGTGAGCCGTTTGTCGCATCGGATCGTCCCAGCGCAGACGAGCGCCGAATTCCACTTGTCCTGCGACTTGTCCTGCGATGCCCGCAACCACACCCGCGCCGCGGGGCGGCGCCGATCGATGCAGGTCGCTCACCTCCGCGCCCGTCACGCCGCGAATCGCGCTCAGACGCTTGAGCCACTCCGCCGAAGCCAGATGCCCGCGCGAGCTCGCCAGCAATTCCGTCTCGTGTTCGCGCTGACGCAACTGCTGTAACACGACGCCGTCGCCCGGTTCGAAACTGAGTGCGTCGAGCAGGTCGCGCAAATGCGTGAGCGGCTCGGACAAGGTCTTTGCACGCGCCGCGCCCTGGCGTTGCTCGTCTTGCGCCCGCAATAGCCCGGCATGTTCGGCGAGCGGCGCGGTGAATCGTGCGAGCGACTGTTCAATCGACACGCGCTGCGCATCGAGTCGCGCCTTTTCCAACGCCTGCCAACCCGCCAGCGCGAGCACCGCGGCGCAACCGGCGAACGCGGCGGCGATGCATTCGAGTACGCACCGCCGGCGCGCGAGTCGCGCGTTGCGTTGCCTGTAGGGCAGCAGGTTGAAACCACCGAGCCACGATCGCGCGAAGCGAGCGCCGCGCGCGAAACCCGGCGCGCTGGCAGTCGGCACGTTCGAGCCGCGCGGATGCAAGAGGCCGCCCATCATTCGAACACCCCGCGCAACGCGAGCCCGAACGCGACCGCGCCGGTCGGCTCATGCAACAACGGATCGTCCAACGGTCGCGCAAGACCGCCTAGCGCCGCGCATTCGAACGGCAACACCGTGCAGCCCAACACGTCGGCGAGATCCGCGATCGAAAACCCCACGCCGTCGAGCAGATCGACCTCGCCGCTCAACAACGCGCAGTCGAGTTCCGGGCCGCGCACGAGATCACGCAACGCGTCGGCGAGGTCCGCGTGCTCGGGCGCCGGATAGCGCATTTCGCCGACGATGCCGTCGTCGACGATGCGCCATCCGTACACGCCGTCCGTGCCGACCCAGAGCGCGACATACGGCTCGTGCGGATCGAGTTCATGGCTCGCCGCATAGCGCATGGCGCGCAGCGCGGCATGCGGTTCGCCGTCGATCGCGGTCAGCGAGATACCGGCGGACGCCGCGCATTCGATACGCGCCTCAAGATGCTGGCGCGCCGTGGCGGCAATCGTCACCGAGCGAACGGGCGAAGACGTTTCATCGACAAACCAGTCGACGGCGAGCGCGTGCCGCTCGAGACCCGCGATCCGCTCCACTTCACTCATCACCGCCGGTTCGAGTTCGGCAAGCGCATGCCCGCCGTCCTCCGCGCAGCCGCTTTGCGCGGCGAGCCGCGTGAGCGGCACCGTGGCGGTCAACGTGGCCGACGCCGGCAGCGCCATCGCGCATCGCAACGCATGCGTCGCACAGGCGCGCGGCAGACCGGCAAACGCGTCGCGCAACGCACGCGCCACCGCATGGCGATCCGCGATCTCCATGCCGGCCATCGCGCCGGCGGCAAGCGGCACGGTGCTCACGTATTCGATATGCAATGCGGCGGTGGTGCGCGAAGGCTGACTCACCATGACGAGGCGCACCGCCCGCGCGCTCACGTCGATTCCCGCGGCAAACCGCCGGCCACCTGTTTGCACCTCTTGAAGCCACGATTTTTTGAACGCCATCACACCCTCCCTCAAACTCTCGCGGCGAACCATTCGAGCGCGAGTAACGAGGAAGAATTGTGCGTAGCCGCGCCGCCGCGCGACACTCAGCCAAATGGCTAACGTTGCGTGACACGTGCCGGCGCCGCAACAAAGCGGCTA
This sequence comes from Paraburkholderia terricola, assembly GCF_900142195.1. Taxonomy (GTDB): domain Bacteria; phylum Pseudomonadota; class Gammaproteobacteria; order Burkholderiales; family Burkholderiaceae; genus Paraburkholderia; species Paraburkholderia terricola. Next base: position 23,780 of record NZ_FRAB01000044.1, read on the forward strand.
CAGTGAAGCCATTCCCGCGTCGCGCACCGACCTGCGCAGAAGTGTCAGTAAGCATGACGAAAGCTGAAAAGCCGGGCGGCTATAATCGCGGGACTGTTTTTTGGTGCCCATATGCAATCCACGTCTCCGAACTCCCCACCGCCCGCGCCGCACAAGCGCAAACGCCCGTTGTGGCTGAAGCTGGTCCTTGGCTTTGTCGGTCTGATCGTCGCTGGCATCGTGTGCGTGCTGCTGGTGCTCGGCTATGCGCTGGTGGTGGCAACGCCCAACCTGCCGTCACTCGAGGCGCTCACCGACTACCGGCCCAAGGTGCCGCTGCGCATCTACACGGCCGACCATGTGCTGATCGGCGAATTCGGCGAGGAGCGGCGCGACATCGTCCATATTCAGGAGGTGCCCGATAGTCTGAAGAAGGCCGTGCTCGCCATCGAAGACGCGCGCTTCTACGATCACGGCGGCGTCGACCTCACGGGTATCGCGCGGGCCGGCTTCGTCGCGCTCACCAACGGCCACGCCACGCAAGGCGCCAGCACGATCACCATGCAAGTGGCGCGCAACTTCTTCCTGTCGAGCGAGAAGACCTACACGCGCAAGATTTACGAAATGCTGCTCGCGTACAAGATCGAGTCGAAGCTGACTAAAGATCAGATTCTGGAGGTGTATATGAATCAGATCTATCTCGGTCAGCGCGCCTATGGCTTCGCGAGCGCGGCGCGGGTGTACTTCGGCAAGGATCTGAAGGACCTGACGCTGGCCGAGTCGGCGATGCTCGCCGGTCTGCCGAAGGCGCCCTCCGCGTATAACCCGGTGGTCAATCCGAAGCGCGCGAAAGTGCGCCAGGAGTACATCCTGCAACGCATGTACGAACTGCGCTACATCACCCAGCAGCAATACGACGAGGCCAGCAAGCAGGCGCTCGTGGTCAAGGGCGCGGGCAAGGAATTCAGCGTGCACGCGGAGTACGTCGCGGAAATGGTGCGGCAGATGATGTACGCGCAGTATCGCGAAGAGGCGTACACGCGCGGCCTGAACGTCGTCACCACGATCGACTCCGCCGATCAGGACGTCGCTTATCGCGCGCTGCGCAAAGGCCTGATGGATTACGAGCGGCGCCACGGCTATCGCGGCCCGGAAGCGTTCATCGATCTGCCGTCCGATGCGGACGACCGCGAACAGGCGATCGACGACGCACTGCTGGAGCATCCCGACAACGGCGAGATCATCGCCGCCGTCGTGACGGCGGCGAGCCCGAAGCAGGTGCAGGCCACCTTCATCGACGGCAATGTCGCGACCATCCAGGGCGACGGCCTGCGTTTCGCGCAGGCCGCGCTCAATGCGCGCGCGCAGCCGAATCAGCGACTGCGGCCCGGTGCGATCGTCCGCCTCGTCAAGAACGACGACGGCAACTGGTCGATCACGCAATTGCCGCAAGTGGAAGGCGCGTTCGTCTCGGTGGTGCCGCAAGACGGCGCGATTCGCGCGCTGGTCGGCGGCTTCGACTTCAACAAGAACAAGTTCAATCACGTGACCCAGGCGTGGCGTCAGCCGGGTTCGAGTTTCAAGCCGTTCATTTATTCGGCATCGCTCGAAAAGGGACTCGGCCCGGCGACGGTGATCAACGACGCCCCGCTCTTTTTCAGCGCCGCGGAGACCGGCGGGCAGCCGTGGGAACCGAAGAACTACGGCGGCGGTTTCGACGGTCCGATGACCATGCGCACGGCGCTGCAGAAGTCGAAGAACCTGGTGTCGATCCGCATCCTCAGCCAGATCGGCACCAAGTACGCGCAGCAGTACATCACGCGCTTCGGCTTCGACGCGGAGCGTCACCCGGCCTATCTGCCGATGGCGCTCGGCGCGGGTCTCGTCACGCCGTTGCAAATGGCGGGCGCGTTCTCGGTGTTCGCCAACGGCGGCTACCGGATCAACCCGTATCTGATCGCCGAGGTCACGGATCAGCGCGGCATCGTCGTCGCCCATGCGCAACCGCTAGTGGCCGAGCAAAGCGCGCCGCACGCCATCGAGCCGCGCAACGCGTACGTGATGAACAGCCTGCTGCAAGGTGTCGCGCAACGCGGCACGGGCGCCAAATCCAATGTGCTGAAACGCACCGATCTCGGCGGCAAGACGGGCACGACCAACGATTCGCGCGACGCGTGGTTCGCCGGTTATCAGCACACGGTCACGGCGATCGCGTGGATCGGCTACGACAATCCGCGCAGTCTCGGCGACAAGGAAACCGGCGGCGGCCTGGCGTTGCCGGTGTGGATCGAATACATGGGTCGCGCGCTCAAGGGCGTGCCGGACTACAAGATGCCGAAGCCGGACAATGTGGTCGAAGTCGGCTCGGAACTGTATTTCGACGAGTTCACGCCGGGGCACGGTTTCATCGCGACGGTCGGCATCAGCCAGGCCGCGCTGGATGCGGCGAACGGCGCATCGGAGGCGCCCGCGCAGGTCGACGAGCAGGAAAAGCAGAACATCATGAATCTGTTCCGCGGGCATTAGAGAACCGCCGTAGCCCGTTGAAGAAAACCGCCGCGCTCGATGCGCGGCGGTGTCGTTTCAGCTTGCTTTGGCGGGCGGTCCGTCAGTCGCGAGGCGCGCTTCGGGCAGTCGCGGCCCCGCCTTAACCCGGATTCACGCTTCGAAGTGAACCGGCTCGCCGGCCTGTTGCGTCGCGTACTCCGACAGCGCGGCGAAAAACTCCGTACCACTGCGGGTATCGCGCCATTCACCATCGACGAAACGGAAGTGAAAGCCGCCCGCTTTCGCGGCGATCCAGATCTCGCTCATCGGCGGCTGAAGGTTCACGATGATCTTCGAACGGTTCTCGAATTCGAGGGTCAGCACATTGCCGCTGCGCTCGAATTCGATGTCGGCGTCGGTGTCGTCGAGTGCGCGTTCGATGGCGGCTAGCGCGGCTTCCGCGCGGGTCAGGTATTCACTATCGGACATGCTAAACTCCATCGATTATTTATTCAGGGACAGTCATGCGAGTCGTTTCTCGGATGCGCGCAGCGGCGCCCGGCCGCGCGATTGTAGCGGGTCTAGCCATTCTCGCAGGTTGTGCACTTGCCGGCTGCGGGCAGCGTGGTTCGCTCTATTTGCCCACCGTGCCGCCGCTCCCGGCCAAGCCGATCGACCGCACGCAACCGCCGTCGCCGGATGAAGTGAAACCCAGCGCCGAAACCGCCGACGAAACGGGCACCGTGCCGAATACGTCGGGCACGCCGCTCACGCTGGCGCCGGAAAACCAACTCGCCGCGCCGCCTGCCTCCGCCGTTACTCCCGCTCAATAAGACCCTCGCATGACTCGATCCGCTTTTGACTACGTCGATGGCGTGTTGCACGCCGAAGGCGTGTCCGCCGTCTCGCTCGCCGAACAGTTCGGCACGCCGCTCTACGTCTATTCGCGCGCCGCGCTCACCGATGCCTGGAACGCGTACGCCGGCGCTTGCGCAGGCCGCCGCGCGAGCGTGCACGTGGCCGTCAAGGCGAACAGCAACCTCGCGGTGCTGAACGTGTTCGCGCGTCTCGGCGCCGGCTTCGATATCGTGTCGGGCGGCGAACTGGCGCGTGTGCTGGCGGCCGGCGGTAAAGCGGAAAACACCGTGTTTTCCGGCGTCGGCAAGAGTGCGGACGAAATGCGCGACGCGCTCGCGGCCGGCGTGAAGTGCTTCAACGTCGAATCGATTCCTGAACTGGACCGCCTGAATGCGGTGGCCGCCGACATGAGCAAGAAAGCTCCGGTTTCGCTGCGCGTGAATCCGGACGTCGACGCGAAGACGCATCCGTATATTTCCACCGGGCTGAAGTCGAACAAGTTCGGCGTCGCATTCGAAGACGCGCGCGCGACGTATCGAGCCGCCGCGGCGATGACTCATCTCGAGGTGATCGGCATCGACTGCCATATCGGTTCGCAGATCACCGAAGTCGCGCCGTATCTCGACGCGGTCGACAAGTTGCTGGAACTGGTCGAACAGATCGAGCAGGACGGCGTGAGCATTCGCCACATCGACGTGGGCGGCGGTCTCGGCATCACCTACGACGATGAAGCACCGCCGGAAATCGGCGCGTTCGTGCGCACCGTGCTCGATCGCATCGAAGCGCGTGGCCACGGCCATCGTGAAGTGTATTTCGAGCCGGGTCGTTCGCTGGTGGGCAATGCGGGCGTGCTGCTCACGCGCGTCGAGTTTCTGAAGCCGGGTGCGGAAAAGAATTTCGCCATCGTCGACGCCGCGATGAACGACCTCGCGCGCCCCGCCATGTACGAGGCGTACCACGCGATCGAAGCAGCGGCGAAGCGCGACGTACCGGCGCATGTCTACGACGTGGTCGGCCCGGTTTGCGAAAGCGGCGACTGGCTGGGTCGCGAGCGTCTGCTGGCGATCGAACCCGGCGATTTGCTGGCGATTCGTTCGGCCGGCGCGTACGGCTTCGTGATGAGCTCCAACTACAACACCCGTCCGCGTGCGGCGGAAGTGATGGTGGATGGTACACAAGCGCATGTGGTGCGCGCCCGCGAAGAGATCAAGCAGTTGTTTGCGGGAGAAACGATCCTGCCGGCGTAAACGTCGAGTTCGGCGTCTGACAAAAAAGGCGATGCCGCCGCGGCATCGCCTTTTTAGTTTGTGCGACTCGCTTGCCGGTCAACCCGCCTTCGACCTTCGCTCGCGCAGCCATACGATCAACCGCCACCCCAGCAGCGCCAGCATGATTGCGCCGTAAAGCTTCGGCAACAGCAGATCGTTCTTGCCCGCCTTCATCCACCAGAAGTGCAGGATCGCGAGCACGCCGATCGCGTAGATCGCGCGATGCAATGTCTGCCAGCGACGGCCGAGTTTGCGCACCATCGCGCGCGGCGACGTCACGGCCAACGCGATCAGCAACAGGAACGCCGCGAAACCAACGGTGATGAAGGGCCGCTTGCCGATGTCCTTCACGATCTCGGCGACATCGAACCACTTGTCGAACCAGAGGTAAGTGGTGAAGTGCAGCGTCGCGTAGAAGAAGGCGTAGAGCCCGAGCATCCGCCGAAAGCGCACGAACGTGGCGACCCCGGTCAACCGGCGCAAGGGCGTCACGGCCAGCGTGATGCAAAGAAAGACGAGCGTCCAGAGACCGGTGGAGCGCGTGATGAATTCGATCGGATTCGAGCCGAGCCGATCGGTCATGCCGAACAACACGATGCGCGCGAGCGGATACAGCGCGGCGACAAACACCGCGATTTTCGCCGGCACGATCCAGCGCGCGCCGGATGCGGGCCGCTTCACGGTCGTGGACGCGTGCGCTGCTCGCGGCGCCTTGCGCCCGCTCACAGCGGAAGTCTGTGTATCGAAAGCCATGGTCGCGTTGCTCAGAAATTCTTCTTCAGGTCCATGCCCTGATAAAGCGACGCGACCTGATCGCCGTAGCCGTTGAACATCAGCGTCTTGCGCTTGGGCGTGAAAAAGCCGTCCTCACCGATGCGCCGCTCGGTCGCCTGGCTCCAGCGCGGATGATCGACGTTCGGGTTCACGTTCGAATAGAAACCGTATTCGCTCGACGCATAGGTGTTCCAACTGGTCGGCGGCTGCTTGTCGAGAAAGCGGATCTTCACCAGCGACTTCGCGCTCTTGAAGCCGTATTTCCACGGCACCACGATGCGAATCGGCGCGCCGTTCTGATTCGGCAGCACCTGCCCGTAAACACCCATCGTCAGGAGCGTCAGCGGATTCATTGCTTCATCCATGCGCAGCCCCTCGGAGTACGGCCAATCGAGCACCGGCGTCGAGAGTCCGGGCATCTGCGACGCATCAGCCAGCGTGATGAATTGCACGTACTTCGCATTGCCGGTCGGCTGCACGCGCTTGATCAGTTCCGAGAGCGGCACGCCGATCCACGGAATCACCATCGACCAGCCTTCGACGCAGCGCAGCCGGTACACGCGCTCCTCGAGCGGCGCGAGCTTCAGCAATTCATCGATGTCGTACACCTTCGGATTTTTGATTTCGCCCTCGACGCTCACCTTCCACGGGTGCGGGCGCAATGTGCCGGCGTTATGCGACGGATCGGCCTTATCGGTGCCGAACTCGTAGTAGTTGTTGTAGCTCGTGATGTCCTTGAACGGCGTGATCTTGTCGAGCGCGACGAACTTCGCGTTGGTCTTCGCCGCGAGCTTTTGCGCCTTCGGGTCCGGCGATGAATACGCCGCCAGCGCCTCGCCATTCACGCCGATCAGACCGCCGAGCGCCAGCGCGCCCGCCGCCTGCAACACACGCCGCCGGTTCTCGAATACGTGCCGCGGCGTGATTTCGCTACGCGCGATATCGTCGCCGAGGAGTTGAATTCTGTCGCTTCGCTTGATCCACATCGTCCTGCTCCTTGCCGGCCCCGCCGGTTCGTTCATTTTACGGGGCCGAAGTCATGATCGCTTGTCCCGCGTCCGTCCAGCTATTCGTCGCTACTGCCATGACGAACACGTCGGGCGCGGCAAATATTCCGTCAGCCATAAAAAAACCGCCGGTGCGAAGCACGCGGCGGTTCTTAGTCGGGGCGGAGCGGCGAATCTTACAGCTTGCCGTAGCTATGCAGCCCCGACAGGAACATGTTGACGCCGAGAAACGCGAAAGTCGTCACCAGCAGGCCGGTCAGCGCCCACCAGGCGGCGACCGCGCCGCGCAGACCTTTCATCAGACGCATGTGCAGCCATGCCGCATAGTTGAGCCAGACGATCAGCGCCCACGTTTCCTTCGGGTCCCAGCTCCAGTAGCCGCCCCACGCTTCGGCGGCCCACAGCGCGCCGAGAATCGTCGCGATCGTGAAGAAGGCGAAGCCGACGGCGATCGACTTGTACATCACGTCGTCGAGCACTTCGAGCGCCGGAAGGCGATCGGCCAGCACGCCGCGCTCTTTCATCAGGTACGCGACGCCGACCATGGCCGACAACGCAAAGCTGCCGTAGCCGATGAAGTTCGCCGGCACGTGAATCTTCATCCACCAGCTTTGCAGCGCCGGCACGAGCGGCTGGATCTGCTGCGCGTCACGGGCGACCGAGTACCACATCAGGAAGCCGACGGCGGCGCTGATCACCAGCAGCACGAACGCGCCGAGCGCGCGCGTGTTGTAGTGCTGCTCGTAATACAGATAGAACAACGCGGTGATCAGGCTGAACAGCACGAATACTTCATACAGGTTCGAGACCGGAATATGGCCGACGTCCGAGCCGATCAGGTATGACTCGTACCAGCGCACCATCAGCCCGACGAAGCCCATGACCACCGCGGCCCATGTCATCTTCGAACCGATTGCCGCACCGGTTGGCGAGCGCGACAGCAGGCCGATCCAGTAGAACACGGTGGCGAACACGAACAGCGCACTCATCCACAGAATCGCGGATTGGCTCGAGAGGAAATACTTCAGGAAGAAGGCCTGATCGGCACGGGCCAGATCGCCCTGGTAAATCTGGATCGCCCACAACGACAGCGCCGCGATGCCGACCATCAGCGGACGCACCGGCTTCCAACGCCAGCCGAGCACGACGAACACCGGCACCGCGCACACCAGCACCAGCTTGTCGTAGTAGTTCATGAACGCGTGATAGTGCGACAGCGCGAACCCCGCGCCAGCGACCATCACGACGGCGAACAGCCAGTCGAAGACACCGAGCCGTTTCAGAAACGGTCGCTCGTCGTACTCCGCCACGTTGAGCGACTCGCCCGCGAGCGCCTTGCTGGGCCGCGACGATGATGAGGAGGGGGAAACCTGAGTCAAGTCCATGATCTTACCGGGTCGAATCTTGTGAGCTTGCGGACTGCGCGCCGGCGTGGCCGGGTTGATCGGCGCCGCGGGCGGCGTCGGGTGCTTCAGTGAGTTTGGCGCCCAGCGCGGCGCCGACTGCGTCGCGCGTTTGAACGAACTCCTTTTCGAAGTCGAGTGTCTTGCGCGCGCTCGACATCGCCATCACGACGTTCGTGCCGTGATCGGTATCCTTGAGCCAGAACCACAGGCGCCGTTCGCGAACGTAGAACATCGAAAAGATGCCCAATACGAGAAGCAGACTGCCAAGATACACGACTTTTTTGCCCGGTGCGCGCGTCAACTGAAATACCGAAGCTTGCACCTGCTTGAAGCCGTCAAGCTGCAAGTAAACCGGTGATCCATACAGAAAGCTGTCGGATATCGCGTTGATCGAGGTTTGAACAAAGCGGCTCGCGTCCGCGTTGGCCTGCGCTTCAGGCTCGCCGAGCTGCTCGCGCGACAGTTGCCACAAATCCCACGTCGAGCCTTCCAGCATGCGCAGAAGCAGCCCGGCCGCCTTTTCCTGCTCGCCCTTCGGCACCGAGTGATCGATAAAGCCGGCGATCGCCTGAAAGCCGCCGACGGGCTGGCCGTTCGGCATCTTGACGCTGCTGTCCGCGCCCGCGAAAAGCGTCAGCACGCGCAGCGCGCTTTCTTCCAGATGCTGCTGCAGTTCGGCATTCGAACCCGGCACCGAGCGCAGCGCGAAACGGTGAGCGGCCGCCGCGCGCATGGCCGGATTCTCGAGCGTGGCGCGCAGGTTCATCCATTCCTTGACGGTGCCGCCGGTGTCGGCGGGAATGCGCAGGTAGCGGAAGGGATCGTCCGGGTTCTGGCGCATGCCGGCGAGGAACATCTTTTCGCCGGCTACTTCCACCGGCAGCATGTAGTTGTTGTATTCGCGCGCCTGGCCGTCCTTGTCGCGCACCTTGTACTGCACCGAAGGGCCGACATTGTGCAGTTCGAGCGGTTTCGACGTCTTCGCGCCCGAGCCGAGACGCTCGTCGAACGCTTCTTTCAGCGTACGATGCGCCGCGACGCCGCGGGCGTCGTTCTGGCCGCTGCCGTTCGAGATGTTTTCGACGTTGATCGCGCGGAAATCGGTGAATTCGACGGTCTGTCCGTCCGCCAGCGACATGGCCTGGCCAAGCGGCGCGTTGCCGCCGATCGTGCCGGCGAACGGTGCGGTCTTCGCGCTCGCGCCGGTCATGGGGAACGCGGTCATCTGCATCTGCGAGCCGCCGTCCTGGAAGCTCGACTGATAGATCGACACGCCCTCGTATTCGAACGGCTTGTTCACTTCGATCCGCGCCGGCACGCGCGCACCGGTCTTATGGTCGACGACGACGATGTCGCTTGCGAACAGCTTCGGCATGCCGGTCGAGTAGTAGTCGACGATGAATTTCTTCAGTTCGATCGAGAACGGCAAGTCCTGAATCAGCGAACCGTCCGGCTGGTTCAGGATCGCCGTCGATACATGCTGCCCTTCCGGCACCCACGCGTAGCCGCGGAACGTGGGGTTCGACTGCGACAGGCGATGTTCGGCAGGAATCTCATTGATTACCGTGTTCGCGCGGATCGCCGACTTGTCGAACAGCCACATTTGCAGCTTGATCGGCAGGTTGCTGTCGAGCAGGCCGCCGAGACAGATCACCACGATCGCGATGTGAGCCGAGATATAGCCGAACTTGGTCAGCGCGCCGCGCTTGGCGGCGATCAGCGTCGCGCCGTCCGACTCGCGCGTGACGAATTTATAGCCGAGCTTCGCCGACAGCCTGGCGAGCACCTGGGCGGTCTGCGCGCGCGTGCCGTGCACCGCGAACTCGCCCTTGTGATGGAACGCGCGCAGGCTGCCTTCGCGAACCTTGTCTTTCCAGCTCTTGGCGTCGGCGAGCATTTTCGGCGCATTGCGGATCACGCACAGCGAGACCGACACCATCAGGAAGCCGAGGATCAGCATGAACCACCACGAGCTGTACACCGTGTACAGGCTCAGCGAGCGGAAGATGTCCGCCCAGAAGGGGCCGAACTGGTTGACGTAATTCGGATACGGATCGTCCTGCGTGAGGACGGTGCCGATAATGCTGGCGATGGACAGAATCACGAGCAGCGCGATGGCGAAACGCATCGAACTCATGACTTCGATGATGCTGCGCACGATGCGATTGCTCGACTTCGACTGCAGACCCGACGTGGTGACGCTCATTCATACTCCGACTGAACAGCAAAAAAGGGTGAGAGGCTGTCGTAGACACGACGCCCCCACCCTTTTCTTGTTTTGCACCGGCCCCGGCGGGCCGGTTGCGCTTGCGTGCGGACTCTTACTTAATGCAAGCCCGCGATGTAATCGGCTACAGCCTTGATCTCGCTGTCCGACAAACGCGATGCGACGGCATGCATCGCCTCGTTGTTGTTACGTGCGCCGGAACCCTGCGTGAACGCGGACAACTGCGCCACCGTGTAGTCCGACCATTGCCCCGACAGGCGCGGATACTGCGAGGGAATGCCCTGGCCCGTTGGCCCGTGACAGCTTGCGCATGCCGGCACGCCCTTCTCGGCCACCCCACCACGGTAAATTTTCTGACCGAGCGCCACGGTGTCCTTGCTATGCGCATAACCTGGCTTGGGAGCCTGCGCCGCGAAATAGGCCGCCACGTTGACCATGTCCTGGTCGGAGAGCGCCGCGGCCATGCCCGCCATGATCGCATTGTTGCGCGCGGGCTGCTTGGCGCCCGCCTGCGTCTTGAAATCCTTGAGTTGCTTGACGAGATACTCGGGATGCTGGCCCGACAACTTCGGGTATGCGCCGCCGGCACTGTTGCCGTCCGCGCCGTGGCACGACGCGCAAACCTGCATTGCGATTGCCTGCCCCCGATTGACGTCCGGCTTTGCCGGCTCTGCTGCTCGTGCCTGAATTGCCAAACCTGAAAGACCTGCCGCTACCTGAAGCACCATCAGAGCCTTGCACAGTCGATTCATTCGCACACCCTGTCTCGTCTTGTGGGATTTTTTAGAGAGCCCCCAAACCCGGCGCCTCGCGCCAGGCCCCCCGAAGGGGGCAAGAAAACTTGGGACGGCCCAGCGTTTTCCTGAAGGTTTTGCAAAATACGACAGCGACTGAGTGACCACCAGGAGCCGCCAAGGCACGCGGGGCGGCCCCCTCGGGTTTTCAGTAAACCATCGTATTGTACAATAACTCGCTAATCGCTAAGACGCCAGTCGGGCTTGACCCGTCCCCGCTCCGGGTTCCCCGGCGTCTCGAATCCTGGCCTGATCATGTCCTTCCTGCTCCACCAATCCCGCTTTTTCACGACCGTCAATCACTTGCGTGACCTGCCGGCCACCGCGCAGCCCGAGATCGCCTTTGCGGGACGTTCGAACGCCGGCAAGTCCACGGCGATCAATATCCTGTGCAATCAGAAGCGGCTCGCGTTCGCCAGCAAGACGCCGGGGCGCACACAGCATATCAATTACTTTTCGGTGGGCAAGGCGGACGAGCCGACCGCGCATCTGGTGGACCTGCCGGGCTACGGCTACGCGGAAGTGCCCGGCGCGGCCAAGGCCCATTGGGAAGCGCTACTGTCGACCTACCTGCAATCGCGCTCGCAACTGCGCGGCATGATTCTGATGATGGACTCGCGTCGTCCGTTGACGGATCTGGATCGCCAGATGATCGAGTGGTTCGCGCCGACGGGCAAGCCGATCCATACGCTGCTTACAAAATGCGACAAATTGACGCGACAGGAAAGCATCAACGCATTGCGCGCGACGCAGAAAGGCCTGGCTGAATATCGCGCCGCCGGCTACCAAGGCGAGTTGACCGCGCAATTGTTCTCGGCGCTCAAACGAATCGGCATCGACGAGGCGCACGAGTTGATCGAAGGCTGGCTGATCCCCAAAGCCACAGGCGAAGCGGACGCCGCGCAGTAAGCGCGGGGGCTTCCGTCAGGCACGCAAAAGCGCCGTTTCGGCCGCCCATAAAAAAACCCGCCGCTTTAACGGCGGGTCAAACAGCCTAATCGAAAAAACGACAGGCACCCGCTCAGGGAGGAGAAGCGGGGAGGTCAGCGCAAGGCGCCTTGCTCGATCGGTATGATATACCATTGTCTCGAAAAGTTTCGGGAGCAGACGCAGACGTACTTGTCCACTCTCCACATCCATCATCTTCGATTCGATATGAGCTTCTACCCGCACTACCGTCCGCGCCGCATGCGCCGTAACGACTTCTCGCGCCGTCTGATGCGGGAAAACATCCTCACCACGAATGATCTGATCTATCCGGTGTTCGTCGTCGAGGGCACGAATGTGCGGCAAGCCGTACCGTCGATGCCGGGCGTCGAGCGCGTGTCGGTCGATCTGCTGATGGGCGTGGCCGAGCAATGCGTCGAGCTGGGCGTGCCCGTACTGTCGCTGTTTCCGGCAATCGAGCCGTCTCTGAAAACGCCTGATGGCCGCGAAGCAGCCAATCCGGCCGGCCTCATTCCGCGCGCCGTTCGCGAACTCAAAAAGAGTTTCCCCGAGTTGGGCGTGCTGACCGACGTCGCGCTCGACCCGTATACGAGCCACGGCCAGGACGGCGTGCTCGATGAAGCCGGTTACGTGATGAACGACGAGACCGTTGAGATTCTCATCGAGCAGGCCCGTGCGCAGGCTGAAGCAGGCGTCGATATCGTCGCGCCCTCGGACATGATGGACGGCCGCATCGGCGCGATTCGCGAAATGCTCGAGAGCGAGGAGTTTGTCCACACGCGCATCATGGCTTATGCGGCCAAATTTGCGTCGGCGTTTTACGGGCCGTTCCGCGATGCCGTCGGTTCCGCGACGAATCTGGGCAAGAGCAACAAGATGACCTACCAGATGGACCCGGCCAATTCGAATGAAGCGCTGCGCGAAGTGCAAGCGGACATCAACGAAGGCGCCGATATGGTGATGGTCAAGCCTGGCATGCCGTATCTGGACATCGTGCGTCGCGTGAAGGACGAATTCCAGTTCCCCACTTACGTTTATCAGGTGAGCGGCGAATACGCGATGTTGAAGGCGGCCGCGCAGAACGGCTGGCTCGATCACGACAAGGCGATGATGGAATCGCTGCTGGCGTTCAAGCGGGCCGGCGCTGATGGCGTGCTGACGTATTTCGCGCTGGATGCCGCGCGAATTTTGCGCTCGCAGAAATGATTTGACGGCTTTCGTTAGCGGGCGACGACGCTGCTGCGCTGACGACATGGGAAAAAAGGAGGCGGACTTTTAGTCCCGCCTCCTTTTTTTCGCATACTTTGCGCGTATCGAAAACCTGTGTGCGGCTACACACCCGGCGGGGTTGCGCGATCGAGGCTGCGTAAAAACTTGTCCGCTGATTCGTAACCGACGACGCGCAGTACTTCCTTACCGCCCTTGTCGAAGAAAATGATGCCTGGCGGCCCGAAGAGGCCGAATCGCTTGAGCAGCGCCTGATCGTCGGCGTTATTCGCCGTGACGTCGGCGCGCAGCAGGGTCAGTTGCTTAAGCTTCGCCTGGACGCGCGGGTCACTGAAAGTGAATTTCTCCATCTCCTTGCAGCTCACGCACCAGTCCGCGTAAAAATCGAGCATGACGGGCTGCACAGCCGTTTTGATGGCCAGATCGAGTTCGCTCGACGAACGCACCGGGGCGAATGTCAGATCGCTTTGCGCCCGCGTATCCAGCGCGTTGGACGTACTGGCCAAACCCGCCTCGCCGCCGCGCGCCGCCAGCACCGCAAGCGGCTTCAGCGGATCGGACGAGCCTGCGGCAAGGCCAACCAGCAGTGCCACCGCCCAGACTGCAAACACAGCGCCAAGCCCTCGGCTCAGCCGGCGCCATATTGAGGAGCCAACGGCCAGGGCCGAGAACAGACCGAGCGATGCTGCGGCGACGAGCAGCCAGAGCGCGCTCAACAGCATCGTCGCGGCCGCGCCGAGCACCGGCCATACGATCCACAGCGCCGCGGCAAGCAGCACGACGCCGAAGAACACCTTGACCCCGTCCATCCATGAGCCTGCGCGCGGCAGCAACGTGCCGGCACCGAGACCGATGATCAGAAGCGGCACGCCAAGGCCGAGCCCCATCGAGAATAGCGCCGCGCCGCCAAGCACCGCATCGCCGGTGTGCGCAATGAACGCCAGCACGGCGAAGAGCGGCGCGGTCATGCAGGCGCCGACCACCAGCGCGGACAGCGCACCCATCAAGGCTACCGCCGCGAATTTTCCGCCAGAGCGCCCCGCCGACGCCGGCGAAACGCCTTCTTGCCAACGGCGCGGCAAGGCGATGTCGAATCCTGCGATCAGCGTCAGCGCGAAAAGCGTCAGCAGCATCCCGAACGCGCCCAGCACCCAAGGGTTTTGCAGCCACGCGCCGAGGCTTTGCCCCACCAGCGCGGCCGCGATGCCGAGCGCCGTATATACGAGCGCCATGCCGATCACGTAAGCCAGCGACAACGCGAACCCGCGCGCACGCGTCACTCGCGCGCCCTCACCGATGACGATCGCCGACAGAATCGGAATCATCGGATACGAGCACGGCAGCAGGCTTAGTACGGCGCCGGCCACGAAAAAAAGCCCGACGATCGCGAAGAAACCACCGCCTTGCAACAGCGACCGCGCATAGTCGGCGCTGGTAGCCCGCTCATACCACGACGCACCGGCGGCCGGGGTGGGTTGCGTGGAAGCGCCCGCCGCCGCGTTGCCGGCCGGTTGCAGCGCCTCGCCGCTGACACGGTACACCCGGTCCATCGGCGGATAGCAGATGCCGGCGTCGGCGCAGCCCTGCGACGTCACCACCAGATCGAATTGTCCCGCCGCCTGTTTCACGGGAATGCGGATCGTCAGCTCGTTGCGATACGTTTCGACGTCTTTGTTGAAAGTCTGATCGAACTTGATGTGGCCGGCCGGCAACTGCGGCTCGCCGATAATTGCGGCGCCGTTGCGAGGCGCGAACGCAAAGCGCTCACGGTACATGTAGTAGCCGTCCGCGATCTTGTACGTGACGACGACTTCGCCGGGTTTTTCGCTGGCGCTGAATTTGAAGGCGACCGCCGGGTCGAGGAAATCGTCCGCAGCGCGGGCAACGCTGCCGAACGACCCGGCGAAGAGGCAGCCGAACAGGAAAAAGGTTATGCGCAGCACATAGAGCGCGCGGCGGTCGAGACCGTTAAACATGGAGAGGACGTTGGGTTTCGGCAGTGATCCACTGGCCGTAGACGGATGATGCCGTCGCTTGCCACGAAAGGATTTCCGGCGTGTCGTAGGGGTGGTTCGCCTGAATGTATTGTTCGAGTTCTGACGCCCGCGCGGCGCTTGTCTTGAACAGCAGCTGGATTTCCTGCGCCGTTTCGATCGCGCCCTGCCAGTGGTAGCTGGACTGAACAACGCCCAGTTGAGAGACGCACGCGCATAGCCGCGCAGCTAACGCGTCCGTCGCCAGCTTCTGGGCAACGTCCGCGTCGGGTACCGTCGTCAGAATCAAGGTCACATTCACGTTCACAGAGGGCTCCGGCCGGGCACGATCAGCTGTCAGTATCGTATCACCTAGCTTCGCGCGACTGCGGAGATGCCTGCGGCGAGCTTGCGGCATTTGGCCGCCAAGCATTTGTGCCGCGTGGGCTTTCTTCCCGCCAACAAAAAAGCCAGGCGTGCTGCCTGGCTTTTTCTTCGGGTGCTAAAAAGCTTACTCAGCTTCCTGCACTTCAGTTTCTTCGACTTCCGGACGGTCGAGCAATTCGACCAGTGCCATCGGTGCGTTGTCGCCAACGCGGAAACCGAACTTCAGCACGCGCAGGTAGCCGCCCGGACGGGTGGCGTAACGCGGGCCAAGCACTTCGAACAGCTTCGTGACCGAGTCACGATCGCGCAGGCGGTTGAACGCCAGACGACGATTTGCCAGTGACGGCTTCTTGCCGAGCGTGATCAGCGGCTCGACGACTTTACGGAGTTCTTTCGCCTTCGGCAGCGTGGTCTTGATGACTTCGTGCTCGATCAGCGAGTTGGACATGTTACGGAGCATTGCCAGACGGTGGCTGCTCGTGCGGTTCAGTTTCCGCAGACCATGACGGTGACGCATGTTAATTCCTTTGATTCAGAGTTTTGTTCCAGCTCTTCTATCACGCTCGGCTCCTCGGTTTCCCCTGAGGCGGCGAGTGCACGGGCCGGTAGTGAAAAAAGACAAGACGCGGATTTTAAAGGAAAATCCGCGTCTTTGCCAGTGCAGCGGCGGGTTCAGGTCCCGGGATTACTTGTCCAGACCAGCCGGCGGCCAGTTCTCGAGTTTCATGCCGAGCGTCAAACCACGCGACGCCAATACTTCCTTGATTTCGTTCAGCGACTTGCGGCCCAGGTTCGGCGTCTTAAGCAGCTCGTTTTCAGTGCGCTGGATCAAGTCGCCGATGTAGTAGATGTTCTCGGCCTTCAGGCAGTTCGCGGAACGAACCGTCAGTTCGAGATCATCAACCGGACGCAGCAGGATCGGATCGATCTGCGGCGCGCGCGACGGTGCTTCTGCCGTAGCTTCGGTACCTTCCAGTGCGGCGAATACCGACAGTTGGTCGACCAGAATACGCGCCGATTGACGGATTGCTTCTTCCGGCGAGATCACACCGTTGGTCTCGATGTTCATCACGAGCTTGTCGAGGTCGGTACGTTGTTCGACACGCGCGCTTTCAACGGCGTAGCTCACGCGGCGAACGGGCGAGAACGACGCGTCCAGCACGATGCGGCCGATGATCTTGGCCGATTCTTCGCCGTAACGACGCACATTGCCCGGCACGTAGCCGCGGCCTTTTTCAACCTTGATCTGCACGTCGAGCTTGCCGCCCTTCGACAGGTGCGCAATCACATGATCCGGGTTGATCACTTCGCAATCGTGCGCAAGTTCAATGTCGCCCGCGGTGACAACGCCTTCACCTTCCTTGCGCAGCGTAACCGTCACTTCGTCACGGTTATGCAGCTTGAAGACCACACCCTTCAGGTTCAACAACAGGTTGACCACATCCTCTTGCACACCGTCGAGCGTCGAATACTCATGTACGACGCCTGCGATCGTCACTTCGGTCGGCGCGTAGCCGATCATCGACGACAGCAATACGCGCCGAAGCGCGTTACCCAAGGTGTGGCCGTAACCGCGTTCAAACGGTTCCATGACCACTTTCGCGTGGCTTTCGCCAAGCGATTCAACTGCGATGATCTTGGGCTTCAACAAACTGGTTTGCATAGGTTTTCCTTTTCAATACCCTCGGCTCGTTACACCGATAAGGCTGACCGGTAACAACCTGAAAATAAACAGCCGAGACGCCCCCTTGCGCAACGCAATCGGGGTGCCCCGGCCGTTAATCCGATTACCGCGAATACAATTCGACGATCAGGCTTTCGTTGATATCGCCAGCGATGTCGCTGCGTTCCGGCTTCTGCTTGAACGTGCCTTCGAACTTCTTCGAATCAACAGCGACCCAGCTCGGCAGACCGCCTTGCTCAGCGAGCGACAGCGCTTCGAGAATACGGGCTTGCTTCTTCTTCTGTTCGCGCACCGCTACAACATCGCCTGCCTTCACTTGCATCGACGGAATGTTCGACACGACGCCGTTCACCGTGATCGCCTTGTGGCTCACGAGCTGACGCGCTTCAGCGCGCGTCGAGCCGAAACCCATGCGATACACGACGTTGTCGAGACGCGATTCAAGCAATTGCAGCAGGTTTTCGCCCGTGTTGCCCTTCAGGCGGTCTGCTTCGGCGAAGTAACGACGGAATTGACGCTCGAGGACACCGTAGATGCGCTTCACTTTTTGCTTTTCGCGCAGCTGCGTGCCGTAGTCGGACGTACGTGCACCCGAGGTGCGGCCATGTTGGCCAGGCTTGCTGTCAAGCTTGCACTTGTCAGCGAGTGAACGACGGGCGCTCTTCAGGAAAAGGTCAGTGCCTTCACGGCGGGAGAGCTTGGCCTTAGGGCCGATATAACGTGCCACGTTGATTCCTTCTATGATTGATCACGTGAATGCATGCACTCACGCTAGTCCGAGCCCTTTGGGTCGAACGGTGGGCTTAGTCAATTCAATAGCGCAAGCGGCCTGTGGTCGCCGGCTTACAAGCGCGGCGGCGACAGGCGCTAGCGAAAACAGCGTCTTAGATACGACGACGCTTCGGCGGACGGCAGCCGTTGTGCGGGACCGGGGTTACGTCGGAGATCGCTGTGATCTTGATGCCAAGACCATGCAATGCGCGCACCGCCGACTCACGGCCAGGACCGGGGCCCTTGATCCGCACTTCGAGGTTCTTCACGCCGTATTCCATCGCCACGCGGCCAGCCGATTCGGCCGCCACCTGAGCTGCAAACGGGGTCGATTTACGCGAACCCTTGAAGCCCTGACCACCCGACGTTGCCCAAGCAAGTGCATTGCCTTGACGATCGGTGATCGTGATGATGGTGTTGTTGAACGACGCGTGAACGTGAACCACGCCCTCGGCGACGTTCTTCTTGACCTTCTTGCGAACGCGTTGCGCCGCGGAGTTGTTCGAAGCCTTAGCCATTACGTTTTCCTGTAACTGTCAGTTCCGCTTACTTCTTCAGCGATTGCGCTGCACGACGCGGACCCTTGCGCGTACGGGCATTCGTACGCGTACGTTGGCCGCGCAGGGGCAAGCCCTTACGATGCCGCACGCCACGGTAGCAGCCGAGATCCATCAGGCGCTTGATGTTCATCGTCGTTTCACGGCGCAGATCGCCTTCAACGATGAACTTGCCGACTTCTTCACGCAGCTTTTCGAGGTCTGCGTCGTTCAGGTCTTTGACCTTCTTCGAAAATGCCACACCAGCAGCGACGCAAATGTCGCGCGAGCGCGTGCGGCCGATACCGTAAATTGCCGTCAGGCCGATTTCGGTATGCTGGTGATTCGGGATGTTAACCCCTGCGATACGAGCCATTGTTTTTCCTCAAACAAAAAGCGCAAGCAAAAGCGCGGCGTTCAGCCTTGACGCTGTTTGTGGCGCGGATCAGAGCTGCAAATCACGCGCACAACGCCTTTGCGCTTGATGATCTTGCAATTGCGGCAAATGCGCTTAACCGATGCCATCACTTTCATGATATTACCCTTTTTTCAAATCACTTCGCCCGGAACACGATCCGCGCACGCGACAGATCGTAAGGCGTCAATTCAACCGTCACCTTGTCGCCCGGCAAGATTCGGATGTAGTGCATCCGCATCTTCCCGGATATGTGTCCCAATACGACATGGCCGTTTTCCAGCTTCACCCTAAAGGTAGCGTTAGGCAGGTTTTCGATGACTTCACCCTGCATCTGGATAACATCGTCTTTGGCCATAAGTCCTTTCAACGCATCGGGACGCCGCCGCCTTTGAAATTAGCTTTCTTCAGCAGCGATTCATACTGTTGCGACATAACGTACGACTGCACCTGCGCCATGAAGTCCATTGTGACGACGACAATGATCAGCAGCGACGTTCCACCAAAATAAAACGGCACGTTCCAGCGCAGCACCAGAAACTCGGGCAGCAGACAAACAAACACGATGTAGATCGCACCGGCCAGCGTCAGACGCGTGAGGATGCGGTCGATATATCGCGCCGTTTGATCGCCCGGGCGGATGCCTGGAACGAAAGCGCCACTCTTTTTCAGGTTGTCGGCCGTTTCCCTGCTGTTGAACACCAACGCTGTGTAGAAAAAGCAGAAGAAAACGATCGCCAACGCGTACAACAATACGTACACGGGCTGGCCTGGCTTGAGGGCTTCGGCCACGTTGTGCAACGTGTCTGCGAACCAGCCGGTACGCGACCCCGAACTAAACCAGTTCAGGATGGTTGCCGGAAAGAGAATGATCGACGATGCAAAGATCGGCGGAATCACACCCGACATGTTCAGCTTCAGCGGCAGATGCGAAGACTGTCCGCCGTAAATCTTGTTACCGACTTGCCGCTTCGCGTAATTCACAAGAATCTTGCGCTGGCCGCGTTCGATAAACACCACCAGATAAGTCACAGCAGCGATCAGCACGACGACGATAATCGCCGAAATGATGCTCATCGAGCCGGTTCGCACCAGTTCGAAAAGACCACCGATTGCATTCGGGAAACCCGCCGCAATACCACCGAAAATAATGATCGAGATACCGTTGCCAAGCCCACGCTCCGTGATCTGCTCGCCGAGCCACATCAGGAACATCGTGCCGGTGACCAGCGTCACGACCGTCGTCAACCGAAACACCATCCCCGGATCGATCACTAAGGCCGGCTGATTTTCCAGTGCGACGGCAATGCCGAATGCCTGGAACGTCGCCAGCAGGACCGTGAAGATACGTGTGTACTGCGTGATCTTCCGCTGTCCCGCCTGCCCCTCTTTCTTCAGCGCCTCGAGCTGCGGCGAGACAATCGCCAGCAACTGCATGATGATCGATGCCGAAATATAAGGCATGATCCCCAACGCGAAAATCGTGAACCGCGAAAGTGCGCCACCCGAGAACATGTTGAACATGCCAAGGATGCCGCCCGACTGACTTTGGAACAACTTTGCCAGTTGGTCCGGGTCAATACCCGGCACCGGAACGTGCGCGCCGATACGGTAGACGATCAGCGCCAGCAGCAGAAACACTGCTCGCCGACGCAGATCGCCAAACTTCGCCGCGCCGCGACCGGGTTTTGCGAGACTCGGGCTGTTAGCCAAGTACCTTCTCCGATGCAAATGCTAGTGACGGCAAATAACTTGCGCGTTACTCGGCAAAAGAGCCACCGACTGCTTCAATAGCAGCGCGCGCACCCTTCGTCGCACCCAGGCCCTTCACAACGACCTTGCGCTTCAGTTCGCCCGTCGCAATGATCTTGGCGCTCGTGATAAGTTCGCCGAGCAGACCGGCTTGCTTCAGAGCCAACAGATCGATTTCGTCGACCGGCAGCTTTTCCAGATCCGAGAGACGCACTTCACCGACGAATTCCTTCGTCAGCGAGGTGAAGCCCCGCTTCGGCAGGCGACGTTGCAGCGGCATTTGACCGCCTTCGAAGCCAACCTTGTGAAAGCCGCCCGAACGCGACTTCTGGCCCTTGTGACCACGGCCGGCAGTCTTGCCCAGACCAGAGCCGATACCGCGACCGACGCGACGCTTAGCGTGCTTCGAGCCTTCAGCCGGCTTCAGGTTATTCAATTCCATTATCAACTCCTTGAGTCCTGGTCAGCCGCTTAGCTGATGACCTTAACGAGGTACGAAACCTTGTTGATCATGCCGCGCACAGCCGGCGTGTCCTGCAACTCGCTGATCGAGTTGAGTCGGCGCAGGCCCAAGCCACGCACCGTAGCACGGTGCGTTTCACGGGTGCCGATCAGGCTCTTGACGAGCTGGACCTTGACAGTTTTATCAGACATGGTGTCCACCTTAGCCCAGAATATCTTCGACGGACTTGCCGCGCTTCGCCGCGATGTCGCCCGGCGTGGACTGCTTGCGCAGACCGTCGAGCGTTGCGCGAACGAGGTTGTACGGGTTCGTCGAACCGTGGCTCTTGGCCACAACGTTCTGCACGCCCATCACGTCGAACACTGCGCGCATCGGACCACCGGCGATCACACCGGTACCGTCCTTCGCCGGAGCGAGGAGGACCATCGATGCGCCGTGCTTACCGTGCACTTCGTGCTGCAGGGTACCGTTCTTCAGCGGCACCTTGAACATGTTGCGGCGAGCTTGTTCCATCGCCTTCTGAACAGCGACCGGCACTTCCTTCGCCTTGCCCTTGCCCATACCGACGCGGCCATCACCGTCGCCAACCACGGTCAGCGCGGCGAAACCGAGAATCCGGCCACCCTTCACGACCTTGGTCACGCGGTTGACCGAAATCATCTTTTCACGAAGGCCGTCGTCGCGTTCGTCAGCCTGAACTTTCGCTTGCATCTTTGCCATGACGAATTCTTCCCTTAGAACTTGAGTCCGGCTTCGCGCGCCGCATCAGCCAGCGCTTTCACGCGGCCGTGGTAACGGAAACCCGAACGGTCGAAGGCGACGGATTCGATGCCGGCAGCCTTAGCCTTTTCTGCGATGCGCTTCCCGATCAGAGTCGCAGCAGCAACGTTGCCGCCTTTGCCCGTCTGATCAGCCAGTTGCGCACGCACTTCGGCTTCGAGCGTCGACGCGCTGGCGAGCACCTTGGTGCCGCACGGCGAGAACACTTGCGCATAGATGTGCGTGTTCGTGCGATGCACGGCGAGACGCGCGACCTGCAGCTCAGCGATCTTGATACGCGTCTGACGAGCGCGGCGCAGGCGAGATTGAGTCTTATCCATGATTGCGCACCCTTACTTCTTCTTCGTTTCTTTGAGGATCACAACCTCATTGGCGTAACGCACACCCTTGCCCTTGTAGGGCTCCGGCGGGCGATAGCCGCGCACTTCTGCAGCGACCTGGCCAACTTGTTGCTTATTGATCCCCTTGATCACGATTTCGGTTTGCGACGGGGTTTCAGCCTTGACGCCTTCCGGCATCTGGTGCACCACGGGGTGCGAGAAACCCAGCGACAGGTTCAACTTGTCGCCTTGCGCTTGTGCGCGGTAACCAACGCCAACCAGCGTCAGCTTGCGCTCGAAACCCTTCGTCACGCCGTTCACCATGTTCGCAATCAATGCGCGCATCGTGCCCGACATCGCATTCGCTTCGCGGCTCTCGTCCACCGGCTCGATCTTCAGCGTGCCATTGTCGTTCACCACTTTCACGAGGCGGTTTGCTGCCTGCGTAATCGTACCCAATGGGCCCTTGACGGTAATGCGATCGTCGCTCAGGGCCACCTCTGCGCCTTCCAGCGCGATCGGGCTTTTACCTACTCGAGACATGTTTCTCTCCTTTCGGCCTTAAGCGACGTAGCAGATGACTTCGCCGCCAACGCCCGTTGCACGCGCCTTGCGGTCCGTCATCACGCCCTTCGGCGTCGACACTATTGCCACGCCGAGGCCATTCATGACCACGGGGATGTCGTTACGGCCGCGGTACACACGCAGACCGGGCTTCGAGACGCGTTCAATGCGCTCGATGACCGGACGGCCGGCGTAGTACTTCAACACGATGTTCAATTCAGACTTCGCACCTTCGGACTTCACTGCGAAATCATCGATATAACCTTCGTCCTTCAGGACCTGCGCAATGGCAACCTTGACTTTCGACGAGGGCATTGTCACCGAAACTTTCTCAACCATCTGCGCGTTGCGGATGCGAGTCAGCATATCGGCGATAGGATCACTCATGCTCATTTATGTTTCTCCTATTACCAGCTCGCCTTGGTCAGGCCAGGGATCTCGCCGCGGAACGCGATTTCGCGAATCTTGTTGCGCGCCAGCCCGAATTTACGGAACGTGCCGCGCGGGCGACCAGTAATTGCGCAACGGTTGCGCTTACGGGTCGGATTAGAGTTGCGCGGCAGTTGTTGCAGTTCCAGACGTGCTGCGTAGTGCTCTTCGTCCGACTTGCTCATATCGCCAATGATCGCCTTCAACTCCGCACGCTTGGGAGCGTACTTAGCAGCGAGGCGAGCACGCTTCTTTTCACGTTCGATCAGTGCCAGTTTAGCCACGGTAACCTCAGTTTCTGAACGGGAACTTGAAGCTGGCGAGCAGAGCCTTTGCTTCGTCGTCGGTCTTCGCAGTCGTCGTGATGCTGATGTTCAGCCCACGGAGTGCGTCGATCTTGTCGTAGTCGATTTCGGGGAAAATGATCTGCTCTTTCACACCGATGTTGTAGTTGCCGCGACCGTCGAATGCACGACCCGACACGCCACGGAAGTCGCGTACACGGGGGAGCGCGACCGTCACGAAACGGTCCAGAAATTCGTACATTGCCTGACCACGCAACGTGACCATTGCACCGATCGGATAGCCTTGACGGATCTTGAAGCCAGCGATTGCCTTGCGTGCCTTCGTAATCACCGGCTTCTGGCCTGCGATCTTCGTCAGGTCGCCAACGGCGTTTTCGATGATCTTCTTGTCAGCAACCGCTTCGCCAAGACCCATGTTGAGGGTGATCTTGCTGATGCGCGGCACTTCCATCACGGACTTGTAACCGAACTTCTCGATGAGGCCGGGTACAACCTTTTCTTTGTAAAACTCTTGCAAACGAGCCATTTTTTTACTCCGCAGCGTCAGGCGCTCAGCTCGGCACCGGTCGTCTTAAGGAAACGGACTTTCTTGTCTCCCTCGACCTTGATGCCTACACGCGATGCCTTGCCATTCGCGTCGACCAATGCGACGTTCGAAATTTGCAGCGGCATCGTCTTGGCTTCAACACCGCCCGTCGTACCCTTCATCGGGTTCGGCTTGACGTGTTTCTTGACGAGGTTGATGCCCTCGACAATCACTTTGCCTTCGCCAACGGACAGCACAATGCCGCGCTTGCCCTTATCTTTGCCGGTGGTGACGATAACTTCGTCACCCTTGCGAATCTTGTTCATCGCGACTCCTTACAGCACTTCAGGTGCCAACGAAACGATCTTCATGAATCGTTCGCTGCGCAACTCGCGCGTGACAGGCCCGAAAATACGGGTGCCAATAGGTTCGAGCTTGGCATTCAACAACACTGCGGCGTTGCCGTCGAACTTGATCAGCGAACCGTCCTGACGGCGCACGCCCTTGGCGGTGCGAACCACCACGGCGTTATAAATTTCGCCTTTCTTCACGCGCCCGCGCGGCGTTGCTTCTTTGACGGTCACCTTGATGATGTCGCCAATGCTGGCATAACGACGCTTCGAGCCGCCGAGCACCTTGATGCACATGACTTCACGCGCACCCGTGTTGTCGGCCACTTCAAGCCGAGTTTCGGTCTGGATCATGGTTTATCTTTCCCAACTTAATCCGGCCACACCACCATGGCGTACCCGGTCAGTCTTGGTCCCGTCAGCCAATCGGCTGCTTGGGTTAGAACAGCAGCGACGGCAAACGAAACCCGCCATCGCAATCCGGTGAATCCTTCGGAACAGGCTGGCGCCCGACCCGCTTCCCCCACCAACTTCGCCCGCGACGGGGCTCCCATAAAAGAGGGAAGACCAAGATTATATCAAATAATCTTGGTCTTGCAAGCGAAACCTACTGCGATTTCAATTACTTCTACAACTTTGCGGCGTCAGATGACGCGAGCAGCCTCGACCAAGCGAGCCACAACCCAAGCTTTCGTCTTCGAAATCGGACGCGTTTCCTGGATTTCAACGAGATCGCCCTCGTTGTACGTGTTCGCATCGTCGTGCGCGTGGTATTTCTTCGAACGCACAACATACTTGCCGTAGATCGGATGCTTCACTCGGTGCTCAACCAGCACGGTGACCGTCTTGTCCATCTTGTTGCTGACGACCTTGCCGACCAGCGTCCGCTTGAGCGAGGTTTTTACGCTATCGTTCATTTCTGGTTCGCCTTCTCAGTCAGGACGGTCCGCACACGTGCGATGTCGCGACGAACTTTCTTCAGCTGGCTCGTATTCGTGAGCTGCTGGGTCGCGAGTTGCATGCGCAGGCCGAATTGCGCCTTCAACAGGTCCGACAGCTCCTTGTTGAGCGCGGCCTGATCTTTCTGGTGAAGTTCGGAAGCCTTCATCATTTGCTCCTTAGGCGCCGAGCTGACGCACGATAAACGTCGTCTTAAGCGGCAGCTTAGCTGCAGCCAGACGGAACGCTTCGCGTGCCAGCTCTTCGGTTACGCCGTCCATTTCGTACAGCATCTTGCCCGGTTGAATCTCTGCGACGTAGTACTCAGGGTTACCTTTACCGTTACCCATCCGTACTTCAGCCGGCTTGTGCGAGATCGGCTTGTCCGGGAAAATGCGGATCCAGATGCGGCCACCACGCTTGATGTGGCGCGTCATTGCACGACGTGCCGCTTCAATCTGGCGCGCGGTCAAGCGACCACGACCGATAGCCTTCAGGCCGAATTCACCGAACGACACCGCGTTGCCACGGGTAGCGATACCGGTGTTACGACCCTTCTGCTCTTTGCGATACTTTCTGCGTTTCGGTTGCAGCATCGTTATTCTCCAGTCTTCCCGTCGCCACCAGCGCGACGAGGAGCGCCACGGCGTGCACCTGCCGGGCCACCACCTTCACCATCACGACGCGGACGACGATCGCCACCCGGACGTGCGTTGCGGCGCGGACGCTTTTCTTCGGCGACTTCTTCGACCACCGGCGCATCGTTACGGCCGAGCGTGTCGCCCTTGTAGACCCACACCTTCACGCCGATGATGCCGTACGTCGTCTTCGCTTCCGAAGTTGCGTAGTCGATATCGGCACGCAGCGTATGAAGCGGCACCCGACCTTCGCGATACCATTCCGTACGAGCGATTTCGATACCGTTCAGGCGGCCAGCGCTCATGATCTTGATGCCTTGGGCGCCCAGACGCATCGCGTTTTGCATTGCACGCTTCATCGCGCGGCGGAACATAATGCGCCGCTCGAGCTGTTGCGTGATCGAATCCGCGATCAATTGCGCATCGGTTTCCGGCTTACGGATTTCTTCGATGTTGACGTGGACCGGAACGCCCATGCGGCGTTGCAGCTCCGACTTCAACAGCTCGATATCCTCGCCCTTCTTACCGATGACCACACCCGGACGCGAGCTATAAATCGTGATGCGCGCGTTTTTCGCCGGACGCTCGATAACGACGCGACCCACCGAAGCGTTCTTCAGCTTCTTCTTCAGGTATTCACGAACACCGATGTCTTCCTGCAACATCGCCGCGAAATTGTTGTTGTTCGCGTACCAACGCGACGCCCAATTGCGGCTGACGGCCAAACGGAAGCCAGTCGGATGAATTTTCTGTCCCATCGTATGACCCCTTAATTCCCGACCGTCACAGTGATGTGACAGGATTGCTTCTCGATGCGGTTACCGCGGCCCTTAGCGCGCGCGGTAAAACGCTTGAGCGATGCAGCCTTGTCGATGTAGATGCTCGTGATCTTGAGCTCATCGATATCGGCGCCTTCGTTATGCTCCGCATTCGCGATCGCCGACAGCACGACCTTTTTCACGATTCCCGCAGCCTTCTTCGGCGAGAACGTCAGAACGTTCAGCGCCTTGTCGACCGGCAAACCGCGGATCTGGTCAGCCACAAGGCGCGTTTTCTGCGCCGAGATGCGGGCACCGCGATGAATTGCTTTCACTTCCATCTTGAGCCCCTTATTTCTTGGCCTTCTTGTCGGCTGCATGACCCTTAAACGTACGGGTCAATGCGAACTCGCCAAGCTTGTGGCCGACCATGTTTTCCGAGATGTACACCGGAACGTGTTGACGGCCGTTATGAACGGCGATCGTCAGACCGATGAAATCCGGAAGGATCGTCGAGCGGCGCGACCAGGTTTTGATCGGCTTCTTATCCCGCGAAGCTGCTGCCGCCTCAACTTTCTTCAGCAAATGGGCGTCGCAGAACGGACCTTTTTTTACAGAACGTGCCATTGCTTACTCCTTAGCGCTTGTGACGGCGCTGGACGATCATGCTCGTCGTGCGCTTGTTGCTGCGGGTGCGATAACCCTTAGCAGGCGTGCCCCACGGGCTCACCGGATCGCGACCTGCAGCCGTCTTGCCTTCACCACCACCGTGCGGGTGATCGACCGGGTTCATTGCAACGCCACGCACCGTCGGGCGGATACCGCGCCAGCGGTTCGCGCCAGCCTTACCGATTTGACGGAGGCTGTGCTCTTCGTTGCCAACTTCACCAATCGTCGCGCGGCATTCAACGTGAACGCGGCGGATTTCACCCGAACGCAGGCGGACCTGTGCGTAGATGCCTTCACGAGCCAGCAACATCGCTGACGTACCGGCCGAACGCGCCATTTGCGCGCCTTTGCCAGGTAGCATTTCGATGCAGTGGATCGTCGTGCCGACCGGAATATTGCGGATCGGCAGCGTATTGCCTGCGCGAATCGGCGCTTCCGAACCCGACATCAGTTGCTGGCCTACCGTCACACCCTTCGGAGCGATGATGTACTTACGCTCGCCGTCTGCGTACAGAACCAGCGCAATGTTTGCGCTGCGGTTCGGATCGTACTCAAGACGTTCGACCTTCGCCGCAATGCCGTCCTTGTTGCGACGGAAATCGACGACGCGATAGTGATGCTTGTGACCACCACCCTTGTGACGCGTAGTGATGTGGCCGTTGTTGTTGCGGCCGGCAGTCGACGACTGCGAATCGAGCAGCGGCGCGAACGGCTTGCCCTTATGCAGATCCTTGTTGACCACCTTGACCATCGCGCGGCGACCCGGCGAAGTCGGCTTAACTTTAACGATTGCCATGATTACTTGGCCTCCGCTTCAAAGTTGATTTCCTGGCCGGGCTTCAGGCAGACGTAGGCCTTCTTCACGTCCTTGCGCTTACCCATGAAGCGGCCAAAGCGCTTGGCCTTGCCCTTCGAGACCAGCACATTGACGGAATTGACTTCCACCTTGAACAGCAGCTCGACTGCAGCTTTCACTTCCTGCTTCGTGGCATCGGGCGCGACTTCGAACACGACTTGTTCGTTCTTGTCGGCCACCAGCGTCGCCTTTTCGGAGATCACCGGCGCGAGCAGGACCTGCATCAAACGATGATCGTTTTTGCGAATCTCGCTCATGACAGCAACTCCTCGATCTGGGCGACCGCAGCCTTCGTGATCAGGATCTTCTTGAAGTAGATCAGCGACAGCGGGTCGGCGTAACGCGGCTCGACAACCGCCACATGGGCGAGATTGCGCGACGCGAGGTACAGGTTTTCATCAACCGTGTCGGTAATCACCAGCACGGAGTCGAGCCCCATCGCCTTGAATTTTTCGGCCAGCAGCTTCGTCTTCGGCGCTTCGAGCGTCAGCTCGTCGACCACCGAGATGCGGCCTTCGCGGGCCAGCTGCGAGAAGATCGAGCAGAGACCCGCACGATGCATCTTCTTGTTGACCTTGTGCGAAAAGTTTTCTTCCGGCGAATTCGGGAAGATCCGGCCACCGCCGCGCCACAACGGGCTCGACGACATACCAGCACGAGCGCGGCCCGTACCCTTCTGGCGCCAAGGCTTCTTGGTCGTGTGCTTGACCTGCTCACGATCCTTTTGCGCGCGATTGCCGCTACGGGCATTCGCCTGGTAAGCAACCACGACCTGGTGAATCAGGGCTTCGTTGTAATCGCGGCCGAACACGACGTCCGACGCGCTAACGCCCGCACCTTCCTGACCGTTGGCATTCAGGAGCTTAAGTTCCATTATTTCGCTCCTTTCACGGCACGCGTCTTCACGGCCGGCGTAACGAATACCTTGCCACCCTTCGCACCTGGAACGGCGCCCTTAACCAGCAACAGCTTGCGGTCGGCGTCGATCCGAGCGATTTCCAGGTTTTGCACCGTTACAGTGTCGTCACCCATGTGACCGGTCATGCGCTTGCCGGGGAAAACACGACCCGGATCCTGCGCCATACCGATCGAACCCGGCACGTTGTGCGAGCGCGAGTTACCGTGCGATGCACGGCCGGATGCGAAGTTGTAACGCTTGATGGTACCGGCGTAGCCCTTACCGATCGACACGCCTTGCACGTCGACTTTCTGGCCCACTTCGAACAGATCGGGACCGACCACGGCACCGTTCGACAACTCGGCAGCCTTGGCGGCATCGATCTGGAATTCTTTGAGGATTTCACCGGCTTGAACACCGGCTTTGGCGAGATGACCGGCCAACGGCTTCGTCACACGCGATGCACGGCGCGTACCGAATGCAACCTGCACGGCCGTGTAGCCGTCGGTTTCAACAGTCTTGATCTGCGTCACGCGGTTGTCGGACACGTCCAGCACGGTAACGGGAATCGAATCCCCTTCAGCCGTGAAGATACGGGTCATGCCAACCTTGCGACCTACGAGTCCAAGGCTCATCGTTTTCTCCATTCCCGACTGCGATTGGTCGGGGCTAATTTACAAAATGCCGGCGCCGTTTCGGGCATGAATTCATGCTGCAGCACGCCGACTTTTTTGCGCAAATGCGCGAAAAGCCTTGCATTATAGCGAGGCCTTTCGTTTTTCGCAAGCAATCAATGACTTAGCGTTGCCCGTGACCCCAGGCAAGCACCGAGAGCCTTATTGCAGCTTGATTTCCACGTCCACGCCAGCCGGCAGATCCAGCTTCATCAGCGCATCAACGGTCTTGTCCGTCGGATCGACGATGTCCATCAGGCGTTGGTGGGTGCGAATTTCGAGCTGATCGCGCGACGTCTTATTGACGTGCGGCGAACGCAGGATGTCGAAACGTTGAATGCGGGTCGGCAGGGGCACCGGACCACGAACGATTGCGCCAGTCCGCTTTGCCGTATCGACGATTTCAGCTGCCGATTGATCGATAAGGCGATAGTCGAAAGCCTTCAGGCGAATGCGGATTTTCTGGTTCTGCATGACAATTCCTCGGTAAAGAGCGAGGCGGCGTTGCGCCGCCAGACAGTAAAAGAACGTAGAGCCGGGCACCCGCTGAGGGCCGGCGCCCGGCTCCGGGCACCACTTGCTACAAATTCAAGCCGCGATTTTACTCGAGAATCTTGGCAACGACGCCTGCGCCGACGGTACGGCCACCTTCGCGGATCGCGAAGCGCAGACCTTCTTCCATCGCGATCGGATTGATCAGCTTCACCGTGATCGACACGTTGTCGCCCGGCATGACCATTTCCTTGTCCTTCGGCAACTCGATCGAGCCCGTCACGTCCGTCGTACGGAAGTAGAACTGCGGACGATAGTTGTTGAAGAACGGCGTGTGGCGGCCGCCCTCGTCCTTGCTCAGCAC
>NZ_FRAB01000037.1:0-67010 GCF_900142195.1 Paraburkholderia terricola
GCCGACAACCGGAGCGACCGGGAATAGAGATCCGCCAACCGTTGTGTCCGTGGATTCATGACGCGGCATAATCGGGGAGTCGGCATAACCCGTGTGAGAACGCGATAAGACCGTTCACTGTTGGACGCCGGAACTGGCTCTTCAGTGACACCGTCGTCGGCGCAAACGCCGCCGCCAACCTGTATTCGCTCATGCAAACCTGCAAAGCGAACAGCATTGAGCCGTACCATTACCTCATCGCGGTGTTCAAAGGTCTGCCGCACGCGCACACCGCCGACGACTACGACGCTTTGCTGCCTTGGCGACTGAATCCAAACGTGACCTGACGCATGGCGCATGCCAATGCGCAAGGGGCGCCGTCTACTGCGCGCTTACGGTTATCTCGCTCGCGCCAGCGACCCGCCTCCGCGCAATACTGTTATGTGGCGCGGCATGCAACGCCTTACCGATATTCAGCTGGGATATGAACTCGCCTTGAACCGAAGTGGGTAATTGCAAGGTCGTCGGCACCGGCTTGACGCGAGCAGTGTTTAACCGTGCTCGGCGAGCTAATCCGCGATGCGTCACTGCAGCAGTGCATCGAGCCGGTTGATCGGGTGGTCGGCAATGTAGGTGAGGACGAAGCGCAAATACGCTTCGGGGCGATCGCATTGACTTGGGCGGTGCATAGGAGGCTGTAATGTAACTTGCAGCGGCACGCTCTCCGTCGAGTCGGCTCCCGCAAAACAAGTAATCGCGTCGCAATGGAGGACCCGCAAAAGACGGGCACGCCGTCCATCTTCAGCCAACCATCGTTGCACTAACGCGCAACACCTCCTGTCGGTTAAGGACATACGGGATGCCTCGCTGGTGCCGGAGTCTTCACGACGGGGTCTTCAGACAGCCGTGAGCCGCGAATGGCTACCAAATAATGCACGCCGACCAAGTCCGGCGTCCGGGACTGACGGCGCAGGCGCCCATATCACCGGCATTTTCGGTCCAGCCGGTCGAAAGCAGTCACGTAATTCTCGCTGCCTTTAAGCTTGCACCGTTCCATCTCGCCATGGAAACCTGGCCAGCACTTGCCGGATCGCTATATCGAACGGTGTGCGGCGGCCTATCCCGAGCGCGTCGAGGCGGTTCGAGGCGAGGTGGCAGTTGTGCGGACGCGGCGTCGCGTCAGCGGGCGTGCGTTGCGCCGTGAGATGCGCATCGAGTTGCAGTGTTTGAGCAAGGCGCACGGCGATCTCATACTTGGTCATCGGCTCGTCGCCCGACCACTGCACGACGCCGCGGATCGCTTCGCCACGGGCGTGCCGCTCGAGCATCTGCCGGATCACGAACGCGACGTCTGGCGTGAACGTGGGGTAACGGATCGCCCATGCATCCATGACGGCGACCTTGCCGTTCGGCAAGGTCGACGCGGCAATCGCCGGCACGAGACTCGTCACCGCGGATTCCGCCCAACTGACGATCGGTCCATACAGCAGCGGTAAACGCAGCACACAGCCGAGACCGGTGGTTTCGGCCAGCGCGCGCTCGCCTTCGAGCTTGCTCCGCCCGTACGCATTGAGCGGCGCTGGCGTGGAATCATGCTGGTAGGGCGGATGAGTGCCGTCGAAGACGTAATCGGTAGAAATCGACAGGGTCCATGCACCTCGCCGGTCCGCTGCCGCAGCCAGGGTGCGCACCGCATCGACATTCAATGCACGGGCAAGCGCCGGATCGTGCTCGCACACATCCGGCCGGCGTTCCGCTGCCGCAATCACGAGCGCGTCCGGCGCTTCGCGCTCGACGAAGTCCGCGACTGCCCGCGCGTTGCGAATGTCGAGCGCGACCGTGTTCGGGCCTGGGCGGCTGAACGCGGTGGCAATGACGTGCCAGCCGGCCTGCGACGCCAGTTCTTCGATGAGAGCGCGGCCTAGCAACCCGGAAGCGCCAATGACGGCAATTTTGAACATGGGCGAACTCGCTTAGTGGGGCGCGACGCTGGGCACGCCCGTAACCGTATAGCCGACCTCGTCGACCACGGTCTTCAACAGGCTAACGTCAACCGGTTGCGCCGATTCGACCGTCACACGCCCGGATACCAGATCGACCTCTACCTGCGCGCTCGGGAGCTGTGCGCGGATCGCATTCGTGACTGCGACTACGCAATGCTGGCAGCTCATGCCTTCTACCTTAAATTCGATCGTCATGGAAAACCGCCTCGGAAAAATGGGGGACGTTGAATAGTTGAATTATGCCTGCCGACCCGTATCTGGGTAGCGGGCCTTCCCATCATGGGAAGGTGTACGATCGACGCAATCACAGGGGTAACAAGTCATGAACATCGGTGAAGCGGCTCGCGCGTCAGGCGTCACGGCGAAAATGATTCGCTACTACGAAAGTGTCGGGCTGCTGGCGGCGAAAGCGAGAACCAGCGCCGGCTATCGCGTTTACGGTCCGCAAGAGGTCCATTCGCTGCGTTTCATCCGCCAGGCGCGCCGGCTCGGCTTTCTGGTCGAGGACATTCGAAGGCTACTGGCGCTGTGGCACGACCGCTCGCGCGCGAGTGCCGAAGTGAAGGCTATTGCGCTGGAACATGTCTCGGAGCTTGATCGCCGTATCGCCGAACTGACCGATATGCGCGACACATTGGCACATCTCGCCGATCATTGCCACGGCGACGAACGCCCCGATTGCCCAATTATCGAGCGACTTGCCGATGCGACTGTGGCCACGGTAGAAGGTTGTCATCTCAGTTAATGCAATTCCACGCATATCGAACGCAATTTGAACCGAACGCAGTGCCACCCGAAGGGTTTGCACATAAATAGTGCGCAAAA
Organism: Paraburkholderia terricola; assembly: GCF_900142195.1. Lineage (GTDB taxonomy): Bacteria > Pseudomonadota > Gammaproteobacteria > Burkholderiales > Burkholderiaceae > Paraburkholderia > Paraburkholderia terricola. The sequence goes on from NZ_FRAB01000037.1 coordinate 2,808, forward strand.
TTTGGCGGTTGCGCCGATCGCTCGCCGAGAGTGATCTGGATCCATGGAGAATCAAGGAGTTAGCTGCACCACCGGCGTGCACCATTCCAAAAAGGAATGCACATCATGCGAGCATTTCACTAGGCAGGGTGCACCATAAGGCTATAATTCGGGTTAACCCGTTAGCGGGAAATCCCTGATGCCAAATCACCGGGGATTCGATCTGATCCTTGGAGAACATCATGTTTGCATACCTTGTTGAAAAGCTGAGCACGTGGTTTGAAACTGCGGAACGTAGCCGTCGTGAAGCCTACCTGGCGTCATCGTCGGATATCGTTCAGCTCGAGCATCGCATCCGCTCGCTGGAAACCAACGGCTACTCGCTGTAAGTTTTCACTGCGTCAAGTTTGGCCCGGCAGCGCATGTTGCGCAGCCATCGTAGGACAGTGTCGAGCCCCGTACAGACGGGGCTTTGTCACATCTGAATCCAACGTTTCGTGGCGGCGGCGCCGTATGGCTACTCGCGGCGAATATCCTCTAGCCTGATAACCAACGCCGCGGTAAGGTAAAGCGTTTTCCGCATAATCCGGCAACTCAAATCCGCACCGGCCCGCCCATGCATCCTGTCCGCTCGCTGAAATCCCTTCTGGTTGTCGCCGTGGCCGCCGCGCTGGCAACGGCTCTCGCCATGTCGAGCGCTTTGGCCGCGTCGAGCAGCGTACGTAAGCCGGTGATCCTCGACTCGCAAAACGGCATTAGCGACGGTCAGAGCGGAACCATACTGCAGACCGCGCCGCTCTCGCGACAACCGATTGTCGAGGCGCAGCCTATCGCGACGCCTACCGAGTTGACGCCCAATTCGGCGATGCCGTTCGTTATCGCGCCGTACATCCAATTGCCTGTCGGTGGTGGCGTGGCACCGCAGTTGCAACTCCGCCCGGCGCCTCGTTCGCAATAAGCGCCTTTGGCGCGCGACCTCGGCCGTTCGCTTCCATCCCATTGATGTTTCGAGCGGCTCGGCTCGCTCCAGCCGGCTGAGTAGCGCTTGCCTTCTTCCGCTCGTGCGCCTGGCATACGGCGCGCGCCATTGGGGTTTGGGCGCATGGCGTGGGCGAAACCGTCCGACGACAATCGTTGCACGGTCCAGCGCCGGGGCATCGGCCATGCATATCAGACGGCGTGAATGAAAAACAGAACAAGGAGACATCAAATGCCTACTCACCGGATGTGGCAGACCATCGGCGCTTTCGCCACGCTGATTGCGCTTGCGGCGCTACCCGGCGTTTCGCTCGCCCGGGACACCCCGGAAAAGCCCACGCTGACGATGGCGGTCGGCGGTTTGCCGGGTCTCTACTATTTACCGGTGCTTGCCGCGCAACAATTGGGCTACTTCAAGGACGAGGGCCTTGACGTTACCCTCGAGGATTTCGCCGGCGGATCGAAGGCGCTGGAAGCGGTGGTGGGCGGCAGCGCCGACGTGGGCGCCGGCGCATTCGAGCACACGCTGTTCATGCAGGCAAAGGGACAGCGCTACCGGGCGTTCGTCCTGATGGGCCGTGCGCCGCAGATCGTCGTCGCCGTGCTGAAGTCAAGGGCCGATCAGATCAAGACGCTGGCGGACTTCAAAGGAGCGAAAGTCGGGGTGAGCGCGCCGGGTTCATCCACCGATCTCGTGCTCACCGTGGCGCTGCGCAAGGCAGGCGTCCAACGCAACGAGATCTCCGCGATTGGCGTCGGCAGCGGCGCAACAGTACTGGCCGCGGTGAGCGGCGGCCAGATCGACGCGCTTTCCAACGTCGATCCGATGATGACCAAGCTCACGCGCAGCGGCGCCGTCAAGGTTCTGGTCGATACGCGCACGGTGAAGGGCACGCAGGAGGTGTTCGGCGGAACTATGCCCGCCGCGACGCTCTATGCCTCGGAGAATTTCATCCAGAAGTATCCGAAGACGACGCAGGCGCTCGCAAATGCGATCGTGCGCGCGGACCACTGGCTGCAGACCGCGAGCGACGCGGATCTGCTGAAGATGGTGCCCCCGGCGTATCTGCTCAACGACTCGGCGCTGTATGTGGAAGCCTTCCACAACGTGCGCGACGCCTATTCGCCGGACGGCCTGATGCCGGCCGACGGTCCGGCGACTTCATTGCGTGCGTTGGCGTCGTTCGATAATCGGCTCGATCCGAAAAAGATCGATCTGAATACGACGTATACCAACGACTTCGCTCGTAAGGCAGCGGCGCAACTCAAGTAAAGCCGAGCGATGGCATGGTGAGCGGGCGGCCACGCGCGAAATGCGCTGGGATTGCGTGCACGTACGCGCGAGCGTCACATGGCGGTGTCCGCGGCTAGGCTTTGTCGCCGAGCGAATGCGATCACGGCCGTCACCCGCTCGAACCACGCGGTCCATTCCCCGCGCTTGGCAACTGATCCGCAGCAAGCTCAATCGCCGCGATATTCCACCTTGAACTGCGCTGCGTTGTCTTCGCCGAGCGCTTTCACCAGCCAGGGCATCTGGTCTTTGAGCGTTTTCGCGAGCGTATACGGTGGATTCAGGATGAACATGCCGCTACCGAACAATCCAAAGCCGTCTGTCGGCGGATTGCTGACGGTGAGGCTCACATGCAGCCAGTTGCGTTCCTGCAGCTTTTTCAACTGATCGGGAAAGCGCTGCGACTCCTGGCGCCTCACCTGCGGATACCAGACCGCATACGTGCCGGTCGGGAAGCGCTTGAGACTCTCTTCAACGCAGCGAAGCGTGCGGGTGTAATCGCGTTTGTCCTCGTACGACGGATCGAGCAGCACCAGCGCGCGGCGCGGCGCTGGCGGCAGCAACGCGAGGATGCCGTCGAAGCCATCGCCCGCATAAAGCATTGCGCGGCGACCCGCGTCGCGGAAGTTATGGCGCAGCACGTCGATTTCGGTGGTGTGCAGCTCGAAGAGACGCATGCGGTCCTGCTCGCGTAGCTGCCGCCAGGCAATATACGGCGAGCCCGGATAGAAGCGCAACTGGCCGTCCGGATTGAGCGCGCTCACTTCGTCGATGTAATCGGCGAATAGCGGCGGCAGATCATTACGCCCCCAAAGCTTGGCGATGCCCGTCTGGAACTCGCCGGTTTTGGTCGCGTAGCCTTCCTTCAGCGAATAGACGCCGGCGCCCGCGTGCGTGTCGATATACCAATAGGCTTTGTCCTTCTGGCCAAGGTAGCGCAATAGCTGCAAGACGACGGCGTGTTTCAGAACATCGGCGTGATTGCCTGCATGAAAGGCGTGGCGATAGCTGAGCATTTTGAGGAGACGCTGAAAGAGGGCGGCCGGTCTGAAGCGATCCGGCGATGCGGGTGCAGTGCGGCAGCACGGCTGATGTGCCGCGCGACCGCATATTGTACGCGACGCCGCATCGCGACTTGCGGCGAGTTCGCGCGGCATGGCCGCGATGGTGCCCGAGCTCCCGCGTGTCACGCGGTTCGGCGCGAGTCAGCTCAGTCGTAGGCGTCGCCGATGATCTCCTCGATACGCTGCTTGATCTCCGGTGTGATTTGCTCGGCCACGTCGGCGGATTTCATGTTCTCGCCGATCTGTTCGACCCGCGACGCGCCCGTGATCACCGTGCTGACATGCGGATTCTTCAGAATCCATGCGATTGCCAACTGGCCGACCGTGCAGCCCAGGTCGTCGGCCACTTCGCCGAGCTTGCCGACCACGTTGTTCTTGCCCGCGTCGGTGACCTGCTTGCGCAGCCAGTCGTAGCCTTGCAATTGCGCGCGGCTGTCGGCGGGCACGCCGTCGCGGTATTTGCCAGTGAGCAGGCCGGACGCAAGCGGGCTCCATGTGGTGAGCCCAAGCCCGATATCTTCGTAAAGCCGCTTGTATTCCTGCTCGACGCGCTTGCGATGGAACAGGTTGTACTGCGGCTGCTCCATGACAGGCTTGTGCAAATGGTGCCGCTCCGCAATTTCATAAGCGGCGCGGATTTCATCGGCGCTCCATTCCGACGTACCCCAGTACAGCGCCTTGCCGCGCGTGATCATGTCGCTCATCGCCCAAACGGTTTCCTCGATCGGCGTATTCGGGTCGGGACGATGACAGAACACCAGATCGACATAGTCGAGTTGCAGACGTTTGAGCGACGAGTCGATCGCGTTCAGCAGATATTTGCGGTTCAGCGTGTGGTACTGGTTCGGCGCTTCGGCGAGGCCCCAGAAGAATTTCGTCGACACCACATAGCTCACGCGCGGCCACGCCAGTTCCTTCAGCGCCTGGCCCATGATTTCCTCGGATTTCCCGCCAGCGTACACCTCGGCGTTGTCAAAGAAATTGACTCCCGCGTCACGCGCCGCAGCGAGCGACTCACGCGCCGCGCGATGATCGACCTGGTTGCCGTAGGTGACCCACGAGCCGATGGACAGTTCGCTGACTTGCAGGCCGGAGCGGCCCAGACGTCGATACTTCATGCATGTCTCCTTGATGGTGAAGCTACTGGAATCCCGCGGAAAGCAGCCAGTCTAAAGAGAAAAGTTTGAATGTGCTTTTTACCGCTGGACTTCACACGCTTCATGCACAATAGCAGCGTTGGCCGCGGTGCGGCAGTCAGCCGAACGGCCTATGCCGGTTGGCTGACTTCACGACGCTCGCGGCCCGTGGTCTCATTGCTCATCAACTGCATGGAGGTTCTGCATGTCCTCACCGAACACGAATCTGAATGGCAAGGTCGCGGTGGTTACCGGCGCGGCAAGCGGCATCGGCAAGCAGATCGCGCTGACACTTTCCGCCGCGGGTGCGGCGGTCGCGATCGCCGACCTGAACCAGGACGGGGCGAACGCCGTCGCTGAGGAAATCAGGAAGGGCGGCGGCAAGGCAATCGGCGTGGCAATGGACGTCACGAACGAAGACGCCGTCAACCAGGGCATCGACAAGGTTGCCGCCGAACTCGGCTCGGTCGACATTCTGATTTCCAACGCCGGCATCCAGATCGTCAATCCCATCGAGAACTACTCTTTCTCCGACTGGAAGAAGATGCAGGCGATCCACGTGGACGGCGCGTTCCTCACCACCAAGGCGGCGCTCAAGCACATGTACAAGGACGATCGCGGCGGCATCGTGATCTACATGGGTTCGGTCCATTCGCACGAAGCGTCGCCGCTGAAGTCCGCTTACGTGACGGCCAAGCATGCGCTGCTGGGACTCTCGCGTGTCCTGGCCAAGGAAGGCGCGAAGCATAACGTGCGCTCGCACGTGGTGTGTCCGGGTTTCGTGCGCACGCCGCTCGTCGATAAACAGATTCCCGAGCAGTCCAAGGAACTTGGCATCAGCGAGGAAGAAGTGGTCAAGCGCGTGATGCTCGGTGGTACGGTCGACGGCATCTTCACCACGGTGGAAGACGTCGCGCAGACGGTGTTATTTCTGTCCACCTTCCCAACGGCCGCACTGACCGGCCAGTCCTTTATTGTGAGCCACGGCTGGTACATGCAATAAGGAGGCGCCCGTGGCGCAACGCAATCTCAAACGGGCGCGCGTTAGCGCGTCCGGCGACGGGAATGGCGAAGGAGCAGGCTCGGCGCCCGCCGCCCAGCCTGCGCAGCCGCGTCAATTGCCCAACTACCAAACCGTCGCGTTGGTGCTGCAAGGCGGCGGTGCATTGGGCGCGTATCAGGCCGGCGTCTATCAGGGGCTTTTCGAAGCCGGCATCGAGCCGAACTGGCTTGCCGGCATTTCGATCGGCGCATTGAATACCGCGATCATTGCCGGCAATCCGCCGGAAAAACGGGTTGAACGCCTGCTGCAATTCTGGGAGACGATCTGCCAACCGGCTTTCGGACTGCCGTTGCCCGCCTTTGTCGAGCACGCGTTCTTTAATTCGAGCGACGCCATACGCAAGGCTTTCACGGCAACACAGGCAATCGGCGCGATCGTCGAAGGGCAGAAGGGTTTTTTTGTTCCGCGTTTTCCGCCGCCGTTGCCGACGGTCTCCGGACCGCCGCAACTCGCGAGCTACTACGACACCGCGCCGCTAAAAGCGACGCTCGAGGCGCTCTGCGATTTCGACCGGATCAATTCGCGTGAAATGCGGGTGTCGGTGGGGGCGGTCAATTGCGGTACCGGCAATTTCGCGTATTTCGACAACACGCACACCACGCTGAAACCGGAACATTTCATGGCGTCGGGCGCGTTGCCACCGGGCTTCGCGGCGGTGGAAATCGACGGCCAGTACTACTGGGACGGCGGCCTGATGTCGAATACGCCGCTCTACGAGGTGATCCAGTCCACGCCGCGCCGCGACACGCTCGCGTTCCAGGTCGATCTGTGGAGCGCGATAGGTCCGGTGCCGGATAGCATCACCGACGTTCAGGGGCGCATGAAGGACATCCAGTATTCGAGTCGCACGCGTCTCGTGACCGATATGCTGCAACGTTCGCAGCGCTTCCGGCATGTGTTGCGCGAGGTGCTCGATCGGGTGCCGTCCGAGCAGCGTGACGACCCATGGTGCAAGCTGGCCGAAGATCTGTCGTGTTCGAAGCGCTACAACGTGCTGCATCTCATCTACCGGCACAAGGAGTACGAAGGGCACTACAAGGACTTCCAGTTCGGTCTGTCGACCATGCGCGAACACTGGCAAAGCGGTCTGGAAGACATTCGTCATTCCCTTTCACAGCCCGATTGGCTCGATATGCCGGATAACGATGCGGGCTTTGTCACGCACGATATTCATCGGGATTCGCGCTGAACGAACGGCAGGTTAATCAAGCAAGCAGCAACTGGCGAGCAAGTAACTCGCCGCCAATAAAAAACGGCGCCTTCGAAAAAGGCGCCGTTTGGTTCCGAGACAGTTCCGGCAAAAACGCGAGCAATGGTCCCTCGCGTTCTGCTTTGAAGCGCCTTACTTTAATACGTGAGCAATCGCGTTAGCCACCACGTCGAGATTGCGCGTGTTCAGCGCAGCCACGCAGATGCGGCCCGTGCTCACGGCATAGATGCCGAACTCTTCGCGCAGACGGTCCACTTGCGGCGCGGTCAGGCCCGAATACGAGAACATGCCGCGTTGCGCGTTCACGAAGCTGAAGTCGCGATCCACGCCGCTTGCCTTCAGGCGTTCGACCAGACCGTTGCGCATGGCGCGGATACGGTCGCGCATTTCGCCCAGTTCCGTTTCCCACGTTGCACGCAGTTCGGGCGAGGCCAGCACCGCCGCGACCACCGAGCCGCCGTGCGTAGGCGGGTTCGAATAGTTCGTGCGGATCACGCGCTTCAGTTGCGACAGCACGCGGACAGCTTCTTCCTTGCTGGCCGTGATGATCGACAGTGCGCCGACGCGCTCGCCGTACAGCGAGAACGACTTCGAGAACGACGACGACACGAACACGTTCAGTTCCGATGCCGCGAACAGGCGTACCGCCGCGGCGTCTGCTTCGATGTTGTCGCCGAAGCCTTGGTACGCGATGTCGAGGAACGGCACGAGATTGCGCGCCTTGACGACTTCCACGACCTGCTTCCATTGATCCACCGTCAGGTCCACGCCCGTCGGATTGTGGCAGCACGCGTGCAGCACGACGACGGTGCCGGCGGCGTAGCTATTCAATGCGCTAAGCATGCCTTCGAAGTTCACGCCGTGGGTGCGCGCGTCGTAGTACGGGTAGGACACGACCTCGAAGCCGGCGCTTTCGAACAGCGCGCGATGGTTTTCCCAGCTCGGATCGCTGATGGCGACCTTGCCGTTCGGGTTCAGGCGCTTCAGGAAGTCTGCGCCGATTTTCAGCGCGCCCGTGCCGCCCAGTGCTTGCGCCGTCACGACGCGGCCCGCGGCGATCAGCGGCGAGTCGTTGCCGAGCAGCAGCTTTTGCACGGCCGCGTCGTAGGCCGCGATGCCTTCGATCGGCAAATACCCGCGCGGCAGCGCGGCTTCGACGCGAGCCTTTTCGGCTTCACGCACGGCGCGCAGCAGCGGAATCTTGCCTTCTTCGTTGAAGTACACGCCGACGCCAAGATTGACCTTGGTGGCGCGCGCATCGGCGTTGAAGGCTTCGTTCAGGCCCAGAATCGGGTCGCGGGGAGCAAGTTCGACGGCGGAGAACAGAGACATGGTGGGTGGGCAGCAGTAGTGAAAAGAGGGCGGCTTCGAGCGCGGGCGGTCCGGGACAGATAGGGGACGGCAACGAGCGAGCGCAGCTTCGCATTGTAACGAATCCGCGAACGTTTTTTGGGCCGAGAACGCGATCAGAGCGGATTATTTGCTTGAAAAACAGGCATTCCGGCGTCATCTGGTTACAAGAATTCGCGCGGGAGATGCCCGCCGACCGGCGCGCCGCAGACGCGCGTCGCGCTCGATCACACACGACAGGGTGCAAGAAATCAGCCGCCAACTCGAGGCGCGAATCCGCCCCTCAAAGCGCCTCGAAACCTACGCCGACCCGTTCAGCTCACGATCCCGCAACCCGTTAGAATAGTCCTTTGCCTAAGGCACGGTACCGCCCCACATGTCCGAACAACATCTGACCGAAGCCGGGGATACGCTCGACGAATCGAAATTCGTCACGTTCGACGGCTCGCCGTTCCATTTGTATCAACCCTATCCGCCCGCCGGCGACCAGCCGACCGCGATCGAGACGCTCGTCGAGGGCGTCGAGGACGGCCTTGCATTCCAGACGCTGCTCGGCGTGACCGGCTCAGGCAAGACTTTCACGATGGCGAACACCATCGCGCGGCTCGGCCGCCCGGCGATGGTGTTCGCGCCGAACAAGACGCTGGCCGCGCAGCTCTATTCGGAGTTCCGCGAGTTCTTTCCGCGCAACGCGGTCGAGTACTTCGTCTCGTACTATGACTACTACCAGCCGGAAGCGTACGTGCCGCAGCGCGACCTGTTCATCGAGAAGGATTCGTCGATCAACGAGCACATCGAGCAGATGCGGCTGTCGGCCACCAAGAGCCTGATGGAGCGGCGCGACGTGGTGATCGTCGGCACGGTGTCGGCCATCTACGGTATCGGCAATCCGTCCGAATATCACAAGATGATCCTGACGCTGCGCACCGGCGACAGGCTCGGCCAGCGCGACATCATCGCGCGGCTGATCGCCATGCAGTACAACCGCAACGAAGCGGACTTCCAGCGCGGCTCGTTCCGGGTGCGCGGCGACACGATCGATATTTTCCCGGCCGAACACGCGGAAATGGCGGTCCGCGTCGAATTGTTCGACGACGAAGTCGAAACGCTGCAGCTATTCGACCCGCTCACCGGCCGCGTGCGCCAGAAGATTCCGCGCTTTACCGTCTATCCGTCGTCGCACTATGTGACGCCGCGCGACACCGTGATCCGCGCCGTCGAAACGATCAAGAACGAACTTCGCGAACGGCTCGAATTCTTCTATAGCCAAGGCAAGCTGGTCGAAGCGCAGCGGCTCGAGCAGCGCACCCGCTTCGATCTGGAAATGCTGCAGGAACTCGGTTTCTGCAAGGGCATTGAGAATTACTCGCGGCACTTCTCGGGCGCGGCGCCCGGCGAGCCGCCGCCCACGCTGGTCGACTACCTGCCGCCGGACGCGATCATGCTGCTCGACGAATCGCACGTGCTGATCGGCCAGTTGAACGGCATGTACAACGGCGACCGCGCGCGCAAGGAGAACCTGGTGGACTACGGCTTCCGCCTGCCGTCCGCGCTCGATAACCGGCCGCTCAAGTTCAACGAGTTCGAGCGCAAGATGCGCCAGGTGGTGTTCGTGTCGGCCACGCCGGCGGACTACGAAAAGAAAACGGCGGGACAGGTCGCCGAGCAGTTGGTGCGTCCTACCGGGCTCGTCGACCCGGAAATCGAGGTGCGGCCGGCGCGTTCCCAGGTCGACGACGTGCTCGCCGAGATCAACGAGCGCGTCAAGGCGGGCGACCGCGTGCTGGTCACGGTGCTGACCAAGCGGATGGCCGAGCAGCTCACGGAGTTTCTGGCCGACCACGGCGTCAAGGTGCGCTATCTGCACAGCGACATCGATACGGTGGAGCGGGTCGAGATCATCCGCGATTTGCGCCTGGGCACCTTCGACGTGCTGGTGGGGATCAACCTGCTGCGTGAAGGGCTGGATATTCCGGAAGTCTCGCTGGTCGCGATTCTCGACGCGGACAAAGAGGGCTTCCTGCGCGCCGAGCGCTCCCTGATCCAGACCATCGGCCGGGCAGCGCGCAACGTGAACGGCAAGGCGATTCTCTACGCGGACAAAGTCACCGACTCGATGCGCCGCGCCATCGACGAAACCGAACGGCGGCGCGCGAAGCAGATCGCGTTCAACCTCGAAAAAGGCATCACGCCGCGCGGGGTGGTGAAGCGCATCCGCGACATTATCGACGGCGTATACAACGTCGATGACGCCCGCGCCGAACTGAAGGAACAGCAAACCCGCGCGAAATTCGAAGACATGTCCGAGAAGCAGCTCGCCAAGGAACTCAAGCGTCTCGAAAAGCAGATGATGGAGCACGCCAGGAATCTCGAGTTCGAAAAGGCCGCGCAGACCCGGGATCAACTGGCCTTGCTGCGCCAACGTGTGTTTGGAGCCAACGTGGGCGATCACGTGTCCGGTGTCGAATAAGCCTCTTCCCGTCTGGGGCGCGGCAACGTGCCGCGTCCCGTCTCGTCCGCCCCGCATCCCGCCATCTCCTTCACACGCGCTTCCTTAAGACGGCCTTAAGACCCTGCTGCCATAAGGCTCTGCGTGCGTTCGTATTTGTTTCCCCTGGCGATCAATGATAAACTCGCCCAATATTGAGAATGGTTCGCATTAACGTTCGTATATGCCATTTGCGTACGGACCATCGCTTCCTTTAAGGACGTGGCCGGTGCATCAGTGCATGCGTAACGCACATTCCAATGGGTTCGGTTCCAGTCAGATAAAAACAAGGAGTTTCAATGCGGATTTCTTCATTTGTGCGCGGCGGCGCCGCAGCGGTGGCTGCGGTAGCGGCTCTCTCGGCAACGGCGGCGGAATACCCGATCGGCAAGCAGCAGATTCGCGACGGCATTGAAATCGCCGCTGTCTACCTGCAGCCGATCACGATGGAACCGGAAGGCATGATGCGCAAGGCGTCGGATTCGGACATCCACCTGGAAGCCGACATTCACGCGGTCAAGCACAATCCGACCGGTTTTGCCGAAGGCGACTGGATGCCGTATCTGCAAGTGCGCTATGAATTGACGAAAGCCGGTTCCAACCAGACGCAGAAGGGCGACCTGATGGCGATGGTCGCCAACGACGGTCCGCACTACGGCGACAACGTCAAGCTGCAAGGCCCGGGGAAGTACCACCTGAAGATGATCGTCGAAGCGCCGATGCAAACCGGCCACATGGCCTTCGGCCGTCACGTCGACAAGGAAACCGGCGTGGGTCCGTGGTTCAAGCCGATCACGCTCGAATACGATTTCACCTTCGCCGGCATCGGCAAGAAGGGCGGTTACTGATCGCAGCGGGTCATCGCGCCTCGTCAAGCGTCGTCGCATGGCGGGGCGTGAGTGAATGAATGCAGCAGGCGGCGGGCGAACGTTGAGTCCTCGCGCGCCGCGTTTCCCGGAAAGGCTAATGAGAATGAACCGAAAGATCGCGATCCTCGCCACCACGGCTTTGCTGGCGGGTGCGGTCCACGCAGCGGATCTGCCGACCTTCAAGCTGGAAATGAACGACGGCAAGCTGACGCCGGCGCGCATCGAGGTGCCGGCGGGGCAGCGTATCAAGATCGAAGTGCGCAACACCGGCAAGGGCGCAGCCGAATTCGAAAGCGTCCAGTTGCGTAAGGAAAAGGTGCTGGCGCCGGGCGCGGAGTCGTTCGTCGTGATCGCGCCGCTCGAGCCGGGCGAATACAAGTTTTTCGACGATTTCCACCAGCAGGCGCAGGGCGTGATCGTCGCGAAGTAACGGATAACGGCCAGGACGCGAGCGCGGGCCTTCCTCGGTTACGCGTTCGCGACAGCAGTAGCGGTAAAGGGTAGACGGGAGGGCTTGATGGGTCAGATTCTATTCATCGTGTGGCGGGAAAGCGTCGAGGCGTTGCTGGTGGTCGGCATCCTGTACGCATGGCTGAAAAATGGCGACGACGACGCGCGCCGCGGTTTGCCGTACCTGTGGGGTGGCGTCGCGGCCGGCTTGATCGCTGCTGTCGCGCTGGGCGCCGCGCTGGTTGGTTTCACGGAAGTGCTCTCCGGAGACGCGCAGGATTATTTCCAGACCGCGATGGTACTGGTCGCGTGCGTGCTGATCGTGCAGATGGTGCTGTGGATGAAGCAGCACGGCCGGTCGCTGAAGCGCGACATGGAACAGTCGCTGCAAAAAAGCCAGCGCGATTCGAACTGGTGGGGCGTCGCGTTGCTGGTCGCCCTCGCGATCGCGCGCGAAGGCAGCGAGACGGTGATCTTCCTGTACGGCCTCGGCTTCGGCCAATCCGGTCACGTGGACGGCGGCCAGATGCTCGCGGTCGTGATCGGCCTCGGTCTCGCCTTCCTCACTTTCTATGTGCTGCAATTGGGCGGCAAGCTCTTCTCGTGGCGGCTCTTTTTCCGCGTCACGGAAATCATGCTGCTGTTCCTCGGCGCTGGTCTTTTCCAGACCGGTGTAGACAAGCTGATCGACAAGGAATTTCTGCCGACGATCGTCGACCAGTTGTGGAATTCGTCTGCGATCCTCGATGATTCGAACACGTTCGGCTCGCTGGTCTCGACGCTCACCGGCTATCGCGCTCACCCGGCGCTAATGAATCTGATTGCCTACGCGGTGTACTGGGCAGTTGTCTATCTGCTGTTGCGTCGTGCAAATCGCAAGCCGGCGCGACAGGCCGCAGGGCGCACGGCATGAGCACGGTCATGACCCGTCCGGGCCGCCTCGCAGCGGCCGGGCAGTGGATGCAGCGCCACGGCGCTGTGATCCGCGGTATTCAGTGGGTCGTGGTGGCGGTGTACGCATTTCTGATCCTGGTGCCCGCGGTCATGCCGCTGCCGGACGACACCTCGCATCTCTGGAACAATCTGACGCTCGCCGCGCAGTTCGTGTTCTGGGGCATTTGGTGGCCGTTCGTGCTGCTCTCGATGGTGATGCTCGGCCGCGTCTGGTGCGGCGTGCTGTGTCCGGAAGGTGCGCTCGCGGAATTCGCCAGCAAATATGGGCGCGGCTGGGCGATTCCACGCTGGATGCGCTGGGGCGGCTGGCCTTTCGTCGCGTTCGGCACCACCACCATCTATGGCCAGATGGTGAGCGTCTACCAGTATCCGAAGGCCGTGCTGCTGGTGCTCGGCGGCTCGACGTTCGCGGCGATCATCATCGGGTTGCTCTACGGACGCGAGAAGCGGGTCTGGTGCAAATATCTCTGCCCCGTCAACGGGGTTTTTTCGCTTCTGGCGCGCCTGGCGCCGTTCCATTACAAAGTCGATGAAGACGCGTGGCGCCGTTCGTACAAGAACGGCGAGCATGGACATCGCGTAATTCCGATCAATTGCGCGCCGTTGGTGCCGTTGCGCAATATGAAGGGTGCGTCGGACTGCCATATGTGCGGTCGCTGCAGCGGGCACCGCGATGCGATTGCGCTGACGTGGCGCGCGCCGTCATCGGAAGTCGTGCAACTCGGCGACAAACAGGCGAACGTGTGGGATACCGTGCTGATCCTGTACGGCCTGCTCGGCATTGCGATCGGCGCGTTTCATTGGACCGCCTCGCGCTGGTTCATCGATCTGAAGATGTTCTTTGCGACCTGGCTGGTCGATCACGACATCACCTGGCCGCTGCAGACCAACGCGCCTTGGTTCCTTTTCACGCATTACCCCGAGCAGAACGACGTATTCTCCTGGCTCGACGGCACGATGGTGATCGGCTACATCCTCGCCACTGCACTGGTGTATGGCACCGCGCTGCTGTTGTTGCTAATGGGCGCGACGCGCATGCTTGGGCGCTTCAATACCGTGCGCCTGCATCATCTGACGCAAGGGCTGATTCCGATCGCGGGCGCCGGCGTCTTTCTTGGGCTCTCGGCAACCACGCTGTCGCTGCTGCGCGCGGAACATGTGTCGTTGTGGTGGGCGTCGGATATGCGTATCGCAATTCTGGCGATTGCCAACGTCTGGAGCGCATGGCTTGTCTGGCGCGTCACGCGTCGCTATAGCGAACAGTTCTTTCCGCGTAGCCTCGCGATGGCGTGGTTCGTCGCGGCGCTGGCTGTTGTCGACAGCGCCTGGTGGCTGATGTTCTGGGGCTGGGCGTCGAAATAAGTCTGAACGTTTCAACGCGCATGCCTTGGGTCTCGGCATTACCTGCGCCTTAGCAAACAAAAAGCCGTGGAGATGACAACATCCCACGGCTTTTCTTTTCTACATGTGCGATACGCGGCGTTTTCGCGTATCCGCATTGGTTGAGAACCGAAAAAGCGGCCTGGCTGGCTGCGACGGCTGGCTTGGTGTCTGCACGAAGGGGTCTAGTTCTCACGTGCAAGCCGTCGTGGCTGGCTACTGCCTAACACCTCTCGAAGAGGTGGTCCCCACAATACCCGGTACTTACTCTATTCTTTCGTTACTTCGTCAGGATCAGCTTGCCGAGGCGCGTGGCGCGCAGCTGATAGGTTTCGCCGTTATGCACGATGCTGACGTGACTATGTCCTTGCAGCAAAGCGTCGCTGCGCACGGCTCGTTCCGACTTCTCGCCTGAACCGTTTGCGCGTTCGGCAGCGGGCTTCGCTGCGGTTACCGTCGCCGCTGGTGCTTTCGGACGGCTGGTTAGCGCGGCCGCCGGGCGGCGCAGACTGAGCGTGGAAGAACGGTTGAGATCGGTCATTCGTTTTTGGCTGTTCGTCGATTCGATGGATGAATTCTAAATGATAACTATTCCTATTTACAAGGAAGAGAAATTCATCGGATTCGACTTTCGATAGTTAGACAAACAGAATGAGCGAGAAGAGGATATCGGCCATCGCGATCGTGGCGCGTCGATGCACAGCAGGCACTAGCATGCGGCGACCGCCGAGCGCGACTCAATGAAGGGGGCCGGGCTCCTGCTTCGTCTGCATGTACTGGCGAATCAACCGTACTGTATCGATGTCGTTCTCGCGATACGCCGACTTCACGATTTCCTGCGTCTGCACCGCGTCCTGATCGTCGGACACGGGAAGTGTGGTGGCGTACTCGAACCGCAGGAAGAGTTGCAGTTCGTCCGGCTGCTCAATGGTCATCGTCAGCGACCCGCCCACGTGGTCTGCGGTCGGCAGGATGTCGTAGCGCACGCTCTGGCTGTCCTGCAGCGTGACGCGGTCACGCACGGTGGCCTGGCCGTAGTGCAGTTCACGTTCAAGTACGTTGCCGTCGCGCGAAAGAATCGTGCAGCTGTCGAGTCCGATCACGAATAGTTGCGGCTGCTCGGCGCGCAACACGAGCCCCTCCCACAGCTGCTCGCGGGTCATCGAGTCGACGAAGGGATTCAACGGGTCGTTGATCTGGATGAGGTGTTCGAAATTCAAAGACGGCTTCCTATCAAAGCGTTGCAATACATATGGCTAGTGCGGTGTCACGCGACAGCGAGGCCCGAGCGGATCGTGATCGAATGCGTGAGGATCTTGTGAACCGGGCACGCATTGGCAATTTGCAAAAGCCGTTCCCGCTGCTCGTCGGACAGGTCACCCTCGAGCACGATCTGACGATCGATGGACGTGCCCGCTTCGCCGGTTTCGATGGCGAGCGTCACGCGCACGTCGGCGAGCGGCCAGCCCTTGCGTTGAGCGTACATCTTCAGCGTGATCGACGTGCAGGCGCCGAGGCTCGAGAGCAGCAGCGAAACAGGCGTCGGCCCGCGATCACCACCGCCGAGCGATTCGGGTTCATCGGCAAGCCACGTGTGTTTGCCGTCGTCGAAAAGTACCTGGAAATTCGTCGAACCGATGTGGGCGGTGACGTTGGGTTCGGCCATGCGCGCTCCTGAATAGGGACGGAAATCGCCGCGCGATACGGCACGTTGTGATTAAACGGCGCGGCGCGCGGCATGAATTGCTATTGTGAACGAATTTACCGGCGTTCGCGCCGTGGCTCACGGGCGGGTGGCAGGTTGGCGCCGAGCTGTCAGCCTCTCATCAATGCGTGATCGCGCCCATGCGCCCCGCCTGGTAGTCGACGACGGCCTGGCGGATCTCGTCTTCCGTGTTCATCACGAACGGGCCGTAGCGCACAACCGGTTCCTTCAGTGGCACGCCCCCCAGGAGCAGCACTTCGAGCGGCTCGGCGCCGGCCGTGAGCGTGACGGTCTCGCCGTCGTTCTGAAACACGACCATTTGCCGCGCGCCGATTTCCTGGCGTGCTTCGCCTTCGCCGTAGAGGCCCTTGCCGGACAAGCTGTAGGCGAACACGCGATAGTCGGCCGGCACCGGCTGCCGGATCGTTGCGCCGGGCTGCAGCGAGAAATGCTGATACAGGATCGGCGTGCGCGTTTCGATCGCGGCTTTCACGCCGAGCGCTTCGCCGGCGATCACTTTGACTCGCACCTTGCCGTCCGCCGAAGTCGCAACCGGAATGCTCGACGACGGCATGTCCTGGTAGCGCGGCGCGATCATCTTGTCGCGACGCGGCAGGTTCACCCAGAGTTGCAAGCCGTGCACGCGCCCGCCGGTGCGCACGAACGACGGGTCCGGCATCTCGCTGTGCACGACGCCCGCGCCCGCGGTCATCCATTGCACATCGCCGGCATGGAGCGTGCCCGAATGGCCCGCCGAATCCTTATGGCCGAACTGGCCCTCCAGCACATAAGTGACCGTCTCGAAGCCGCGGTGCGGATGGTCCGGCGCCCCCTTGGCTTCGCCCGGCGCGTAATCGATCGGCCCCATTTCGTCGAGCAGCAGGAACGGATCGAAATCCATCAGCATGCGGGTCGGGAACGGACGGTGGACGATGAAGCCCCCGCCCTCGGTCGTGCGAACGGCCGGATACGTCCGTTCGATCGTGCGTGTCGTGCTCATCAAATGTCACCTCGAAAAATGGGAATAGCGCTATTTTTGAAACATGGAGCTATTATAGGGACCGTTTTTAGGGGTGCCAGCCGCCGTCATGCAATTGATTGTTCTATTAATGGAACGATGAGATGAAGATCGATTCACACAACCTGAATGACCTGATGTACTTCTCCCAGGTCGTCGAACACGGTGGTTTTTCCGCCGCCGAGCGCGTGCTGGGGATCTCCAAGTCACGCCTATCGCGCCGGCTGACCGAACTTGAGGCGTCGTTGGGCGTGCGTCTGTTACAGCGTTCCACACGCAAGCTGGCGCTGACCGAAGCCGGCCAGCTCTTCTATCAGCACTGTCAGGCGATGCTGAGCGAGGCGCAAGCAGCCGTCAACGTCGTGCAGCAATTGCGCTCGTCGCCGCGCGGCACGGTGCGGGTGAGCGTGCCGGTCACGGTTTCGCAGACCATCCTGTCGCAAATCCTGCCCGAATTCATGCACCGCTTTCCGGAAGTACGCGTGGTGATGCGAGTGACGAACCGCGTGATCGACCTGTTCGAGGATTCGATCGATGTCGCGCTGCGCGTGCGTTCCGATCCGCCGGAAAGCGCGAACATCGTGGTGCGGCCGTTGTGGCGTACGCAGCAGATGCTGGTGGGCGCCCCGAGCCTGTTGCAGCAGAATGCGCCGCCGCTGTTGCCGGCCGATCTCAATCGTTTTGAAACCCTCGACGTGCCGACCGGCGACGGACGCCACGTCTACAACCTGATCGCGCCGGACGGCACACGTCATGCGCATGAACACGAGCCGCGTCTCGTGACCGCCGATCTGATGACGATACGTGAGGCGGTGCTGGCCGGCGTCGGCATCGCCGCGCTGCCGGAGATGATGTACGGCGCATCGTTGCGTGCGGGGCAATTGTCGCCCGTGATGCCGGGCTGGACTTTCCCGACGCCGCAGTTGTACGCGGTATTCGTCTCGCGGCAGGGGATGGTGCCGGCCGTGCGTGCTTTTGTCGATTATCTGGTCGAGATGCTCGATCCGGACGACGGCAAGCACGTCACGGGTGAGTGTCCGGTAAGAGAGGAGAAAAACGCCGCGGCACAGCCGGCGCTCGCGGTTACCTCATAGCCCGCTAAGCCTTCGAGCATCGCTTTTAGCATTTAAGCGCGGCTTGTCATGAGTACTTTCAATGGCGCTTTGCTTGAACGCTTGCGGTCACAGGCCTATAGTGAAATCCCTTCGCTAAGGAGTCTCTTATGCGGAAACTCATGGCCGCTATCATAGCGGGCCTGATAGGGCTGACCGCGCTGTCCGTGTTGAACACGGCTGTCGCATGCGATGATTCGAGCTATCGGTCCTCGACTAATGGCAAATGATCCCGCCGCCCGAAGGCGCCGAGTGCGCACAAAAAAAGGCCTTCATCTGACGATGAAGGCCTTTTACTTTTAGCCCCTGTTTTAAGGGATTTTCTGCAAGGTGAGCGCTACTTCCTCGCTTACTTTCCTTTCGGCTGCGTAACGAAACCAATCTTGGTGAGGCCGCCGGCTTGCGCCGCCGACATCACTTCGGCCACTTTCTCATACGGCACTTTACGATCCGCATCCAGATGGAGTTCAGGTTGCGGGTTCGCTTGCGCGGCCTCTGCAATTTTCACGCGCAACGCCGCGTCGTCGACCTTCCTGTCGTTCCACAACACATTGCCGTCCGCGTCGACGGCGACCGTTACCTGTGCGGGCTTGGTGTCTTCCTTCTGACTGCTGGCATGCGGCAGATCGATTTTGACCGCGTGACGGATCACCGGAATCGTCACCATGAACACGATCAGGAGAACCAGCATCACGTCGACGAGCGGCGTCATGTTGATTTCATTCATCAAGCCGTCGTCATCGTCGCCGGCGAAAGGGCTCATTGCCATCGGAATGCCTCGTCGATCAGTTGGCGCGCGTGGCGAGGCGCAGACCGTCGCCACGTCGCGACGACGACAGGCGCGCGCCCGTCACGAAGAATGCGTGCAGGCCGTGTGCGAAGCGGCTCAGCTTGGCGACGATCGCCTTGTTGGCACGCGTCAAGGCGTTGTAGCCGAGCACCGCCGGAATCGCGACGAACAGACCGAATGCGGTCATGATGAGCGCTTCGCCGACCGGCCCCGCCACCTGATCGATCGACGACTGGCCGCTCGCGCCGATCGCCAGCAGCGCGTGATAGATACCCCACACCGTGCCGAACAGGCCGACGAACGGCGCCGTGCTGCCGATGGAAGCGAGAATCGCGAGACCGCTTTGCATGCGCGCGACGCTTTCATCCATCGTGTCTTTCAGGCAGCGCGTGACCCAGTCCGACACGTCCATGCGATCGTGCAGATGCGGCTGCGTTTGATGATGGTGGTCGGCTGCCTCCTGGCCCGACAGCGCCAGCGCGAGGAACGGATTGTCCTGCGGCGTCGACGAACCGGCGCCGAGCTTCTTCACGCCGTCGGCGAGATCGTCCGAGTGCCAGAACGCCTGCTCGGCGTTCTTCGTGAGACGGTTCAGACGCATCACGTTCCAGCCCTTGATGACGATCACGCTCCACGACAGCACCGACATGATCAACAGCGCGAGCGCGATGCCGCGCGTCACGAAATCCCCTTGCGCCCACACGTGCGCCAATCCGTAGTTTTGCATTGCCATTCCTTTTTTGAAATCTGCTTCAATCGTTCAGATTGAAGTCGTAAGGCTGAGTGTACGCAGCGCGAATTGGCTGGCCGTTCTCGAGATAAGGCTTGCAGGCGCTCGCGTGCACGGCGGCGAGCGCGGCGTCGTCGAGACGGCTGAAGCCGCTGCTCTTTTTCAGTTCGATGTTTTCGAGCTTGCCGGTCAGGCCGACCACGAACTTCACATACGCGGTGCCCGTTTCGCCGCGGCGCTTCGAGAGCGATGGATAGTCGGGCTTGGCGATGTTGCAGTCGAGGTGCGAGACGTTCTTCGGCGCGGTGATTTCCATCGTCTGGCGCGAGATTGCCGGCGCGGCCTGAGCGGGCGGCGCGGCGGGTGCCGGGGGCGCGGGCGGCGTCGGATCGGCAGCCGCGACAGGCGTGGGCGATGGCGTGGCGGCCTGCGGCAACGGTGTAGGCGCCGGCTTGGGCGTTGGCGTCGGTTTCGGCTGGACCTTCGGCTTCGTGCGCACGGGCGGCGTGGGCGTGGGCGGCGGCGGGGCCACCGATTGAACCGCGACGGGCGCGGCGACCGGTGCCGGTGGCAGCAATTGCGCGGTCATGACGCGCGATTCGAGTTGCGGCTGCACGACGGGGTCATGGCGCAGCGTCAGCACGACGGCAAGCAGAGCGACGTGAATCGCCGCAACCATGGCGGTCGCGGTCAGGACGCGGGAATTCATTCGGTTGGGTGATGCCGGCGAGGCGCCGGCTGAAACGGTATGCGAGGCCTGCATGTTAGCGTGGCGGCGCGCTGTCGGTACAGCGCCTCAGACAAGACATCGTCATGTTCGGAAGATCAGCAGCGAAATGAACAAGGTAGTCACGAAACCAATCAGCAATTCCATCTCGAACTCCATTTGATGGTGAGCGGGGTAGCTGGCTGGTACGGATACTGGCTTGCTGACGGCAGTGGGTTAAGGGGAAAAGCACCAACGAAACGGGCGAAGCAGCAAGGCGCGGCTCGGGCCGCGCCTCGCAATCTCGACTCAGGCCGCCTTGCGTTCGTAAAACGTCAGCGGGACCGCCTGCGAATGGTGCTCCACGCCGCAGCGGCTTGCGCACACGCCGCTTTGCATCATGACGTCACGGACGGAATCGGCGCATTTGCCACAGCACGAAGCGACGCCTAACTCGAACTGCAGTTCGTCGAATGAATCGACGCCTTCCGCGATCGAAGCACGGATCGTTCGGTCAGAAACAGACTTGCAGACACAGACAATCATGGTGGGCGTCATAGCTAACGTTAATGCGAATTATTATCATTTTGTTCGGCCCATTTGGCAAGCACCCTGCGCGTTTTTTTGTAACAAAACCAGATTGTTAGAAGGGTTTCGCGTCGGAGGGCGCTATGCGGCGTGAATGGTCCAAGGACGGAAAAACGTCCGAATCCGCTCAAAATGCCGAGGTGAGCCGCGTGGCGCGCCTCGGCGCACTAGCGACGTTCAGGCGGCTTGGGAATCTGGCGCTGCCGTACGGGGCGAGGGGATCGACACCTGTTCGACCGTTGTGTCGATATGCAGCAGCGTGGCGGCGAGTTGTTGTTGATGGGTACCGTCGCCGGTCGAATAAAAACGGGGCGGAACCGATCCAGCGCCTTGCGGCGGAGCGCGCAGGCCATGCTGTTCCAGCACGCGTTCCAATTGGCGCGCGATAGCGACGCTCGTGTCGATCAGCATCAGCCGGTCACCGACGATGTCGCGGATCGCCGCATCGAGAAACGGATAGTGGGTGCAGCCGAGCACCAGCGTATCGGCGCCGGCGTCGAGCATGGGCTGCAGGTAGCCGCGCAAGAGCGCGCGCAATTCGTCGGACCCGACATCGCAGCGCTCCACCGCCTGCACGAGCCCGTGGCCCGGCTGGCAGAGAAAACGGCAATCGGAAGCGTAGCGTTCGAGCAGCGCCTGGAAGCGCGCGCTACGCAATGTCACTTGCGTGGCGAGCACGCCGGCGACGCGGGTTTTGGACTGCAGCGCGGCCGGCTTGACGCCCGGTTCGACGCCCACCAGGGGAATCGGCAGCTTTTCGCGCACCAGCGCGATCGACTGCGCGGTCGCCGTATTACAGGCAACCACCAAGGCTTTCGCGCCTTGCTTGACGAGCCATTCGCCGATCGCGAGGGTACGGTCGGCGATGAAATCGTCGTCGCGCTCGCCGTAGGGTGCGTAGAGCGAGTCGGCGGCATACAGAATCGCCTCGTCGGGCAGTTGGGCGCGAACCGCCCGCAACACAGACAAACCACCCAGACCCGAATCGAAAATGCCGACCGGCGCGTGTGAGCCGGCATTGGAAACGCTAGCCGAAGCATTCGGAGACGTTGATTCCGCGGACATAGGCGAAGAGGACACGCGTGGCACGGCGGTCAAGTGAGACTCGAGAGAACGGGGAAGTGCGCAAGTATATCGCCCGCGCGGCGCAGGTTCACTCGCATGAACGGTCTCACGAGCCGACGCGCGCGCTGGTTCAGCTTGGTTCGATCAGGACTCGATCGAACCCATGCCGGTTTGCTGATAGTTTTGAATGCCGACCTTGTCGATCAGATCCAGTTGCGTTTCTAGCCAGTCGATATGTTCTTCCGTGTCGTCGAGAATCTTGGTGAAGATTTCGCGCGAGATGAAATCGCGAACCGATTCGCAATAGGCGATCGCTTCCTTACACGTGGACTGTGAAATCTGCTCGAGCTTCAAATCGCATTCGAGGATTTCCTTGGTCTCCTCGCCGATCAGCAGCTTGTGCAGGTCTTGCAGATTCGGCAGGCCGTCGAGCATGAAAATACGTTCGATGAGCCAGTCGGCGTGTTTCATTTCACCGATGGATTCGTCGTATTCATGCTTGCCGAGCTTATCGAGGCCCCAGTGCTTGTACATCCGCGCATGCAGGAAGTACTGATTGATGGCGGTGAGCTCGTTTTTCAGTTGAGCATTCAGATACTCGATGACTTTCTTGTCGCCTTGCATGGTGATTCCTTATGGGGACTTTGAATTTCCAACAACAATAAACGCCACGCCTGAAAAAGCCAAGGGAACAGAAGCATCTTTTGACATTGTCCCCGGCATCACGCGTCCCGCCTCGCGCGGCAATGAAAAAGCCGGGACTGCGAGCCCCGGCTTTTTCAAAAACATGACAGGCGCTACAGGCGAATCAAACCGTCGCGACCGGAATCTTGCCGATCTTCGCCTGCCATTCCTTCGGGCCGGTCTGGTGCACGGAGGTGCCGTTCGAATCGACGGCGACCGTCACCGGCATGTCCTGCACGTCGAATTCGTAGATCGCTTCCATGCCGAGGTCTTCGAATGCGAGGACCTTGGCGCTGCGAATCGCCTTCGACACGAGATACGCGGCGCCGCCCACGGCCATCAGATACGCGGCCTTGTGCTTCTTGATCGCCTCGATGGCGACCGGGCCGCGCTCCGCCTTGCCGATCATCGAAATCAGGCCGGTTTGCGACAACATCGTCTCGGTGAACTTGTCCATGCGCGTGGCGGTGGTCGGACCCGCCGGGCCGACTGCTTCGTCGCGCACCGGATCGACCGGGCCGACGTAGTAGATCACGCGGTTGGTGAAGTCGACCGGCAGCTTTTCGCCCTTGGCCAGCATGTCGGCGATGCGCTTGTGCGCCGCGTCGCGGCCCGTCAGCATCTTGCCCGACAACAGCAGCGTCTGGCCAGGCTTCCAGCCCGCGACTTCTTCCGGCGTCAGCGTGTTCAGGTCGACCCGCTTGCTGGTTTCCGTATTCGGTTCCCACTGCACTTTCGGCCATGCGTCGAGCGACGGCGCTTCGAGCTTCGCGACGCCCGAGCCGTCGAGCGTGAAGTGCGCGTGACGCGTGGCCGCGCAGTTCGGGATGATCGCGATCGGCTTGGACGCGGCGTGCGTCGGCGCGGCCATGATCTTCACGTCGAGCACAGTGGCGAGACCGCCGAGACCTTGCGCGCCGATGCCGAGCGCGTTGACCTTCTCGTGCAGTTCCACGCGCAGTTCCTCGATCCAGTCTTTCGGGCCGCGTGCGATCACGTCCTGAATGTCGATCGGATCCGTCAGCGATTCCTTCGCCATCACCATCGCCTTTTCGGCGGTGCCGCCGATGCCGATGCCGAGCATGCCCGGCGGGCACCAGCCCGCGCCCATCGTCGGCACGGTCTTGAGGATCCAGTCGACGATCGAGTCCGACGGATTCAGCATCGCGAACTTCGACTTGTTCTCGGAGCCGCCGCCCTTGGCCGCGACCTGCACGTCGACTTTATCGCCCGGCACGATCTCGTAGTGGATCACGGCCGGCGTGTTGTCTTTCGTGTTCTTACGCGCGCCTTCCGGCGGACTGACGATCGACGCGCGCAGCACGTTGTCCGGGTTCAGATAACCGCGGCGCACGCCTTCGTTGATCATGTCGGTGACGCCCATCGTCGCGCCGTCCCAACGCACGTCCATGCCGACCTTCACGAATACCGTGACGATGCCGGTGTCCTGGCAGATCGGGCGCTTGCCTTCCGCGCACATGCGGCTGTTGGTGAGAATCTGCGCGATCGCGTCTTTCGCGGCCGGGCTCTGCTCGAGTTCGTACGCGCGGCCCAAGGCCTGGATGTAGTCGAGCGGATGGTAGTAGCTGATGTACTGAAGCGAATCGGCAATGCTCTGAATCAGATCTTCCTGTTTGATGACGGTCATGGCTAGCTCAGTGGGGGACGGTGCGCTTTTTTCTGTTCGCAGGGCAGTGCGGTCAGTCGTGCGCTTTCATGGGAGTGGAACCGGTCGAACCCACGGCGTGCAGCGCCACGGGTTCCTGAAAATGCTTGGGATGCGTATGCGTGGTCAGGCGGTCGACGAATGCCATGACGAGCGCCGAGACGAGGAACGCGACGTGAATGATCACCTGCCACATGATCGCGTGCGTCGTATTCTGGTCGGGGCTGATGAAGGTCTTCAACAGATGGATCGACGAGATGCTGATCAGCGCCATCGACAGCTTCACCTTCAGCACGCCGGCGTTCACGTGATCGAGCCATTCCGGCTCGTCGGGATGACCCTCGACGCCCAGGCGCGACACGAAGGTTTCATACCCGCCGACGATCACCATGATCAGCAGGTTCGAGATCATCACCACGTCGATGAGGCCGAGCACGACCAGCATGATGTTGGTTTCGTCGAGCGTCAACGACGCCGAGACGAGATGCCAGACTTCCTTCAGAAAGAGCACGACGTAGACGCCCTGGGCCACGATCAGGCCCAGATAGAGCGGCACCTGCAGCCAGCGGCTCATGAAGATGACGGCGGGGAGCGGCGCCATGCGGCGGCGCTGAAAGGCGGAGTCGGGTCGCGAAGCGGACATAGGCAAGAGTCGGATGAAACGCAGGTGACGGAACACGGACCAGGGCGCCGACCCGTCGCGCGAACCACGCGCCCGAATCAGGCAGGCAAACCAGGGATAGACGGCGCGGCGCGGCCCCGGCGGGCCGATGAAGCTCGCGTCAGGCGCGCTATTGTACAGCGTCGGCTGAATTTGCTGCATTGCGGAGGGCGGGGCGCCGCTTGCCATTCAGGCTCGCCAGGCCGATGCCGGCGATACCGCAGACGAGCGGGATGTCATGCGCGAGCGCGGGCTGCTTGCCGGGGAAAACGATGCCGCGGATCGCCGCGGGCATTCGCGGCGCTACTAGCGTGCCGCACGCCGCTCAGCATCGCTAGCGTAAACCCGAGGATAGTGGCCCGCGCCTGCGGAAACAGATCGAGCCATTCATCGCGCTTGACCTGGCGCAGCTTTGCCATGCGCGACAGCGGCCACACTACAGCACACTACGGCCATCGCTATCATGAAGCGCGGCGGCGCGAACAAAGCGACGCGGACAAACTCGACGCGCTATTTGCCGATTCCGAATTGCCGCCGAGGTCATGCGAAGCCAGGAATCGCGATTCAAGCTGGAGTCGGAGCGGTTAGTTCAGTTAGGATTGTGAGAGGCCGCGCGGGCGAGCGTGATGGCGTGCTCGTCCTTGCGGGTTCGAGCGCATGAATGCGGCCTGACGCGTAGCATGCGTTGCGCATCCGTTGGGCTGCATTGAATGCGCCGTGCGAACCGTCTAAGGGTTTTCGCGGGCAAGCCGGCGCGCCTCGCGTAAGTGGCCGGTAAGTTGCAGCGTTTATGTTTGAGCACGAGAGCGGGACGCGCGTCGCACGCATTCATGTGGTGTTGCCACATGAATGACGATGCCGGCAACGGACCGCGGCGCGGCGATCGTCGATCGGCGCGCGAGGGTTGGAGACAGCGCGCCGCGCATCGGTCCCTGAGCGCGGCGTCGACATGACAGGGCGTGCCAACGGCGCGCCGGCACAGGTTTTACGTTTCATCTTCACCAAGGGGTTGTCGATGTCTGCGATTGAATCGGTTCTTCAGGAACGCCGTGTTTTCCCGCCCTCCGCTGAAGCCGCGGCTGGTGCGGCCGTCTCCGGCATGGACGCGTACCGGGCGCTCGCCGCCGAAGCGGAACGCGATTACGAAGGTTTCTGGGGGCGCCTCGCTCGCGAGACGCTAAGCTGGAACACGCCTTTCACCAAGGTGCTCGACGAGTCGAACGCGCCGTTCTATACATGGTTCGAAGACGGCCAGCTGAATGCGTCGTATAACAGCCTCGACCGTCACGTCGAAGCCGGCAATGGTGAGCGCGTCGCGATCATTTTCGAAGCCGACGACGGCACCGTCACCAACATCACCTATCAGGAACTGCTGCAACGCGTATCGCGCTTTGCGAACGCGTTGAAAAAGCGCGGCGTGAAGAAGGGTGACCGTGTCGTGATCTACATCCCCATGTCGATCGAAGGCATCGTCGCGATGCAGGCTTGCGCGCGCATCGGCGCCACGCACTCGGTCGTGTTCGGCGGCTTCTCGTCGAAGTCGCTGAACGAGCGGCTGGTCGACGTGGGCGCCGTCGCGCTCATCACGTCCGATGAACAGATGCGCGGCGGCAAAGCCTTGCCGCTCAAGAACATCGCCGACGAAGCCCTCGCGATGGGCGGCTGCGAAGCGGTCAAGAGCGTGATCGTGTACAAGCGCACCGGCGGCAAGATCGCATGGAACGAAGGCCGCGATTTGTGGATGCACGAGATCGCGCAAGCCGAATCCGATCAATGCCCGCCCGAGTGGGTCGGCGCCGAGCATCCGCTCTTCATTCTCTACACCTCCGGCTCGACGGGCAAACCCAAGGGCGTGCAGCACAGCACCGGCGGCTATCTGCTGTGGGCCGCGCAGACCATGAAGTGGACCTTCGACTGGAAGTCCACGGACGTGTTCTGGTGCACCGCCGACATCGGCTGGATCACCGGCCATAGCTACATCACGTATGGTCCGTTGACGCTCGGCGGCACCCAGGTCGTGTTCGAAGGCGTGCCCACTTATCCGAACGCCGGCCGCTTCTGGGACATGATCGCCAGGCACAAGGTCTCGCTGTTCTATACCGCGCCCACCGCGATCCGCTCGCTGATCAAGGCCGCCGAAGCCGACGAGAAAGTGCATCCGAAGAGCTATGACCTGTCGTCGCTGCGCATCATCGGCACGGTCGGCGAGCCGATCAATCCCGAGGCGTGGGTGTGGTATCACGAGAACGTCGGCGGCGGGCGCTGCCCGATCGTCGATACGTGGTGGCAGACCGAAACCGGCGGCCACATGATCACGCCGCTGCCGGGCGCCACGCCGCTCGTGCCGGGTTCGTGCACGCTGCCGCTGCCGGGCATCATGGCGGCGGTCGTCGACGAGACCGGCCAGGACGTGCCGAACGGGCAGGGCGGCATTCTGGTGGTGAAGCGTCCGTGGCCGTCGATGCTGCGCAACGTGTGGGGCGATCCGGACCGCTACAAGAAGAGCTACTTCCCCGAGGAACTGGGCGGCACGCTGTATCTCGCCGGCGACGGCGCGGTGCGCGACAAGGAAACCGGCTACTTCACGATCATGGGCCGCATCGACGACGTGCTCAACGTGTCGGGCCACCGTCTCGGCACGATGGAGATCGAATCGGCGCTGGTGTCCAATCCGCTGGTGGCTGAAGCGGCCGTGGTGGGCCGTCCCGATGCGACGACCGGCGAAGCCGTGTGCGCATTCGTCGTGCTCAAGCGCGCACGTCCGGAAGGCGAGGAAGCGGTGAAGCTCGCCAACGAACTGCGCAACTGGGTCGGCAAGGAGATCGGTCCGATCGCCAAGCCCAAGGACATCCGCTTCGGCGAGAATCTGCCGAAGACGCGTTCGGGCAAGATCATGCGCCGCCTGCTGCGCTCGCTTGCGAAAGGCGAGGCCATCACCCAGGATGTGTCCACGCTGGAGAACCCGGCGATTCTCGATCAGCTCGGCGAGTCGCTCTGAGCTTGGGTTTGCCGGGGCTTCGGGCGAGGGCGTACAGGACTAAGCGCCCTTGCTCTTGCCCCAGGCGCCGACCGCTTGAATCAGGCCGTTAAAGCCACCGCGCGGACAATCCCGATTGCCTGCCCGGTGGCTTTTTGATACATAGGCGCATGGCCGCGCCGCACCACTCCTCTCATGTTCCGCTGAATCCCGCGCCCGAACCGCCCACGGTCTCGGCGGTGATGGCGCGCGCGCATCAAAGCTATTGGCGCTTCAATCTCGCGTTGATTGCGACATTGATGACGCTGGGCTTCACGGTGTCGTTCGTGTTGCCGCTGGTTGCGCCGGCGTTGGCGCATCTGCGCGTCGATGGCTTCAGGCTGCCTTTTTACTTCGGCGCGCAAGGGGCGATTCTGATCTACCTGGCGCTCATCGGCGTGTATATCGTGCTGATGCAGCGTGCCGACCGCCGTCTGCAACGCGCATTCGACGCGGATGTTCGTGCCAGCGCCGATGCCGACGTTCGTCCCGGCGCCGACGCCCGGATACCGAGCCGATGAAGCTCGCGAACCGGCTGATCCGCTCCTACGCGTTCTATACGCTCGGCTTCCTGCTATTCATCTATGTGATGTGGCGCATCGAGCGCAGCACCGGCCCCGGCGTGTGGATCGGCTATGTGTTCCTGTTCGTGCCGATCGCGGTGTACGCGGTGATCGGCTTGCTGTCGCGCACGTCCGACCTCGTCGAATACTACGTCGCGGGGCGGCGCGTGCCGTCCGCCTTCAACGGCATGGCGACGGCCGCCGACTGGCTCTCGGCCGCCTCGTTCATCGGTCTCGCCGGTTCGATCTATGCGACCGGCTACGACGGTCTCGCGTATGTGATGGGCTGGACCGGCGGCTATTGCCTCGTCGCGTTCCTGCTCGCGCCGTACGTGCGCAAGCTCGCGCGCTACACGATTCCCGATTTCCTCGGCACGCGCTTTTCGAGCAACGCGGTGCGCGGCCTCGCCGCGTTGGCGGCGATCCTGTGCTCGTTCGTCTATCTGGTCGCGCAGCTCCAGGGCGTCGGATTGATCGCGACGCGCTTTATCGGCGTGGATTTCACAGTCGGCATTTTCTGTGGACTCGCCGGCATTCTGGTGTGCTCGTTTCTCGGCGGCATGCGGGCGGTGACGTGGACCCAGGTCGCACAATACATCATCCTGATCGCGGCGATCCTGATTCCCGTGTCGATGATCGCGCACAAGGAGGGCCTCGGCTGGTTCCCGCAATTCAACTACGGACACTTGATGCAGCGCGTGGAAGGTCTCGAGAAACAGGTGCGCGACGCGCCGCTCGAACAGACCGTACGCGACGATTACCGGCGGCGCGCCGCGCTGATGCAGGTGCGGCTCGATACCTTGCCGCAATCGTTCGTCGACGAGAAGCAGCGTCTCGTGCAGGAAGTCGCGGACTTGCGCCGCCGCAACGGTCCGCTGCGCGAGATCAAGGAGCGCGAAAGGGCGCTCGAACGTTTTCCCCGCGATGCCGCCGCCGCGCAGGTCGTGTGGAGTCAGCGCCGCGACGAAATGCTGATGCGCGCGGCCGCGCCGGTGCCGATGCATGAACCGTTTCCCAGCGCGAGCGCCGACGAGCGGCGCACGCACGAGCGCAATTTTCTTTCGCTGCTGCTGTGCCTGTCGCTCGGCACGGCGAGCCTCCCGCATATCCTCACGCGCTACAACACGACGACCTCGGTGGCGTCCGCGCGACGCTCGGTCGGCTGGACGCTGTTCTTCGTCGCGCTGTTTTACCTGACCGTGCCCGTGCTGGCCGTGCTGATCAAGTACGAGATATTGACCAACCTGGTCGGCCATCACTTTGCCGATCTGCCGCAGTGGGTCACGCAATGGCGCAAGGTCGAGCCGAGCCTGATCAGTCTCGCCGATACGAACGGCGACGGCATCGTGCGCTGGAGCGAGATTCAGATGCAGCCGGATATGGTCGTGCTCGCCGCGCCTGAAATCGCGGGGCTGCCGTATGTGATGTCCGGGCTGATCGCCGCGGGCGCGCTGGCCGCGGCGCTCTCGACCGCGGACGGCTTGCTGCTGACGATCGCCAATGCGCTATCGCACGACGTGTATTACCACATGGTCGATCCTGGCGCATCGAGTCAGCGGCGCGTGACGATTTCAAAGATTCTGCTGTTGGGGGTGGCGCTGTTCGCGTCGTATGTGGCGTCGCTCAATACGGGGAACATTCTGTTTCTGGTGGGCGCGGCGTTTTCGCTGGCGGCCTCGAGCCTCTTTCCGGTGCTGGTGCTGGGGGTCTTCTGGAAGCGCACCACGCGGCTTGGCGCGGTGGCGGGCATGGTGGCGGGGCTGGTGGTGTGCATCTATTACATCGTCTCGACGTACCCGTTCTTCACGCAGTTGACGGGTTTCGCGGGCGCGCGATGGTTCGGCATCGAGCCGATCAGTTCGGGCGTGTTCGGCGTGCCGGCTGGCTTCCTGGTGGCGATCGGCGTGAGTCTGGTGGATCGGAAACCGGATGCGTATACGCGGGCGCTGGTGGATTACATCCGGCATCCTTGACCGGCTTTCCGGAGAGGCGTGGCGCGGGGCGTGAAGTTTGCTATAATTCGGCTCCCCGCCGGAGAGATGGATGAGCGGTTTAAGTCGCACGCCTGGAAAGCGTGTATAGGTTAATAGCCTATCCGGGGTTCGAATCCCCGTCTC
The DNA here is from genome assembly GCF_900142195.1 of Paraburkholderia terricola. Classification (GTDB taxonomy): domain Bacteria; phylum Pseudomonadota; class Gammaproteobacteria; order Burkholderiales; family Burkholderiaceae; genus Paraburkholderia; species Paraburkholderia terricola. Next base: position 33,441 of record NZ_FRAB01000037.1, read on the forward strand.
TCCGCCAGGACATCACATCAATGAAAACGGGCCTCCTGGCCCGTTTTTCTTTTCAACGCGCTAACGTGCGGTCGGCACCGGGAAGATACGGATCATGACGCTTGACCAATTGCTTCGCCGTGGCAATAACAACGCCGACCTGCTTCGATTGATCGCCGCGGCCGCCGTCATCTGGGGCCACGGATACAGGCTGGTTCCCGTTCCGGGCGTCGACGATCCCATTCAAAATCTGCTGGGCTTCGATTATTCCGGCTCGCTCGCGGTCAAGTTCTTTTTCTTTCTGAGCGGCATCCTCGTTACCAATAGCTGGCTTTCAAAGCCGAGTGCAATTCGTTTCGCCTCGGCCCGCATTTTCCGTATTTTCCCGCTGTTGATCGCCGCGTCCGTGGCGACGATCGTCGTGATGGGGCCGGCGCTCACGTCGCTGTCGACGTCGGATTACTTCCATCACCGGGCCGAACTCGTCCATGTGCTCTTGCATCCCTACAACGAATACCTGTTGCCGGGCGTGTTCGATCACGCGTTATATCCGCATGCAAACGGTTCGATCTGGACCATCAAATACGAACTGATGCTGTACGCGCTACTGCTCGGCGCCGGCATGTGCGGCCTGTTTCGCTATAAGCCGATAGCCGCCGCAGTGCTTGTGACGGTGATCGCCGTCTGCCTGATCCGGCCGGAAAGCATCACCGCGATAGGTTTGTCCAACGTCAATGCGGGTGGACGCCTCCCGGCATTTTTTGCATTTGGCGCGCTGCTCGCACTCTACAAGGATCGCGTGCGGATAGACGGGCGGCTTTGCATCGGCGTCGCGCTCATCGCGTTCGCGGTGAGACATGGTCCCGCGTTCGAATACGCGTTCTGCCTCGCCTTTCTCATGACAGCCCTATGGGTCATGTCGCTTCGCGTCGTGAAAGCGATTCGGCTGCCTGGTGATTTCTCATACGGCGTCTACGTATTCGGATGGCCGATCCAGAATACTTTCGCCAATCTATTTCCGAAGTCGGGAATACATGGCAATCAGGCGATGACGTTTGTATGCGCGCTTCTTCTTGCGGTTCTATCGTGGTTTTTGCTTGAGAAGCCGTGCATCGCATTGGGTCATAAAATCCCCGCTTTTTTTCAGCGAAAGAACTCGGCGGCTGACGCGGAATCCAGCAAGGCGTTGGTGTAAGAGAACGCATTGCAAGCATGCCGTGGTTCGCTGGCGGCGCTGAGAATTCGCCGCCGCGCAAACCCGCCCGATCAGCGGGCGGGAAGATAGGCCGGCACAGCCCATGAATCGTCCCCAGTGCTCTTGCGAGCGCGGTGTCTCCCATTGCGACGTCGGGCCTCGCCTGTTCTTCGTTCGATCGACGACGTCTTCGTTCAGCGTCAGCCGCGGTTCCCGTTTTCGGGTTCCATAGGCGTCCCGATACGAAAACAGGAGAGGTCACGAGATGAGTTGGATACCGCACAAACTGACGAGCATGCTGCCCGCGATGCAATACGTTGACGCAGTCGCGAAAGACGCGAAGAAAAGAGACGGGGATTCCGGCACCGCAGGCGGGCAGGTGACGCCTACCGCGCGAAGCGCATCGCCGCAACTCGACGCACTGCCCGATAACGATTCGGCGAATTCAGGCGCAAAACCCGACGTCAAGCCGGCTAAGGCTGCCCCCTCTTCAGCGCATGCGCCGCGTCCATCCGCGATCACGCCTGTTCCGACGTTACGAGAGCGATTGAGCCGGCTAAAACGCGGATCGAGCTGACACGGCGGATTGGGCGTTGCTCTGAATTCTGGCGACGTTCGCATGCACATCGATGCCTTCGGTCGCAACGCGGTATCGCGCCATCCACTCGATACGCTCGGAGCATAGAGTGTTGCGCGGACCGCGCGAATTCAGGGCAGCCACGACAGCCCCGAGCGCAATGGTGGAGACGGAACCAGGGCAACACGCTGAATCCCGTTCATGCGGCGGGCGACATCCACGCCGTGCGAGCCTGCCGCGCGGCTTCGACAGGCGTCGTCCGCGAACCTTGCGAGGACCGATATGTCGACTGTTCGCGGCCCCGACGCTCAACCGTCCGTTCCCGCCGGCACGGAACCTTCTTCTTCTTCTTCTTCTTCTTCTTTCGATCCGCCCGCGGTGCCCATTCCACGCCCGACCCGCGCCGCGCACGAGTTTCTCGCGCCGTATTTTTCCGACGCGCACGCGCAACGTTCCGCGACCGTGCGCTTCCGGCAAAACAGCAACAACGACAACGACAGCGATGCGCCGCCGCCCCGCGCATCGCGACCGGCGGCTCTCCCGAATGTATTGCCTCATCGCGCGCAAGCCGGCGCTCAAGCGGCGAGTGACCACCCTGCCGCAACCGCGGAGAGTGCGCGCCTGCCGTCGCCGGAAGAACGCCCGGACCCGAAGCGGGTGCTGGTCGTCCTCGCGCATCCCGATGACGAGTCGCTGTTTTCCGGCTCGCTCAGACGGCTGCTGGCGCAGGGCATTCACGTCGACGTCGTGTATCTGACGAAGGGCAACGGCGGCACCATGTTCAGCCTGTCGAGCAAGGGCATTCCCGAGCCGAAATACGACGCGACCGGGAAGGAGGAAACCGATCCGCAAGCCTATGGACGCATCCGCGTGAAAGAGACGGTGGGTTTCTGGAAAGAACTAGGCGGCAATAGCACCAACCTGACCGTGACGGTGATGGACAACCCTGATTTCAATCCGTTTCGCGTCGCACGCAACACGGTCGATTACGGAATCAAGGCCTCGTGGGATCGCCGGAAAATCAACGAGCTGCTCGAGGAGAAACTGGCGAACCACGAATATGCGGCGATCCTGACGACCTCGACGGATCCACGCATCCATCCCGCGCACGACAAGGCCAGCCGGATCGCTCACGAGGCCGCGCGCGCATTCGCCGCGACGCATGGCGGCAACGCGCCACCCGTCGTCGAAGCCGTGGAGGAAGGGTGGTACGCGCTCAGAGACATGGTCCCGCTCGATCCGGCGAACACGATCCAGGTGCCGCTCGAAACCGATGAAATCGCCGATGAGTTCGCCCTGCGCCGCGCCGCGCTGCAAACGCATTACGCGAGCCAGCCTCCCGGCCACGACGGGTTCTTTGGCAACGCGCGCAGCCGCGAGTTGCTGCGTCTTCCCGAGGGGCTGTCCGCGGCGCAGGACGCGAGTCTGCGTGAACTGTTCGTGCGCTCGCAGCCCGCCGCTCAGGCGGCCGCCGATGCCGCGCGCAGTGCGAACGCCGGCGCGGAGTCCGCACCGGTCACCGAGATCGCCGTGGCGGGCGGCGAGCGCGGGCTCGTCGAAACCGTCCCTGCGGCGGCGGACCTGACGCGGCCCGAGCCGAGCGGGCCGGCAACGGCCGAGGAACTGGAGGATCTGATGGATCGCGCGCTGCGGCTCGCGCGCGGCGGCACCGGCAGGCGCCCGCATCGGATTACCGAAGTGGAGGAGGCGCAATGGTTTTTCCTGACCCAGGCCGGCCCGCGCTACATGCCGCCGCGCACGCCGCTGCGTGAGCGCATACGCCTTGTGCGCAGTGACGACGGCGGCTTCTGGAGCGGACCGCGGCGTGACGTGGTCGCGTTCGCTTCGTCGGATGTGCCGCTTCAGCAAAGCCTGGGCCCGCACGGCGCGGGCTTGAGCCTTGCCGGCAACACGCGCATCTGGGCGGATATCACGGGCGCGCGCGGCGAAGCCACCCGGCTTTTCAACGAAGAATTCGCTCAACGCGCCGATGACGGGAACGCGCCCGGCCTGCCCGTGCTATATCGCATCGTCGCGCCTGCCCGCATGCTTCGCGCCGCCATCGGCAACGGCCACATTCCAACGGAGATGCTGTCGGGCGGCGTCCCCGTGATCAATCCTCAGGGCGGCCTGTTTCATGAGACCGCCGTCAATCGCGACGCGCGCTATGACGTGCAGCCCGGCGAAATCCACGGCAATCCGACGCTGACCGGCATGAGCGGCAAAGAGCTCCGGCGCGCGGCGTACAAGAGCGCGGGCGTGATCGTCGCGGGCGCGACCGGCACGTACGCGAGCCTGCGCTGGGGCGTCATGGACGGCGGCTACCTCGCGAGCCAGGCGGTGCTGATCAAGGCGGCGCTCGCGATGTTCGGCTATCGGGCAGCCGTCGGCGGCGCGACGGATATCGCGCAAAGCCGCCTCGCCGTGCGCGTGCAACGCGCGAGCGAGGAGCCCACCGGAGCGGCGCTCGACGTCGTGCAGCGGCAGGTCAGCGGGTGGCGCGGCGTCAGCCGCGGCCTGACGCGAAGCGCGCGCGACGAACTCGCTTTTGCGAGCGAGCTGCTGCGCGTCAATCCCGAGGACGGCGAGGCGTTCCGGCGACTGGAAAGCGCGTCGGACCAGATGCTCGCGCTGACGAGTCCGCTCGGCCGCGCGCTCGAAGTGCTGCGACTCGCCAGTTACGGCATCAACGATGCCGCTGGGCCGCGCGTCTTCGCCAATATCTGGCTCGATCCGCAAGCCGGCCTTCTGAACGTGTCGAACGCGAGCCGGACGTTTTCGAATCTCGCGACCGCGGCTTTCATTCCCGTGCACTGGGGCAACAACGGCAGCGCGCTGGCCGCGCACCTGCTCGGCGCGCGCGGCGCGCGGTTCGATCGCGATCACGAAGTCCAGGCGGAGGGCGCGCGCATGCGCGGCTTCTATCGCGGCAACGCGGACCGTTCCGCGCTCGTGCAGTGGTTGCAGGGCCTCGGCGATCGTGAGGCGGTGATTTATCCATCGACGCTGCCCGACGGCAGCCGGATTCGCAAGCCTTCGCCGGTGATGCGCGTGCAGGAGCAGGCCATGAGGGCGGCGGCGGTGATCGGCGCGGGCCCGTTCATGCTGGCCGACCTTGCCGCCGTTCCGCATGCGTTCGCCTCCGGCCATTACGCGGCCGGCGCGGCGGACCTGTCGAAAGCGGTGGCCGATCTGCTGTTCGCGAGCGGTTACCGCCAGAGCTATATCGATCTGTTTCGCGCCAACCGGGGGCTGGGCGCGACGGTCCGCCAGAATCGGCTGATTCCGTGGCTCAACGCGCCGCTTCGGGGCGCCACGACAACGCCCGCCAATATCACGCAGCCGCGTCTCGTCGACCAGGGCGGCGTCGACACGTTCCGGCCGCCGGTCGTGGTTGCCGTGGGCATGGGCGCGCGTGTCGTGCTTGGGCTGCTCGTGCCGTGAACTCCGTGTGATGGGCGGCGCGCGCGTCGCCATCAGGATCGCAAGCAGGCACGCCGTGGTTCGCCGGCGGCGCTGAGAATTCGCCGCCGCGCAAACCCGCCCGATCAGCGGCCCGGAAGATAGACCGGCACGGCTCATGAATCATCATCCGAGGCCGTTTTTCCGGAGTCTCGGCATGCGTATCGGAAACACCCCCGCAAATAAAGCCGCCGCAACGACCAGCGACGAGCGGCCGGAGAAGATCGCTTCGTCCAGCAGGGCGCGGCGTGCCGAGCCGGCGCGTACGCCATTGCTCGCCCCACTGCCTGCGCGGCGCGCTCGATCGCTCGCGCAGGGGTCGTCGTCGCAAACCGGTGGCCGTGCCGCGGCGAGCAGGCCGCCCGATTCGTCGCCGTCGTCCGCTGCGTTGAATGAACCGTCGCCGGGGTGGCAACGCACGGGCAAACGAACGCGAACGGGTGAGGGCGCCGAGGCGGGCCGCGGGGGTGCGAACTGGCGTTGGGCGGATCTGCCGGCCACGCCGTTGCCTCGTGGAACAAGTGAACAAGCCGCTGCATCGTCCCTGGACGTCGCGCTAGCGAGTGCGATGCCGGCGGCAAACCATCAGGACGCCGCTGCGGTCGCCGCACCCGCTGGCCGATCGCGGCAAAGCGCGACCGCGGCAATGGTCTACACGATTCTGTCGGACCGGGCTAGAGGCGCCGCGCTCAAGGACACGCTCGACGCGCATTCATTTCCGAAAGGAACGGTCACGTCCTGGCGGAATCCGAATTTTTGGCAGTACCGGAACTTGCCGGACCGCCTCGCCAAGATGCCGGACTATCCGTTGTTTCGCGACAGGCTCAACGTCCTCGCGCGCTCGCTCGGCTTCACGACGAAGGATCTGCCGCAGCCGTGCGCCGGGCGGCGGGCAATGGACGCGCACGCGCTGAAAGCGATGCTCCAGACGCTGGTCGATCTCGGGGTGAGGCGAGGCGCGACGCGCGGCCAGAACGCCGGCGCGCTCGGCACCGTCGCGCGGAGAACCGGCCATAAGGAAAGCACGATCGCGGGCTGGCTGTCGGTGGTGGACGGCGCGTTGAAAAAGCCGGCTGCCGCGGTGGCGCGCCTTGCCGACTATGCCGACGTGCAGAACGACTTGCAACAGCTCTTCAGGGATCTGGGCGACGTGCAGACGGCGGACAGCCTGCCTGTCTCCGGCGAGGGCGCCATACAGCAAATGACGGCGGCGCTGCTCGCCGATGCGCTGCGCGCCATTCCCGCGGAGGGCAAGGTGCAGCTATGGAAGATCGGCCCTGCCGTCGGCGTCGGCGCGTCGTGCCTGGCGCTGCATATCGTGCCCGCCGACGGCAGCCTTCGCGATGTCGGCGCGGTTCAGCGCTTGCCCGGCTATGGGCAGAACCGCGAAGCGCTCGCCGCCGCGCTCGCCGCGCGCGGTTTGCATACGCAGGCCGCCGCGCTGCCGCTGCCGCTCGTCGACGCCGAGCAGTTCCTGGCAGTCTTGCGCGACGATCTGGACCGCATCGTTGCGGCAATGAACGCGCTGCGAGGCAACCCGACCATGTCGCCCCGGGACGCGGCGATCGAGTCGAACCTGCATCCCGAAACGTTCACGGCGGTGATCGGCGAAGGCGGAATCGTGCGCGAACGCGCGGCGGTCCATGCGTTGCTGACGCACTTCGAGGGATACCTGAGGGCGGGCATCGAGAAACAGCTCGACCGCTTACACGCGGCTTCGCTCGGCGAGCCGGTAAGCGCCGTGGCGGAGTCCGCCATGAAGACGATGACATTGCCGCCCCGGGGAAAGATGCCGGCCAAGGTCTTGATCGTCCGGTCCACGAGCGAGGACTCGGAGGCGAGGCGAGCGAACCGGCTCGAAAAGGTCTTTGCGAATAATCCCGAGCAGATTAGCGAGCCGCGCTCCTACGAAGCGGACAGAGCAAGGCAAATGCTGCGCTGGCAATCGACGCTTCTGAAGGCCAGATTTCCGGACTCGAAAGAGATTCAGTCCTACTACCACGCGCCGGCAAAAACACTCGTGGTCTCCTCCAACCTGAACGTGATGAACACAGAATTGGCGAACCAACTCGGGCGCGGCAATGTGAGCGAAATGGCCGAAGCGTTGGCCCGAAGCGATACGCCGCTTGCCGGCAGGGAGCGGCGGCATGTGGAAAAGTTGCGTGCGGCGCTTCGCATCGGTTCCGCGAACATGCTGCCCGGCACGCCGGGAGAGGTGCTGGACAAGATGATGTCGAACGGCGGGCTCCAGGTGTCCGATCGAAAGTTCACCCATCGCGGCGAGACCGTCGATCTGCACGCGGAGCGCCGGATCAAGCACCACGTGCAGGACAATTTCAGTGCGGCCGTCGATCCCCAACTGCTTGGCGGCACGATGCGGCCGTGCGGCACGTGCGCGGAAGACCTCGGCTTCGACGATACCCGGCACCGCGGGCCGTTCTGGCTTTCACGCGTGGCGCAGGCGCGGATCGACACCCCAGGGGTCATCGAACGCAACGTCGAGCGCGCGATTGGGACTCGGGTGACGAGAACGCGCGAAGGCAAGATCACGATCGATTACGACACCGACAGCGATTCCGACGTCGATGAAGCCGTGCAGCGTTTGAAGAAATCGGCGGTTCCGCGTAGCGAGTGACAAGCCTTGCGGAACGGATGTTGGGAGTGAGGCTCTTCCCCGAACTCATGATTTGACGCATGTTTCGACCCGCTATGATGGTGCGATCGTCACTCGGGTGTGGTCATCATGCGCATTACCCCTCTACCTCCGCTCCAATGCCTCGTCGCGTTCGAATCTGCGGTACGGCATGCCAGTTTCACCAAAGCCGCCGCCGAACTGCATCTGACGCAAAGCGCGATCAGCCGGCAGATCGCGCAACTGGAAGACTTTCTCGGCCGCTCGCTGTTCGTGCGCGAGCATCGCTCGTTACGTCTGACGATCGCTGGCGAGGGCTATGCGAAGCACGTGCAGTGGTTGCTCGCCACCTGCTCCGAAGCCACGCTCGACGTCATGAAGCGCTACGGCGATCAGGAATTGACGATCGCATGTTCATCCGGGGTCGCCGTGTTGTGGCTCACGCCGCGACTGGGCGCGTTTCGCGCCGCTCATCCGAACGTCAAGATCAGAATGATCGTGCGCGACGGGCTCGCGTCGCTGTCGCCCGCCGAGTTCGATGTGGGCCTGTACTACATTCGCCAGCGCGCCGAACCGCACTTCACCGCGCGCCGGATCTTCGACGAAGAGGTGTATCCGGTCTGTTCGCCCGGCTATCTTGCCGGCCGCGCGCTGCAACCCGCCGACCTCGCGCGCGAAACGCTGCTGATGCAGGAGGACGGTCAGCGCCAATGGATGGCGTGGTCCGAATGGTTTCGCCTCAACGACGTGCAGATGCCCGCTTCACCGCGGGCGGTCGTCGTCAACCACTATCCGCAACTCGTGCAGATGGCGATTCTCGGCCAAGGCGTCGTGCTCGGCTGGCGTCATATGATCGACGCCTGTCTGGATGAAGGACTATTGGTGCGCGCGACGCATGCTTCGGCGAGCCACGGCGGCGGCTACTACGTGGTGTCGCCGAACGACCGCTCGCAGAACCAGGCGGCGCGCCGGTTTACGCGCTGGTTGTTCGAGCAGGCCGAGGAGCAGAAGGGCAGGGCCGCGGCCTGAACCCGCTTCGCATGCGCTACACGCATGCATGCATGCGAATCTTTCGTTTCGAAAACAAATCAGGTCTCTCTACGATCGGCGTGATGCATGCGAAAGCGCCGCTCGGTCACGCCGTGGCGCGTTGCCGGCATCACCGCCCGACAGGCAGCCACATGAGGACAGAGACCATGCAAGGAACGCTTTCATCCAACGTCGCATTACCCGTTGACGCGCTCGCGCGGCAGCGGCGCCGCGCCATTATCGCCACCGTGCTCGGCAACGGGCTGGAGTGGTTCGACTTCACGGTGTACAGTTTTTTCGCGGTCATCATCGCCAGGCTGTTCTTCCCGACCGGCAATGAACTGAGCTCGCTGCTGCTTGCCGTCGCCACCTTCGGCGTGGGCTTTTTCATGCGGCCGGTGGGCGGTATCGTGCTCGGCGTGTATGCCGATAAAGTCGGAAGAAAGGCCGCGCTCTCGCTCACCATTCTGTTGATGGCGGGCGGCACCGCGCTCATCGGCATCGCGCCGACCTACGAAAAGATCGGCGTGTGGGCGCCGGTCCTCATCGTAATCGCGCGGCTGCTGCAGGGCTTCTCGGCGGGCGGCGAAATGGGCAGCGCCACCGCCTTTCTCACCGAGTACGCGCCGGCGCACAAGCGTGCTTTCTATTCGAGCTGGATTCAGTCGAGCATCGGTTTCGCCGTGCTGCTGGGCGCCGCGGTCGGCACGTTCGTGACCTCCAGTCTGAGCGCCGATGCGCTGCACTCGTGGGGCTGGAGAATGCCGTTTTTGATCGGCATTCTGATCGGCCCCGTCGGCTATTTCATTCGCAGCCGCATGGATGAAACGCCGGCATTCAGCGCGGTCGCCGAAGAAGCCAAAAGCGATTCACCGCTCGCGGAAGTATTTTGCCGCTTTCCGCGCGAAACCTTCGCGAGCTTTTCGATGGTGATTCTGTGGACCGTGTGCACCTATGTGCTGCTGTTCTACATGCCGACGTATTCGGTGCGGACGTTGCACCTGCCGCAATCCACCGGTTTTTCCGCCGGCATGTTCGGCGGCCTGATGATCATGTGTTTCTCGCCGGTTGTCGGCAAACTGGCCGACCGCTTCGGTCGCCGCGTTTTTCTCTCGGGCGCCGCCGTATCCATCCTGCTGCTCGCATGGCCGATGTTCGCGTACATCAACAGCGCGCCCGGCCTCGCTTCGCTGCTGGTGTTTCAGGGCGTGTTCGGCTTGCTGATCGCCGCTTACACCGGACCGATTCTCGCGGCGTTCTCCGAACTGTTTCCGACCAAGGTGTTGTCCACGGGGCTCTCCGTCGCCTACAACTTCGCGGTGACGATTTTCGGCGGCTTCGCGCCGTTCTTCATCACGTGGCTGATCGCCTCGACCGGCAGCAACATGGCGCCCGCGATCTACGTGATGATCGCGGCGGCCATCAGCCTGACCGGCACGTTCTTCGTGCGCGGCATGGACGACAAGCGCCACGGCCGCGCCTGAAGCGGCGTGTCCGGCCGGGACGGAAAGAGGCCGGACGGATTCCCTCATCAAGTCAGGAAGATAGCAATGAGCATGACGGTAATCAGCGGCGGCAATGTACTCGATCTGGTCCAGGGCGCATGGCTCGAGCATCATCATGTGGTGATCGAAAGCGGCCACATCGTCGAAGTCACCGATCGCCCTGTCGATCTGCCGAACGCGCGCGTGATCGACGCGCGCGACAAGACGGTGATGCCAGGATTGATCGATTGTCACGTACATGTATTGGCTTCGCGCGCGAATCTCGGCACGAATGCAACGCAACCGAACATCCTCACCGCGATTCGTGCGCTGCCGATTCTGAAGGCGATGCTCGCCCGCGGCTTTACGAGCGTGCGCGATGCGGGCGGCGCGGATTGGGGTTTGACGCAAGCGCTGGAAAGCGGCCTGATTCCGGGGCCGCGCATTTTTCCGTCGGGCAAGGCGCTGTCGCAAACCGGCGGCCACGGCGACTTTCGCGCACGCGGCGACATGCTCGAACCCTGTTCATGTTGCTTTCGCGCCGGGGCGATCGCGCGCGTGGTCGACGGTGTGGATGCGGTGCGGCTCGCCGTGCGCGAGGAGATTCAGAAGGGCGCGACGCAGATCAAGATCATGGCATCGGGCGGCGTCGCTTCGCCCACCGATCCGATCGGCAACACCCAGTATTCCGAGGATGAAATCCGCGCGATCGTCGCCGAAGCGCAAGCGGCGAATACTTACGTGATGGCGCATGCGTACACCGGCCGCGCGATTTCGCGGGCGATTCGCTGCGGCGTGCGCACGATCGAACACGGCAACCTGGTCGACGAAGCCGCCGCTCGACTGATGCGCGAGCACGGCGCGTTCGTGGTGCCCACGCTGGTCACTTACGACGCATTGGCCAAACATGGCGCCGACTATGGCTTGCCCGCCGACTCCATCGCCAAGGTCGAAACCGTGCGGCAAGCGGGGCGCGACTCCTTGCAGATCTATGCGAAGGCCGGCGTGCCGATGGGTTTCGGTTCGGACCTGCTCGGCGAGATGCATATGTTCCAAAGCGACGAACTGCGGATTCGCGCGGAGGTGCTCGGCAATCTGGAAGCGTTGCGCTCGGCCACCACGATCGCCGCGGAGATCGTCGATCCGAGCGGCCAGCTCGGTGTCGTGAAAGCCGGCGCGATTGCCGACGTGCTGGTGGTGGACGGCGACCCGCTCAAGGATATCGGCGTGCTCACGGGACAAGGCGAGCGTCTCGCGTATGTCTTGCAGCGCGGCGAGGTGGTGAGCGAACGGGGCAGGGTGACGTCGCGTTGAATAGCGTGCGGGCGCGGCGGCGGCATTCATGGCTTCAATGCTCCAGGCGCGCCGGGGGCGAATACACGGATAGTTTCCGATTAACATGTTTCGCTCCCACCAAATCGAACCCCCAACGGCTCGCCCCGACGAAGCACCGCGACGGCGCGCGCAGCGCCGCCGGAAGAATGACTGCTGTGTCACGAACGCGGAGTGTGCGAGAACACGGATTCCAGATGCACCACTACCTCCTCCACGCCAGGGGACCCGCTTAAAAGCTAGCGGTGTGAGCCGCTTTCTTTTGCCTACTTTTCTTTGCGGCCGGCAAAGAAAAGTAGGTGCCGCCCCGCACAGGGGCAACGCCAATAGACCACTAACAAATCAAGGAAAGCCCAACACCCCAAAAAAAACAGCATCCAAACAACCGCCCAAGCAGGCAACAAAACCAGAACCAATCACCCCTTGCCGGAAAGCCTCAAATGATTCCAGGCCGCCAGCCCGGCAAACCCAACCCCCGCCACACAAACCCCACCCCATCCAAAACCCGCCCAAACCACGGCCCCGACCCCAGACCCAACCGCACCGCCAATAAAATAAGCCACCATATAAACGGTATTGACCCGACTACGCGCATCAGGCTTGAGCGCATAGATCCGTGACTGATTCGAAATCTGCGCAGCCTGCACCCCGACATCGAGAACGATCACACCGACCACCAACCCCGCGATACTGGCCGCCGACAACCCAAACACAACAAACGAAAGCGCCACGAGCCCAATCGACACGGTGATGATCGCGCGCGGCCCGCGTCGATCGGAAAACTTGCCGGCCAGCGGCGCGGCCATCGCCCCTGCCGCGCCGACGATGCCGAATAGCCCGGCCGCCTGCGGTCCCAGATGAAACGGCGCGCCCGCCAGCAACAACGCCAGCACCGACCAGAAAATGCTGAACGCGGCGAACATCGCCGCACCGGTCAGCGACGCTTCGCGCAGCGCGCGATGCTCGACCACCAGATGCCACATCGAAATCAGAAGCTTGCCGTAGGACAGCGTCGAGGTCGGCTGACTCTTCGGCAGTCTCATGACGATCACGACCGCCAATGCCAGCAACGCGACGACCGACGCGCCGAACACCGCGCGCCAGCCGAGATACTGGGCAATGACGCCAGCGGCCGTCCGCGCCAGCAAAATCCCCAGCAGCAAACCGCTCATCACCGTGCCCACCGCATGACCGCGCTGAGCCGGCGGCGCGAGTTCGGCGGCGAACGGCACCGCCTGCTGCGCGATGGTGGCAAGCACGCCGATCGCGAGGCTCGCGACGATCAGCACGGGCAACGTCGGCGCCGTAGCGGCCGTCACCAACGCGACGCACATGCCCACGATCTGCAACAGGATCAGGCGGCGCCGGTCGAAGCGGTCGCCGAGCGGCGCGAGCAACAGCATGCCGGCCGCGTAGCCGAGTTGCGTGACGGCCGGCACCGCGCCGACCCATGACGCGCTAGTGGGAAAAGACTCACGGAAGTTGTCGAGCAGCGGCTGGTTGTAATAGATGTTCGCGACCGCCACGCCCGCGATGGTCGCGAGCAGTAGCAGCAAGCCGCGCAACGACCTGTCGGAAGCGGAAGTGGAAGCGTCGGAAGTGGACATGAGAGGGGCGATCGACGGACCGGCCCATGCGCGGTCCTCAAGCGTGCCGATCATACCGGAGCACGATGGATCGTGCTGACGGTCGCGGCCGTGCGAGCCGTTCATGTTCGGCTGCGGCTCGCGCGTGACGCGCGCGAAGTAAGGCAATTGAAAAACGTCCGTCGGACAAAAATGAGACGCCGCTTCGGCGGTCGTTCGTAGAATCGGCGCGCGCGATAAATCCCCCCACGTGACCCGACTTCATGACTACAAGCACAAAAACCGAACCGCGGCGAATCGGCGGCTGTCTGCTGATTGCCTTGCTCTGCCTCGCCGCATGGGCGCTGACCACCGCGATCGCGCTGCGCGATCCACTCAAGCTGATGCTCGAATGGGAACTGCTGGCCGTGTTCGCGCGCAGCGAAACGCACGGCTGGTATCGCGCGGTGATGACGATGGTCGGCTGCGACGTGATGATCGGCGCGTTCATCGTCGCGGGCGCCGGTTGGCTGACGCTTCTCGTGTGGCGCAAATCGGCGCGCTTTGCGGTGCAGGTGCAGGCGTGGCTGCTTGCCATCGTCGTCATGCGCACGGGCGCTTATCTGCTCGGCGATTACATGACGCACGTGATCGGCATCGCCATCGCGATTCCACTCGACGGTTTCGTTCAGGCCGTCATCGCAGCCGCGCTCGGGATACCGTATTTCAGGCTGTCCCGGCGCGTTCGTGAGACCTTCGTCAACGCCTGACGGGTTGTGACCGGTTTTACGTTCAATCGATCAACGCGCCTTCGGGCTCGTAGAACGGATACGGGCCATCCGCCTGATCGACATACGCGTGATGCGTGACGATGCCGGTCGCCGGATCGTAGCGATGCAGCGCATACGCGGGCGCTTCCATGACGAATGCCGACGGCGCATCCTCGCGCAGATCGAGCCTGACCTGATGCGCGGGCGCCGGCACGGCGGAGGCGATCGTGCCGCCGAAGCGCACGAACATCGGCCGATGCACATGCCCGCAAATCACCCGCTCCACGTTCGGATGACGCGCGACCAGCGCGGCGAGTCGATCGGCCGCGGCCTGGTCGAGGCGCAGCGCATCCATGTGTCCGATGCCGCAAGCAAACGGCGGATGATGCAGCGCGACCACCGTCGGCTTGCCTCGGGCCGCATCGAGTTGCGTCGCGAGCCAGGCGAGCCGCGCGTCGCACAGCGTGCCCGCGCTTCGACCCGGCACCAACGAATCGAGCGCGATCACGCGCAGCGGTCCGACATCGACCGCGTAGTGCACGAACTCGCCGCCGCTGTGCAACTCCACGCGCTCAGGAAACGCCGCGCGCAATGCGGCACGTTCGTCGTGATTGCCCACGAGCAGGAAGTAGGGAATCTCCAGCGGCGCGAGCAGATGCTTGAGATGCGCGTACTGCTCGGGGTCGCCCTGGTCGACGAGATCGCCGGTCATGATCACGGCGTCGGGACGCGGTTCGAGCGCGTTGAGCGCGGCGACGCAGCGCGCGAGCGCGGCGCCGGTGTCGACACGGCGATAAGCCAGCGCGCCGGGCCGCTTGATATGCAGATCGCTAATTTGAGCCAGCAGCATGGGGATGTCCTTGTGATCGATGCGCGCTGCCACGAGCGCAGCGCGGCTTCATTACGATAGCGCGATCAGCGCGTCCTGCACGATCGAGATGCCGACGGGCGTGCCGCGCGCCAACTCGACGCGGCCCGCGACGTCGATCAGCAAAGCGTCCGGCGCGGCGCCGCCGATCGTCAGGCGGGTGCGTTCGCCGAGAAACGCGGTGCTTTCGACGTTGCCGCGCAACTGCGCATGGGCCGGGTCGGCGAGATACGCATCCTCGGGGCGAAAGAAAATTTCGTGCGCCGAGCTGGCATGCGTCGCGCCCGACGGAAGCGGCACGGCGCCGCCGGTCGTGCTCAGCATGCCGTCGCGCCGTTCGCCCGCCAGCCGGTTGATGGTGCCGACGAACTGCGCGACCGTGCGATTCGCCGGACGATAGTAAATGTCGCGCGGCGAACCGATCTGCTCGATACGCCCGGCGCTCATCACGACGATGCGGTCGCCCAGTTCCATCGCTTCGGCCTGATCGTGCGTCACGTAGACCGTCGTGATGCCCAGTTCGCGCAATAGCGTGTTCATCTCGCCGCGCAACGTGTCGCGCAAACGCGCATCGAGAGCGGTCAGCGGTTCGTCGAGCAGCAGCACGCGCGGTTGCACGGCAAGCGCGCGTGCGAGCGCAACACGCTGACGCTGGCCGCCGGAAAGCTGGTCGATCGGTTTATCCGCGTGCGCGGTGAGGCGCATCATCGCGAGCAATTCGTCGACCCGTTGCCGCGCGGTGTCGGCCGGTACGCGTTTGATCCTGAGACCGTAGCCGATGTTGCCGCGCACGGTCAGGTTCGGAAACAGCGCATAGCTTTGAAACACCATGCCGACCTGGCGCTTTTCGATCGGCAGCGCGGTGACGTCGTCGTCGCCGAACGCGATGCGTCCGCCCGCGTCGGGCGTCTCCAGACCCGCGATCATGCGCAGCGTCGTGGTCTTGCCGCAACCGGAGGGGCCGAGCAACACCAGCGTTTCGCCCGCGCCGATGCGCAGGTCGAGCGGTTCGAGCACGCGTGTGCCGCGAAACGTTTTCGCGCATTGCGTCAGCGCGATGGGAACGGAAGCGAGTTTCATGGCGTGGTCGTTGAAGATGAAGGTGAGACAGCGACGCGTTTCCTCGCCGCGCTGCGCTGGCCGGTTGCATCGACGCCGAGCCATTGCATCGCGACGAGCAGGGGCATCGTCATGATGAAAAACAGAATCGTGTAGGCGCTGCCGATCTCGATGCGCAACGACGCATAGGTATCCGCGAGACCGACCGGCAGCGTCTTGGTGTCGGGCGTGTGCAGCATCCACGTGAGATTGAATTCGCCGATCGAAAGCGTCAGCACCGCGAGCGCGCCGGCGACGATGCCCGGCCGCGCATTCGGCAGCACGATCGTGGTGAAGCGCTGAAAGAAACTCGCGCCGAGGCTCGCCGCGCCTTCCTCGAGCGTGCGCAGATCGCTGCTCGCGCACACCGCGGCGACCGCGCGCACCATGAAGGGCAGCGTGAACACCACATGCCCCACCACAATGAACGCGACGCTCATGCGGAACATCGTGAAGCCGCCATAGACCACCAGCAAGGCGAGGGCGGACGCAAGCCCCGGCAACGCGATCGGCAGCACCAGAAACTCTTCGATGATGCGCGAGAGCCGCGTCTTGCTGCGCGCGAGCACGTAGCCCGCCGGCACGCCGGTGACCAGCGTGATCAGCAGCGTCGCCGCCGCCACTTCGAGCGAGAGAAAAACCGAGCCGTGATACTGCGTCCACACTTCGCCGAGCCAGCGCAGCGTCAGTCCGCTCGATACGCCCTTGAAGTAGTTGACGGTCAGGCCGGCCACGATCGACATCACGACCGGCACGATCAGGAAGGCGCACAGCAGCAGCGTGACGAGCCATTGGCCGGCCGCGAGCCACGTGCGCGAGCCTGGCCACCTGAGTCTCGAATGCGGCTTCGCGGCGCGTGGCAGAGGAGCGGGGATGGAGTTCATCGAAGTCTTGTCGTCGGGTTCGAGAACGCCGCTCATGCGCTGGCCGCGACCGCCGAGCCGGTCACGCTGCGCGCGAACGCCAGCACGGCCCACGTGACGATGCCGAGCACGATGGAGAGGCCCGCGGCCGTCACCATGTTCGCGTTGAGGGTGAACTCGGTGTAGATGGTCATCGGCAGCACGTCGATGTCGGTGGCGAGCGTGAAGGCCGTGCCGAACGCGCCCATCGCGGTCGCGAAGCACACCGCGCCCGCCGCGATCAATCCCGGCGACAGCGCGGGCAACACGATGTCGCGTGTGATGCGCCACGGCGACGCGCCGAGCGAGCGCGCCGCTTCCTCGAGCGACGCATCGAGCTTGGTCGCCGACGCCATCACCGTGACGATCACGCGCGGAATCGAGAAGTACAGATAGCCGAGAAAGAGGCCGCTCATCGAGTACGCGAACACCCAGCGGTCGCCGGTGAGTTTCAGCGAGAGCGCGCCGATCAGCCCCTGACGTCCCGCCAGCATGATGACCATGAAGCCGACCACGACGCCGGGAAACGCCAGCGGAAAGGTCAGCAGCGCGAGCAGCGTGCGTTTCAAGGGAAACTCACGGCGCGCCAGCAGCAAGCCGGCGATCACCGAGAGCACCAGCGTCGCCGCCGTCACGGCCGCGGAGAGCAGCACCGTCGCGCCCAGGCTCGACATGTAGCGCGGATTCGTCAGCATCGCGCGATAGGTGGCGAACGCGTGGCCGTCGCCGCTCAACTGCGCGAGCGCGACCATCGGCAGCAACCAGAACGCGATGAAAACCGCCAGCGCCGGCGCGATCAACGCAATGCGCCAGCGCAGCGGGAACGTGATGTCGTTCAATGCATCACCTGTAGATAACGCTCGCCGAAGCTCGACTGCTTCTCCGCCATCTTGCCGAAGTCGACCGGTTTCGCGCGCGCATACTCGCTCGCGGGCAGGAATTTCGCGGCGGTTTCCGCGCTCATCGCGTTCGCGCGCACCGGGCGCAGATACGCATCGGCCCACAGCTTCTGGCCTTCGTCGGAGAGCACGAAATCGAGCACCTTTCTGCCGTTCGCTTCGTGCGGCGCGCCCTTCACGAGGCTCATCACATACGGCACCGAGATCGTGCCTTCCTTCGGGATCACGAACTCCACGTTCGCGTGATCCTTGTACTTCGCGCGATAGGCGTCGAAATCGTAGTCGAGCAGGATCGGAATTTCGCCCGACATCACGCGTGCGTAGGCGGTTTGCTTCGGCACGATCGGCGCGTTGGCCTTCAGCTTGCGGAACCAGTCGAGGCCCGGCTCGAAGTTGTCGAGCGTGCCGCCGAGCGCCTGGTTCACCGCGACCGCACCCGCATAGCCGACGAACGCGCTCGACGGATCGAGGTAGCCGATCATGCCTTTGTATTCGGGCTTGAGCAGGTCGGCCCACGAGCGCGGCACCGGCTTGCCTTCGAGCGCGTCCTTGTTGACGAAAAAGCCCAGCGTGCCCGAGTGGATCGTGAACCAGTAGCCTTGCGGGTCCTTCATGTTGGCGGGAATGTCGTCCCAGTGCGCGGGCTTGTACGTCTGGATCACGCCCTTGTCCTTCGCCTGGAATGCCGACGAGACGCCGAGGTACACCACGTCGGCGACCGGGCTCTTCTGTTCGGCCATCAGTTGGGCGATCGACTGGCCGGAGTTCTTGTTGTCGAACGGCACGCGAATGCCGGTCTTTTGCTGGATCGCCTTGATCTGGCTCGCCCAGTCGGCCCATTCGGGCGGGCAGTTGTAGCAGATCGCGGTTTCGTCGGCGTGGGCCGCTTGTGGGGCGAGCGTGGCGAGCGCGGCGGTGACGACCATGCCCGCCGAGAACGCCGCGGTCGTGGCGCGCGCGACGCGACGCCAGAGCGGTTTGAGCAACGAAGAGCGTGTGGAAGAGCGGATCACTGCGAGTCTCCTGGAGAGGACGAGAGCGGGTGGTTCAGGGTTGAAATGGGTGAGACGCCGTTATGCGCGCACGGAAATCCGCGCCGGCGTTGTTTCGTTGCGATTCGAAATCGCCGCGATGGTGGCGCCTTCGCGCAAGCTGTGCGGCAGCGTCAGCGCGAGCGGCGTCTCCGCGAATGTCTCGTACCCGCCGGTGACGCGGGCCAGCAAGCGCTGCCACGCGGCGCAGCCGATCTCGCGATTCGGCGCGCAGACGCTCGCCAGCGGCGGCGACAGCAGTTCACCCATCGCGAGGCCGTCGAAGCCGAGAATCGACATGTCGCGCGGAATTTGCAGACGCGCGCGGCGCAGGCCGCGCATGACCACCATCGCGAGCAGGTCGTTGCTGCAAAAGAGGGCGGTGGGCCGGTTCGCGCCGCGGGTCAAATGCGCGAGCACCGACGGCGACAGTTCGTCGGCATTGAAATCGACTTCGAGCGCCGGCGCGGGCGCGAGGCCGGCCTGCTGCATCGCTTGTGCGTAGCCGAGGTGACGCTGGCGCGCGCGGTCGGAGGCGGCCAGCGTGCCGGCGAGCATCAGGATGCGGCGGTGACCGTGGGCGATCAGCATGCGCACGCCCTCGTACGCGGCGAGCCGGTTGTCGACCGAGACGGACGGACGCCGCACCGTGTCGTTATGCATCAGCACGTAGAGCAGGCCGGCGCGGTCGAGTTCGTCGAGCAGCGGGTGCGTGTCGGCGTCGGCCACGGTCAGGATCAGGCCTTCCACGCGGTGTTCGCGCAACGTTTCGATCGCGTGACGCTCGCGCTCGGTGTCGTACTGCGTCGTCATCAGCATGAGCCGGTAGCCTTGCGCCGCCGCGAGTTCGTCGATGCCTTGCAGGCATTCGGCGAACACGGGATTGGCGAGCGTCGGCAGGATCACGCCGATCAGGCGCGTGCGCTCGCCGCGCAATTGGCGGCCCAACGCGCTTGGGCGGAAGTCGAGGGCGTCGATGGATCGGCGCACGGTATCCAGCGTGACGGGGTTCACCGTATGCGGCGCATTGATCGCACGCGAGACAGTGGCGATGGAGAAGCCGGCGTGGGCGGCGACATCTTTGATCGTCGGGGTCATGGCTATCCACTCGGATGTAAACGTTTTCGTGAGCGGATTATCGGAAAGGTTTGTGACTCGCGGATGACTGCGATTTTTATCGTCGCCACGCGGCGAGTGAAACGGACGGCGGTCGACTTCCGCCGGTTTGGTGCGCTCGCCCGGCAATGGTAGAATTCGCGTCCACGCGATCGCACCCTGCCGGGGTGATGAAATTGGTAAACATAGCGGACTTAAAATCCGCCGCTTCACGGCTTGCCGGTTCGAGTCCGGTCCCCGGCACCAGGTAGAACTCCGTCCGATTGCTGGAATTTTTTGAACCCTCGATGCAGCGATGCTTCGAGGGTTTTTCGTTTTCGGAGCCTGGTTTCGTTCAGGAAGCCGCGCTGATCGAGGCGATCACACGGTTGCGCAGCACGCCGATGCCCTCGATCTCCACCTCGATCGTGTCGCCGGGCTTGATGGGGCCGACTCCCGCCGGCGTTCCCGTCATGATGTGGTCGCCGGGAAGGAGCGTCATGTACTTGCTGAGGTAGGCGATCAATGCGGGCACGCCATACACGAGATCGGCGGTGTTGCCGTTCTGGCGCACCTCGCCGTTGACGCGGGTGAGCAGACGAAGGTTCGACGGATCGATATCCGTCTCGACCACGGGACCGATGGGCGCGAACGTGTCGTAGCCTTTACCCATGAGCAGACAGCCGTACTCGCTCTCGCGGCGCTGCAACACCCGGTCGCTGACGTCGTTGCCGCATGTGTAGCCGAAGACGTAACGCAGTGCCTCGCTTTCGGAAACATGGCGCGCTTCCTTGCCGATGATGACCGTCAGCTCCCCCTCGAAATGAATGTTCTCGCCGTCGGGCGGATAGACGATGGCTTCGTCCGGGCCGATCACCGTGGTGCTGGGTTTCATGAACAGCACCGGAACCGTGGGCGTGCTTTTGCCGACTTCCTGCGAATGCGCGCGGTAGTTGTAGCCGAGACCGAAAACGCGAGGGCGGTGAAACGGGCTCAACACGCGAACCGATTCGAGCGTGTCGACATGACCGGAAGGATGCAGTCCTTCGAGCGGCGAGCGCTTCAGTCGCTGAATATTTCCGTCGCTGC
The DNA here is from genome assembly GCF_900142195.1 of Paraburkholderia terricola. Classification (GTDB taxonomy): domain Bacteria; phylum Pseudomonadota; class Gammaproteobacteria; order Burkholderiales; family Burkholderiaceae; genus Paraburkholderia; species Paraburkholderia terricola. The sequence continues at coordinate 54,448 of NZ_FRAB01000037.1, forward strand.
CGAGGATGCCGTAATGCTCATTGCCATCAATCGAATATCGCGCGATTTTCATGGGTTTTTACCGGGTAGGAAGCGGATCGAAACTTGCGCGAGCCGGTGTGCGACCGCGGGCGCAGTCGCACTTCCGGTCACGCAGTGAAGCTAGTCAGGGAAGGACGACATAGTTGCTGAAGCCGCCGTCGCGATCCTTCAGACCGGAGATCGCCTCGTTGACGCGTTCGAGCGGGAACCGACGATGTTCGAGATACGACAGGTCGATTGCGCCGGTGCTCACCATGTCGGCCATTTCCTGACCCTGTGCGGTCGTGAACCAGTTCGATCCGATGATCTGCACCTGCTCGTCCATCAGCCACTTCACGTCGATCGGCAGGTCGTCGGCCACGCCGCCCACATTCACCACCCTGCCGCCGCGCCGAACGCCCTTCATGGAATCGAGCATGGTGGCCGCGGGCGCCTTGGCGCCGAGCGCACTGATCACGAAGTCCACGCCTTCACCGCCCGTCAGCGACCTGGCCCATTCGCCCGTCGAGCCTTCGCCGAGCTGCGTCACCTCGATGCGCTCCGGCGCGAGCGCCTTCACACGTTCGAGCAGCGCTGCGTCACGGCCCGTGCCGAGAATGCGCGACAAGCCCATGGCGAGGCCCAGCACCGTTGCGGCCACGCCGAGCGTGCCCGTGATGCCGTCTATGAGGGCGACCTGGCCCGGACCCGCGGCGGCGTTTTTCAGCGCACCGTACGAGGTGCCCAGATAGCCGAACCGGCCGGCCTGCTCGAAGCTCATGTTATCGGGGAGGTTGACGATCGCATATTCGGGCGCGGTCATGTATTCGCTGAAGCCGCCATACGGGTAAAGATCGAAAATGCGTTGACCGTCGCGGCTCGTGCTGAAGTAGCCGTTCAACGTGTAGTACCGGCATTCGCTGCGCCGGCCGGCGCGGCATGCCTTGCACGATCCGCATGAACGCAACGGGCTCACATAGACGCGATCGCCCGGCTTGACGTTGAGCACCGCTTCGCCGACCTCTTCGACGACCCCGGCAGGGTCCAGACCGAAGATAGCGGGAAACTTCGGCAGCGGCTGATGCGGAAACCAGCTCGGCCAGTTATTGATGACGTTGCCCATGTTCGGCACGATTCCGCATGCCTTGACTCGCACGAGAACATCGGTGGGTCTCGGTTTCGGCACCGGAATGGTATCGAGCGTCATCGGAGTGTGAAGAGCATGCAGCCGCGCTGCAACCATCGTTCGTTCCATACGTTCCTCTTTCTCTGTGAAGACTTCCGCGGTATCCGCCATTCCGTGCGGAAGTACCACGCATTGCTTTGGACAGCGGCCGGTTCGGTGCAGCCGGTCTGTTTGTCGATCCGGGCCGGGCTTTCTATCAGCGATAGCTCTCCTCGAGTTCGATCGCGAGTGCGCCCATGATGCGCACGCCGGAGTTGTACCAGGCGATGTTCAATGCGAGCTCGACGCGTTGCTGATCGTTCAGGAACGGCACGATCCGGTTCCAGGTCTTGTCGCTGACGTCGACCTTCAGCGTCGACTCTTTCGCGACCGCCATCACCGCACGTTCTTCCTCGGTGAACAGGGGCGAGGTTTCGAAGTCGGGGATCGCGTTCAGTTGCCCGGCACTGATGCCCGCCTTCAGCCCATGCGACTGGTGATGCGCGATTTCGTATTGGGAGCCGGTGCAGTGTCCGACGGTCAGAATCGCGAGTTCGCGCAACTTCGGGCTGATCGACGACGCGCGGATCGCGTTCGCGTAGGAAAGGAACTGATCGAGAATCCGCGGTGCGTGCGCGAGCGCGCAGAAGATGTTCGCCGTGGGTACTTTCCGCTCCTGTTCGAGCCGGTCGAAGAGGGCGTCGTCGACGCCTGCGAGGTCCGAACGCTGAAGGTATTTGACGCGTGCCATAGTGGTTATTCCTTGCGCTATCAGCTTTTTGCAAGCCGGTTCTGAATGTAGGTTTCGAGCGTCGTGGGACGCGGCTTGTTGGCTGTTTCGATCAGTTCGGCTCCTTCGAACCGCGAGGCCTCGAAGTACCAGCGGTGCTCCGCCGGCAGACCCCAGCGCACGCTGGTGCTTAGCGAAGCGGCATCCCAGCGGACCGGCTCGATTTCGATGTCGATGGTCTGGTAATGACCGTCGCACAGTTCGACGCGGTGACCATCCGGGTCGCGCAGATAGACGAACAGCATGCCGCCGGGGCCGTGGCGGCCCGGTCCGCGCTCCACTTCATGCGCGTGGCCGTAGATGCCCGCGAGGTCGCACGCGGTGAAGATGTCGTGCGATTCGGGCACGATGTACGCGAAGTGATGCATGCAGGGTCCGTCGTTCTCGACGATAGCCAGATCGAGGCACGTGCCTTTGCGATACATGAAGGCGCCGAGCAGCCGCTCGCCGTGCGCGAGATACTCGGAGTTGCGAAAGCCGAGCCTGCTATAGAACGCACACGATTCGTAGGTGTTCGGCGAGAAGATCTGGAAATGATCGATGCGCTGCGCGTGTGCGCCCTTGAACAGGTTGCGCTCGAGATAGAGACGGGGACGCGTTTCCATCTGCGCGCACAATTCGATCTTCGTGCCGAACGGATCGGAGACATGCAAGGTTCTGCCTTGATGCGCGACTTCGGCCCATTCGGCGGGAAGCCCTTCTTCCTTGAAGAACTGATAGGCAAGATCCAGGTCTTCTTCGAGGAAAACGCGAAAGCCGATCCGCTTGCAGATGGGTGCGTTGCTGTCGGCCTGCACGAGCACCAGACTATGGTGGCAGGCTTCGGACAGGCCGCGCAGATAGCACGTGTCGGCGGTTTGCTCCGTCACGACGAGGCCGACGATGTCGACATAGAAGTCCCGGCTTTTCGCCAGGTCGGCAACGTTCAATACGATATGGCTGGCGCGCGTGATATTGAACGGCGGCCGGTGATTGACAGCAGGCAGCATGATGACCTCTCGATTGTTGATGGCGAGCTTTCGGCGACGGTACGACGATTCACATCGCGCGATGAATGAAGGGCAGCGCGGACCATCCGCTGAATTGCGCCTGCCGTCCCAGCGCTTCCTCGATTCGCAATACCTCGTTCCACTTGGCCATGCGTTCCGACCGCGAGAATGAACCGACCTTGAGTTGACCCGCGTCCCAGCCGACCGCCAAATGCGCAATGGTGACGTCTTCCGTTTCGCCGGATCGCGCCGACACGATCGTGCCGAATCCGGCTGTCTTGCCTGCTTGCAGCGCCTCGTAGGCCTCGGTGACGGTGCCCGCCTGATTCGGCTTGATGAGCACGGCATTGAGCGCGCCGTCCGTTGCGGCGGTTCTGACCCGGTCCGCGTTGGTGACGAGAAAGTCGTCGCCGATGATCTGGCAACGCGAGCCGTAGGCTTTCGTGAAGAGCCGGAAGCCTTCGACGTCGTCTTCGGCGAGCGGATCTTCGATCGACAGGATCGGGTAGGTATCCAGCCAGCGCCCCAGCATGTCGATCATTTGCGCGGTGTCGAGCGTGCGGCCGTCGAGCGCCAGCGTGTACGTTCCGTTGCGGCCGAATTCGGACGCGGCGATATCGAGCGAGATGCCGACCTGCTTGCCGGCTTGCAGGCCCGTGTCGGCGATGGCGCGCACCAGCGTGTCGAGGGCGTCTTCGTTGCAGTCGAAGGCCGGCCAGTAGCCGCCTTCGTCCGCCACGCCCTGAAGCTTGCCCGCCTGCTTCATCAACGAGCCGGCGGCGCGGTACACCTCCGCCGTCCACTCCAGCGCCTCGGTGAAGCTGCGCGCGGCGGGGCACATGATCATGAAGTCCTGCACGTCGACGCGGCGCGCCGCGTGTGCGCCGCCTCCGAATATCTGGATCTCCGGCAACGGCAGGCGCACCGCGCGTTCTCCGGCGAGATAGCGCCATAGCGGCTGCGTGCTGGCGGCAGCGGCGGCGTGCAGGACCGCCATTGAAGTGGCGACGATCGCATTGCCGCCCAGACGGCTGCGATTGGGCGTGCCATCCAGGGTGACCAGGCGGGCGTCGATAGCGGCCTGATCGCGGGCATCGGCGCCTTCTAGCGCGCTCGCGATCTCGCCGTTGACCTTCGACAGCGCGTTGGATACGTCGAGGCCGCCGAAGGCGGCGCCGCCGTCGCGCAAGTCGAGCGCTTCTCCGCTGCCGGTCGAAGCGCCCGCGGGCGCGATCGCGCGACCGCTCATGCCGCCGTGCAAGGCGACTTCGACTTCCACTGTCGGACGGCCGCGCGAGTCCCAGACGCGTCGGCCGCGTACATGGGCGATCGTTGATTCAGTCATAAGGAATGTCTACCTCGTTGGTGGTTGATTTGTGCGGTTGATTTGTATGGTCGATTCATGTCCTTGCAGCGCGCGGAGCGTTCGCAACGTCGAGCCGCGGTCACGTGCTGCCGCGCGCTCCGATCAGAACGAAGGCCAGCGTCGCGGGACGGTCGCTTTTGTTTCGCCATGCATGACGGGTTCCGTTCTGCACGACGACGTCATGCTTGCGCAGCAGCTCCGCGCGTCCCTCGTCGAGTTCGAGCCAGATTTCGCCGTCGAGAACGATGCCGTAATCGACGGTCGGGGTCGCGTGCATGCCGTCCTCCTCGAAAAGCTCCGCAAGCCCAGGGCTGATCGCGAGGTTTTCAGCGGCCGCTGCCTGCGGGTCGAAATCGGGTGCAAGGAACACGCTATCCGGAGGAAACGTCACGATGAGAAAGCGCGTGCCCGCCGCTGCGGGGACGAACGTGGCGACAGCGGGGGTGGGGTCCGTGCCGTCGAAAGGAATGGCTTGCGCCGGTTCCGTTGCCCAGACAAGACGGGAGACCATGCCGGGGATGTGCCGGTATGCGTCGGAGCGCGGCGGCGGCGAATCGAGTGCGACTGTCGATGCGCCGCTTGCGTCGTGGCCGGTGACGATGCGGCGAAGCGCTAGCGGCACGTCGCCCATGATCGGGGCCTCGAACCGGAGGGGATCGGCGTTGACGTCTTTCACGATGTCTCCTGTTTTTGCTAACGTTCGCACAAATTGTGGCAAACGCTGCGGTGCATTGTCAATAGGGCATTTAAGGCGGTTTTTCTTGCTAAATGCTCAAACCGGCACGCTCGGCAAGGCTTTTGATCGTGCGAAAAGGACAAACGTTAGCAGGGCGGATGCGGCGCCTGCGCGTCGAGTCGCATACGAGTCGCCAACGCAGCGACGCTCTCCGCTACCCTCTCAGGATTGTCGCGACTCGATCTCTTCCAGCCATGCTTGCGCCACTTGATAGAGATATTCCACCGGCTGCAGCAGCAGCCGGGTGGCAACCGCGCGGACGTGGTCGCGTTGCGCGTCATCGGTCAGATACTCGACCGGCGATTTGCCGTCGACGCGCGCGAGGAGCAAAGCGGGCAACAACTCGGCCGTGCGCGCCTCGAGCGCCGCGCGCAGTTCCCAGTCCGCTTCGTCGAAATAGGCTTCGGTCAGCGCCTTGAACGAAGCGATCAGCGCTTCCCGCCGATCGGGACGGGCGAGGCACTTGAGCAGCAGATGGTTCAGGCAGAACGCCAGGTCGAAGGCCGGGTCGCCGAACCACGCGCATTCGGCGTCGAGCAATACCGGCCCCCTGGGGCCCACGAGAATGTTCTTCGGACTCACGTCGCCGTGCACGAGCGCCGTGCGTATGCTCGCGGTGCGCCCGGCCAGATAGCGCAGCTTCGATTCGAGTTTCGGATGATGCCGCGATGTGGCGATCAGGTAAGGATCGAGACGCAGCGCCTGAAAATTGTCGAGCGTGTCGAACCTGTCGCGCAGCTCCGCATCGTCGGCGCTGACTGCGTGCAGATGCCCGACCAGCCGTCCGACGGCGCGGGCCGTGTCCGCTTCGACCTCCCCGTGCAGCAGTTGCTGCTTCCACACGGGATGCGCCGACGGCGCGAGAAACGACATGGCGAACACCCCGAGCCTGGCGTCGTGCGCGAGCGGAACCGGCACGTTGTCGGGGCGATGCCGCGCGGCAAATTGCATCCAGGCCCATTCGTCGGCGTTGCGCGACACCGGCGCTTGCCAGCTTGCCGATACCTTCAGCGTGGAGAGCGCGCGCTTCACGCACAGTGAGCCCGCGGCAACATCGACACGCCATATGTCGGACGAAACGCCGCCGGTGAGCGGGTGCCAGGCGGCCGCTTCGTCCTTGTGCGCGAGTTCGTGTTCGACGAGAAACGCATCGAGTTGCGGGTCGGGGCTATTGAATTGCGTCATCACGAGTGGTTGAAATGAAACGGTTGAAGCGGTCAGGCCGCCGGCGAATTGCATGGATTGCGCGGCGCTTCGCCGCGCAGTACCCGCACGACTTCTTCGGTAGCTCGTCTGCGAAGTTCCAGCAAGGATGCGTCTGACGAAAACGCGACGTGGGGCGTCAACATCGCGCCGCGTTGGCGCAGCAGTTCATCCGGAACGCGCGGCTCGGAGTCGAGCACGTCGAGCCCTGCGGCGGACAGTTGCCCGCTTTGCAGCGCTTCGATAACGGCATCCGTATCGACGATGCCGCCGCGGCTCACGTTGATCAGCAGACTGCCGCAGCGCATTTTCGCTATTCGCTCGCGGTTGATGAGGTGGCGCGTGCCGTCGGTGATCGGCGCATGCACGATCACGATGTCGCTGTTGGCGAGCAGTTCGTCGAGCGCCACGGCTTGCACGCCCGCCACCGGCTCGCGCAGGAAAGGATCATGCGTCAGCAGCCGGCAGCCGAACGCGCCGAGCTTGCGCGCCGTGGCGCGCGCTATGCGGCCGAAGCCGACCAGCCCGCAAGTAAGCGCGCCCAGGCGGCGAAGACGGGCATCGGCGGGAGACCAGCGCCCGGCATGCACTTCACGATCGAAAATCACCAGCCCGCGGGTCCATGCAAGCGCGAAGCCGACCGCATGATCGGAGACTTCGTCGACGCAATAGTCCGGCACGTTCGTGACGAAAATGCCGCGGGCGGTGGCCGCATCCACGGCGATGTTGTCGAGCCCTACGCCAAGCCTTGCAACGATCTTCAGCCGTGAGGAAGCCGCGATGGTTTCGACCGACACCGGCGCCCAGCACGTCAGGATCGCGGAAGGCAGATGCTCGCGGGCCAGCGCTTCGATGCCGGACGCGGGCAAGGGAGCGGCCGGTCCGCTGACTAGCCGCATGCCGGCGGATTCGACGATCTCGCGCTCGACGCTATCGTCGGGCCACGCATAGTCGGTGAGGAAGACTGTATCGATCATGGAACTGGGCCTGATGGTGAACGGAATGACCGCGTGGTTCGCGGGACCCCGCGAACCTTGCCTGATTGCACTAACGTTAGCATAGCAATCATGCAGTGCCAAGCCGTGGCTCGCCTGGGTGGCGTAGCCTAAGGCACGAAAATTCAGTAAAAACCCTTGATTCATGGAGTCAAATACCGGATTGACATGCCGGAAAGCGGCAACTAGACTCAATCCGTCGATGCTAACGTTCGCGCTACAGAGGCACAGATCGCAAGCCGACTCGATGGCCCGCTCGATCTTTCAATGAGCCGACAGCGATCGCTGGTACGACCAAAGGGCGAAGGCGTCGACGTGTGCGCCAATAAAAGACCTGTTCAGAATCAGGCGACGCCTGCATGGCGTTCGGTGCCACGCCTTTGAAAAATGCAGCACCCGCAGAAAAACCTAAATATCACGACTGGCAGGAGACAACGAATGAAGAGGCTTCTTGTACCCGCGATTTGCGGCTGCATAGGTGCGGCCGCACATGCGCAGAGTTCGGTCACGCTCTATGGGCTGATCGACAATGGCGTGTCGTACGTCAGCAATCAGCGCACGGCGAGCGGTGCGGGTCACAGCAACGTTTTTGCATCTCAGGGAAACATCGTCGGCAATCGATGGGGGCTGACCGGGAGCGAGGATCTGGGCGGCGGCCTGCAAGCGATCTTCAAACTGGAAAACGGCTTTACGGGAACCAACGGTGGTCTCCAGCAGGGCGGGCGCCTGTTTGGCCGACAAGCGTGGGTCGGCATGTCCAGTTCGTATGGCGCGCTCACGCTGGGCCGTCAGTATGATTCGGTGGTGGACTATCTTGCGCCACGTAGTGTCGCGCAGAGCTTCGTGGGCGGGCTCGAATTCATGCACCCGATGGACAACGACAACTTCGGCGATTTCTTCCGGCTCGATAACGCCGTCAAATTTGCGAGTCCGGACATCCACGGTCTGAAATTCGGCGGCCTGTACGCGTTCTCGAACAAGGCGGGCGATTTCGCCGACAATCGTGCGTTCAGTGCCGGCGCGACTTACAACCACGGTCCATTCACGGTAAGCGCGGCATACATGCGCATCGACAATCCGGGGGACGGAGCGGCGGGCGCGCTCGACGGTTCGTCTACGTCTGGTGACGCCACGTTCCATGCGGCGCGACAGCAGGTATGGGGCGTCGGCGGCGCTTATGTGATTGGCCCGGCAACGCTGGGGCTGGTGTGGAGTCACTCGCATTACGACAATACGACGGCCGTGTACCGCGGCAGCACGCTGGCGCCCGCCGCCACCAGGTCGCCCACGGATCTTGGCTTCGACAACTTTGAAGCCAATATCCGCTATCTGATCAATCCGGCATGGGTGGTCGCGGCCTCGTACACCTTCACGGACGGTTCGTATTCCAACGCGTCCCTGCATGCGAAGCCGCGCTGGAACCAGTTCAATCTGATGACTTCGTATTCGCTTTCAAAACGCACCGACGTTTACCTGATGGCCGAATATCAGCATGTCACGGGTGCGGCGGGGACGATTTTCAGCGGTGCGTTCATTGGCGGAAGTGGCGGCCCTTCGTCGACGAACCGGCAATTCCTCACGAGTGCGGGACTGCGCGTCAAGTTCTGACCATCGTCGCGAACGGATGGCTGTCGCCGCTCGCGCGACCCATCCGTGCGACAGATACGGGACTCGATCGCCCGAACTTCAGTCGAGCCCCATGGTTCGCCGATATTGCTTCGCCTGGTCGGCAATCCATGCTCCGAACACTACCAGGGCCGAATCGCCGGCTTTGCGCTCGGGGTAGATCAGGTGATAGGAGCGGCCACTCGAGTACTCGTGCTTAGCCACCTGGATCAGAACGCCGCGTTCCAGTTCGTCCTCGATGAGCAGGCGCGGGATCAGCGCGATGCCGATACCATGAATCGCCGCTTCCGCGAGCATGGAAAACAATTCCAGCTTCGGCCCCGACATATCGCCTTCCACCTGCATGCCGCGCGATGCGAACCAGTCACGCCATGCGTACGGACGCGTGCTCTGCTGTAAAAGCGGGTAACGCCGCCAGTCCGACGCCGTCAAGCGTGTGCGCGGCGCGATCAGCGTTGGGCTGCACACGGCGATCAGACTTTCGCGCATCAGAAAGAGCCCTTCCGATCCCGGCCAGATCGCGGCGCCCGCGTGAATTGCCGCGTCGAATCCGGTGTCGTCGAAGAGAAACGGACGAGTCCGTGTCGTGAGATTGACGGTGATATCCGGTTGCTCCGCGATAAAAAGCGGCAATCGGGGGAGCAGCCACTTTGTCGCGAACGTGGGCACCACGGCGAGTTCGAGCGTGCCGCCGTGGCCGCCCTTGGCCATGAGTTCGAGCGTGTCCTGTTCCACTTCATTCAGACGCGACGCCACTTTTTTGCTGTAGATCTGTCCGGCCTCGGTCAGGCTCACGCCGCGGCGATCGCGGCGAAAAAGCTTCACGCCGAGAAAATCTTCCAGCGAACCAATCTGCCGACAAATCGCGCTTTGCGTGACCGCGAGTTCGTCCGCGGCCTTCGTAAAGCTTTGGTGGCGCGCGGCCGTTTCGAATGCGGATAGCGCTGCTGTCGAAGGGATCTTTCTGCGCATGCTCGTGACTCGCCGGTATTGTCGATGACCTGTGCGATTTTCGCACAGGTCAGTGCGAACAAATCGTTTGTCGTGACGCGCATGTGCCGATAAATTCGCGGCATGACAGTTTCTCTAGCGAGTATGAAATGAGTTCGAAGCACAAGCCGTCGTTTCAATGGGATGATCCGTTGCTGCTCGACCAGCAGTTGGCGGAAGAGGAGCGCCTCGTGCGGGAATCGGCGTACGCGTATTGCCAGGAGCGGCTCGCACCGCGCGTGCTCGAAGCTTTTCGTCACGAGTCCACCGACCCGGCCATCTTTCGCGAGATGGGCGAGCTTGGATTGCTCGGCGCGACGATCCCCGAAACATACGGCGGCGCCGGTCTCAACTATGTCTGCTACGGATTGGTCGCGCGGGAAGTGGAGCGCGTCGATTCCGGCTACCGCTCGATGATGAGCGTGCAATCGTCGCTCGTCATGGTGCCGATCAACGAGTTCGGCAATGAAGCGACGCGCCAGAAATATCTGCCGAAACTCGCGAGAGGCGAATGGATCGGCTGCTTCGGCCTGACCGAGCCGAATCATGGCTCCGATCCCGGCAGCATGATGACTCGCGCGAAAAAGATCGACGGCGGATATTCGCTGACGGGCAGCAAGATGTGGATCACGAACAGCCCGATTGCCGATGTGTTCGTCGTCTGGGCGAAAGACGACGAAGGCGCGATCCGCGGCTTCGTGCTCGAGAAAGGCTGGAAAGGACTGTCGGCGCCGGCTATTCACGGCAAGGTCGGTCTGCGCGCGTCGATCACAGGCGAGATCGTGATGGATGAAGTGTTCTGCCCGGAAGAGAACGCGTTTCCCGAAGTGCGGGGTCTCAAGGGGCCGTTCACTTGCCTGAACAGCGCACGTTACGGTATTGCATGGGGCGCGTTGGGTGCGGCCGAAGACTGCTGGCATCGTGCGCGTCAGTATGTTCTCGATCGCAAGCAGTTCGGCAGGCCGCTCGCGGCGAACCAGTTGGTGCAGAAAAAACTCGCCGACATGCAGACGGAAATCACGCTGGGTTTGCAGGGGTGTTTGCGCCTCGGCCGCATGAAGGACGAAGGCACCGCGGCAGTCGAGGTCACGTCCATCATGAAGCGCAACTCATGCGGCAAGGCACTCGACATCGCCCGCGTCGCGCGCGACATGCTCGGAGGCAATGGCATCAGCGACGAGTTCGGCATAGCACGTCATCTCGTCAATCTGGAAGTGGTCAACACCTATGAAGGCACGCACGATATTCATGCGTTGATCCTCGGTCGCGCCATCACCGGCATTGCAGCTTTTTGATCGCTTATGAACGAGACTAATCAACAAGGCGCGCTCGCGGGTCTGCGCGTGCTCGATCTTTCGCGCGTGCTGGCCGGCCCCTGGTCGAGTCAACTGCTGGCCGACCTCGGTGCCGACGTAGTCAAGGTCGAACGGCCGGGCAAGGGTGACGATACGCGCGCGTGGGGACCGCCGTGGCTGAACGATGCCGACGATGAGTCGACGGGCGAGTCCGCTTATTACCTGTGCGCGAATCGCAACAAGCGGTCCATCACAATCGATCTGAGCCAGCCGGAGGGACAGCGTCTCGTGAAGGAACTGGCCGGCAAGGCGGATGTGCTGATCGAGAACTTCAAGGTCGGTGGCCTCGGTCAATACGGTCTGGATTACGCGAGTCTCAAGCAACTGAATCCTCGCTTGATCTACTGCTCGATCACGGGATTCGGCCAGACCGGACCTTATGCCGCGCGCGCCGGTTATGACTTTCTGATTCAGGGCATGGGCGGGCTCATGAGCCTCACCGGGCGCGCGGACGGCACCGAAGGCGAAGGGCCGATGAAGGTCGGCGTCGCGGTGACGGACGTCATGACGGGACTGTATGCGACCGTGGCGATTCTCGCCGCACTCGCCCGGCGCGAGCGCTCCGGCGAGGGACAGCACATCGACCTTGCGCTGCTGGATGTGCAGATCGCCTGTCTCGCGAATCAGGCGGCGAATTACCTCGTCGGCGGCGTGATACCTCGACGTATCGGCAACGCCCATCCGAACATCGTCCCGTACCAGGAGTTTCCGACGGCCGACGGCTACATGATCCTCGCGGTCGGCAACGACAGTCAGTTCGCGAGTCTGTGCGCTGTATTGGGCAAACCGGAATGGAGCAGCGACGAACGTTTCTCCACCAATCCGCAGCGGGTGAAGAGCAGGGACGAACTCGTCGCGATGATCCGCTCCGCGACGTTGCGCCGTCCGACGAAGGAATGGATTGCGGTGATGGAAGCGGCGGGCGTGCCGTGCGGCCCGATCAACGATCTCGAAGCGGTGTTCTCGGACCCTCACGTGCAAGCTCGCAACGTGCGCATTGAAATGCCGCATCCGTTGGCGAAGCAGGTGGCGCTGGTCGCGAATCCCATTCGCCTGTCGGAATCGCCCGTGCAGTACCTGCGATCCCCGCCGACATTGGGGCAGCACACCGGCGACGTGCTTCGCGACTGGCTCGAGATGGGCGAAGCGCAGATCGATGATTTACGCCGCACAAAGCTTCTGTAGTCGCGGGGGCATTCCGCTACCTGGTACAGCAGCGGCGCAACCAGCCTGGAACATTGATAAATGAATCTCCCGGAAATCGGCGGCCCGCGCGAGTCGATGGAATACGACGTCGTGATCGTCGGCGGCGGCCCGGCCGGCCTGTCGGCGGCGATCCGCCTGAAGC
>NZ_FRAB01000037.1:67525-68955 GCF_900142195.1 Paraburkholderia terricola
AAAGGCTCGGAGATCGGGGCGCACATCCTCTCGGGCGCGGTGATGGACCCGCGCGCGATCACCGAACTGATTCCCGACTGGAAGGAACAAGGCGCGCCGCTCACGGTGGACGTGACCGAGGACCGCTTCCTGTTCCTCACCGAAACCGGCTCGAAGAGCGTGCCGGGCTGGGCGCTGCCGGATAACTTCAGGAACCACGGCAACTACGTGATCAGCCTCGCGAACGTCACGCGCTGGCTGGGCGCCATGGCCGAAGCGGCGGGCGTCGAGATCTTTCCGGGCTTTCCGGCTGCCGAGATCCTTTACCACGACGACGGCTCGGTCAAGGGCGTCGCCACCGGCAATCTCGGCATCGGCAAGGACGGCCAGCCCACTGAGAACTTCCAGCTCGGCATGGAACTGCATGCGAAATACACGCTCTTCTGCGAAGGCGCGCGCGGGCATCTCGGCCGTCAGCTGGACGAGAAATTCAGGCTGCGCGACGGCGTCGATCCGCAGGTCTACGGCATCGGCATCAAGGAACTGTGGGAAATCGAGCCGTCGAAACACAAGCCGGGTCTCGTGATGCACACCGCCGGCTGGCCGCTGAACACCGATACCTACGGCGGCTCGTTCCTCTATCACATGGATAACAACCAGGTGGTGGTGGGCTTCGTGGTCGGCCTCGGCTATACGAACCCGTATCTGTCGCCATTCGAGGAATTCCAGCGCTACAAGACGCATCCGGCGATCCGCGGGTTTCTGGAAGGCGGCAAGCGCGTCTCGTATGGCGCGCGGGCGATCACCGCGGGCGGGCTGATGTCGCTGCCGAAGCTGGTGTTCCCCGGCGGCGCGCTCGTCGGTGACGATGCGGGCTTCCTGAACGCCTCGCGCATCAAGGGCAGTCACGCGGCGATCAAGACCGGCATGCTGGCCGCCGAGGCGGCGTTCGATGCGGTGCAGGCCGGACGTCGGAACGACGAACTCACGGCCTACCCGGAGTCGTTCCGCACATCGTGGCTGCACACCGAACTGCATCGCGCGCGCAACTTCAAGCAGTGGATGAGCAAGGGCCTGTACCTCGGCACGCTGATGGTCGGCATCGAGCAGAAGCTGTTCGGCGGCAACGTGCCGTGGACGCTGCATCACCAGCACGCCGATCACGAGATGCTCAAGCCCGCGTCGCAATGCACGCCGATCACATATCCGAAACCGGACGGCAAGCTGACGTTCGACCGGCTCTCGTCCGTGTTCATCTCGAACACCAATCACGAAGAGAACCAGCCGGCGCATCTGACGCTGAAAGACCCCACCGTGCCGGTGAACGTGAACCTGCAGACCTATGCCGGTCCCGAAGCGCGCTACTGTCCGGCCGCGGTCTATGAATTCGTGAAGACCGACGACGGCGGCGAGCGCCTCGTGATCAACGCGCAGAACTGCGTGCACTGCAA
>NZ_FRAB01000100.1 GCF_900142195.1 Paraburkholderia terricola
GCAAACGCGCGGACGGAAACCGCGCGTGCGCTTGCAAAGGCGAAAAAGTCGAGCAGGAAAGGCTGGCAGGCGCGGCCGATGCGCGTGAAGGAGGCGGCCTAATGATTTTGTCAAGCAACCGGCAGCGGTTTAGGGGCATAGGGTGTCCTGTTGTGGAGGATGGCCCACAGCACATTCACGCGTCGTCTGGCCAGAGCAATGATGATCTGATGATGTCGCTTGCCCTCTTTGCGTTTGCGTGCGTAGAACGCGGCGCTCTCGGGACAGCGCATCGATGCGAATGCGGACTGATAGAAGATCCGCTTGAGACGCTTGTCGCCCTTCTGAGGTCGTTTGAGCCAGCTGGATTTGCCCGATTGCTTCAGGACGGGAGCCAGGCCAGCGGCCGAAGCCAATGCATCAGGCGATCTGAAGCGGACCGTTGGGCCTGCCACGGCGATGAATTCTGCCGTCAACAGCGCCCCCATGCCGGGCAGGCTGCGAATGAGGGCGGCGTCAGGGTGTGTAGTCAGCCTTGCTTCAATGTCGCGGTCCAGTTCTGCTTCCCGCTGGCGATTGCGAAGCGCCTCATCAGCCAGTTCCCTGATGAGGCTCGCTGTCAATCGCTCGCCGGGCAATGCAATCGTCTGCTTACCGGCACAGGCTCGTACCTGTGTCATGAGCTTGCGTGCAAATGCCTGGACTTTTCCCGCTTTCAGCTCAGCAAAAATCTGGTCGTTGGAAACAGCACGAAACTCCTCCGGCGTGACCCAACAGCGCAGCAGGGAGAGATCCGTTTTTCTGCGCAAATCCAGACAATGCTCGAGCTCTGGAAAGATGCTTGCAAGCAGGTCATGCATGCGGGCCAACCTGCGAGTCTGTTCTTCCGTCAGGTCACGACGCCGGGAGACCAGCAACCGAAGCTCGATATCGATTTCGCTATCCGCCGTTACCTTGCGCAAATCCCGCCGGGTACGGATGAGATCGGCAATAACTCGCGCATCACGGGGATCGCTCTTGGCTTCGCCACCCGCAGTTCCTTCGCGGGCACGGTTCACGGCCACACCAGGAATGTGCAGCAACTCAAATCCGGCTTCCAGAATGACTGCCTGAATCAACGAGGCGATTCCGCCAAGGATGTCGATGCCGACGCGTACCGGCGCCGGCAGCCTTCGCAGTTCATCGACCAAAGCCTGCAGGTCAGCCGGGGTATTCAGGAGCTTGTGATTGAGCAACAGAACACCCTGCGTATCTACCGCGCAAACCCAATGCACCTCCTTGGCAACGTCAATACCAACGTTGGTCATGGTGGTTCTCCTTCTACGAATTACAGGCGACCCTTTTATGCCAACCCTGCCCTACATAGCGATGATCCGCAGCGCCTAATCAGTG
Organism: Paraburkholderia terricola; assembly: GCF_900142195.1. Lineage (GTDB taxonomy): Bacteria > Pseudomonadota > Gammaproteobacteria > Burkholderiales > Burkholderiaceae > Paraburkholderia > Paraburkholderia terricola. Next base: position 1,372 of record NZ_FRAB01000100.1, read on the forward strand.
GTCAAAAAGGGATGGCGAAGAGGGGGGATACGCCTCCGGAGCCATGGACGGCAGCTAGCATGAAAACCATCCCCTCCCGCCGCCTGACTCACATTCTTGCGCAACGGAATGCTTCTGTCAGGCACTGTCGAAACAGCACTTACAAAGGTAGGGCAGCATGAAGCCTCTTGTCAGATCCAGGCGGCCAACGGCCTATAGTGAAATCGTGCAGCACGCTTGCGACG
>NZ_FRAB01000082.1 GCF_900142195.1 Paraburkholderia terricola
GTTTTTCGACGCCTTCAAAGACCTTCCCGGTCAATCCGAAGAATGCGTCGAGGCCAGCTTTCTGCGATGCGGCGATTTGCTCGGGACTCGATAGAACCATTATTGAAATTCCTCAGGATTCGATTCGCCGCACAAAGCCCGATCGATCGGATATGACCGGATGCCGCACGACGAATGGCGATGATGGATGAACCGAAGCGCAAGGACGCCTGCCAGGCAGCATGCGTCGCGAATACTTCGGAAGGTCGTTAAAACCAGGGGCACTTACACATTAAAGTCTAATCAAAGCCACTTCGCTGATTTTTTCTCGACGCGCTCGCCACGTGCTGGATGCGGAACACCCGCCGTTCCCTAGCGTCTGCGCGCGACGGCCTTGAGAATAGACGCGCCTTCGCTCGTGACATGAGGACGTGAATGGCCAGAGGCGAGACCCTCCAGCGATATGAGTTGACGCTCCAGCAGCGTGTCGAGTTCGACGCGCTCGAGGTCGATCTGATCGGGCGCGTCCTTGAGAAGCATCAGGGTAGCGAATTCATGGGGACTCAGCATATTTGTCTCCTCGTTTTAGTCTGTCTGCGCCGGAAGCATTAATTACCGTCTCCACACGGCGAATGCGGCAAATACTTCCCTCTCGTTTGCGAAGCAAGCGTTCAGGAAATCCTTACGGCGATGTCATCATAACCGCTCGATTTTCGATTGCAATATGCGGGAGTATATTTTTGATTCGTCTGATTATTCAGTCTGCATATCGAAAATGGCCGTCCTTGTAGTGCCGGCACGAGGAGCACGGAAGTCTTGACAGGCTTGCGCAGCCCGACCTGGACGGGGATCCATGGAACCGGCAGCCGACGCATTCATATTTGAATAGACTATTTATAGCCGCATTGTCTAGCATGGCCGCTTATAAGCTGATACTGAGAAATTTATTACCGCATGCGCGAATTATTTATTTTCACAGTTTCAATCATTGCAAGGAATCAAAAGTCGTGGTTTTTCGCGGTCGCAAAGGAGTGAGGAAAAGTTGTATCGCCGGCAAAACCACCATCGGGGAAGCACACCCGTTGCCTGGAACTGTCGTTGCCAACGATGTTCATCGAATGCAGATCACTACACCTCACCGACTCCAGTACTGCGGCATGGGATTGTGCCAAACTGACTCGATATGTAGTCCTGTATTGTTGTTCGTCGGGACAGACGGGTTTGGTGCTGAAAAAGACTTCCACATGGTTTTTTGTCACGAAAGAGTTGGACGAGCCTTCAAAGGACGAGAAGCAAACGACAATGCAGCAAGCCGGCACCAGCGCGTCCTCCAATCACGCAATGCATTGGAATCGTGCCGATTGGGCACGATGCTATCGTGAGATTCGAAGGCTGCAGGCTCGTATCGTGAAGACCGACACAGGACGGCAAGTACGGCAAGGTGAAGCCTTTGCAGTGGTTGCGGGCCCACTCGTTTAGCGGCAAGGTACTCGCCGTGAGACGGGTGACTGAAAATCAGGATAAACGGACTCCCGGTCTGAACGGCCATCCCTGAATCAAGTAGCCCTCGAATGGAGCCACTTCGGAAGCGGGCCGGATCGATTCGGGACAGCGCGAACGCGACGTGGTGGTCGTTTTCGATCGGCCCAACGGCCGTTGTGCTTCCACCGATCGCAATGAATTCGCACGGTCACGTCGCCCGCGCTGCCTGACCATTCAGCGTCGTTCCAGGGCTCTTTCGGGTCGTACGGCTACGGGTTACGAACGTGGAGCGCAAATCGTCGCGGCGACGCAATTCAATCGTGTCGCTGGAGGTGCAATCAGACGATCTTTCCCGGTCGTGAAAATATTGGTCTTCATCCGGTCGAGACGTCTGGACGTTCTCCTGAAGAAGTCAGGCACATCGAAATTGCCGGACTTTAACGCCAGTGCGACCGGAATTCTCCAATCGATTGGGTCGCGGGTGTACAGGGGTCGACTTGTGCGCCAATGCGTAAGTTTGCACGTCAGGTACGGATGGCAGCATCCGGCTTTTTCTCGCGCCTCACCGCGAATTTGCGTGCGCCTCGACCGCGCAAACCGCCCGCAACTGAAGCGAGCGTGTGTTCGATGAGATGCCCCGCTGTATCTACACCGAGTTCGTGGCAACCTCGACCGGCTGGTCGAAAATTGCCTCACCCCGCGACAGACCGAGTCTAGCGCGCTGAAATGCCGGACGGCTCGTGGGCAAGTGGCTATCTGCTCATTCCTCGCCCGGGATGCGCTACCGGCAAGCACGACAGCGCGACGTTCAATTGCCGCCAGCGCCCAGCGCGCAAATCAGGGGGCTGCCCGAGAAGGCCCGTCGAATGCCAAAAACTGGATTCATAGGAATGTGTGTCATCGAACGGAACGCCGTAAGCACAAGGTGTGAAGTGAGACTCGCCCGCATCTGATAAGTTATTTGCATTTGCGCTCAAGCACACGTTGCCCGAATGGCATCTTTCGGCGCGCGACGCAGGATTCCCAAGAGAGCCTTACGATGAACGTGCCAACGCGTCCGTCCAACCACGCGTCAACGCTCCTGTCCGCGACCGACAAGTGGATTCCGTCCCCGCCAACACCTGCACTGACTCTTGGCGGCCAGAAAACGCAACGCAGTAATGCTGGAAAGGTCGGGAGTGAACCGCTGCCGCACGACCGGACGGGAGGCGCTTCGCGTACCGCTCAGCGGGGCGTCCATCTCGGCAATTCACTGAAGTCGGTCGACTCCCATCTGTTACTTTTGATCATCCACGAAGCGAGTGGGCTCGGGATGATGTGCGGCAACATGAAGTTCGAAAAATTCAGCAGCTGTTGTGCCAGCAGCGACGCCACTTCCGAAGATTTCATAACGCATTCAGGCAGGGCAGAGTGCGAATTCACCGGCGCTCACGCGTCGCACAGCCATTTTCTCCGGCAGACTACCGCATTTGCCAATGCGGTCGATCGCGAAGAACTCGCCCGTTTGCAGGTCATCTACAATGTTGCGATGGATGACCGTATCACGCTCAATCAACTGTACGACTATCAGAAAGCGACGCTCGGGCGCCATGACGTTCAGCGAGGTGGGCACCGTCCCGCTTATGGCCCTGCGCGCGATGGCGACATCCGGCATTCACAGGCCAACGTCGGGAACGCTGATCGGCAGCTCGGCGACGACGCTCGCGGCTTCAATGAAGCCATTCACATGACGGCGGGGTGAGCGCGTGTTTCCGTACTTCGGCACGTTACGAAGCAAGATTCCGCCATTCCACCCCGATCATATGCGCATCGCGCGCGGTGCGATGCGCATTTCGGTTTTCGTGCTGGCCGGACGCTGCGCGGGCGCACTAAAGGAAATGGCGGTCGCGTATCGCTATGGCACGGGGCCGATAGTCGATGCATACCAGCTGACCATGACGCTGGTGGGCTGGCTGCCTGTCGTGATCGCGACGGTATTCTCGATAGTGCTGGTACCCGTTTTTGTCGAGTTGCGCGCGCAGCCGCTTGCGGATCAGACCCGCTTTCTGGGTGAGCTCGAAGGATGGGCCATCGTGGTCGGCGCGATGCTGACGCTATTGCTCTATGCGTGCTGGCCGTTCGCGCTGCATATCGGCGCGACGAACCTGTCGGCGGAAACGCGCGCGATCTGCCGGCAGATGATCCTGACGATGGGGCCGATCGGTGCTCTCATACTCGTGTCCAGCGCCTACGCGGCACGGCTGCAATCGCGCGAACGCCACATCAACACCTTGCTCGAAGGTCTGCCCGCCGGTTTCGTGCTGGGCCTCGTTCTGTCGGCCGGCGGCGAGGTTTCGGCGTTACCGCTCATAGGCGGCACGGTCGGCGGGTACATCGTGCAAACGCTGATATTGCGAATGCTGTCCGTGCAGGTCGACCCGATTCGCTACAGACTGCGTCTGACGCTGAAGGCGCCGCAATGGCAGCGAGTGTACCGGGCGGTGCGGGTACTCGCACTCGGCCAGGTGGTCATGTGCTGCACGCCGATACTGGATCAGTTCTTCGTGGTCGCCTACGGCGATGGCGCGGTTGCCACGGTCGGCTACACGAACCGCGTTCTCTCGCTGCTGCTCAGCATGGGCGCGCTCGCAATCGGCCAGGCAATCCTGCCGATCCTGTCGGATATCATCGGCGTCGGCGATCTGTCGCGCGCCCGCCATACCGCGCTGAAGTGGACGCTGCTCATGTTTCTGCTCGGCACGGGCGTGGCGCTGGTGTCGTGGCTGCTTGCTCCGCAAGCCGTCGCGCTACTGTTCCAGCGCGGCGCGTTCACCGCGCGGGATACGGCGGCCGTGGCGGAGCTTTTTCGCTGGGGGCAAATGCAGGTGCCGTTCTATTTCTCCGGCCTCGTGTTATTGACGCTGTTCGCGAGCGCGGGACGTTACCGGGAAATGGCCATCATCGCCTTGATGAGCTTTGTCGTGAAGGTTGTCGCCAACGTCGTCATGACGCATTGGCTGGCTATTCCCGGCATTTTCGCGGCCACCGCGCTGATGCACGCGACGACGCTCATCTACTATCTCGTCTACGTGCAAGGCTGGCCAACGGGCACCGCCACGACGGCGGCCGGGCAGCCATGAATATCGTTCTTCTCGTGAGTTCGATGGGCACGGGCGGCGCGGAACGCGTTGCATCGACTTCATCATCGCATATGGCGGCGGGGCACCTGATCCTATACGCTCACGAGCCAGGTACGGCAAATCTATCTCGCTTACCTCGCGGGGCGGAAGCGCTCCGGGCTGCGTGGTCATGCGGCGCGCCTGCGCATATTGCGCAATTGCTTTGCAACAGCAGGCCGGATCTCATCATTTGTTTTCTTACCAATCATCGACCTACTGAGAACTTCCAGCTTGTCTCGCCCACTTCAAATGTACAACCGGGTACCTGCCGTCGAATTCTGCCCATGAAGGGGCTGTGTCAGACGCATCCATTCTGCGTGCTCCTTCGGAGAAAAAGGGCCCGGAAATCCTCGCTTTACTCCTGCGGGCTTAATTTCACAGTCTTCCCATAGCATCGGAGAAAATAATAAGCGGCCATAAAAGAGCGGGCGTTGGATGTTCACGCCCATGTCGTGCGTTGTGCAACATTGAGTTTTACCGTTGGACCGGCAATATTCGTCGATGGCTGTTCGATTAGACTTGTCAAAAAAAGATTCGATTTCAGTAAGACATATGCATCTCTTTCGCCGACCAGGCCATGAAGAGATGTGGGATTGCGCACAGTTCTCATCTGATAGCGCGACGCCTTCACGAATCGCTGGGTTATCGTGTATCTATCCGGCGCGTGATTTTCCAGAAACGAAAAGCGAATCGCATCGCCGGACGCCATCGAGACATTCTCACAGATAAATCCACGCCAGTATCTCCAACTGGAGGAGACTTTGAATGGCAACGAATAAGTTCAACCGTCGCTCTTTTCTCAAAGGATCCGCCTCGGCCGCTGCGCTTATGTCGCTACCCGTACCGGGGGTTAGCCAGACAGCCTTGCCCACGCGGATGGAATGGCAGGTATTCAAAACGACGCCGCAATATGCGTCCTTTCTGAATGCACTGAAATTGATGAAAGCCGCGACCGATGCCACCAAACCGACGTCATGGGCGTACTGGGTCGATGTGCACCTCAACTACTGTCCGCACATGGTGCCGTACTTTTTCGCCTGGCATCGAGGCTATCTGTACTACTTCGAACAGCAGTTGAGAACGGTGTCGGGAGACAGTGCGCTCACACTGCCATATTGGGACTACTACAAGTATCCTGACATGCCGAGCGAATTCACCGATCCGGCCAGCGGCAACCCGTTATATATATCCGGGCGGGTCAATACCGATGTTTATGCTGCGCTGACGCTCGCGCCTTATGCGTCAAGCATCATCAATATGCAGCGCGGGACGTCAAACTCTTATGAGGCGTCGTTTGAATCGGCTCCTCATAACCCGGTGCATAATATTATCGGTGGATGGATGGCTGATATGTCGTCGCCTACCGATCCCATCTTCTTTGTGCATCACGCGAATGTCGATCGGCTGTGGGACGCGTGGTGTGCTGAGGCTTCGACTATCGTGCCGGCGCAAAATAGCTCGTACTGGTCGGGGTCATTCACCTATGCGACGAATCTCACGATCGCGAAATCGAAGTGCTATCGCCCCGAGATTCTTAACTATCGATACCCTGCGCCCAACAATGTGCCGACCGTGCTGCCCCAGAGCGCCCAGCAAGGTCGCATCATCCGGGTGCAGGCGCAGCTTGCACCGATCCTGGTCCGTCCTGCATTCGGCAACTTTCCGAATACGGCTGCGCGCCGGATCTCAAACAGGCGGCGCTCGCTTGGCGGCGTCGCGAATGTGACGCTCAAGGAGGCATCGGTCAGCGCACGTCTGCCACTGCAACCGTCGGACATTTCATCATTGAAGGATGCGATGTCGACGGCAGCAGCAAGCGCAGCTCCGGAAGCCCAGGCGAGCACGACCACGTTCAAGTATCCTTGCCTTGTCCTGGATAAGCTGGCGATCACCGCGCTCGGTAAAAACGGTGGCTATTACTACAACATCTATCTGAACCTGCCCGCCCGCGGCGACGCGGATGTCGCCAGGGCATCTCATTTCATCGGTACGTTTGGCGCATTCGAAGCATCCGGCGCCATTCACCACAACAGCCGCACGTTGACGCTGTCGTTGACCGATGTGCTGCAGAATCTGGGTGTCGCCGATCTGAACGAGGCCGTAATATCGCTCGTGCGCGTCAATGGGCCCAATTCGCCAAAAGGGGACGTGTTGAATGTCGGTGAAATGCGTGTCGAGCTGTCAACCGATGGTCCCTGATCGCTGGCGCTGATGTTCGCTGACGGTCCAGTCGCCTCGCCAACAGCACCTCGCTCACTACCAGCCGGTAGCCGGTCGCGACCGGTTACCCGCGCGCTTACATGGTATTTCTGCGCGGATCGGGAAGCAGAACAGGAACATATTGGACAGCGGGCCGCGTGTCCGCCATGCTCCACGGCTAATCAGGGAAGTTCGCGACGGCAAGCTGCCGGCCAGCGACGCGCAACAGATCGCGCAGACTCCAGCGCCAACTGATCCAGGCGTAAATAATTGGCGCATCGCGCAACATCAACGATGCGATCCGTCGGCATCAACGCAGTTCATGGTCACTACGGCGACGGCGGTGGCTTCGTCGTCTTCCGCCCACATCGCCAGGACCGTGCACGGCGCCGCTGTGGTCGTGCGCTGCGATGCAGGGGTTCGTCAACCTTATCCAGGTCGAGCCTTGTCCGTGGCGAGGCGAATCCAGCGCGACTGTACGGCGTCATCCCGCCGAACGCCAGCGTCATAATAGAAAGGAAGGAGGTCAAATATGCAAGAACCGCAGACGTGGGGAGGTTCAGCAGCAGCACCATGATCTGGGTTGTCGCAAGGGACCTCGGGATGACCATGGTCGCGTCGTCGTCGGTGATTCCCGGTTGAGCCGAAAAGGGCGTGTCCAACGCTCGAACCCGGTCGTCCCTCCAGCACGCGCGCTTCGGTTTATCCGGTCGCCCGGCTGGTCGAGCTTTCATGGCACAACCCCTCCGCTCCGACGGGCAGCCGCCAACGGACGCGTTGACGCAGGTTATCGGCGTGGAACCCGAGAAGTCCCCAAAGCGTATTGGCAATCTGCAGGCTCCACACCGTCGATATGTGCTGGCGGCTCCAGTAGCCCTTGTATTTTTCCGTGCCAGCGCCGAGGTCCATATCGAGATTGTGTTCGAGCGCCCATCTGACGCAGTGCTCCGTTGCAATGGCGCCGGGCGTCTGCCGCGCATAGGCCGGCTCGAATCCCGCGATAAGGTCGTCGAGGCAGTTCTTCCCAACGCCGAAGATGTTCACTGCGATCGGCTCGCCGTCAAGGCTAAGGACGAGGAGCCTGGCGATGATCCCGTCATCCGTCTGGTTGAGCAACGCGACGAGATAGTCCCGATACTCCCTGGAATACAGCCACCCGCCTTTTTTACCGGTGCGCGCGGCCCACTGGCGCTTGCAGGACAGCATCCAGTCAACCAGTCGCGCGTTTTCGTCTTTGTTCTCTGGTCCCAGAATGCGTATCTGCATGGCACCCATTGTTGACAGGCGCCGTTCCAGCGAACCCGGCCTGTTCCTGAACAGGCGGCCGAGCGAGGCGCTATAGGTCTCCCAGTCCTTTTCGCAACGCAGTTTCGCAACCGCCAGCGGATGAGCCGTTTTGACCATCACATGGCGCTTGCCCGATGCCAGTTCGTACAGTCCCGAGTCGGCGCTCGTGAAAGGAAGAAGGATCACATCGGCGCCGGACAGCCTTTCGACCGCATGCCAGGCGCGCTCGATCAGGGCCGGTGCGGACGCGCCTCCTTGCACGAGGATGTTTGTGTAATCGGTGGATTCACTCGCAAGCGGGCGTACGACTGTCCAGAAAAGTTTCCGGTAGGTGACAAGCGGCCACACGAGGACGAGCCGCCCTTGCTCGCGCAGCGTGATGCAGCACAGCTTCCTGCCGCGCGGTTGTGCGACGCGCAGCCAGCACTGCCAGCATGCGGCGAAAGCCTGGCCATACCTGCCTTCCTCTTTGGACCATAAATCATTCCATTCCTGTTGCAATGCACGAAATCTGACGGGGTTCGTGATTATCTCGAGTTGGAAACCCGTTCTGTCCCGACAGTGCGCAGGAAACGTCCGCTTCGCGGGCGCACGAACATCCGCAAAAAATGCCTGCATCATAATGCGATTCCTCGATTTGTCCCCGTTACCCCGACATCGCCTCCCGGTACAACGAGTGGCTGGAATTGCAACTGTCATGAGCCATGCAGCGAAGTGGCACGCGCTTCTGGCGTCGTCGAACCGTAACCACACACGAACGTGTCTGCCATGCATTCCGCTCACGGAGATATATGTTGCGCTGGGTCCACTACGCGTAGATGTGGGATGGGTCACATTTCTTGCGGGATTGCCCCATGACCGATTACACCTCGGCCTATCGTGTACGTGTCGCCATTGGGTCACAATGGAAACAAGAGCGATTCGGACGAAAAAACACTGCAACGCTTCTTTCCGGTTTCGGGGAGGACAATCTGCATGTCAGGGAATCACTTCAGCCAGCGGTTTTGTTCCAAGTAACGGCGTCGGCTGCGGCATCAGATCTATCCAGGCCGTAAGCACCCACCTCTCATCGAAAACTTTTACAGCATCCATCGTCGCCCCGAATCAAGCCCACAGGTCATTGGCTTATGTTCGTCCGAGACTGCGATAGGCGCTTCGGTTGATGCAGCCTTGAAATGGCTGTACTTCCTGCAGGTCTTGCCGTTGACCGTCACTGTCTTGCTTGATTCGCCGCGCGTTGCAGGCTTGCCGTTCACTTCGACGCTCGCGTTGCTCCGCGAGCCGGAGCTTGAGTCACTTGCAGGTACCGCGCTTTTCTTCGCGACTGTTTTGATGGGAGCGGACGATCGGGACTGTTACCGGGTTGCTGAGCTTCGTCTGGTTCGAGCCCATTTCAGCGTGACATAAGCCCGTCTGGATATAGCGGCATATACCGCTAAACGCGGACGACCGGTTGTTCTTCAGCATTTGAAATATTGCCGTCACCATTTCCTTGACAAGGTGATGGCAGACCTCGCAATCACAGCGGACTAAACGTAAAAACCACCGTTGTTCGGGTCATTGACCGTTAGCAACACCTGATAGTCTCAAGACTTTTGTGCCTCCGGTCGCAGTCTGTCGCCCGGGTATTAATGCGCGACACGGCATGCGGAAATATTCGTGACAAGGAGCTACGTTGATTCAGGAAACCGGGGCCGTGGCGGTCGACCGATGACCCGCCGGCCGAACACCATCATCGGCGTCAGCGTCTTCGTTGCCTGTGCGATTCTCGCCATCGCGGGCTGGGTCCTCACGCAGATGCGGCACGATGCGCTCAGGCGCTCGCAGGAAGCGGCCTTTAACGTATCGCTGCTGGTGGAGCGCGACGTGTCGCGCAATCTCGAAGTCTACGATCTTTCCCTGCAGGCGGTGGCCGATGGCCTGCGGCGACCCGGCGTGGCCGACCTGCCGCCCGACATCCGCCGGATGGTCCTGTTCGACGGCGCGGCGTTCGCGAAGGATCTCGGCTCGCTGCTGGTGACGGACGCGACAGGCAATGTGATCATCGACTCCCGCTATCTGACACCGCGTCCGGTGAATGTCGCCGACCGCGACTATTTCCAGATCCATCGGGGCCGACCGGACGCCGGTCTGTACGTCAGTCACCCGTTCGAGCCCCGGCTCAGCAATGGCGGCACCACCATTGCGCTCAGCCGCCGGCTGTCACGGCAGGACGGCAGCTTTGCCGGTGTGGTCGTCGGGACCATGCGCGTCAATTACTTCCGTCGACTGTTCGCCGGGATGAATCTGGGCGACAACGGTTCGATGGCACTCATGCTGGACGACGGGACCATGCTGATGCGCCGGCCTTACGACAGCAAGGTGATCGGGCGAAGCCTGAAGGGCACCGCCAATTACACGCGCTTTGCCCAGGCGCCAAGCGGCGACTTTTTTGGCACCGCCGCGATTGACGGTGTCGAACGCTGGTACGCGTTTCGTCACATCGCCGGCTTTCCGCTGATTCTCGACGTGGCGCTCGCGACCTACGACATCTATGAGGAATGGCGCCGGCGCGCGTGGATCATCGGTTCTCTGATGGTTGCGCTCGATCTGCTGATCGTTGCGCTGGCCGTGCTGTTCGCGCAGCAGCTGAAGCGGCGTCTGGCGATGGAATCTGAACTGCGATCGCTTGCGAGAACCGATGGGCTCACGGGACTCTGCAACCGGCGCACCTTTGACGACATGGCGCAGGCGGAATGGCGCCGTGCGCAGCGTAGCGACCTGTCATTGTCGCTGCTGATGATCGATGTCGATCACTTCAAGGGCTTCAATGATATGTACGGTCACTCGGCCGGCGACGATGCACTGGCGGCTGTCGCTGCGTGTATCAGCGAGGCGATCCGGCGTCCGGGCGACACCGCCGCCCGATACGGCGGCGAAGAATTCACAGTGCTGCTGCCCAATACCCCGCTGGACGGCGCGCTCCGGATCGCGGAGACGATTCGTGCAACCGTCCAGGCGCTTGACCGTCATCACGTGGCCAGCGTCCATCACGTCGTGACCATCAGTGTGGGGGTCGCCTGCACGGTCGGGCAGCGTTATGCGACGCTTCGTGCATTCATCAATGCGGCCGATGCCGCGCTCTATGAGGCCAAGGGAGGTGGCCGTAACCGGGTCGCCAGCGGGCCGGACACCGCGGCGCCGGATGTCCCCGTCGCGGCGGTGCCGAAATTCAGTAAGTGAGCGTTACCGTGTCCGTATCGATATAGTGCCGTCTCTGGCCGTCGTCTGCCGCAACACGCAGAGCGACTGGCTGGTGCCGGTGTCGGTTGCCGTGGCGGGGCAGTTCTTCCCCCCACGCGGTCGTATAGGCGGCTGATACAGCTGGTGCGTAGGTCGTGCCGCCGTTTCGGATCACGCGCCGATCAGCAGCCTCGAGCAGACTTCGCCGGTGGCTTGATGTCGAACAATCGGAACTAAACACGAAACCCCTTAAGGTGCGGGCGAATCACGCGCAGGTCGGCTACTTCATTGCCGCGACCGGCAAGGCCGAGCCGTTGATCTTCGATAACGGGGCAGATCGACGAATGCGTAAGTGCTGTCGACCTCATTGTTGATTAGATTTTTTCAGTAAAAACCAGGGAAAGACTTCCGCAGTCTCCATGTCGTTCCTGGCCGGTCCTTTGCCTGTCGGCGTTCGTCCGCACTTGCCCGGGAAGCATCGTACCTTTGGTGAGTCCACCGAAGGTTACACCTGTTGAACAGATCGAAGCCGTGCAGAACCGCCTTGCGCGGGAGACATATGGGAAGCTGCAGTCGCGTTACGCGTCGCTAATCCGGAACAGGCCGGATCAGCATCCGAATACCGCCGCCTCCCGCTAATACGCGGGGCTCGACATGGCACGCTAATCCTCACGAAACACATGATTAATGTATCCGGCGGATATATTCGATTCAGGGAGGTGCGCGCCCCAGCGGCTTTTTCTCCCAATTGCCTGCGCATAGGACAGGCATGATGGTTGCGCCGTTCAGGTCCACCTGTTCGGGGGAGTAGCTATGTCCTACGAATCTAGCGCGCCGTATCGCGGATACTGCATCGAAGTGCGTGTCACTCCGTGCCGGAGTCTGTCGTTTCACGGCATGGGGTGCAGATTCAGGGTCTCCTGGTCCATTTTTCCCCGGACAAGTGATCTCCGGCGATTGCAAGTTTTCCAGAGCAAGCTGAATTTTTGCATGAAGACGAGGCGCTCCGGTACGGCGAAAGTCGAGCACACACCTTTGTCGACTGCGCGATATCTCACCATTCGCAAAGCCGCTCTATCGTCTAGCGCCTGGATCATCTCTCCAACCACGCCACCCTGTTTAGGGGAGCAGTTACCGCGCGTTAGAGCGGCGCGTCTCACGCGCCCATGAGATTGATCAAAACCACCATGGTTTTCTCGAGCTCCACTGCAGTCAAGTGGTTCAGACTGGAAGATAACCGCGCCTGCCAGTCTTGCCCTGCGCTCGAAACCTGTTCGAAAGACCGCCTTAGACAGGCACCCATCCAGACTTTGCGAGAAATCCCGGTCATTCGCTACAGTATCATTGGATCTGCGAGTGTTTGATCGCGCACAGATGGCACATCTGGACTGCCGCTACGCTTTGCTCTCCGGAACCATCTGGACTCGCTTCCACAGTGATCCCAGCTTGGCATGACACCGCGACAGCGGTGTTGAGCGCCAAAGCGCGACGGGGCAGCGACTATATAACGGGTTTCATGAATGAAGCCTCGGCGGCCGTGTCGATATTTAAAACCGTTATCTGTAAACGCTCCAGCCGATTGAATCCTTGGGTGGCTGCCTGCGACAGCTACGCTGGTACCGTGAACATGGTTAACGAAGACGTCTCCGTGAAGCTGATGCCTGCACCACGAATCGAAGTCGACCGAATGCGCACCGATGTGAGCAACGCCAGGACAACCGTCATCCACGCCGCACGCGCCGGTCTGAACGGGCGCTCGATTTTCCATGAGCCCTGGTGGCTGGATATCGCGACCGGGGGCAACTGGAAGCTGGCGTCGGTTCATGACCGTGGTCAACTGGTCGCCGAAATGCCGTACACCGTGACACGCAAGGGCATCTGGCGCCTCTCGACCTTGCCCCCGCTAACGCGCACGCTCGGTCCCGTGATTCCGGCAGCGAAAGGCACGGGCGACGATGACTGGCGTCATTGCTTCGGTGCAACGCAAGCCCTGGTCGAGCAGTTGCCGGAGTGCGCGCTGTTTCACCAGCGGTTCGACCCGTACGTCTCGGATGCCATG
>NZ_FRAB01000050.1 GCF_900142195.1 Paraburkholderia terricola
CAACCGTTAAGGGTTATTCGATGCCTGCCGTCGGCCACAGGAACGTGACGATACCTCGGCGCGTGCCGGCAGGCGTCGAATAAGCCCGATGGAGGAAACCGCGGAGTGCCCCAATGCGGTTGGAGCTTTCGCGGCTATGGCGATTGATAGCCCGGGATGCTCAGTGATGTCGGGTGCGACACAGTCTGGCGGGAAGCCGGTCGGGCACTAACGCCATAGCGACGCGGTGCAGTTGTGTATTCGGGATGATGAAACGGGCGCACGAAGCACATCGCAAAGCGACGCGCGCATACGTCCGTTCGTGGGCCGCGTTGCCGCAAAGCCAACGTTAGACAGGCAGTTCGAGGAGCCGTGGAGTTCATGTCTGATCGCGGCGCATGGGCGGTGCGCGGATCGGGGCGCTGCGCGCGAGGATGTCGATGACGATCATCGGTGCGCCGCAGTGCCGGCAGATAAAGACGGGCCGGGTTTCGATGATGGCGTGGTCCGGTGATGGGCTGGTCGCGGGTGCGATGTGCAGCAGATCGCGTACCCTCGCGAGTCTGGCGCGGCGCACCGGGTTGGCGAGCAGTCCGTAGTGACGGATCCGATGGAAGCCAGCGGGTAACACATGGAGCAGGAAGCGGCGTATGAATTCGCCGGTTTCGAGGGTCATGGTCTTGTAGCGGGTGTGTCCCTTCGCGCGGTAGTCCTTCCAGCGGAACGTCACGCCGCGCTCATCGAAGGCGACGAGGCGCTGGTTGGAGATGGCGACGCGGTGTGTGTAGCGTGATAGATACTCGAGCACCGCCTTCGGTCCGGCGAACGGTCGCTTGGCGTAGACGACCCATTCGCAGGTGCGCAGCGGCGCAAGCCAGCGGGCAAAGATGGCGGGGTCAGCGAGCCCGGTATCCTCGCCGAAGAACTGCAGGTCGCCACGGTGGTGAGCCGACTGGAGTGCCTCGAGGAAGCGGCGCCGGAACAGGCGTGACAGGACACGCACGGGCAGGAAGAAGCCGGGGCGGCAGGCGATCCAGCGCTCACCGTCAGGCGACAGCCCGCCACCGGGGACGATGCCGTGCACATGCGGGTGATGCGTGAGCGCCGAGCCCCAGGTGTGCAGTACGAGCGTGGCGCCGATCTGGGCGCCGAGATGCCTGGGATCCCCGGCGATCGTGCGCAGCGTGTCAGCGGCGATGTCGAGCAGCAGGCCGTAGATGATCCGTTTGTTGTACCAGGCGATGGCGCTGATGGGTGCGGGAAGCGTAAAGACGACGTGGAAGTACTCGACAGGCAGCAGGTCGGTCTGGCGTGCCTCCAGCCAGCGGTGCGCGGCACTGGCCTGGCACTTTGGGCAATGCCGGTCCCGGCACGAGTTGAAGGACACCTCCGCCTTTGCGCAGCCTGAACAGCGCAACACATGTCCGCCCAGTGCCGCCGTGCGGCACCGTTCGATGGCTGACATGACCTTCAGCTGCCCCGGGCTCAGGCGTGTCGTGGCTCGCCACGCCGGCCCGTGGCTGCGGAAGATGTCCGCAACCTCCAGCATGAGATGCTGCGGGGTATGGGCTTATCCAGGAGGCAGGCGGTCCAGTGGACTGGTGACTTCATGCAGCAGGTCGGTGGCCACCTGCACATAAAGTGCGGTGTTCTCAAGCTTGGCGTGGCCGAGCAGAACCTGGATCACGCGGATATCCACCTTCTGTTCGAGGAGATGCGTCGCAAAACTGTGGCGCAAGGTATGCATGGATACACGCTTTTCGATGTGCGCGGCTTCGGCGGCGGCATGAATGGCGCGGTTCAACTGTCGCGTGCTTAACTGGTCGAGCGGATCGAGCCCGGGAAACAGCCACCCGCCGTCAAACATCTTGCCCTGCGCACGGGCCATGCGCCACCATACGCGCAGACGCTCGAGCAGCACCGGCGAGAGCATCGCGTAGCGGTCGCGGCGGCCCTTGCCCTGCTCGATACGCAGTGTCATGCGTTCGCTGTCGACGTCGGTGACCTTCAGCGCGACCACTTCACTCGCGCGCAGCCCGGCACCGTAGGCGACCGACAGCGCAGTCTGGTGCTTGAGGTTGCCGGCTGCCTCGATCAGCCGCCGCACTTCGTCGGGACTGAGCACGACGGGCAATATGCGGGGAACACGCACCGGTTGCATCCTGACTATCAGCTCAGGCCGGTCGAGCGTGACCGTGAAGAAGAACTTCAGGCCGGTGATCGCGTGGTTCAGCGACACGGCCGATGTGCCGTGATCGACTAGATAGAGCTGGTAGCGGCGCAGGTCCTCGACGGTGGCCGTGTCAGGTGAGCGCCCGAGAAACCGGGCGAACTCACGCACGATGTGCAAATAGATGTCCTGCGTCTTGGGGGCTAGCTGGCGCATGCGCATGTCGTCGATCATGCGTTGACGCAATGGGCTGACGTTTGCCGGTAAGGAGGTCATGATTCGGCTCCTGTTGAAGAGCGAGGCGGATTGCCTCGTTCGCCAACATAAACCGCGTGACCGGCTTGACCTTCACCTCCAGCGTTGGATCGTAACCCCTACCGCGCGAGCGGTTTAGTCCGTCGGTTTATAAAAGCGGCTATCGACTGCTGCATCTGCGGCAAGATGAATCCGCCGACGAGCAAAAGCGGGTCGCCTGAATTCGCCTCCGCATCGAAGGTGAATGAGGCGGCGGCCGCCGCATCCATCGCACCACCGCCTACAGCCGCCGCCAGCGATTGCTATCGGCCGGTTCGGCAAAAATCAAACGTGATTCAGATTCGCGGCAGCGCCGGCCGCGTTTCAATCGCGTTGCGAATCAACGTTTCCACCGCCTTGCGCTCGTCGCCTGCCAACGGCAGACGCGGCGGGCGCACCGGCTCTGTTCCCAATCCGACGATCGTCTCGGCCAGCTTGATGTTCTGCACGAGCTTCGGCGACACGTCGAGTGCGAGCAAGGGTGCGAACCAGCGATAGATCGTTCGCGCTTCTTCAAGGCGTCCCGCCTTCAGCAATCTGTAGATCGCCACGGTCTCGTGCGGAAACGCGCATACGAGTCCGGCCACCCAGCCGTGCGCGCCCATCAGCATCGCTTCCATCGCGAGATTGTCGACGCCGCACAGAATCGCGAAGCGGTCGCCCACCGCGTTGATCAGATCGGTCACGCGCCGCACGTCGCCGCACGATTCCTTGATCGCGACGATCTTCTGTTCGTCGGCGATCTCCGCGAACATCTCGGGCGTCATGTCGACGCCGTAGGCGAGCGGATTGTTGTAGACCATCAGCGGCAACGCGCTTGCATCGGCGACGCTGCGGAAATGATGCAGCGTCTCGCGCCGGTCCGACAAATAGCGCAGCCCCGGCAACACCATGAAACCGGCCGCGCCGCGACGGCCGCCGGCTTCGGCCTGGCGGCAGGCGTCGAGCGTGCTGTTTTCGGCGATCGTCAATAACACCGGCACGCGGCCTTGCGAGGCCTCGACGGCAATGTCGAGCACCTGCAGCTTTTCGTCGAGCGAGAGCGTCGACGCTTCGCCGAGCGATCCGCATACGATGATGCCGTCCACACCCGCGTCGATCTGCGCCTCGATGTTCTTCGCTGTCCACGCGCGGTCTATGCTGAAATCCGCGTGAAACTTGGTGGTGACCGCGGGCCATACGCCTTCCCAGATATGCGCCACGACTGCTCTCCTGAGTGTGATGTGTCGAGGCGCAGTGTAAGCAGGGAAAATGCCGCCGTCTTGCGCGATTCGCGCGCTGTGAATGACGATTTCGGCATAGGCGATATGCCTGTACCCGCGCTCGTTCAAGCCGTTCCGCATATTGCGGGATAAAAGGCGGTCTCCTTCGAAGAGGCGTTGCCAGCGACATGCGATGCGCTTCAGGTCTCGCTCACCGCTCGTGGCGCCGGCACGGTCCATGATCCGGTTCGACGAAGTAACCTGCCCGTAAGCCATCGGCCGGACTGTGCCAAAATCGTCACAATCCGCGCGTAAGCGCACCAAGACGCGAACGCCCGGCATTCCTACCATGGGCGTCATGAAAACCTTGGACTTCATCGACTCGCACACCGGCGGTGAACCGACCCGCCTCGTGGTGTCGGGCGGCCCGGATCTCGGCGGCGGCACGCTGGCGCAACGTCTCGACGTATTCCGCACCCGCTTCGATGGCTGGCGCGCCGGCGTCGTCACCGAACCGCGCGGCTCGGACGTGGTGGTGGGCGCGCTGCTGTGCGAACCGGACGACCCCACCTGCGCGGCCGGCGTGATCTTCTTCAACAACGTCGGCTATCTCGGCATGTGCGGGCACGGCACGATCGGCCTCGTTGTTTCGCTCGCGCACATGGGGCGGATCGGGCCAGGACGTCATCGGATCGAGACGCCGGTCGGCATCGTCGAGGCGACGCTCAACGAGGACGGCAGCGTCGCCGTGCGCAACGTGCCGGCTTATCGCTACCGGCAAGCCGTGCAGGTGGACGTGCCCGGTCATGGCGTATTGAGCGGGGACATCGGCTGGGGCGGCAACTGGTTTTTTCTCGTCGCCGAACATGGGCATGTGCTGGACGCGTCGCATATCGCCGAGTTGACCGTCTTCAGTTCCGCAATTCGCGATGCGCTGATCGCGCAACACATCACCGGCGCGGACGGCGCCTTGATCGACCACATCGAACTCTTCGCACCCGGTTCGCGTGACGGCATCGACAGCCGCAGCTTCGTGCTTTGCCCCGGCAACGCGTACGACCGCTCGCCGTGCGGCACCGGCACGAGCGCGAAAGTCGCCTGTCTCGCCGCCGACGGCAAACTCGCCGAAGGCGCGGTGTGGCGGCAGGAGAGCGTTATCGGCAGCGTGTTCGAGGCCAGCTATCGTCACGCAGGCGACGGCGTTGCGGTGATCCCAACCATTACCGGCCACGCGCACATCATGGCCGAAGGGCGCCTCTGCTTCGATGAGCGCGACCCGTTCGCGTGGGGCATTCCCACGGTATGACAGCGGATGCGCTGATCGTCGGAGCCGGCATCGTCGGCGCGGCCTGCGCGGCGGAGCTGGCCGCGCTAGGCATGCGGGTCGACGTGCTCGACGCGCATGGCATCGGCGGCGGCGCGACGGCGGCGGGCATGGGCCACATCGTCGTGATGAACGATTCGCCGGCGGAATTCGCGCTCAGCCGTTACTCGCGGGACTTGTGGCTGCAACTCGCGCCGCGGTTGCGCACGCGCGACGCGTTCGCGCGCTGCGGCACGCTCTGGATCGCCGCCGACGACCAAGAATGGCACGCCGCCCGCGCCATGCATGCCGCGTTCGAGGCGCAGGGCATCGGTGCGCAACTGCTCGACGCGTCCGCGTTGCGCGCGTGCGAGCCCGCCTTGGCGGCGTCGATGGCGGGCGGTTTGCGCGTCGAGCACGACAGCATCGTATATGCGCCCACCGTCGCCGAGTGGCTGCTGACGCAGTCTCCCGCAGCGGCGAATATCCGCTTGCGGCTGCGCACGCCGGTTACGGCGGTCCGCGCGGATGGCGTGACGCTGCAAAACGGCGAACGCATCGGCGCCGCGCACGTGATCGTCGCTAGCGGCCTGGGCGCACGGCAATTGGTGCAGCCGTTGCCGTTGCAGCCGAAGAAGGGTCATCTGCTGATCACCGACCGCTATCCCTCGCTGATCCGTCATCAGTTGCTGGAACTCGGCTACATCAAGAGCGCGCATCATGCGGCCGGCACCTCGGTGGCGTTCAATGCGCAACCGCGGCCCACGGGGCAATTGCTGATTGGCTCGTCGCGTCAGTTCGACACCACCGATCCCGCCGTCGAGATGCCGGTACTCGCGCGGATGCTGCAACGTGCCGCGCGCTATCTGCCCGTCTTGCCGACGCTCAATGGGGTTCGCGCCTGGACGGGCTTTCGCGCGGCGTCGCCGGATGGCCTGCCGTTGATCGGCCCGGCCGGCGATTTCGCGCCAGGTGTCTGGCTCGCCGTCGGCCACGAGGGCCTCGGTGTGACCACCGCGCTCGCCACCGCGAGACTGCTCGCCGCGCAGATCACGGCGAGCGCCGCGCCGATTCCCGTCGAGCCTTATTTGCCGGCCCGTTTTGCGCGCAAGGTGGTGGCTCATGATTAGCCCCGGCACGACGCGCATTCGCGTGACGATCGACAACCAAAGCATCGAAGTCGAAACCGGCACGACCGTGGCCGCCGCGCTCGTTCTCGCGGGCGTGAAAGGCACGCGGATTTCGGTCGACGGCGAGCCGCGCGCCGCGCTGTGCGGCATGGGCGTGTGCCAGGAGTGCCGCGTGACGATCGACGGTGGATCGCATGCGCTGGCCTGTCAGACACTATGCCGCGAAGGCCAGGTCATCAGCGTCCCTCATATGATGAACGCGCGATGACGCAGCACTTCGATATCGTCGTGGTCGGCGCCGGTCCGGCCGGATTGAACGCGGCGCATGCGGCGGCGCGCGAGGGCGTTACCGTCGCGCTGCTCGACGACAATCCGCGCGCCGGCGGCCAGATCTGGAGACAAGGTCCGGGCCAGCCACCGCAAGTACCGTTGCAAAGACTGCTTGCTGACTTGAATCAGCAAAGCAACGTCACGTATTTTTCTTCGACCCGCGTGATCGCGCCATTGGGCGCGCACGGCTTGCTGCTGGAATCGGCCGGGCACGGCGGCGTTGGCATCAGGTACGAGCGCCTGATTCTCGCGACCGGCGCACGCGAGCGGCTTTTGCCGTTCGCGGGCTGGACTTTGCCCGGCGTGACCGGTGCCGGCGCGTTGCAGGCGCTCATCAAAGGCGGCATGCCGGTGCACGGCGAACGGATCGTGATTGCCGGCAGCGGTCCGTTGCTGATCGCCGCGCTCGCCACCGCGCGCGCGGCTGGGGCGCGCGTGGTGGCGGTGGTCGAACAGGCACCGGCGTTCGAGGTTGCGCGCTTCGGCGCCTCGTTGATCAGCGAGCCGGCGAAGCTGCGCCAGGCCGTTGGCATGACGCGCGGTTTCACGGGATTGCGTTACTGGACTAGCAGCATCGTGCAGGAGGCGCACGGCGAAGGCTGCGTCGAGCGCGTGACAATCCGGCGCGGCGAGCGGAACGTGACGCTCGCTTGCGACCGCGTTGCATGCGGCTATGGACTCGTGCCGAACGTCACGCTCGCGCACGCGCTCGGCTGCGCGATCAACGAAGCGGGCGAGATCGTCGTCGACGGCGAGCAGCGGAGTTCGGTCGGTGGTGTATTGGCGGCGGGCGAGTGCACCGGTATCGGCGGCGCGGAACTGGCGGCCGTCGAAGGCGAACTCGCGGGACTGTCGGCAAGCGGCTCTGCTGCGAGCCGTGCCGTGCTGCATGCGCAACGAGCGCGCTGGCGCCGCTTCGGCCGCCGGGTCGAAGCGGCCTTTGCGTTGCGCGACGCGGCGCTTGTAGCGCCCGCCGCCGCCACGCTGCTTTGCCGCTGCGAAGACGTCAGCCTCGGCGAAGTGCGCGCCTATCCCGACTGGCGCGACGCCAAGCTGCATACGCGTTGCGGAATGGGCGCCTGTCAGGGCAGAATCTGCGGCGCGGCGGCGAGCTTGTACTTCGGCTGGCAGGCCGCCGCGCCGCGGCCGCCGTTCAGTCCGGCGCGAATCGGCACGTTGATGGCGGCGAGCGAAGAACCGCCGTTGGCTGAGTGACATCGGCCTGCGGATATCCTCTGGATATTGCCGGCAGCAGCACGGCCCTATAATCGTCTGCAGACGCGAAAGGCTACGGCGCAGCGACTGCCCGGGAACCGCACGCCGAGCGCACGCGCCGCCGATCACCCGCATAACCCAACGCGAAACCATACCGTCCAACGCCCGAACATCGACCACGGAATCCGCACGATGAACTTGCTGGCTCATCCGCTCGAACCGGACGACGCAACGCTGTCCGGCATGTTGTCGCACTTCACGCTGCTCGAGCCCGTGTTCGACGCGATGCCGGACGTCGTGTTCTTCGTCAAGGACGTCGAGGCGCGCTACGCGCTGGTCAACCGCACGTTGGCCTCGCGCTGCGGCTTCAAGGAAAAGACAGCGCTGCTCGGCAAGACCGCCGAGGACGTTTTTCCGCGCCGCTTCGGCCGCATCTACACGGCGCAGGACAAGGCGGTCATCAACGTCGGCAACCAGATGATCGATCAACTGGAATTGCACCTGTATCCGGGCCGCCAGCCGGGCTGGTGCCTGACCTGCAAGCAGCCGTTGCGCGATCCTTCGGGGAAAGTGGTTGGTCTCGCCGGCATTTCGCGCGACCTGAAAGCGGACGAAAGCAGCCACCCCGCGTATAGCCGGCTCGCAGCGGTGGTGCAGTCGATCCAGGAAAACTACGTGCAGCCGTTGAACCTGAAGCAACTCGCGGCGATGGCCGACATGTCGGTCGCGCAACTGGAGCGCTACTTCCACAAGGTGTTTCATCTGACGCCGCGCCAGGTGCTGCTCAAGACACGCCTCGACGCCGCCACGGCGCTGCTGGTCTCGCACGACAAGGTGACCGACGTCGCCGCGCTTTGCGGCTACACCGACCACAGCGCCTTCACACGGCAATTCAAGGCGACCGTCGGCGTCACGCCGACCGAATACCGGATGCTGCTGCACGGAACCTCGCGGAACTGAGCCGTCGCACATGGTCCGTCGCAAGCATCACTATTACGTATACGTCGTCGCGCTCGACGACACGGTCTGGAACGAGGCGCGCTTTCGCCGCGCGAATCCGGACTACCGGTTCGACAGGCCTTGCGTGTACGTGGGGATGACGGGACTGGACCCGGATCTGCGATTCGACCGGCACAAGGCCGGGATTCAGGCCAATCGCTATGTGCGCGATTACGGCTTGCGCCTCGTGCCCGAGTTGTACGACGTGTTCAATCCAATGCCTTACCGCGGCGCACAGGATATGGAAGTGGAGTTGGCGATCAGCTTGCGGGAGGCGGGGTACGGCGTGTGGCAGGCATAAGCCGGCCGACGTTGCGTTACTTCACGCCGAGGCCGCGCAGCACGGCGTTGCCTTCGGGCGTCAGACGAATATGCGAGGCGCCGGCGTCGCTGGAGACCGTTTCGATCAGGCCGGCCTCATGAAGCTGCGGAATCTCGGGTTTCGCGGATGCATCGATCGGCGCGTGCAGCAACAGCAGCAAGGTCGCCAGTTCGTGGTGGCTCAACAGGCGGCGCAGAATCGTGGGCCGCCTGGCCGGCGCCGGTGCGTCGTTCGTCTCTTGATCGGGGTTCATGGCGCACCTCGTGCGAATTAGTGTCGGGTGGATGATGCGGACGAAGTCTTAAACGATTCTTAAGCGACCATTGTCCTGTAACACCGTGACACGAAGATGGCACGAGAACGCGTTACCGATTGTCACCGCTACCTGCGTTTACCCTCGATGACCCTTCACGGGCCTTACGGCGCGCAGGTTTTGCCCGCTGTTTCGATCCAGAGATTGTTGACGTGGCGCTTGCCCGCATAGAAACGGTAAGTGGTCGCGCCGTTGTCGCTGCGCACCTTGACGATATTCGAATCGCCGAAGTCGAGCATCTGGCCTTGCGGGATTGCCGTGGACTTGAACGCGGCGTTGTGGCTCGTGGCGAGCTGGGTCAAACAGGCGACCACGTCGTTGACCGAGCGCTGCGTGGTGGTGTCCGTCACGGGCTCGCCGGCGTCCGGGTTCTTCTGGAAATAGGCACAAGCGTTCAGAAGCAGGGGAATGGACAGCACTACGGCAAACTTCTTCATATCTCTCCTGGCATTTGATTCGGCTGACGGTACGTGCAACGCCGGTACGGGCGCGGCCCGCGGCTCCGGCCGCGAAACAACGCATTATATCGATGCGATGCGACGGTTCCCGCCAATGCCGCACGGGATGTGCCCGCTCCGCCCTTTGCCCCCGCTCGACCCGCTCGCGGTGCCTGTGCCGACCCCCTACTTGCGGCGCTGCGCCTGAGCAGCAAGCCGCACGGCCGCGTTGGCCGCGCCATAGCCGTCGTAGCCGCCGCGCCGCTCGGCGATTTCCATGAAGAAGCGTTGATCCAGTTGTTCCGTGTAAGCGTGGAAAAACTCGCCACCGCGCTCGTCGCGGTCGTACAGGATGTTGTGCGCGCGCAGCGCCTCCAGCGTCTCGTCCGGCAGCGCGTAGCGGGCCGCGAGATCGTCGTAGTAATTGCGCGGAATGCGCAGCACCGGCAAGCCATCGGCGACGAACTCGGGAATCGCGCTGAAAATGTCGCCGGTGCTGAACGCGACATGGTTCAGGCCGGAGCCGTGATAGGTGTGCAACGCTTCGGCCACCGCCGTATGGTGATCCACCGAAGCGTTCAGCACGATGCGCACCGAACCGTCACGGCTGCGCAGCGCGCGGCTGCGCACGAGGCCGTATGGGTCGGGCACCAGCACGCCCGGCTCGGCCTGGAAGCCTAGCGCGGTTCGCAGAAACAGCACCCACGTATCGAGCGAATTCGCCGGCACCGACAGGCAGACGTGATCGATTCGGGTGAGCGGCCCTACTTCGGTAGGACCGTTGACGTCGGTCAGAACGAAATCGGCTTCGAACAACGTGGGCTGTTCCGGCCTTTCGTCGACGAAATAGTTCAGGCTGCTGTCGGGCGCCTGCACGGCGGGCAGCACGCGTTCGTTCGGGCCGATCTGGCCGGAGAACGGCGCGTAGCCGAAACCGGCGGCGCGCTCGAATGCCTGGCGGGCGTCGTCCACGCGAAACGCCGATGCGCAGAGCGACAAGCCGTGCTGCTGAAAAAACGCGTTGGCGAACGAATCGGGCTCGGCGTTCAGCACGATCGACGCCGCGCCGTGCTGATACAGCGTCACCTCTTTCGAGCGATGCTGACCGGCCTGGCGAAAGCGCAGTTTGCCGAGCCAGTCGACGAGTTGCGCGCGCGTGGTGCGGTCGACCGCGAACTCGAGAAACTGATAGCCGACGTGCGCGGGCGCCGCGGGCGATCGATAGAGATCGCCGACCGGCTGCTGGGTGGCTTCGAGTAGCGCGCGGGTCTGCTCCTCGAGAAACAGCAGTGAGCGATGGCCGTCCGCCGCGGTAATGGTGGTGGGCGCGGCGCGAAAGCCGTCGTTGAAAATCTCCAGCGAAAGCGGCCCCTTGTAGCCCGTTTTCACGACTTGCGCGGTGAAGCCGGCCACGTCGAAATCGCCCTGGCCGGGAAAGCAGCGGTAATGGCGGCTCCATTCGAGTACGTCCATCGCGAGCTTCGGCGCGTCGGCGATCTGCACGAAGGCGATGCGCTCGCCCGGAATGTCGGCGATGCCGTCCACCGTATCGTTCAACGACAGCGTGTGAAAGCTGTCGAGCACGAGCCCGAGATTCGGATGGTTCACGGCGTTCACGAGCTTCCACGCATGGCGGTAGGTTTTCACGTGCTTGCCCCACGCGAGCGCCTCGTATCCGGCGACCACGCCGGCCGCCTCGGCCGCGCGGGCCAGCGCGCCCAACTGATCGATCATCAGCGAATCGTCGCCGATGGTGTCGGGCGACACGTTACTGCACACCAGAATGCGGTCCGTGCCCAGTTCGTGCATCACGTCGAACTTGCGTTTCGCGCGATCGAGATTGCGCGCGAGACGTTCGGGGCTCACGCCATCGAAATCGCGGAACGGCTGGAACAGCATGATTTTCAGCCCGAGATCCTCGGCGATGCGCCGCACGTCGGCAGGAGAACCGTCGAAATACAGCAGATCGTTTTCGAAGATTTCGACACCCTCGAAGCCCGCCGCGTGGATCGCGTTCAGCTTCTCGACGAGGGTTCCGCTGATCGACACGGTGGCAATCGAACGTTGCATGAACGGCTCCTGCAAAAACAATGGAACGGCTGTTGAAGAACTGCGGGCGGCGGCCGGTGCGCCGCGCCGCGGCATGCGTCGCGAGCCGCGTGCTGTAATGCGCAAAATTGGTCCAGCTAGTTACCCAATCTCAGCAAACCATGGGCAAAACCTATCGACAATGGCCCGAATTTTCGCCAGTTTATACAAACTAACTAGATGGTACAAATTCGTACAAACCCCGAATGACGGCGACGGACAATGCGCGCACACTTCGTCCACGTCGTAGAACCGCCGCGAGTGCCGTGGTTCGCTTCAAGTCTTACTTCGCAGGAGTAGCTGTCATGAGCTTTGCATCGGTACTGGTTCTCAACGGACCGAACCTCAATCTGCTGGGCACGCGCGAGCCGGCCATCTACGGCTCGGAAACGCTCGACGACGTCGCGAAACTATGCAGCGAAGCCGGCGCGCGCCTCGATCTATCGATCGACTTTTGCCAGTCGAATGCCGAGCATCAACTGATCGACTGGCTGCACGCGGCGCGCACGAAGGTCGACGGCATCGTGATCAATCCGGCGGCTTACACGCACACCTCGGTCGCCATCGCCGACGCCCTCAGCGCGATCGAAAAGCCGGTCATCGAAGTGCATATTTCAAACGTGCATCGACGTGAAGCGTTCCGTCACCACTCGTATGTGTCGGCGGTGGCGGAGGCGGTCATCGTCGGCTGCGGCACGCAAGGCTACGTGCTCGCCCTGGAACGGATGGCGACCATCCTTAAGAATAGGGCGGCTAAATGAACACACAAGCGAACACACAAGCGAACGCACTCGCAAGTTCAAAGGCCAACCCGAAGTCCTATCTGGTCGGCCTGATCGGCTCGGGCATCGGCGGATCGCTGAGCCCCGCGATGCACGAGGAAGAGGGCGGCAAGCTCGGCCTGAACTACGTTTATCGGCGAATCGATCTCGAAGCGTTGAAGCTCGATGTCGCGGCGCTGCCCGATCTGCTGGTTGCCGCCGAACGCATGGGCTTCGACGGCCTGAACATCACGTACCCCTGCAAGCAAGCGGTGATCCCGCTGCTCGACGAACTGTCGGACGACGCGCGCGCGTTGGGCGCGGTCAACACCGTGCTGTTCAAGGACGGCAAGCGCATCGGCCACAACACCGATTGGTCCGGTTTCGCGCGTGCGTTTCAGCGCGGCTTGCCGGACGTATCGCTCGAACGCGTCGTGCAACTGGGTGCGGGCGGCGCCGGGGCGGCGGTCGCCCACGCCGCGCTGACGATGGGCGCGCGAGCCCTCGCGCTGTTCGACGTGGACGCCGCGCGCGCCGCGTCGCTCGCCGCGGAATTGCAGCAGCGCTTCCCCGGCGCGACGGTCAGCGCCGGCAGTTCGCTCGCCGAGTCGCTCGCCGCCGCCAACGGCCTGATTCACGCCACGCCCACCGGCATGGCGAAGCTGCCCGGCTTGCCCTTGCCGGTCGAATTGCTGCACCGCGAGTTGTGGGTGGCCGACATCGTCTATTTCCCGATTCGCACCGCGCTGTTGCAGGCGGCCGAAGCGCTCGGCTGCCGCACGCTGAGCGGCGGCGGTATGGCGGTGTATCAGGCGGTCGACGCAATGCGCATTTTCACGGGTCTCGAACCGGACGCCGAGCGCGTGTACACCCACTTTCAGTCGCTGTTGCAACGCTAGCCGGCGGCGCAAGCGCCGGTACATAACGGATCGATGCCAGATCGAGGAGACGGACATACATGTCACAACCAACACAATCCAGTTCCGCTAACGCCACGCTCCAGACGGACGCCGCCGTGAGCACCCCGCGCCGCTCGAAAGCCCGCTATCAGATTCTCGCGCTGCTCGCGGTCGGCACGATGATCAATTATCTCGACCGCACGGTGCTCGGCATCGCGGCGCCGCAGTTGACCAAGGAACTCGGCATCAACGCCGCGCTGATGGGCCTGCTGTTCTCGGTGTTCTCGTGGAGCTACGTGGCCTCGCAGATTCCGGGCGGCCTGTTTCTCGACCGCTTCGGCAGCAAGCTCACGTATTTCCTCTCGATGACGCTGTGGTCGCTGTGCACGCTCGCGCAAGGACTCGTGAACGGCGTGGGCGGGCTGTTCGCGTTCCGGCTGGGTCTCGGCGTGTCCGAGGCGCCGTGTTTTCCGACCAATAGCCGCGTGGTGGCCACGTGGTTTCCGCAAAGCGAGCGCGCGATGGCGACCGGCACCTACACGGTCGGCGAATATATCGGCCTCGCCTTCTTCAGCCCGTTCCTGTTCATGCTGATGGGCGCGTTCGGCTGGCGCTCGCTGTTTCTGGTGGTGGGCGGCGCCGGCATCGTGTTCGGCGGCATCTGGTGGATGTTCTATCGCGAGCCGCGCGATCATCCGTCGGCGAATCAGGCGGAGTTGGACTATATCGAAGCGGGCGGCGGTCTCACGCACCGGAAAAAAGAAGCGGCTGCTTCGGGCGCTGAGCCCGCAGCGAAGACCGGCTTCGAATGGCGCACGATTGGGCGCCTGCTCAAGCACCGTCAACTGACAGGCATCTGCCTCGGCCAGTTCGCCGGCAATTCGACGCTGGTGTTCTTCCTCACCTGGTTTCCCACGTATCTCGCCACCGAACGTCATATGGCGTGGCTGAAGATCGGCTTCTTCGCGATCATGCCGTTCATTGCGGCGTCGATCGGCGTGATGTTCGGCGGTCTGTTCTCCGACTGGCTGCTGCGTCGGGGCAAGTCGGCGAACGTGGCGCGCAAGCTGCCGATCATCGCCGGCCTACTGCTCGCGTCGACGATCATTCTCGCCAACTACGTCGAGAGCAACGTGGCGGTGATCGCGATTCTGTCGGTGGCGTTTTTCGCGCAAGGCATGGCCGCCCTGGGCTGGACCCTGGTGTCGGACATCGCGCCCGACGGCCTGCTCGGCGTGACCGGCGGCATCTTCAACTTCGCGGCGAATCTGGCCGGCATCATAACGCCGCTGGTGGTGGGTTTCATCGTGGCGGCGACCGGCTCGTTCGTCGGCGCGCTGGTGTTCATCGGCGTGATCGCCTTGATCGGCGCGCTGTCGTATATCTTCATCGTCGGCGACATCAAGCGGATCGTGCTGGTGCATTGAGCGATTCGACTCGATCGCAACCAGACGGATCGAGCAAATAAAAAAGCGGAACGCGGCGAGGCCGCGTTCCGCTTTTTTCGTTTCCGGCCGGCTTCAGTTTTCCTTGCGCACGAAACGCAGCACGGCGTCGACGATCATCGCGCGATGCCGCGCGCGCAAGCGCGGATGCGACGGATCGCGCCCGAACGCCGTGCCGAACGTATGGCGATTACCGACGCGATGAAAACACAGCGAACTGATCAATAAATGCAGATCGATCGCATCGACGTCGCTGCGAAACTGCCCGGACGCGATGCCGCGCGCGAGCAGATCCTCGATCGTATGAATGACGGTGACGTTGCGGCCTTTGAAGGTCTTGACCTGCTCGACGTACTTCGCGCCGTGAATGTTTTCGATCGTCACTAGACGCACGAAATCGCGCTGGCGGTCGTGATAATCGAAGGTGAACTCGACCAGCGCGCGCATGCCCTCGACCGGATCGAGTTCGCTGATGTGCAGATCCTGTTCGAGCGCGCGAATGTCGCCGTACACTTTTTCAAGCACGGCCTGATACAAGCCTTCCTTGCTGCCGAAGTAGTAGTACAGCATGCGCTTGGTGGTGTTCGTGCGTTCCGCGATCGCGTCGACGCGTGCGCCCGTCAGGCCCATCGCGGAGAACTCCTGAGTCGCGACTTCGAGGATATTGCGCTTGGTCTGTTCGGGATCGTACTTGCGTCGGGCGTCGCTGCGCCGGGCGTCGGTGCGCGGCGTCTCGGACGGGATGCCGTTGGTATCAGGCTCGGCGGCCTTGCTTCCCTTTTTCATTGTGTATTCGAGCGCCAGTGACGGCGCATTCTAGCATGGTGAAAACGGCCTCTGGCGCGGGTTTCGGGCATGACGAGCCGTGCCTCGGCGGTTATCGGGAGGACGAGCGGTGCGGCCGGCGGCGCGCGGCGAGCGCGTCGCGCGCCTGCATGGCGGTGTAGGTCAATTGCGCGGCCGCGAGACCGAACGCGCCGTAAGCGGGCGTCAGGCCGAACGCCGCGAACGCTTCCGGCACCGGCCGCTCGCCCGCGATGGCCGCCGCCAGCAGTTCACCGGACACGGTGGTCGGCGCCATGCCGTGTCCGCCGAAGCCGACCGCGTACCAGACGCCGTCCGCGCCGCGGCCGATTTGCGGCATCTTGTGACGCGCGTAACTCATCAGGCCGCCCCACGCATAGTCGATACGCACGTCGTGCAATTGCGGATAGACCTTCAGCAGATCGCGCCGCAACAGCCGCGCGATGACTTCGGGCGCGCGGTCGCGCACCGAGATGCGGCCGCCCCACAGAATGCGCGTGTCGGGCAGCGGGCGGTAATAATCGAAGGCGAAGCGCGTGTCGTAGACGGCCGCGCGCGTGTCGATCGCGTCTTTCAGGCGTGCGCCGAGCGGTTCCGTTGCAATGACGTAAGTGGCGATCGGCAGCACCGTGCGCTCGACCTTCGGATAGACGTTGCGCGCATAGCCGCCGCCGGCCATCACGACGTGACGCGCTTCGAGCGAGCCATGCGGCGTATGCACGACGAACCCCGCGCCCTCGGGTTGCAGGCGCACCACGGGCGAATGCTCGTGGATCCGCACGCCGGCATTGGCCGCCGCGGCGGCGACGCCCAGCACGTATTTCAGCGGATGAAAGTGGAACGCGTGGCGCTCGAGGAGCCCGCCGTGATAACGGTTCGTCTTCAGTTGCAAAGCGAGTTGCGCGGCCGGCACCGGTTCCCATTCGACGCCGAACGAATCGCGCATCAAGCGCCGCTGCGAATCGAGCAGCGCCGGCTCGTCGAACCAGTTGGCGAGGATCACGCCGGCATCGGTCACGTCGCAATCGATGCGGTAACGCTGGATACGCTTGCGCATCAGATCGACCGCATCCGTGGTCAGCGCATACAGCTCGCGGGCGCGAGAGGCCCTAAGCGTTTTCAGCAGGTCCGCGCAATCGAGGCTGTAGCCGCCGAACACGAACCCGCCGTTGCGCCCGGATGCGCCGAAGCCGACCTGCTCGGCTTCGAGTACGGCAACATCGCCGACACCGCGCTCGGCGAGCCCCAACGCGGTCGACAAACCCGCGAGCCCGCCGCCGACGATGCAGACGTTTACGCCGCGCCGGCCGGTTAGCGGCGCGTAAGCAGACGCGAGCCCGGAAGCGCGCGTGACAGTGGCTTCGTAATAGCTTTGCATCCGGCTAGGTTAGCCGCAAGCGCGCGCCCGCGTCCAGTGCGCGTGCCCCGCGTCTGCTCGCACCTGCTCGAACCAGCCTTAACGGCCCCAGCGCAGCACCAGCGGATCGAGCCGCCGCGCGACTTTCAGCAGCCCTTCACGCGTGGCCGGATGCATCTGCGGCAACGGATGGCGCACCGCGTCCGAGCGGATCACGCCGCCTTCCTTCATCAAGGCCTTGCACGACGCGAGACCGCCCTGGCGGTTTTCGTAGTTGATCAATGGCAGCCATTGCTGATAATGCGCGGCGGCCGCTTCCGTGTCGCCGGCCGCGTAAGCGTCGACGATCAGACGGATACCGTCGGCATAGCCGCCGCCCGTCATCGAGCCCGTTGCGCCCGCATCGAGATCGGCCATCAGCGTGATGGCCTCCTCGCCGTCCCACGGACCCACCACCGCTTCGCCGCCCAACTCGATCAGTTCGCGCAGCTTGTTCGCCGCTTGCGGCACTTCGATCTTGAAGTACGACACGTTTTCCAGTTCACGCGCCATGCGCGCGAGGAACGGCGCGGACAACGCCGTGCCGCTGACCGGCGCATCCTGGATCATGATCGGAATGTCGATCGCATCGGACACCGTGCGATAGAACTCATAAATGCCGCGCTCGCCGATGCGGATCGTCGCGCCGTGATACGGCGGCATGATCATCACCATCGCGGCGCCCGCGGCTTGCGCGCTGCGGCTGCGCTCGGCGCACTGATGCGAGCTGAAGTGCGTGGTCGTGACGATCACGGGCACGCGCCCCGCGACCTGCTCGAGCACGACGTGCATCAGCGTGTTGCGCTCGTCGTCGGAAAGGGCGAACTGCTCGGAGAAGTTCGCGAGGATGCACAGGCCGTTCGAACCCGCGTCGATCATGAAGTCGATGCAGCGTTTCTGGCCTTCGAGGTCGAGGCGACCCGCTTCGTCGAAGATGGTCGGCGCGACGGGGAACACGCCGCGCAGCGCGGCAGGATTGCGTAGTTGGGTCATGGCGATGTGCGTGGTTTGACGGTGATGAGCGAAGCTCGTTTGAATGTCTCCGTCGCCGACTATACGGCGGCGGGCACGGCGGGTATAGTGAATTGTTTCCATCTTGTGATCGCTTTTGCGACTCACGTGCTTTTGCGATCCGCCGAACCATGAAAGACACCTTCAACACGCTGCTGTCGAAACTGCGCATGAAGCAGTTGCAATTGCTGATCGCGCTGGACGACCAGAAGTCGCTGCACAAGGCGGCCGGCGCGATGTCGATGACGCAATCGGCCGCGAGCAAGGCGTTGCAGGAACTGGAATCGATGCTGGAAGCCCCGCTCTTCGAGCGCTCGAAAAGCGGCATGATCCCGAATCAGCTCGGTCATTGCGTGATCCGCTATGCGCGCCTCGTGGCGACCGATCTCACCGCGCTATGCCAGGACGTCGCGGAGATTCGTTCGGGGCGCGGCGGACGTCTCGCGATCGGCGCGATCATGGGCGCGATTCCGGCGTGCGTGGTGCCGGCGCTGAATCAACTGCATACGGGGCAGCCGAATCTGTCGATCGAAGTGGTGGAAGACACCAGCGCGCGCATGCTCCAGCAACTCGACGACGGACGGCTCGATCTGGTGATCGGCCGCGCGGCGGTCGCCGCCGATCCGTCGAAGTATCACTATCGTCCGCTGGGCGACGAGCCGTTATCGGTGGTGGTCGGTCATAACCATCCACCGTTGCCGAAGAGAGAAGTAAAACTGGCCGAGTTGGCCGCGCACCGTTGGGTGGTCTATCCGTCACATATGCCGTTGCATGCGCTGCTCGAACGGGAAATGGATCTCGCCGGACTCGAAATGCCCGATAACCCTATTTCAACTGCATCGACTTTCGTGACCGTCGCGCTTTTGCAAAGCAGCGCCGAACTGATTTCGTTATTGCCGACCGCGATTGCCGAGTTGTTCGTTCGGCAAAAAATGCTGCGCCTTGTGCCGGTCAAGCTGAAATCGCCGTCGCAAACCTTCGGCGTCGTCACGCGCAAGGGCGGCGTGCTGTCGCCGCCGGCGCAGCAATTCATCGAACTGCTGCGCGCGCGGCAAAAAGTTAGCTAACGCGCATTTTTTGGTGCGAGAAAAGTTCTTCAATATCGCACGGCAATTCACGCCGCGCCATGTCTCGTCAGCAGATGTTGTACCCGTGACACCTTCGGGTAAATCCGAACCGATTAAAGCCTCGCGTTCCGCGCTACACTGAGTTGAAGGTGCGCCAGATTAATAAGCATGGCGCCGGCTCGGGGAGAGCAACCATGAATCGGCCACTGGTTCGGCTTCCACTTCGCACGGCGGGTACGGCGCCTGTTCGCAAGTGGTTCAAATGGGGGCTGGCGGCAGCGTTTCTGCTTGCGCTAGCCGCAGCGGCACGCTTCTGCCAGGTCGAAATCGAAACGTCGCGCCTGCAGGCGCGCTACCTCTCCGAACTGACACGCGACGTGGGTTTCTCGGTCGCGGACGGTCCGAGCCACTCCATCCGCTTCCCTCAGACAAGTCAAGGCCCTTACGACAGCCGTCTCGGCTACGCGTTGCTGCCGTCGATCCAGCAGCGGCTGCTCGAACGCGGCTTCGAAATCACCTCGCAGGCGCGCAGTTCGGAGCGCATGTTGTCGCTGGCGGATAACGGTCTCTTTCTGCCCTACGTCGAAAAAGATCAGGCGGGTTTGCAACTCTTCGACGGCACCGGCGCGCCGCTTTTTGGTGCGCGGTTTCCGGGCCGCGTGTATGACAGCTTCGAGGCCATTCCGCCACTCATCGTCAATTCGCTGCTTTTTATCGAAGATCGCTATCTGCTCGATCCGAGCCAGCCCAACCGCAATCCGGCGATCGACTGGGGACGCTTTAGCCGCGCGGTGGTCGACCAGGGCGCGCGTGTTTTCAACCATCATCAATCGACGCCTGGCGGCAGCACGCTTGCCACGCAGATCGAAAAATTCCGCCACTCCGAGGGCGGGCGCACCGCGACGCCGCCCGAGAAATTGCGGCAAATCGCATCGGCTTCGGTGCGCGCCTATCTGGACGGTCCGCAGACCATGCCCGCGCGTCAGCAGATCGTCGTGCATTACCTGAACTCGGTGCCGCTTGCGGCGCAACCGGGCATCGGCGAGATCAACGGCATCGGCGACGGTCTCGCCGCCTGGTACGGCCGCGATTTCAGCGACGTGAACCGCATCCTGAACGCGCCGTCGACTCCCGGGAATCTGCCCGGGCAGGGCGTGGCCTTCCGTCAGGTGCTCTCGCTGATGATCGCGCAGCGCGCGCCCTCGCGTCTGCTGCACAGCGGCTATGCCGAACTCGAACGTCTGACGGATAGCTATCTGCGGCTCCTGGCGAACGGCGGCATCATCTCCATGCCGCTGCGCGATGCCGCGTTGTCGGCGCAGGTCGAACTGCGCCGTGCGCCTACCCGAACGCAGAGCGTTGACTCGTTCGTATCGCGCAAGGCCGTCACGTCGATGCGCTCGAATCTGTTGGCCGCGCTCGGCGTGAAGAGTTTCTACGAACTCGATCGCCTGGACTTGCAAGCGAAGGGCACGCTCAACAACGCCGTGCAACAGGCCGTGAGCGAACGGCTCGCCGCCGCCGCGACGCGCGACGGCGCGCAAACCGCGGGTCTCGTCGGCTTTCATATGTTGCGCCCCGCGGACGACCCCTCGAAGATCGCCTATAGCTTCACGCTGTTCGAACGGCGCGACGGCGCCAACCTCGTGCGGGTGCAAACGGACAGCGTCAACCAGCCGTTCGATATCAACTCGGGCGCGCGGCTGAATCTCGGCTCCACGGCAAAACTTCGCACGATGGTGACGTACTTGCAGATCGTCTCCGACTTGCATGCGCGTTTTGCGCCGTTCAGCCCCGCTGAGCTGAAGGCCGTCAAGCCCGATCCGAACGACAGGTTGACCCGCTGGGCGCTCGACTATTTCGCGCACACCTCCGACCGTTCGCTGCAAGCCATGCTCGACGCGGCCGTCGAACGCAAATACTCGGCGAGCGCGGGCGAAACGTTCTACACGGGCGGCGGCGCGCAAACCTTCAACAATTTCGAAGCCGAGGACAACGGCCGCATCCTGACTCTTCATAGCGCGTTCCAGCATTCGGTGAACCTGGTGTTCGTGCGGCTGATGCGCGATATCGTCAACTACGAGATGATGCGGACCACCGGGTCGTCGTCGCAATGGCTCGGCGATCCGGCGACCCGCAAGATGTACCTGACGCGTTTCGCCGATCAGGAAAGCCGCGTATACATGAGCCGTTTCTACACGAAGTATCACGGCAAGACACGCGATCAGCAGTTGGCCCTGCTGCTGCTCGGCGTGCGCAAGTCGCCGCCCAAGGTGGCGACGGTGCTGCGCAGCGTGGCGCCCGACGAGTCCAACGCATGGTTCAACGCGAGGATGCGCGCCGCGCTGAAGAACACGCCGGCCGCCACGATACTCGACGATGAAGACCTCGCGAAGCTATACGGCAAGTACGCGATCGACCGCTTTAATCTGAACGACCGTGGCTATATTTCGAGTGTTCATCCGCTGGAGTTGTGGCTCGTCAATTACTTGCGCGAACGTCCCGACGCAACGCTCAGCGAGATTCAGAACGCGAGCCGCGACGTGCGCCTGTCGACGTATTCGTGGCTCTTCAAGACCCGCTATCACGCGACGCAAGACCGCCGCATCAAGCGCATGGTGGAGTTGCGCGCCTACGAGGCGATCGGCAAATCGTGGCAAGCGCTCGGCTATCCGTTCGCGACGCTCACGCCTTCGTATGCCGCGGCGATCGGCGCATCGGGCGATCGGCCCGCCGCGCTCGCGCAACTGATCGGGCTGATCGCCAACGACGGCAACAAGGTGCCGACCGAAAGCCTCACGCAACTCGACTTCGCGAAAGACACGCCGTACGAGACGCATTTCAAACGTGCGGCGGTGGCGCCGCAACAGCAAATCTCGCCGGAAATCGCGGCGGTGATGAAGGGGCTGCTGCGTGACGTCGTGACGGGCGGCACGGCCCGGCGTCTCGCGCAAGGCATGACGTTCCCCGATGGTCAAACGCTTCAGGTCTACGGCAAGACCGGCACCGGCGATCAGCGCTTCAATGTGTTCGCCAAGGGCGCACGGCTGATCGAATCGCGCAAGGTCAACCGCAGCGCGACTTTCGTGTTCGCGATGGGCGATCGTTTCTACGGCACGCTGACCGCGTGGGTGCATGAACCCTATGCGGCTCACTACGAGTTCACGAGCGCGTTGTCGGTGCAGTTGCTGAAGTCGATGGCGCCGGCATTGCAACCGTTGCTGGACGAACAACCCGCCGATACCGCGTCGATCACGAAGGTGGACGCGCATTGAGCGGCTCATTCAGCGGAACGGTGCCGCATGAGACCGATGCCCGGCAACACGGACCGCGCCTGACAGCGTCTAATAAACCGCGTCCACGGCGGGCTTGAGAAACAGCTCGTGCGTCGGCGCGAAATGCGCGTACAGCGGCAGAATCGCGCCGCCCATTGCTCGCGCGTCCGCGCCGATGGTGCCCTCCAGCAGTTGCGGACGCACCATGCCTTCCCATTCGAAGCGATCGAGCACACGCTCGGTGCGGCGAATGATTTCCCGCACCAGTTGCCGGTCGAGTTCGCCGTCGATCACCACCGCTTCGAGGTCGAGCAACGCGGCCGCGTTGGTCAGCGCGTTGGCGATCGCGGGGCAGGCGGTATCGAGCCACTGCTCGGTGTGACGCCACAGGTCCGGCGACAACGCCCGATGATCGTGCGCGGCGGCGGGCGGCACGCCCGCATCGCTCAGCAACTGTTCCAGAACGAAGCCGGACGCCGCGTGCAGCAGTTGCCGCGCGGGTTTGCGCGCGCTGCCGTCGCGCAGCGGAATCGAGCCGACCGCGCCGGCGTTGTCGTGCGGCCCGCCATGCAAACGGCCGTCGATCACGAGGCCGCCGCCGATGAACGTGCCGACGAACAGGTACAGAAAGTTGTGAATGCCGCGGCCCTGGCCCATCACGAGTTCGGCGGCGCAGGCGGCCGTGGTGTCCTTGGCGAACTCGACGGGCAAACCCGTCATGCCCGCAATGCGGCTGCGCAAGTCGATCTCGTGCCATGCGCCCAGGGCGTCGGGCGGCGCGCCGAGAAAGTCGCGCCAGCCGCCGAGCCACAAAGGCGCGGCCACGCCCACGCCGACCACTTTGCCGGCCTTCGCGCCGAGCGTCTGGTTCACGCGCGCCAGTCTGCTTTCGAGCGCGGGAAACAGCGTGCGGGGATCGGGATACGCATACTCGAATACATCGCGGCACACCACGCGGCCCGCGAAATCCATCGCCAGCACGTCGAGACTGCGGCGCCCCACCTTGACGCCGATGGTGTACGCGCCGTCCGCGCGCAACGCGATCGGCACCGAGGGCTGGCCGATCTTGCCGCGCACGCGCGCCTGCTTTTCGAGCAGACCGTCGTCGATCAAACGGTCGACGATCATCGAGACGCTCTGCATCGAAAGACGCGTCAAGCGGCCCACGTCGGCTTTCGGCAGCGGCCCATGCAAGCGGATCGCCTGCAACACGATCCGTTCGTTGAACTGCCGCATGCCGACCTGATTCGAGCCGACCGTGCGTTTCAGGGGCGGGCGCGTGCCGGTGGTATCCATCGTCGCGAGCCCGCTCAACAGGATGCGTGCATCATGCGATCGCCTTGACGTCCGCTTCCTTCGCGCCCGTCATGATCGCGACGGCCTCCGACATATGCACGTCCTTCGTATTGACGAGCGCCGCCCGCCGGCCGAGACGCTGAATGTGGATGCGGTCGGCCACTTCGAACACGTGCGGCATGTTGTGGCTGATCAGGATCACCGGCAGGCCGCGATCGCGCACGCGCCGGATCAGTTCGAGCACCATGTTGCCTTCCTTCACGCCGAGCGCGGCGGTGGGCTCGTCGAGAATCACGACGTGCCGCGCGAAGGCCGCGCTGCGCGCCACGGCCACGCCTTGACGCTGACCGCCCGACAGGGTTTCGACCGCCTGACGCATCGAACGGATGCCGATCTGCAGGTCTTTCATATGCGAGGTCGCTTCTTCCAGCATGCGGCGCTTGTCGATCATCTTGAAGATCGAGCCGCGCCAGCCGGGCTTGAGCAGTTCGCGGGCGAGGAACAGGTTTTCGGCGATGCTCATCGCCGGCGCGACCGCGAGTTCCTGGTACACGGTCTCGATGCCTTGGGCGCGCGCATCCAGCGGGCTGCGGAATTTGACCGGCTGGCCGTCGAGCAGAATCTCGCCTTCATCCGGCACGGTGGCGCCGGAAAGCGCCTTGATCAACGACGATTTGCCCGCGCCGTTGTCGCCGATCACGGCGAGGATTTCGCCGGGCAGCACTTCGAAATCGCAGCCGTCGAGCGCGGTGACGTTGCCGTAGCGTTTGACGAGTCCGCGTGCTTGCAGAACCGGCATCGCGGGAGAAGCGGAAGGTGATGTCGACATGAGAGGTGTCTCCGTTAACCGCGACGATGAGAGAGTTTGTCCGCGGCTACCGCGAGAATCACCAGCATGCCGGTGATCAACACCTGATAGACCGAGGAAACGCCGATCAAGGTCAAGCCATTGCGGAACACGCCGACGATCAGCGCGCCGAGCAGCGTGCCGACGATCGAGCCGCGTCCGCCGAACAGACTCGTGCCGCCGAGCACGACCGCGGTAATGCTGTCGAGGTTCTCGGTTTGCCCCGCCTGCGGATCGCCCACGCCGGTTCGCGACACCGACAGCAGCGCGGCGATGCCATAGATCGCGCCGGCAAGCGAATACACGGTGAGCAGAATCTTCTGCGACGACAGGCCCATCAGCCGCGCGGCCTCGGCGTTATTGCCGAGCGCATACAAATGCCGGCCCGGAACCGTGTCGCGCAACACGAACCATGTGGCGAGATACATCAGCAGCGTGAGCACCGTGCCGTAGGTGACATCGGCGGGACCGAGCTTGAAGGTGTTGCCGAAGAACATGATCGCGTCGGGCAGGTTCGACACGCTCTCCGCGTTCGAATAGATCTGCGTGAGCGCGAACGCAATGTTCAGCGTACCCAGCGTGACGATGAACGCGGGCAGCTTGATGCGCGTGATCAGCACGCCGTTGAGCGCGCCGAACAGCGTGCTCGCGGCCACGCCGCACAGAATCGCAAGCGCGGGCGGCACGCCGAGCGTGACCGCGAATTTGGTCATGATGATCGAGCCGAACGCCATCACCATCCCGCATGACAGGTCGATGCCGCCGGTCAGCACGATCAGCGTCTGGCCGATCGCGATTACCGCGACCACCATGGTCTGTTGCAGGATCAGCGAGAGATTCTGGAACGACAGAAAACGGCTGCTCTGCGAAATGAAGAAGCCGCAGGCCAGCACCAGCGCGATCAGCGGGCCGACCTCGGCGAGCGACGGCAGACGGTCGGTGAAGTGGCGCGAGTGGCCGACGGGCGCGGTGGGAGTCGACATGATGAAGGTCCTCGATGCATGAGCGTGGCGTGGCCACGCGGCGAGTCAGAGGCGTCCCGGCGCACCGGGCCGCCATGCAGTGCGCGTTACTTGTTGCCCCAGCAGTTGTCGAGGCCGAACTTCGTATCCTTGCTGTCGACGCCGGACATCGGCTTGTCGCTGATCAGCGTCACGCCCGTGTCCTGATAGCCGGAGACCTTCTTGCCGGTCTTCGCATACTCGACGCCCGCCGTCACGCCGAGCGCGGCCATCTTCAGCGGATACTGCTGCGAGGTCGCGGCGATCGCGCCGGCCTTCACATTGCGCACGCCTTCGCAGCCGCCGTCGATCGAGACGATCATCACGCTCTTGTCCTTGCCCGCCGCCTTGAGCGCGCGATAAGCGCCCGCCGCCGCCGGTTCGTTGATCGTGTAGACCACGTTGATGTCGGGCGATTTCTGCAGGCAGTTTTCCATCGCCGTTTGTCCCTTCGACTGATCGCCGCGCGTGTCCTGGCTGCAGACGATCGACGGATCGCCTTCCTTCACGCCGAAGCCTTCGAGGAAGCCGTTATGACGCAACACGCCGACCGATACGCCGGGTGCGAGATCGAGCGTGGCGATCTTCGCGGGTTTGCCGTTCAGCGCGGCTTTCGCGTATCGGCCGATCAGCACGCCGGCCTTGAAGTTGTCGGTGGCGAAGAGGGCGTCGGTGGCGTCTTGCGGATCGGTGGGCGTGTCGAGCGCGACCACCATCACGCCGGCGGCGCGCGCTTTCTTGATGCTCGGCACGATCGCCTTCGTGTCGCTCGGCGTGATCAGAATCGCCTTGGCGCCGGCCGTCAGCATGTTTTCGATCGCGGTGACCTGGCTCGCGTTGTCGCCGTCGAACTTGCCGGCCGCGGTGAGCAGCTTCGCGCCGTCTTTCGACGAGGCCGCTTCGGCGCCCTGTTTCATCTTCACGAAGAACGGATTGGTGTCGGTCTTGGTAATCAGGCCGACGATGGGCTGGTCGGCCGCCTGGCTGGCGCTCGCACACCACACCGCCGATGCGGCCACGCACATCGACACGATTTTCCTGGCGACAGGATGCCTGCGGGAATTCAGATTCATGGGACGCTCCTCCGATTATTGGCAACGACGTTATGAACTGCTGGCGGTTGCCCATGCGAACGCTGCGCGTCGGCAACCTGGTTTGTGAAACTGTGGGACGCGGATGCGGCCCGAAACCGGCCGCCTAAATCACTTGAGTTGATTTAGTACAGCAGGCGCGGCGACGCTCGTCAAGGAAACGATCCGCGCCGCCGAGGAGGCGGCAGCGTACGTGTGAGGGCGGAGCGCCATATGTGGCGGGGCTTGACGGCGGTAGTGCGGTGCAAGGTGGAGGGCCGGAACTTGGGGAAAGTCCTGGCTCGGTTGAAGGCTAGTTGTAATTTGAATTCGCCTTTTCGACGGCAAATGGTTACGCCGAGCAGGTGTCGGGTGACGCACGAAATGCGCGAGCGCGAGGGCACGGGTTGAACGTGCCAGGCACCGCGGCGCGAGTGCATGCCGCTTACATCACCGCAACACGTCACGCATCACATCACCGCAAACGCGGCGCTCCGGTGGACGCGCGCACGACGAGCTGCGGCGCGGATGAAACCAGCATCGGCACCTTCGTCGCGCCGCGACGCGCTTGTCCATACGACGACTCGATCAACTCGCGCAACAGCGAGACCGCGAGTCCGGCGACTTCGACCGTGGGCACGGCCACCGTCGTCAGCGCGGGCCGCGACTCGCGCGCAAGTTGAATGTCGGTGATGCCCACCACGGACAGGTCGCCCGGCACGTTCAGGCCGAGATCGGCGGCGGCGTGCATCGCGCCGAGCGCCGGCAGATCGTTGGTCGCGAAGATCGCGGTGAGCTTCGGGTCGGCTTCGAGCAACGCGCGCGTCGCGGTGTAGCCGCCCTGGATCGTGTCGGGTGCGTGCTTGACGCGTCCCTTCGGCGCGCCGGCCGCACGCAGCGCATCGACGAAACCTTGATAGCGTGCCGCGTGAATGCCCGAGGCCTTGCTGCCGACGATCGCGCCGATCCGCCGATGCCCGAGTTCCAGCAGATGCGTGCCGGCCAACTCGCCCGCCAGCCGGAAATCGACCGCGACGCACGGCAGCCCCGGCGGTTCATTGGGCCGCTCCCACATGCACAACACGACGGGCGTGCCGCGCGCTTCGGTCGCGTGAAGATCCGCGAAATCGAGGTTTGCATTCGTCACGAGCACGCCTTCGGAGAGCGTGCCGGCGATCTGGTCGAGATACGCGCGACCGCTCAGCGGATCTTCGTTGGTGTTGCAGATGATCAGGAACTGGCCGCGCGTGCGCGCCGCGCGTTCGACCGCGAGCGCGAACTCCGGGTAGAACGGATTGGCGATGCTCGACACCATCAACGCGAGCGTCGGTGCGCGGCCTTCGGCGAGCGCGCGGGCCGCGAGGTGAGGGCGATAGCCGAGCGCGGCGACGGCATCGAGCACGCGCTGACGCGTCGTCGCGCCGACGCGGCCGCGATTGCGCAGCACGTTGGACACCGTGGCCGGGGTAACGCCGGCGTGACGCGCGACTTCGCTGAGTGTGGGCATGGTGCTTTCAGTATTTGGGATAGGTGTCCGACATTTGCATCGTGGCCGAAGGCGCGGCACCATCTCTCGCACAGACAAACGATATCGGAGACAGGCGGGACCCCAACGATCGCATGCGGTCGATTTTTTTGGTCTTGCTGATTAAGCGCTTAATCTCCGACGTCGAGCCGATTAAATCACGGAGTCGATGCGATGGCGAGCATTTCGTTAAGAGGCGTGCAGAAGGCGTATGGCGACGGCGCGCTGGTGATCCGCGACGTCGATCTGGAGATCGGCGAAAACGAATTCTGCGTCTTTCTCGGCCCGTCCGGTTGCGGCAAGTCCACGCTGTTGCGCATGATCGCGGGACTCGAAGACCTCACTGAAGGCGACCTCTCGATCGGCGGGCGCGTCGTCAACGACGTGCCGTCGGCGCAGCGCGGCGTGGCGATGGTGTTCCAGAGCTACGCGCTGTTTCCGCACATGACCGTGTACGAGAACATGGCGTTCGGCCTGAAGCTCGCCAGGACGCCCAAGGACGAAATCGACCGCAAGGTGCGGGAAGCCGCGCGCATTCTGCAACTGGAAGCGCTGCTCGAGCGCCGGCCGAAGGCACTCTCCGGCGGCCAGCGGCAACGCGTGGCGATCGGCCGGGCCATCGTGCGCGAGCCGGGCGTGTTTCTGTTCGACGAACCGCTCTCCAATCTCGACGCCACGTTGCGCGGCCAGACCCGCATCGAAATCGCGCGGCTGCACAAGCAGTTCGCCACCGCGAGTGTGGTTTACGTGACGCACGATCAGATCGAAGCGATGACGCTCGCCGACAAGATCGTGCTGCTGCATGCGGGCAAGGACACCGAACGCTACGGCAGCATCGCGCAGATCGGCGCGCCGCTCGAGTTGTATCACCGTCCGCGCAGCCGCTTCGTCGCGGGTTTC
This sequence comes from Paraburkholderia terricola, assembly GCF_900142195.1. GTDB lineage: Bacteria > Pseudomonadota > Gammaproteobacteria > Burkholderiales > Burkholderiaceae > Paraburkholderia > Paraburkholderia terricola. The sequence continues at coordinate 29,080 of NZ_FRAB01000050.1, forward strand.
ATCGGCTCGCCGCGCATGAATTTTCTGCCTGCGCGCGTGACGTCGATCGATCCGCAAGGCGTGATCGTCACGCTCGATCACACCGGGGAAAACGTGCGTGTGCCGGTGAACGGCGAAGGACTGCAAGCGGCGCAGCTGGTCACGTTGGGCGTGCGCCCCGAACATCTGGAATTCGTCGATGCCTCTTTCGCGACGCCGGATAACGGCGTATTGACCCGCACCGTCTCTCTCGTCGAACAGCTCGGCGAACACAGCTATGTGCATCTCGATCAGCCCGGCGGCGCCGCGCTGATCGCCAAGGCGCCTGGCGACACACGTCTCGCGCCGGGTGACCGCGCGCACTTGCGCGTGCCGCGCCATGCCAGTCATTTGTTTACCGAGGACGGCTTCGCGGCCGCTTCGCTCGAATCCGTCGAACACTACGCATAGAGGACATTCGAATGCGCCTTGGAGTCTGTTATTACCCGGAACACTGGCCGGAGTCGATGTGGGAAGACGACGCTCGCCGGATGAAAGCACTCGGCATCGAGCAGGTGCGGATCGCGGAGTTTGCGTGGAGCAGGATCGAGCCGACGCCTGGCGAATACGACTGGGGCTGGCTCGATCGCGCGATCGACGTGTTGGGCGACGCCGGCTTGCAGGTCGTCATGTGCACGCCGACGGCGACGCCGCCCAAGTGGCTGATCGACCGCCATCCCGACATTCTGCCGGTCGGCGCGGATGGGCGTCCGCGCGCGTTCGGCTCGCGCCGTCATTATGATTTTTCGTCGCCTTCGTATTTCGCCGCCTCGCAGAAAATCTGCACGGCGATCGCCGAGCGTTACGGCAAGCATCCGGCCGTCGCTTATTGGCAGACCGACAACGAATTCGGTTGCCACCATACGGTGGTCAGCTATTCGAGCGCGGCAGTGGAGCGCTTTCGCGAATGGCTGAAGGCGCGTTATCAAACGGTCGACGCGCTCAATCGTGCGTGGGGCACGGTGTTCTGGAGCATGGAGTACCGCGGCTTCGAGGAAATCGACGCGCCGGTGGCGACCGTTACCGAGGCGCATCCGTCGCACCGGCTCGATTACCGGCGTTTCGCTTCCGACGAAGTCGCGCGCTACAACCGCATGCAGGTCGAGATCATCCGCGCGCATTCGCCGGGACGTCCGGTCGCGCATAACTTCATGCAGCTCTTCACCGAGTTCGATCATTACAAGGTGGCGGCCGATCTCGATGTCGCGAGTTGGGACAGCTATCCGCTCGGCGCGCTGGAGGAGCAATGGTTCGCACCGGACATCAAGGCGCGCTGGCTGCGCAGCGGGCATCCCGACTTCGCTTCGTTCAATCACGACGTGTACCGCGGCATGTCCAAGCTGCCGTTCTGGGTGATGGAGCAGCAGCCGGGTCCGGTGAACTGGGCGTTGTGGAATCCGGCGCCGTTGCCGGGCATGGTGCGCCTGTGGAGTTGGGAAGCGTTCGCGCACGGCGCGGGTTGCGTGTCGTATTTCCGTTGGCGTCAGGCGCCGTTCGCTCAGGAGCAGATGCATGCGGGCTTGAACACGCCCGATAACCGGCTCGACGTGGGCGGCAACGAGGCTGCGCAAGTGGCCAACGAAATTCGCACGGTGCTCGCGGCGAACGCCGATGCCAACGCCGCGATTCGCTCGAAAGTCGCGCTCGTCTACGACTATGAAGCGAAGTGGCTGTTCGAGATTCATCCGCAGGGCGCGGACTTTCACTATCCGCGTTTCGCCTTCGAGTATTACTCCGCGCTGCGCGCGCTCGGGCTCGACGTGGACGTCGTGCCGGTCGACGCGCCGCTCGACGGCTACCGTCTGATCGTCGTGCCGCCGCTGCCGGTTGTGCCGGACGATTTCGCGGCACGCCTCGCGCGTTCCGGCGCGCACGTCGTGTTCGGTCCGCGCACCGGTTCGAAGACTCACGATTTGCAGATTCCGGCCAACCTGCCGCCTGGGGCGCTTACCTCGGTGCTGCCGTTGCGCGTGTGGCGCGTCGAATCGATGCGGCCAAACGTGACCGAAGCCGTGCGGCTTACGGACAGCAACGACCCGAGCGTGGACGATGGCTTCGCGCGTCACTGGCGTGATTTCATCGACAGCGATGCGGCAGGTTCATTCGACGTGCGCGCGCGTTTTGCCGACGGTCATCCCGCCTATGTGCAAAGCGGCGCGTTTCATTACCTCGCGAGCCTGTTCGACGATGCGCTCACGATGCGGCTATTCTCACGCATCGCTCAGCAAGCGGGCCTCGATACGCTGTCGCTCGGCGAGAGCGTGCGGATCAGCCGGCGCGGCGCGCTGACCTACGTGTTCAACTACGGCGACGACGCGCACACGCTCGGCGAGGTGGACGACAAGGCTTTCGTGATCGGCTCACGCGTGGTTGAGCCGCAAGGCATCGCGGTCTATCGATCGAATGGATGAGCCAGGTTCCACGCAGCACCACAACGACGTAAAAATCGACGCATAAAGGAGACAGGCAGGATGAAACTGAAACCACGCAGGATTCTGTTGGCACTCGCGCTGGCCGCGGCGGCGGCTGGAACGTCCGTCGTCAGCACGGCGCAAGCCGGCACGCTCGCCGTGAATATCGCGTTCAAGGGCGCAAGCCAGCGCGCGGTCTGGCAGTCGACGATCGACGAGTTCAAGAAGGCGCACCCCGGCATCGACGTGAAGGTGTCGTTCATCGACGAAGAAGCGTACAAGGTTCAACTGCCGGGCTGGCTCTCCACCGTCGCGCCCGACATCGTCAACTGGCATGACGGCGAGCGCATGGCGTATTACGCGCAGCGCGGCCTGTTCGAGGATTTGAGCGGCGACTGGGCAAAGAACGGCTGGAACGACATGTATGCGTCGACCAAGGAAGCGTCGTCGTATAAAGGCAAGCAGTATGCCGCGCCGACCGTGTATTACTCGTGGGGCATGTTCTATCGCAAGGATCTGTTCCAGAAAGTCGGCATTACCGGCGAGCCGAAAACCTGGGATCAGTTTCTCGAAGACTGCAAGAAGCTGAAGGCCGCCGGCATCACGCCGATCGCGGTGGCGGGGCGCGATGCATGGACGCTCGCCGGCTGGTTCGATTATCTCGACCTTCGCCTGAACGGCAACGCGTTCCACCAGAAGCTGATGGCGGGCGAGATCGCCTACACCGATCCGCGCGTGAAGAAGGTCTACACGACGTGGAAGCAATTGATCGACGCGGGCTATTTCATCGACAACTCGCTGTCCTACGATCTGGATTCGGTGCAGCCGTTCCTGTTCCAGGGCAAGGCCGCGATGATGCTGATGGGCACGTTCATCACCGCCGGCTTTCCGCCGGGCGTGAAGCCGGAAATGGGCTATTTCCAGTTCCCGATCATCGACGACAAAGTGCCGACCGCCGAAGACGGGCCGGTCGAATCGCTGCACATTCCGTCGAAAGCGAAGAACAAGGCCGACGCCCACACGTTCCTCGCTTTCGTGGAGACGCCTGCAATCGGCGCGAAGCTGGCCGCCGGGCTCGGCTCGCTGTCGGCGAACAGCAAGTCGCCCGAGCCGGAAGATCCGATTTCGAAGATCGGTTTCCAGATTCTCGCGAACACGAAGGGCGGCATTGCGCAGTTCTACGACCGCGATATGACCAAGGAAATGGCCGATGAAGGGATGAAGGGAATGCAGCAGTTCATCTCCGACCCATCGAAGCTCGACAGCGTGCTCGCGCAACTCGAACAGACGCGCAAGCGCATCTACAAGAAGTAAGCGGTGGCGGCCTTGGGCCGCCGTTCGCCACGTTCGATCGGGAGAATGATCGTGTCGCATTCCGTCACCCGTCAATCCATTGGCGGCGCTGCCGATTCCGGGGGCGCCGGCCTGCCCGCATCCGGCGGAGCATCACGCGGCGGGCTGCCTGCCGCCGCGCGCCGGCGTGGGCCGTCGCCCACCGCGCGGCGGCAGCGGCGCGCCGCTTTTCTGTTTCTCGCGCCGGCCTGCGTGATGGTGGCGATCTATGTGGTGTGGCCGATTCTCTCGACCATCCGCTTGAGCTTCTTCAATTGGGACGGCATGACCGAGCCGTCTTTCGTCGGCCTCGCGAACTATGCGGAATTGTTCCAGGCGCAGACGTTCTATACGGCGCTCAAGAACAACCTCATCTGGCTGCTGCTGTTCCTGCTCGCGCCGCCGATGGGGCTCGCCGTCGCGCTGTATCTGAACCAGGCGGTGGCGGGCATACGCATCGTCAAGTCGCTGTTCTTCGCGCCGTTCGTGTTGTCGGGCGTGGTGGTCGGTTTGATCTTCTCGTGGTTTTACGATCCGACGTTCGGACTGCTCGCGCTGATTCTCGGCCACGGCGTGCCGGTGCTGGGCGATCCCCACTATGCGACCTTCGGCATCGTGTTCGCGGCGCTGTGGCCGCAAACGGCCTATTGCATGATTCTTTACCTGACTGGCCTGACTTCGCTGAACGCCGAGCAGATCGAGGCCGCGCGCATGGAAGGCGCGCACGGCTGGTCGATGCTGTGGCACGTGATCCTGCCGCAATTGCGGCCGACCACGTTCATGGCGATCGTCGTCACGGTGATCGGCGCGTTGCGCAGCTTCGATCTGATCTCCGTGATGACCGGCGGCGGCCCGTTCGAAAGTTCGACCGTGCTCGCGTATTACATGTACGACCAGGCGATCAAGTACTACCGCATCGGCTATTCGGCCGCGGTGGCGGTCGTGCTGTTCGGCATCATGCTGGTGTACATCGTCTATCACTTGCGCCGCATGCTGCGCGCCGAGCAATAAGGAGCCGCCATGTTTCCGATCTCGATCGACAAATGGAAGCCGGTGTCGCGCCGCGTGTACAAACTGACGTTGCCGATCGCATTGCTGATCTGGCTGCTGCCGATGATCGCGGTGCTCGTCACGTCCGTGCGCTCCACCGAGGAACTGAGCGAGGGCAATTATTGGGGCTGGCCGAAGCACTTCGCGATGTTCGACAACTATCGCGAGGCGCTGACCACGTCGCCGATGCTGCATTACTTCTGGAACAGCGTGCTGATCACGGTGCCCGCTGTCGTCGGCTCGATCGCGCTTGCGTCGATGGCGGGGTTCGCGCTGGCTATCTACCGGTTTCGCGGCAACTCGACCTTGTTTGCGACTTTCGTCGCGGGCAATTTCGTGCCGGTGCAGGTGTTGATGATCCCGGTGCGTGATCTATCGTTGCAATTGGGACTGTTCAATACGGTCAGCGCGTTGATTCTGTTTCATGTGTCGTTTCAAACCGGATTCTGCGCGCTGTTTCTGCGCAATTTCATCAAGCAGTTGCCATTCGAACTGGTCGAGGCGGCGCGCATCGAGGGCGCGAACGAGTGGACCGTGTTCTTCAGGATCGTGTTGCCGCTGATACGTCCCGCGCTCGCGGCGTTGGCGATTCTCGTGTTCACGTTCGTCTGGAACGACTACTTCTGGGCGCTGTGCCTGACGCAAGGTGACGATGCGGCGCCGATCACGGTCGGCGTGGCCGCGTTGAAGGGCCAATGGACGACCGCCTGGAATCTCGTATCGGCCGGGTCGATTCTCGCCGCGTTGCCTTCGGTCGCGATGTTCTTCGCCATGCAGAAGCACTTTGTGGCGGGGCTGACGTTTGGCGCGACGAAGGGGTAGGGCGGGGATGGTTCCGTTGGCGATCGGCGGCTAGTTCACGTTGAAATGCACACGGACGTCCTGGCGTGTTTCGACCGGATGTCCGCCCTGCATCGCCGGCAGGTAGCGCCATTTGTGAAGCGCCTGAAGCAGAATCTGGTTGAGCCGCGGATTGGGCGTCGGCTTGATGAGTTTGACGTCGACCGAACCGTCGACGTGAATCACGAAGCGCGCGGTCGCGATGGTTTGATACGCCTGCTCGCGCAAATCGTCGGGCAACTCCGGCAATGGTTGCGAGAGGGAGCGCGCGGCTGCATCGTTGGATGAGGTGGCGGACGGTGTGGCGCTTTGTTTTTCTTGCGAGCCTTCAACGGTGTGAGACGGCGTCTCGGCCGCGGCTTTCGATTCGCTCGCCACCGGTGCGGGCTGAAGCGGCGCGATGCTTTGCGTTGCGCGCGTATCCGCATTCGGTTTGGTGATCGATGCGGCGTGTTGCTGCAACGCGCGACGAGGCGGCTCGACAGGTTTCGGCGGACGGGGCGGACTCGGCGAAGCAGCCGGAGCGGGCGCGGCGCGAGCCGGATGCAACGAGCTTGTCGCGGCAGGCGGATCGATTTCCACCACGCGCATCTCCAACGGCTCCTCGGCTGTCGGTGCTGCGTTGAGCGTGGCCAGCCAGCGTCCGAATTCAAGCAGGAACATAAACCAGAGCAGGAACGCCAGCACGACCGCTAGCGCGATCCGTACCTTCGGAGCATCGCCGATGGCGACGGCAACGCGTGTTCCGCTACTCACGATGCACCGCGATCAGAAAGTGCTCCGCCCCGCCGCGGCGAGCGGCCAGCATCGCTTGAACGACTACGCCGTGACCGGCTGCGTCGTCGGCGGCAATGACGACATTTCCGTTGGATTGGAGCAGGTGCTTGACCGTCGACTCGATCTGGTCCGGGCGCACCGACTCACGATTCACAAATACCTCGTTGCGCCGGTCCACCGAAATCGTTAGCGGTTCATGCGCCGCCATTTGCTGCGCGCGGCCGGCGGGAAGCGTGAGCTTGACGGCGTCGAGCCGCTGCATCGCCAGTGAGGCCAGCATGAAAGTCGCCAGCAGAAAGAACATCACGTCGATCATCGGAATGATTTCGATGCGGCCGCGCCGCGCCGCACGCGAACGCTTGAACTTCACGACCGTTCTCCCGCCGTCGATGCGGCCAGACGGATTTCGCCGAGTCGCGCATTTGCGAACGATTCGAGTTCGTCCATCAGACGTTCGAGCCGACGCGAAAAATAGTTGAACGCAAAGAGCGCGAACAGCGCGACGACAAGACCGATGGCGGTCGCGACGAGTGACTGCGCCACACCGCCGGTGACGCCGCCCGGATCGACGAGCCCGCTACCGCCGAACAACTGGAACGAATGCATCATGCCGACGATGGTGCCAAGCAAACCGAGCAGCGGGGCAGCCGTGACGATCGTTTCCAATACCCAGAAGCCCTTGCTCATGTCGCGCTCGATTTGCGAGGCGAGCAATTCCGCCTTCGCCTCGCGTAGCCACAGCGGAACTGCGGGCTCGGGCGTCCACGGCGCGTTCATTCGCCTGAAAGCGTTTTGGCTGGCGACGTGTTTCAAGCTGCTGGACCAGTCGAGGGCCGATCCGCTCGCGCTGATTTCATGTGATCCGCGCATCGCAGCCGGCAAGCGACCAAAACGCAGGAACACGTATGAGCGGTCGAGGACGATCGTGACCGCGAGAATGGCGAGTACCGTGAGCGGATAGATAACCCATCCACCCACGCGTACCGCCGCCAGAACATGTGTCCAATCTTGCATGACAGATCTCTTATGGGCCGACGGATTCAGAAATGCTTGGTGACGCCTGCATAGACGGCGAAATGCGGACCGTATTGCGGCGCGCCGACGCCGATGCCCGAGCCGTCGCGCAACTCATAGACGCGATTGAACGCGTTGACCACGACGAGGCGGGCATCGAATTTGCCGAGCATAGGCTGGTTGAAGTGCTGAATCACACCGAGGTTGATCTGCGCGTAGACCGGCAGGCGGTCGGTGTTCGCAAAGCCGCTGCGCAAGCCGCTGCCTACGAGGCCATCGAATGTGAAGGTGGTTCTGCCGAGGTCGTAGGTTCCGCCGAATGAGGCGGTGATGCGCTGATCGTGGTCGAGATTTACCCAGTGAGAGCTGATATAAGCGAGCTCGTCTGCATCGAAATTGAATTGCGCCGAGTCGATCTGTTTGCCCTGCGCGCGGCTATACGCGAGATTCAGATAGGCGGACACATTGTCCTGCTTGTAGTTTGCGGTGAACTCGAGTCCGTACACGCGCCCGTACTGGTAGTTGAACGGCGTGAAGATGAGAGCGGAGCCGAACTGACCTTCGTCGAGCAGGTTGGTGGATTTTTTGTAGTAGGCGTCGAGGCCGATGGTCACGTTCGAGCCGAGCCGCTGCGTCACGCCCAGATCGAAGTAATGGCTGCGTTCGGGTTGCACCGGATCGTTCTGAGCGGACGGACTCTGATTGGTCGTGCCGTTGAAGCGGCCGATGGTCGAGCCGGACAATAGTTCGAACGCAGGCGGCGTGAAGTAGCGCGCGTAACCGGCGTGAAAGGTGGTGGTCGGTGTCAGCGCATAGACGAGACCGATGCGCGGGCTCAACTGACTCGCGCTGACGTATTCGTCCATCTTGTCGTAGCGCAGGCCGTAGTTGAGCGTGAGCTTGTCGGTGATCTTCCATTCGTCCTGCACGTAGGCGCTGTACAGGTAGCCGGTTTTGCTGCTCGAGTCGTGGATGTTGAAGGGCTGGTCCGATGCCTGGTTGCCGTCGGCGTCCGTCGCGAAGACGTTGACGTTGTCGTCGAATACCGCGTGCTCCTGCTGGAAGAGTATGCCGGAGCGGATCGTATGCTTGTCGTTCAGCCGCCAGGTGGTGTCCAGTTGCGCGCCGTTAGCCGAGTTGCTGTGAAAGTCCTTCGATGCCACGCCATTGAATAGCAGATCGCCAACCGGATCGGGATTGAATTGCGTTCGCGTGTAGCGTGTAAAGAGCGCGACCTGATAGTCGAGTGCGCCGCCATTGGTGCCCTGAAGCGCCACGACCGCAAAGTTGTTCAGCTCCGATTGCGTTTCGTTCAACCGGCTCGAATCGAACGTGTTATTGCCGTTGAGCGTGAAGTTCGTCTGCAAGCCTGGCGTATTGGGGATTTCAAACTGATTGCTGGTGGTGCCGAACATCACGCTCAACCGGGTAAGCGGGTTGATGATGTACGACATATAGCCGAATGCGTCGCCCTGGCGCGTGTGATCGTGCAATGCATTGGCGCTCGCGGTCGGATTCTCGATGCCGAGGTTGTTGACGCCGAGCGATCCGCTGAAGTAGTAGCTGAACGGCCCCTGACTGCCGAACACGTCGGCGCTGGTCTTGAGGGTCTGGTGGCTGCCGCCGAATACGCCGATGGACCCGCCGTTGCCCGCATCGCCTGTCTTCGTGCGAATGTCCACCACGCCGGCCGTACGGTAGCCGTACTGCGCGGGCAACGCGCCGGTCAGCAGGTTCACCTGATCGATGATGCGCGTGTCGAGCGTTTGCCCGAAGCCGCTAATCGGCTCGGGAATGATGATGCCGTTGATGCGGTATTGCAGATCCGCATGGTCTCCGCGCACGTGCAACTGTCCATACGAATCGGCGGCCACGCCGGGTGCCTGCAACAGCACCTGATTCAGCGGCGTGTCCTGCCCCGCGGGCAGCGCATCGATGTCGGCCTGACTGAAGCGATACACGCTGCTGCCGGTTTCCGGCGATAGGCCGTTGCGGGCCCGATCGAGCCGCTTCGCGTTCACCTGAACGTCGAGCGTGTCGCTGCTGGTCACATTGTTTGCGGCGCTATCGGTGTTTGCCGTGCTTGCCGTGGCGTTGCTGACCGGCTTGCCGGATGCATCGACGACAGCGCCGGTTGCCGGGCGGTCGGTCGGCGCGGCGTGGGCATGAGCGGCAAAAGCGGATAGCAGCAAGGCTGCGTGCGAGACGCGCGTGTGGTTCTTCATCGTTATTTTGTTTGAATGTTGGCGACTGGGCGAGGGTGTCTTTCGTCGGAGATGTTCTTGTTAGCTCAGGATGAATGGCGGCGATTTGCCACTTTCCCCGTGCGCCGAGAATGTTATATCATTGCACTCAAAAAAGAAAATGACAATTCGATGATGCGCATGCGGAGGGAGCGTGAGGCGATGACGGCGAGCGGAAAACGCGTCGCCCCAATGCAAGCGGCGGATCTTTGAAATCCGCGCATGAGCTTGCATGAGAAGAGACCGCCAGGCATCACGGCATAGGGACGGGGCTGGCGAGCGTGAGTGAGCTGCTGGAGTCGACTCGAATAATCACGCGTGGGACCGGTTACGGTTGCGCGTGCTTCGCGGCGTCCTCGATAACCGCGACGACTTCCTTCGGCCGCGATTCATACACCGAGTGACTCGCGCCGGCGAGCACCGTCGTGTGACTATGCGCGCGCGCGTAGTACCAGCGTTCGAGGTCGGGGTTGATGATCTTGTCGTCCGCGGCGACGATGCCCCAACTCGGCTTGCTGGTCCAGGCGGCGACCGTCATCGGCGTCGAGAAGACTTTCGCGGCGGTCAGCATCTGCGCATGCGACTCGAATTGAGCTTCCTTGAGCGGCAGGTCGGCGGCGAAATCCTTCGGGAAATCCGCCGGGTTCAGATAGGTGTAGCCGTCGTCCGTTTTCATGATCGCGCCCGGCTGCTTCGACGTATAGCTCGGCATGCCCTTGCCGAGTGTGCTCTCGTCCTCGCCGACGGCCGGCGCATGGGCGGCCACATATACCAGGCCGACGACGTTCGGGTGTACGCCGGCCTCGGTGATGACCGAGCCGCCGTAACTATGGGCCACGAGAATCGTGGGACCGTTCTGCTGATCGAGAACCCGCTTCGTGGCGGCGACGTCGTCTTCGAGCGAGGTCAGCGGCTCCTGCACGACGGTGACGTGATAGCCGTCTTTCGTGAGTTTTTCGTAGACCGGCTTCCAGCCCGAGCCGTCCACCCACGCGCCGTGTACGAGAACAATGTTGTGGACGGGAGCGCTTTGCGCTTTGACCTCCTGCGCCGTGGCGGCGGTCGAGGCAAAAACACAGGCGGACAATGACAGGACGGCAGCGGCGACGGGCATCAGTTTCATGACTAACTCCTTTTGATAGGCGAGAAAAAGTTTCGAGAGGAAAGGGATCAATAGCGGAACGCGTGGCGGGCATGCTTCGCCTATGAGAGACGAAGCGGCGCCTCATGCAAGCCGTTCAGCTACCGAAGAAAACATTGCAATAGCTCACCGGTCCCACGCAGTTGGAATTCATCGACATGCGCGTGGACGCACCGGACGACGAACTGCCGTTCTGCGCCACGCCGCCATACGCCCGCGATCCGGTTTGCGGCCCGTCCTGCGCGGCGATCCTGGCCTCGGCTGCCTGGATGTCGGCGGGGTAGGTAGCGTCGTCGGCGACGGACGGGTTGTAGCCTGCCTGCTCGACGCGCACCAGGTCGGCGCGAACTTCAGCACGTGTCAACGGCGCGTTCGATTGTGCGAAGCTGAGAACCGGAGCAGCGAGGGTGCCGGCGGCGAGAGCAAAACAGATCAGAGCGTTTTTCATGATGAGTATTCCTTGTTCAACGTAATGAAATGAAGGGCAATGGTTGCCCCGAAAAGTAGTGATGCTTGACTTGCTGCTGTACTGCACGAGGTGCGTCCGGTTGCGCCAGCCGATATAAGCCGGATTGCCTCGGCTAGCAATTCGGCATTCCCTTTTCACAGGCGTGACTAAGCATCGGCGTATTCAAAACGCCTCGCTATGTCATCGGGAAATACGTCTTTGCTTGTTACCAACAGCGATGGTTAGTGATGGAGTCACGCATTGATGCTTGTCTCATCACTGGCGGCGAGTTGTTTTTCGCCGTCTGTGTAGGGGCAAACACGCCGGTTTGCCGCTTATTCCAAATTTTTTCCACCAGGCCGAATTTTTCGCTTGGAGGAACGAGTGGGCGCTGAGCACGGCGCCCGCCGGACAAAGCGCTCGCGGCGTCGCGGGGCGCGTGTATCGCTACCGTGACGGCATTCCAGCGGACATTGGCTGAGGCGCTACGCAGTATGCGCATCGCATTGGCGGCCAGTCCGAACGCCCACGGCAAACCATGGCAGCCCCGCGAATGCCGGCTATTGCATCGACTTTGCCGAGCCAGAACCGGGCGGGAATTATTTCTGAATTATTTGCGAATTTAGGCCAATAAAATAGTAAAGAGGCTTAACAGGCTGCTGAAGTATCGGCGGTAATGTCATCGCTGAAGGCCCCTGAAGCGTTGATGGAAGACCCCCACTTGCCCCTTGGAGATCATGCGCGGCGCCGACACATTCACCGAGAGTTTGTTTTCCATGCGCAAGCTGGACGACTTCGTTCCGAAGTCGCATCCGTTGCGTTCGATCCGGGTGATGGCGAACGAAGCACTGGTGAAGATGGATCGGTTGTTTGCCGGGATGTACGAGGCCGACCTCAAGGGTGGGCGGCCGAGCATCGCGCCGGAGAAGTTGCTGCGAGCCATGCTGATCCAGGTGCTCTACAGCATCCGCTCGGAGCGCCAATTGATGGATCAGGT
>NZ_FRAB01000093.1 GCF_900142195.1 Paraburkholderia terricola
AGCCGTGAAGATCCGTTCGAGCATACGTGGCCGACCATACAGCAATGGCTTGAGAGCGAGCCCGGGATTACGGCGAAGAAGCTGCATGAACGCCTCGTCGCGATGGCTCCGGCGATGTATTCCAGTGCCCAGCTTCGGACCCTGCAGCGCCGTGTGAAGGCATGGCGATCGAACCGTGCGAGAGAACTGGTCACAAGGATACTTGGTCATGCGGATGCGGTGAAGGCTGGCGCCGCTACGCAGCGCCAGCCTTCACCACAAAACAACGGGTCCGTGACAACTACCCGGGAGTAACATCATCCCGTGAGGCAACACGACCGGACGTGCTGCTTGACGCTATCCAGGCTCGGGGGAATCGATAAGCCGCCCCACCGATTTAATTTCGGTTGCGGATCGCATTACGGCTTGATCGCCAGCTGATCGACCTTGATCCATCGAAGCAGATGTTTGCCGGAACCATTGACGTAGTCCACATAGGCCCAGCCCGCCGGCGATTGCTTCAATATCGTCACGGCATCGTTCCGGACCAGATACGCCTGACTCGCGTGGGCGTCATCAGGCGCCGTATAAAGCGACGCCTTTCGCGCGGATACGATGGCACGATGCCCCGTTTCCATAGCCGTCGGCGTTGGCTTATCGGCGGTACCTCCGTCCGCGCTTGACAGCGCGGCGTCGATCACGCCTGCATCGCTGTGCGCACCAGCCGCGCGCAAACTGGCTGCAATTCTCCGATAGATCTCACGATTAGCCGACGACGGTGGATCGCAACGCAAAAGATTGTCGGCACCGGAATCCCCGTCGACCAGCGCGCGTGGCGGTTGACCAGCGCTGATAAAGTGCAACAACCGGCTTGCCGACGGACGATCGCTTCTAAGCATCAAGTCGGTCTGATCGTCAGTTCCCCATTGCGCACGCTGACCAGCCTGCCAGCCGGCTCCACATATCTCACCGGTCTGGTCGGCGGTGATGCACCCCGTGCGAATCTCAATGGCGGAACAATATTCCCGGCTCGAGTCGGACTCCGGCTGCCCTGGCCCCGACGATACCGATCCTGACTCAATTCGCCCGATAACAACGTAGTGACCGGATGGCGAGATATTGCTGTCGCTCGGTGGTTCCATTTGCGTTCCTCCCGCTGCCCGATCGCCAGCGCGTGGCAGTAGGCTGAACGTCGCGCCTGTGGGGAAATAAAATACGGCCTGTTTCCATGCACGCTGAGGCAACGGCGCTTGGGGGTTCGCGGCGTTGCCATAAAGAATCGCCGCCCCACCCGGCAAAGCGAACCGGAACGTGGACGACGGGGCGGCGGCAAGTGCTGGCGCAACCGCACCACCGGTCAACAACAACGCCGTCGCAATCGCCACGCCGATACGAAGCGCTTGCGTGCAAGGCGAGCAAATTTCAACCAGAGAAACACTTGCCTTCCTAAATCTGAAGATCGCGTTTTTCAAGATGGCATTCCCAGGATTTGAGCCAAATGAGCGTATCGCTGCGGCGCGACCGACACGCCGTTCACTTGCGCCATATAGCGTGAAGGGCCGTAGTCTTGCAGAATGCTGGTTTCATACGCCGCTCTGTTTGCCCCCCACTCTGCGGGATTACGAGGTGCGTGCGGATTCTGCTGAAAAAAATGATCTAGCGAAGCTTTCATGCTGTTTGCCGTCGCACCAGGTGCATTGACGTCCTGGTCCAGCACGGTCGCGCGGCCCAGTGGCGACTGCAAATAGTCCCTGATCGGGTAATCATAACCACTGGGTTTCTTGCCGATAGCGTGATTGAGGCGATCGACGAAATCCTTGACCTGCAGCTCCTGATAGAGCGGCGACGACACGGCGTGAGCCATCGATGCGACTGGCGGACACTTGACCGGTTTGCCAAAGGTGTCGATCGAACAGTCGCGCCGCAGTGCAGTGTAAAGCTCGTCGCCGATGATCCGAACGCCATTCGTAAATGTGGAATCCGCATACCCCAGCGACGCATCGCCGCCCGAACCGGTGACGGTCCAGCCACAATTGGAGAAATACCGTTGGTAATCGGCCGGATGCGCGTCTCGAAAAGACGCGATCTGAGTGGCCAACTCCCCCCGGCTTTGCGCGCCGCGGATGGTCTTCTGCATTGCTCCGGCGCTGATAATCGCCTTGTCGATCGCCTGAACCGTATCCACCTTGCCTTCGTTCTGCGACATTGCCCGCAAGATTCTCTCCTCGATCTCGCTTAAAGTTCCGTTGGTCCGCATAGTCGCCAACGCCGGACAGGCACCCAACTGAATCGAACCCGAATGCTGCGGCCCGTACCAATACGTGTTTGTAGTCACTTTGAAGCGCGTTCCGGTGACTTCCACGCAGCAGCCGCAAGCACAAGCGTCGGGATCAAAAAAATTCCCCACGACGCCAGCGGGATGGATATGGTAGACGTTCGCGTCCGTTGGCCACCCCATCACTCCGGTGATAGCCGCCCAATATCTAAGCGCATCGATCCGCGTCTTCTCCACCTGCCATACCGGTAGTCCCGCATGCATATGCGAATCCAACGCATCCCACTTGCCCATCTCGCCTCCCCATTCGCTCTCGTATCGCACGATCAGTTGATCAATGCGATCCGCGAGCCACGGTTTGCCGAGCGCCATCTGCAGTTCGTGCGCAGCGATCTTGCCGTCGCGCTGCTCGAGAGCATCAATGGCATCTTCAAGTTTGCGAATGGTCTCATCGGAGCGCGCGCTGTTGAACGAGTCCTCGAAAAGCGCGATCTCATCCGGCGTACCGCTATCGGCAATGAAGAGCGCCCGTTCGAACAAGTCCGAAACCGATGTCTGCAGGTTCACGACATCGAATCCAGGCCAATCCCAAGGACTCTTTAGCTCGACGAGAGGGTGACCGTGATCGCACACCCAGCCATCGACTTGCGTATTGTTCTGATCGGCGATGCTGACCGCGTACCAGATCTTGCTCTCTGCTTCGGCACAATATGGCGCCGATGCCGTGCTAATCACACGTGTCCAGGCGGCCGCTACGCCCCCCGCTGATTGCAAGCTCAGCGGAAACGCGCTCCACGCCGGCCGAGCATCATTGCCATGCCCGTTTTCGCGAGCGATCCAGAGCGCCTGGTTGCTAATCGGATTACCGCTTGCATCAACCCGCAACACCTTCCGCCACGCGCCGCTGTTCGGCGAACCGGGGGCGTCCTTTACGGACGTCCCCTGGGGGATCGACGTATCGGGAACAGACGGCTGCACCAGCTTTGCGCCCTTCGAAATTAGCAATAGGTTGCGCGTTTTCGGGTCGAGCTGCAGTGCTCTAACGCGGCTGCGCGAGATGAACGCGTTGAGATCGTCTCCCGTGAAGACCTCGACATGGAGCAGCGGACGCTCACCTAGCCTGGGCGGCAGCGTATGATGCGCCCGCGCTTCCACGAGTCGCTGGTATTCGCCCATATGTGCGATCGTTTCGCCCGCCGCAATCTTATAAGGCTTTGGGAGGACATACACCTGATCCACAGCCGAAGGCTGGCTTTGCTTGTCCAACTCTCCCAGGAAAACCCATCCGGCCGCTGCATTCGCGGGCATTGCAGCGCCTTCCTGGTAACACTGCACTGCACCTGACACAAAACTTGCGATCTTGCCCCACGAACCGTGTTTCTGGCCAATTTTGATCTGCGTACCGCGCGAAAGCCAACCTAGGACGGCGCTGCCGGCCGCATGCGAAGCGCGCACCCTTAGCCCGGGCTGGCTGTCATCCTCTTGGCCAGCCGCATTCTTGCGGAAATCGTTTGCCTTGTTGCCCACCGTATAAATGTCGGTCGCGCCATAGTACGAGGGCAGCGTCTTCGACGCACCGTAGCCGTCGAGCGGCAGCGTGTGCATATAGAGGCTGAAGAATGTCAAGACTTCTTCGGCAGTCGGGCTTGCGTTCTGCGTCGGCGCGCTGTTTGCGGTATCCGTAGGTTGCGTGGACGGCAGGGCGGGCTCTGGCAATACAAGCCGATGCCGTACGAGCGTGAACCCGCTTGAGTAACCGGCCTTGATCCCCTCCGGATACGCGAGCTCCTGCAGCTTCGCGTTAAGGCGATACGCCACAACCTCACCGTCGGCAATACACCTGACGCCGTGGTCCTGCTCCAACTTGCCAGCCGTCTCCTTCCCGAAATGGATTCCGCCGTGCCAAAGTCCGTTCGCACCGATCGGATAAAAACCGTCTTCCGACGCGCTGAGAGCGCTGAGATAGTCCTCCGGCGCAGGCCGTGCACCGGGGTTCTTCAAAGGAAATGGATACGCCCATCTCTCGACTTTCGACGGCTGTTCCTGTTGTTGCGCCACGCGTTATCCTTCGTTCAAATTGCTGTTGCAAGACTGTGTCGGCCGCCGACGCCGCTACCCCGAAAAATCCACCGCCCGGCGCGGCGCGCTGTCGTTCCACGACGGAAACTTTTCATCGATTCGGGTCGGGCCGTTGAAGCTGTGCTGCGCGCCCTTCACGTCGATGTTGCCCGGAGCGTGAATCTCGATGTTGCCGTCCTTGAGGCGGATATAGGCGCCGCCTGAGGTCAACAGAATTTCGCCCTTGGCGATTGCCTGAATCTGCCCGGTCGCTGAAACGAGCTTGACGCTCTTTTGTGCGGTGAGCTCGATGTTGTCGTTGTGCGCCTGAATCTCCACCTTTCCTTTGGCCGCAAACAGCTTCATTCCGGCGTTCTGGACGAAGAAGCTCAGCTTCTGCGCGACGCTTGCGATCAACGATTTGCCCGTTGCGATGTGCGTGCTCTGTCCGCTCACGAGGTTGGTCTGTGCATCGCTCGCGATGTGAACGGACTGCTGCGTGGACAGGGCGATGCCCGAAGGGCTTCCGAACAGCATGAGCGGTTCTCCGAACGCATTTGCGCTTCCTGTTCCACCGCCTGCGGTGTTCCCACCTGACGATGAACCCGACACGTTGTTCCGTGTCGCGTCGGTGAATGCCTTCAGCGAGTCGTAGCCCTCCCTGAGACTTTCCGCCTGGTGCGCGGTGCTGGCGTCGGACATCGATTCCAGCACGCTTTCGGCATTCACCAGTTGCGAGGTGGTTTGCCGTGCATCGAGCGGCTGGCTGGT
>NZ_FRAB01000026.1 GCF_900142195.1 Paraburkholderia terricola
CCCCTGGTGCGATGCACCAGACACTACTTCTTCCAGATTGGTCGTGTTGACCCCCGCGTCAACCTGACAACAAGTCATGCCTGATGACCATAGCGAGTCGGTACCACCCCTTCCCATCCCGAACAGGACCGTGAAACGACTCCACGCCGATGATAGTGCGGATTGCCCGTGTGAAAGTAGGTAATCGTCAGGCTCCCATGCAGAAACACAGACCCCACCCCACACCGGTGGGGTTTGTGCGTTTACGCGCGGTCAAAAGCAAGCCAACAGAGACTAGCAACCGCACCACCAAGGAACGGTTTGCTACCGCGCGAAATACGTCCATCCTCACAGCCGGTAACTCCCGGAGAAATCGGAAAGCTTTCCCTCGCCGCCTGCGCGATCCAATCCGTCAGGCCCGCTTCCGTACCGGCGTCTGATACGACATACCTGCGGTAAACCGGTCGAGTCGTTCGCTAGCATCGGTGACCGCCCAAAGAGGCGCGCTGTGCAACAGCTTGTCGTAATTCGTTGCGATTGCGGCAAAAAGCGCGAACCCTGCGCTATCCAATCCCCATTCGCCGGTTTCCCTTCCGATATCGAACACCGCCGACACCGCGCGCTCCGCCGCACCGAGTTGCTCGCCGGTCGCCGAGCCGAAGCCCGACTCCGCCAGGAAGCCGGTCAACAGCATGATCTGTGTAAGTGTCTGGGCGTCGGTCATGCTGCCGGTGCCCCGGCGCAAGGCGTCGAGCGCCAGATGCACCCGCAACGCCAGCTCATCGGCGGTCTGCCGGGCCATCGGCAGCAGCATGGTTTTGGCATGCCGCGCACGCGCAGCGCCAGTGTGCCGGGAAAACGGAATCGGTTGTGCCATGACGGTCCAATGTTTATGCCTATGCAGATGCAATAACGGCGCGAGCCGCAAAAGGTTGAGCCCTCGCTATGCATGCGCCGCAGCCGGCCGGCTCAAACGCAGTCGGGTGGCGGCTCCACGCCAATCGTCATGATCCTGCAGCGCACCCTGTGCAACTCGTGCGATCGCGCCTTCGATTCGCTTTATACCGTCGGTCGTCTCGCCAACAGCCTGCCCCATCGTTGCCCCGCGTTGGATCGCAAGCGCGCCACGCGCACCCATCCCGCGTGTCCGGACATCGAGCCATCCATACGATCCGTGACACGCGCGGCGCTCACGTTTGCTCCGCTTCATCCGATGGCGCGACACTGCGCGCCCTGACGCGTCGCCGGATCTCCGAATCCAGAATCAGACGCCCGCGCAGTTTTCCCTTCATCCGCTTCACGTAGCGTGGCGCTTCGGTCATGTGGATCACCATCAATTCACGTACCTTCTCGACGTTACGCTCGCGCGCCGCCTTCGTAATCGCCTTATGTATTTTCACGTTTGCCTGACCGAACCGTTCGTGTTCGGCTTGCGGCGTGTCGTTACGAAACTCGATCAGTTGCCTGATCATTTCGTTGATGAGCTCGCAACTGAAACGCAGGAACGGATTCGGATTCGCCGCTGCGAGGATGTCGTGAAAATTGACGTCTTCCTGTCGTTGCCGAACGATGTCGTGACCCCCGTGCGATGAACCCGGCCGGTCGCAGCACGCAATGTTCGCTTCGAGCGCCTCGAAGTCCTGCTCCGTCAGATGCGGCACCGCTCCCGCCGCCAGTTCCGGTTCCAGCAATTTGCGCACGGTGTAAATATCGTCGATCGACACATCCTTGAAGAACAGATAGTTCTGCAACAGCTGCAACGTGCGGTCGAGCGGCACTTCCACCACCATGCCGCCGCCGCTCGGGCCGGTCGTCACCTTGATCAGACCTTGCACCTCCAGGGACTTCAGTGCTTCCCTGATCGTGCTCTTGCTCACCGAAAAAAGCTGTTGCAGTTCAACCTCGCGCGGCAGCCGGTCGCCCGGTTTCAGGTCCTTCTCCGTGATGAGCCGCTTGATTTCCTCCGCGACCAGATCGCCACGCTTCTGCTGTTTGATCTCAATCGCGGCGCCCGCCTTGGCGCGGTCCATGGCCATATTCGATGCTCCTAGTTTGTCCCTGCACGATCTTTCATCGGTCCGCTCGTTCTATCACGGCTAGCGAGATCGCCCTCGATGCTGCCAGGAATTTTGCCTTATTGACACTCGAATTTATTGTACATACGATCCAATCCAGTCTATTTATCATGATAAATAGAACAAAGCCGGCGAGGTGAAAAAACTTCGCGGCGACCAGCAACTGGCGTACTCGTGTGCGCGGTGCGGTCAGTTTCGCAGTCGGTCAGTGCGTGTCTCTTTCTTAAGGAGCGTCATTTTGAATCGCCGAAATATGTTGAAGCTGGCCGCGTTGTCGGCTGTTCCGGGGACGTTGGGCTCGCTGGTCGCGCGCAGCGCGTTCGCGCAGGCCGGCACCTTGCAGTTCGCTTGTCCGGTGCCGATGTCGGGGCCGTTCGCCGCGAACGGCAAATATGCCGACCTCGGCATGAAGCTCGCGATCGAACAATACGGCAAGGTCCTCGGCGAACCGCTCGCGTATACCGTGCTCGATACGGAAGGCAAGCCGGCGACGGCAGTGCGTCGTGTGCAGGAAATCGCGCAGCAGAAGAATGCGCGCTTCTTCGCGGGAGGCATTCTGTCTTCCGAAGCATTGGCGATGGGCAAGGAAGTCCAGAAGGCCGACGGCGTTTTCATCACCACGGCCGGCGCCGATGAAATCACGGGCAAGGACTGCAATGACGCGACGTTC
The DNA here is from genome assembly GCF_900142195.1 of Paraburkholderia terricola. Taxonomy (GTDB): domain Bacteria; phylum Pseudomonadota; class Gammaproteobacteria; order Burkholderiales; family Burkholderiaceae; genus Paraburkholderia; species Paraburkholderia terricola. The sequence continues at coordinate 2,725 of NZ_FRAB01000026.1, forward strand.
CGTTGGTCGGTGCCGACTTACGGTGCGATCGAGCAGACAGTGCGCCCGTTGACGCAGATGCTGCCGAAAGCAAAACGCTGGTACACCATCACGCCGCAATACGTTTTCGGCGAGGGCTTGTTGACCGCCGCCAAGGCGATATTCAAGGAGAAGGGCATCGAGCATGTGGGCAACAGCTACCACTCGCTCAATGAAAAGGAATTCAGCGGCTATTTGACGAACGCAGTCGCCGCCAAGCCCGACGTCCTGCTGATCCTGAACTTCGGTTCGCAATCGTCGGATACGCTGCGCCAGGCCGTGAGCTTCGGCATGAAGAACAATTGCACGATCCTGTTGGCGTGGGCGTCCGGCCTCGAGCAATTCGAAGCGCTCGGCGCGGATCTGTGCGAAGGCGTCTATTTCGGCGCGCAGTATTGGCACGACATCGATTCGCCGCTCAATCGCGATCTCGTCAAACGGACCAAAGCGGCATTCAAGACCAATCCCAACTACAGCCTCGCGGGTTCCTATATCTGCACGAAGATCCTGCTCGACGGCATCGTCAAAGCGGGCAACGTCGATCCGAAGAAAGTGGTCGCGGCGCTCGAAGGCATGAAGTACGACGGGTTGACGGGCCCGGAGGAAGTCCGCAAGGGCGATCATCAGGTGCTGAAGAACTACTATCTGTTGAAGGGCAAGGCGAAGAACAAGATGAAAAACGCCGACGATTACGCCGATATCGTCAGTTCGGGGCAATCCTTCCTGCCGCTCGACAAGACCGGCTGCAAGATGGTTTGACGCCTCAAACGCCGCGCGCGAGCGCGTGCGGCATGGCACGGCGCTCGCATAGCGCCTCCTCGGCACACCTTTAAACGGACGCCATGAACGTTTATCTCCTGCAGATCGTCAACGGCATCGGAGTAGGGATGCTGTATTTCCTGCTCGCGGTTGGTTTGTCGATCGTGTTTGGCCTGCTGCGCTTCGTGAATTTCGCGCACGGCGCGTTCTATCTGCTCGGTGCCTACTTCTGCTATCAGGCGATGCAGTGGTCGATGAGTTTCTGGGCCGCGCTCGTGGTCGTGCCGATCGTGGTCGGCGCGCTTGCATGGGTCGTCGAGAAACTGATTTTGCGGCACGTCTACGCGCAACAACACGAGTTTCATATTCTCGCGACGGTGGGTCTTGCACTCGTCGTGCAGGAATGCGCGATTCTCGTGTGGGGTCCGCTCGGCGATAACGTGCCGGTTCCCGACTTGCTCAACGGCGTGGTGATCTGGGGCAGCTTCGTGTATCCGAAGTATCGGTTGTTCGTGATCGGCTTCACAGCGGTATTGGCCGCGCTTCTGTGGTGGGTGTTGGAGGGCACGCGGCTCGGCAGCGCGGTGCGCGCCGGCAGCGAATCGACCGAGATGGTGTCGCTGCTCGGCATCAACGTATTGCGTGTTTTCAGCCTCGTTTTCGCGCTCGGCGCGGCAACGGCCGCATTGGCCGGCGTACTCGCCGCGCCGATTCGCGGCGTCGATCCCTTCATGGGCATCGAGGCATTGAGCGTCGCGTTCGTCGTGGTGGTGGTCGGCGGGATGGGCAATTTTCTCGGCGCGCTGGTAGGTGGACTGCTGGTCGGCATCGTGCAAAGCGTGATGAGCACGTTGTGGCCCGAAGGCGCGCGGTTGATGATCTACGTCGCGATGGCCGCCGTTCTGTTGCTGCGACCGAACGGTTTGCTCGGGAGGGCGTCATGATCGACACGTCAAAGCCAATCGTGCGGAGCGCTGCTTCCACGGCGACCCGATCGGGCGCACAGCACTCGTTGCATCGCTATCGCTTTCTGCTGCTGGCATTGCTGGTCGTGTGCGTATTGCCGTTGACGTTGCGCTCAGGCTCACTCGCCACCGAGGTGCTGGTATTCGCTCTCGCTGCACTCGGCTGCAATCTGCTGCTCGGCCACACGGGCCTGTTGTCCTTCGGGCAGGGCATTTTCTTCGGGCTCGGCAGCTATTGCGCTGGCCTCGTCCTGACTAAAACCGCATTGCCCGTGCCGGTCGCGCTGCTCGCGTCGATCGTAATCGGCGCGGCGGCTGCTGCGCTGGTCGGCTGGTTTTCGATTCGTCAGCGCGGCACGTACTTCGTGATGTTGACGCTGGCATTCGGCCAGCTATTCTATTTTCTCGCTTACACCACGCCCGATCTGACCGGCGGCGACAACGGCCTGCTCGACATTCCGCGTCCCGCGCTCGGCCTGTTCGGCAAAGCGCTGCTGCCGTTGACCTCGCCGTGGCAATACTACGGCTTCGTCGCCGTGCTATTTCTCGTTGTGTTCTGGCTCCTGATGCGCGTGTCCCATTCGGTATTCGGCCGTACGTTGCTTGCGATTCGCGACAACGAGGTACGCGCGGCCGCGGTCGGCTACGACGTCAAACGCTTCAAGCTGATGGCGTTCGTGATTTCCGGCGCGGTGACGGGTCTTGCCGGCGCGCTGCATGCGCTGATGACCGGCATTGCGCCGCTCTCCAACATCGACTATCACACGAGCGAGATGATCCTCGTGATGACGGTGATCGGCGGCACGGGCAATCTGTTCGCCTCGGTATTGGGCGCCGCGTTTTACGTGCTGTTCGCCGATTGGCTCTCGACGCTGTGGCCGCGCTGGCTGCTGCTGCTCGGCATCGTGCTGATCGCCGTCAGCCTGTTCATGCAGCGCGGACTGTGGGGCCTGGGCGAACGCATCGGGCAATCGCTGCGCCGCAAGCCTTCCGCCGAGCCAGACAACGACACAGACAACGACACGGACAACGACGCAGGCAAGGAGCCGATATGAGCGAGCCGATTCTGCGCGCAAGCGGCGTAGTAAAGCGCTACGGCAAGTTCACGGCGCTCTCCGAAGTCAATCTGCGCATCATGCCGCGCACCGTGCATTCGGTGATCGGCCCGAACGGCGCGGGCAAGACGACGTTGTTTCATGTGCTGACCGGCACCGTGCCGCTTACGGCGGGAACGATCGTATTCGACGGTCACGACGTCACGCACGAGCCGGACCATAAGCGCGTACGCCGTGGCGTCGCGCGCTCGTTTCAGGTGACGAGCCTGTTCGCCAATCTGAGCGTGCGTGAAAACCTGCGGCTCGCCGCGCAAGGTGTCGACGCGGTTCGCGCACTGAATGCGTGGACCCCGCCGCGCGGCGCGCTCACGCAAGCCGACACCGTCGACAGCGTGCTCGAACGCCTCGCGCTACAGCGCTTTAGCGAAGTGTCGGCAGGCGCGCTGTCGCATGGTCAGCAGCGGCGGCTCGAAGTCGGCATGGCGCTTGCTGCGCGACCCAAGGCGATCTTTCTCGATGAGCCGACTTCCGGCATGGGTATCGACGACCTCGACGACATGAAGCAACTGATCCGCGGCCTGCGCGACGATTACACCGTCGTGCTGATCGAACACAACATGGGCATCGTGATGGACATCTCCGACACGATCACCGTCATGCAGCAAGGGCGCGTGCTGGTGGAAGGGCGGCCGGACGACATTCGCGGCGACGAGCGGGTGCGCAGCGCCTATCTCGGCAACATGATCACCGGAGGCCGCGCATGATTCTCGACGTGCAGCAGATTCACGGTTTCTATGGCAAGAGTCACATCCTGCAAGGCGTCACGCTGCAAGTCGACGACGGCGAAACGGTCACACTATTGGGCCGCAACGGCGCGGGCAAATCGACCACGCTCAAGGCGATTGCCGGCGTCGTCGCGCCACGGCGCGGCAGCGTGACGTTCAACGGCGCCGAGATAGGCGGCATGCCGCCGCACAAGATCGCCGCACGCGGCGTGTGCTTCGTGCCCGAGCATCGCGGCGTCTTTCGTCTGCTGAGCGTCGAGGAAAACTTGCGGCTTGGCGCGCGCAAGGATTCGCCGTGGCAGCTCGACGATATCTACCGCATTTTTCCGCGTCTGAAAGAACGGCGCACCAACGGTGGCGGGCAATTGTCCGGCGGCGAGCAGCAAATGCTCGCGATTGGCCGCGCGTTGATGAACCATCCACGGCTTTTGATGCTCGACGAACCGGTCGAGGGTCTCGCGCCGGTGATCGTCGAAGAGATCGTCGCGCAGCTCAAGCTGATTCGCGCAGCGGGCGTTGCGATTCTGCTGGTCGAGCAGAACCTCGAAGTCTGCACGCAACTCGCGGATCGTCACTACATCATCGAGCAGGGCGTCATCGTCTATTCGGGCGATAACGCGTCGTTCGCCGCGGACGAGTCGATCAAGGACCGCTATCTCGGCGTCGGCGTCGCCTGACGCGCGCTTTGTCTTCAACACGAGGAAGCATCGATGCAAGCTCACGAATCAACGACCATCGCGACGCCCGCCGATCTGCGCGTGGACGGCGCGCGCCTTTGGGACAGTCTCATGCAACTCGCGCGCATTGGCGCGACCGAGAAAGGCGGTGTGTGCCGGCTCGCCCTGACCGAGTTGGACCGGAAAGCGCGCGATCTTTTCATCGCTTGGGCAAAGGAAATCGGCTGCAGCGTGCGGGTCGACGCGATCGGCAATATCTTCGCGCGTCGCGCGGGTCTGCGTGATGATTTGCCGCCGGTGATGACCGGCAGCCACATCGACACGCAACCCACGGGCGGCAAGTTCGACGGCAATTACGGCGTGCTGGCGGGCCTCGAAGTATTGCGCACGCTGGCGGAGGTCAACGTGCAGACGCTCGCCCCGCTGGAGGTCGCGGTGTGGACCAACGAAGAGGGCTCACGCTTCGTGCCCGTGATGATGGGCTCCGGCGTGTTCTCGGGCGCGTTCACGCTTGAGCATGCGTTGGAACAACGCGATCGCGATGGCGTCTCGGTGCGCGACGCGCTCACGGCGATCGGTTATGTCGGCGAGCATGACAAGCCGCACGCCGTCGGCGCCTATTTCGAAGCGCATATCGAACAAGGGCCGGTACTGGAAGCGCACGACAAGACGATCGGCGTGGTGCAAGGCGCGCTGGGTCAACGCTGGTACGACGTGACGGTGCACGGCATGGAGGCGCACGCGGGGCCCACGCCGATGGAACTGCGCCGCGACGCGCTGCTCGTGGCAGCCGATCTGATTCACGCCGTCAATCGCATCGCGTTGGACCACGCGCCGCATGGACGCGGCACGGTGGGCTGGCTCGACGTGCATCCGAATTCGCGCAACGTCATTCCGGGCCGCGTGACGCTCACGGTCGATCTGCGCGCGGCGGACGACGCGACGCTCACGGCGATGGATACCGCGTTGCGCGCCGCATGCTCGAACGCGGCCGCGAAAGCCGGCATCGCCGTGGATGTCGAGCAAGTGGTGTACTTTTCGCCTCAACCGTTCGCCGCCGAACTGGTTGCAGCCGTGAAGCGGGGCGCGGACACGCTGGGTTTTTCATCGATGGACGTGATCAGCGGCGCGGGCCACGATGCCGTCTATCTCGCGCGAGTCGCGCCCGCCGCGATGATCTTCGTGCCGTGCAAGGACGGCATCAGCCACAACGAAATCGAGGATGCGCGCGCGGACCATCTGGAAGCCGGTTGCAACGTGCTGTTGCAGGCGATGTTGAACGCCGCGGCGCGGCCGGCAGGGAGCGTCGAATCATGAAGATCCTGATTGCAAGGATGAACCACGAGACGAACACGTTTTCGCCGGTGCCCACGCCGCTCGCCGCGTTCGGCCGCAACGGTCCGAGCCGCGGCGAAGACGCGTTCAACGCGAACAAGGGCATGCAGACGGCGATGGCCGCGTTCATCGACGCAGCCGGGCGTGAGCATGCGGAGATCGTCACGCCGATTTCCGCATCCGCGAATCCGAGCGGACCGGTCGATGCGGCGGCCTATGACGCGATCTGCGAGGCGATCGTTGCGGCGGCACCGGGTTGCGATGCAGTGATGCTCGATCTGCACGGCGCAATGGTCGCCGAGAATTCGGATGACGGCGAGGGCGATCTGCTCGAACGCGTGCGCGCGGCGCTGCCGCATGCACCGATCGCGGTCGCGCTCGATCTGCACGGCAACGTCACGCAAAAGATGATCGACCACGCCGACGTGATCGTCAGTTTCAAAACCTATCCGCACGTCGATATGTACGAGACCGGCGCGCACGCGGCGCGCCTGCTGTTCGATCTCGTGCACGGCAAGGCCAGGCCGGTGATCGCGTGGCGCCAGCCGCCGCTGCTCACGCACACGTTGCGCAGCGCGACCGCCGAGGGCGCGATGAAACGCGCCGTGGACGCCGCGCGCGCGGCCGAGGCCGACGGCATGCTCGCGGTGTCGGTGCTGTCCGGCTTTTCGCTCGCCGATATCGAGGCGCCGTGCATCAGCGTCGTCGTGGTGGGCAATGGCGAGCGTGCGCAAGCCGAGGCGGTGGCAGAGCGCATCGCGCGGCAGATCTGGCGCGAGCGCGACGATTTCGTCTATCGCAGCGCGCCGCTGGCCGAATCGGTCGCGCAGGCGGCCGCGCTCGCGCAGGGCGCCGACAAGCCGGTGCTGCTGCTCGATCACGGCGATAACTGCATGTCGGGCGGCACGTGCGACACGATGGATCTGCTCGAGGAAGCGCTCACGCAGAAGCTCGACGGCATCGTGAGCGGGCCGCTGTGCGACCCGCAAGCCGTGGCGGCGTTGATGGCGGCGGGCGTCGGCAGCACGGTGACGGTGACCATCGGCAACAAGGTTGCGAGCAATGCGGTGACGCCGCGGCCGCCCGTCGCGGTGACCGGCGTCGTGCGCGCGCTGACCGACGGCGAGTACGTGATCAGCGGCCCGACCTACACCGGCCAGCGCGCCTTCATGGGACGCGCCGCGGTGCTCGACACAGGCACCGTGAAACTCGTGATGACCGAGCACACGCACGAACCGTGGGACCTCGGCGTGTTCGAAAGCGTGGGCATCGATCCGCGACGCGCGCGTTTCCTGTTGCTCAAATCGCGCATGTACTGCCGGCCGGTTTTCGTGCCGATCGCCGCGGGGCTGGTGGAATGCGATAGCCGCGGCGTAACGAGCTCCGACTACGCGCTATTCAAATTCGAGCATGTGAAGCGGCCGGTTTATCCGCTGGATACGCGGACGGAGTGGACGTCCGCGAACTGAAGGAAAGGTGTTGATGAATCGAGGTGTCGTCCGAGGCTTGCGCTGCGCGGGTGGAGTCTTTATAATTCGCGCCTCTAAAGGCTCGTAGCTCAGTTGGTTAGAGCACCACCTTGACATGGTGGGGGTCGTTGGTTCGAATCCAATCGAGCCTACCAACGCAAAAGTGGCGTGGACGAAAGCGGCTCCGCTTTCGTCCACCGTCATGTTCTCGCATCACCTCTCGAATCCACCCGCAACGCCCTTAGTTCAGGTAACTGCCGATGCCGTTGCCGACGACGCGCCGCGGTCGGGTAACTCGTCTTCAAAACCATAGAACGACTGCGGAGTCGTGCACAGGATCGCGTCGATTGCCGCTGCATCGAGGCCGAGTTCCATTAGCATCGACAGCGACTGGCCGTAGTCCGTCATCCGTTCATGCTGCGTATGAGGCCAGTCGCTGCCCCACATCAGACGCCCAGCGCCGAAATGTTCGAGCAATTGCTTCGTCGCCTCGCGGACAAAGCTTGAATCGCCAGCCGCGCAACGGTACGCGGCCGATAGCTTGACCCAAATGCGGCCGCTCTTGCCATAACGCAGCAATGCCTCGAAGCCGGGGTCTCCGATGCCTTGGTCCGGGTCGGGTCTTCCAAAATGATCGACGACGACTGGTACGCCGGCCTCCAGCAGCCGGTCGAGCATGGGCGCAAGGTCGCGCGCAGCGCGGTGCAGTTCGACATGCCAACTCAGTTGCGAGAGCCGATCGAGCAGAAGCGTCCACGATTTCGCTCGCAGATCCGGCAGCGCCTGTTCGATCAGGTTCAGCCGTATGCCGGTTACGCCTCGGCCCTGCATCTCGGCGAGCGATTCATCGGAAGCATCGGGCGCGATCACCGCGACACCTCTCAAGCGGTGCGTGTCGCGCGACAGCGCCTGCAACAGATAGCGATTGTCCGTGCCAAGAAAACTCGGCTGCACGAGAACCGCGCGCCCGATGCCGTGTGCGTCGAGCAATTGCAGATACGTGTCGAGCGTTGCATCGTAGCCAGGCGAGTAACGCCTGCCATCCACCAACGGCAAGCCTTGCTCGAAGACGTGCGCATGGGTATCGACGCAACGCGAGCGGGACTGAACGGGCGATGCCGGCGCAATCATGGTTCAGCTCCGCGGCGGATTCAGCGTCAAGCGCGCAGCGTCGCCGCTGTCGTTCGCCGATTCGGACGCCACCACGCCACGCAGACGTTTGCCACGCGTTTCGGGCAGCAGCAACACGGCGATCATCGCGAGTCCGTAGGCAATGGCCGCGTCGATGCCGATCGCGATGCCGAGCGACATCGAATGACTCATGTAGCCCACGAGAACCGGGAAACTCGCTGACGCAATGCGTCCAAAGTTGTAGCAGAAGCCGACGCCCGTACCGCGCATATCCGCCGGATACAGTTCATTGAAAAGCGGCCCGAGGCTCGCCGGAATACCGGCTACGAACAGTCCGAGCGGGAAGCCCAGCACGAGCATTTGCGTGTTGGTCAGCGGCAGCATGACGTAGGCGAGAACCGTGACGACGCAACAGAACGCGAACAACGCAATGTTGCGCCGGCGGCCGATGCGGTCGAGCAGGTACGCGCTCAACATGCAGCCGCACCAGAAGGCCACGATCACCACGGCCAGATAGCCGCCCGTATGTAGAACCGACAGGTGCCGCTCTTTCGCAAGAAAGGTGGGTAGCCACGTCATGATCGCGTAGTAGCCGCCATGAGCGCCGGTGCCCAGCACCGCGCCGATAATGGTCGTGCGGAGCACGCGCGGCTGGAAGACCTGCATGATTTGCCCGAGCGCGGAGACCTTGGGCGCGGCGCTGGCCGGCGCGATGCGGGCCGGTTCCTTCAGATTGCGTCGAACGAACAGGACAAGGCCGGCCGGCAACAGGCCGACGGCGAACATCACGCGCCATGCGGTGTCCGATGGCAACCACGAGAACGCCGCGGCATACACCAGCACGGCCGCGCCCCATCCAACCGCCCACGCGCTTTGCACGGCGCCCATCGCCTTGCCGCGGTGTTCGGTACGGATGGTTTCCGCCATCAGCACCGCGCCGGCCGCCCATTCGCCGCCGAATCCGAAGCCTTGAAGCGCTTTGAGCACCAGCAGTTGCGGGAAGTTTTGCGCGAACGCGCAAAGAAACGTGAAGCCGGCGAACCAGAGGATCGTCATTTGCAGCGTTCGGACACGGCCGAAGCGGTCCGATAACGCCCCGGCAATCCAGCCGCCGAGCGCGGACGAAACGAGCGTCACGCCGCTGATCGCACCCGCCTGCGTATGGTCGATGCCATACGCCGCGATGATCGCGGGGATGGCGAGGGTGAACATCTGCACGTCGAGCGCGTCGAGCCCCCAACCAGCAAAGCAGCCCCAGAAGGTGTTGCGTTCGAGTTGCGAGCCTTGCTTGTACCACGTGAACATAGCCGTCTCCGTTCCCTTGCAATTCATTCAGTCATATATATGAATGCCTGAATGATCGAGGCAATGCCGCTAAAAGTCAGTGGGTAAAAACCCTCGCTCACGGTGGCCCTCTTCGATGCGGTACAGTAGTTACTCCTCTGAACAACTGTATGAATGCCATGGACACGGCCTCTTTCAAGCTGGACGACCGATTGCCCCGTTATCATCAATTGCGTGACGACCTGCTTAGCCGCATTGCCGCGGGCGAATGGACGCCGACGCAAGCGATCGCCACCGAGGCGGAACTGGGACAGTTCTACAACGTCTCCACGGGCACCGTTCGCAAGGCGATCGACCTGTTGGTGGCCGACGGTGTGCTCACGCGCAGTCAGGGCAGAGGGACGTTCATCCGCCGGCCCCGTTTCGATTCCTCGCTGTTTCGCTTCTTTCGTTTCAAGTCGCGCGACGGACAACCCGTGCGCCCCACCGCGCGCGTGTTCAAGCGCGAAATCGTGAAGCCCAGCGCGGAAATCCGCGCCGCCCTGAAGATGAAAGCCACCGAGAAGGCGATTCACCTTTCGCGCGTGCGTCTGATAGAAGGGCAGGCGGTGCTCTCCGAGGAAATCTGGCTGCCGCGCGCGCGTTTCGAGCCGTTGGCCACGCTGCCGCTCGATGATTTCGAAGATTTACTGTACCCGCTGTACGAGCGTCTTTGCCGGCAAATCGTGGCGTCCGCCACCGAAATTCTAAGAGTCGAGCAAGCCACGCCTGATGACGCCTCGGTCCTCGGTCTAGCGACCGGGAGTCCCGTCATTCTGGTGCACCGTGTCGCGTCGGATTTCGCGGGCACGCCGTTCGAATGGCGCAGCACGCGTGGGGCTGCCACCACGTTTCAATACCAGGTGGAAATTCGCTGAACCGTCTGCTTGCGCCATCGGCGCCAGCATCGCCTCTGCTGTTCACCCTACCGCATACCGGATCGACAAACCGGATAGACGCTAACCGCTCCTATCCGGGTATCACCTCATGGCGCGCGTCGCCGATTCGTACAAACATATATATGACTACATCAATTCGGCCGTTGCTATCGACGTAGCGGCCGCCGTGCCGCCCGTCGAATATCGAGAACGGCCGGCGCGGAAACGGAGCGGACATGTCCACGCAGACAGGATTTGAGCAGCAGGTAATGAAGAAAATGGCGTGGCGGCTGATGCCGCTTCTGATCGTCATGTTTCTCATCGCGTTTATCGACCGGCAGAACGTCGGCTTCGCCAAGCTGGAGATGGTGCACGATCTCGGCATGACGGAAGCCTCCTACGGCCTTGGCGCATCGTTGTTCTTCATCGGCTACCTGCTCTTCGAGGTGCCGAGCACGTTGGCGCTTCATCGCTTCGGCGCGCGGACCTGGCTCGCGCGCATCATGCTCACATGGGGCGTGGTGACGGTTTTGATGGCGTTCGCGCGCTCGCTGCCGGTGTTCTATTCATTCCGTTTCGCGTTGGGTGTCGCTGAAGCGGGTTTTTATCCCGGCGTCATCTATTACCTCACGCAGTGGTTCCCGCAGAGCTATCGCACCAGGGTACTCGGGTTCTTCACGCTGGGCAGTTCGCTTGCCAATATGCTGGGCTCGCTGGTCGGCGGCCTGCTGCTGACGCTCGGCGGCACCTGGGGATTCGCGGGATGGCAGTGGGTGTTCATCGCCACCGGTATCCCGGCCATTCTGGTAGCGTTCGTCGCGCTCAAATTCCTGCCGAATTCGGTCAAGGAAGCGCCGTTTCTCTCGCAGCAGGAGAAGGACGTGGTGATCGCCGCGCTCAAGCGCGAAGCATCGGATGAAGCCAAGGCGACACGGCCCTGGGGCGCGCTGCTCGACCCGAAGGTGCTGATGTTCGCGCTGACCTACATGCTGATGTCGACTTCGCTGTACGGCGTCACGTACTGGATGCCGACGCTCGTGAAAAGCTACGGTGTGTCCTCGTCGGTGAACGGCGTGCTGAACATGATTCCGTGGGCGCTGGCGACGCTGCTTCTGCTGTGGCTGCCGGGCAAGCTCAAGCGCGAGCGCGTGGTGCTCAAGGCGATGAGTGTGGTAGCGGGTATCGGCGTGATGTGTTTCGCGTCGAGCCTCGTATTGCCGACCGCGTCGCTGCGGTTTGCCGCGCTGTGTCTGGGCGGGGCGTGCATTCCGCTACTGTATCCGTGCTTCTGGTCGCTTCCGCCGCGCTTCTTCGCGGGCGCGAGAGCGGCGGCCAGCGTGGCGGCGATCAACGCGATCGGCAATCTGGGCGGATTCGCCGGACAGAATCTGATGCCCTATGTCGGCAAGGCGGCGCAGAGCCATGTCGCGCCGATGCTGGTGCCCACGGCGTGTCTGCTTGCGTTGGGCGTCGGCACCGGTGTCGCCGCGCTCATCGGCGCGCGTCGCAGGATGACGCTGGAGTCCGCGCCGGTCCGTTCGATCTGATCGCCTCGCGGCTAACTACTCCGCCGTCAAGGACGAAGCAGATCGAAGCCGGCCAGCACGACGACGCCGCTGACCACGATCAGCGATACCGAGTGCTGTCCGAAGTAGAGCAGGGCGGCGGCCGACCAGCTCGCCACGGAAAATGCCGCGACACGTTTCATGCTTCAAACTCCAAAAACTCAGAACCCCAAGGCTGCGGCCAGCAACCCGCTCACCACGCCGCAAGCCACCACCGCCAGCGCCACCATCGTCAGCACGCGCCGGGGGAACGAACGCCCGAGCATCGCCATCGACGGCACGCTGATCAGCGGCAGCGTCATCAGCAGGGCGCCGGCCGGACCGGCCGCCATGCCGAAGGCAAGCATCGCCTGAATGATCGGCACTTCGCCCGCGGTGGGAATGACGAACAAGGTTCCCGCGATCGATAGCGCGATGATCCACAGCAGGCTGTTGTCGATGCCCGGCCCAATGTGCGGAAACAGCCATGCGCGCGCGGCGCCGAGCGCCAGCACCAGCACGATGTATTCGGGAATCAGGCGCAGCGTCATCGTGCCGAGAATTTTTACCCAGCGTGCGAACGCGGTGCCCGGCACGTCGGCGGCGACCAGTTGCGCCATGGCCTCGCGCGAGGCTTCGGCTTCCCTCGGCGTGACCATCCGGTTCACCAGATAGCCGAGGCCGAACACCATCACGATCCCCAACGCGAGCCGCAGGCCCATCCATTGCCAGCCGAGCACGAAGCCCATGAAGATCAGCGTGGCCGGATTGAGCGCGGTATTGCCGAGCCAGAACGCGATCGCCGCGCCCGGCGCGGCCTGGCGGGCGCGCAAGCCGGCCACGACCGGCGCCGCGCAGCAGGTGCACATCATGCCGGGCAGCGACATCAGGCCGCCCTTCACCACGCTGCTGAAATCGGTTCGGCCGAGCGCACGCGCGACCCACTGCGGCGGAATCAGCGCCTGCACCGCCGAGCCGAGCAGCAGGCCGAGCACCATGGCCTGCCAGATCGCCTTGCCGTAGGCGAGCGCGTAATCGATCGCCGCTTGCCATGACGGCGCCGGCGCGCTCGCCGAGGTGCCCATCAGGATCGACTTGCCGATGGAATGCTGGCTCGCGGCGACGAAGGCGCGGTTGTAGTAGGGAAACCACTTCACGTAGAAGAGGCCGACGACGGCGATCAGCAGAAACACGATCCAGCCAAGGGCGACACAGGGTTGCCTGAGGGTTGATTGCATGATGGTTTTTAAACGTTTCTTTTTGGTCAGATGACAGCGAGCGCGCGCTTGTCGAGCTGCGCCAGCAGGGTTTTCGCCTGGTCGACGACATCCGCGTCGTTGGGCCGGAAATGCAGTTGCAATGCGTGAGGCAACTGGACGAAATGTTGATGGCTGCTGCGCGCATACGCCGGATCGTAGTGCCGCTCGATCAGTTCGTTCGCGAGTTCCGCGCGCCGGTTTTCGTCGACGAGCCGTTGCCAGCCGGTGACACGTTCGCGGCTATGCAAACCGATCATTCGCTCCAGTTGCCCCTTGAGCGAAGCCGGATCGTCGAACAGATGCGCATAGTCGTGCAGCAGAAACGCCGCGCGATCCTCGCGGCTCGACTGCACCTCGACGCAGGCGCCGCGATGGAACGTTTCGAGCAGCGAAAGCGGCAGCGAGACCGAGCCGATGCGCCGGCTTTCCGCTTCCACGAACACCGGCCGCGCGCGATCGAGCGCGCGCAGCGCGCAAACCAGCAGCGTGTCGAAACGCTTTTGCGACGGCTGCGGCACGCCGGCCCAGGCGCCGAGCAGCGAGCCGCGGTGCGAGGCCAGCGCCTCGAGGTCGAGCGTCTGCGCGCCCGCCTCGCTCAAGGCCGCGAGCAGGCGCGTCTTGCCGCTGCCGGTCGGGCCCACCAGCGCGATGTAGTCGAACTGCTTCGGCAAGGAACCGAGCGTTTCGAGCGTTGTGTGCCGATAGCTTTTGTAGCCGCCTTCGAGCTGCCGCGCCTGCCAGCCGATCATATTGAAGAGCGTCGTAACCGAGCCTGAACGCTTGCCGCCGCGCCAGCAATAAATCAGCGGACGCCAGTTGCGCGGCCGGTCGGCGAAAGTCGTTTCCAGATGGTGCGCGATGTTGCGCGCGACCAGCGCCGCGCCGATGCGGGTGCCCTCGAACGGCGATACCTGCTTGTACGTCGTGCCGACCAGCACCCGCTCCTCGTTGCTGAGCACGGGGGCGTTCAGCGCGCCCGGAATGTGGTCCTCGGCAAACTCGAGGGGCGTGCGTACGTCGATGATTTCGTCGAAATCAGCGGCTTGATCGAGTCTGACGAGTAGATTTTTCAAGGGTTACGGACAAAACGGACCGGCGGGGAAGAGTGAAATTATCGCATGCGCCGCAAACGCCGGCCGCCGAGGCTCCCAGCGCCGCTTTCGAGCTTCCGGCTCCACCTGGTGTCGTCTCTGCCGCGCCCTCGCTTGCCCCCTCGCTCGTGCCTCGATCCGCCGAAGCGTCAGACGACTTCGACGCGTCTTTCGCCGCTCACCATCTCGCCGATCACGCGCGCCTCGCCGAAACCGTCGGCGTGGAATAGGGCGAGCACTTCGTCGACGGCCTCGGGCGCGCACGACACCAGCAGACCGCCCGAGGTTTGCGGGTCGGTGAGCAGCGTGCGCGCGGTCGACGGCAAGGAGGACGGCAGCACGACGTCCTTGCCGTAAGCGTCCCAGTTGCGCCCGGACGCGCCGGTGAAAATACCGGCTTCCGCCAGCCCGATCACATCCGGCAGCCACGGCAGGTCCGCATAGCGCACGCGGGCGGTCAGATTCGAGCCGCGCGCCAATTCCAGCGTGTGGCCCAGCAGGCCGAAACCGGTGATGTCGGTCAGCGCGTGCACGCCGTCCAGCCTGGCCAGTTCCGCGCCGGGGCGGTTGAGCTTGGTGGTCGCGCCGATCATCGCGGCGTAGCCGGCGGCGTCGAGGCGGTTTTTCTTCAGCGCCGCCGAGAGAATGCCGACGCCCAGCGGCTTGCCGAGAATCAGCACGTCGCCGGCCTGCGCGCCCGCATTGCGCTTCACGCGCTTCGGATCGACCACGCCGATCGCGACCAGGCCGTAAATGGGCTCCACGGAATCGATCGAATGGCCGCCCGCGAGCGGAATGCCGGCTTCGGCGCAGACGGATTCGCCGCCTTTGAGCACGGCTGCGATCACGTCGTGCGGCAGCACGTTGATCGGCATGCCGACGATCGCCAGCGCCATGATCGGTTTGCCGCCCATCGCATAGACGTCGGACAGCGCATTGGTCGCGGCGATGCGGCCGAAGTCGAACGGGTCGTCGACGATCGGCATGAAGAAGTCGGTGGTGGCGACGATCGCCTGCGCGTCGTTCAGTTTGTAGACGGCGGCGTCGTCGGCGGTATCGTTGCCGACCAGCAAGTCGGGAAAGAACGGCAGCGGCGCGCTGCGTTTGAGCAGGTCGGCGAGCACGCCGGGCGCGATCTTGCAGCCGCAGCCGCCGCCATGCGACAGGCTGGTGAGGCGGGGCGACGCGGTTGGGGTTTCGCTTGTGGTTTGGCTCGTGGTGGCGTGGGTATCGGTCATCGTGGTGCGGATCTGAGGCTTCGAATGACCGCATTATGCGGGTTGTTCGGGCGCGGCGCAGCGACCGGCCGGCGCAACCCGGCGCCAAGGCGTCGAGCCCAGCGAGGGCCACGGCCGGTCACGTCTTATGACCGGCGCTTATTTGTTACTGCCGGCTCCCGTGCCGTACAGCCCGTTGTCGAAGCCACCGTTTCCCTGCGCTGTGTGACCTTTGCTAACGCTTTTGCCACGCGAAGTGGCCGAGCCGCCGTCCCTGGTTTGCGGCTTGTGCGACTCATGCACAGCGGAGGCCGCCGGATCGGGCGCCGAACCCATCGCGGAGGCGCGATTTTCCTGTTGCTCCGAGCCGCTGCCCTGGGTGGTCTGCGCGAAGCCGCATGGGCTCGCAACCAGCACCCCGCTGCCGAAAGCGAGCGAGACGATGAATCTGGATGGACGCGAATGGGCAAGAAGTCGGGGAGTCATAAGTCAGCCTAATGATCAGGGAGTGAGCGGGATTCACGCAGAACAAATGCAGCAGGAACGATGCCCGCTTCCCGCTCACCGGCTGCGGTGTTTCATATTTGCCCGCGCGGGCGAGGGGGTACAGTCTCGCTGCAGGACTTGATACTGACCTCTATAATCAATATCAGTACCCCACAAGAGCCGAGGCCATTAAATGCCGCATATGTCCCGGCGACAATTTCTGAAGGTCTCCGCCACCACGCTTGCCGGATCGAGTCTCGCCCTCATGGGCTTCTCCCCGGCTCCCGCGCTAGCGGAAGTCCGTCAGTACAAGTTGTCGCGTACCACTGAAACCCGCAATACCTGCCCGTACTGCTCCGTAGGCTGCGGCATCCTGATGTACGGACTCGGCGACAACGCCAAGAACGCCAAGTCCAGCATCATCCATATCGAAGGCGATCCCGATCATCCAGTGAATCGCGGCACGTTGTGCCCGAAGGGCGCGAGCCTGATCGACTTCATTCATAGTCCGAGCCGTCTGAAGCACCCCGAGCATCGCGCGGCCGGATCGAATGAATGGACGCGGATTTCCTGGGAAGATGCGCTCGACCGCATCGCCAAGCTGATGAAGGAAGACCGCGACGCCAATTTCGTCGAGGCCACGCCGGACGGCAAGAAGGTCAACCGCTGGCTGACCACCGGCATGCTGGCGGCCTCGGCCGGCAGCAATGAAGTGGGTTATCTGACGCACAAGACTGTCCGCAGTCTTGGCATGCTCGCGTTCGACAATCAGGCGCGTGTCTGACATGGCCCGACGGTGGCAGGTCTTGCCCCGACGTTTGGCCGTGGAGCGATGACGAACCATTGGGTCGACATCAAGAACGCGGATGTGATTCTCGTGATGGGCGGCAATGCGGCCGAGGCGCACCCGTGCGGCTTCAAATGGGTCACGGAAGCCAAGGCGCATCGCAAGGCAAGGTTGATCGTGGTCGATCCGCGCTTCACGCGCACGGCTTCGGTCGCGGACTATTACGCGCAGATTCGAACCGGCTCGGACATCGTGTTCCTCGGCGGGGTGATCAACTATTTGCTCACCAACGACAAGATCCAGCACGAATATGTGAAGAATTACACGGACATGCCGTTCATCGTCCGTGAGGATTTTTCATTTACCGACGGTCTGTATTCCGGTTACAACGCCGACAAGCGCAGCTACGACAAGAGCACGTGGGACTACGAACGCGGCGACGACGGTTTCGCGAAAGTGGACCCGACGCTGCAGGACCCGCGCTGCGTCTATCAGCTCATGAAGCAGCACTACTCGCGCTACACGCCCGAGCAGGTCGAGAAGATTTGCGGCACGCCGAAAGAGAAATTCCTCAAGGTGTGCGAGATGCTCGCGTCGACGGCGGTGCCGGGGCGCGCCGGCACGATCCTGTACGCGCTCGGCTGGACCCATCACTCGGTCGGCTCGCAAATGATCCGCACCGGCGCGATGGTGCAACTGCTGCTGGGCAACATCGGCGTTGCCGGCGGCGGCATGAACGCGTTGCGCGGCCACTCGAACATTCAGGGCTTGACGGACCTCGGCCTGATGTCGAATCTGCTGCCCGGCTACATGACGCTGCCCATGGAGGCCGAGCAGGACTACGAGGCGTACATCACGAAGCGCGCCACCCAGCCGCTGCGGCCCAATCAACTCAGCTACTGGCGCAATTACCGCGCTTTCCACGTCAGCTTCATGAAGTCGTGGTGGGGCGATAACGCGAACGCCGGGAACAACTTCGGCTTCGACTATCTGCCGAAGCTCGACAAGCCGTACGACATGCTGCAGGTCTTCGAACTGATGAATCAGGGCAAGATGACCGGCTACATCGCGCAGGGCTTCAACCCGCTTGCCGCGGCGCCGAACAAGGCGAAGATCGGCGCGAGTCTCGCCAAGCTGAAGTGGCTCGTCATCATGGACCCGCTCGCCACCGAGACCTCCGAGTTCTGGAAAAACCACGGCGAATTCAACGACGTCGATGCGTCGGCGATCCAGACCGAGGTGTTCCGTCTGCCGACCACCTGTTTCGCGGAAGAACGCGGCTCGCTGGTCAGTTCGAGCCGGGTCCTGCAGTGGCACTGGCAGGGCGCGAACGGCCCCGGTGAAGCGAAGAGCGATCTCGAGATCATGTCGGGGCTGTGGCTGCGCATCCGCAAGGCCTACAAGGAGAACGGCGGCAAGTATCCCGATCCGATTCTCAACATGAGCTGGCCGTACGCCGACCCGGAAAGCCCCACGCCTGAAGAACTCGCGATGGAGTTCAACGGAAAGGCGCTCGCCGACGTCACCGATCCCACCGACAAAACCAAGGTGCTCGCGAAGAAGGGCGAGCAACTGGCCAGCTTCGCGCAACTGCGCGACGACGGCAGCACCGCGAGCGGTTGCTGGATTTTTTGCGGCTCGTGGACCCAGGCCGGCAACCAGATGGGCCGCCGCGACAACGCCGACCCGACCGGCATCGGCAATACGCTGAACTGGGCGTGGGCGTGGCCCGCGAACCGGCGGATTCTGTACAACCGTGCTTCATGCGACGTCAGCGGCAAGCCGTTCGACCCCACGCGCAAGCTGATCGCGTGGAACGGCAAGACATGGAGCGGCGCGGACATTCCCGACTTCAAGGCGGACGAACCGCCCGAAAACGGCATGAATCCGTTCATCATGAATCCGGAGGGCGTCGCGCGCTTCTTCTCGCGCGACGGTCTGGTGGAAGGACCGTTCCCCGAGCATTACGAACCGTTTGAAACGCCGATCGGCTACAACCCGCTGCATCCGAACAACAAGGCGGTCGTCAGCAATCCGGCGGCGCGCGTGTTCCCGGACGACCGCGCCGCGTTCGGCACGCACGACAAGTTTCCGCATACGGCGACCACCTATCGTCTGACCGAACACTTCCACTACTGGACCAAGCACGCGCGCCTGAACGCGATCGTGCAGCCGCAACAGTTCGTGGAGATCGGCGAGGATCTGGCGAAGGAAGTGGGCGTGGTCGCGGGCGATCGCGTCAAGGTGTCGTCCAATCGTGGTCATATCGTTGCGGTGGCGCTCGTCACCAAGCGGATCAAACCGCTGATGATCGAGGGGAAAAAGGTGCAGACAGTCGGGTTGCCGTTGCATTGGGGCTTCAAGGGGCTCACGAAGCCGGGTTATCTCATCAATACGCTGACGCCTTCCGTGGGCGACGGGAATTCGCAAACACCGGAATTCAAGTCGTTCCTCGTCAAGGTCGAAAAGGCATAAGGAGCTGAGATGGCACTGCAATCACTCGATATCAAACGCCTCTCCGCCACCACGCTGCCGGAGCCGCAGATTCGCGAGCCGGCCACGGGAACGGTCGCCAAGCTCATCGACGTCTCCAAGTGCATCGGCTGCAAGGCGTGTCAGACGGCCTGCATGGAATGGAACGACTTGCGCGACGAGGTCGGCGACACCACCGGCGTCTACGACAACCCGCGCGATCTGACCGAGCATTCATGGACCGTCATGCGCTTCTCGGAGTACGAGAACACCGAAGGCGATCTCGAATGGCTGATCCGCAAGGACGGCTGCATGCACTGCGAGGACCCCGGCTGTCTGAAGGCCTGCCCGGCGCCGGGCGCGATCGTGCAGTACACGAACGGTATCGTGGATTTTCACGAGGAAAACTGCATCGGCTGCGGCTATTGCGTGACCGGTTGCCCGTTCAACGTGCCGCGCATTTCGAAGAAGGACAACCGCGCGTACAAGTGCACGCTGTGCTCGGACCGTGTGGCCGTCGGTCAGGAACCCGCTTGCGTCAAGACCTGCCCGACCGGCGCGATCATGTTCGGCACCAAGGAGGACATGAAGCAGCAGGCGGCGGAGCGGGTCGTGGATCTGAAGGAGCGCGGTTTTCAGAACGCCGGCTTGTACGATCCCGCCGGCGTGGGCGGCACGCATGTGATGTACGTGCTGCATCACGCCGACAAGGCCAATCTGTACCACGGCTTGCCGCAGGATCCGAAGATCAGCGCGATGGTTTCTCTGTGGAAGGGCCTCTCGAAGCCGCTGGCGCTGGCCGGTATCGCGTTCGCGGCGGTGGCGGGTTTCTTCCATTACACACGCGTTGGCCCCAACGAGGTGACGGAGGCGGAAGAACTCGAAGCCCAGCGTGAAGTCGACGAAGTACGCCGTTCGCGGGAGGCATCCGATGAAACACCCTGAACACACCACGCTGAGAGACGTGAAGGGCAACGGCCTGATCGTGCGCTACACGCCGAACGAGCGCACGAATCACTGGATCACCGCCATTACGTTCGTCCTGCTGGCGCTCTCCGGTCTCGCCATGTTTCATCCCGCCATGGCGTGGCTCTATGCGCTTTTAGGCGGCGGGCAGTGGACGCGGATTCTGCATCCGTTCATCGGCTGCGTGATGTTCGTCTCGTTCCTGATTCTTGCGTTGCGCTTCTGGCATCACAATTATCTCGACAAGGCCGACATGCAGTGGATGAGGCAGTTCGACGACGTGCTCAACAATCGCGAGGACAAACTGCCGCCGATCGGAAAGTACAACGCCGGTCAAAAGCTGCTATTTTTCACGATGGTGATTTGCCTCGTGCTGTTGCTGCTCAGCGGCATCGTGATCTGGCGGCGTTATTTCTCGTTCTATTTCCCGATCGAGATCATCCGGCTTGCGGCGGTCGTGCATGCGGTAACGGCGTTCGTGCTGATCGTCGGCATCATCGTGCATATCTATGCGGCGCTGTGGGTCAAGGGATCGATCGGCGCGATGACGCGCGGCACGGTGACTTACGGCTGGGCGAGAAAGCATCATCCGAACTGGTTCAAGGAAACCATCGGCAAGTGAGAGGCAAATAAGAAGCAAACAAGCGGTACGGCTTTTAGCGCACCGCACCCGAGCCGCCGCTCTTGTTCATGGAACCGCGGCGGCTCTTCAGTTTTAGCGCAATGGCAGCGCAATTGTCAGAGGTCGATACCTTGGTTCAACGCATTCTTGAAGCCGGCGATATCGAGTCGCTCGATCACTCGGCGATTCCCCGCATCCGCACGCCTGAACGGCTCGCGGTGTTCGCGCCGCGTGCCGCGCGGCTGCGTCAGTTGGCGGCGCTCGACAATCCGATCGCCGGCTATTTGCGCCTGATGGCCGTGCTGGCCGACGCGCAGCAAGCGGTGATGGCGGGCTTCAAGGCGAAGCCGCCCAGCCCCGAATTGATCGCGAGCGCGCAACAGCATTCCATGCCGCTGATTCCCGCGCTGTCGGGCGCGCGCGATCCGGCGTGGCGCGATGTCTTGCGTCAGTTGCTCGACAAGGTCGAAGCCGCGGGGCCGCTCACGCCGCCGCTCGAAGCGCTCATCGGCCGGTTGCGCACGCTCGACACCGCCGCGCTCGAATCGCAGGCCGACGCGATCTTCGCGCAGCGCTTCGGCGAGGTGGACCCGGCGAGCGCGCCGTTCATCGTGGCCGCGCTGCAAGTGGTGTGGACCGATCTCGCCGCCGATATCGACAAGCGCGAGGTGCCGTACCTCGAAACGCTCGGCCTATGCCCCGTATGCGGCTCTCACCCGGTGGCGAGCACGGTGCGCGTGGGCGGTGTGTATGACAATTACCGCTACCTGCAATGCGGCTTGTGCGCGACCGAGTGGCACATGGTGCGCTCGAAATGCTCGAACTGCGATTCGACCAAGGGCATCGCCTATCACGCGGTCGGCTCGCCGGACGTCGACGACGCCACGCGGGAAGCCGAATCGCGGAACGCGGCGTTAAAGGCGGAGTCGTGCGACGAATGCCATACTTATCGGAAGATCGGCATTCAGTCGAAAGACTACGATTTCGATCCGTTCGCGGACGATCTCGCCAGCCTCACGCTGGACCTGCTGATGGGGGCGGAGGGATACCGGCGTGCGTCGCCGCATCCGTGGCTGTGGCCGGAGCAGGCCGACGCCTCGGCTGAGCCTTCCGGCGAATCCGCTTAAAAGCGACTGAAACGACTGGAAGGGATTGCCTCGTGAGCGATGTAAGCGGCTCTGAATTGCGGGCGCTGATGGCGCGCGTGCCGTCGGTGGAAAAGGTCATGGCGTCGGCGGAATTCGCCGCGCTCCTGAACGAATTCGGCCGCACCCAGGTGTTGACCGCGCTGCGCGAGGCGCTCGATCAGTGGCGCGTGAGCGCGCAATCGGGCAGCGCGTCCGTGAGCGCGCTCGACGCCGCGCAACTTCAGGCATCGGTGGAAGCCACGCTGCGCCGGCGCAACCAGTCCCGCTTGCGCAGCGTCTTCAATCTGACCGGCACGGTGCTGCATACGAATCTCGGCCGCGCGTTGTTGCCGGACGAAGCGGTGCAAGCCGTTGTGAAGGCGCTCACGCAGCCCGCCAACCTGGAATTCGATCTTGGCACGGGCAAGCGTGGCGACCGAGACGATTTGATCGACGAACTGATCTGCGAACTGACCGGCGCGGAAGCGGCCACGGTGGTCAATAACAATGCCGCCGCGGTGCTGCTCACGCTGTCCGCGCTGGCTGCGAGGAAAGACGTCATCGTGTCGCGCGGCGAACTGGTCGAAATCGGCGGCGCGTTTCGCATTCCCGACATCATGAGCCGCGCGGGCGCGAAGCTGCGCGAGGTCGGCACCACGAATCGCACGCATCTGAAAGACTATGCGGAAGCCATCGGCCCGCAAACCGCGCTGCTGATGAAGGTGCACACGAGCAACTACGCGATCCACGGCTTCACCAAGGAGGTCGGGGTCGGCGCCATCGCGCCGCTCGCGCATTCGCATGGCCTGCCGGTTGCCGTCGATCTCGGCAGCGGCACGCTGGTCGATCTGAGCCAGTGGGGGCTGCCGCACGAAGCGACGGTGCGTGAAACCGTGGAAGCCGGCGCCGATCTCGTCACATTCAGCGGCGACAAGTTGCTTGGCGGTCCGCAGGCCGGATTGATCGTCGGCCGGCGCAATCTGATCGCCAGAATCAAGAAGCATCCGCTCAAGCGTGCGCTGCGCGTCGGCAAGCTGACGCTCGGGGCGCTCGAACCCGTGTTGCAGCTTTACCGCGCGCCGGAAAAACTGGTCGAGCGGCTGACCACGCTGCGCTTGCTCACGCGTCCCGCCGACGAAATCCGCTTGGCCGCCGAGCGCGTGCAGCCGTTCCTGCAGCGCGCGATCGGCGAACGCTACGCCGTGGCGACGGAGCCGATGTTCAGCCAGATCGGCAGCGGCGCATTGCCCGTGGATGTGTTGCCGAGCTACGGCCTCGTGATCAGAACGGCTGACGGCAAGCGCGGCGGCCGTCAGTTGATCGCGCTCGAAAAGCTGTTGCGCGAGATGGCGCGGCCGGTGATCGGCCGTATCGCGGACGATGCGTTGCGCCTCGACCTGCGTTGTCTCGAAGCCGCCGACGAAGCACAGTTGGTCGAGCAACTGAAGGGCACGCACGCATGATCGTCGGCACGGCGGGGCACATCGATCACGGCAAGACGAGTCTCGTGAGAGCGCTGTCGGGCGTCGATACCGATCGTCTCAAGGAAGAAAAGGCGCGCGGCATTTCGATCGAGTTGGGCTACGCATACGTACCGCTCGAGAACGGCGACGTGCTCGGCATGATCGACGTGCCGGGACACGAAAAGCTGGTCCACACCATGACGGCGGGCGCGAGCGGCATCGATTTCGCGCTGCTCGTGATCGCCGCCGACGACGGCGTGATGCCGCAAACGCGCGAGCATCTGGCGATTGTTGAACTGCTCGGCATCGAGCGGGGCGCCGTCGCGTTGACGAAGATAGACCGCGTGGATGCGCAACGTCTGCGGGAAGCGCGCGCCGAGGTGGCGGCGTTTCTGAACGGCGGCGTATTGCAGGACGCACCCGTGTTCGATACCTGCGCGACCTGTGCCGACGATCCCGGCGTGGCCGCATTGAAAGCGCATCTGCATGCAGCGGCGGCAGCGTGGCGTATGAAGCGCGACGACGGCCTGTTCCGTCTTGCGGTCGACCGGGTTTTCACGCTGGCGGGGCAAGGCACGATCGTGACGGGAACGGTGGTGTCCGGCAGGGTGGATGTCGGCGATACGATGCTGCTCGCGCCGAAGAACCAACCCGTGCGCGTGCGCGGCATTCATGCGCAGAACCGGCCCGCTACGAGCGGACGCGCAGGGGAGCGCTGCGCGCTGAATCTCGCGGGCATCGAGAAAAGCGCGATCGATCGCGGCGACTGGGTCGTCGATCCGCGCTTGTCGCAAGCGTCGGAACGTCTCGACGTCATGCTGACGCTGCTCGCCGATGCACCGCTCACGCTGGAACATTGGGCGCCGCTGCACGTGCATCTCGGCACCCAGCATCAGGTTGCGCATGTCGCGCTGCTCGACGGCGACACGCTAGCAGCCGGTCAGCGCGCGCGCGTGCAACTGGTGTTCGAGCGGCCGGTGTGCGCGCTTCCCGGCGACCGTTTTGTCGTGCGTAACGCGCAGGCGAATCGCACGGTCGGCGGCGGACACGTGCTCGATCCGTTTGCGCCTTCCCGCAAGCGTCGCTCGGCGGAGCGGCTGGCATGGCTGGACGCGATTCAAGGCATGCTCGACACGGGTACGCTGGATGCGCTGCTCGCGAGGGCGCCGCATGGATTGTCGCGCTCGTTGCTGGAACGGCTGACCGGCATGCCGGCGGCCGCGCTTGAATTGCCGCCGGATACGCACGCGGTGGAATTGCCCGGCCATGACGCCTTGCTGGTCGCCGATGCGGCGTGGCGGGCGTTGGCGTCGCGGCTGATTGCCACGCTCGCGCAGTACCACGAGCGCTCGCCGGATGAACTGGGCCCGGACGTGTCGCGTCTGCGGCGCATCGCTGCGCCGCTCGCGAGCGACGCGTTGTGGCGCGCGCTGGTGGACGACGCGGCGGCGCGCGGCGAGGTCGTGAAGCAGGGGCCGTGGCTGCATCTGCCGGATCACGCGGTGACGCTCGACGACGCCGATCGCGCGCTCGCGGCGGCGGTGCTGCCGGCGGTGAAAGCAGGGCGCTTCGATCCGCCGTGGGTGCGCGATCTGGCGAGCGCACATGGGGTCACGGAGGACCGCATGCGTCAGTTGATGCGCAAGCTTGCGCGGCGGGGCGAGCTTTTTCAGGTCGTGCGCGATCTCTTTTATCACGCTGACGTGATTCGTGAACTGGCTTCGATCGCGGCGGACGAAGCGCGGAAAAACGCGGGTACGGTTGCCGCCGGGCCTTTTCGCGACGTGACCGGTCTTGGCCGGAAACGTGCGATCCAACTACTGGAGTTCTTCGACCGCGTTGGGTATACGCGCTTTCACCGTGGGCTGCATTTGATGCGCACCGATAGCCGTTGGCTGGTTGGCTGAACGCCTGTCCGTGAGACGGTCAGGTGGTGCGCGCGAGCGAGCACGGAGTGGTTCGAAGCGAATATAATTTGCGCGGCTGTGACGATGCCAGTCGGCGTCGATGTCGCTGCTAGTAGCCAGGCATTGTCATGGCAGTTCAATCACCGTAGGAAGGCATTCGTATCCGGTGGTGCGGCTGGGCTTCAAACCCAGTTGAGGGCGTCAGCCGCTCTCAGGTCGGTTCGACTCCGGCTGCCTTCCGCCAGTCAAATTTCCCGGGCATTTCCACACTTTCCCGGAAGCGCCACATCGTCGCAATATGTCGGCTATGCGCCATTGGCGTGCTACGGCGGCCGTCCGCGGTTGCGCGGAAAATGGAAGCGGTCCGGGCAACCGGGCCGGCCGCGCGCGCAGTTGCTCAGAACCCCACACCTACGCCGACGCCTACCCCACCGCCGAGGCTGCCGCCTCCCACGCCCACGCCTATGCTGGGGCCCGGCGGGTAGTAGCCAGGCCCATACGCAGGATCGCTGTAACCGTACGGCGGGGCAGCAACACATCCCGAGACGGCCGCCACCATCGCCAGGATGCCGAAAAGTCTGAGCATGATCATCTCCCTTGCACGAACTGCGCAGCAAGAGATGATCCCGTTTACGGCGGGGTTAACTAGAACCCCCGGCAATACCTCGCAAGCGCCGTCAGCAGAGTGCGCTCGTCAAGGTCGTGACAACGACCTGGGGCACGCTCCGGCCATGAACGGTCGTTTGGCAGTGTGAGCCAAATCGTCGATGGCCCGCGGCGCTCGCCGCTCGCCATATCCTGTCGGCAAGCGGTTCAACCCGATGCGCCGGGCGCAGAACATCCCGCGCCCGGGTGCGTGACGGGAGTACGAGGTTCAGCTCCCTTGCAACCGGATGTCACGCGACGACGCTCCGACATACACCGTCCCGCCAGGCACATATCGCCAGCCATTGCGCGACGTGTCCCACACGCTCTGCATCCGCGGCGTGACCGTGATGCGAACGTGGCGTGCCTCGCCGGGATTCAGGCCGATCTTCTCCCAGCCGACCAGACGTCGCGGCGGCTCGTCGCGGTAGGGCACGCCGAGATACACCTGCGGCACTTCCGCGCCCGCCATACGGCCATCGTTGCGCACCGTAAACGACACGTCGATCGCGCCGTCAGGGCGATGTTTGACCGAAAGCCCCGAATACGAGAAATGCGTGTACGACAGCCCGTATCCGAACTCGAACATCGGCGTGATGTTTTTCGCGTCGTACCAGCGGTAGCCCATGTTCAGCTTCTCTGCGTAGACGGGATCCGGCTCGAACGCGCCGCTTTGCCCCCACGTCGGCGTATCCTGATCACGCACCGGGAAGGTGACGGGCAGCTTGCCGGAAGGATTGACCTTGCCGAACAGCACGTTCGCGATCGCATTGCCGCCGCCTTCACCCGGATACCAGGCCTCCACGATTGCCGCCACGCGATGCTTCCACGGCATCAGCACCGGGTTACCGCTTTCCACGACGACGATCGTGCGGGGATTGGCGTGCGCGACCGCGTCGACGAGTGCATCCTGGTTCGACGGATTCGCAAGGCTCAGGCTTTGCAAATCGCCAAAATCTTCACCCGCCGGCTGCGCGACGACGACAATTGCGACATCCGAGCGGGCTGCGAGCGCCGCCGCCTGATCGATCTCCTGTTGCGTGTACGCGCGAAACGGCGTCTGCTGATCGCTGTTGCCGGCAAAGCTCACCTGCGCCGACGGCGCGAGCGCGCGAATCGCTGCAACAATGGGCGTGTTCAACTTCAGCCACGGATTGGTCCACCAACTGCACCCGGTCGATGTGCCGAACGTCAAGCCGCCGCAACCCGCGAATGCCCCGGTGACCGGATCACGTGTATTGCCTGACCCGCCGCCGGTCAGCACGGCTGCATCAGCGTGTCCCCCAATCACCGCGATCCGTGAGAGCGAGGCTGCGGAGAGCGGCAACTGGTTGTTGTCGTTCTTGAGCAGCACCATCGACTGCTCAGCAACCGCCTGCACGAATGCTTTCGCGCCAGCGAAGTCGATGGCGGCGCCCCCCTTTGGAGGATCGTCCATCACGCCCGTGCGGATCATCACGTACAGCTTGCGTCGCACCATGTCATCGAGTCGCGCGGTCGAAACCGAGCCGTTCGCAATCGCCTGCCGAACCGCGTCCGGCGTCAGATAAACGGTCGAGCCGACATCCTCTTCCTCGTCGAGACCGGCGTTGATCGCTTTCGCCGTGCTGTGCGTCGCCCCCCAATCCGATTGCACCTGCCCTTCAAAGCGCCATTCGTTCTTGAGCACGTCGTTGAGCAGATGCGCGTTCTCGCACGCATAGTCGCCATTGAGCCGGTTGTAGCTGCACATCACGCTGCCCGGCTGTGCGCGCCTTGCGGCGATTTCAAACGGCAACAGATACAGCTCGCGCAGTGTGCGCTCGTCGATCTGGCTGTTGCCGCCCCCCCGGTTATGTTCCTGCTCGTTGCCGGCGTAGTGCTTGATCGTGGCGATGACCTTCTGGCGCTGCGTGCCGTCGGTGCGCTCGGCGAGCATCTCCCCGGCGAGCAGCGGATCTTCGCCGAGATACTCGAACAGCCGGCCGCCGCGCGGCTCGCGCGCGAGATTGGTTCCGCCACCGAGTCCCATCCCGAAGCCCTGGGCGCGCAGTTGTATCGCCACCTGTTTGCCGAAATCGGAAGACAGGCGGCGATCCCAGCTTGCCGCAAGCGCGATCGTTGCCGGGAAGGTCGTGCTGGCCTGCGATGTGCTGCCGGAGCCTGTCGCGGAGTCGACCATGTTCAGATCAGGAATGCCGAGACGCGGTACGCCCTGAATGTAGCCCGCGCCACCTCCCGGCACGGCCGACATTGCGTATTTCGAATGAATGAACTGGAGCTTTTCGTCGAGCGTCATCCTGCTGACGAGGGTATCGGCGCGCCGATGCGCGGCCGCCGATCCGAACGCGTTCATCGCAATTGAAGTGGGTAGGAAATCGAGTGGAAAGTCGGGTACATCCGCACGCGCAGCGGCGCACACGGCCGCCGCTAAAGCGGCCGCCAGCCATAGTTTCTTCTGCATATCTGTCTCTCCGGGGATTCTGCTTTTGTTGGAATGCGGAAGCGGAGCGAGTCCGGCAGGTTCACGCCGGACACGAAGGCTGGCGACGCAGGGTAGCTGCGCAAACGTTTGCCTGCCCGGACGGAATCGGGACCATCGGATGGACTGTAGCGACTCTCCGTACTCAACAATTTAAGAATGTAGTCTGACTACAGCATCAGTACTTTTACCGATACGACGCGTTTTTATGCCGAATGAAGGCTATCCGTTAAAACGATTGGCGATTAAACGCAATGAATGCGCAAGCTCCAATGCATTGAGCACGACGAGTGCTGATTATCCTGTTGGCATTGTTTGAAGCGGCGATTGCGTGCTTCCTGCCGGCTCGACCAAGATGCGCTCCAGAAACCGGTAGACAAGTTCGAGTGGGTTCGCGTCAGCAGCTCGAACTCGAACACGCCCAAGCGGGGCGGCTCGAAACGTAGAAGCGTTAGCTCTATGGGTAGACTTCTGCGACCGACACGGCCGCGAGCATCGCCGGAGTCGGATGAGTCACGGTATCGCCGCGCGAATCCATCTTTCTACAAGCGGTGCTTGGCCAATGTGCGAAGTGGATGCCTGCAAGGACGGCCCGCGTGCCATCGGCGGTTCGGCCAGATGGCGCCGTATCGCGGGTGGAGTGCAAACGATCTTCGCCACACATCAGGCCGGCACGAGCTGGCCCTCTGAATATCTTGTCAGCACAGAAGCAAGGATCATGTCGAACGCGTTCGACGGCGCTGCGGCGCCGCGGTGGAACGGCCGGAACACCACGTCGCCCCGTTTGACCGACATGCCGCTGAGCGCGCAAACACCCCTGACGCGGGCATAGCCGGCGCGCCAGGTCTGATCAAGATAGCTGCCGCGCGTAGCGTCGCTCCAGGAAACGAGCACGGTCGTGTCGGTTTGCCATTCGATGCTTCGAATCGTAGAGTCCCTAAGCGCCGCATGCGCAACCACCGTGCGGCTGGGTCGCTCGCGGCGCCGCGAAGCCTGGTAAACCGCCGATGCAGTCTCATGCCAATGCGCGTTCAGCCGTCCGATAATCTGCGACCATGGGTCGAGTCCACACATCTCCGGTTCTCCTGCGACTTCCAGCGGCGATCGCATGCAAAGTGCAGCGCCTCTGGGTTTAAAGTCTCATGGCTGCGGGGCTCACACGAACATTACCGGGTCAAGTTGCCGTCGCTAACGGCTCGATCGTTCGCATGAAATGCGCATGCCGGCTTACAGCTTTGGCACGCTATCTCCGCCTTTGCGGCGAGCAGGCTCAAGGCACTGTGAAAGCGGGCGGCATAGGCGGCAGCAAACAACTGCTCGGGATTCGTCCCGCCGCACGGACCGCCGAGCGGTGCAGGCAAGCGCAGGTCGAGATCGAATTGGCCGTCGTCCGATCGGACTACGCCTGATGCTGGACCATGGCCTGCATCGCCGCCCGTGGCGGTCACGGTCGTCGAGTACGATGGCCACCTTCGATAGCAATGATCGTCGTGATTGTTCTCCGCGGATAGTGCGCCGGGCCGGCCTCGATGCGCCGTCAACGCATGGGTGCATCGTAGGTGCGCGGCGGCCCGTCGGGAAGGCTTGCGCGGCGACGCACCGTGTTGCTTCCAAAGCACCAATCAGAGCGCCGGCGCCGACGTCATGGTGGTCAGGCATTGCAGGTCGAGCGCGCGCGTTCGTTCAGCCATGTAGTCGATGAACACGTGGGCATAGCGGCACAGGTAGAACGAGCGACGCGCCAGGCACACTCAGGAATACGACCAGCGCGCCATCTTGCGCGATGAGTTCATGGGAAAACACGTTGCCTTGTGAGCCCCAGAGCGGGCGGGGCCTATTGGGCGTGCCAATCGACAGCCGGGTTGACCGTCTTGCCGGCAGTGCAACAACGGATGACCTCGTCGGTCGACCACAATGCGCTGCTGCTCCAGTACTTGAACAGCTCTGAAATTTGCGTCTCGTTGAAGTACTTCCGCATACGCGCCCAGATTTCATCGGACGCCGATTGTTCACTGACACCCGAAAGGTGTTCCATCCAGGCCAACGCGGCCTTCTCCGCACTACAGAAAACATCGGCGCACCGCCAGCTTCCGATATGCTCAATCTTCGATGTGGGCACGGCAGCATGAAGCGCCAAGCGAAGGCCATACTGAACGCACAACAGACAGCCGTTGATTTGCGATGCGCGCAGATCGAGAAGCGCGATCAGGCCCGCGTCGAGCGGGCCACTCTGAATAGGGGGCGTCACGATCACGCTCTTCGCAAGCTAGCTGCGCAGGAAAGACAAAAGATCCTCATTAAGCTGATCCTTGTGGGTATCCGTCAATCCATGCGGCGCGCCGGGATAAATCTTCAGGATCGCGTGAGGGACGAGTTTCTTACTCGAACGGGCGCCAATATCCACGGGAACGACCTGGTCGTCGTCGCCGTGAATGATCAGTGTCGGTCTGTCGAACTTCAACAGATCCGCCGTGAAATCCGTTTCGGAATAGGCTTTGACCGATTCGTAGACGTTCTTTAAACCACCGGTCATTCCCTGGCGCCACCATGCGTCGATCAGACCTTGCGACACCTTGGCGCCCGGTCGGTTAAAGCCGTAGAACGGGCCTGCGGGGATGTCCTTGAACAATTGGGAGCGATTGGCGATTATTGCAGCCCGAACGCTATCGAACGATTCAATAGGTACCCCAGATGGATTGCCTGGCGTTTTTACCATCAACGGCGGCACGGCTGAAATCAGCCCGATCTTCGATACGCGGGACGTACCGTGCCGGCCCACGTAACGCGCGACTTCGCCCCCTCCGGTCGAAAACCCGATAACGGCAACATCGCGCAGACCGAGCGTCTGGATGACTGTCGCGAGATCGTCCGCGTAGTGGTCCATGTCGTTGCCGTCCCACGGTTGGCTCGAGCGACCGTGCCCGCGGCGATCATGTGTAATGACTCGAAACCCGTGGGATGCCAGAAAGAAAGCCTGGTTTTCCCAGCTATCCGAGCTGAGCGGCCAACCATGGCTCAGCGTTACGACGGGACCGTCTTTCGCGCCCCAATCCTTGAAGTACAGGCTCACTCCGTCTCGGGTACGGATAACGTCACCGGTATGACCTGCGGACGACATCTGCCCGGTCGTGCCGGGTCCTGACTGCTTGCTGGCAGCCGATGCCACAGTTGTCGTCAACGTTGCGGCGATCCCGCCAATCAGCAGGTTTCGGCGTTTTGCATCGGGGGAAACATGTCCCAGGTTTTTAGTCATGGCTCAAGTCCAGGAATTATTCGACCGGGAGATGGGGGAATTGGCTTGCTTACCGGTCGAGTCATCACAATAACCACGAAGCAGTCATTGGCCTAGTTAAGCGATGCAAAACGCCGTTGATTGCTCTACGTTCACTCTATTAGAAGATCGCGGTTATTTAACGGCGCTTAACATCTACGCTAGCTAATTATGTTTGGCAAAGGCAGAGGGTGAACGGGAGCATATGAGGAGTAACCAATCCGTAACCGCAAGATCAGAACTTCAGCGCATGCAACTGATGAATCTTGTCCAGAAGCCAGTGGAAGCTAGCGTGCTCATCGGCTCCAGGCGCGGCGTTTTTCATCGCCATTTTATGCAACATGTCTTGCCGTTGTGAAAGTAGCCGGCACATTCGATGAGTCACCTCCTGGCTATCCCTCAATAGAGGTGTTACATCGTCCTTGTTCAATCTGTAAATGACGCTCCTCGTGAGCGTCACGATCTTCACCTGAACCGGCAAACCCGCGAGTAGCCCGGTCTCCCCCATCGTATCGCCGGGCCCGAGACGCACCACTTCGACCGCCCCGGCAGGTTGCTCCGTTGAAACACTGAGCACGCCCGAGCCGACGATTGCGAGACTGTCGGGCACCACTTCCGGCGTGAAAATCACCTGCCCGGCGTCGTATTCATGCCGCACCATGCAACTGGACAGCAACTTCAACTCCTCGTCGCCGATGGCGGCGAATAGTTCGATGCGTCTAAGCAGGCGCTCCTCTGCTTTTGCCACGATGGCCGTGACCGATGGCACGCCTCGTGGTTGGAGATCGACCCCCGCGGCGATAAGGTGTCGATAACAGAGGTCGTACAGCTCGTTTGTCAATGGCGTTTTTTTTGCCGTGTCGTCGACGAAGGCCGTCGCTTCGTACTGGATGGAATGCAGGGTGGATTTTCTTGCCTGCACGAAGGGAGCCGGCGCCGTCAGGATCGAACGAGCTCCAGCCAGCGCGCATTCAAGCGCGGCAATCACCGTTGCGGGCCGCTCGTCCGGCGAGATTTCCAGAGAGACAGTCACGCCATGCAAAGCGTGCGGCCGGTTGGTATTGGTGATATTTGCCTTTGCCGCCGCAGCATTGGGAATGATAGTCACATTGCCGTGCGAATTGAGCAGATGCGTTGCTCTCCAATTCATCTCGATCACCTTGCCTTCCGCGCCATCAATCGAGATCCAGTCACCCACGCGGTACGGCTCTGTGGAATTCAGCACGATCCCTGCAAAGACATCGTGCAAAGTGCTTTGAATAGCTAAACCGAGAATAACGGCCAATGTCCCCGACGTCGCGATCAGGCCGCGAACGGGTATTTCCAGAACAAACCCGGTCGCGGCTACCGCCGCGGCAAGAAACACTACAGCACCGAACACGTCCTGAAAGAGTCTTTGCTTGCGCCACGTCTGTGGCAGGAGAAGTGTGTCGAGAGCAAGAGTGAGCAGGCGGGCACCTGTCAGCCACCAGAATATCTTCAGTGCCTGCGCCGCTTCGTGAAACAGCGACGCTTCAAAATGCGTGGCCTGTCTGAAGGGGCTGAGGCCCGCGGTGAAAATGCTCCCCGTGAACACGGCGAAAATCGTGAGCCGGAGCAAGAGACGTGAAACGTCTTGCTTCGGCACTTTGAAACGCCACAGCGCCACGTCGATCAGGACGACGGCATAACCGAACACCAGGGAATCGCTCACGGAGGCTCCGAGGGGAAGAACGCGCCTGGCGGGTACTCATGCCGCTCCCGCCGGAGCCATTGTGAACGGCTAACCGCGATGCCCGAGGCTGGCTGACACACTAGCCAAATGACGCCAGCGGGTCGCCTGCCGCCAATGCATCGGCGCGATTCGGCGCCGGTGGATAGATCCACTGCGTATTGATCATCTGCTTGCGCGCTTTTCCTTCCGCGTGCGTCAGCTTTATCTGGCGATCCCAGCCTTCCGAATAGACCGCTCCCCATTCGCCGAGATCCAGACAGGTGGCATAAAACGGCTGGCTATACGCCAGCGTCGATGCGCCGATCAGGTCGGCGGCCACGTTGTGGCCGCCGAATTTCCCCATCACCATTGCGTGCTGACAAGACATCAACGCGTAGTGCCCTTCATCGTCGCTGCGCACTCGCGCCACATCGCCTGCCACAAACACGCCGGGCGCCTCTTCCACACGCAGATCGGGGGCGATTTCGACACGGCCAAGCGGGTCCAGACGCGACGAAACCTGTGCTGCAAGCGTACTCGCTCGCATCCCGCCCGCCCATACCACCGTGTGCGCTTCGATATGCGCACCTGAAGCAGTTCGGACTCCACTCGCGTCGACCGATACGACACCGGATCCCAATACCGCTTCGATGCCGAGCGAATCGAATGCCTCGGCGACGAAAGGCCGCGGATTAGGCCCGAGATCGGGACCGATCTCAGCCTGCGACCCTACGACGACCACTTTGATCGCCGCATCGGGGCCGAATAGCGCGCGCATCCGTTTAGGCAATTCGGTTGCGATCTCGATGCCGGTAAAGCCACATCCCACCACGGCAACGGTATTTCGGGCGCTTGAATCGGGAAGCTTCGCGAGCTTCCTGAGATGCTCTTCAAGTGCCGATGCGTCCTCCATGCAATCGACCGAGAACGCATACTCGGCGAGCCCTGGAATCGGCGGCCGGCTCAGCTTGCTGCCGCTCGTCAAGAGCAACCGGTCGTAACCGAGCGAGCGGGTTTCGCCGCTCGCGGCCGTCACACGCACGGTCTTGTCGCGAACAGCGATTTCGTCGACACTCCCCTCGACGTAGTTCACACCGACGGCGTCAAGCAGGGGCAAAAGCGGCGCGAACATCAAATGCGGCTCGCTTTCGTACATCCGTGGCCGGATCTGCAACTCGGGTTTCGGTGAGATAAGCGTAATGTCGATGTCGCTAGCCGTTGCGCCGGCGCGGTCGCGCACGCGAGCCGCCCCGAGTGCGCCCCACACTCCGGCAAAGCCGGCACCCACAATCAAGATCTTCTGCGACATGATTCTTGCCTTAAGTTTTCAAATTACCCAGTTGACGATGTGCGCCGGAACCCACGACAAACCGAGCCCTGTTGCACTGCGCGACGATCGCTGACGATCGCGGCGGCCGACCCATCTGCCGCCCGCCTCACGACAAATCGTAGACTTCGTCTGCGAATGGCAGTAGGCACTCAAAGGAGATCATTGTGTTGTCCCGGCGACAACAATCGACGGGCTTAAACGTCGTCAAACAATCCTGGCGAGCGCATCTTCGAGCGTCGGCCAGGAATGTTTGTCACCTTCGAAGGCAAGATTCACGATTGTGCGAATGCTCCATGGCCCTTCTGATGTGCAAGCGTATTGTTGAGCCGCAGTCACCTGTTCCTCCATTGCCTGCTTTACTCCATCGGGAAAGGCATTCCTCGCGTCTTCGACCGCCGTCTGCAATACGTGCAATACGGCTTGGCCAAAGGTCACACATTCTTCGCGCCTCGGTATTTTTCCTTTTTGCATCACCGAGTCTTTCCAGTCGTTCTGATCGGGGGTGAGGAGAACGGGAGGTCGGGCGCAGAAGTTCCGGTAGTTCAGTAAGTAGGCTTCGTGGCGATTTCGTGGATTGATCCCCAACAGCTTCCAGGCGGCATCGAAACGCTCTTTCTTTATTCCGTTCTGGTACGCCATCGCGCGCAGAAAAAATTCGTGAAAGTCTTCGAGACTGGCGGTGCAGGACGAGACCGAGTGTCGATAGTGTCCGTCCCGTATCGCGCAAGCGGCAAGTTCGAAAAGAATCTCGAACTTCTGCTGGCGCAACGCCACGATTCGCTGATGGCCGCGCGAGCATTCCGACATATACCTTCCGTCGCCGTCGGGTCGAAGATCCAGCAAAACAGAAGAAAGAACGGAATTCCCTACGGAACCTCCGTCCGGGTTGCATTCTAGGCAGACAATGGGAACCGATATCTTTGTCATGGAAATGTCTCACAGTTGGAGGTTGTTTATCGCTTTTTTCCGCATCAACTCTTCTCGCCTCATCAACAGACCACACCCGGCGGTGCGGACCTGGTTCGAGACCAGGTCTCGCTGGCACTCTATGCCCAATCGACCGCTCCTGCAGAAGAGGTGGGGTGAACCGGTTTGTACGCCAATGACTCGATGGTCTTGATGTTGTCCTGGCAGCAACACCGTGATATCCCGTTGGAGTCTTCCATGTTCGGGGTGACGCAACTACGATTGCTCGTGACGTAATGTTTCGCCGTGGAGAGATCGAGGCAATCGGTCTATTCCAATACGCACCTGAATCCGGGAATTCGGAGTCTGCTGTGAAGATGAATGCTGAGGAAAATGTCTTGCGCTCCGGCGTGATGGCAAATACCGACCGGCACGCGTGCCGCGAAGCGGTATCGTTTGGTCCGTTCACACTTTTTCCTGAAGAGAGACGCCTCGAACGATCAGGTTCATTCGTGCCACTAGGCAGCCGCGCACTGGATATTCTTATCGCGCTTATCCAGCACGCCGGACAGGTCGTGGACCGGCGCATGTTGATGTCGCGCGCGTGGAGGAATATCGTCGTGGACGAAAGCAACCTGCGCGTCAACATTGCGGGACTGCGCAAAGCACTAGGTGACGGAGAGGGCGGTGTGCGCTACGTGAAAAACGTCCCGGGTATCGGCTACTGTTTCGTTGGACAGCTTACCCGTGAACGCGTGGTTGTCGAATCCAGTTTCCAATGTGCTAAACCGTCTGCTTTAGCACATTCTGGCTGCTTCGCAACGGGAGCGGCCTGCCCGCAAGGTCGCGACGAGGTCTTGCGGACTCTTGCGTCCGACTTGGGCAGACATCGGCTTATGTCTATCGTAGGACCCGGAGGCATCGGCAAGACAACAGTGGCCATTGCTCTCGCGAAGAGACTGTCCGGCGTGTTTCCTTCGGAGATTCACCTCGCCGACCTCGGCGAAGTTGCTGATGGCGACACGGTAGCGCTTACGCTGGCTCGTCTGCTCGGGTTGGGCGATTTTCACGACATGCCCGTCACGTGCATCACGAATTATCTTTCGGCCAGGCGCGCGCTGATCATCCTGGATAACTGCGAGCATGTCATCGACGAGGTGACGTCGCTTACAACGCAGATCCTCGCGGTCTCATCCGCGACCTATTTCGTTCTGACAAGCCGCGAGGCGCTACGTGTCAGATACGAATACGTCTGCCGCCTGTCTGCGCTCGACGTCCCTCCAGGACCGGAGGCGATTTCGATTGAACACGCGCATACTTATCCAGCCGTGCAGGTATTCATTCAACGCGCACTGGAAGCGGGCGCCAGGTTTCCGCAGACAAGCAAGAGCTATGCAGCCATTGCGAAGATTTGCCGCGAACTGGAAGGCGTCGCGCTTGCGATCGAGTTTGCCGCGGCGCGCGTCGCGACATTTGGACTGGCCGGCACCATGGCGCTGCTCGGAACCCGCTCACGCCTTCAATGGCAGGGATGCCGCAACGCCCCTGCGAGGCATCGGAGTCTCGAGGCATCCATTGGATGGAGTTACGCGCTGCTGTCGGAGCAGGAGAGGTCCGCTTTCCGTCGCCTGTCGTCGTTTGAACAGCCCGCAACGCTCGAGGCCGTCCTTGCGGCGGTGGCAAACGGAACGGGCGATCTTTCGAATGCGATCGCCGTAATTGAAGGGTTGGTTGCAAAGCACATGCTGCAGGTCCAGCTTGGAGACGACGACTTGCCTCGCTATCGGCTCCCGGTTTCCGAAAGGATCTATGCACGGGAACAACTCAAACAAACTACGCTCGATAAGCGGAGCGTCGTCCAACTGAACGGCCTGCAAGGGATTTTCATCTGAAATTCGGCTGCGCCGTGTCCCCAGTGACGCTTTGAGCTACAAACGCGGGCGTGTAGCGAGAAAGATCATTTCATTAACTGCGCGAATTGCTTCTCCGCAAAATCGATAAATATCTTCGTGCGCGGTGGCATGTTCCTTCCGAATCCGTGCAGGACATGAAGAGGAACGGGTCTCAGCGCCAACTCCGGCAAGACGCGACACAAACGTCCTGCGTCGACATCTTCCTGAACCATTGCTTTCAGAACCTGTGCGATACCGAGTCCATTCAATGTCGCCAGTCTCATGGCCTCACCGCTGTCGGTATCGAATGCTCCTTCCGGCTGCACGCTGACACCGTCAGCAAACGTGACGGGCACCACGCGTCCGGCAAGTCTGTAACGAACATGGCGATGCGTACCGAGATCGGATATCGATTCCGGCACGCCGTGGCGGTTCAGGTAGTCGGGGGAGGCCACGAGCGCCAGCGGCAAATGGCCCAATTTCCGCGCATGCAAAGCGCTGTCGATGACCTCTCCCGCTCTGATGACCAGATCGAAACCCTCGCGGATGACGTCGACATGATGGTCGCTCACGTTCACATCGAACAGCAGGCCTGGATGATGCGCCATCAAGTGCCGGGTGAGCGGGTCGAGCAGAATGCGCGCTAACGCGCCGGGCACACTGATACGCAGTTTGCCGACCGCGGCCAGCGGCGTAGTCAACGCGTTGCCTGCCTCCTCGATGCCACGTATGAGCGGCGCGATGCGCTCGTAGTAGGTGCGCCCCTCTATTGTCAGGACGGTCGCCCTTGTCGAGCGCCGGAAAAGCCTGATGCCGAGACGCCTCTCCAATCTTCCAACGCTTCTCGACACAGCGGACGGCGTCGTGCCGAGCAAGCGCGCCGCTCCGGTGAACGAACCGGCCTCGACCGCTCGAACAAAGGCAGATAAGCCGTTCAGGTTCTCAACCGACATTAGTGACCCTTCGGCAAAACTGATAGCTCCGCTGGAGAACTGGGCTGTCGTCTCACCTATAGCTAAATTAGCGTTCAACGCGACGTTCGCGTGGAACAACGGAGATTCAAATGAACAGACTCACAAATAAAGTCGCCGTCATCACCGGCGGCAATAGCGGCATTGGCTTTGCGATGGCAAGGGTGTTTGTGGCCGAGGGTGCACATGTGCTGATCGTCGGACGGCGTCTGGCCGCGGTGAATGCCGCAGTGTCCGAACTTGGGGATCGGGCAACGGGCCTGACCGGCGACCTCGCCGATCCCGCAACGCATGACCGCGTCGCGTCATTGGTTGAAGAACGGTTCGGCGGCCTGGACATTTATGTCGCCAACGCTGGCGTAAACACGATCGCCCGCTCGGATCAGGTGAGTCTCGAAGCGTACGATGCACAATTCGCTACCAACACGCGGTCGGTTTTCTTCGGCGTTCAGAAAGTCGCGCCTCAACTTCGCAACGGAGGCGCCATTCTGTTGACGAGTTCGATCGCGAGTTCGAAAGTATTCGAAGGCCACGCGGCGTATGCGGGCAGTAAAGCGGCAATCGAAGCTTTCGCCCGCAGTTGGGCGCTCGAATTCAAAGAGCGCCGCATCAGGGTCAACGTGATCAGCCCAGGCCCCGTGGACACACCCATTCTTTCGAAACTGGGTATCGCCGTTGCCGATCGCCCGGCATTCGAGACCGCCGTTGCGGAGAAGATTCCGCTGGGCCGGCTGGGCCGCGCGGAAGAGCTGGCCCATGCCGCGCTCTTTCTTGTTAGTGACGAAAGCAGCTTCGTTACCGGTGTCAATCTGCACGTCGATGGCGGAATGTCGTTGGCGTGATTCGTGACCGTTTAACGGGACAACGCGAATACGTGAATCGTTCTACCGGCAGCCGATCTGCCGGGAACGGTTGCCGATATCCCAGTTCTGGCGCCCGTCAATCGTTAGTCAATGGGCGACGATATCTGGCGACATACTTCGCCTGAGCAATGACTTTCCCATGCATCTGATAGGCGACGACTGCGGGGCTCGCGGCAGGAGCCACGTCGATTTGCGCCACGTCGAGCGCGGAGGCCGTCACCACATATCGATGCGACTCCCCCTGGGGAGGACAGGGGCCACCGTATCTGGATTCGCCAAAGTCCGTCAACGTCTCAACCGCGCCTGCCGGCAAGAGCTTTGGATTGCCGGAAGCTCCTCTTTCGAGCGACGATTCAGAAGGTGGAATATTCGCGATTTCCCAGTGCGTCCAGCCGAGCCCTCCGGTCGGCGCATCCGGGTCGAAAATCGTCACGACAATGCTCTTCGTGCCGCGCGGAACGTGAGTCCATGAAATGCGCGGCGAGATGTTGTTACCGTGACAGCCAAAGCCTCCGTACACCTGCTCGTTCGAAAAGCGCCCGTTACGCAGATCGTCGACTTTGATCGTGAACGGCTCCGCGCTGGCTATCGCCGGAATGAGCGCCAGCGCCAGCGCCATTGACGCGCATAACATCGCGGGCAAACAGGTCCTCAATCTCATGATGTGCTCCTTTGAAGGATGAAAGATGCGCACAACCGGTATCAACGGCAGCGTTCGGCGATTCGTCCGGGAAGGCGGATTCGGGAACGATGGTGCGACTGCTACAGTCGCGCGCACTGCGAAGCTCGATGACCTGGAGAGTCGGTCCACCGAACTCGCGTGTCAGGCGGGCGGTCAGGATGAGGTCTTCGCACGTACCGATCTCATCGAATGCCGGTGGCGCGGGCAAGTGATCGTTTGCAAAAAACCGCCGCGAGTCTTGCGCCCTCCCGGCGGTTTTCTGGCAATCGTCAGTGCGATCTATACGACGATGGCTGATAGCCGAGCATCAATCAATAGTCCCACAGCACCGGCACGAAACGGAAGCCTCCACCGTTCTTTGCAATGTGACCGATGGAGGGGAACGCGACATGCGCCGCGGCCAGCAGGGCGCCGGTTTCAGCGGCTTCGTTGAGCAGCGCGATACGCACGTCCGCAGCGACTTCAGGCTCGTGCTCGAAACCATTTTGCCATTCGGGATGGTCGAAGTTGACTTCGAAAATCGCGTCGCCCACGAACGTCAGTTTTTCGCCGTTCGATGCGACGTCCACGACGCAGTGCCCCGGCGTGTGCCCACCCGTCACGCGAGCCGACACGCCCTGGGCAACTTCCACGGTCTGATCGAACTGCACGATGTTTTCGCTGTAGAGTTTCACGAACGTTTCAGCAGCCTTGCGGAGCGCGGGAGGAACCGTTTCCGGCATCACCGTCTTGCTGAAGTCCGGATTTTTCCAGAACGCTACTTCCCTGGCCGACACGTGAATGCGCACGTCCGGGCTCAGCTTGGCCTTGACGCCATCGACGTTCAGCCCGCCGACGTGGTCCATGTGCATATGCGTAACCACGATATCGGTGATCGCAGCCAGGTCGATGCCCGCCGATTCCAGGCGCATCACCGACTGACCGGCGCGCGTGAAGTATTCAAAACCGTCGCCCACGCCCGAGTCGATCAGGATCAGGCGTTCGCCGCTCCGCACGAGCGCGATATTCAACGCCCAATCGAACATGTCACGTTGCAGGAAACGACCATCGAACCATTCGTTGCGGTCCGCTTCGCTCACGTTCGTGGACATGGTGGAGGTCGGCAGGGGTAGAACGCCATCGCTGATCAGCACGACGTCGACGTCGCCCACGCGCACGGCGTAGCGTGAAGGCACGAGTTCGCCTGAACCTTCTTTGCCAAGGTTGGCGATAACCGGCTGCACATTGCGGGTTGTTTGGCTCATTTTCGATAGTCCTGTTGATTAGGTGGGGGTAAGCCGCACTGCGTGGTGCGGTTCACGAGCACGAATTTCGCGCGCTTGGTTTGGCTCGCGGTTCGACCGAGCGTGTGACCGATTGTAGTCAGCGGGGCGAACGGCAGTAGCATCGCGAATGCGTACACCATGTTGTCCGAAGGGCAACAATCGACGACGGACAGGCGATGAGAGGCAAGGCGAGTGACAGGCTTATTGATCCGCCGGCGCGATTCTCACAGGCGTAGTGGCGATGGCACCCGCGCACCTGAGGGCCACTTCGAACGCGCGTGGTGATTATCTGAACCAGTGTCGATCGGTTGGCGGCGACCAGAAGCGTTCCGTCAACTCGAAATGTGGCAGTGTTGAGAGCGGTCCTTGAAACCAGTCTTTCAGCCCGGCACGTAGCTTCGTGAGTGCCTGGTTTCACCGTCGCCGCTCGCGTTGGCGACGTTTTTTTTATGCCGCATGACGACGTAACGTCTGCAAAAAAATCATGTGGAGACCCATCGAAGGGCTGTCGACTCGGACCATCCCATCTTCCATCAGCCTGCACAGCATGTCGTTGACCTGTGCGGTCGACGATTCAAAACGGGCAGCCGCGCCGGCCGCATTCTACGGTTCGAGCGGCAAGATGCGGCGGCGTAGTCCACCGCATCTTGCCGGAATGCCGGACCGGTCAGCCCAACGGCCAGTTCAACACAACAAGGCTGTCGTTGTAGTCATTATCCGTACCGTCTTCCGATCCGACCAAGCCGAAGTAGGTTTTCTTGAATATGTCGACCTGCCTCGAGCCGACTTTCGATGTTTTGCCGTTCGCTGATACGACGACCCGTACTTTGCCCTTACCGGAGTTCAGAACTTGCGTCTGCAGATTTTTGTCTTGCGTGCCGTTTCCCTGGAATGTCGCTGCGGGGTTCTGATTGTCGTCGATGTAGACGTTTATCGTCTGTTCGGCAGCCGAATTGACGAGCGAGGTCACGCCGAATGCGATATTCGGCGGCAGGCTAAACACACCGTCCCGCTCGCCGCCAGAAGCCGGCTCCGGTTGCACTTGCGACGTGGCCTTCGCAAAGTAGGTGACCACGCAGCCGATGCCGAGGTTAGACGCTCCCGCCGGAAGCACGCCGGGAGCGCCCGCCCATGTCACCGTGCACGCTTCGATCTGTCCCGTGGAATCGGTCTTCACCTTGTTCATCCAACTGCCGACGTCGAAGCTGTAGGGCGAGACGGAGATATGGATAAAGACGTCGTACTGTGGCAGCGTCTCTGCCAGTTGCGCGGTCATGAATTGCCGCATCCTGTCCACCACGGCCTGTGCGCCGCTGGACTGCACCGCGGTGGCATCCGTGGCAGCGCGCTGCAGCAAAGCATAAAGATCGTCATGCGTAAATGGCTGTTGCATCTCGGTCCTCTCAGTTGGGCGTGCCTTGCTGGACAGTGACGGCGGATCGCGTCATCGCGCAGCCGGCGATTGGGGCGTGGCATGGTGCGCGCTGTAATCACCGTGACCCGCAGCAGTGACGAAACTCATGTCGCATCTATCCCACGCGAGAAGCTTACGTTTGGCACTATCGCAAGCGAACTGTCCGCTCTGGGAGCTATACAAAAACGGACAGCGGCGCTAACATCGGGCGGCCGCCGGTGGACAGCGGTCAGCTTCGTCAAGCCGCTCCATGGGGCGATGCCTGCGCTCGGCGGCCGAGGCAATCCGCTGTGCGAAAACAGCGGATTGCCTGGAACGTTGTACGGATGAATTGACTGCCTGGTGTCCGTCATCGGGGTAGTGACGCGGCTACCCCGAACAGGTCCGCGACTGTTCGTTCTTCGACGGTGGCCTTCTGTGCGACC
Organism: Paraburkholderia terricola; assembly: GCF_900142195.1. Classification (GTDB taxonomy): domain Bacteria; phylum Pseudomonadota; class Gammaproteobacteria; order Burkholderiales; family Burkholderiaceae; genus Paraburkholderia; species Paraburkholderia terricola. The sequence goes on from NZ_FRAB01000026.1 coordinate 45,879, forward strand.
GTACACGTCTGTGAACGACAAAGGCATGTTCGGGCGGGCGTCTGTCGGCAGGATCGCTACTTCAAGCCTCGAGGCGCTGCCTTCGAATATCGTACTTCCGGCTTCGGCCTTTCAGCGGATTCACGTGACCGTCCGTTTACCTGACGAGAAGCGACGGCGGGTGCCGGCCCGAAACGGGCGATCGAGACCTTGAGACTCGCGCTTCGTCCATGCAAGCCTAATACAGCGAATAACGGGAATGCATCTCTATCGGGATGATCGTTTGCGCGGGAACGCCTCGTCCCTCGCGCACGGACTTCAAATGCACGACAGCCGTACGTAGCAGCAGTCGAAGGTCCTGTGTCAGTAGATAGTCGATTGCGTCGGAACGCAGGAGCGGTTCCGTTATCCGGTTGACTTCGTGGGTCACGTAGATCGTTCGGCCCGTCAGGTTGGATTCGCGCAGCGCCGCAGCCAGACCTTCGTTTCCGCCCGCCACGTTGTAAACGCCATCGAGCTTCTCGTGCTCGTCCAGAAAACGCATGGTCGCTTCATAGGTCGCGGCACCGGAATCGGCGCCCTTGATGACTTCGATGAGGTTCACATTGGGGAAGCGCTGTCTTAGCAGTGAGCGGAACCCGATCTCGCGGTCTTCGTGACAGGTATAAGAGAACGTAGCAACGACCACCGCCACGTCGGGGCAAGCATGCGCCTGCAGATGCCGTCCAATGAGAAATGCAGCCGACTGTCCGGCTGCCCGGTTATTCACCCCAATATACGTATGACGTGCGTCGGCATCGACGTCGGTAATGAGCGCAACAACCGGCTTGCCTGCCGCCATGCATTCGCGTAGTGCGGCGGTCGTCGTCGCGGTGTTCGTGCAGATGATGCCGATGCCGTCGGCGGCGTCGGCCGCCTCGCGGACTCTGGCGGCAACCTCGTCGTCGGAGGCGCCGACGCACCGTACGACTGCGAGATTCGCCCCGGTTGCGGCAAATTCTGGTTCGAGCTCAGCCGCGGTTCGTGTGAGTTCGTCCGTGAATGCGTCACCTGCCTGGGCCAGCAATCTGAAGTCGTAAGTACGGTGCTTTGCGCGGGGCGACGATCGTGTCGGCGAGTTCGAGCCCAATTGCCTCAATGCCGCTTCAACGGCGCTTCGCGTGCGCGGATGCACGCCGGGCCGATCGTTCAGTGCGCGATCAATCGTCGCCCTGCTGAGCTGCGTGATCTCCATCAGTTGTTTGAGCGTCGGCTTCTCTTTCATACGCATCCCCAGACTTGCATGCGGGCCGAGGTGCCCGCATGTCCGTTATTTTGCCTCAAATTGAGGCAATCGAGGCTTTTTCATGTTTAGGGCGTAGAGAATGCACCGCCGCATCCTCTGGAATACCCTCGATACCTCAGAATGAGTCATTTTAATCTTTGACCGATGCTCATTAAGAGTCTTTAATCGGCTCAGCGATGATCAATGCTTAGTTTGGTTCATCGCTCGGTCAAACATCAAAGCACTGGAGTGCAGCTCATGTCCGTACCGCAAGACAACACGAAAACGATCACCATGGACGACTGGTACAAATGTCGCCTCGACCGGAAGGTGCTCAAGGCAGTCACGCGGCGCAACGATCGCGATGCGCTATTGCATTTCAGCGGTTTCATTTCTCTGGTCGTGGCAAGCGGCGTGCTCGCATGGCTGTCGCTCGGCACGCTGTGGTGCGTGCCGGCATTCCTGCTGTACGGAACGATCTACGCGTTCGCCGAAGCGATCGAACACGAGTTGCGCCATCGCACGCCATTCCGGAGCGAATGGTTGAACGAGTCGGTCCATTGGCTGATCTGTTTCATGACGTGGCGTGAACAGGTGTACAGCCGCTGGTCGCACGCCCAACATCACACTTACACCCATCTGACGGCGACGGTGCCATCCGACGTCGAACTGGCGGTGAAGCGGCCGCCGAACTACCTGAAGCTCGCCACCGATTTCCTGCGCATCTCGCACGGCATTCATCATCTGGGCAACATCGTGCTGCACAGCTTCGGCATCGTGTCGAACAAGGCGAAGGCGGTGGTGCCGCCCACCGAATTTCGCGCGATGTGCCGCAACTCGCGCGTGATTCTCGCACTCTATGCCGTCGTGATTGCGTGGGCGATCGTCGTGCATAGCTGGCTGCCGGTGGTCTTTCTGCTCCTGCCGCGTTCGTATGGCGCCTGGCTGCACGAATTTCTAGCGCTCACGCAGCACACCGGGCTGCGTGAGAACGAACTCGATCACCGCTTCTCGACGCGAACCCTCAGGCTGAACCGTTTCCTGCAGTTCCTCTACTGGAACATGAACTATCACGTCGAGCATCACATGTTTCCGAACGTGCCGTTTCATGCGCTGCCGCAACTGCGCAAGGCGATCGAAGCGGATTTGCCGCCCGCGTACGACGGCCTGTTCAGCGCATGGGGAGAAATCGTTCACGTGTTCAGAATGCAGCGGCACGACGCCGATTACATGGTGACGCCGCGCGTGCCGGGAAATGCGGCGGCGCACGACCCGGAATCTGTCGGCGATCAGCCGTTCGTAGCACAGACGCGCTAGGCGAAGAGGCACACCATGAACATGCTTCAATGGCATCAAGTCTGCGCATGCGATGACGTCGACGAAGAAGACGTCGTCGAGTTCGAGCACGGCGGCAAGCTCTACGCGATCTATCACACGCCTAGCGGTTTTTACGCATCGGCGGGTCTTTGCACGCATGAGACCGCACGGCTCACCGAAGGCCTCGTGTTTGGCGAGGTGATCGAGTGTCCGATGCACATGGGGCGCTTTCATATTCCCACCGGCGCGGCGAAAGGCGCGCCCGTTTGCGTGAACCTCGTCACGCACCCTGTCAGGATCGAGGACGGCAAGGTCTTCATCGGTCTCGCCGACGATTGACGCAACGCCCTTGATTATGTGATTCACGTTACTCGGGCAACGCGAGATGGGCCGATGCACAACGTCGGCAGATCAATCATAAACAAGGAGACAGCCATGAAACTATCCAGCCGCCGGGCGTTTCGCCTCGCTGCCGTCGTATTGGGTCTCGGACTGTGCGCCGGCGCTTTTGCCGAGCCCGCCGCCCGTTTTGACTTCATCTCGCACGCGCCGGATTCGGATGCCTGGTGGAATACGGTCAAGAACGGCATCAAGCAGGCCGACGAGGATTTCAACGTGCAGACCGATTACCGCAACCCGCCGAATGGCGATATCGCGGACATGGTCCAACTGGTCAATCAGGCAGCCGCGCGCAACTATGACGGTGTCGTTTCGACAATCGCCGACTACGATCTGCTGAAGAGCGCGTTTCCGAAGCTCAAGGCAAAGAACATACCGTTCATCACAGCCAATACCGGTACGGAAAAGCAGAGCGCCGACCTCGGGGCATTGCTGCATGTCGGCCAGCCCGAATACCTGGCCGGCAAGGAAGCGGGGTTGCGCGCGAAGGCCGACGGCATCAAGAGTTTTCTATGCGTGAACCACTACGCGACGAACCCATTGTCGTTCGAGCGTTGCCGCGGCTTTGCGGATGCCGTCGGCGCGGATATGAAGACCTCGGTGCTCGACGCGGGCACGGATCCCACCGGCATCGAGGCGAAGGTGAGTGCGTTTTTGCGCACGCATCCGAATACCCAGGCCGTGCTGACGCTCGGCCCGACTTCCGCCGATCCGACTATTCGTGCAGTGACCAAAATGGGGCTCGCCGGCAAGATCTGGTTCGCGACCTTCGACATTGATTCCGATGTCGCGAAGGCGATCAAGAATGGCACGATCAGGTTCTGCACAGACCAGCAACCGTATCTGCAGGGCTATATTCCCATCGCGATGCTGGCGATCATGCACAAGAATCACAACACGGACGTGCTGCAGGCGCGCGGTGAACTGGAGAAGAATTCAAAGTTCATGAAGCGTCTGCAGGACTATGGCCTCAAGCCTGTCTATGAGGCGCGCAATATCAGTTCCGGACCCGGCTTCATCACGCAACAGAACATCAGTCAGGTGTCGGCGCTGGCTGGCCAATATCGGTAATGGCGCCGGGGAGCGTGAGATGAGTTCATCCGATCCGATGGTGATCGTCGGCGGCGGGCAGTGCGGTGCGCGCGCCGCGCATGCGCTGCGTGAAAACGGCTGGGACGGCGCGATCACGTTGCTTGGCGACGAAGGACGCTTGCCATACGAACGGCCGCCATTGTCGAAGTCCCTGTTGCTCGGCCAGAAGACGGCCGCCCAGTGCGCGATCTACGACGAGGCCTTCTATCGCGAGCAGCGCATCGAACTGCGCGTCGATGTGCCGGCAGCGGCCATAGATTGTGCGCAGCGCAAGGTAGTTCTCGCCAGCGGCGAAGCGATCAGCTATCACCGGCTATTGATCGCAACTGGCGCCGAACCGCGGCGGTTCGACGTGCCTGGCTCAACGCTGCCGGGCGTGCATGCACTGCGCGCGGTGCCCGACGCGCACGCGATCGCCGGCGAACTGACGCAGGGCCGACGGATTGCCGTGATCGGTGCCGGCTTCATTGGTCTCGAAATCGCCGCGGCTGCCGTGACGCGCGGTTGCGAAGTGACCGTGCTCGAGGCGGCGCCGCGCGCGTTGATGCGGGCTGTGCCCGAGGCCGTTGCGGCGTGTCTGATTGACTGTCACCGACAGAGAGGCGTGGAGGTTCGCTTCGGCATACAGGTTGCCTGCTTGACCGGTCAAGCAGGGGTCACAGGCGTGCAACTCGCTGACGGCAGCATCGTTCCGTGCGATGCAATCGTGGTCGGTGTGGGAGCGAGCCCGCGTATCGCGCTCGCGCAGGCGGCGGGCCTCGACATCGACAATGGCATCGCCGTCGACGGCACGTTGCGCACCAGCGACCGGCATATCTACGCGGCCGGGGACGTCTGTTCCTTCCCGCATCCACATACAGGTCAGCGGATCCGGCTCGAATGCTGGAAGAACGCCGAGGACCAGGCGCGCGCTGCCGCACGCAACATGCTCGGGCATCTCGACATTTATTCGGCCGTACCGTGGTTCTGGTCCGATCAGTACGACATGACGATTCAGATCGCCGGGATTCCCGCATACGGCACGACCACGGTGGTGCGGGAAACCGGCGTGGCATCGCGAATTTTTTTCATGCTCGATGCCGGCGGCACGCTGGTCAGTGCAAGCGGAGTGGGACGGGCAGGCGAGATTGCGCGCGACGTGCGCATTGCGCAGTCGCTCATTGAGCAACGTGCGTGCATCGATCCGGCGCTGCTTGCCGATCGCGACACGAAGCTGCGTTCGCTGCTGGTCGCGGAGGCGCAATGAGTCAGCGCCTGCTGGTGTTCCAGTCGCTGTGGGCGATGGAGCGGCGACACACCGACGGCCGCGAACGTTCGCTAGAACAGAATGTGCGGATGATCGCCGGCGCGGGCTTCGATGGCCTGAGCGCACATTACACAGACCGCACGGCGGTCCGGCGACTGGCGCAATTGCGCGCAGACCATGGACTCGACGTAGAAGGCCAATGCTTTCCACGCACGGTCGACGATCTGCAGCCGGTGCTCGAGAATGCGGTCGAATTCGGTGCTCATCACATCGATCTGCAACCTGACGTGCGTCCTCGCACCGTCGCGGAATGTGTTGCGCTGATCGACGGCTGGCAGCGGCTCGCCGAACAGGTGGACGTGCCGGTCTACATCGAGACGCATCGCGACCGCATGACCACGGATCTCTACTTCACGCTTGATCTGCTCGATGCACGCCCCGAGCTGAGATTGCTCGGCGACATTTCGCATTATCTGGTTGGACGCGAATTCGCCTGGCCGGTGTCCGACGAAAACCACAGCCTCATGCACCGGATACTCGATCAGTCGTGGGCGTTTCACGGCCGCGTCGCGAGTCGTGAGCAGGTACAGGTCGAGCTTTCATTTGAGCCGCACCGGATGTGGGTCGACCTTTTTCTCGACTGGTGGCGCTACGGCTTCACATCGTGGCGTCGGCGGGCAGGGGAGCACGACACGCTTGCCTTCACCTGCGAACTGGGGCCCAAACCTTACGCGATCATCGGCCGCGACGGCAACGACATAAGTGACCGGTGGGCGGAGTCGCTGTTGCTGCGCGACTGGATCCGGACGCTGTGGCGGGATGTGGAACTCGAGGGGCCCGCCGCGCGTGAGACCATGACAATAATTGATCGAAAAGCCCAACGCGAGTTGCGGTAAACCGGGAAGCGATGACATCGATGTATGCCTCCAGGCAAGGTGCCCACCTCTGTCACCGCCGGGGGCGACATACCATGCACCCGTCCATCTGCCATTGACTGTTGTCGCAGAGACAACACCGTGAGTTCCTTCGCAGGACTTCCGCCGCAAGACGACCACGCTTACGCTTGGTTCCACGGTGACGGGGCACGCTGTCTGATGCAAGCCGTGAAACGCAACACTGCAAAAGAAGCGTCCAAACACACCTAGCACGTCTTCGCTGCCTTGTGCACGCACGCCATTGGCCGCGACAGCGAAAGCTGTCGCGATGCGTGTTACGCAGCACCTCACCAACCGAGGAACGATCCGTGACAGAAGAAGATATCCGCAACAACGCTTTTGCGATGCCCGTGCACAATCCGGCGTATCCGCGCCCACCCTTCCGCTTTCTCAATCGGGAGTACTTCATCATCTCGTATGAAACGGACATGGATGCGCTTAAGGCCGTCGTTCCAGAACCGCTAACGGTCGACAGCGCAATCGTCCATTACGAATTCATCCGCATGCCTGATTCATCGGGGTTCGGCGACTACACGGAAAGCGGCCAGGTGATTTCCGTGCTGGATGAGGACGGCAATCGAGCCAACTTCACGCACGCGATGTATCTGGACGACGAAGGCCCGATCGCAGGCGGACGCGAAATCTGGGGATTTCCCAAGAAGCTGGCTTCACCGAAGCTCTGCGTCGATGGCAAGGACACGCTGCTCGGCACGCTCGACTACGGAACGCAGCGCGTCGCCACCGGAACGATGGGCTACAAATATCGCGAGCTCGAGAGGGCGGCCGAGCGCCGCAAGCTCGCCGACACCCCCAACTATCTGCTCAAGGTCATTCCGCACGTCGATGGCTCCGTACGCATTTGCGAACTGGTGCGCTTTTTCCTGCGCGACGTCGATGTGATCGGCGCGTGGGAGGGGCCCGCGGCGCTCGAGTTGCATGCGCACGCGCTCGCATCGGTTGCCGATCTGCCGGTTCGCAAGGTGATTGGCGCACGTCACGTCATTGCAAATCTCACGCTCGACGTCGGCGAAGTGGTTTATGACTATCTGGCCCCCGCCGAGTCGTTGAAACTCGCGGTCAACCAGTAAGCGCTCGGAGGACGTATGGCATTGAATGATAAGGTCGCGCTCATTACGGGCGCAGCAAGCGGTATCGGCGAAGCGTGCGCGCGTAAGCTCGCGTCGGACGGCGCGACGGTCGTGATTGCGGATCTGAATCTCGCGAACGCTCAAAAGGCCGCTGAAGATATCGTTGCTCACGGCGGCAAAGCGATCGCCGTTGCAATGGACGTAACCAGCGAGGAAGCGGTCGATGCGGGTGTGGCCGAAACGGTGAACCGGCTGGGCGGCATCGACGTGCTCGTGTCGAACGCGGGCATCCAGATCGTCAACCGGATCGAGGACTACGCATTTTCCGACTGGAAGAAGATGCTGGCGATTCACCTCGACGGTGCGTTCCTCACGACCAGGGCCGCCATCAGGCATATGTACGCGTCGAACAAAGGCGGCGCTGTGATCTACATGGGCTCGGTACACTCGCACGAGGCGTCGCAACTGAAGTCGGCTTATGTGGCCGCGAAGCACGGGCTGCTCGGTCTCGCTCGGGTTGTCGCGAAAGAAGGCGGACCGCGTGGCGTGCGCGCCAATGTCGTGTGTCCGGGCTTCGTCAGAACCCCGCTGGTCGACAAGCAGATCCCCGAGCAGGCGAAAGCCCTGGGAATCTCCGAGCAGCAGGTCGTGAAGGACGTGATGTTGAAGGAGACGGTCGACGGCGAATTCACGTCGCTAGCCGATGTCGCGAACACGGTTGCATTCCTCGCCGGCTTCGAGTCGAACGCGCTCACCGGGCAATCGATTGTGGTCAGCCACGGCTGGTTCATGCAGTAAGGAGACAGCCATGAATTCGAGCCAGCGTAACAAGCTGCAGGGGCTCCATCGCATCAAGCTTCCCGCCTATGACGAAATCGGACTCGTGCTGCAGGGCGGCGGCGCACTGGGCTCGTATCAGGCCGGCGTATATGAAGGTATGGCCGAGGTCGGCGTGGAGCCGACGCGAATATCCGGGGTATCCATCGGTGCGCTGAATACGGCGATCATCGCCGGCAATGCGCCCGCGAGTCGAGCGGAGGCGCTGCGCGGCTTCTGGAACACCATCAGTCAGCCGGCGGATGTTTTCTCACATCTCGGCGCGCGCATTCCGGCGTGGCCGGGGCTTGCAGACATGGGGCGCAGGTGGTCGAGCGCATGGGCCGCGACGCGTACGCTGGTGGAAGGTCAAAACGGATTCTTCTCCCCGCGCATGCATGTGCCTTTCGCAGGGCTCGGCAGGAAACGTCCTGACCAGGTCAGCTATTACGACACCTCGGCGTTGCGTGAAACGCTTTTGCGGTACGCAGACTTCGATCGCATCAATGACGGGAACATTCGCGTATCCGTTGGCGCGGTCAACGTCCGAACGGGCAATCTCGTCTACTTCGATAATTCGAAAATGCGCCTGGCACCGGAGCACTTCATCGCGTCCGGCGCGCTGCCGCCGGGCTTTCCGGCCGTCGAGATCGACGGAGAGTTCTACTGGGACGGGGGGCTGGTTTCGAACACGCCACTCACCGAGATCATCAGGGAAAGCCAGCATAAAGACACACTCGTATTCCAGGTCGATCTGTGGAGCTCGCGAGGCAAGCTGCCAGGCGACTTCCTCGACGTCAGCGAGCGCACCAAGGACATTCAATATTCAAGCCGTACACGAGCGATCACCGCGTTCATGTCGCAAAACCAGAAGCACGCGCAGATGATCAAGGCGCTGCTCGAGCATATTCCTGAAAAGGTGCGGCTTGCGCACCCGCTGTTGCGGGAGGCGCAGAAAACAGCGGACGGCAGTGCGGTGAATGTCGTGCACCTGATCTACAAGAACAAATCGTTCGAGGGGCACTACAAGGACTATGAATTCAGCAAGGATACGATGCGCGAGCATTGGGCGAGCGGTCTCGAGGATATTCGCCGTTCATTCGGACACCCCGAGTGGTTCGATATCCCGAGCCGCGAAATCGGCTTCGTCACGCGGGACGTGCACCGCTATCGGCAGGAGGTCAACGAAATCGCCGGACAGGGCAAGCAGGCGTTGCCGCCATCGAAACGCGCGTCGGAAGAAGAACTGTCCGGCGCAAAGTAGCGGTTATCGACTCCCTCCTTGCGGCTATGGTCCGGCAGTTCGCTCCTGGCGTAGTGTGCCCGAGCAAGTCCACTGCGGCGACATGCGGTTTGCCGCATTGCTGGTTCAGGTGGCGCGATGAACGATCTTCAAGACGGGTACATGCAAGCCACAAGGAGAGCACCATGATGTCGCATGAATTGATCGCGCGGTACGGAATCTTAGTCGTATTTCTGAATGTGCTTGGCTCCTCGCTCGGCCTGCCGTTGCCTGTCTTACCGACATTGATCACCGTTGGAGCCAGCACTGCGCTCGCCATGAACCTTGCGTCATCCACGTACCTTAATTTCGCGACGATACTAGGCTCCGCTGTGATCGGCGGCGTGCTGGGCGACCTGGTCTGGTTCCAGGGCGGCAAGCGATACGGCGAGCGCACGCTCCATACGGTTTGCAAACTGTCGCTCTCGCGCGAAACGTGCGTCAGGAAAACGGAGCGCTTCTTTGGACGCTGGGGCGTTCGCGTGCTGATCGTGGCGCGCTTCGTACCTGGCTTGTCGCTCGTTGCCGTGCCGCTGTGCGGTGCGATGGCCGTCAGATTGCGTTCCTTTGTCTTGCATGATTGCGTGGGCGTTGCGCTGTGGGCATTCGTCGGACTGGCGATCGGTGCGCTATTCGCGTCGCAGATCGATGTGGTTTTCGTACTCATCTCACGTCTTGGCTGGCAGGCGTTGATCGTGATCGCTACCGCGCTGATGCTTTACGTGTTGTATCGATACTGCCGGAGAATCATGCTGGCGAAAGCCCTCGAGAAGGCCCGGATCAGCGTGGCCGAATTGCATGCATTGCTCGCGAACAATCCGCGGCCAATCCTTTTGGATATTCGCTCCGCCGAGCGGCGAATGCTCGATCCGTTTGTCATTCCAGGCGCAGAGTTTGCCGATGAACAAAAACCGCGGCAGATCGTGGAGCGCTATGGAGCGAACCGGACACTCGTCATCTACTGTTCGTGTCCAAACGAAGTCTCTGCCGCATGGATGGCCGGGCGGTTGCGACAGGCCGGTGTCAAGCTTGCATTGCCGCTTACCGGCGGTATCGATGCGTGGCGCCTGGCGGGCTTCGACGTCGAGCCGATAATAGCGGTGAGCGACGCTGCAATCAGCGAAGAAGAGACAAAACTTTTCGCGCATTGATTCCAGGGGGTGTCGAAAACTTTGGCCACCCCGCGAATCGAAAAAATAAGGCTGTCAGCCCGCGTCCGCACGTGGGAATTCAAGGTAGACGGTCTCGCCCAGCGGCGCCAGCCCGTCGCGCTGCATACGTTCAACGACTATATGACAGAGCACACGAGAGCAATCGATCTGGTGTGTCTGACGACGAGAACGACGTTATCAGCGGGCGAATGATGACAGTAAGGCGATTCGCGACGTGAGCTAACCGACCTGCGCGACTGAAGCTCTCGTGCGACTGTGTATGACGTGCTCGCGAGGAGCGCCCCGCCGTCACGGCGACAGGGCACGGTCGGTTCGTCCACTATAACGATGCGGCTTATCGCCCACCGGGGGGCAGGGACCTCCATGGTTGCCGTCAGCTCCTGCCGCGCCGGTGTTCTGGAAGTCGTTCGTGCGGGGATTGACGCCGATGGGCAAACGGGACGGAGCGTTGCCGGCGCCTTCGGGCAGTTGTGCGGCGGCTGCGGGAATGTTGTAGACCGTCCAGTGCCGCAAGTACGGGTGACAGGTCTCCACCGGTACAGCCGAAGACGTTGAGCACGAACCTGCGGCAGACAAAAGACAGCAGATTAGCTTCCCCGGGTATGCGAGGCGGTCCTGCTCAGTGAGCGCCGGCCGCCCCGCCGCCACCCTTGCCGGGCTTGGTGAGCCAGACCAGCGGAATGATCACGATGAAGATCATCGACGAGAGCCAGAAGATATCGTTCAGTCCGAGCATCGCGGCCTGGGCATTCAGCAAATATTCGAAAAGCGCCGCCGCCTGATCCAGGCCGCCGCCGAGCGTCGCGTGGAGGTTCGCGACGGCGCTCATATAGTCGGGGTTGTTCACGTTCGACTGTTCGGCGAGTCGTGCATGGTGCAGGATCGTGCGATCGTTCCAGCCCGTGGAGATCAACGACGTGCCGACGCCGCCCGCGAACACGCGCACAAAGTTGGACAGGCCGGCGGCCGCCGGAATCTTGTCGGGTGACAGCCCGGACAGGATGATCGCGGTAAGCGGCGTAAAAAACAGCGCCATCGGAATGCCTTGCAGCAGCGTCGGCAGCACCAGGCTATAGGGGTCGACGCTCGCCGTGTAATGGGAGCGCATGAAGAACACGCCCGCAAAGCCGAGGAAGGCCAGCGTCGCGAGCACCCGTGCATCGGACTTCGGCATGATCTTCGCCATCACCGGTGCAAGCAGCACGGCGAAGATCCCGAGTGGCGCCGTCACGAGACCGGCATCCACCGAACGATAGCCTAGGTAGCCCTGAATCCATTGCGGCAAAATCACGAGATTCGAGAAGAACACCGCATACGCGACCGAAATCGCAATCGTGCCGCCGCGGAAATTGCGCATTGCGAAGAGGCGAAGATCGACGATCGGGTTCTTCTCCGTGAATTCCCAGATCAGGAAAAACAGAAAGCTGACCGCCGCGACGACCGCGAGAATGCAGATCACAGGTGAGCTGAACCAGTCGAGATCCTTGCCCTTGTCGAGCATGATCTGCAGCGACGCCACCCATGCGATCAGCGACAGCAGGCCGACCTTGTCGATGGGAAGCTTGCGCGTCGGCGTCTCGCGGTCGCGATAGATGATCCACGTCACGGCGGCGGCGAACAGGCCAACGGGAATGTTGATATAGAAAATCCACGACCAGCTATAGCTATCGGTGATCCAGCCGCCCAGCGCAGGACCCGCAATCGGCCCGACCGTGGCCGTCATCGCCCACAGCGACAGCGCCGTCGCGCTTTTTTCCTTCGGATATGAGCCGAGCAGAATTGCCTGCGAAAGCGGAATCAGCGGACCCGCCACGGCGCCCTGCAACACGCGTGAGGCGAGCAGCACGATCAGATTCGGCGCGACGCCGCACAGCCACGACGAAAACACGAATAGCACGATGGCGGCCACGAACAGCCTGATCTGGCCGACGCGCTGCGTGAGCCAGCCCGTCAGCGGAATCGCGACGGCATTGGCCGCGGAGAACAGCGTGATGACCCACGTGCCTTCGTCGACGGATACGCCGAGGTTTCCCGAGATGGTTGGAATCGCAACATTGGCAATGGATGAATCGAGCACGTTCATGAACGTCGCGAGCGCGACGGCGATTGTCGCAAGAACCAGCTTTGCGCCTGTGAGCGGCGGCGGTGCAAGTTGCGTCGAAGGATTCATCTTGCTTCCAGTCTGAAGTTTTCGACAGGTCCGGCGTGTCTATCTGGCCTGTCAGACGATTGAATGAACCGGAACGCGACTGCCCGGTGCGCTCCGGGATGCGATCTAGCCGGCGTGCTGTGTAGTGCCGCTCTGGTCGCTTGCATCGCGCTTTGCGGGAGGCGTCGACAATACGACGTTGCCCGTGGACCCTGCATGCAGAGGGACGATGTTCCGCGCGATGATCTTCTCGATCTCGGCATCTGCCTGCGCGCCGTATTCGGTAAAGACATCCGTGCGATATGACGTGTTCATGGCCGCGCCGAGTTGCCGTCCCGTGTTGCCGCGCGTATCCACATCGACATCCATCGACAGACCGATGCGCAGCGGATGCGCTTCGAGTTCTTTCTGATCGAGCTGGATGCGCGCGGGCAGACGCTGGACGATCTTGATCCAGTTGCCCGTCGCGTTCTGCGCGGGCAACGTCGCAAAAGCGCTGCCTGTGCCCGCCGAGAAGCCGACGACGCGGCCGTGGTACTCGACCTTGCCGCCATACACATCGGCAGTCAGCGTGACGGGTTGACCGATGCGCATGTTGCGCAACTGGCTTTCCTTGTAGTTCGCATCGACCCACACGCCGTCGAGCGGCACGATCGCCATCAACGGCGTGCCCGGCGACACGCGCTGGCCGACCTGCACCGAGCGCTTCGCGACATAGCCGGTGACGGGCGCGGGCAATGTGTTGCGCGCATACGCGAGGTAAGCGTCGCGTACTTTCGACGCGGCGGCTTGCACGTTCGGGTGCTGTTCGATCGTCGTGCGGTCGGTCAGCGCGCGATTGGCTTCCGCCTGTTGACGCGCGGCGTCTAGCGCGGCCCGCGCGGCCGTCACGGTGTCGCGCGCGTGCGCGATGTCCTCGGCCGAAACGGCGCCCGTATCGGCGACGGCCTTGCGGCGGCGCAAATCGTCCTGCGCGCGGGCCAGATCGGACTGCTTCTGCGCGACGTTCGCTCGATAGAAATCATTGTTCACGTACAGGCTGCTCACCTGACGCACGGTCTGCCCGAGCGTCGCTTCGGCATTGCCGAGCGCGACTTTCGCATCGGCGCTGTCGAGCGTCACGACCGGGTCGCCCGCCTTTACGATCTGCGTGTCGTCGGCATTCACGGCGACGACGGTGCCGGCCACCTGGGGCGTCAGTTGCACAAGGTTGCCGCTGACGTACGCATCGTCGGTCGATTCGTGGTAGCGCGCATAGGTCATGTAGTAAGCGCCATAAGCCGCCGCCGACACGACGACAGCCATGCCCAGCAGCGCGAGCAGCGTTTTGCGCTTGCCTGTGTCAGGTTCGTTTGCAACGGAATCTTTCGTCGGTGTCGCGTCATATTTAGCGCCCGTTGCTTGCGTCTTTTGGCGCTCCGTTGCGTTGATTTCGCTCATTTCAGGTCTCCGGCAGATTGGGTGGGCAGCCGCTCAGCGCGCGGCAACGACAGGCGTGTTGGATGCGGACGCATCGGCGCGCGGCGGCGCCGCGGAGTTCGCGTTCGACGTGTCGACGAAACCGCCGCCCAGCGCGGAAGCCAGCGCGATCTGCTGGTCACGGCGGCTCATGCGCAGATTCGCAACGGCCTGATCGGCGGAAAGCGCGTTGACGTCGGCGTTCAATACGGTCAATTGATTCGTCAGGCCCGCCTTGTATTGCACTAATGCGAGTTTGTAGGCCTGGCGCGCGGCGTCCTGTGCCGCCTGCGCATCGACAAGCTGTGCGTCGGTCGAGCGCACGTCGGCCAATTGCGTCGCCACTTCGCTCAGCGCGGTCACGAGCGCCTGGTTGTAGGTCGCGACGGCATGGTCGAAATCGGCATAGCGGCCCTTGAGCCTGGCGCGCAACTCACCTGCGTCGAAGATCGGCAGATGGATGGCGGGGCCGACGGATGCCGTGCGGCTCGCCGCCGTCAGGAAGCGGCCGAAGCCGAATGCGTCGAGCCCGATCGCAGCGCTCAGATTGATGTCCGGATAGAACTCGGCCTTCGCTTCCTTCACGTCGTGCGTCATCGCGTCGACGCGCCACCGCGCGGCCACGATGTCCGGGCGGCGGCTTACGAGATCGGCGGGCAGGTTGTCGGGGAGCTTCACTTCGTCGCCGATGCCGAGCGTCGGCCGCGCGATCCGCAGTCCGCGATCGGGACCGGCGCCGAGCAGCGCGGCGATCTGATAGCGCGTCGTGAGGACCTGTCCGTCGAGCGACGTCAGCGCGGCGCGACTCGTCGCGAGATTGGCCTGCGCGGTCTTGCGTTCGACTTCCATATCCAGTCCCGTCGCAATGCGCCCTGCAGTGATGCGGTCGATCTGCTCGCGATGCGTGACTTCCTGTTGCGCGATGTCGCGCAAGACATACAGGCGTGCGAGCTGGTTGTACGCGCGGGCAATCGATGTTGTCAGCGTCAGCTTGACGACTTCAGCATCGGCCCGGCTTGCCTGAAGTTGCGAGATCGCCGCCTTCAGCGCTTCGCGGTTCTTGCCCCACAGATCGAGATCGTAGGAAGCAGTCAACAAGCCCTTGTTCTCCGTCTGCCACGAGCCGCCATTCGGAGGCGGCACGAGCGCCGTGCCCGAGTACTGCTGGCGCGTGAGCGAATAGTTCGCGTCGATACGCGGCAGCGTGCCGGCTCTCGCCGTTTCGCTATATGCGGAGGCGGCTGCCACGCGGGAATGCGCCTGATCGAGCGTCGGGCTGCTCGTCAGCGCTTCGTCGATCAGCGCCTTCAGTTGCGCATCGCCGAACTGATCCGCCCAGTTGGCTGCGGGCCAATGGCCCTGTTCGGCAGGAATGCTTTGCTGCGTTGCATACTGCTGCGGATCGGCCGTTTTTGCGTCGCCATGGATTCCCGCGTAGTTCGCACAGGCTGACAGCACCGCGGCAACCAGCACCGATACGCCCGCTTTCAGTGCGCGTGAAGCGCGCCGTTCGGTGTTTGACTGAATGCTCATTTTCTGGCCTATCAGATCGTTGAGTAAAAGCGTTCCCCGTAGAGAATCGGGGTACACGTCCGGTGCGACATCGACGACACGCGGTACGACCTAAACCGTGACGGTCCCGGCGAGCCGGTTTCGCGCGGTCACGAAGGGCATCCATTCCGCTCTCGCAAGCGCGACGAGCGTCTTGATACCGGTCCATGGATTCCTTAGGCATTGGCGTACCTGCTCACTCCGCCCGACACCTAGAACACACCATGTGCAGAAGTGTTCGCAGTTATTGGTCAGCAATCGATACCGGTCTTCGCCGAGGCGGGACCTGGCCCTCTCCACCGCATCAAATCCGGTATAAATGGCGTCTGGTTCTGACTGAACCTTGATCCCTTTTCCTGCTGCAAAGGCGCGCAACGGAATATATTCAATGGGGCGCCGTTTCGCGGAATGATGAAAGCCTCCGTAGTGAATAACCAGTCCATTCCCCGCATAAATTCCGTGGTGTGTGTAGCCTTCGCGTTCACTAATAAGATGCGTACCCACCGCGATAGCGCGTTCTGTGCTGGTCGGCTCAGGGGAAGTTACGAGCCAATCGACATGTGGAGTTTCCATGGCGTGCCACCGATGTCATATCCGTGATGAATTCAGTACCTTCCCCGGATCGAAGACAAAGCGAGTCTTTCCGAGGGACTAGCCTCAGGAAAAGTGATCGCCTCATCACGGTGGATTGACATTCACTCGCCGCCGACAAATCGGCGGTCAGGAAGATCGGGGCGTGCGGCCACCCTCGAGCACATTCCGCGAATCGCCAGTCAAGTTGGATGGTCAGCTTGCCAGCCGCATCATTCAGACCTCGTGCCTCGCTGGAGACAGACGATCGGATCTGGAAGGCCTGTATGAGACTTCAGAAAATGCCGCTGAACGAGACAGCAATTGCGAGCCCGACACTGACCGCGGAAAGCATGATCCAGCCTACAAACACCGACAGGGGTCCGGGATGAAACATGGCGCCCTCCACTAACGATCTCAACGATCGTCAACTCAATCGATCACGAAGCCATGTCGGAATGGTAGGTGCCGCGTCCGCGTCGCGGTAGATACGCACCAGACCACTCACTGTTGCCGCGTAGACACCAATAGGTGCGGCCGCGGTAGCCGCGGTGTTGCCCTGAGGTCAGCGAGGCTGAGCGGCACCTTGGTGGAAACTGGCGGCCAGGCGGATGATTGAGGCAGCGCCACGATACGGACGCACTGTGGCCTTCAACGCAACGTTTGAAGGCGCAAGGGTTCAAGGTGGACTGCAATGGGTATTTCGTCGACTATCAGGATTCTTCGTGGACGAAGGTTGTTGAAGCCTTCAGGCGGCCATCATCGCCGTCAATATTTTCGTTCGACGTGGGTGGCGTTTGCGACCGCGAAGCACATCCACAATGCGATCGCACCGCTTATGGCGGTGCATGAATAGCTTCACGCCTGATGCTCGCGTTCCAGATAGTCTGGATTGAATTCTCCCAGACAAAGCGAGTTGAGCGCCCGAATCTGCTCCGTCATGAAATCGACAAACACGCGAATGCGTGACGGCAAATTCTGTCGGCAGAGATAGCAGATGTAGTGGCCCCGATCGTCCGGCACGTTGTGCCTCAAGGCCACGACGAGTTCATTGCGCGCGATGTAATCGCGTATCTGATATCCCGGCATCTGGGCGATTCCGCGACCTTCCAGGACTGCCTGCAATACCAGGTCCGCGTCGTTGAAAGTCAATCTGGCGGTTGGCAAATACTTTCGCATGCGACCGTCGACCTTGAAATCCCACTCGAAGACGCGACCGCTCAATCGCAGATTGATGCAGTCGTGCTGCGCCAGATCTTCCAGCATAGATGGCAGCCCGCGCTCTTCGGCATAGGCGCGGGAAGCGCAGAGCACCATCTGCATTGGAATCAACTGTTTCGCAATGATGCTTGAGTCCTCGATGCGTCCATCGCGAAACGCAACGTCGATCTGTTCAGCAGCGAAATCGGCTGGCCTGTCATCAAGGCTCAGATCTACCGCGATATCAGGGTAGAGCTCGGAAAACTTGAAAAGCAGCGGAGCAACCACCTTGCGTCCAAATCCAACTGTCGAGCGAATTCGAATGAAGCCACGAGGCGGACCCTGGCGAAGGTCCAACATGTCATTCATTGCCTCGACGATATGGGTCACGCCCTGGTTGCAGTTCTCGAAGAACCGTTCGCCCTCCTGCGTCAGGTTTGTGGTCCTTGTCGTTCGGAGAAACAGACGCGTGCTTAGCTGGGTTTCGAGCTTTTGAACATTTCGGCAGACGGCCGAGCGTCCGATCCCCAATCGTTCACCGGCTTTCGCGAAGCTTCCCTCGGTCGCGACCGCCATGAACGCGATGATCCCTGCGTAGCTCGTCGCGAAACAGGTAGACAGCGCATCAGCGTTGTTGGGTAAGCCAACGCGGAAGCCTCGCTGCGATGTATCCGATTGATCCATTGATGGCCCCACTACTGACACATGAACGGATAAGCCGTTCGAGGCGCCGGTAATGCGTTCTGGCGCGGACAACGACTCTCCTGTTGCAGCGATGAAGTGACCGGGATCGACGCTTTCCTTCCGCTCAGTCTCACCTCGATCTTCGTGCAGCCACGGAAACCGGATGCCCGACTATCACCAGGCGGAATGGCCGCATTCCGCATGCGGCGCGGTCACGCTAAAGTCTAGCACTTGCCTGTTGCAACCAATTGCCGAATGGAGGCGGTCTCGTCTAGTCAACCGCTTCGAGTGCGTGACGGTGCGCTCCCGTTTCACGCGGCCATTTGGATTGTCGCCGAAACGGAAACATCATGTCTCCTCGTGCGACGCTACCGTTACCATCCACGCTCATCTACCATAGTGCGGGATTGTACCGTCGCGTAAGGGAAAACAGGTGGCAGGACGCTCGACTGATTTACTATACGATCGTTCGTTCCATGCAGTTCGTCCCGCCCTGGCAGACGGTGCTTGATCCCGCAGGTGCAGCGCGCTTCATATGGCAGGCTTCGGCGGATCGACGACTGAGAGCCGGAACGCGCATCACCAAATTCGAGACCGCACCATGGACGACAAGAAGCTGCAAGCCCCCCCGCTTTCCCTCCTCGACAGGTATCGGGGCCGGGATTTTCATCCGCTGTATACAACGAGTGTCACCGTTTCGGGCGGCGAGACGGGACACGGTCGCGCATCCGGCGTCGCCCGTTCGGATGACGGAAATCTCGTCGTCGAACTGCGGCTCCCTACCGAGTTCGGCGGACCCGGTAATGGGACCAATCCCGAGCAGTTGTTCGCGGCGGGGTTTGCTGCGTGTTTTCACGGGGCGCTCAACCTGATCGCAAAACGCGCGGGAATGGAGATCAACGACATCGTGGTGGAGGTACAGGTTTCGTTCGGTCGCGATCCCATGGATGGCGGTTATGCATTGGTCATTGACCTCCGTGTCAAGGTGCCGGGCGTTGACCGACGCATGGCGGAAGAGATGGTCCGAACAGCGGAACGCCTATGTCCGTATGCAAAGATGGCTCGGCAAGGGACTGTCAATATCGTGACCGTTGTCGACTGAGTCAACGCCCGTTGTGCGGCAGTTTGATCTGTCGATCCCAGCCTTCCGGGTAAACAGCAGCCCATTCGCCAAGGTCTAGGCACCGACACCACGCCAGATCCAGGTACGGCCTCGACGCCCAGCGAGTCGAAGGCCTCAGATACGTACGGCCGGGGATTGGGACCGAGGTCGGGACCAATCTCGTCCTGAGGTAGCGACCTCATCTCTTTGATTGGTGCCGGGCGGGCAACGCCGTGTGTCTGGTTGCGTGCCTACCGCAACAGGTAGCACCCGCCTATGATCGTGACGTGCTTTCACGAGCGTAGCGCATGCTCGGGGCAGCCAGAAATCCCTGATCTTTCCTCAACTGCATTCGAGCCCGAATGGCGCATCGAGTGGTCGATAAAGGACAGCAAATCATGAAAATCGTCGTCATCGGCGGCACCGGCCTTATCGGCTCGAAGGCCGTCGCCATTCTGCGCCAGAACGGCCACGAGGTCGTCGCTGCCTCGCCCAGGAACGGTATCAACAGCATCACTGGAGAGGGGCTCAAGGAAGCCGTGGCCGGTGCGCAGGTGGTGATCGATCTCGCCAATTCACCATCGTTTGAAGACAAGGCGGTGCTGGAATTCTTCGAAGCTTCCAGCCGCAACCTTCTCGCGGCTGAGGCCGCAGCGGGCGTCCGACATCATGTCGCGCTATCCATCGTCGGAATCGACCGGACGCCCGCTAACGGCTATTTCCGCGCCAAAGTCGCGCAGGAGAAGCTGATCGAAACCTCCGGCATTCACTACACCATCATCCGCTCCACACAGTTCCTGGAGTTCCTCGGCGGCATCGCCGCGTCAAGTGCGGACGGAAACGTAATCAGGGTTTCGCCGGGCCTGTTCCAGCCCATCGCGGCCGACGACGTTGCGGCGATCGTTGCCGACGTGGCACTCGCGGCGCCGCGAAACGATATCGTCGAGATCGCCGGCCCGGAAAGAGCGCCGTTCAACGAAATCATCGCCCGCTATCTGAAGGCGGCCGGCGATCCGCGCGAGGTCGTGAGAGACCCCAAGGCCCGGTATTTCGGCGGGCTGGTCGAGGAGCAGTCGCTCGTGCCGTTGGGCGAGGCGCGTCTAGGCCGCATCGGTCTCGACGAATGGCTGCGCCACTCGCAGGCGGGAGCCTGAGAACATCACGGGCGCCCGCGTCCAGTCCCGCCCGGGCGCTCGCATCGCGGATTCGCCTTGGTCTAACGCCTTCCAGGCGGCCAGTTCCGTCCCGTGATTGGTCGCCGCGACTCACTAACCATCATGCGTACCATTCAGATCCTGCTTCAAACGACCATCCTGCCCTGCAACGACGACTGGTCGATTGCGCGATTCAGCCGCCTGGCGGAATTACTGCGGACGTATCAAGATCCCAAAGGGCGCGTGACGTTCAATGTCGTTGCTCGGGACCGCGAGCAGCTCGGGCAGCCGGACCCGATTCTTTCCCGTCTCGATGAGACCGGGTTCGACGAGTTGTGGTTATTTGCCGTTGACGAAGGCGACGGTCTGACCTCGGCGGATTGCGAGGGAATCACGCGATTCCGGCGCGCGGGTCGCGGCCTGTTGGTCACGAGGGATCACATGGATGTGGGGAGCTCACTGTGCACTTTAGGCGGAGTTGGCAAGGCGCACCGCTTTCACACGCGCAATCAGGATCCCGACCACTCCCGGCGCGTGGCCGACGACCCGTTCTCAACCCACATCTCCTGGCCCAATTTTCACTCGGGCAGAAACGGAGACTTTCAGGAAGTCACGATCGTTGGCCCCATACATCCAGTATTGGCGGACCCCGATGCTCCTGGCGGCGCAATCCGGTTCCTGCCAGCACATCCCCATGAAGGCGCCGTCGACGTTCCTGACGACGAACCAGCTAGAGTGATCGCACGAGGCAAAAGCAAAGTAACAGGAAAGAGTTTCAACCTTGCAGTCGCATTCGACCCTTCTGTCCGGGGAGGTCCCGCCGTCGCTCAAAGTACTTTTCATCATTTTGCCGACTACAACTGGGACGCGCGACTCGGTTGTCCGAGCTTTGTGAGTGAGCCTCCCGGAACCGGAATGCAGACCGAGCAGCAAGCCCTGCGGGACGTCCACCGCTACTCTGTCAATCTCGCGCTGTGGCTGGCTGGCGCTCTCTGAACCTGTCATTCGACAGTTGAAAGAAGCGGTTTCCGTCGATGCCTATATCGAGCTGCCGGCAGGTTTCCGTGAACGCAGCGCCTCTTTCGTGAGAGAGAACCCGCAACGCATGCCGGTCATGCCAGCCGCAAGCCGGATGCGCGTGCCTGCCGGCAGCGCGATCACTTCAGGCATTCCTGCAGGAGCGCTTTGGCGCGCTCGGCAGACAGGCCGCGAATCTTCACGCGCCGCTTGCCGATTTCCACCTCGATCTCGCACACGGGCGCCGGCATCGGTATGCTGCTGCTCATTGCTTCCGATGCTACTGTCGGCTCCGGCGCCCGAAGTACCCATGCCGGGTCGCCTCGGGAAACGGTCGGACCGAGCCGCTTACTTGCAGTGGAATCGTAGAGCTTTACATCCGGCTCTATGGTAAAAATTCACGCTCAGCTTTCTCCAACCGCTCGTCGATTCCCATATCGGCAATCTCGTACCGGCCTACCGTCCATCTCTTGCAGCAACACCACCCCATGAAGTTACTGATGGCACTGACACGACACCTTTTCGTGAGCTTAGGCAACGCGCTGCCCAGGTACGACCCTTTCAATCACATCCGTGCTTCGCTATACCGCAGGGCCGGCATGTCTATTGGCAAAAACGTGACGATCGTCGGGCCGTTGACCGTAGAGCGGAGCTTGAACGAGGAAGCAATTCGCGGCATCTCGATCGGAGACCGGACGTATCTCAACGCTAATACGCGCCTCGCCTGTCGCAACAGCCGGATCTCGATCGGCATCGACGTGCTGATCGGGCCGCACGTATCGTTCGAGACGGCGACGCACGATATCGTGTTTGTCCCCAAACTCGGGCGGAGGCTCGACCACCATGAGATTCGCGTCGAAAACAAGGTTTGGATCGGTGCGGGGGCGACGATCCTGCCCGGAGTGACGATTCACGAGGCAGCGGTGGTTGCAGCCGGTGCCGTGGTCACGAAGAATGTGCCGGCCTATACGCTCGTCGGCGGCGTGCCGGCGCGAAAAATCAAGGATATCGCCCGCACGTGACGGTCGCTCGCGCCGCGTTACGTCGGCGGTACTACTGCAATCTGATCGTTTCCCGACGTGGCCGATTCAACGGCGTCAGTTGGCGCGAGACGGCCGCATCGGATCGAAGCCGCGCTTAAGGGTTTCCCTACCGCAAGATCAGCATCGCCCTGATCTTTTTTCTTCATGCCCTGACAGCGCCGCGATAACCGTCCACATACGATGGGACACGCATCCATTGGTCTGCTTTCGAGCGCCACCATGGTCTCCCTCTCTGTATGTGCAAAAAAATGCGACTAAGCCAATGGCCAATGGCCAATGACACGAAGTGAGACCTCGCCGGCTACCCATATAGCGGCGACGCGGCATTTATCCGGTGCAACGCAACTCGGGGTGCGGACACGTCATCCGCGTTCCCCGATATCAGGAAGACGCCTCGTTAGCGAAACTCAAACAGATTTGCGAGGACAAGACGCATGCCGCCGTTCAACGAGCGCAACCCCGTGGAAGATAAGAACCATTGCGAGAGGCCGCCCCTGCATTGGAAAACATACTGGGAGAACGAATTACGGCCGGACGATCATGCGCAACTCGCTGAGTTCTTTCGAGTTGTTTACGGGGCCGTGAACCGGTCGAACGCGCAAATTTTCGAAGGCAACCGCAGTTGGGCCGGGGCGAGGCCCGAACTGCGAATCATCGGTTACGACGCGCACGGAGTCGCCGCCCATTACGGCGTGCTGCGCAGGTTCATCAGACTCGGCACGGTCGATCAGTTCGTTGCGGAAGTGGGGCTGTACGCGGTTCGCTCCGATCTCGAAGGTTCCGGAATCAGTCGCCACGCCGCAATGAACGTCGTCTATCCGACGCTACGAATGCTGAAGGTTCCTTTCGGGTTCGGGACGGTACGTCATGAGTTGAGACAGCATCTCGAACGAATGGGACGACATGGGCACGGGCGCGTTCTGTCGGGCATGCGCGTGCGATCCACGGCCCCGCAAGTGGCGTTCGAAACCCCGCAAATGCGGGTTGAAGACGTGCTGGTTGCTGTCATTCCGATCGAATGCTCGATGGACGATTGGCCTGCTGGCACGCTCATCGACCGCAACGGGCCGGAGCTATGACGCGCATCCGTGAACGACGCTCCTCGTGCTGCGCATCGGCTGCGTTTGAACTGGACAGTACTGAAGCCAGGGAACGGGCGCAGGCGATTTTCCTGACGTTCGATGACGGGCCCAATCCGTTTTCCACGCCCGATTTGCTCGACGTGCTCGCGGAGCACGAGGTCACCGCTACCTTCTGCGTCATTGGCGCTTACGCAGCCGAATATCCCGACCTGATCCGCAGGATCGTTGCGGAAGGCCACGGGCTGGTCAATCACACCATGACGCATCCGGACTTCTCTGAATGCACACCGGACGAGATCGACCGGCAGCTAGGCGGGGCGAACGAAGTCATCGCGTCGATCTGCCCGCAGGCATCCCTACATTACGTGCGCGCGCCATACGGAATCTGGACAGCGCAAGCGCGGGCCGCATCGGCGAGGCTGGGACTCGAACCGCTGACCTGGACCATAGATCCATGCGACTGGTCATGCCCTGGCGTCGACGCTATCGAACAGGCCGTACTGGACGCTGCCTGCCCCGGTGCCGTCATTCTGCTGCACGACGGTTGCCCGCCGGACGAACTGCCGCCGGACGGTCATCGCGGCTTGCGTGACCAGACCATCATGGCGGTCCGCCGCCTGATTCCGGCGCTGCATGATCGCGGCTTCGTATTTGCGCCGCTCCCCTGTCGCTGCGCGACATCACCTCGCAATACCCACATTGACATGCCATGAGCACGCTCGCTATCGTCGGCGCGATCGCTGTCCTGTCGTATGCGGCGCTCGCCATCGGCTACAAAGGCATACAGGCGCTATACATTCTGCGGGCCGGGCGTTCGACGCGCGCGCGGTGCGCGGCACCGCCCGCAAACTGGCCGAGTGTCGACGTGATTGTCCCGTGCTACAACGAGGCCCCGGCCATCCTCGCGGCGTGTTTGAGTTCGCTGGCGGCACAGGACTACCCGGGCACGTTGCGCGTCTATCTCGTGGACGATGGTTCCAGCAATCGGGATGTCGTCGTGCCAGTGCGCGAAACATGGGCCGACGACCCAAGGTTCGCCTTCGTTCTGCTTCCGCGCAATGTCGGCAAGCGCAAGGCCCAGATCGCCGCGATACATCGCTCGACCGGCGAACTGGTGATAAACGTCGACTCGGACACCGTCATCGCCCCGGATGTCGTGCGCAAGTTGGTCGACGCGATGGCCGATCCCACCGTCGGTGCCGCCATGGGTCAACTGGTCGCGCAAAACCGGAGCGCCACCTGGCTCACGCGGCTGATCGACATGGAGTACTGGATCGCATGCAACGAGGAGCGCACGGCGCAGGCCCATTTTGGCGCCGTCATGTGTTGCTGCGGCCCATGTGCGATCTACCGCCGGTCCGCCATCGCCAGCGTGCTCGAGCAATACGAGACGCAGTATTTCCGCGGAAGACGGAGCGATTTCGGCGAGGACCGCCACCTGACGATTCTCATGCTGATGGCGGGACTGCGCACGGTGTATGTTCCCGATGCGATAGCGGCGACCGTGGTGCCGGAGCGATTTGGGCCTTATCTGCTGCAACAGCTTCGCTGGGCGCGCAGCACCTACCGCGACTCGCTGCTTGCGAGGCGCCTGCTGCCACGCCTCGATCGCTATATCACCGTCGACACGATTGGCCTGCAACTCGGTCCGCTGTTGCTGGCGTTCTCGGTGCTGACGGCATTCGCGCAAATTGCGTTGAGCGCGACTATTCCGTGGTGTGCGATCGTCGTCCTCACCGCGATGACCGTCCTGCGCTGCGGCGTTGTCGCGTGGCGCGCCCGGCAACTGAGATTTTTAGGCTTTACGGTGCATACCTTCGTCAACATTTTCATGCTGCTGCCGGTGAAGGCATGGGCGCTGTTGACGCTCGACAACAGCAATTGGCTGTCGCGCACGACACGTGCGACTGCGCCCGACGAGCACAAAGCGCAAATGCCGGATGCCGCTTACGACGGGGAAATCGTTGTCTGCTCGCAGGCCGAGTCGACGGAGCCCATGTGATGAGGCCAGAGGCCCATCCGGTCTTCATGTGTCGCCCGACCTGCTCACGCCTTTTTTATCGACACCATGGCCTCACCTGCGATAGAGCTAAATAGAGTCGTCAAGACGTATGGCGGTAAGACGGTTGTCGATGCGCTGTCGCTGACGGTGCCGCGGGGACAATGCTTTGGACTTCTCGGACCGAACGGGGCGGGCAAGACCACGACGATGCGCATGCTGCTGGGTATGGCTCCTGCGGATGCGGGCACGATCGCCGTGCTCGGCAGCCGGATTCCCGCGTACGCAGATCTGACGAGGACACGCGTTGGCGTGGTGCCGCAATTCGACAATCTCGATCTCGAGCTTTCAGTGCGGGAGAATCTGCTCGTGTTTGGCCGCTATTTCGGCATGAGCGCACGAAAAATCGCGTCGGTGATCCCTGAGCTGCTGGAATTCGCGTGCCTCGAGAGCAAGGCCGACGCCCGGGTTGCCGAGCTGTCGGGGGGCATGAAGCGACGTCTCACGCTCGTGCGCGCCTTGGTCAACGATCCGGATTTGCTGGTCCTCGACGAGCCGACGACGGGGCTCGATCCGCAGACGCGGCATCTGATCTGGGGACGCTTGCGTGAACTGGTGGCACGCGGCAAGACAATTTTCTTGACCACGCACTTCATGGAGGAAGCCGAGAGGATGTGCGATGCCCTGTGTGTGCTCGAAAAAGGGCGAAAGATCGCTGAAGGAAGACCGAGCATCCTGATCGCGGAGCAGATCGGTGCCGATGTCATCGAGATTTACGGGCCGACGCCGCCTGGACTGCGCGCACGAATCGCTGCCCACGCGGCGCATATCGAATCCGCTGGAACCACGCTGTTTTGCTACGCACCCGACGTCGAGGCGGTTCGACGCGAACTACGCGGCTGTGCCGGACTGCGATTCGCACAGCGGCCCGCCAATCTCGAAGACGTCTTCTTGCGCCTGACTGGCCGGGAACTGCGGGACTGAACCCATGAGCGATTCGCGCCTGCCCGTGTGGCCAAGGAATGCCTGGAACTGGGGCGCCGTTTGGCGCCGAAACTTCCTGGCCTGGAAGAGGCTGGCATTCGCCTCCATGGTCGGCAGTCTCGCCGATCCGATGATGTATCTTTTCGGGCTCGGCCTGGGCCTTGGAGCCATGGTCGGGCGCGTCGACGGCACATCGTATATCGCGTTTCTCGCAGGCGGCATGGTCGCATCGAGCGCGATGCTGACGGCAAGCTTCGAAACGATCTACGCGAGCTTCTCTCGCATGCACGTTCAGCGCAACTGGGACGCGATCCTGCACACCCGGTTGACACTCGGCGACGTCGTGCTGGGCGAAGTCGTGTGGGCCGGTAGCAAGGCGCTGTTGTCCGGCACCGCAATCATGCTGGTTTCGGCAGTCATGGGTTACTCCGCGTGGCCCGCAATGCTCTTCTCCTTGCCCATCATTGCCATTACCGGCCTGGCTTTCGCGGCCCTCGCGATGATCGTCGTTGCGGTCTCGCCGAGCTACGACTACTTCGTCTTTTATCAAACGCTCGTATTGACGCCGATGTTGTTCTTCTGCGGCGGCGTGTTTCCAATCGCTCGATTGCCGCATGGTTTCCGGCAGGTCGCGGATCTGCTCCCGCTCACTCATGCGGTAGCGCTCATCCGTCCGCTCATGCTCGGACGTGTCCCCGACGAGGGCTGGTGGCACGCGGGGTCGCTCTGTGTGTACGCGCTGTGCGCGTTTCTCCTTTCGACCGCGCTCCTTCGTCGGCGTCTCATGCGCTGATCAGAAGCGCGCGAACGCATTTTCGGATGGTTGAGTCTCTTCCCGCTTTATCGCGGTGGAATTGACCGGCAGGGGACGCACTGAGACAGCGGATCATCAGCCATGAAGCCGCCGATGCGAGAGCGTCGAAACACGCGAGCACGGCTACTGCGCCATCCGCAGATCCGCCATCGTCGCCGCAAGAAAACGCGCCGCCTCGCCACCCGTGACGACCCGATGGTCGAATGTCAGACTCAGCGGCAAGATCCGATGCACGGCGGGAACGCCGGCTACCGCCACGACCTGCTCGTGAATGCGGCCGGCTCCGAGAATCGCGACAGTGGGCGGCACGACAATTGGAGCCGCATATTTACCGGCGATCATGCCGAAATTCGATAGCGTGATCGTATTGCCGCGCAGTTCTTCCGGTGGGATCCTGCGTGCCCGGATGTCGGCTCGCATCCGGTCGAGCCCGCCGCGCAGATCCGCTGCGTCGCGGTGCGCGACGTCGCGCAACACCGGCACGAAGAGGCCATCCGGCAGATCGACCGCGATGCCGAGATCGATCTTCTCCAGCACGTGGCGCCGCCCAGTGTGTCCCTCGAACCATGCGTTGAGCCCCGGCTCGGCGCGGCATCCGGCCACCAGCGCACGGATCAGCCGGATCGTGACATCGGTATGCGGCGGCCATGCCTCGATGTCGGCGTCGTCGATGACGGTCGCCGCCGCCACTTCGCTCTGCGCGCGCGCCATGTTCTGCGCCATCGCGCGCCGCACGCCACGCAGCACTTCGGGTGGCCCGAGCGCGGCGAGGACCTTCTCGACGCGCTGCACGTCAGCCGCCGTGACGACACCGTCCGGCCCCGATGGCGTCACCATCGCCAGATCGATATCGAGCTTGCGCGCGAGCGCTCGCGCCGCCGGGACCGCCTTGATCACGCCGGCACCCGCACCCGTGCCGCCGCCAGGCGCCGCCGGCGCTTCGCGCACCACATGCTGGCCGACCTCCATGTGGCCGACCACGGTGCCGGCATCGGCTTCGTCGCTTTCTCCTTCGAATGCGGCGAGCGGCGCGCCCAGATGCACGACGTCGCCCGGCTGGCCGAACAGCTTCGCGATACGGCCGGATTGAGGCGATGGAATCTCGACGATCGCTTTCGCCGTTTCGACCGACAACAGGGGTTGATCCGCGCGAACCTCGTCGCCGCTCGTGACGTGCCACTCGACGATCTCCGCTTCCTGCAAGCCTTCTCCGAGATCGGGCAGTTTGAAGACTTTCATGGCTTCACGACGCCTCCAGAGTCTGCCTGGCCGCGGCGACGATCCGCTCCGTGCCTGGCATATATTGATTCTCGAGTCTGTACAGCGGCACCACCACGTCGTATCCGGTGACGCGCTGCACCGGCGCGAGCAGCGAGTACAGTCCGCGCTCGGCGATATTGGCGGCAATTTCCGCGCCGACCCCTCCGGCTCGCGAGCCTTCGTGCACGATCACACAGCGTCCGGTTTTCGCCACCGACGCGAGAATGGTGTTCATGTCGAGCGGTTTGAGCGTCGCCACGTCGATCACCTCGACCGTCACACCTTCCTGCGCAAGCAGATCGGCGGCGGCCTGCACTTCCTGCAATGCGCCCCCCCAGCTCACCATGGTGAGATCCGACCCAACGCGCAACGTCAGGCAGCTATCGAGCGGCAACGCTTCGCCGTTATCCTCGACTGGCTGCCTGAAGAGCCGGTAGAGCCGCGTCGGCTCGAAGAAGATCACCGGATCCGGGTCGCGGATCGACGCGAGCAGCAAACCATACGCGCGTGCAGGAGACGACGGTGTCACGACGCGCACTCCGGGGATGTGGGCGAACAATGCTTCAGGGTTTTCGGAATGATGCTCCGGCGCGTGAATCCCCGCGCCGCACGGCGCACGAATCACGAGCGGGCACGTCAGCCGTCCGCGGGTTCGGTGCCGCAGACGCGACGCGTGATTCAGAACATGATCGATGACCGGATAGATGAACCCGCTGAACTGGATCTCCGCGACCGGCTTCAAGCCCATCGCCGCCATGCCGATCGCGGTGCCGGCGATGCCGGTTTCAGCCAAGGGCGTATCGATCACCCGCTGCGCACCGAATCGCGCCTGTAAGCCGATCGTCGCGCGGAACACGCCGCCGTTCACGCCGATATCCTCGCCGAGCAGCACGACGTCTGGATCGTGCGCCAGTTCGTAGGCGAGCGCCTGATTCAGCGCTTCGACCATGTTCAGATCAGCCATGGCGGTTCCCCGCGGGAGGCGCGAATCGCTGCGCCATCGCCAGTTGCTCACGCATCGCCAACGGCAAGGTCTCATACAGATGATCGAACATGGCGGAGGTGTCCGGCGGTGGTTGCGCCAGATACGCGTCGACGGCCTGCTCGACCTGCGCAAGACACGCGCGGCCGAGTTGCTCGTCCTGCGCCTTGTCCCAGACGTTCGCGCGCATCAGGTAAGTTCGCAAGCGCAGCAACGGTTCGTACGTCCATTGCTTGCTGAGGTCCTCGGCGTCGCGATAGCGTGTCGCGTCGTCGGCTGTCGTGTGATCGCCAAGGCGATAGCTGAGCGCTTCGATCAGCGTCGGGCCATCGCCGCGGCGAGCCTTGGCGAGCGCCGCGTGGACCATCTGATGCACCGCGATCACGTCGTTGCCGTCGACCTGCAGCCCATCGATTCCCGCAGCAATCGCTTTTTGCGCGAGCGTTTGCGCGGCGCTCTGGCGGCTGCGTGGCACGGAGATCGCCCACTGGTTGTTATTGACCACGAGAACGAGCGGAGCCTGCCAGACACCGGCCATGTTCATTGCCTCGTAGAAGTCGCCCTTGGACGTGCCGCCGTCGCCGAATATCGACACCGCGACGCGCGGTTCGCGACGCAACTGGAACGCGTAGGCCGCGCCGGCGGCATGGCATACCTGCGTGCCGATCGGCACACAGTTCGGGAAATCGTGGCGGGGCACGCTGAAGTCGCTGCCGCGTTCGTCGCCGCCCCAATACAGCAGACTTTCCGTCATGGTGACGCCGCGCAGCAATTGCGCCGCGTGATCGCGATACGAAGGAAACAGCACGTCGTCAGGCTGCATTGCGCTGGCGACGCCGACACCAATCGCCTCCTGGCCGACTGACGATGCGAAGGTGCCGAGCTTGCCGGTACGCTGAAGCGCAACCGCCTTCGTGTCGAACGCCCGTGTCAGCACCATCGCGCGATAAAGGGGAATCAGCGCCGTCGGGTCCTGTGCGAACGCAGGCAACGGCTGGACAGGCTCACCGTCGGGGCCAAGGTATTGCGTGTAGCCGATATGAAAACTGGCAGTCGCGGTCATGACCGCCCTCCATGTTCATTCAGATATCGTATCCGTGCCGGAGTTCACGTGCATGAGCGCTACCGCACGAACACCGCTGCCTTGCGCACTCGAACCGCAGCGCGTGCGAACCCGATTCTGGACGATGCCGGCGTGCACAAGGGGGCTACGGGCTCGCCTCGTTATTCACAGGCAGCAAGTGAGCCGGGCATACGAACCGACCCCAATGCACGATTGCCGCGTTGCATCATCGGATGAATGGCACGCGCCATCGATTGAGTGTGCCCGGTGTGTGTATTGCGGCTCCGCGGATGCCTGCCATAACCGATACCGGGACCGATACACGGCAATCGCCTCGCACCGCCACTTTTGTTCGCGCGGAACTTATGTCACGATAAAAGTCTCGCTTCGATTTCCGTCAAGACTCGCGCAGAGCGCGCACCGACGAACGGCTGCGGTCACGGACAAGGTACGAAGCGTGGCGATGAGCGACTTCAACGTGCTGAACACCACCTCGGGAGCTTTGAACAAGGCGGCTTGGACTTCGGCCCCGCGTCGCCTGTTGGCACTCTTGCTCATCGCCTTGATCTTCCCACCGGCCCCGGCATCCACTGTTGCCGCCGAGGAGCGCGCCATGACTCTCACGCTGACGTCGCAAGCCTTCCAGCAGAACGGGGAGATTCCCCCACACAATACCTGCCAGGGCGCCGATGTTTCCCCGCCGCTCACGTGGTCCGGCGTGCCTTCGAACGCAAAAAGCTTGGCGCTGATCGTCGACGACCCCGATGCGCCGGACCCGGCCGCGCCGAAAATGACTTGGGTACATTGGGTGCTTTACAACATCCCGCCGACGGCCATCGGGCTATCCGAGGGCGCTGCTGCGGGCGGATTGCCGCGCGGCACGCTCGAAGGCACCAATGACTTCAAACGCGCTGCTTACGGCGGCCCGTGCCCGCCAGTGGGACGCCACCGCTATTTCCACAAGCTGTATGCGCTCGACACCGTGCTGCCCGATTTGAAAAGCCCCAGCAAGGCGGCGCTCGAAAAGGCCATGCAGGGGCACTTACTGGCGCACGCCGAACTGATCGGCACCTATCAGAAGCGATGAGCGAAAGCGTTGTTGCATAACTCGCGTTTGAAGACGACGCAACTCCGACATGGCCGACTTCATGCAAATTCGCACGCGTGAAGATCAAGACGCGAACATCCGCCTCGATTTTCGGAGATGCGGCAGTGATTACTGACGGATCGCGAAGACGTGTTCGTTCGCCGGATCGGGGGGGCCTAAAGTCTGGTCGTTTGCTCTGCTTTTGGGCGCACGCCGCGGCCGTTCTAGCGCCGAGTGACGCTGAACCGTCGGCGAAACTCACCGGGGGTGAGCCCCGTGACTCTGATGAAAATCTTGCGAAACGCGCCGGCGTCTCCGTAGCCCACTTCCCATGCAATCGTCTCGATGCTCGACGTCGTGAACTGCAGCCTTTCGCGCGCTTTGCCGACGCGCAACTGCTGACAGTAGTCGATGGCCGTCAGCCCGGTTGCCTTCCTGAATCGTCGCAGGAAGGTTCGCTCTTCGAGTCCGGCAGATGAGGCGAGCGACGCAAGAGTGATTTCTTTGGCCCCGGTAGCCTGGAGCCAATGCTGCGCTTTCAGCACGGCGGCGTCGCCGTGGGTCAGGTTCGGGGAGAAAGCGCTGTAATAGCGTTGCTCGCGCCCGGGAGGATCCACCAGAAGAAACCGAGCCGTCTCGGCCATGATGGTCGGCCCCAGAAAACGGTCGACCAGCTTCAGACCCAGGTCGATCCATGCCATCAAACCGCCGGCGCAGATAATATCGCCATCATCGATGATGAGCCTGTCGATATCGAGGCGCACATCTGGAAACCGCGTGCGGAAGATGTCGGCGTGAGCCCAGTGCGTCGTCGCCGTCCGTCCGTTGAGAAGCCCTGTTTCAGCCAGCAGGAAAGCGCCTCCGCACATGGAGCCGAGCGTCGTCCCCGTCTGATGATGTTCGACTAACCAGTCAACGAATGGCGCCGCGTCGTCGTGACTGATCTGTCCGCCAAGGCTTGGCGGCAACAGAATGACTGCAGGTGACCTGTCTGCATTTTCGCCCTTGCCAGAGTCTCTGACAGGTGCCTTGCCGCGTGTACGGGTTCGCCACTGACTGACCAGCAGAAGGGCCGATCCCTCACTGTGACGTTGCGCGACGAAGCCATTCGCGACTTCGAACAGGTCACTCAGACCATGTATCGCCGCGAGTTGCGCGCCCGGATAGTGGACGATGCCAATTTCGATTGTCGGATGTAAAGCCATGTGTCGGTATTGCCACGTTTAATGTCGATTTCGACACTGGTGATGATCCTGCGCGAGCCTCATGATGTCCAGACTTTTCCGTCGTCAACCAGAGGGGCGTGCAATGGCAGATCAGGTAGCTGAAAGCGTGATGGCGATTCCGGAGTGGCGGATCGCCGGCGAGTGGTTAGACGTGTGCTCGTGTAACACACCCTGTCCCTGCACCTTCGCGCAAGCTCCGACCGGCAATCACTGTGAAGTGCTATGGGCGTACAGAATCAATGAAGGCTACTACGGCAAGACGCCGATGGCGGGCCTGAAGGTGGTCCTCCTTTCCGGCTTTACCGGAAATCTTTGGGATGGCGCCAAGCTCGAGACAGGGGTGTTCTTTGACGAAGCCGCGAACGAGGATCAGAGGCGGGCGCTCGTGGCGATCTTCACGGGCCAGGCTGGAGGTTGGATGACACAGTTCGTGCCGGCCAAGGTAAGCGCGGTGCGGGGCGTGGAGTTCGCCAACATCTCGGTGGAGATCGACGGCTCGCTGGAACACTGGAGCGTGACGGTGGGCGACAAGGTGGATGCGAGCGGCGTCGCGCTGAGCGGGCCAACCTCGGATCCGACGAAACGGCTGCAAAGCTTCAACCCGCCGGGCAGCGAAGTCGGTCCGACCGACGGAGCCGTGACGTGGGGCAAGAGCGTGAATGGCCGTTGGAAAGGATTCGGCTTTGACCAGAACATCCCGGCGGGTCAGGCGAGCAAGCATATCCCGTTCGACTGGCATGGTCCGGACGCGCCATGAGGGCCGTTCCTTCCTTATCGCGATCAGCGGTGTCCGCGTTAGGCCGGGGCCAACCCGTACTCGGCTGGACGATGGTCGTCCTGCTAGCCAGCCTCGCAGCCTGGCTCGGCGTACTGGTATTCATGGCCGGCATGGACGAGGGACCGGGAACGCCGCTACACAACTTGCCGGCCTTTCTCGTCGGCTGGGTAGTCATGCTGACCGCGATGATGCTGCCGTCGGAATTGAATTACGTCGCGGCATTCGCGGCAGTGCTCAGGTCGCGTAACGGGGTATCGGTCGCGCCTGTGCGTCTCGTCGCCAGCTTCATTGCAGGCTACGGCGTCGCGTGGATCGCCTACGGCCTTGCCGCATACCTCCTGGATTTGCTGGTTCGAACTATCAGCCCGGAAATGATCGCGTGGAATCGCGCGGGTCCGTACATTGCCGGGACGGTGTTGGTCATCGCTGGTGTCTATCAGATCTCGTCCCTGAAGCATGTGTGCCTGACGGGATGCCGCACGCCTCTTTCGTTTTTTGGGCGCTACTGGCGGGAAGGTAGCGCGGGCGCCGTTGCCATGGGTGTCCGGCACGGCCTGGTATGCGTCGGCTGCTGCTGGGCTTTGATGGCAGTGATGTTCGCGGTCGGCGTCATGAGCCTCACCTGGATGGCATTGCTGACACTGTTTATGTTCGCTGAGAAGGTTTTGCCCAAGGGCGAGAAGCTGGCAATTCCAATCGCCAGCTTTCTCTGGGCAATGGGAATCTGGATTGCGGTGTCGCCCGCGACGGCGCCGCTGCTCAAAAATCCCATGATGTTTGCCGGTATATGCCAGGGGAACTGATCGCAGGCAACTGCGCTTCGTTTGAACCACGATAACTTGGCGGGTATCGAGAGCACAACTTCATTCGCGCTGAAGGACGAACGCAGTGTCGGCAGCGACCGCGTGTCAAAGTCACAGCGCTCTTACTTTGCAGTCACACATCATTTTGGAGCAGGAAAATGACGATGAAGTACAGCGAATTTGAATTCAGGACGCAACCCTGGTTTGACCAGGATAATTTTCAGGGCTTCAACGAAGTCATCCCGATGAAGACGATGATCATCTGCTGTTTCGATCCGCGAGCGTCGGAAGTACCCCAGGTGGTCGCCAAACATTTCGGTGATGAGATTTACCCGGGCGAGAACATTCTTGACGAACGTGGCAACAAGATCGGACATACCCGGACGCTGTTTGCTGTTTACTGCGCGGCAGGTCGTGCCGCGTCAGGTTTGCAGTCGGCCGCAACGATGGACTACCTGTTCAGCGTGCAGAACATCGTCGTCGTCCACCACTCATTCTGCGGCGCCACGGCCTTCAGGCCTGACCAGCTCATCGGGAAGTACCACGACTGCCATCACACCGACATCTCGACGATGTTCGATCACGATAGTCTCGCGATCATGAACTATGAGGAATCGCTCAGGCACGACGTGAAGCTGCTTCGCGACAGCCCTGCCGTGCCGAAACATATCAAGCTGTATGGCTTTTTCTACGAGATCAACAGCGGTGAGTTGATCGAGGTCGTGCGCGACGTGCCGTCTCGCGACGGTACCGGGCGTATCGCCTGATACTTTTCTTGAATCTGCTCGTCTTCTGCCATCGAAGCACGCGCGCGGGTATCGCACCGGCAGTGCAGGATAAGCAGCTAATGTCAACCGGACTGCATCGGCTCGGCGCTTTTGCCGAAGCGCCGAGCGTACTCTGTGGGGCTCACGCCGAAGCGGCGTGTGAATGCCTTCCTTAGCACGTCGACGCTGTGGTAACCGTTCCGACGACAGACGTCGTGCATCGATCGCTCGCCAAGCGCAAGTGAACGGCAAACGGATTCCAGCCGGACGTTTTCGACATATCTTGCGGGCGTGGTCTGCAATTCTCGTTGAAACATGCGTATCAACGTTCTGACGCTCGTTGAAGCTCTGGCTGCCATGACCTCGACTGTGAGATCCATATGCAGATGCTCACCGATCCAGAGGCATAACTCGCCGAGACCTGGGCTGTGCGCGCTCTGTGACTGAAGTGCGAAGCTGAACTGCGCCTGTCCGCCGGGGCGACGGAAGAACAGGACCAGATTCTTCGCAATCTCCAAGGCGAAGTCATTTCCCAGATCTTCGCTGACCAGCGAGAGCGCGAGGTCGATTCCAGACGATATGCCGGCCGACGTGTACACATTGCCGTCTTTCACCCAGATAGGAGCCGGGTCGACCCGTACCTTGGGATAGCGCTCCGCCAGGCGCCGTGCCACGCCCCAATGCGTCGTCGCCCTGCGTCCGTCCAGCAGGCCTGCGGCAGCCAGGGCGAATGCTCCAACACATATGGAGCACACGCGACGTACTGTCGGTGAGCGGGTCCGGATCCAGTCTATCGCTGCCTGATCGATCTGTTCGAACGTCCTGGAGCCCGCAGTCACGAGTAAGGTATCAATCGGCTTGTTCGCATGACCCTCCTGCTCGAGCGTGCTATGGCCTTTGAGGCCAATACCTGTTTCGCTGTCCAGGTGCACATCAACCGCTGAGCAAACCAGTTCCAGCACGTATGGGGCAGATTCACCGCCGTGCAGTTGATTCGCCCAGGCGAATACTTCCGCTGGACCGATCACGTCGAGCGCATCCACTGGTGGCAGACCCAATATGACGACGCGCTTCTGTCCCGGCTCTGCAGGCGGGGCGACCGGTTTCGTCCGTTTTCTCATTGAAAGAGGCGCTGCGTATCGGGACATAGGGAGAACGATTGTGGCAGAAATCGTCCGCGATCTGTCAATTGAGCTATTGACGAACCGCCTACACTGGATCGCTCTGTAAGTTCGCATGACCCGGAGGGTATGCAATGCGTCAACGTGTGATTGTGGGGGAGGTGAGTGCTCCAGATTCGGAGATCGCCACGAAGGCGGCTTTGCTCGTCGAGCGCGTCCATTCCAGAGCGATGATGCATCACGTGCATCGGACATGGTGGTTCGCCGAATTCCTGGGTAGGAAGCGAGGTTTGAAATACGATCGGGAAGTGGTGTATCTCGCATCGCTGCTTCACGACCTTGGCCTTACGGATGAATTTTCTGCCGACCAACGCTTTGAGGTGGATGGTGCCGACGCGGCCAGCCGCCTTTTGCTGGCCCATGACTACCCGGAAGCGAAAACGCAACTCGTGTGGGACGCCATCGCGCTTCACTCCGCTGGCGGCCTCGCCGACCGCAAGCAGCCGGAAATCGCTCTCGTCTATATGGGCGCACATCTCGACGTCTTCGGACTGTTTCTGGACGAAGTCACGCCGTCGCTGATCGATGACACGCTCGCGCTCTATCCGCGCGTTGGATTTAAAGCGGCGTTTACCGAAGCGCTGGCTGAAGTCGCCAGAAGAAAACCCCATACGACCGTCGGTACCGGGATCGCCGATATCGGCCGTCGCCATGTACACGGTTTCGAGATTCCGAACGTGTGCGACCTGATTAATGATGCACCGTTTGAAAGCTGAGGTAGCGCACCGCTGGCGCGCTCTCCGCCAGGGCGGCCGCGCTCCTGTTTCTGCATTACTAAGGCGGGTCAAGCCGAAGCTGGGATGGCGTGTTCCGTGACCTGGCGGGCCGATATCGGTCGGTAGCTATGGATCACCGCGGTTGGGGTCCCGAAGGTCAAGAGGAGATGCGCTCATGGCAATCCGTCTTTACGGAGCACAAACAGGCAACAGCCGAAGAGCGGCCATCGCCCTGGAAGAGGCTGGCATTTCGTATTCCGTCAGCCGGGTGGATTTGAGGGCCGGGGAACACAAGACTGCTGCGTTCCGGGAGCTTAATCCGCGTGGCCTTGTCCCGATCATGGTCGAAGAAGGCAAGGCAGGGACGGGCCTCGTCGTTACCCAATCGAACGCGATCATGTTCTATGCGGCGAGTCGATCGCGGGAGAGGCTAACGCCCGATCCGGGCCAGGAGGTAGCCTTGTTTTTCGATCGTCTGTTCTATTTCATTACCGAAGTGATTGCGCCGAACGGCAGTGCTTTCGCGCTTACGCAACAAGGCAACGAACCGGGCGCTCAATTTCTTGCTGCTCGTTCCATCGAGGCGCTCGTTCAGGCCGAACCATTCTTGGTCGACGCCCCCTATATCGCCGGTGATAGGTTCACACTCGCAGACATCGCGGCCTATACGTGTGCCTTTGCTGTGAGGCAGGACCTCGATTGGTCCGAACTCCCTCTGCTTCGCGCCTGGTACGCAAGGATCAGTGCGCGGCCAGGCGTCGTTCGCGGCATGGCAGCTTTTTAGCGCGGCCTTCTTCCAGGCTCCGTGAGAGGCGAGGTGTTTCGCTCAAGGCGAACAGAAGCTGTCCGCAAAAAAAAACTTGCATATAGGAGCATATGCTTCTATAGTGCCTCACATGAGCCAATGCTCTTAACCCTTCGGAGGATCAAAACCATGAACGAATCGACCATTCTTGTAAGCGGCGCAACCGGCCGTACCGGCGGTGCAGCCCTCGACGAATTGCTGCGG
Source organism: Paraburkholderia terricola (assembly GCF_900142195.1). Classification (GTDB taxonomy): domain Bacteria; phylum Pseudomonadota; class Gammaproteobacteria; order Burkholderiales; family Burkholderiaceae; genus Paraburkholderia; species Paraburkholderia terricola. The sequence continues at coordinate 84,148 of NZ_FRAB01000026.1, forward strand.
ATGGGTAAGCGCGTCCGCGCTTACGTGCGCTCGGATGATGAACGCGCAGCGGCGCTGCGGGCGCGCGGCGTTGACATCGCCGTCGGGGATTTCACCGACATCGACGACATCCGCGCAGCCATGGAGGGTGTCAGCTCCGCCTACTTCCTTCACCCGATCGCACCGGGGATTGTCGGAGCGGCAGCCTATTTCGCGCTGGCCGCGAAGGAAGCCGGCGTCGCTGCGATCGTCAACATGTCGCAGATTTCAGCGCGGCGCGAGTCGACCAGCCATGCCGCGCAGGACCACTGGATTTCCGAGCGGGTCTTCGACTGGTCCGGTGTGCCTACCACGCATCTGCGCCCCACATTCTTTGCGGATTGGCTCGTCTATCCGCATTTTGCAAAGCAAATCTGGGCCCGGAAGAAAATCGATTTTCCGTTCGAAAACGGTCGCCACGCTCCAATCAGCTCGGACGACCAGGGCAGGGTCATCGCTCACATTCTGGCGAATCCGGCAGAGCATGGCGGCAAGACCTACACGCTCCACGGCCCGGTCGAGATGAACCACACGGAAATCGCCGCAGCCATGAGTGAGGTGCTCGGCGCGACGATCGAATACGCCCCGACTTCGATCGAGGATTTCAAGCAACAGATGGAGCAGGTGTACAAGTTCCCTCCGTTCCTTGTGCAGCACCTCGTTGAAGTCGCGCAGCACTATCGTGAAGGGGTGTTCCAGGGTACTAACGATGCCGTCGAGAAAATCACCGGCACGCCGGCGCTTTCGGTCCCGGCGTTCATCGGAAAATACCGGAGCGCGTTTGCCTGACGAACGCGCGAGGCGCCTGGGCAATTTAACCAACGTTGAGGAAGACACGAGATGCTGCCGGAAAACCAACCCATCGGGATCGATCAATGCAACTGCTTTACGGTGAGGAAGGCCGCCCGTCAGATCTCGCGCCTTTACGACGCTTTTCTCCAGCCGTCCGGCCTTCGCATCACGCAGTTTCTCATCCTGGCGACCCTGAATGAGCAGCAGAGCGCTTCGGTCAATGCGCTCGCCGAGCGACTCGACATCGAACGGACAGCCATGGGAAAGATGATTGGCTTTCTGGAGCGCGATGGTTTCGTGACGATGCGGCCGTCTCCCACGGACGGTCGCATCCGTATCGTCGAACTCACCCCGGAGGGAACTGAACTTTTTGAACGGGCGGCGCCGCTCTGGCTTGAAGCGCAGCATCAGTTCAGCATCATGAACGGGCCCAAAAATGTGGCCTCGCTACGCCGCAATCTTTCGCGGATGAAGGTCGACAATGGGGCGGCTTCTTCCGTCGAATGATCGCCTCTCTGTTTGTTTCGTCGACTGTGCAGTTCGCATCGGCCGTACCTTGCGTTGCGATCCCAAACGTAGCCTTGCGATAAGTCAGCTTTGCAAACGGCAGACTGACCGCGCGAACGGCTTGACCATACAGAGGTAATGAAATGTCGAAGACATGGTTCATCACAGGTGCAGGTAGCGGTTTTGGCCGGGAGCTTGCAGAGCTTCTTCTCCAGCGCGGCGACCGCGTCGCGGCGACGGTTCGTAAGCCCGATGCTCTCAACGACCTTGCCGCCCAGTATGGCGAACGTCTTTGGGTCGCCATACTTGACGTCACGGACAGCTCAGCGGTGCGTGAGGTCATCGACCGCGCGTTTTCGGAACTGCAGAGTATCGACGTCGTCGTAAGCAACGCGGGCTATGCGCTCTTCGGCGCGGCGGAAGAAGTCGGCGACGCGCAGATCGAGCGGCAGATCGATACGAATCTGCTCGGTTCGATTCAGGTCGCGCGTGCGGCGATCCCGAATCTGCGGCGGCAAGGTGGCGGTCGAATCATCCAGATCTCGTCGTCGGTCGGCCAGGCGGCGTACCCGACGATGGGTGTTTACGCCGCGACAAAATGGGGCATCGAGGGTTTCTTCGAAGGCACGATGCCGGAGATCGCGCCGTTCGGCATAGAGGTAACGCTCGTTGAGCCTGGCGCATCGCGCACGAGCTTTGCCTCATCGAGCGCGGACATGGCGCAGGCATTGGACGTATATGACAAGACGCCTGCGGGCGAATTTCGCCGCATGGCCGCGACAGCCGGCCTCGCGATGTTTCCGGGCGATCCGCGCAAGGTTGCGGCGGCGATAATCGCGTCGGCGGACCTGCAGCCTGCGCCGAAGCGGCTCACGCTGGGCAGTGACGCATACGCACTCGTTCACGAAGCCCTGACCGAGCGTCTCGCCATGCTCGAGGCCCAGAAGGAACTGGCGCATTCGACCGATGTAAACGAGGCGCCGCAAGCATAGCCGCCAGCTACTTCTATACAGACCAGCCCGGCGATTCCAGAGATGAGATCCGTGCAGGTGGGCAAATTGCAGCCATTGGGGGTAGGCGATGTTCTCGTGCGGTTGATCGCACGTTCGATGGTTGGCATCCGCTCATCAAACGCTTTCATAGGTATGGCGACGAAAGCGTTTCACTTCCGTCGTGCCGGCGGCGGGATATACGGAGCTGCATTCATCACCTTTCCGATTCTCTATCAGATGTATTTCGGCGACACGTCCCACGCCGAAGCTCAGTCCGCGTTGCCCCAAAAGACACGTGGCTCCATTCATGACGTTTGACCTATCGTTTTCGATTGCTTGCGAACCTAGGATGACCTCGAGTCTCGAAGACTCAGGTTGTTCCGAATCACACCCAGTTCAACAGTGAGGTACGCAATCATGGTGTACGTACTCGAAATGTCTACCGATGCCGATATTCGTCAAACGCAGCTTGATGCGGCGTGGGGGAATGCGGTCACCCGATATTCATGGGCGCAGGTCAGCCAGGGAGGGCTCAATATCCCCGCTGGCTCGACGATCATCGTCGTGGCGCATGGCAACGACACCGAGATCGGGAACGCGGCTCCCGGCACGGTGGATATCAATGAATCTGTCTTTCTCGCCACGGTGCATGCGTGCATGGCTGCGAACGCGGCACCGGCGCGTGTGTATTTGTCCACATGCGGCACGGGCCTTGCCATCTTTACGGCAAGGGTCCGTCTTGCGGCGACGCATAACCAGGTGTGGCATGGGGTGCAACTGCTCGGACACCACGATGCAGTCGCCGGCCCGGTGCCGCCCTCGACCGCGCTGGCGTGGACCCAGATTTTCTGAGGTTGCGGGGAAGGGTGCCAAACGCGATCCGGGCGAGTGCTGCCGGACGCATGCGTCGCGGACGCGGCTGGCACTCCGCTCGGGGCGATGAAGCGCACGAAGTCCTCGCGACGATGATCCGCGAGCGTGATCTTGATCGACACTATCAGCAACTCACCGGGCTTCTCGATCCGAACTAGCGCGCCTTCGAATACATGTTCAAGAAGCTTTGATGCGCAGCCTCACGAAACTCCGCGCGTCTCGTCGAGCTACGACGTGATGACCTCGGCACATTCGATCCCGCGACGCATGACCAGCCAGCACCTTCCGCTGGAACCCAAGTTCGATAGTGGGTTCAGCGGAGACTAACGTAAAAACCCGACACAGCAACCGTCTTGGGCCATTCACCGCAGACTGTGCCGCCAGCATTACCAACAACGGGCGGATTGTGTTTTTTTCCCGCGCAAATCAGCGCCACCCTGACTTTTTGCGCTGGTCAAATACTCGACATGAAGAGGGATCGCGCAGCTCCGGCGGCTCGTCCCCAGTACTGCCTTCCAGGTCTTCAGTGAAATCATCGTGCAATGCGCAGGAGCAAACAATGACCGTGGCCTTCGTGCTGCATCGCGCCGACGGCGCACCGCTTTCAACCTCGTTCCGCAGGGCGGCGTTCGGCAAGGACGACCCCTTTGGGCGAATCCGCGAAATCGCGTGGGAAGGACCGGACTCGATGATCGCGGGTCGCGCCAGCCTCATTGGCGAGCTCAACGTCGCGAGCTTTCCCCACCTTGAAACCATCGTCGTGGTCGAAGGAGAGCTCACGCTGGAAGCGGCCGGAGCGGCCCCGTTGGTGCTCGGTCCGCAAACGGGTGCGGTCATCCGGGGCGGTACGGCGCTTCGCGTCCGGGCCGAATCCCGCGTGCGTTTCGTGTTTTGCGCGGCCGCTTGCGAGAAACCGACGAAGCGCGGGCTCATCCCCCTGCGCGCCGACGCCGACTTCAAGCCGTCCGCTTCGCTACCTGCGGAGGTGCTGCTGGGCCCGGCCCCGCAATGCCGTAGCGACAATGTCTTCACCGACGACGCCGCGGAGTACCTCGCGGGCACGTGGGATTCGACGCCCTACCACCGGGTTGTTCGCCCGCATCGCGTGAACGAGTTCATGCACCTCCTGGCCGGCAGCGTGCGGTTCGCGGCGCCGGATGGCAGCGTGCTGTCGCTCCGCGCCGGCGACGCGCTTTTCGTGCCCCGGGGCGCACCGGTCGGGTGGGAAAGCCGCGATCGGGTGGCGAAGTTCTACGTTGTTCAAAACGTCCAGGCTTCAATCGAGCGAGATTAATCATGTCCCCTCCGCTGAACCACATCGAGACTTCGCCCACGTTGCCGGCCGCGGCCGACGTGGTCGTGATCGGGGGCGGCATCATCGGCGTCTTCACTGCCTACTACCTGGCGCAGCGCGGGCTTTCAGTCGCCCTGGTCGAGAAGGGCAGGATCGGCGCCGAACAGTCGAGCCGCAATTGGGGCTGGTGCCGGCAGCAGAACCGCGACGCCCGCGAATTGCCGATGGCGAGCAAGAGCCTCGATCTCTGGGAACGCTTTGCCGCCGAAACCGGTGAAGACACCGGCTTTCATCGCTGCGGGCTGTTGTATCTGAGTAACGACGAGGCCGAGCTGTCCCGTTGGTCCAGTTGGCGCGCCTTCGCGAAGACCGCCGGAGTGACGACCTACATGCTCGACAGCCGCCAAGCCGCCCAGCGCGGGCAGGCGACCGGCCGCGCCTGGAAAGGCGGCGTCTTCTCGCCCAGCGATGGCACCGCCGATCCCGGCAAGGCTGCGCCGGCCGTGGCACGTGCGCTCATGAAGCTCGGCGGCAGCGTCCACCAGCACTGCGCGGCCCGCGGCATCGAGCTGGAGGGCGGGCGGGTCAGCGGCGTCGTCACGGAAGCCGGGGTCATCAAGACGAGGACGGCTGTGCTCGCCGGTGGCGCCTGGGCGTCCTCGTTCTGCCGCCAGCTCGGCATCCGTTTCCCCCAGGCCTCGATCCGCCAATCCATCCTTAGCGTGTCCCCCGTGGAAAATCGCTTGCCGGATGCGCTGTTCACCTCCGGCGTGTCCGTGACGCGCCGCAACGACGGACGCTACGCACTGGCCATCAGCGGACGCGCGCGCGTGGACGTGACGCCACAGTTCATGCGCTTCGCCCCACAGTTCGTGCCGATGTTCGCCAAGCGCTGGCGCAACCTTCTTCCGGGCGGCCTGGAAGGCATTCGTGGCGGCCACGAAACGCTGAAGCGGTGGCGGCTCGATGCGCCGACTCCCATGGAGCGGGTGCGCATTCTGGACCCGAAGCCCGATCTGCCGACGGTGAGGGAAACCTACCGCCGCGCCGTCGAACTGCTGCCCGAACTTGGCGAGGCAAAGATCACGCACGCGTGGGCCGGCTTCGTCGACAGCACGCCGGACGGCGTTCCCGGTATTGGCGAAGTGCCGGACATGCCGGGATTGATTCTGGCAGCAGGCTTTTCCGGACACGGTTTCGGCATCGGTCCCGGCGCGGGCCACCTGATCGCCGACCTTGCCACCGGCGCCGAACCGATCGTGGATCCCATACCGTATCGGCCCAGCCGATTCAGCGGCTCCGCATGGGGCAAGGTCGCAGATTTCTAGGTCGCGTCATGGACGCGTTCGCGACTATCGCCGCCTGCATCACCGCACGCGAATAGTGCCGCCTTGCACCTCGACTGTGCGCGACGACGCTAAAAAAAGCGTCGTGCCGCCGAGAGAATCCGCCACGGCGCATCGCTTTCTCCCGCTTCGCGGAAGCCAGGCACTGAGTTTTCCTATGTGGCACGGCATGTGCATACAGAGCCGCATAGGATCAAAGTCGATCTAGCTTCATTCGAAGTACACGCAACAACCCCTACGGCATTTTGGACAACGGCGTCCCCCGAACCCGGTCATCTGACCGGGCTCGCGGGACGCTTTTTCTTTTTGTGGAACGACGATGACGGACAAAGCAACTCGCATCGAACTCTTCAGCCTGCGCACGCCACCGATGCGCGCTTTCCATCTCACCTGGATGGCGTTTTTCGTCTGCTTCTTTGCATGGTTCGCCTGTGCGCCATTGATGCCGCTCATCAAGCGCGAGTTCGGGCTTTCCGTCGATCAGGTCGCCAATATCAGCATCGCGGCGGTCGCCGTCACGATCCTCGTGCGCCTCGTGGTGGGTCCGCTATGCGATCGCTACGGCCCGCGCAAGGTCTATTGCGGGCTGATGCTCGCGGGTGTATTTCCGCTGCTCGGCGCCGCGCTTTCCACCGGCTACGAAAGCTTCCTGCTGTGCCGTCTGTGCATCGGCGCGATCGGCGCCTGCTTCGTCATTAGCCAGTACCACACGTCCATGATGTTCGCGCCGAACGTGGTCGGCACCGCCAACGCGGCGACCGCCGGATGGGGCAATACCGGCGCGGGCGCGGCGCAGGCACTCGTGCCCTTGCTGCTGGCGGCGATCATGGCGCTCGGTGTGGAGCACGCCTCGGCATGGCGCCTCGCGCTGGTGGTGCCGGCCCTCGCGATGCCGGTCATGGCGGTGTGTTACTGGCGCTTCACGCAGGATTGCCCGCAAGGAAACTTCGCGCAACTGCGAGCGCGCGGCATTCCAATCGAGGGCGGCAAGAAGGGAGGTTGGGCGAGCTTTCGCGCGGCCTGCGCGAACTATCGCGTGTGGATGCTGTTCATCACCTACGCAGCCTGTTTCGGCGTCGAGGTTTTCATTCACAACGTCGCGGCGATCTATTACGTCGATCATTTCCATCTGTCGCTGAAGGCCGCGGGCATGGCTGCCGGCAGCTTCGGCCTGCTGGCGCTGTTTGCCCGCGCGCTAGGTGGCTGGCTGTCGGACAAGGTTGCCACGCATCGAGGTCTCGGCGTCCGTTCAACCTTGCTGTTCGGGCTGATGGTCGGCGAAGGCGTGGGCCTCGTGGCCTTCGCGCACGCGGACGGCATCGCTCTCGCCGTGATCGCCATGCTGGTGTTCGGTCTGTTCACGCACATGGCTTGCGGCGCGACCTACGCGCTGGTGCCGTTCATCGACCGTAAGGCGTTGGGCGGCGTGGCGGGCGTGATCGGCGCCGGTGGCAACGTCGGCGCGGTGGCCGCCGGGTTTCTGATGAAAGGCATCGGCAGCGTCCAGCAAACGCTGGCGATGCTGGGTGTCCTCGTCACGTTGTCCGCTTTGTGCGCGCTGGCAGTGCGTTTCAGCAGCGAACACACGGCACGCGAGGCGGCGCTCAGAGAGCGCGCGCTGGCCGCCGCCAGCACGCAAGGCGTTGCCAGTTGACGGACTCGCCCTCTCGCGCGAGCCGGTGCGTGCGGGCGAGCCTTCACCGATGAAGCCGCGACAAGTCGCGAAGACGAGCGCCCCACCGACTTTCGCGGACGACTCGCGGCGTGAAGCGCGCCGCGTCTGAAGTGGCGTGCTGCACGGAGAAGGTGCTGCGTCGCACCATCATTGCGCCTTCGTGCATCGGAATGCGTCAACTCCCGCTGACCGGTCGCGCGTTGCGATATGTGTCGCGAGCCCACCGGGCGGGGCGGCGGCGCGGTTTTTCGTCGTTTGGCATGGGCTTTGCGTTGAAGAGGCGGCGGATCAAGGGCGATCCGGCCAGCTTGCAGCAATAGGTTTCTCCCCCGATCACTGTTTTTGGACAACGGCGTCCCACGAATTCAGTCGCACAGGCGATTGCATCCGCGGGACGCTTTTTTATTTTTCCGAATCACTTTCGCCATCTGCCACGCGGTGGCGAATCCAGCCCAGCACATTGAGGAAAGCGCGGTCATGAAAATCATCGTTATCGGTCACGGGATGGTCGGTCACAAACTGGTCGAATGCCTCGCGCAGGACGCGGCGCACGGCCTCGACATCACGGTGCTGTGCGAGGAACCGCGTCCCGCCTACGACCGCGTGCATCTGTCCGAATTCTTCTCGGGCAAGAGCGCGGACGACCTGTCGCTGGTCGAGCCCGGTTTCTTCGAGCGCCAGAACGTGCTGCTGAAGCTGAACGCGAAGGCCGTCTCGATCGACCGCGCCGCGCGC
>NZ_FRAB01000039.1 GCF_900142195.1 Paraburkholderia terricola
TGAGACGCTGAAGAAGGACCGGGAGAGTCTGCTGGCCTTTTACGACTTTCCGGCCGAACACTGGCAGCACCTGCGCACGACGAATGCGATTGAGTCGACGTTCGCGACCGTGCGTCATCGCACCACGCGCACGCGCAACTGCGTGTCGCGACCGACCTTCCTCGGTCTGGCATTCAAGCTGATCGAGGAAGCCGAGAAAACCTGGCGCCGCATCAACGGCCCTGAGCAGATCAAGCTGTTGCTGGAGGGCATTGCCTTCAGGGACGGCGAGCCGGTGCAAGGCGACCAACCGGTTCAGCAGAAACTCGCCGCTTGACGTCGCCGGCCATCAACCGCCCATACACCAGACTTGACCTTATCTCAATATCGGTTTGCGGTTTCCAGTGATTTTCGAGGAGTTCCATTGTCGTGTCCCGTCGGTTATGTGCAGATGCTGTCTCGAATTCTGCGTTATCCGATAAGCATGCACACCTATCCAGGTAGGTAGGTAGCGCAAAGATTCAGAATGCATAAGTTTTCCTGCGTATTGGGTACCCCAACACGTTCAGGAGAACGTCATGCAAACAGCAATCCGGATTGGAATGCGGCAGGAATTCGACAACGCCGACATCAACGAAATGTACCGTCTACGAGCCCGCGTTTTTCACGGGCGTCTGGGATGGGACATCCCCACCATCGCGGGCATGGAAATAGACGGCTACGACGCACTCGGGCCGCATTACATGCTGATTCAAGGCGAGGACCGGCAGGTGCGCGGCTGTTGGCGCCTGATGCCCACCGAAGGCCCCAACATGCTCAAGGACACGTTCCCGCAATTGCTGCACGGCGCGGAGGCGCCGGTCGGCAGGCACATCTGGGAACTGAGCCGCTTCGCGATCGAAACCAGCGGCGAGGAGCAGTCGTTCGGCTTTGCCGATGTGACCATGCAGGCGATTCACGAGCTCGTCACGTTCGCGGACCGCATGGGCATCACGCGCTACGTCACGGTGACGACGACGCCGATCGAACGGCTGCTGCGCAAGACCGGCATCGAGATCAGCCGGCTCGGCGCGCCGTTGCAGATCGGTGTGGAGCGGGCCGTCGCGCTGGACATCGCGGTGAGTCCGAAAACCCGTACCGCGCTGTTCGGGCCGATCGCCGCCGCGGCTTAGTGGCTGCTTGGTAGTGCCCGCTTAGTCGTGCCCGCTTGGTGGCAACCAAGCGGGCAAATCGCACGCCCCGGGCCGGGAGCTGGACGGCCCGGTGGTGCGGCGACGCAGTGCCGCTCCATGCTCCGCCCGCAACACTGCGGTGAAGCACGCGAACGTCCCAGCCTAGGAGCCGAACATCCGCTCCAGCGCATTCTCGAGATGCGCCCGCATCGCCCTTCCGGCCGCGGGCGCGTCCTTACGGCGAATCGCGTCGAGCACCGCCATATGCTCGGCCTGCACGAGCCGTTGGCGCTCCACCGTTTTCACGAGCGACAGATTGCGCGACAGGTTCATGCTGAACACGATTTGCTCTTCGATAAACGACATGACCGTGATGAAAAACGGATTCTTCGATGCGCGCGCCACCGCCAGGTGGAACATGAAGTCGTCCTTTGCGCCGATACCCCGTGTTTCGATGATGCGCTCCAGTTGCTCCCACGCGTGCTGGATCGCGGCGATGTCGTCGGCGTCGGCCTTGAGCGCCGCCTGCTCCGCCGCGCCCGCTTCCGTCACGATACGAAACTCATAGCAGCGGCGGATGTCGGACAGCGTTTCGAGCGGCGCGAAACGGCGCACATCCGGATCGGGCCGCCGCGCGACCGTGGTGCCCGAACCATGCCGCGTCATGATGATGCCGTCCGCCCGCAAGCGCGCCAGGGCTTCGCGCACGGTCGGCCGCGAAGTCGCAAAGCGTTCGGCCAACGCATGCTCGGTGGGCAGCCGTTCGCCTTCCTTGTATTCGCCTTCGAGAATGCGATTGAGGATGTCGCCGTAGATTTTGTCGGGCAAGCCCGTCGTTTTGCGCTCGTTCATCAGCGGGGCTGAAGCAGCTTGTCTGAGTAGGTTTTGATTGTAAGGCAAATCATGTTTCACCCTAGCCGGCGATATGCGTCATGGATTGCGATGAAGGCCGCCAGTGCTTGCTGCACGGCGCTCTCGCGTCAGGCGGCGGTGTCGTCGAATTTGACAAGTGTTTGATTTACATCCTGCCGCATGGCCGTTTTTCAGCGATCATTAAAACTCGAAGCGGTCATGCACCGTCAAGCCGCCCGGTCCGCCAAGCGGCTGTGGCAATCCGAATCCTTCTGACACGGAGTCGATATGTACCAACGCATCCTTGTAGCGGTCGATGGCAGCCAAACCTCGCGCCGTGCGTTCGAAGCAGCGCTCGCGCTCGCCAAATCCTCGGGTGCGGTTTTGCAGCCGTTGTATGTGGTCGAGAACACGCCGTTGTACTTCGAAGCGCCGGGCTACGACCCTTCGGTTCTGCGCAATCGTCTCATCGACGAAGGCAAGGAACTCGGCGCGGAGTTCGCCAGGTTCATGGCCGCGCAAGGCGTGAAGGGCGAACTCGTGGTAACCGAAGCGTCGTCGCTCGACGACGTTTCCGCGGTCGTGCTGAAGGCGGCCGCCGATTTCAACGCCGATCTGCTGGTGATGGGCACGCACGGCAGGCGCGGTTTCCAGCGTCTGATTCTCGGCAGCGTGGCCGAGCGTTGCGTACGGCAAGCGAGCTTGCCCGTGCTGCTGATTCCATCCGCCGCGGCCAAGGAAAGCAAGGAAGCCGGCTCGGCGTCGTGACGCGCTTCGCGGCGCATCACGAGTGCGGCGGCGCTGCGTCGACGGCTAGAGCCGCGAGCTCCGCCTTCTCACGACGCGCGGCAATTCGCGACGCCAAACAGTCTGACGTCGCGCAAGCGACCCGACCGTGCGAACGCGTCGTTTTGCCGCTAAGCGGCGCGCATGGCCGGTGGGACAATCCGTTGTCATCCCGATCAATGGCTGCCGAACATGCTGACTCCCACCGTTGCTGCTCGCTCCATCGGCAGTGCCGAACCCGCCGCGCAATCGCCGCTGCGCGGCCGCCACATCGCGCCGCCGAGGGCGACCGCGCGCACCGCCGCGCGCTGTTCGAGCTGTGCGATGCGGCAGCTCTGCATGCCCCAAGGTTTGTCGTCCGCCGAACTGTCGAAGCTCGAAACGCTGATCTGCGCCGCGCGCTCCGTGCGGCGCGGCGAAGCGCTGTATCGCAGCGGCGACCGCTTCGACAACATTTACGCCGTGCGCTCCGGCTCGATGAAAACCGTCATGGCGCATCGTGACGGCCGCGATCAGGTGACCGGCCTGCGCATCGCGGGCGAGGCGCTCGGTCTCGACGGCATCAGCGACGACGTGCATGCATGCAGCGCGCTCGCGCTCGAAGACAGCACCGTTTGCATCGTCCCGTACGACGCGCTCAAATCGTTGTGCCGCGAAAGCGGCCCGATGCAGGAGCGTTTGCATAAGCTGCTCGGCGAGCAGATCGTGCGCGAGGCCGCGCAGATGATCGTGCTCGGTTCGCTGTCGGCGGACGAACGTGTCGCCGCATTCCTGCTCGACGTTTCCGAGCGCAATGCGCAGCGGGGCTATTCATCGGCGGAATTCAACTTGCGCATGACGCGCGAGGACATGGGCAGCTATCTCGGCATGACGCTCGAAACCGTGAGCCGCACCCTGTCAAGATTTCAAAAGCGTGGCCTGATCGACACGCAAGGCAAGCGCATCCGCATCGTCGATCTCGAAGGATTGCGGCAGGTCTGAGCCGCGAGCCGGGGACTGGCTCGCGCCGCCGGACCCCCGTCCACATGCTTTTTCAGCGCGCTTTCGCCTTGGCATGGCTGCTGCGACCGGGTACAGTCTTAGTCCGTCCCCCGCAAGGAGACCCGGCGAAATGAATCGCGACCCCGCCCCGCACCACCCGCTCGTCCAGCGTCTCATCGACGCGCGTCAAGTCACCGACGCATTGTTTTCCATCGTCAAACCCGAGTTTCTGTACGAACGGCCGATCCGGGAGCGCCACCGGATCGTGTTTTACATCGGCCATCTGGAAGCGTTCGATCGCAATCTGTTCGATCAGCGTTTGTGCGATCTGCCGGCGTTCGACCCGCGGCTCGATCAGCTCTTCGCTTTCGGCATCGACCCCGTCGACGGCGGTTTTCCGACCGATCAGCCAGGCGACTGGCCGTCGCTCGACACTGTGCGCGCATATGGTTCGCGCGCGCGCGAACAGATCGACCGCGAGCTCGATGCGCTGACCGACTCGGCGCGTGTCGGCCGCGGCGGCACGCAAGCCGACGCGTCGGAGCAGTTGCTGAATGTCGCGATCGAGCATCGGCTGATGCATGCCGAAACGCTCGCGTACATGCTGCATCAGCTACCGCTCGAACAGAAGGTCACGGACTTGCGCGAGCCGGTACGCACACGTGGCGAACGCGGCGGCGAATTGTCTTCGATGGTCGGCGTGCCGGCCGGCGCCGCGCTGCTCGGCATGCCGCGCGACGGCGGCCGCTTCGGCTGGGACAACGAGTTCGGCGAAATGCGCGTCGACGTGCCCGCCTTCGAGATCGATCGCTACATGGTGACGAACGGCGCGTTTCGCGAGTTCATCGAGGCAGGCGGCTATCGCGAGCGCAAATGGTGGTCGGATAACGATTGGGCGTGGAGGCAAGCCGAGCAGATCGAGCACCCCGCCTGCTGGTCGCGGCCCGACGGAGATCAAGGCGCATGGATGCTGCGCACGATGTTCGACGAAGTGCCGCTGCCGCTCGACTGGCCCGTCTACGTGAGCCACGCCGAAGCGAGCGCCTACGCACGCTGGACCGGCAAGGCGCTGCCCACGGAGGCGCAATGGCAACGCGCGGCGCAGGGTGCGCCGCATGCCGCGTCGGGCAATTTCGATTTTCGCAGTTGGGACCCGCAGCCGGTCGACGCGTATCCGGATAACGTCAGCGCGTTCGGTGTCGAAGGTCAATTCGGGAATGGCTGGGAATGGACGTCGACGCTGTTCGACGCACTGCCGGGGTTTGAAGCGTTTCCGTTTTATCCCGGCTATTCGGCCAACTTTTTCGACGGGCAGCACTACGTGATCAAGGGCGGGTCGTCGCGCACCGCGCGGTGCATGTTGCGACCGGCGTTCCGCAACTGGTTTCAGCCGCATTATCAGCATGTGTATGCGGGGTTCCGGTGCGTGAGGTGATGACTCATCAAGCGGAAGTTGGAAACAAACTCCGGCTTCCGCTTTAACGAAGGTCATTCTTGCAGATCAGCGCACCCGCGGCGCCGCGGCCAACAGGCTGCGCAGGAACACCATGATCATGTGTCCAATGGGCGCCTCGGCCAGCATCGACCGCTGCAGCGCGAGGCCTTGTGAGAGACCCATGAAGGCCGCCGCCAATACGGTCGGCGATTCGGGCGGCACTTTTTCCAGCCTGGCGAAAATCTGCCCGATGCAATAGGCAAGGCCATCACGATGAGCGTCCAGCAGCGCCTGTGAGGCCGTTGCAAAAACGGGGTTGCGGCGTCCCTGAAGCTTGAATTCAACGCCCAACACAGACCATTCGGGCTCTGCATCGAGCGTCTGCGCCCAGACCTCCAACGCGTTCAATATGTCGTCCGCAGACGCAGACGGGTCGCTCAACGTTCGGCCAATGTCGCTCACTTGCGTCCTCGACCGCTCTCGCATCAGTTCCACGAACAGATCTTCCTTGCTCGCGAAGTTCGAATAGAAAGCGCCCTGCGTATAACCTGCCTCGGCCGCGATATCCCTGAGAGACGTACCACCGAAACCTTTCTCGACAAACAGCCGCTTCGCCGCAGCAAGCAAATCTGCCCGAGTCTGCAATCGACTTTCTTCGCGGCTCAGCCGCTGGGGTTTGGTCGCCGTGTACATGGCCGGAAGGATATCAGTTGATATTTAAAATTCAACTCGATAGTATTACGATTGCATTTCACATCTCACTTGAAATCTCACAATGTGGTTATCGGACTCTGGCGACAACTTGGTCATGTATTACGGAAAGAGAACATGAGCAGCAGGGTAAAGATGCTGAAGCAGCAGCTCGCGCAACTCGATGAGCGGATATCGGTCGCCTGGCAGCAGGAGCAGAACGCGGCTATCGAACACGTCCGCCAGGTCATGAACTTCTTCAACCTCGTGCCTAACCAGTTACGCGTCGACCGGCGAGGCACCTACAACACCAAACCGCTTCAGATGAAATACCAGGACCCCGTGACCGGTGCCACCTGGAGCGGCCGCGGACGCGCGCCGTCCTGGATCCGGAACCGGAGCTACAACGATTTTCTGGTCAAGCCGTCCGACGACGCCGAATCGGACTAGCCGTGGCCGGTCCTAGCGAGCCCAGCGCAAGACGAGTGCGCCGAGGCGCCGGGCGATCTCGACGAGGCTCTGCCGGTATCGACCACTCATTGCTCGAACAACTACGGCCCCTACCAGCATGAAGAGAAATTCATCCCGACCGTCGTCAGGCGCTGCCTCGAGGGAGCCGATATTCCGGTGTGCGGCAATGGCTCCAACATCCGCGACGGTGGGAGAAACCTATAACGTCGGGGGTGCAACGAATGGAGAAACGTCGATATCGTGGCGCTCATCTGCACGCTGATGGACCGGCTCGACCCGACGGAGCGCCGCATGCGCGTCTCGTGAAATTCGTCGCCGACCGTCCTGGTCATGATTGGCGTTACGCGATCGATGCGAGCAAGACGATGCGCGAACTGCAATGGCGTCCGATCGAGAGCTGTGAAAAAGGGATAGCAAGAACGCTGGAATGGCACCTGAATGGGTCGTCGGCGCTACGGAATGCCGGGCAACGTGGTTGAGTTCCTTGCTGTACCGATGGTGCGATTCGCCGCAAATGGATTCGCCGCATGCTCGTTACGCTAGGGGGCAGGGGCCTGCTTTTACTTCCCACGGATGGTTTTGTACCTCACATATCCTGGCGTCGAATGGGTATAAGGTACCGGAGGTGAAGACTTTTCAACGGTTGCCAAAAACGATGAAAACAACTATTGAACTGATAAAAAGCGACCTCTTTCGCGTGGCGGGGCGAATCGACTTGAAATGCTTCATGAGGAAGTTCATTGGCAACGAGGGCTTCAACTACATGTTCTGGTTTCGCCTGGCGAGCGCTCACCGGAACGGCGTAATCGGTTTCATGCTTCGGGCAAAGTTGCGTGCGACTCAACGAAAATTTGGAATCGTCATTCCCGTTGGAACCACGATTGGTCCGGGCTTCTTCATTTCGCATTTTGGCGGCATCGTGGTCAATGAAACCGCCGTGTTCGGTTCGAATTGCAATATTTCCCAATGCACCACGATTGGCAGCAATCACGGCAAGGCCGCCACGATTGGGAACAACGTATATATCGGCCCTAACGTCTGCATCGTCGAAGCAGTGACTATCGGCGACAACGTCACGATCGGAGCGGGCAGCGTAGTGACGAGAGACGTGGTCGCAGGCGTAACCGTCGCCGGTAGCCCGGCGCGCGTCATGACCAACGACGCGGCGCTGAACCGGGAAGGGCGATACATCACGCGGCGTTGGGTGACGTCGCATCTCGAGCCTCGTCAACGATCAGAGGTTTAGCCGCCGCCCTTCATTCACACATTCGCCCCTTTGACGCTTAAGGCACCCCGACACACGATGCGATAGCGTTCGCGGCGGCGTCAGACCAGGAACTTTCGCTCTTCATCGGCCATGCTGGGCGCCGGCAGTAAATCGACGCGTGCGAATCGCACCAGCGCAAACGCCCGCATCGCACCCGCTGTTTCCGGCATGCTTGCGAGCCTCAATTCGATCGTTGCGCCCTCGCGAGCGTATCCGTTCTCCGCGATCACGTTCATGTGATCGAGCCGCAGTTCCCGCTTGACTACATGCAGGTGTTCCGCAGGCGAGCCGAGTACCTCGGCAATAGTCTCCAGACGACGGTCGATCGCCTCGGTCGCGAGTCCCAGACGCGCCATCTCCGCGTCGTTCTTTTCCAGCTCCGCTTGCAGGTGCGCCACCTCCACGAAACTGGACAACGGCTGCGCGCCCAACACGGCGCTCATCCCGCTGCCTTGCCGCTGCAACAGAGCCAGGCGCGTCTTGAGCAGCGCACGCTCCTGCTCGAGCTCGCCGCGGCGCGACACGTCCGCCCCGATTCGTTCGATGGCGACGAGCACGAGCTGATCCACCACACGGCGCACGATCTCCTCTCGAAGCGTGTCTTCGGTGTCGGCGCATACGCGTGCCCGGTGATCGCTGAAGCTCACGGTGGTGAGTTGCACGTCGGTACGCGCCGTCGATTCGCGTTGCGCCACGCCGAATGTCCGCCGTTCAGTCATCGACATGCCGAGCACGGCGAAGACCTCGTTCGCCAAGGGGTGGGCATCGAAATAGGCATGCAGTTCAGTGGCATGACTCAGGACGCGCGGCACCTCTTCCGGCGTGGCGAAAAAGGCCCGAATATACGGGTCCGTCATCCAGGCGGATGCGCTCGCCTCGCGTGCCGGCGGCATGTCGTCCACCAATGCCCGGACATAGTCGAGCGAAGTCGTGACCGACGCCGCGAGGCGCTCACGATAATGCTCCGCGAGCCGCAACTGCGGAGTCAGTTTTGCAATGCGCTCGATGGTGTCGCTCACCTGTGCGGAATTCCGGGTGTGCTTTTCCGATGCGCCTTCACGATGAAACAGCCTGATCAGAATGCTCATTGGTCGCCCTCTTTTGCGGCTCAGTCTTCCCGTTCCAGCAGGATCTGCGCAGTGATGGTGTGATTCTTCCAGAACATGTTGTGAATTCTCGACCGGAGCAGGTTGAGTGCCTCCGCCGAAAGGTTGCTGAACATTAGCAGCGCGACGGGCCGTCCGATTCCCGCGGGCACGCGCTCGATCGAATCGAACGGAGGGAAGCCGTATCTCTGCAGGAACTCGCTGATTTCCTCGTCCAGAACGCTTTCTTCGACATTACCCAGTAAAAGCTCAGCCATGATGTTTTCTCTCCAAAGCCAGATCAGGCCATGATGTTGACGCCGCCGTCGACATACAGCGTTTCGCCGGAAACCCGCCGCGCGTAGGGCGTGGCGAGAAACGCGCAGGTGTAGCCCACATCCATGATGTCGACCAGCTCGCCGAGCGGCGCGCGTTCGACCGCCTCGTTGAGGAGCAGGTCGAAGTCCTTGAGGCCGGAGGCCGCCCGCGTCTTGAGCGGACCCGGCGAAATCGCATGCACGCGAATGCCCTTCGGTCCGAGCTCATAGGCGAGGTAGCGCGTGCAGGCTTCGAGCGCGGCCTTCACCGGCCCCATCACGCTGTAGTTCGGCACGACCTTGTTGGCGCCGTAATAGCTCATCGTGAGCAGGGTGCCGCCCTGGTCCATGAGCGGCGCGGCAAGCGCCGCCATGCGCACGAATGAATGACACGAAATGTCCATCGCGCGCGCAAAGCCCTCGCTGGAGCAATGCAGCAGTCCGCCATGCAGATCGTCTTTCGGCGCCCACGCGATGGAGTGCAGCAGAATGTCGAGACGTCCCCAGCGCTGCCCGATCTGCCCGAATACCGATTGAAGCTGCGCCGCGTCACCGACATCGAGCGGCAGCAGAAGCTCTGCGCCAAGCTCGCTCGCCAACGGTTCGACATAAGGCTTCGCCTTCTCCGAGGCGTAGGTGATGGCCAGATCCGCGCCGAGCTCGCGAAACGCCTTGGCGCAACCGTATGCAATCGAGTGTTCGTTGGCAATGCCGGTGACCAGCGCTTTCATGCCCGCTAGTACAGGACGTAATCCCTCGGCGGGTTCAGACGACATGACGTTGCTCCTTCATTTGAGAACCTCGCGCGTATGGCGCGCGATCATCAGCTCTTCGTTGGTCGGGATGACCCACGCCGACATCCGGCTCGATGCCGTGGTGATGAGCGCTCCGCCGTTGCGGTTCGCTTCGGCGTCGAGTTCCGCGCCGAGCCAGGCCGCGTGCCGCACCACGCCCTCGCGAATCGCCGCCGCATGCTCGCCGATTCCCGCCGTGAAAACCAGCGCGTCGATCCCGTCCATTGCCGCGGCAAGCGCGCCAAGCTCGCGCGATATGCGGTAGATGTAAAGCTCGATGGCGAAATGGGCGTGAGGATCGTCGCTGGCGAGCAGCACGCGCATGTCGCTCGATACGCCGGATACGCCGAGCAGACCCGAGCGGCGATAGATCAGATCCTCGACGGCATGCGCATCCATTCCGAGCGCTTCCATCAGGTAGAGCACGACGCCGGGGTCCAGGCTGCCGCACCGCGTACCCATCGGCAATCCGTCCACGGCGGTGAAACCCATCGTGCTCGCCACGCTCCTGCCCGCCACGAGCGCGCACATGCTCGCGCCGTTGCCAAGGTGCGCGACCACGGTGCGTCCGCTTGCCGCCTTCGGCGCGACGTCGGGCAGCACACTCGCGATGTACTCGTAGGAAAGCCCATGAAAGCCGTAGCGCCGCACGCCCAGGCCGGTGATCGATCTGGGCAGCGCGAACGCCTGGGCCACCTCGGGTTGCGTGCGATGAAAAGCCGTATCGAAGCACGCCACCTGAGGCACGCCCGGTTGCAATTCGCCGAGAATGCGGACGGCCTTCAGGTTGTGCGGCTGATGCAGCGGCGCGAGCGGCGTAAGCTTCTCCAACTCGTCCGTTATGTCAGGCGTGACTCGCACGGGACCGCTGAAGCGCTGCCCGCCGTGTACGACGCGATGGCCGATCGCGACGAGGCTGTGCCCTTCGCGATGCTCGCTCAGGAACGCGCCGATAATCTCCAATCCTTGCCGGTGGTCCAGCTCGCCGCCGTCGCTCCGTTCACTCGCATGGTGCTCGCCGTGACGGTCGACGGCTTCGAACCGCGCGGTGCTCGTGTACAGGCCCTCGACCTGGCCATGCACGACCAGATCGAGCGCGTCGCCCTGCTCCTCGAATGCGGAGAACTTGATGCTCGACGAGCCTGCGTTCAGAACCAGAATCACATCTGCCATGACGTCACCCGACGATCTTCGCGGCTTCGCGCCGCGCCTGCGCGACGAGCACCGCCACCGCACAGGAGGCGAGTCGCGTAATGAGCGAATCCGCGCGGCTCGTCAGGATGATCGGCACACGCGCTCCGAGCACGATGCCGGCCGCGTCCGCGCCCGCGAGGAACGACAGGCTCTTGGCAAGCATGTTGCCCGCTTCGAGGTCGGGCACCATGAGGACATTGGCGCGCCCGGCCACGGGCGAATCGATCTGCTTGATGCGCGCGGCCTCGGGGTCGATGGCGTTATCGAGCGCAAGCGGGCCGTCGACGAGCGCACCCGTGATCTGCCGCCGATCCACCATCTTGCATAGCGCGGCGGCTTCGATGGTCGAGGGCACCTTTGGGCTGACGGTCTCCATGGCCGAGAGAATCGCCACCCGTACCTCCGGAAACTGAAGCGCGTGCGCAAGGTCGATCGCGTTTTGCAGGATGTCGACCTTTTCCTCCAGCGTCGGCGCGATGTTCACGGCGGCGTCGGTGACGATCAGCGCGTCCGCGTGGGCGGGCACGTCCATCACGAAGCAATGGCTGACGCGCCGGCCGGTGCGCAGCCCCGCATCGCGCCGGACGACCTCGGCCATGAGCTCGTCGGTGTGAAGGCTGCCTTTCATCAGCGCCTCGGCCTTGCCCTCGCGCACCAGTTGCGTGGCCGCGGCTGCCGAGGCCTCGCTGAACGGCGCGTCGACGATCTGATAATCGCTAATCGAAAGCTTGCACTCGGCGGCAAGCGATTCGATGCGAGCGCGCGGCCCGACGAGGATCGGCACGATCAGGCCGCTGCGCGCCGCTTCCACGGCGCCTTCCAGCGAGCTTCTGTCGCATGGATGGACCACGGCCGTGGGCATCGGCGCGAGTGTCTGACAGTGGGCAATGAGCTGGCGATACTTCGCGTGTCTGGGTTCCACGGACGAGTCCTCAGTGGGAAATATGGGCACGCTCATGACAGAGCGTGCTCTGGCCGCACCGCGGGAGCCGCGCCGAGCACCGCGCGAATGCGTTGCAACGCGTCCCATTGGTGCGCGGTCGGCGGCACGCTTTGCACGCGCGTGTCGGCCAGCAGACTGTCCAGCAACGTCAGCAGCCGCTGGCGGTCGTCCGGTTTGGCGAGCAGCGCGGGAAGCGTCGCGATGGCCTGTTGCGGCTCATAAGTCGCGATGAGTTCCTGTTCGCCGCGAACGCGCCGCCACTGATCGGGCGGCAAGCTCGGCAGATATTCGGCGTAGGCTTCAGCCAGTTCACGCTGCGTCGCAAGCCGGGCAAGCGAGAGCGGCTCGCCGCTGCGTCCAAGCAGGAAGGCCGCGCGCGCAACCGCTTCGTCGTAGCCGCCCTGCGCGATTGACGCCAATGCCTCCTTCACGAAAGGCAGTTCGCGCGGATTAGTAGCCGTGGACACGGCGATCTCGCGACTGCGATACCGTTGCGCGAAATGAAGCAGGAAGGGCGCGGTGTAGAGGCTGAAGAACAGCGACTCGGTGCCGGCGTCGCGCATCGCCCGATAGTGGTCGAGCGAGGCGCTGACGATTTCCGCGCCGCGATGTTCGAGCGCGCGCCACGGCGCGATATCGTCGGCATGCTGCCGGTTCGCCTTGACCGCTTCAGCCGCCGGGCGCAGCCAGGCAAGCCACGGATTCAGATCCGAAAAGGCCCAGCGCTGAAAGCGTAGCGGATGAAACTGGCGCAGGCATCGCGCAGTGGTCTCGTTCGACATCCACTGAACGTAGGGCTGCATGAACAATTCATAGGCGCGCTGGTTGAATTCGGAAAGCTCGGCAACGGCTTCGAACGGCTTTTCGTCCTCGCGCTTGAAGCGGTTGAAATGCTGCGCGATTTCTTCGAGACGATGTTCGACGAATGTCACCTCGTAAGCGACCTTCCCGTCGGCGCCGTTCACCTCGTCGATCAGCATCGCGTAGAGGCCCGGCGCGAGCGTCTCGATCATCTCGAGCACGTTGACAATCTGCGCATGCTGCTTCTTCGCCACCTTGCCCGACACGAAAACGCCAAGATGTCCGGCCTCCTGGTCCATCAGCCCGATGATGACCTGGCCGCGCGCCTTGATTTCCTCGGTGCTGCCATAGAGATCGGTCACCCAGTTGAAGGCCTGCTGCGGCGGCGTGATGTTGTCGCCCATCGAGGCGAACAGGATGATCGGCGAGCGGATCTCGCGCAGGTCGAACGCCTTGCCCGAAACGCCGCGCACTTCGCCCGACCAGAGCTTGTTGCCGATGAACAGATTGCGCGTGATCCACTCGATCTCTTCGCGGTTCATCAGGTAGTAGCCGCCCCACCAGCGCTCGAATTCCAGAAAGCGTGGCGGCTCCGTGTCGATGTTGTCGTAGACGTGGTAGTACTTGTCCCACAACGTGTTGGCCGGGTTCAGGTTCTCGAAGTTCTGCACGAGATAGGCGCCATCGAACTTGCCGTTGCCGAGATCGGACGAAAACGACGCGAGCCACGTGCCGCCCAGTATCCCGCCCGCATAGCGCATCGGATTGTCGCCTGCGCCGTCGCTCCACGCGCCGCTCCAGTACGACATCGGCGCGCCGTTGATGACGACGGGACCGGTATCCTCCGCCGACGAACTCGCGAGCATCATCGCGGCCCAGCCGCCCTGGCAGTTGCCGATGATGGCCGGCTTCGCGCTGTCGGGATGCAGCGCACGCACCTTCCTGACGAACTCCTGTTCGGCGGCGCATACGTCGAGCAGGGTCTGGCCGGGTTCGGGGTTCTGGAAGAACACGACGAAGTACACGGGGTGGCCCGCGCGCAGCGCGACGCCGACCTGCGAATCGTCTCTGAAGCCGCCAATGCCCGGACCGTGGCCGGCGCGCGGATCGATGATCAGATAAGGCCGCTTTTTCGCGTCGACGATCACGCCTTCGGGCGGCTTGATATACAGCAGCGCGTAATTGACGGGGCGCGGGAAATGCCTCGCGTCGAGCACGATGTCGTAGTCGAAATGAAGCGCGGGCTTGAGTTCCTGCGAAGCGCGTTCGACGTATTGCGTGCCGCGCTCGCGCATCGTGTCCCAGAACAGCAGCGAGCGCTGTGCGACGTCGACGGCGTAATGCCATGCGCTCAAGGGGTTGAGTTGCGCCGCGAATGAGGTCACGCTCTGGTCGCTGCCGGCGTCGCCGTCGACGGCTGCGCGCAACCGTTTCCCGTATTGCTCCATTGCGTTCTGCGTGCGCTTTTCCAGCACGCACGCGACTTTCCCGGCAATTTCCTGACTGCGCGCCAATTGCGTGGCTGCGTCCATGACACCGTCCTCCGTTGCTACATTGATTGAGCCGCGCTAGCGGCTGCCCCGCAGGCTGCTGGCGGGCTCGATGATTCGTGCGCGCACCGATAACGCATGCAACTCGTGCAGCGTACGCGTGCGGCTTTGGTCTGTTGTGACCTAGATCAATCGTGCGGCTGCCGATAGACGAAGGCAGGATGCCGCACCAATGCGGGGCGCATCTAATGGTGCTGACGAAGTGTCCGCGCCTGCTTCGAAACACGCGGCGGCGTGGTCACGTTTTGAACGACGAAGTCAGCAGTGCCAGCCACGTCGAGGAGGTGGAGGGAATGCACGAGCAGGTAACGCGGGAAACAAGGGGAGCATTGCCGGCACCGCGACAAAACCTCGACTCCATAAAAAAAGGACGCCGATTTCTCGAACGTCCTTGGCCCTGCAATGACTGCATGCAGCAGTCAGGTCATCGGCGAATTACCAGACATACCCGGCACTAGCGCCGACCGCTACCGTGCCGCGCGAGTTGGTCGAACCACCGCCCTTCAGGATCCACTTGCCGTTAGGCGTGTAGGTCGACAGACCGAATGCGACTGCCGACTGTCCGCCATATGTGCCGCCCGACATGCCCACCACGCTCTTTCCGGCAGCCGGTGCCTGCGGCAGCATGCTCAGTGCGACGGCGGACGCCGTTCCCGCGTTCGAGTCGCGGCGATAGCCTTCCATGTCGGAGCGCACGCTGCCGATCTGGTCGTTCATCTGCTGCACGTTGACCGCATCGGTCGGTGCGGTGCCCGCCGCGACGTTGGTGATCTGGCGTTCGTTGCCGATCGAGCCCACCGAGACGCTGTTGTCCCGATCCGCCACCGAACCCGCGCCCAGTGCGACGGAGTTGTTTCCATTCGCGCTGGCGTTCGCGCCCAGTGCCGTGCTGTTCTCACCCGATGCCATTGCGCCCGCACCGTTCGCCGTGCTGCTGCTACCCGACGCCGTCGCGCCGACACCCGTGGCCGTGCTGTTGATGCCCGTTGCCACCGCGCCGTTGCCGAGCGCCGTGCTGTTCGAACCCGACGCGTTCGCGTTTGAGCCCACCTGCACACTGCCATCGCCGCTGCCCGGCAGCGACGGATCGATCGTGCCGCCACCCGACGCGCCGCTTTCGATGTTCGACACACGGTCGTTCATCTGAGGGTCAATTTCGGGTACAGTCACGAGCCAGTCCGCCTACATTCATTCTTATATTCTGCGGGGGTCCACATGAGCACGATGAAGATTCGTGTCGTACTCGCCGACGATCATCCGGCACTGCTTTCGGGTATCAAACATGCGCTGTCCGTGCTTCCCACGCTGGACGTCGTGGGTACCGCCGGAGATTCGGGCGAACGTATCAGGCTGCTGAACGCGGTGCCCTGCGACGTCGTCATCACCGACTACGCAATGCCCGGCGGCGAGTATGGCGACGGCATGACCCTTCTCGCTTACCTGCGAAGGACTTATCCGGCGCTCAAGATCGTGGTCTTCACAACCATAGAAAACCCCGCTATCGCTCAGGAGATCGCCAACCTCGGGGTGCATGGGGTATTGGGCAAATCGCATGACACCGGTCACGTGATCTCGGCGATTCATGCCGTGTACGCGGGCGCCACGTACTTCCGCCTCACGTCGCGCGCGCCCGAGGGCGCACACGCCGAACTCGCCTCTAACGCGAGCGCACGCACGCGCACGCTGACCACGCGTGAAATGGAAGTGGTGCGGCTTTTTGTATCCGGCATGTCCGTCAACGAAATCGCGGAGCGGCTTCATCGCACGAAGCAGACCATCAGCTCGCAGAAGACGCGGGCAATGCGCAAGCTCGGTATCGACCGCGACGCCGATCTGTTCCGGTTTGCGTACGAAACGGGGCTCGCGGTCGCGACCGATGCGCCCGGAACCAGTTCCGCGGGCAACCTCGCCATCGAATGAGCGGCGCGCTTGCGCGCCGCCGCGAAGCCGCGAGGAGAAGGCACAGGCTTCCACTCGCGCTATGAACGGCGCTTCTTCCATGCATAGTCCGCGGGTGGGTCCGCTGCGCCCGAGCGTCCAACCGATTGCGGATTCTCGCTGCACAACGTCACAAAGCTGACGCCGCCGCCTTGCAATTGGGCATTGCGTAAAACCTCGGTGAATTTGAGCGCTTCCGCGAGCGCGCCAGGGTCGAAGCGCCTGAAGCGGGCGGATTCCTGTCCGGGGTTGCCGCTCGCGCTGTCGAGTCCACTTTCGAGCCAATAGACAACGAACATCACAGGCTCCATTTCGAGCGCAATGAGTTAAAGAAACCGCGATCGCACAACCGCGATCATCTGAAGGCACGAACCGCACGCGTCATACCTGAAACCAGAAATGCTTTAATAAAAATGTGGCAAACCGTAAAATCTGCCGAATTAACGGCTTTCGTTAAATCAATCGGCATATCGTTCCCGCGGCGCCTTCGAATTAACTCGCCATTGCGGTTTCGTCACGCGAGTTCGTAGTTTTACGTCACCCGAAACCCCTGCACACTCCGAAAACTACGCGAGTGCCAATTGTCGGACGATTTATTCGCTTCTAGAATTGAGCCACGTCCCGGCGCTCGCTTGCCCGAATCGGCGCGAGCGCGAGCCAGCTCCGCGTAGGCCTGTCGGGCGCTTGCGGAGCGGCAAAACGGAACACGAAGTTCCAGCGGAAAATCAATCAATGAGCGAAACGGGCGAAGAGCACACCGCTTTATTCACCTTCGGCGATACCCAACTCGATCACGAGGGCGCACAGGCGGCGCCGGACACGGCGCTGAGCGCCGGTGGGCAGGGGCTGGCCGGTATCGGCCGGCAGTTGCTCGAAGCACCGGGCAGCGAGGCACGGCAAGCGCTCATGCGTGAAGTGATCCAGCGCGCGGGGTTCGACTCGCTCTGCTATTGCCATATCGTGCGGATTGGCGAATTCGTCAGCCGCGCCGCCTGGTTCGACACTTACTCGCCGCCCGGCTGGGCCGAGCGCTATGGGCGCGAGCAGTTCTTCCAAATCGATCCGCGCGTGGCCTATGCGTGCCGTTTCGAATGGCCGTTCGCGTGGGATCTGGAATCGATGTTTTCCACGCCGATGGCCGAGCGCTGCGAAGCCTTCGCGCGCCGCTTCAGCCATGCGGCGAAGCAGGCGGGCCTGCAGAGCGGCGTGAGTGTCGGCCTCGCCACCGGCAATCCGCTCGAGCACTGCATCATCACGCTGTCGAGCACGCAAACGGGTCGCGGCTGGATCGCGGACACCACGCTCGGCGAAGCGTACGCAATCGGCGTGGGCCTGCACACCTTCATCGAGGCGCGCGCGCGCAGTCTGCTGCCCTCGCTGACGGCCGATACGCTCAACGACGTGCAGCGTTCGATCCTGCGCTTCGTCACGCAGGGCTTGAGCGATCGTGAAATGGCCGAATCCCTGTCGATGTCGGCGCACAACGTCGGCTATCACTTGCGGCAACTGAAGAAAATCTATAACGCGCAGAACCGCGTGCAGCTCGCGTATATCGCGGGCTGCATTCTCGGCGACTGACGCTGTACGCTCGCGGCCGCTGTCACGCGGACGGCCGCACCACCACCTGGCTACGGGACATCCGGCGACACGATTCGCCGGGGCCGAGGTGTGTCCATAACGACAACAGGGGGAGCGTATGACATACGGAACGGAGGTTCTGAACGAGCCTGCGGGCCTCGCGGTGCGCCGCATGGCGATGAGCGGCTACGACCGCAAGCCGTCGGCCTCGGCGAGCGAGGCGGCGGTCACGGCGCGAGCCGTCGACACGCCTGACATCAGCTACTTCGACGAAGCGGAACTGCTGGGCACGATCCGCCGCGACGAACTGGGCGGCGAAACCCATATCGCCGCCAACCTCGGCGCCGCCCGCAATACCGACGAGCGGATGCGCCTCGTGCGCGGCATGCTGCGCCTCGTCGGCTTCAGCGAACTCGGCTATCTGACGGTGAAGCTCGACGCGCAGGGCCGCCCGGAGCGTCTTTATTTTCCGCGCAGCTATCTGTCGGCGAATCTCGCGCCGCACTATTTCGAAGCCGGCTATCACCGTCATGATCCGCGCTTCGCCGCCGCGCTGACAGGCAGCGCGCCGCACGTCTGGGACCGGCGGCGGCTCGTCGAAGCGTGGCGCCGCGCGGGCTCACCGCCGGGCATGCGCGCGATGTTCGACGAGATGCGCGACGGCGGCATCGGCAGCGGCCTGATCTTCGGCCTGCCGATTCCGCACACGCGGCTGCGCTCGATCATCAGTTTCGCCGCGCCGAGCGAGCAGGCGGGATGGATCACCGACAGCGTCGTGGTGCAGTCGTTGACGTTGGGCCTGTCGGTGCATCAGCGCTTTTCGGCGTATGTGCGCGCGATCAACCGGCGCGAATCGGCAGCCGAATTATCGGCGCCGCAGATGCGCATTCTCGGCTTCCTGGCGGCCGGCCTGTCCGACAAGGAAATCGCGTTGCGCATGCATATCACCGCGCACAACGTCGACTACCATCTGCGGCGGCTGCGCCAGAAATGCGGCGTGACCAACCGCACGCAACTGGCTTTTCTGGCGGGGCAGATGCCGACCTCGTGACGTCAGCGCGCTCGTGCGGCGCGTGAGGAGGCCATGCAGCACGATCGCGCACGGACGTTCGCGTTCATCCATTCAAGCGCAAACGTCCCGCCAGATACGCCAGCTCCGAGCGATGGCGAACGCCATACGTTTTGCGCAGCAGCCGCAAGTGATAGTCGACGTTATGCACGCTCGTATGCAGCCGCAACGCGATCTGCTTGTCCGACAGACCGGACGCCACGCACAGCAGAATCTCCCGCTGCCTCTCCGACACCGTCGCCCCCACGGACTGCCGCGCGATCGTGCGCCGGTACGCGGCCGCAAGCTGATGCAGCGATAAACCGAGCCCAAGCGTCTGCGCGAGGATGCTGCTGTCGATCCACTTGTTCCTCGGGTTCATCGACGTGAAACTGACGATCACCTGGAAACCGCTCGATGGAACCGGCAGGCCGAGCATGATGCCCGAGCGCATGCCGTCGGCGTCCATCTCCTGCAGGAAGCGGTTCGCGCGCGGATCGCGGCCGCGGCTCCTGCACGCCTTGTTCAGTTGCGACAGGTCCCACACGACCGGCGGCGCATGCGCACGGCCGATCGCGAGGCGAGGATCGACTTCGAAATAACGTTCGTGGAAGTAATTGCCGCGAAACTGCGCCGGCACCAGGCCCTCCACCATGAACGCGCGCGCCACCCGCTCGTTGACGACTTGCAGCGTCACATAAGCGACCGTATTGAAGCCGATGATCCGCAGCAAGCCCGCGAAAAGCCGCATGCGCTCCGCCGGCGTGGCCGCCGACGCCAGTTCCCGGATCAGATGCGATTGCGCGTCCGGGCGGCGCGCGGTGGAATCCGCCGCGAGATCGCGATCCGTATGCCAGATCAATTCCGGCGGCGCGTCGGCGGTCTGCGCGGCTCCCGCCGCGGCGGGTTGCCCGCCGGCCTGGCGGCGCTCCATGTCGATCAACGGTACCGAAAAGCCATGCATTGGACTGCTCCGGTGAACGTGAGAGTAAAGCGGTAAGCGATCCGTCCTCGTCACACTATCCCAGCCTGTCTTCGTGAATTGAAAGTAACATCGTCGGACTTCAGGGAGCGTTTCGAGTGAACCATGTTTGATACCGTGCTTCTGCGATCCTTCGTGACCGTCGTTCAGGAAGGCGGCTTCACGCGCGCGGCGAACCGTTTGCATCTGACCCAATCCGCGATCAGCGCGCACTTGCGGCGGCTCGAGGAACAGGCCGGAAAAAGCCTGCTGTTTCGCACCACGCGTTCCGTCACGCTGACATCGGACGGCGAATTGCTGATGGGCTACGCGCGCGCCATCCTCGCGCTCAATCAGGACGCGCTCACGCAACTGACCCGCGTGTCGCCCCGAGGTCCGATGCGCATCGGGCTCTCCGAGGACATCGTCAGCGCCGCGTTGATGCAGGCGCTGCAGCGATTCGCCGCCAGCCGCCCCGGCCTGACGGTCGACGTCAGAGTCGGCATTCCCGCGCATCTGCTGCAAATCATGGACGAAGGCGAACTCGATCTGGTGATCGGCGGCCGCTGCCACGACGCGCGCCCCGGCCGCCTGCTGTGGCGCGAACCGCTCGTCTGGGCGTTCGCCGAAGGCGCGGCGCTCGACCCTGCGCTGCCGGTGCCGCTGGCACTCTTTCCCGAGCCCTGCCCCTATCGCGAAGCGGCGCTCACCGCGCTCGCGCAAGCCGGCGTAAGCTGCCGCATCGCGATGGTCTGCCCGAGCAGCGCGGGGCTGCGCGCCGCGGCACTGGCCGGCTTCGCCGTGATGCCGGCCGTGCGCGGCCAGTTGGGAGGCGGACTCCAGACGCTCGCCGGCGAGCCGCGGCTGCCGGCGCTGCCGAAGGTGGAATTCACCGTGTTCGCCGCGCCCCATGCCGCGCCCGCCACCGTCGATGAAATCTGCAACGCGGTGCTGCCTACTCCTGGCGATCCGAACTAACGCAAGTTCGCCCCGACAGCACGCGAGCGCAAGCTGCCAGCATGCCGCGTCAAAAATCGCGCGCCAACGTGCGCGCGGCGCCGAGCGCCGCGGCGCGGTCGGGCTCGCCGTCCGCCCCGAAAAGCGTCTTCTCCACCACGATCGGCTGCACGTCCGTCACGCCGACGAATTTCAGCCACATCTCCATGTACGGCCGTTGCAGGTCGTACTCACGCGCCGGCGTGAAGGACCCCGGCGACGCGTAATCCAGGCCGCGCGCGTAAACAACCGCCGCCTTCTTGCCGGCCAGCTTGCCGCTAAAGCCCGCGCCGTCGAACGTGAACAGCACGTCTTTCTGCGAGATCACGTCGATCAGTTGCTTGAGGCGGTACGGTATGCCGAAATTCCACAGCGGCACGCCGAACAGCAGTTTGTCGGCCTCGTGAAACGGCGCCGCGAGCGCTTCGATTTGCCGCCACGCCGACGCCTGCTGCGGCGTCAATGCGTCGCCACGCAGACCGGCGTACTTGGCCGCCAGCGCGTCGCCGTCGAACTCGGGCAGCGTGAGCGCCCAGATGTCCAGCGTCTCGATCGCGTCGCCGGGATGCGCGGCTCGGTACGCGTCGAGAAACGCATTGCACACTTCAATGGATGCCGAATGCTGCTTGCGCGGCGAGCATTCGATGTACAGCAGCTTGGCCATGACGTTACGCTCCGCTCCTGGGATGAAAGAAGACACCGAGGTCGGGACGACGACGTCGCCCGATGCGTAGAGGGTATGGCCGGAGCGCGGGACGGACAAACGAAGAAAACCGGCCCGATTAAGTGGCTTTGGTGATGAATGGCGCCCAACCCGCCGGGGAGAAGCGTCTCCGAAACGCATCATCTGAACATCTTTGCGACGGAATTAAAACTACGGATCTTCGCTGAAACAGGCGATTGAAACGACGCGCGGCGGGAGAGCGCCCGTCAGGCGGGACCGGACGGCCGCCGGACCCTGCATCTGAAGGCGCGAGGGGGAAGCGCTCAGGAAGCGGCTGCAAAGCGCCGCGCCATTGCACCGCGGGCGCCAGGCTCCGCACCGGAACCCGCGCGGGCCAAGCGTTCACGTCGTCAAGGCGTGGCGGCGGCTCGTCCCACAGGCTCGGCAAAACGCACGCCGGGGGTGGCGCGCAGCACGGCGATCTGCTTCGACGTATCGGCATTGGCCTGCATCGACGCGAGCGAATAGACGCCGGCTTCGCTCGGCCCCGCGACGATCTGCAATTGCAACTGAGCCAGAACGGACTGCAGCCGACCGATCGGCATGGCCGGATCGACCACGAGCCGCACGGTCGGCGCCGCGCTCGTGTCCTCGGCCTGCGACAGCGTGCGATATTGCGAAGGGGGCAGCCGGCTGAACCATTGCCCGCCCAACACGGCCAGCGCGCCGGCCTGGAGCAGCACTGCGGCGGCGAGCCCATACGACAACACCGCGAGGCGCCCGCGCGAGGCCCAGCCGGCCAGTTTCGCCGACGGCGCGGGCGAGTGTTGACCGGCATCGTCGAAACGCTGCCAGAAATGCGCAAGACCGCGCTCGGCGGCACTGTCGGCGGCCGCGTCCGTCGACTGTTCCTCCGTCGACATCGCGATGTAAACCTTGCGCTGAAATTCCCACTCGGCCCGGCACCGCGCGCACTCCCGCAGATGCGCCTCGACGGCACGGCGCTGGTGTTCCGACGCGCTGCCGTTGAGCACCCAGGGAATCAACTCCCATGCGTGCCGATGCACAGCGTCCCTATCGACCGGAGGATTCACTTGTCGCTCCTCCTGAAACCGGCCCGCGCCGGCCGGCGGTCGAGCGGTTTTCCCGCGCCGCGCGCGGCGGCTAAAACGCGGCTCTGGTTGACTCCCTGGCTCGGCATGCGGCTGTCCTCGAACGTCCTGATCCCAATGTTTGGACGTAAGTGCCCGCCGCCGCCCCTAAAGTTGCGGCGCGGCAAAAATAAAACGGTGCGGATCGCGGAACGCATCCTTGCCGGAGCGCCACATCGACATCGACGCGCGGCGCGGCGCGTCGTGCTTGCGGTTCGGCTGGATGCGCGGGGGTTCGGTCCCCGTGGCGCGGATGCCAGTGATGCGATGGGACAATCGAGGTTTGCGCTGCCGCGGCGCATCGGCGCCAGGCCGTTGATGAACCTCGCATTGCAGCGCGGCGAACGGGGCTTCTCGCGGGCACGCAAGCTGCGCGGCGCGGCCAACCGATGTATCGTTACGTCGATTGTCGGCTGTCGCGTCGACTGCGAGCCGAGCCCGTTACATATGATGAATTGCTGAATACTCTTCGATACATGAAACCTTTGAAGCGCTCGTCCCGTGCCGGCGAACCGCGCGACGTCGACGGCGATGCGCCCCGGCTCGCACTCACTTATCCGCCGGAGCAGTTTGCCGCGTTGCTCGAAAAACACTTCGAGCAGATTCGCGGCTACTGCGCGCAACTCGACCTGTGTCTGTCCGAACACCGCTATGCGGATGCGCTGTCGATCGCTCGCCAACTCACGGGCACGGCGCAATGCCTCGGAACATCGGGCGACGACATCGCCGTGTTGCGCGAATACGAACGCGCGCTCGAACGCCAGGAGGCCGACGCCGTCGAGCGGGCCGGCGGCGAGGCGCAAATCGTCGCCTTCCGTCTGTGCGTCGCCATCAAGGAAGCGCTCGCGGAGCGGTCGGCGAAACGCGACCGCTCCGACTGACGCATCGTTTCACGCACGCGCGCTTCGGCGCATGCGCCTTATATCGGCCGACGCGCCGGATCGAAGCACGGCGGCCGGCAGCAACGCTTCCACGAATGAACACGCATGCCCGCGGGTCAGCCCGAATAGAGCTCGCTCGCGCGCACTCGTTGCACTTGCCGCCGCGCGCCGCCAAAGACATGCTCGACGATTTCCGGCGAATAGCGATAGTTCCACCTCAGTTCGACGCCGGGCTCGATATCTCTTCGAGCGAAGAACGCGCGGATCGAAAAGTGCCGGCCGCAGCGTGACGACGCATCGAACGTCTGCGCCTCCATGTTGTAGCCGTCGTCATCGGCCTGGGCAACCGGCACGCCCTCGGCGTCGTAGGCGAGAGACGTGTTCGCCATCGCCAGAATGTTCTCGCCGTCGATGAAAGCGACGCTATCGCCCGAATTCGCGCTGAGCACGAACGACTCCTCGACGCAGGAAAAAAACATCGCCGCGCTCATGAGGCGTCCGCCGTAGACCCCGAGACATTCGCCCGCGCGAATCGCCCGCACCGCGAACGCGCCGCGCTCGCCGATCAGCGCATGCTCGCGCGCATCGCGCAAGTCAGCGGGGCTGATCGTGCGACAGTGCATTGCGTTCGCATAGGCTTCGGCGCGCACGCGATCAGGCAGAGCCGGATCGATATAGGGCTGCACCGCGGCGAGACGCGAGTCCGCCGTCGCATCCGTCGTGCCCTGCTTCGAGCGCAGCGCGACGATGTGAACCGGGTTCGCCAACTCATCGCGATACGGATAGCGCGCGTCGATTTGCGGCGAGTACGGCAGACGCGCAATCGCGTGGTCGCGTTTGAACGCTTCGAAGGCTTCGCGCAGCGACTGCAGGGCTTGGCCCGCGGCGAGCGTGTCGCCGGCCAGCGACGCGTCGATTTGCGCCTTCAACGCGGGCACGATGTCGAAGATGGCTTCGTGCCGCGCCGCCAGTCCCGAAACGCGCGCCGCCTCGGCAATGCGCTCGCGAATCGTGTCGACAAGCGCTTGCGCGCGCGGTTGGATTATTGCTGTCATCGGACCTCGCCTTGCCGTATCCGGCTGGAATCGCTTCTATGAATAGCGCGACGTTAGCCAGTTCGACCCTTGTCCGCGCGACACGGCGGCGAAACGGCTGCGCCGGCAGCGAAGTCGTCACGACGCTTCGTTTGCGGCGCCACGGCGTCGCCGCGCGCGCGGGCGGCGCGGGCCGCGCGGGTCTACGCTCCGATATCCGCGCGAGCCGCAAACCGGCCGCTCATCACATCGCGAATGCGCGCATCCGCGGCACAAGGAGCATCCGATGCCCGATCGAATCACTTCCTCGCCCAGCATTTCGACCGTCGATAGACCGGACACGGCGCCGGCTCAGGACCACGCCGCCGCGCGAGGCAATCGGCCTTCGCGCGCCTTGAGCGCCGGCTTGCAGGAGGGGCCCGGAAGCGCGGCTTCGTTGCAGCGGCGAACGCAGGGTGCGCCCGCGCCGCGCACGTTGCGGCGCACGCTGTCGCATAGCGACATCACGAATCGCGTCGCCGCCTTCTCGCGCCGCTTTCAGGCGGATCAGGAAACGCCGCCCGCCGCGCGGTTCAGCGTCGCGCGCGCGCGTGAGGCAGAAGAGCGGCCGGCGCCGCCAACGCAGAGGGATGCAGCGGTGGAGCACCCGGCAACGGCAACGGCGTCGTCGACCGGCAACGCGAGCAATCCGCCAAGCGCAACCAGCGCGACCACAA
This sequence comes from Paraburkholderia terricola, assembly GCF_900142195.1. GTDB lineage: Bacteria > Pseudomonadota > Gammaproteobacteria > Burkholderiales > Burkholderiaceae > Paraburkholderia > Paraburkholderia terricola. The sequence goes on from NZ_FRAB01000039.1 coordinate 25,285, forward strand.
CGGAGACCACGGCGACCACTCCTGCCGCGCCCGGCCAAACCACCGCCGGCTCGCATGAGGCTCAAAGCGGCCACGACGCTCCCGCCTACCCGTATCCGGTGCCGTATTTCGGTCCGCATCTCGGGCCGAGCTATGCGTCTTACGCGTCCTATGCGTACGCGCCGCACATGCAACCGTGGGCGGCGCCGTACCACGCGCCCTATCATTCGAACTGGAACTGGACGGCCCAGCATACGCATCCCGCAACGGCGTCCGCGTTCTCGCCGCACGGATACGCGGCCTACACGCAACCGCAGCACTGGCAACCGCAGCCGACCTGGGGCATGCCCTCCTATCACAGCCGGGTAGTCGGCGCGAACAGCCGGTTCGGCTTCAGCTACGGCTCCGGCGACGGTCCCGTCGGCAAGCAGATGCACATCGGCTTCCATTTCAACGGGCGCTTTCGCACGTTGAGCTTCGGGCTCTATCCGAGCGCGACGCGGCCGTTCTTCGTCTCGACGCAAAGCGGCCGCATGAACGCGATGCCGCCTGCCTGGCCCTCGGCGGCTCCGTGGCACACGCCGCCCGCGTATCACTACGGTCCCGCCGCGCATGCCCATCATGCGGCTTACGCTCCAAGCGGAGCGTCGTCGGCGGCCTCGAACCAGCGCGTTGAAGGCGAACCGGCGCAAGTCGCCGGTCACACCGCCGGTACACATGCGGCGCGCCCTTGGCACACGGTGCTCGGTGTGCCACAAGATCAAGCGACGGTCGAGTTCGTGACGCGGCGCTATTTCAGCAAGAAGCGTGTGCTGAACCCGGAGACGGCCAGCGGCAAGATCGCACTCCTCGAACTCCGTGCGGCCTACGAAAGCGCAATGGAAGCGCTCGCCATTCGCGCGTCGTTGGAAGAGACGCCGCGAGCGAATGTAGGCTGAAGCTCACCGCGTCTTTCATCGTTGGAGGGCTCAAGACGAGAAAACGCGCCCCGCGGGGCGCGTTTCTCATCGACGCCGGCCGACGCGCGAGCGCCGGTCAGCCAGGCAACGCTCAGTGCACCGCGGCGTCCAGCGGACGCCCGTTGTGATCGACACCCGCGTTCGTATACGCTTCATCACGCGCGGCGCGCAAGGCCTCGGGATCGATGTGCGGACCGTCGTTGACGCGGCCGTCGCCCGACGAACGCAAGCCCTTTTCCACGAAGTCGCGAGTCAGCACGTGCCGTTCGAATGCCCGCACCTTCGGACGCGCCTCCGTGAGCACGCGATCGTAGTTGCCCGTCTTCACCGCGACACGCGCTTCCGGCGTCAATTGGTCGAGCAGCGGCTTATACATGTTGCCGGTTTCCGCCCAGGTGTCCTTGACCTGCGGATTGAGCGCGTCCGAGCCGAACAGGAAACGATCGGGAAACTCGTTGATGAGCGCCGCCCACGCATGCACGGATTCGTGATCCGGCACTTCGGTGCCGTCGGGCTGCGTCTTCATGACGATCTGACGGGCCACGCGCGACCACGAAATGTCGATGTGGATGTGGCTCATCTGCGGATCGGAGAGGATCGTGCGCAGGTTGTTCGCATGGTCGATCGGCTTGCGCACGAAGCGTCCGATACCGCCGCAATGCGCCCAGATCAGCGTGGTCTTGCTGGTCTCCGGCGACGCGAAAAGCTTCTTGAGGTCGTTCAGATACTGCGGCTGGCCGATGCCGTTGGCTCGCTGATTCTCCGTCGAATCGACGTCGCAATGCAGCACCACCGGCATGCCGATCACGCCGGCCGTCGCCACCAGTTGCTTGAACGACTGCACGTTGTTGGTCAGGTTGGCCTGCCGCGATCCCTCGTATTGCTGCTGCACCAGTTCCTTGTGGATCGTCACCTCGCCCACGCCGGTGAACATGCCGGGATGCGTCGCGAGCTTGAGCAGCAGCGCTTGCGGACTCAGCGGCGAACCCAGGTGCAGGCCGGTCACCATCGGGTCGAGGCGGTCGCGTTCGGCGTGCGAGAGCTGCGCGATCTGCATGAACAACGCGGTGTCGGCGTCCACCTGCTGGTTCAGCATCAAGTGCGCGCCCTGCGTGATTTCCTTCTCGACCTCGGGCGTCAATTCATGCGGCTGAATGTTGGTGTGCTTCTGCTGCACGTAGTACGACTCGGCGGGAATCTTGTTGTGGTTCGGCGCGTGCGTGTGCTCGTCATGGCTGCCGCACGGCATCACGTCCGTCGGGATCGGCGACATCACGCTGCGGTGGATGCCGACCTCGTCCATCATCTTCAGCATCTCGCGCGGCACCATGCCCTGCTGCACGTAGTTCGTCGGGTGGAAGTGCGAATCGGACATCCAGTCGCCGGTCGCGTTGCGGCTCGCGTGCGCATTCTCCAGCGGATGCTGCGCGAGGGTGTCGACGGTGGCGGTCAGCATGGCGGACAGCTCGGGCGTGCCGCGCAGCGCCTGCGAAACCGCGCGCTTCTGCCCCGCCGCGCCGGGCCCCGCGGGAGACACGTCGAAGCCCCGCACCGACACGCTGTTGTCGTCGAAAAAGCGTGTGTGAGCGCGCAGCAGCTTGTCCGCGCCGGCCCGCACCGGCGGATTGGCGGTCTCGCCGCCGCCGGTGGCGGCGCGTTTGGGCGCCGACGGCTGCGGGCTGCCGGTGCCGCCCAGCGACGTGGCGCCGCGCTTGCGCGACGTGCCGCCGCGGCGCGCGGCGGGTTGGCCGGCGCCGGACGAGCCGGCCTCCGAGGTGTGATCGGTCGCCGGCGTATGAGCCGAATTGATGCGAGTCATGTCTTTCTCCAAGAGAGTTTCGGGGTGGCGCGCGAAAGCATGCTAGGCGTCACCCGGTGCTCTCCTTCGCAGCGGCAGCGAAACATGGCATCCCTTAACGAAAACCTCGCGAAACCTCGCGAAACCTCGCGCAACCCCGCGAAACCCGAAGAAACGCCGACGCAACCCGGCGCCACTTCGAGGAAACCCGTGCAGACTCATCGATATCCGGCCCTTCGACACCTCACGCTTTCGAGCGCAGCAGTTCACGCTGCGCGAGCACGCTTGCCGAAGCGACGCCGCCGATCGGCGTAATCACGCCCGGTGTGCTGTGCACGCGTCCCGCCACTTCGTTGACCGCGATCCGCTCCGGCAGCCACGACGCGCGCTCGCGCAACATGGCGTCGAGCGGACGCGACCAGTCCTCGCCCTTGCCGCCCGCCCCTTGCGCGGCGGCATCGTGCATGCGTTCGAGCGCGCGATAGACGTCGCCGCGCCGCGCGTACTCCGGCTTCAGGCGGCGCCGCACGAGGAACGTGTGATTCGAGCGCTGATGGCTCTGCAGCATCGCGAGGTCGGCGTTCATCTTGACGACCGCCGTCGGATAGTCGCAGTTGTGATTGTTCCGGTACATCTCGATCCATTCTTCGCGCGAACTGTTGACCGCCGCGACAAAGGCGTTGAACGACGCGAACTGCTGGTCCGCGTAGCAGCCGCGATTGAGCAGCCGCCCCTCGCGCTCCGGCAGCATCACGCGCGCGGCAACGAGCCGCTCCGGCAACGCGCCGCCGATGCCGAGCGGCGACGCGCCCGGCAACCCGCCCGTCAGATCGCCCTTGTGCCACGCCGGGCCGACGCCGACCGTGCCCTGCGTGGAGACGCGCACGCTCGATGTCACGGTGCGGCGGTCGTAGCGGAGCGAACCGGTTGCCTCGTTGACGGCCGTGTCGTTGCGGCTGTTCAGGTCCACGGTCACCGTGCCGTCGAGCCCTAAGGTGCCGCGTCCCTTCGACTGCGGACCGGACACCGACGCGCCGCCCGTCGCCTGAATGCCCTGGCGCGACGCCTTGGTCTTACCGTCCTGCCAGCCGATCGAAATATCGGTGCGATCGCCGATGCGCGCCGCGAGACGCTCGAACAGCGAGGTTTCGGCGCCCTTCTCGCGCACCGGTTCGCGCGCTTCCTCGAACAGGAAGTCGACCATGTCGAGCACGGTTTCGGTGGTGCGCGGATCGTCGTACTTCATCGCGACCCAGTCGAGGTTCTCGTCGGTCAGACGCTCGCGCGCGACGCGGATCATCACGCCGCGCGGCTCGCGCAACTCGCGATCGACCGGCGCGATGCGCAGCGAGCCGCCCAGGCGCAAGCCGCAGAGCCAGTCGAGACGCCTGGCGTAGCCGATGCGCGCGCCCACCTTGAGTTGCGAGCGCTTGATATGTTCGGTGCCGATGAAGATATCGAAGCCGACGTTATTGCGCTGCAGGGTCACGAGAGCGCGGCGGCCGCGGTAATGCCCAACCGTGAGTTCGCCTCCGAACGGCAAGTGGTGATGCAGCCCCTTGGTGGCCGAGACCGACAGACCGCGCGTGCTGAAGCCGTAACGCGCGCCGTCCGCGAAGGCGACCTGGGTCGATTGCTGCAGATCGTTGATCAACTGACGCAGCACGGTTCTGACTTCCGCGCGGCCCAATTTCTCGGGCTTGAGCGCCTTGGCCTCGCCGACCTTCTCGGCTTGCGCGAACGCGGTTTTCACGTCTTGCCAGCGATGGACCTGAAAGCGCTTCGCGCAGTCGCGCAACGCGCCGAGGTCGAGCAGCAAGGGCGCGTCGTCGCGTTGCGCGACGCTCGGCACCGGCTCGCGATTTTCCAGCGCGGCCCTGGTGGCTTCGTCCAGTTCGAGATCGCCGATGTGCGCCGCGGGCCGCGCGGCAATCGCCTCCAGCGCCGCCGCCGCGGCTTCGCGCGCGCGCGCCTCGGGACCGTCCGGCGCGCCGGTCGCGAGACGCGGGTTGCGCAGCGAGGCGGCGAGGGTCGCGCTGGCCGCCTTGAGCGCGCCGGCGTAACGGCTCGCCTCTTTCGTGTACGACGCGAGCGCCGCGCTCGACGTGCCGAGCATCATGCTGCGCAACGCGGACTTCTTCATGCCCCACATGCGCTGAAAAAACCAGTTGGCCTTGTCGAGCCGCAACATCCCGCGCGTCACGAAACGATTCAGCCGCGTTTGCGCCTGCTTCAGCGGACTGCCCGGCGCGTCGCTGCGAAACGCCTGGCGCCACGCGAACAGCGCCGCGGCGTCGCGCGGCGTGCTCGAACCCGACAGCGCACGCAGCACGCGCGGAGCGAGGTTGCCTTTGTCGTCGACCGTGGCGTGCGCGGCGGCGAGCGCCGCATCGAGGTCGGCGGGCGGCTCGGGCAACGCCTGCCATGCTTGCAGCACCGCGAGCGCGGCCGCATTGTCGGCGCCCGATGCGCCGCTTTGAGTGAGGTTCTTCAGTAGGTCGAAGCCCAGGTGGGTGTTCGCGAGCGAGCGGGCAATGCGCCACGCGTCCGCGTGCGCCTGATTGACCGGCGCGTGAGACGAAGTGGGATCGAGCGTATCGGCCACGCGGACGTTGCCGTGGTCTTGCGTGATTTCGCTTGCGTCTTCCGACGTGATTTCCTCGGCGGATGCGTCGGCTGCATAGCTCAGCGGGAGAGGGTTGCCATTCCGCGGTGACTGAGGAGGCGTCGTCGTGGCCGAGGCGTGCTCGGCGTTCGGGTCGAACGCCGCGGCCCGCTGCGCGATCTCCTGGATGCTCACTACTTCGGGCAACGCCTGCAATGCCGCCGCCGCGCGCGCGGGTTCGTTCGAGCCGAGCGCGGAGAGCACGGCGTAGCCGAGCATCAGCGAAGGCGCGAATCGGTGCGTGCCTTCGGTTGCGGATGGATCGGCTGGCTCGGTGGCGTCGCCCGTGGCGGCGTGGACGGACCCCGTTGACTGCGCCGCCTGAGCCAGCAATGCGGATAGGGTGGCGACTGGATCGGCTGGTGCGGGAGGGCGGTTGGCGTTGTTGTTCTGGTTGACGTTGTTGGTGTCGTGAACGTTATCGCTAACGTGTAGCTCGTCGCTACCGTTGGCGTTGTTGCTGCCGTTGACGTCATCGCTTCCGTGTACGTTATCGTCCCCGTTTACGTCATCGCCCCCGTGTATGTCATCGCTTCCGTGCACGTCCTCGCTTCCGTGCACGTCCTCGCTTCCGTGAACGTCCTCGCTCCCGTGCACGTCCTCGCTCCCGTGCACGTCCTCGCTCCCGTGAACGTCCTCGCTCCCGTGAACGTCCTCGCTCCCGTGAACGTCCTCGCTCCCGTGAACGTCGTTGCCCCCGTGCACGTCCTCGCGCCCGTGAACGTCGTTGTTCTCGCTGACGTCGTCGCTGCCATTGACGTCACTGCTCCGGTTAACGTCGTCGACTTCACTCCCCTCGTTAACATCACCCTCCTCGCGCACCCCGCTTGCCGTCCCCGCCCCGCTGCCGCGCGCCGCGCTGAAATACTCCCGCACCCAGCTATCCAGCCCCTCCCGATGATTCAGCCAATGCTCGAGTTCGGCCGCATCGCGCGGGCGTCGATTTGCGTGCGCGGCGTCGACGTTCGCCGACTTGTCCGCGCGCTTCGCCGTGAACTTGCCGATGGTCTTGGCCAGCATGCGCTGCGCCTTCGACGCGCGCCGCTGGGCGGACGCGCTCGTACCCGGCGCCGGGCCCGTCTTGCTCGCCTCGCCCCACGCGCCGGACGGATCGAGCGGACTAGCCGGTTTCTGCGGCGCGATCCGCACGGCGTGTGCCGGAAAGGAGCGGCCGAACCTGTTCGCGCGCACGAACGGCATGCGCCACTCGGTTTCCACGAGCGCGCGGCGATCCGTCGGCACCTTGGGTGACGCGTAGGGCGGACGGCTCAATCCAAGCAGGCTCTTGAAGCGCTCGCGCGTGGCCGAGAAGCCGGCCTTGATGCCCGCGCGCGCGCCGCCCGACGACGACGGTGGCGGCGCGCCCGCTCCCGTCGATCCAACGGGACTCGCGGTCGGCACCACTGTGGTCGACGTGTGCGGCGTGCCGCGCAGCACCGCGGTCGTATTCCTCACGAAGCTCCTGAAGTCCATCGTCGTTCCTCCTCCAATCTCGCCGATTATCGGGACCGTATATGTCACGCCCGGCCCAGCGGCGAAACCATATCGACCGCAACGAAACTTCCGGTTTTTCGGCCGCGCCAACGCATCGCGCGTGATTTCGCCAGCACGCACGGCATTTCGCAGCGGCCGGCCCAAGGTCGATGCTTCACGCCGCTACCCTGTCGATACCCCGGCGCCCTTGCTTCGACCTTGCATTCCTGCGAGCCGCCGCGAGACTCGCGCAAGCCGCGGCCGCCTGCGTGCAACGTCCACTCTTCAACACGACGCCCATGAACCCTCCTAACGTATCCAGTTCGAACCGCGCGCACTCGACCGTCGCCACCGACGAAGTCAGCGTCGACACCGCGCCGAACGCCACCTCTCCCGCACGACCGGAGCCGACGCGGCCCGCCACGAGCCGGCGCAACGATAGTTTCTGGGCGAACATGAAACGCAAGCTCGCGCCGCGGCCCGTCACGATCTCGAACTCGCTGCTCGGCAGCATCACGCGCACGCGGCCCACGCCCGCGCGCGCGCGCGTCGGGGTGACGCCGGATCAGCGGCATCAGCCCGATCCGAATGCGACGCCGCCCTCGGCCGTCGCGAAGCACAAGCACAACGCCGCCCTCGCGCTGGCCGGCGCGACGAAGGGCGCGCCGGTCGCGAATATCGTCGGCATAGGCGGCGCGGAAGCCACTGCGGCCCAACTGTTCAATCCCGCTGGACCGGCAGCGCAACGCCAGCTCCCGCAGGACATCGCCGGCTATTTGCGGCAGCATCTCGGCGCACCTGATGACGCCGATGCAGGGGCGCAACTCGAAGCGTCAGCCCGGCAGGAACTGGTGCTGCGCCGTCTGCATCAGGCGTTCGGCGCGAACGCCGAGCCCGCGCGCGCGGCGCTCCAGGATCTCACCGGCGCCGAGTCGCTGCTGGAAGTGCAAGGCGGAGCGTTCGAACTGGCGCGCCGGCTCGCCGCGTCATCGCTCGGCTACGGCGCGTTGAGTGAACTGCGCGGCGGCATCGCGACGGATGCGGACCCGGTCGCGCGAGCGGTGCGCGACGACGCGACCAAACTGTCGCTGCGCGCGGCCAACGCGTTGATCGCCGCGCTGCCCGAAGGCCATCCGCCTCCCAGCAACATGGACGACGTGGTGCGCCTCGCTCTCGCCGCGCTCCCCGAGCACGAGCGTCCGACGGGCATCACGGGCGTCCCCGCGCCATTGCGGATGAACGGCGACGTGAGCGTGCCGGCGAAGGCGCTGATCGCGGCGCTGCAACTCGCCGAGGACCCCGCCGCCGAACCGCAGGGACACCTGAAGTCCGCCTATTTCACCTGGCGCTGCGGCTTCACGCACGAGGGACCCGGCACGCCGCTCGCGCGCACCCAGCACCGCCTGATGAAGCTGTCGCGCTATGCGCGGCGCGCGAGCCAGCCGGGCATGCTCGCCAATCTGAGGCGCATGTTCGGCTTCAACAAGTCGCCGATGTCCGCACTTGCGCTCGGCACCGGCGGCGCGAGCCTGCGCCATCCCGAGGACGATTTGCAGAAGGCCGACGTGATCTGGCAGTTGGCCGGCGCGCTGGCGGAGCGCGCGCAAACGCGGAGCGCGGGACCGCTCGAGCCGCGCATTGCCGACGCCGTGCAAGCGGCCACGCTGGAAGCCTGGTATCAGCGCGTGGCGCACAAAGGTTGGCGCGATCAGACGAAGGTGCCGAAGCACATGCGGCACGCGATCGCCGCGCGCGCCGCCGCGTTGGCGGGCGTGAGCGAAGGCGAGATCAAGCTCAGTCCGGAATATGCCGCACTGAAATCACGCGCCGGCTCGCGGCTCACGACCGATACGCTGACAGGCTTGATCGACCAGTTGGAATCCAGGCAGCCGCGCGAAGCCATCCCGTCCGGCAGACTGCAAATCGTCCCGGAAGAAATGCTGGACCCAGAGCTGGAAGACATCGCGAACGACCCGCATGAGGCATCCGGCCCGGGCGGCCAGATCGCCGCCTCGCGGGAGAGCGCGGCCTCGACGGCCGCCAGGCTGAAAACCGCGCTGACGCAACTCAAGACGCTCGAACGAAACGGCGAGGCGTCGCCCGACACGTCCACGCCGCAAACCGTGCTCGATAACTTCAAGCGCGTGATCACCGAACCGCGCATGACCTACGACGTGCGTCTGTCGGACGGCGGCCAGTTCGGCATCAACACCGGCGTGGCCGAACTGCTCAACTTGCCGGGCGCGAGCAAGCTGCCGTTCGTGCTCGCCGGGCCCGACGTCAAGGTCATCCACGGCCGCCACGCGATGATCAACGGCGGTTCGTCGGCGAATCACGGGCAACTGTTCGTCGGCAGCGATCGACGCTGGGCGTCGCATGCGGGCGTGAGCGCGGCAGGCGGCGTCAATCTGTTTCACAAGAGCTTCCAGGTGATCGGTTCGGCGCAAGTCCTGCCGGCCGTGTTCGACATGTCGCAGCCGAAGGGCGTGATGGTGCGCGCGCGGCTTCAGCCGACCGGCACGTTGCCGGCCGGGCAGCAGCCCGCGGGCGAGCCCGACCCGTGGCGCGCGAAGATGCTCGGCGTGATCGACGCGGCAACCGCGAGCGGATCGAACCACGGTCTGCCGCGCGACGCGGGGTCGATGTGGGACGCCATTGCTCACTCGTTCTACAAGGACCCGGACGTGTCGGTGAACTGGCTCGACTCCAAGGCGCAATCGCTTTCGACGACGGTCAGCGCGTCAACCGGTGCCCGTTACGAACACGATGGATACAAGATCGGCCCGTCGCTGCAGGCGGGCGGCACGAAGACCTGGTTCACGCGCACGCGCCGCCAGGAAACCGGTCCCTTGAAAGCCGAGTTCGCGGGCAGCAGTAGCTCGCGGATGGCGGCTGCATCGGCGACGCTCGTCGCCGGCCTCGCGCCGCAAGGCAATTTCTCCGACGAGACCGGCCATGTGAAATCGGTCGTGCTGCCCAATGTCTCGATCGTCGGCTTCGGCACCACGGTGCTGCAATCGGAAACCGGCTCGACATGGCGAATCGCCGAGGAAGACGGTCACATCGACGCATCGCTCAGCTATCGCGACACCACCTTCACGAGCATGAAGGAGTTCAAGCGCTATGTGGACAGCCGCCGAGCCTCCTGGGACGACACGTACAACAGGCAGCCTGCGGGCGCCGCGCAACCCGAGCCGATCGACGAGTATCTCGCGCGCGCCGAGCACGACGCCGACCGCGGCAATCAGCTCTTTGCGGAGCGTGTCTGGCTCAAGCCCGACGCCGCGCGCAAGATCAACGTGCTGCGCGAATTGCGCGACGCGGTGGTTCAGCCTGGCGCCAGGCCGGACGCGCGCGAGGCTGCGGAAATCAACACGCGCAATGCGCAGATCGCCACGCTGCTCGAGGCGGACGACAGTTGGGATAACCGCTTCCTGTACACGCTCGAAACGAACGGCACGTCGCGCACGCTCGGACCGAGTTTCCTCGCGACGCTGCAACGCGTCACCGAGGTCTCCCATCCGCGTCAGTTGAGCGTGCTGCGCGCGGAGCGGCCGGTCGCGCCGCCGGAGCCCGAGGGTTCCTGAACGTTCCTGAACGTTCCTGATCGTTGATCGGTTGCCGGTTCACCGGTCATGGCGGCGCCGCGCGTTTCGCGCGGCGCCGCATCGTCTCTCCCCCCGTGGGCTCCTCTGCCCTGCGACGCCATCCCCGCCAATTCGCCGCCAATTCGCCGCCACGCTTGGTGTTTCGTTTACCGAAACAGCCCGACCCATCGAGTCTCTTACGCTTGGTTACGGGACGGTTGCCATGCTGCGACCGTCGCGCGGCCACCAGGATTTCATACGCGCAGCGTGCTCAAGCCGCTGCGCTTCTCTCATCGTCTACTGTAAGAGGCTATTCATGAGCAAGGTTACCAACGACTCGGGCAACAGTGCCATTCAGGCCGATATCCAGCAACTGGAGTCGGATCTGCAAGGCGGCGGCAAGCTCAGCAACAACGATATCGAGAAGCTGCTCGAACTGATTCTCGCGATCATCGAACAGAAGCTGGGCGGCAGCTCGCAGAGCGGCAACACGTCCACGGGCGGCGGCGATAACTCGACGCAAGATCCGGGCTCCACACAGGATCCGGGCTCGACGCAAGATCCGGGCTCGACCCAGGACCCGAGTTCGACGCAGGATACGTCGGGCGATAACACCGTCGATTCCAGCAACAATTCGAACGACGTGCAAAGCCAGATCATGTCGCTGTTGCAGCAGATCCTGAAGATGCTGCAACAGTCGTCGCAAAACGGCCAGGGGCTCGACAAGCAGACCGGACAGATCGTCGATGATCTGCTCAAGCTGCTGCAACAGATCGAAGGCGCGCAAGGCGGCAACCAGGCCGGCGGCGGCGGCGACCCGAGCAAGGGCGGCGGCGACCAGACCTCGCAGATCCAGCAGTTGCTGTCCGAAGTGATCCAGTTGTTGCAACAGCTTCAGGGGTCGTCGCAAACCGACGGTTCGAACAGCGGCGACACCGATCCGAACAGCACGAATGATCCGAGCACCGATCCGAGCAACACCAGCACGAACGGCACGGACGGCTCGAACAACAACACGAACGGCACGACCGATCCGAGCACGCTCACCAACGAGTTGCTCAAGCTGCTGTCGCAATTGCTGCCGCTGCTCACCAAGGCGATGAACGAGCAAACGTCGAAGACCTGAAGCACCTTCATCCACTTCGTCGCGCGGCCTCGCCACGACGCCAGCTAAACGGCCCCGCTCGCGTGGGCCGCGCGCATTGAGGAGCAAACAATGAGTATATTTTCAAAGATCAAGCATGCGTTCCAGCATCTTGGCCACGATATCGAGAAGGCTGCGAAGGCAGTCGTGCACGGCGTCGAGCATGTGGCCCACTCGCTGGAGAACGACCTCAAGAAGGTGTTCCAGGATGCACTGGCAATGACCGAGGCGTTGATGCAGGGCAATCTGAAGCTGGCGATGCAAGACCTGCTGAAGACGGCCGAGGATGTCGGCAAGACGGCGACGGACGCGGCCACCGCGAGCGCGGAGGCCACGCTCGAGGGTTTGCAGGGACTGCATCTCGGCAAGGGTTTCGACAAGGTGTTGAATAGCGTCGAAAAGGAAGTCGAGACCGTCAAGAGCGATGTCAACAAGGGCCTCGATGCCGCGGCGGAGGACCTGGTGTCGTCCGTCGAAGGTGTCGTGTCGGGTTCCGTGAGCGCATTGAAGGATCTCGCGCATGGCAACCTCCACGGGATGATGAACGACCTCGCGAAGGTCGGCGAGGATGCGATCCAGGTCGCCGCCGACCTGACGCCCGAAGGGCTGGGGGCGACTGTCGTGGCCTCGACGCTCGCCGCGGCGCATATCGGCAACGCCCAGCTCGATGAAACCATCGCGGCCGCCATGCATGGCGGCGTCGGCAAGGTCGTCAAGTCGGTCACCGAACTGGAAGTGGGCCAGGGCGCGCAGAAAGTCGGCGAGAAGCTGATGAGCAGCGGCGGCGACCCCACCACGGCAGCCACCACGGGCGGCGACGTGCTGGCGCTTGCCTCGATGGTGCCTGGCGGCACCGGCCGGCGCGGTGGACGTCGCGGCTCGGAAGGCTCGCATGAAACCCGTTCGGCGGAAGGTGAAACACCGAAGAACGGCGGGGCCGACGGGCACGAGCGCGACGGGAAGACCGAAACCAAGACCGACTCCAAGGAAAAAACGGACGACTCGAAGGAGAAGGAAAAGGACGAGAAGACTCAGCAGGCGGGACCGCCGCCGAACACGCTCGATACGCTGTTGCTCAGTTATCTCGCCGACAACCATCGGCGTATTGCCTGACGATAGATAGATAGGGGTTTTCCAGGTCGTAGTAAGAATGCGGCCCGCACATTGTGCGGGCCGCATTCGTTTGGGAAAACGGAAGGCATATTTCGCGGTATTTACGCGACTGCCGGTTCTACTACCGGTTATGTGATGCTCTCCGACAGGAGAAGCAGGAGCGCCTGATTGTTTATGAAAATCGGTGAAGTCAAAGTAGTGCATTGCAACGGTTTTGATCGGCCGCAGCGCGAATCTCACGTTCTCGCCGCACGCAATTGATGACGAGCAAGGCATCCACGGCATTGCGCAACACGAGACAAGACCAATGAAATACTTCCTGTACATCATCGCCTCGGTCGTCATGCAAGCCTTCTCATACGGCTACGCATCCAGAACAATGGACAGACCGTCGAACCTGCTATTCGTCATCCTCGCGTTTCTCTCCTGCACGGTCTTTTACTTCTTCCTGGCAAGGAAACAAAAAGAGAGGATCAAGAAAAAAGACATCGCACCATTGGCGTTATTGAACATAGGGACAGCCGTTGCGTTCGTTGCCTTCTACTCCTCTATTTCCCTCACCCAGGCTTCGGTAGCGAGTCTGGTCGAGGCTGCCGTTGGCCCGCTGTGGATCGTGATCTTTTCACGATCTTTGCGGAACGGCAGCGGTCAGTGGCGAGAATTGACAGTGGCGACGATCGTCCTGGCGTGCGCGGTTTTTTCCGCAAAAACGACTATGCAGACGTACACGATTGCAGACGGTCTCGGACTCGCGCTTGCGCTCATGGCGGGCGGCGGCGCGGCACTGGTAGCGATCTGGTCGCGGAAAGCCGACGCGTTAGGCATTTCGCCTCAACTCATCCTCGCACACCGATTTCACGGCACCTATCTCGTCGCATTGGCTTTGCTCATGTTCCATGGCGGCGTGCCTATCGATGCAAGCCATCTCGCGCGCGATTTTCTGATCGCCTGCTTCGGCGTCGTCGGTCCGATGTATCTCCTGCAATTGGGCATGCAGCGCTGCGAACCGATCGCGACAATGCTATGCCTCAGCGTCGTTCCTCTCGCCACCTATGGATTCGAGCTTGCATTGGGCGGAGCATTCCACTGGAGCACGCTCCTGTTCCTCTCCTTGGGCGTGACCTGTTCCAGTATGTATCTGATCTTCAAAGGTTCGTTCGAGCGGCGCAATGCAAAGCAAGCGTTAGGGGCAAGCCCAAACTGACCGGCACACCCTTGGCCGGCCCGCCGTACTCAGGCGAGCCCCCACAATCCCACGCGTCTCGCCGAACGCATCGACTCAATGCTTGTCGTCCGAAGCCGTGCTGACGTTGCCGCCCGCACCGCCCATTCGCCGCGGCGGCAACCCGACGAGTTGCGCGACACGAGCCGCACCAGACTGACCAGGAAGATTCATCGCACCCGAGGGCGGCGGCGGTGGCGGCGCAAAGCCCGCCCCATCCCCGTTACCGCCAGGCACGCCATCCGCACCACCCGGCGCGCCGTTCGAAGGCCCGCCCGCCGCCGCCGACAACACCCGCGGCGTCAACAGAAACAGCCGCTGAAACCGCTGTCCCTGATGCTTGCGATAGCGGAACAAGCCGCCTATCAACGGAATCTTCGAAAGCCCAGGCACCGCCGTTTCGGTGTGATCGTCCTGATCCACCGAATAGCCCGCGATCAGCAGACTGTCGCCCTCGTTGATCAGCGCCTGCGTGTCGATCGTGCTGTTGCTCACGACCGGCAACTGCCCGACTTGCTGGTCGGTGAGCTTGCCGTCCTCGATATGCACGTCCATGCGAATCTGCTCGCCATTGCCCGCGCTCACGATCGACGGCAGCACGCGCAGCGACACGCCCGCTGAAACGCTATACAGGTCCGCCGACTGATACCCGGACACCTGCACATAGAAAGTCTGCTTGTTGTCCATCAGCGCCTCGACATTGTCGAGCGTCTCGACTTTCGGGCTCGCCGTGATGCGCGCCTGGTCGGTCTGCTGCATCGCGCTGATGCGGGTCAGCAGATAGCGTCCCGCGCCGCCGACCACGGCGGTCAGCACACCGCCCGCCGGCGTCGCCAGCACGCCCGCGGTGGCCGCGTCGAGCGGATTGCCAAAGCCCTGCGGATTGAGCGAACCGGGGTTGCTGGTCTGCGATTGCTGGCCATTGCCGGTCTGGATGTCGACGTGCCCGGAATGCAGCCGCCAGTCGACGCCGAGTTCCTGCAACGCGTTGTCCGTGATCTCGATGATGCTGGCGTCGATTTCGAGAATGCCCGGCCGCGTATCGAGCGATTCGATGAGCGTGCCGAACGCGGCCATGTTCTCCGCGCGGTCGCGCACCAGGATCGAATTGCTGCGCGAATCCGCCTCGATGGTCGGCGCGCCGCGCGCAGCGGAATTCTGCCTCGCGCGGCCCGCCGTGGACAGCGCCGTGCCGTTGCCGTCGCGCCCGGAGGCGGGCTCCATGCCGGCATCCGCGATATTCCCGGCAGGCGGCGGCACCGCGCCGTCACCCGAGCCCGCATACGACTGCGCCGCGCCGAGGCCGGGCAGCGTCGGCAACGGCGGCAGGTGCGAGCCGCCTTGCGTTCGCGTCGCGCCGGTCGTCATGCCGTCGTCCTGCATCTCGCGCACGCTCGGCACGCGGTAGGCGTCGCGCCGCGCCGGCGGCGGATCGCCGCCCGCGTCGCCGTTGGCGGGCACCCCCTGGCCGTACAGCGTGCGCAGCAACGACGCGACGCCTCGCACGGTCACGCCGCGGCCGTTGATGGTGATGGTCCGGTCGGTCGCCCATGCGTAGTGCAGCGGAAAGCGTTGCACGACCACCTTCGCGCCGGACACCGATTTGTGATCGATCAGATGCGCGACATCGGTCACCAGTTCGACGAAGCGCGGCGGTCCCGACACCACCGCCGTGCCGGACACGCTGTCGTAGCGCACCGGAAAGCGCGGATCGTCGATCTGCAAGCGCCCCAGCGCGCGCCGCAAGTCCTCGGTGCCCGCGTGGGTCAGACCGAGCGTCGCGCTGCGGGCTTCGTTGGCGCCGTAGATGCGCAGCACGGAGCCGTCGTAATACCAGAGCACGCCGAACGACTCGGCCATCTGATCGAGAAAGCGCTGTGGCGCGGCGTTGAACCGGCCCGACACGCTGCCTTCGACATGCGGCGAGATCCACGTCATCACATGCTGGCTCGCGCCGAAATCGCGCAGCACGTCCTTGAGGTCTTTATGGTCCGCGACGTATTCGAAGCGCGTGCCCTGCCACGCGACACGTTCTGCATGAGCCGGCAACGACGACGCCAGCGCGCCGGCGGCGACGAGGGCCGCGCACAGCGTGCGCACACGGAGAGCCGCGCCGCGACGGGCGGAAACGATAGCTTTCATGGCGGCTCCGCTTAACGATGGATCGTCTCGGACGGCGATTCGTTGAACTCGCGGCGATAACCCTTCGCGAGCGCGGAACGGCTTTTCACACCCCAGCGGCTTGCCGTATCGAAGATCGAGCCTTGCATGCGCTCGTCGTTCAACAGGTCGTTGCGAATGCCTTCGAGCCGCAGCTTGCGGATCAGCGCACCGGGCGACATGCCGATCGAACGCTTGAAAGCCAGTTGCAGCGCGCGCTCGGTGACGTCGATCTGCGAGGCGATTTCGCGCGTATTCAAATCGGCGCGATCGAGGTTCTCGATGATGTAGCGATACGCGCGGCGATACTTCGCGGGCAGGCGCGCTGAAACGTCGTCCGCGGGCAGCGCGCGGCTCGCCGGCGATTGAATCGCGCCGAGGCCCGGCGTCTCGCTGCGCAGGCAGCGCAATGCTTCGGACGCGTAGCTGGCGTAAAGCTTGAGCGCCTCGGTCGGATTGCCGCGCCATACCGCGATCTTCGAGACGCAATACAGGTAGTCGAAATTGCAGCGGCGCGTGCCGGTATCGGCTTCGGCGCGGCTGATCTTGGCGAGCACCGAGTCGGCGACATCGTCGAGTCCGCCGGCGAGTCCGGCGAGCACGATGTCCAGCTTCGCGAGAAACGCCTGGCCCGCGCCGCGAAAATGCTGCGGCCGGCTGATCGCGTCGAAGAGCGGCGCGGCCGCAATGCGCTCGCCGCGCGCGAGCGCCGCAAGCTGTTCCAGATACTCGTGGCGCTGCGCGAGAAGCGCGGGCATCGGCGACATCAGGACCGTTGTCTCGGTGAGCTTGCGCGTCACTTCGGCGCGGTCGCCGGCACTCTGCGCGCGCGTCACGTGCGCCGAACTCCAGAAGGCGTGATCGCTCAGCGTGGTCGCCGTGCGAATGCGCAATTGCACGTCGAATTCGCGGGCGAGCAGCGCGATCACGAGCCGCCAGCCGGGTTCCTCATGCATGTCGGCGAGTTCGGCGGCTTGCACGAGCGCGTCGTCCGCATCGCGTTGACGTCCCACCTGATGTTGCACCATGGCCGAGGCGATCAATGCTTCGAGAACCTCCGCGGGACTCGCCGCCTCGTCCTGGACGATGCGCGCAAAGCACTTGGCGGTGGCCGCGTAGCGGTCACGCATCATCAATTGCCAGCCGGTGTTGCGGCACGACATGATGCGCAGACGGTCGTCGTCGCCGACGATCGTCTTCTGAGCGCGCCGGTACATCTCTTCGGCATCCTGCTCGTAGCCGAGCAGAAGCGATGCATCGGCTACGGCGACGAGACGCGCGACGTCCGCGTCGTCCAGTTTGTGCGACGGGCGTTCGAGCACGTCGTCGACGAGGCAATAGCCGCGTTCCGACGCGCCGTCGAGCATGGCGGCCGCGTACGCCGGCAAACGGTTCTTCTGCGCGAGCCCCGACGACAGAGCGAAATAGATTGTCGAAAACATGATGGTTCCACCTCAGGAGTGACCGATGTGGCGGACCATGCGATCCGCCCTGAGAACCTGTGGCCCCGACAATTCGCCGGGCACGGAAACCATGGTAGAGACATCGTGCTCAACAAAACTCAACAATCCGCAGGGGACTTCACAACAATGTTCAGTGCGCCGGTTCCGGCAGCATGCCCTTCGCCAATGCCGCCGATAGACCACCGAGTTGCACGTCGCCGACAACCTGCGAAGCGAACACCGCGACGAGCGCGATCAGCATCAGCACGCCGATCACGCCGCGCAGCGGCTGACTGAGCGAACTCGGTTCGAGCTTGTCGGCCGCGCGCGCGACGATGCCGAGGCCGAGATCGACCAGCACCAGCACCAGCATCACCGGCGTGCCGAGCTTGGCGAGCGCGGTCCAGATCGTGTCGGTGCGCTGGATCAGAAACGTCTCGGCCGAATTGGAAAGCGACGGATACAACACATACGGCGGCCACCATTTGAACGATTGAAAGAGCGCGCCCAGCACGAACAGCATGCCGCCGCCGACATAGAAGAGCGTCACGACGAGTTGCAGCAGCAGCGTCGAAACCGGCGTGCTCTGATCGCCGCGCAACGGGTTGGTCATCTGCACGTTGTTGAAGCCAGCGAGGTCGTCGATCAAGGTGCCGAGCGACTGCGCGATCCAGAACACCGGCGCGGCGCAATAGCCGAACGCGAAACCGAGAAACGCTTCCTTGCAGGCCAGCACCAGCAGCGCCGCGCTGTTGAGCGAATCGAACGCCTGCGGAACCTGGCCCGCCGCGACGAACATCGTCAGCACGTACACCACGCCGTTGCGCGCGGTGCCGGGCAACGCGGTGTCGCTCGTCGCGGGCAGCAGGATGAACGTCACCATGATGCGGATGCCCGTGAGCATCAGCATGATGATGAGGTTGTGATACGCCTCGAAAAAGCCGAGCAAGGCCTCGGACCACGCGTGAAAATCATGTGTCATCGGCTACCTCGCGTAACGGCGCGCCAGCAGGTTTTCCGCGGCATCCTCGTCGGCGGCGAGTTCGGCGGCCGTGGCGGCGGCCCGCACCAGGGTATCGAGCTTGCGGCGGCATTCGTCCACCGCGGCTTGCGCGCGCGCGAGCGCGGCTTGCACCTCGGCCACCTTCTGCCGCTGACGATCCAGCGCCGTGCGGCGCTTGTGCTCCGCCGCGCGCGCGGCTTCCAGCGCCTCTTTCAGCGGCGCGCGCCAGGCGTCGTGACACAGATAGTCGGAGGTGGCGACGCGCGCCTCGCCGTCGAGCAGGGCCACGATGCGCGCCTCGTGCTCCGCGCGTTTTTGCCGCGCTTCGACATGCGCCTGCGCGGCTTCGTCGAACTGCGCCTCGCGCTCGGCGAGCGCCGCGCGTTCGCGCGCGAGATCGGCCTCGATGCGCTCGCAACGCCGGACCTTGGCGGCGACGATGGTGCGCCACTTGCGAATCACGAGCGCCCTCATGACTGCGCGAAGCCGGAGATGAACGCGTGGCTGTCCTCGCCTTCGGTCAGTTCCTCGGTGCTCTGGCCGAGGAACGATTCGATGGTCTCATGCTGCGCGATCGCTTCGTCGGAGAGCGGGTCGGCGCCCTGCTGATATTCGCCCATCTGCAGCAGCAATTCGACCTCGTCATAGCGGGCGAGCAGCTTGCGCACGTGCCCCGCGCCGCTGCAATGCCCGGGGCTTGCGACCAGCGTCATCACGCGGCTCAGGCTGTGCAATACGTCGATGGCCGGATAACGGTTGCGCGCCGCGATCGCGCGCGACAGCACCAGGTGTCCGTCGAGAATGCCGCGCACTTCCTCGCTGATCGGATCGTTGCCTTCCTCGTCCTCGGCGAGCACCGTGTAGAACGCGGTAATCGACCCCTCCTCGCCCATGCCGGCGCGTTCCAGCAAGCGCGGCAGTTCCGCGAAAATCGACGGCGGAAAACCGCGGCGGGTCGGCGGCTCGCCGGCCGACAGGCCGATCTCCCGCTGCGCGCGCGCGAAGCGCGTCAGCGAGTCCATCATCAGCAGCACGCGCAAGCCGCAATCGCGAAAGTACTCGGCGATCGCGGTGCCCACATAAGCCGCCTTGGCGCGTTCGATCGAGGAACGATCGGACGTCGCGCACACCACCACGCTGCGAGCCATGCCCGCTTCGCCCAGAATCAGTTCGATGAACTCGCGCACCTCGCGGCCGCGCTCGCCGATCAGCACGATCACGTTGACGTCGCAGGCCGCGCCGCGCGCGAGCATGCCGAGCAGCGTGCTCTTGCCGACGCCCGCGGGCGCGAAGATGCCGACGCGCTGGCCCTCGCCCACCGTCATGAGCCCGTCGATGACCCGCACGCCGGTATGCAGCGGCGTATCGACCATGCGCCGCTTCAGCGGATCGGGCGCGGCGGCCATCACCGGGCGCGGTGCGTCGCAGTGCAACGGCCCAAGGCCGTCGATCGGTTCGCCCAGGCCGTCCACCACGCGTCCGAGCAGCATCTCGCCGACCGGCACCGACAGCGGACGCCCGAGCCCGGTGACGCGCGTGGTGCGCGACAGGCCGGCGACGCTGCCGAACGGCGCGAGCAGCGCGAACTGACGCGTGAAGCCGACCACTTCGGCGCGTTGCAGCAGCACGCCGCGCGCGTCGCGCAGCTCGCATTGCTCGCCGAGCGTCGCGTCGAGCCCGCCGACCTTCAGCAAGGTGCCGACGGCTTCGACCACCTTGCCGTGACGCGTCGTACCGTCGGAGACGGCGAGCTCCTGGGTCAACGCGTCGATGAAAGCGGTGACTTCGTTCATTGCGGCGCTCCGGCGGGCTGGTCGGCGAAATGCGGGACATCGAACTGCGGGTCGTCGATTTGCCGATCGTCGAAATGCGGCGCATCGTCGAGCAGTTCGTCGGCGGCGATGTTCACGGCGGCGGCAGTTTGCGGCTCCGTGTCGGTGCGCGTCACGCGTCGAATCGCGCTCGCGATCGCGCGCAACTGCATCGGCAGTCCGGCTTCGATCAGACCGTGGTCCCATTCGCACACGCAACTGCCGGGCTCCGCCTCGGCGTCGCTCACCACCTCGGGATTCACCGGCCAGCGATGCTCGTCGCACACGCGCCGAAACGCGCGCGTCGCCTCGTCGAGATCGCATTCGGCGACGCGCACGGTGAGGAACGATGTGCCCTCGAGGCTGCGCGACAATCCCACCGCGATCTGCGCGAACAACGCGTCGCGCTCGGCTTCGCCCAGCACCCGCGTGACGGTGCGCATGACGATGTCGGCAATGCGCTCGCGCAACGCCACCAGCAGGTCGCGCTCGGACGCCGCGCCGTGCAGCATCGCTTCATGCGCTTCGCGGATCGCGCGACGGCGTCCAGCCTCGTAACCCAGGCGCGCGGCGTTGTCGTATTTCGTTTGCGCGGCGCGCAATACCCGCTCAGCCTCTTCCTCGGCCGCCCGCTGTATCGTTTCGGCCTCGCGCCGCGCGCTTGCGAGCAGTTCGTCGGCACGCCGTTCGAAGTGGCCTGACGCGCGATCCAGTTCGATCAACTGCGCCAGGTCCGCTGCTCGCACGACATCGCGCTCGATGCCGATGCCGCCCTGCTGGGCTCTTAGCCAAATAACCATGTCAGCTCCGGAAACAGCATGCAGGCCGCATATAGAAATTCCTCGGATTCGTCCTCCGCCGCGAGCCCGGCATCGGACGTCGCCGCTTCGCCTGGACGAGCGCAAGCGGTGGAATCGGCCTCATCGTGGGCGTCGGCGTCCAACGTCAAGCCGATCAATCGACGCGCCGGCGCAAGCGGCCAGGCTTCGTCGCGTTCGAACAGCGCGCGCCCGGCGCCGACCAGCGCATCGACGGACAGATCGGCGGGAAGCGGCGCGCTGGCCGTCGACGCGTTCACGCCCAACTGCGTGAGCGCGGCCAGCGCATGCTCCCCTAACGCATCGGCGAGCGCGCGCCGCCGCGCGCCCGACACGATCCGGCGCAGCGTGCCGCGCGACGGATAGATCGCGCGCGCCGCCAGCACCGGACGCAGCGACGCCGCGTCGAGCAACGCAAGCCGGTTCGCGCGCGGCGCGTAGGCGCTGAGCGGCAGCGGCGAGCCGAGCCATAGGCCGCGCGCCGCGTAGGCGTCGCGGCGCGCGCGGCCGGTGAACGGCACGCCCCAACGCCGGCATTGCCGCTCGCCGAAGCGGGCCGCCGCGTCGGCAACACGCGCTTCGTAGGAATGCAGCCACCGAAGCTGGCGTCGCGGGTCCGGTACGTCAGCGCCGGTCTCGATGGCGGCCGCCGCTGCCTGCGCGCCGCTCACGCTCACGTCGCCGCCCCGCCGGTGCGCCCGCGCAAGCGCGTGCCCATGCCCTTCAGCGCCGCGCCGAAGCGGCGGGCGAGATACGCCAGCGCGGCGGCCAGCGCGGCAGCCCCGGCGATTCCGCCGGCCCACAACCACTCCTGCGGCACACCGGGCGCAACCGGCGGCGGCGGCTCGGGCGCCGCCGAACCCGGCACCATCGTCACGCTGACGTTGTCGTAGGTGAGCCCCTCGACCGCATGCACGACGAGGTTCTTCAGATTCGGCGTGAGCGTCGACACATCGGTGCCCGGCAGATACTTGATGAACACCGCAGCCGACGACGGCTTGACCGTCGCGGCGAGGGGATCGTTATTCGGCAGCACGATCTGCACGTTCGCATACGCCACCCCGTCGATTCGCGACAGCACCTCGGAGAGTTGCTGCGACACGCCGTAGATAAAGCGCACGCGTTCCTCGGTCGGCGTGGAGATCAGTCCGTCCTTCTTGAACATGTCTCCCAGATTCTGGAAGCGCTGATGCGGCAAGCCATGCGCGCGCAGCACGTCCATCGCGCGGGCGAACTGACCGCTTTCGACCGCCACGCTCCAGGTCTTGCCGCCGTCGTCGCTTTGCTTCGAGACGTCGACCCGCGCGTCGAGCAGCACGGCCAGCATGTCATTCGCGTCGCTCTCCGACAGTTGCGCGAACAGTTGCTTGCTGCAGCCGGTCATCAACGCGATCACGCAGCACAGCAGCACGACCGTGCGCGCCAGTTTTGAATAGGAAGCCATTTGAGTCCGTCCTGTCGTTCGCACGCCAACTACTGGTTCTTCATCAGCGTCTGCACGGAGCCCTTGGTGCCCTGAGCGACCGCCTCGCCGACGTAGAGCTTGCCGACCATCTCCGACACCTGAAGCTGCACCTTGATCGACTGAGCCGCCGCTTCCTGCACGGTCATCATCGGCGCTTCGCCGGCGAAACGGTCGACCTCGCCGCGCAGGCTCGCCACCGCGTGGTCCTCCTGCGTCACGACTTCCGACAACGCGGACGGACCATGCGTGTGCGAGGCGCTCGGCGGGGACAGACGCGCCGCATCGAGCTTGCTGCGAAACAGGTCGACGAGTTCCGAGGCGGGCTCGGGCAGCGCGCCAGGACCCGACGCGCCGCCGGCTCCCGCGCGGCCGACCGGTTCGTCGGGCCGCACCGCGGAGGCGGCGTCGAGCGGCGGAATGGGTGGGATCGTTGCGTTCATCGCGGTACTCCTCGCACTAGGCGCGCAGATGGCGGTGCTGCATCAACTTCTGAAGCTCGCCGCGGTCGATTTGCACTTCGGCCGCGGGCTTCGCGGCCGAGCCCTGCTTGCCCATCAAGGTCATCACGAGCTCGACGGAATCCGGGTCCTCGTTGCGGGTCGCCACCTCGTTGGCATAGACGCGCCATGCGGGATCGTCGAGACCGCATAGCGACACCGCGAGCAGCGCGGCGACGTAAGGACCGAACGAGCCGCGCAGCGTGCGCTGCTCGAGCGGACGCAGCAGGCGCACGGCCTCGGCGAAATCGCGCCGGCGGATCATCAGCCACGCGTCGTAAGCATGCAATTCGACGAAGTCGGGACGCAGCACGTGCAGCGCGGCAAGCAGCCGCTCCGACTGTTCGATATGGCCGTGCTTCGCGCCGAACATCAGCGCCTCGATCAATGCCGACACAAGCCGGTTACTGCATTTCGTCAGGGACATGGAGCACTCCTTTGGTGATCAGAACGCCGTAGTTCCGCGTGTCTGCCGAGATGGCGGACGACAACGCTGTGGCCGGCGGTGAGCGAACCGTAACGCGGCGTGCTTGCCGCGGCCGCGCGGGACGCCGAACCGCGAGCGCGCCGAACGAACAGGACGCTTCGCCGGCAAGCGGCCCGGAGGCGGGTTCGGCGCCGGACCCATCGCTTCGCCGCGCGCGCGGATCACGGCGGCGCCGGCCGATGACAATCCGCCGCAATCCACTGCAATTCGTTGCAATTCACCGCAATCCACCGCACGAAGGCTTCGCGATGTCCGACGAGAAGACCGAACAGCCCACCGACAAAAAGCTGGGCGACGCGCGCCAGGACGGCGAGACCGTGAAGAGCACGGACCTGCCGTTCGCGGCGATCCTGCTCGCCGCAGCCGTTGGCTTCGGCGTCGGCGGCCCGCGCATGGCGGAACAACTGCGCATCGTGATGCGCAACGGCCTCGACGTGGCGCACTTGCAGACGCCCGATGCGCCGTTGCACGACCTGCTCGCCGAAGCCGGCCTGCACGCGCTGCTGCTGGTCTTTCCGATCGCACTGGGCGCGGCCCTCGTCGGCATCGCCGCGATCGCCGCGCAAGTCGGTTTGCAGATTTCGCTCAAGCCGCTCGAACCCAAGTTCGACGCGATCAATCCCGCGTCCGGTCTGAAGCGCATCTTCTCGGTGCGCTCGCTGATCGATCTCGCCAAGACCGTCATCAAGGCGGTGGTGATCACGGCGGTGCTTTGGAAAACCCTCGTGCTGCTGGTGCCGCTGATGGTCGGCGTGGTGTATGAGCCGATCGGCAGCATCGACAGCATTGCCTGGGGCACGCTGTGCCGCGTGCTCGGCATCTCGGGCGCGCTCTATCTCGTGATCGGCGCGGCGGACTACGGCGTGCAGCATTGGCTGTTCATCCGCGACCACCGGATGAGCAAGGACGAAGTGAAACGCGAGAACAAGAATTCCGAAGGCGATCCGCATATCAAGGGTCAGCGCCGCAAGCTCGCGCGCGAGTTCGCTTCGTCCGATCAGCAGCAGCCGGTCAAGAACGCGAGCGTGGTGGTGGTGAACCCCACGCACTACGCGGTCGCGCTGCGCTACGTGCCCGCCGAATCCGGCTTGCCGCGCGTGATCGCCAAGGGCGTGGACGCGGAAGCGCGCGTGATCCGCGAGGAAGCGGCGCGGCGCGGCATACCGATCGTCGGCAATCCGCCGCTTGCGCGGGCGCTCTACCGCGTGGCGCTCGAAGACGCGATTCCCGAACCGCTGTTCGATGCGGTCGCCTCGGTGCTCGCCTGGGTGGAAAGCATCGGCGGACGGCGCGACGGCACCGAGGCAACCCCCTGACATCCGATGGAGAAGGCCATGTTGAAGACGCTCCGCCTCAATGAGTTCGGCGGCGAGGTGGCGATCGCGTCGCTGATCGTCGCCGTGATTTCGCTGATGATCCTGCCGCTGCCGCCGTTTCTGATCGACGCGCTGCTCGGGCTCAACATCACGATCAGCGTGGTGCTGCTGATGGTGACGATGTACATACCGTACGCGACTTCGCTGTATTCGTTTCCGTCGCTGCTGCTGTTCACCACGCTGTTCCGGCTGTCGCTGAACATCGCGTCGACCAAGTCGATCCTGCTGCATGCGGAAGCCGGGCACATCATCGAGAGCTTCGGCGAGCTGGTGGTGGGCGGCAATCTCGTGGTCGGCCTGGTGGTGTTCCTGATCATCGCGACAGTGCAGTTCATCGTGATCGCGAAGGGCTCGGAGCGGGTGGCCGAAGTCGGCGCGCGCTTCACGCTCGACGCGATGCCGGGCAAGCAGATGAGCATCGACGCCGACGTGCGCGCCGGCAACATGACCGCCGAGGACGCGCAAAAGCGCCGCGGCATGCTGGCGATCGAAAGCCAGTTGCACGGCGGCATGGACGGCGCGATGAAGTTCGTCAAGGGCGACGCGATCGCGGGCCTCGTCATCACGCTCGTCAACATTCTCGCGGGCATCGTGATCGGCGTGAGCTATCACGGCATGACCGCGGGCGAAGCGGCGAACCGCTTCTCCGTGCTGTCGATCGGCGACGCGATGGTCTCGCAGATTCCCTCGCTGCTGATTTCGGTGGCGGCGGGCATTCTCATCACGCGCGTCGCCGACGAACACAGCAAGCCCAGTTCGCTCGGCACCGAGATCGTGCGCCAGCTTTCCACCAGTTCGCGCGCGCTGTATAGCGCCGCCGCTCTGCTGGGCGGCTTCGCGCTGGTGCCGGGCTTTCCGTCCGCGCTGTTCGTCGTGCTCGCGGTCGCGCTGTTCGGCGCCGGCCACGTGCTGCGCAAGCAGTTGAAGGACAAGCAGCCGCACGCCGGGCCGGAACTGTCGTCGTTGCGTACCGACGGCTACAAGGGACAGCCGCCGACCATCGGCGAGCATCCGCCTTCGTTCGCCGCGCCGCTCTCGGTGCGCCTCGCGCCGCAGCTCGCGGCGAAGCTCGACACGGCCGAACTCAACCGCGCGTTCGACGCCGCGCGCCGCGCGCTCGTCGACGAATTGGGGCTGCCGTTTCCGCGCACCGCCGTCTGGACCGCGGCGGCGGTGCCGGACGCTTCCTATCAGATCCTGCTGCACGACGTGCCGCAAGCGCCGGTCGAACTCGCGCCCGCCCGCAGCGGCCGCGAACAGGCGCTCGCCGATGCGGTGGGCAACGCGGTGCGCGAACACGCGCATCTGTTTCTCGGCTTGCAGGAGACACAGTGGATTCTCGAACGCGTCGGCACCGAATATCCGGGGCTCGTCGCCGAGGTGCAGAAGGTGGTGCCGGTGCTGCGCATCGCCGAAGTGCTCAAGCGGCTGCTGGAGGAGCACGTGCCGATCCGCAACTTGCGCGCGATTCTCGAAAGCCTGGTGAACTGGGGCGCCAAGGAAAAAGACCTGCTGCTGCTCACCGAATACGTGCGCGGCGATCTGGGCCGCTTCATCGCGCATCGGGCGACGGGCGGCACCGGGCAGTTGCCGGCGATCGTGCTGGACGTGGAGGTCGAGCAGACCATCCGTCAATCGATCAAGCAGACGCCGGCCGGCAACTTTCTCACGCTCGAACCGCAACAGGTCGAACAGTTGCTCGAGACGCTGGAGGAACTGGTCGGCATGCAGCCGCCGCCCAACCTCGCGATCGTCACGTCGATGGATATTCGCCGTTACTTCCGCCGCATGATCGAGCAACGGATGAAGTGGCTGCAGGTGTATTCGTTCCAGGAACTGGGGGATGACGTCGATCTGCGGCCGGTCGGGCGCGTGGCCTTCTGATCGGGAGCGACGCGATGACACGAATTCGCTCCACGCGCGAAGTGCGCATCACGCCGCCGGCTCCGCCGCGTGCGTCGGCCACGAGCGCAACTAGCGCAGCAAGCGGCAAAACCGCCGAGGCCGACGCCGACGCGCAACGCTTCGGAGCGCTCTTCGAGACCGCGCGGCTGCGCGTCGGCGAAGGCGAACGCGATGACATGCCCGACCAGGAAGCACCGGACGATTCCACGCCTGACGACGACGGTTCCAGCGACGACACGCAAGATCGTGAAGCGGCCGAGCCCATCGACGCCGCCGATGCTCCCCTGTCCCTGCTGCCTGCCGTGCCTCCGCTTCCGCCCCTGCATGCGCTGAACGGCGCATTGCTCGCGATCCGCGAGCAACGCCGCACGTCCGCGTCGGACGCACAAGGCGTGGCGCGCAAGACCGGCTTGCGCGGCGCGACGAGCGCATCCGGCCGGCAGACCGCGCAAGCCACGCAAGACGCGCGGCACGTGGCCGCCGAACCTTCATTCGACACGCAGATGATCCGCCGCTGTACGCAGGCGATCGAAGGCGATCTTCTCGCCGAGCATCTCGCGGAACGTGTCGCCGGATTTTGCACGAGTCCCGCCGTCGAACGCACGGGCCAGTGGGACGTCGCGGTCGAACTCGACCCCTCCATTTTGCCGCGCACGGAGCTGCGTTTGAGTCTTTCGGGCTGGGGTTTATCACTTCGTTTCGATAGCCGGGACGCGCGGGCGCGGCAGCTAATCTGTGACAACAGCAACGAGCTTAAGACCCGCCTCGAAACGCGTCTCGGCGGTCGTATCGCGGTGGAAGTCACGGTCATCTGAAGGGTTCGAGATCATGTCAATGCCTCAAGGCTGCACCAGCATCGGCGACCGGTTGCGCTGCTATACACCGGCGCTCGCCGGCGTGTCGCGCGCGCTGTTCGATGCGCGCAGCCGGTTTGGCGTGAAGCCGGCAGCGGCGCAATCCTCGTCGTCCCGCACGGCGCGTTTGCGTATCGGCAGCGCGCATGGCGAACTGTGCGTGCGTGTCGACGTGAGCGGTCATGCCGCGCTCGAAGCGATTGCCTCGGAGCCGGACCAGGACCGCCGCGCGGCGCTCGGCAATCTGTGGCTCGCCGCGCCGCTCGACACGCTTGCCGGTCACGGCGTCGCGCAACCCTCGGTGCTGGACATTTCGCTCGATGCCGAACAGCCCGGCAACCACGACACCGCGAGCGCGCTCCACTTCGAATTCGGTCACGCGGACACCGCCGCCCACACGGCGGCGCTGCTGGAAGCCCCCGCGCCGCTCGCGGCCGCGCTGGAGCGCCGCATAACCGGCACGCGCACGGCTTCGACCGCGCTGCCCGACGCGCTTGCCGCCATCGCCGTGCCGACCCGCATCCGCTTGCGCAGCCGCCGTTGCACGACGGCGCTGCTCGCTTCGCTGCGCGTGGGCGACGTGCTGCTCGGCTGGCCGCGTGCGAGCGGCCATGCACAAGGCGCACCGCTCGAACATGCGAGTGCGCTATGGGGCGCGGCGGATGGCCGCGTCGCCTGCGCGCAGGCCCGCATCGACGGCCACCACCTGATCCTTGAAACGTTCCCTGAGACGATGAGCCACGATCCCGATCTTTCCCTTGAGAGCACTGCCGGGTCCACCGGCGAGACCGCCGCCGCGGAGCGCACCGTCGATCTGAACGATATGGAACTGCCCGTGCATATCGAGGTGGTGACCGTCAATCTGCCGCTCGGGCAAATCGCCGCGCTGCGGCCCGGCTACATCCTGACGTTGCCGCTCAAACTCGCCGATGCGGAGATCCGTCTCGTCGCGCATGGGCAGACGCTCGCGCTCGGCGAACTCGTCGCGGTCGGGGACAACCTCGGCCTCCTCATCCAGCACATTGCGAACTCCGATGAACGGCACACCTGAAATCGCCTCGCTGCTCGTCGCGGCGCTCGCGCTGGCCGTCCTGCCATTCGCCGCGATGGTGGTCACGTCCTACACGAAGATCGTGGTCGTGCTCGGGCTGCTGCGCAACGCGCTGGGCTTGCAGCAGGTGCCGCCCACTTCCGTGCTGAACGGCGTCGCCATCATGGTGTCGTGCTTCATCATGGCGCCGGTCGGCATGGAAGCCATGCACCGCGCGCAGCTCTCCAACGACGCCGGTTCCGGCATGCAGGTGATGCCGCTTCTCGACGCCGCGCGCGAGCCGTTTCGCGTGTTTCTGAAACGTCATGCGTCGGAGCGCGAGAAGGCCTTCTTCCTGCGCTCGGCGCGCGAAATCTGGCCGCCCGAGCGCGCCGCCGAACTCAAGCAGGACGACCTCATCGTGCTCGCGCCCGCCTTTACGCTGAGCGAGCTGACCGCGGCCTTCAAGATGGGCTTTCTGCTGTATCTCGCCTTCATCGTGATCGACCTCGTCATCGCGAACGTGCTGATGGCGCTCGGGCTGTCGCAGGTCAATCCGACCAACGTGGCGATTCCATTCAAGCTGCTGCTGTTCGTTTCGATGGATGGCTGGTCGACGCTGATTCACGGTCTCATCTCCACCTACAGGTAACGCCGTGGAATACGACGCGATCACTCATTTCACCACCCAGGCGCTCACCCTGTGCCTGCTCGTGTCGTTGCCGCCGGTGGCGGTGGCGGCCGTGACCGGCCTGCTCATCGCGTTCCTGCAAGCGGTCACGTCATTGCAGGATTCGAGCATTTCGCAAAGCGTGAAACTGGTGGTGGTCACGGTCGTCATCGTGATCGCCGCGCCGTGGGGCGCGGCCGCGATCCAGAACTTCGCGCGCAACCTCGTGCAGGTGATGTTCACATGAGCATTTCACGCATAGGCGGCGGCTATACGCCGCCCGCCGATCTTTCCGCGGATGCCGATGCCGCCGCCCAGCAGCAGGCGGTGCAGGTCCCCGCGCCTCACCATCATGGGCATGGGCTGTCGCGCGCCAAGCGTCAGTCGCTGAGAAAGCGACGCAGCGCCGAAAGCCCCGATGCGAACGACCCGGCCGCCGAGAGCGAAGAACTCTTGATGATGCTGGACCAGCATCTGAAACGAAGCGAAACCGGCCTGACCCGGGTCGAGGCGCGCGAGTCGGGCGGCAATCAGCATGCGTTCGATCAGGACGAGCATGCCGCGAGCGCGGGGCCAAACGAGAAACGGGCACGTTCCGACGACACGCGCGATCTACCTGCGCGCGCGCTGCCGATGCGCTTTGCGCCGCGCACGGCGCGTGACGAAACGGCCTTGCTCAAGCACTGGCGCGCGGCCATTCATGGACCGGCACGCTTGCATACCGATCGAACCGGAGCCGCGCTCATCGGCGTGCAAACGGCGACGCGCATCGACGAACCGGCCACGGCGGGCAAGGATGCCGCGCGTGCGAGCCCGACCTATGCCGTGCTCGCCATCGTCCGCGAATTCCTGCAGATGCCGGACGACAAGCGCACCTCGCGCGCCACCCTCGCCCAGATACGCGACGAGCTTGTGTCCGCATCGACGCGAGCAGGACGTGAAACGCACAACGGCATGCGTGGGGCCGCTCAACGCCCGCTCTCCGCCGCGGAGGAATCGATGAATCTGCTGTTGCCCATCGCGCTGCTCAACCTCGGACGCAGCCGCACCCGCGCGGGCCGCGCGATGGGCATGTCCGCGCTTGCTGCACTGATCCGCCGCGGACGCGGATGGTGACGGCGGGCGCCATCCCGTCAATCACAATCGAAGAGGTTTCGTTCATGTCCAAAGAAATTCGCGTACTGACCGGCTTCCATGCCGGCGCTCAAATAGAGTTGAGTACAACAACGATGTCGATCGGCGCCAAACCCGATGCGGACATCCTGATCAACGACTGGAGCGAATGCACTATGCAGTTGGCAATCGATGCGCAAGACAACGTGACGATCGGCGTGCCGGACGACGCCGACGTCATGTCGATGGACGACTTCATGCCGCGACGCTTCGGTGAAGTCGTGTTGTGCGCGGGCCCTGCCGACGCGCGCTGGCCGTCCGATCTGCAACTGATGGAGTCGATGCTGGCGGCGCATCACGAAGGGCGCAAGTACGACGGTGAAGCCAGCGACGGCGTGTTTCCGGCCGGCCCGCCCTCGACACCGATCGTCATGCGTGCGCGCCGCGCGCCGTGGGTGCATGCCGGCGTCGCGGCCTTGCTGATCGGTTCGATGGGCGCCGCCGCCGTGGTGTTGCCGGCCGGCAAGACGACGCTCGCCGCCGACCGGCCGCAAGCGCGCGCCACGCTCGCCGACGTGCAACAGGCGCTCGCGCAGCTGCATCAGCCGGACATCACGGTGACGCGGCAAGCGGACGGCTTTCTCGTGACGGGCATCGCATCGAACACCGCCGACGCCCGCCGAACGCGCGCCGCGCTTCAGGCACTCGCGGGCAACCGCCTGAACTGGAGCGTGCGCTCCGGTGACGAGATCGCCGGGTCGCTCGCGGAATCGCTGCACGAAGCGAATGTGCGCGTGCGCTACGCCGGCGCAGGCCGCCTGGAAGTGACCGGCAGCGCGCGCCATCCCGGCGAAGTGAGCCAGGTGGTCGAGCGGTTTCGCGGCGACATGGCGCCGCTCGTCGAGCGCATCGACGTGGACGTGACGCGCACCGACGATCTGCGAGTCGCCGGCGACATCGATTCGGTGTTGTCCGCGGACAGCGTGAAATACGTGGAATCGAGCGACGGCACCAAGAATTTCATGGCCGAACTGCCCAGCAACACCACCCTTCATTGAGGATGACCAACATGTACGAAGCGATGACCGACAAACTGATCGACGTGCTTGCCGATCTGCCGCAAGCCGTGGCGCAGCCCCATCGTCAGGGGGAAGTGCGCGAACTGGCGGACGCACTCGATACGGTGGCCAACACCGTGGCATCGCGCTCGACCGATACGGGCAGCACGGAAGCCCAGGCCGGACGTGTCGTCGTAGACGGATTTCGCGCCGCGGCGCAGTTGTGCCGCAGCGCGATGTAGCAGTGCGCGTGCAGCGCGGCGCACCTGATACACGCGGTGCGCTGCACGCGAGCAGTCGTGCGCAGCCCAGCGGGCACGCACTTTTTCCCCGACGTTCCGCATGGGGCGGAATGTTTAGATGCCGTACCAACTGTCTCTTTCGAGGATATTCATCATGAGTGCACCTGTTTCCAGCGCAGCAGCAACCGGCAGCTCCGTTTCCGAGATCTATCAGGCAATGGCTGAAGAAAACGAAATCAACAAGGCCAACACGCTCGCGAAGATTGCGACGATGGGTCTGAAGGCCGCGAAGGACATCGTCGGCTAAGCGCTCCGGCGCGCCATCCGGCCGCGCATGGTGCGCCGGTTGGGAACCGTCCGCGGTTCCTGACCGGCTTTTTTTTTTGCTCCACGGCGTGGGCTTACACGCCGGACACAGGCTCGTGAAGCGATTCGACCATAGCGATGAGTATCGAAAGACGTGATGAACTGATCCGCGAGATTTGCGAACTGCGCGACATGCCCGCGCCGGACGCCGCGCTCGAACGCGGTGTGCTGGAGATCGACGGCTTCGACGCGGCGATCGACCATTTCGAGGAAGATCCGGACGCGCTGTACATGACGTTCCAGTTCGGCATCGTCACGGCGGGGCGCACGTTGCGCGTGTTTCGCCTGTTGCTGGAGGCGAATCTCGCCGTCTACGCGCAGGACCAGGCGCAGCTCGGCCTGGAGGCGGATACCGGCGCGATCGTGCTGATCGCGCGCGTGGCGTTGAGCGAGGAAATCACGGGGCAGTGGATGCTGGAGCTGATCGAGCACTATGTCGAGCATGGCCGCTACTGGCGGGACAACATCTTCGTCGCGCGAGACGACATGTTCGAGAATCTCGCGCGTGGCGATTACGTGTGGATCCGCGCATGAACCCTTTTTTCACGGAGAATGAAATGACGCAAGTCAGCCACAATCACAGCACGACCAGCAGTCCGTCGACCCACAAGACGGACGACAAGGACACGAAGAGCAAGGACAAGAAAGACGACCAGGGAGGCAGTCAGAGCGACCTGGATGCGGCGATCCAGGCCTTCGGCTCGCAGGTGATGATGCAGATCTTCCAGGACCAGCAGGAACGCCGGGCGGAGGACCGCGAGGAGGACGAGGACGCCGCCTGAGCGCGTGAGCGCGGGCCGCTTGCGTCATGCGTCGTGACGCGGCGGCCCGCCGCGCCGACCGCCCCGACAGGCGAGGCGCGACGCAAGCGGACGGCCGCTACGCCGCCGTCACGACGAACTGCGCGGAGGAATCGCACGCGCGCTCGAGCAGCGTTGCGTCGCCAGCGCACCGCGTGCCGCCCTGCCCCAGGCTTGCCGGCAACCTGTCGAACCCCGGCTGCGCGCCGGCGTCGAAGCCGGACTGCGCCGCCTGAGCGACATCGAGCTTGTAGCCGAGCGCATACACGGTCTTCAGATTCAGCTCGGCGGTGCGCGATAGCTGCAGCTTCTTGCGCAGCTTGTAGATGTGCTGCTCCAGCGTGCGCGCGGCGATCTGCTCCGTCGCACCCCACACGCCGGCTGCGATCTGCGCGCGGCTAAGAAATTTTCCGGGGTTCGAAAAGAACATCCAGGCGATGGAGAACTCGCGCGCTGTCAGCGCAATCTCGACGCCGTCGATCGTCGCGAGACCGAGGTCCCGCTGCAGCACATAGCGGCCGATCTGGATCTGATGCGTGACGGTATCGGAAAAACGCCGCTGCAACGCCAGGTGGACGCGAAAGCGGATCTGCTCCATGTCGAAGCGATTCACGACGTCGGTCGCGCCCGCATCGATCCAACGCAACAGACCCGACCAGCTCGACTGGTTCGTCAATACGATCACGGGCGTGCAGACATCGGCATTGCAGTCGCGCCACGACAGCAACGCGCTGGTTGGCGTCGGCTCGGTCTTGGCGTCGATCAGCACCAGGTCATAACGGTTCGCACGCATTGCGCGCAGCAAATCGAGTTCATTCGAGAACGACTCGATGACGACCCCGTCTCCGGCAAAGGCTTCAGAAACAGTCCGTCGAAGCAGCCGGTCGTCAGTTGCAATGGCAAATAGCAGGTTATTGTTCACGGCGGTTCGCATCCAAAAAAGCATCCACGCTTCTCGATTCCAGCCGTCACCCCTCCAGCGGAGACGGCGGCGTTTCCCCAAAGCACAACTTTTTATCCCCTCGCTCGTCTGGTCGTCGTGGTTTTAGTCAATGGCCTTAGCGGCGCGATGCAAGACCCATTGCATTGCGCCACCGGCATTGATCGTATCGAGCGAGGTCTCTCTCTCCGTTAGTGCATCGGGAGCACGCGGTGGATGCGCATGACGCGGATATTTTCACGCGAGGCGCCGGAACTCGATTCGCGAGCCGAAGCATCTTCCGACAACTCTCGTGAATTGCGTGCCATTCCACGCGATACAGTCATGAACCGGCTGGCGCGGCGTCATGCGAAAAAAATCACGGCCTTTATGGCGACTGAAAGTCGCTTGTAGTGTTGATGACCGTTGCCTTACGCCACGCGAACCACGAATCCATCACGACGGCTGCGCCATAGTGGATTCCGCTGTTGATGCACACGCATGCTTACTGTTCCGGATTGCCAAGCGAGTCCGTCCTGGATGCGCCGCTGTCCGCCAGCAAATGACGTCGCGTGAGCCAATCGATGTTGTGCCGGCCCGGCTCGTCCGCCGCACGCGTTTGCACATGCGCGGCACGCGGCGGCATCGAGGTCTTGCCTGCTGACGCCGCGGCGCTCGCCGGACGTCGCGGCAGCAACAGCGCGCCGGGCGCGGTCAGGCTGCGGGCAACCGGCCTCGGGCTGACGCCTGCCCTCGGCAGCGTGGGCGTGTCCGCGCTGGAACGGGTTCCGTGGAAGAAACGCGAAAGACGGTTGATCGTCATAGAACCCTCGCAATGGAGCCTGTCACTTGAAGCGGTATTGAAGCCTGACTGAAGCCGTATTGAACGATTCGCCCGGCACCGCGCCGCCATTGCCTTGCGAAAAGCTGAACCCTTGCGCGAATGAACGCCCACGCCAACGTCCTTCATGGCTGCGCAAATACTGGGACAACCATCGGCAAGCGCGCCTCGCGCAACAGGGTTCGCACGCGACCTCATGTTTTCGCGCCGCCGCTTCGAAGCCCATACGGAAGGCGATCACAATCGCGCCGTTCACCGGTACGTACCGGCACGCATTCGAGGAGACCGTCATGCACCACGCCATCCGTTATCGTCCGCCGCTTGCGCGCCGCGCGCTGATCGCCGTCGCCGTCGACCTTGCGCTCGCGCTCGCCGCGCAGTCCGCATGGGCCGACTGCTTCGACGACGCCGGGGCGTATCAGCGTGTCAATCCGATGGTGCTGCGCGCGATCGCCTGGCAGGAGTCGCATAACCGGCCCAACGCGACGCATCTGAATGCAAACGGCTCGCTCGACTACGGCGTCATGCAGATCAACTCCATTCACCTGCGTGAGCTGTCGCGCTACCACATCGATCGCGATGCGCTGATGCAGCCGTGCAAGAACGTCTACATCGCGGCCTGGCATCTGCG
Source organism: Paraburkholderia terricola (assembly GCF_900142195.1). Lineage (GTDB taxonomy): Bacteria > Pseudomonadota > Gammaproteobacteria > Burkholderiales > Burkholderiaceae > Paraburkholderia > Paraburkholderia terricola. The sequence goes on from NZ_FRAB01000039.1 coordinate 60,713, forward strand.
CGGCAAGATGGATAAATACGGCAACACGTGGGCCGCGATAGGGGCCTACCATTCGGAGACGCCCGCCGAGCGCGACCTGTACGCGCGCCATATCGCCGCGATTCTCGGGGGCTGGCATCAACTGCGGCAGCCCGAGCATGCCGCTCAAAAATGATGTCCCGAACCGGCCGGCGCCGCCGCGCGATTAAGCGCGCCTTTTGAGGTTTGCGCCGGCAGTTAGCGACGCGATTCATCAACAAGTCATATACTTCCCGATATCTGGAACGAGAAAACGACGCTCCACCTCCCTACAAAACGATTGCAATAATTTTCCGGCTATCAAGGCGGTATCCTCATACCCTGGCAAGCGCGGGCGCAAGCATGCAGGCCGCGCGGCAGCGTATTACGCGACCAGCCCTTGAATCCGCGCCTCGCTTGCCCGCATGACGCACAGCCGTTCTTCGGTTCGGCGTGCGAGAGTCAACGAGGAAAACAATGAGGAACGCTGATGGCGCCAACCCCAGCCCACGACACGCGCGTTTTCTGGTCCAGCTCCGCGGGCCGTTCGATGCCGGCTGTCATGCAGCGTCATGGGGCGCGGGCTTTACGGCCGCCCCATCTGATCGCGGACCCGTCGCCGGCGGTGGTGTTCGTCGATTGCGCCAGCGTCGAGGCCGGCGCGGAGATCGAGAAATTGCGCATCGAGAACGGCGACGAGCACTACCTCATTCCGGTGCTGCCCGAACGCTCGGCGGAGCGCATCGTCTCGCTGATCGCGCGGGGCGCCAACGATGCCGCCGACGACCTCGACCTGCTCGACCCCGAACCGATCATTGCGCGCGCGCTCGATCAAACCCGGCTGCTCTCCTTCGCGCGCGACGGCGCGGTTGATTTTCCCGCCTTGCAGCGTCACGCGGACGGGATGGTCTCCCCCGTCTTCTTCAAGGACGCGAACGGCATTTACACCGGCTGCAATCCCGTATTCGAAAACTTTCTGGGCCTGGATCGCGGCGGCATTCTCGGCAAGTCCGTCTATGACATCGCGCCCTCGGATCTGGCGCTCACCTATCACAAGGCCGATCTCGACCTCGCATCCGAAGGCGGCACCCAGGTTTATACCGCCGGCGTGCGCCATGCGGCCGGCCTCGTGCGCACCGTGCGCTTCTATAAAGGCGTGGTTCATGACGACAGCGGGCGCATCACCGGCATCGTCGGCGCGATGCACGACATCGGCAACCAGCGCGGCCACGAAGCCGCGCGCCTGGAAATCGACGAAGTCACGCGGCACATGTCCGCGAATGCGTGGAAAAGCAACGGCTTCCCGTCGTCGGTCGATCATGACCGGCCCCTGCTCGATCGCATAGCGGCCGGCGATGCCTCCGCCCTCTCGCGTCTGTACCGGCTCTACCATCGGCGGCTCGCCCGCTTTCTGAACCGGCTCACGTGGAAGAACGAGGTGATCGACGAAATCGTCAACGATACCTTCATGATCGTGTGGCAAAAGGCGGGCGAGTTCCGCGGCGATTCGAACGTGTCCACATGGATCATCGGCATCGCGTATCGCTCCGCCCTGCGTTCGTTGCGCGATCAGCGCCGTTCGGAGTTCGAGCTGCTGGATGCCGATCACGCCGATACCCTGGTTCAGTACTGGCACGACCATGAGCTTTCCGACCTGCTCTCCAAGGCGCTCGATCTGTTGCCGGCCGAACAGCGCCTCGTGATGGCGCTGGCTTACGTTCTCGGGCATTCCGTCGAGGAGATTTCGCAGATCACGGCTTGCCCGGTGACGACGGTCAAGGCGCGCATGCATCGCGCGCGCGCCAAACTGCGGGAAACGATCGACATACTTGGCCAGGCCAAACGTAGCTGAACGCGGCGCGACATCGCCTGGAAACCGCAAGGCGGTGCTCGCGAGCGAAAGCGATCTCGATCCGCCTGACGGCGGCTGAATACCGCACCCTCTCCATCCTGCCTGTTCGCGGCGGCGCAATCGTCGTGGAAAACGTTCGCCCCAAGCCTTGTCGTTTCGGCGTCGTGTCAGCGCGGCCGATCGCGCCGCTTATGATGAGTCAGCACGCAATACGCCCCTGACCTTTCCATCGCGAACGACATGCTGAAACACGAGAACCCGGAAGAGATTGACGCCGCCCGAGAAGGACGCTTCGCGCCGCTCACCTTTTCGAAGAGAGACGGGCTGCTCTACATGCACAACGGCGATGAATGGGACTCCACGTTCGGCTGCATGGTGCTGCGCCATCCCGCGTTTCTCTGGATGGAGTACCCGCAGAAAATGATGTCGTGGATGCTGTTCGCCGAGCGTTTTTACGAGCAGCCGCGCCTCATCGCGCAACTCGGATTGGGCGCCGGGGCGTTGGCCCGCTTCTGCCACGCGCGCTTTCCGCTCGCGCGTATCGAGGCTGTCGAGATCAATCCCGCGGTAATCGACGCATGCCGCGAGATGTTCCGCATGCCGCCCGAGGGCGAGCGCCTCGGCATCATCGAGGCGGACGCAATGGACTATGTCAGCGCGCAAGAGCGTCGCGCATCGATCGACATCTTGCAGGTGGATCTTTATCTGAGCGAACGCGACGGGCCGGCGGGGCAAGGCCGCGCATTCTATCGGGCCTGTTGTGAAAGCCTCGCGGCGGACGGCATGATGACGATCAACATCTTCGGCCCGAATCTCGCGGCGTTGACGCGGCAAAACCTGCAATGGCTGTCCGAGCTATTCGACGCCGTTCTGCTGTTGCCGTGCGAGACCAATAACGTGCTCATCTGCTTCAAGCGCGCGCCGGTCATCGATATGCAGCAACTGAAAATGAAAGCCGCCGCGCTCGAAGCGTCCACTGGCATGCCCGCGTCTTCGTGGGTATTTTTTCGCCACGGCGGCGAAGCGCCGGATTGCGAAAAGGCATTGGAACTCGAAGCGGTGATCTAGGCGGGTTGCGCCACGCGCGCCAATGCGTCGGTCGATTCGCCAACCGGCGTAACGCAGTCCAGCTTGTAGCCGAGCGCATAAACGGTCTTCAGATTCAGCCCCGATTCGGGCGACAAACGCAGCTTCTTGCGCAGCTTGTAGATGTGCTGCTCGATGGAGCGCGCGGCCACATCCTCGCATGAACCCCACACGCCGCCGGCGATCTGCGCGCGCGTCACGAACTTGCCCGGATTCGAAAAGAACAGCCACGCCATCGTGAATTCACGCGGCGTGAGCGGTATCTCGACGCCGTCGAGGGTCAGCACGCCGAGGTCTCTTCTCAACACGTAGCCGCCCAGCGTGACGGTGTCCGCCCCCGCCCGATGATTTTCACGCTGCAGCACGACATGCGCGCGCAGACGCGTCTGCTCCAGATCGAAGCGATACGCCACGTCCGTGGCGCCCGCGTTGATCCACCCCAGCATGGCCGTCCAGTTCGGGAACGGCGTGAGAACGATCACGGGCGTGCAGGCGGTCGCGTTGCAATTGCGCCATGACAGCAACGAATCGAGCAGCAATGAACCGTTCTTCGCGTCGATCAGCACGAGGTCGTAGGCGGTGGCGCGCATCGCACGCACGAGCGGCAGTTCGCCGTCAAACGATTCGACGGCGATCGAATCGGCGGCAAAACAGCCGGCCAGATCGCGAGTCAATAGGGGGTCTTCGGTCACTAGGGCGAATCGCATGTCTTCTCCTGGTCGGCCTGATGTCGATCAATCGTTCATACGGACGAGATGCAAAGTTCTCACTCCCGGTTCCGGTAAGTGTCGCTCCAAGCGAAACCGGATGCGCCCCGGCGCGGGCGATCCGCCCCGTTGCCCGGCACGCCGCCGCGCGGCACGGCCGCCGCATATCGCTGAACCCTCGCAGCCACGGTGCGTCGCGGCGCACGCGTCGGCGCGCCCTTACCGAACGTTCAGGATGTGCTGACACGAGAACCCGCGCTTCCTGACTCGAATTCTGGCGACCGCCCCGGCATGGTTGCAGCATCCGCATCACGTCTCGCGGCGCCCCGGCAAATCTTTTGTTTCGTTCGCAACTTTGCTCGCGCTCGACGTCACTTACGGACATCTTTCCAATTTCACTCCGGCGGATTACGAGCACGACCTCATGTCACCTGACCCGATCGCCAAGAGCAGCGTCCCCTATGCCGCGCGCACCGTCGACGCGGACGACGCCGCGTTGCTCAAACGCGTCTCCGACGGAGACAAAGCCGCGCTGGCCGCGCTCTATCGCGAGTATCACCGCCGCCTTGCGCGCTTTCTCGGCCGCTTCACGCGGCGCGACGACATGATCGAGGAAGTCATCAACGACACCTTCATGATCGTCTGGCAGAAAGCGGGCGAATTTCGCAACGAGGCGCGCGTCTCCACGTGGCTCATGGGCATTGCTTATCGCGTCACGCTCAAGGCGCTGCGCCAGGGCGGCTTGCCGTCGGCGCCGCCGTCGCACGATCACGAGGGGCTGACGAGCGAGCCTTTCGTCGTGCACGAACTCATCGACTGGGTGACCAAGGGTCTTACCCGGCTCTCTCCCGAGCAGCGCGCCGTGATGGAGCTGGCCTACGTGATGGGCCACTCGCTCGAAGAGATCGCGGAGATCGCCGACTGCCCGGTCAGCACGGTGAAAGCGCGGATGTTTCACGCGCGGGTCAAATTGCGCAACCTCATGCCGGAGCTTGCCGGCCTTGCCGGGGACGGTCTATGAACATGTCAGGGAAAGGCGAACTCACTCATCTCCACGCGTGGGAACTGCTGCCGTGGATCGTCAACGGGCGCGCGTCGGAGGCCGACGAGCGCCTCGTCGGCGCACACGTGCGCGATTGCGAACAGTGTCGCGATGAACTGGCGGCGCAGCGCCGGCTGCACGCGGCCATGACGCCGCACGAGCATGCCGGGGATCTCGATATCGAGCGCGGTCTCGCGCGTTTGTGGGAGCGCTTCGACGAGGCCGAAGCGCCGGCCGCGCGCGGCGCGGCTTCCGCGCCGCGGCGAAGCCGCATGGCGGCGCTGGCCGCCGGGCTCGCGGTGCTCGCGCTGCTGGAAGCGGGCGGACTCGCGATGCTCGGCATCCAGCATGACGACCCCGGCGCGCCGGCGAACTACCGCACGTTGTCCGAGCCCGCCGCCGCGACGCGCGCAACGATCCGGCTCGTCGCCGATCCGGCAATGCCGGTGGGCCGCTTGCAGGCGCTGCTCGCACCGCTGCATTTGCAGATCGTCGGCGGCCCCGGTGAAAACGGCGTCTATTCGCTTGCGCCGAGCGCCGGACATGCGGACGTTGCCGCGCAGTTGTCGACGTTACGGGCGGCACCGCAGGTCCGCTTCGCGGAGCCTGTCGGCGGCGCCTGAGCAGTCACGCAGGGATAGCGCCCGGCACTCGCGGGCGCGGCGCTGTCCCGCGAATTCGCGGGCATCGACGGTTTGGGCTCAGGAAGCGGCATCGGCAAACGCGCATCGTCACCGCCTTCGAGACGATTTTTTTCGCCGGCTCCCCGAGATTTGTCCGGTCACCTTTATCGGTTAGGATTGGCACGACCCGGTAGCGGCGCATCGTCGTCGCGCCGGGTCATCCAGATGGCTTGACTTTACGGTCACCGTCCCCGATCCACCGGAACGTGAACGATCAATATGGAGTTGCGGCGTCCTTTGTCCCCGCCTTGTCGCGGGGTAGCCAGCTTGCCCGGCCTGATCCGATGCTGCGCGGTACTCGTCACGCTTGCCGTTTTATCCGCGCCGGCCGCGGCCATGAGCGACGATTGGCAGTTCGAGGCGGGACTCGCCACCGACAAGGTCACGCGCGGCATGGACATCAGCGACGGGCAGCCGTCGGTGAGCGCGGGCGCCAACTGGTATCCCGGCAACGGCTTCTTCGCGGGCGCGTCGGCGGGGTCGTTCCGGTTCGTCGGCTCGTCGGGCACGGGCGTGGAAGCGGTGCTCAACGGCGGATACGGTTGGCGACTGGCCGGCGACTGGAGCGCCCAGGCCATGCTGGGGCATTACCAGTTCATCCGCGGGGCGCACACAACGCGCTTCAACTACGACGAACTGGTGCTGACCGCGGGCTGGCGCGACTCCGTGTTCGCCTCGGTCGCGCTCTCGCCGAACACCGGCTTTGGGCCGTCGCCGAGTTCGCACGCCGTCGCCTACGATCTGGTCGGCCGCCTGCCGCTCGTGCACGGCTGGACCGCGACGGCCGGCATCGGTTACTACGATCTGCACTCGGTGCTCGGCATCGGCTACGTCTACGGCAACGTCGGACTCACTTACCAGTATCGCGCGTGGCAATTCGACGTGTCGTATATCGCCACCAACAACGAAGCCAAGGCGCACCTCGGACCGGGCGCAGCCAATCGCTGGATCGCCGATGCAATCTGGCATTTCTGAGCGGCGGCGTAACTTTTTACACGGCGACGCGCACCTACGGCTATTTCCATCATGAATCGAGTTGCCATGACGCCCAAGGACCGCTCCGCCCCGCACCCGCCGTACGACGCGAGCCCGGCAGCGAACGGCGACGAGCGCGGCACG
>NZ_FRAB01000066.1 GCF_900142195.1 Paraburkholderia terricola
TACCAGCCGAGCCCGCGGGCGTTTCCATCGGTCCTGCGCGAGCCGGAGTACGGCCCGGATGACGTGGTGCTGCGGGTCAAGGCAAATGGCGAGCTACGCTTTGAAGGACGGCGCCTGAAGGTCTCGAAAGCACTTTACCGGCTGCCGGTTGCAGCACGCGCAAAGGACGGCGAAGACGGCGTATTTGAATTCTGGTTTGCCCATCACCGCATCCTCACCCTTGACCTGAGGAGCGAAAACCGCTGACCATAAAGTGTCAACGATGTCCTCGCACGTTCGTCAACCATGTCTCCGGTCTGTACACGGCCGGCAAAGAGAAGTAGGTGCCGCCCCGCACAGGGGCAACGCCAATAGACCACTAAGCCAGCAAGGAAAGGCCAACAAACCAAGGCCAACAAACCAAGCCCAACAAACCCAGCCCAACAAACCCAGCCCAACAAACCCAGCCCACAACCCAAACCGCCGAGCAGGCAAAACCCGTCACCTACTGCATAGCCGCATAATACTTAGCCAACCCATCAATCTCCGCAGAAGTCATCTCCCGCACCACATTCCGCATCTGCTCGTTAATGTCATTCCGCCGCGCGCCGGAAGCAAACGCCCGCATCTGCGCAGCGAGATAGACAGACGACTGCCCGCCAAGCCAGGGCGCCGCGCCTTTGCGATCGAGTTGCCCATGACAGGCAGCACAAGGCGCGATATTGCGCCGCGGATCACCCTGCATCGCAAGCCTCACGGCATTCGCATCCGGCTGCGCACCGGTCGGCAAAAGCTCGGCCGCGGTCGCGCGCGGCAACGACGCATAGTAAGCCGCCAGATCGTGCAGATCCTGATCGCTGCGCGCCGCGATGATCGGCTGCATGATCGCGTTCTTGCGCACGCCCTTCTGATAATCCCGCAATTCCTTATAAGTCACGTCGGCATATTGCCCGGCCAGCGCAGGCGCCGTCACCTGCACCGTGCCCAGCACGCCGTGGCACATCGAGCAGTTCTGCGTCGCGATCGTCGCGCCGCGGCCGATCGAATTCGCGTCGGCTCGCACGCGGTGCAAGGGCGGCAAAACCACCACGTCGCTCGGCGCCGGGCCGGCGATGTTGGCACCGCCGTACCAGCTCGACGGCGTGCCTGCGGCGCTGCAAATCGTCGCCCACAAGCCGCGCCCGGCGAACGAACTATTCGCCGAGGGTAACCAGATAAAGCCGATCAGTATCGCCACGACGGCAATCGCAAGCGTGCCGCCCACGCTCACCGTGAACCACGGATTGCGGAAGCTGAAGACGCGTTCCTGATTCATCGATGTGCTCCGACGACCACCGCGGGCACCGACGTCTGCGGCAACTTGAGCAACTGCACGATCGGCACACTGTAGCTGACAACCGTCAGCCCGATCATCAACGCCACCCACAAGCCGAAGCTGTTGAGCGCGGCAGGCACGCGCTCCACCGGATGCACCGCGCTCGCGAACTGGAAGCGCTGCTGCTCCACCGCCGGTCCGAATTGCGACTTCGCGAGGATGTAGACGAACAGCACGCCGGACACCACCAGGATCAAGCCGCCCACCGCGGACATGCCCACCCAGAACGCCTGCGCTTCCATCCCCGGCATCGTGTAGTCGTAGTAGGCCATGCGGCGCGGCGCGCCGAGCAGGCCGACGTAGTGCCAGGGCAGCGTCACCACCAGCATGCCGATGAACCACAGCCACAACTGCGTGCGCACCAGCTTCAGCGAGACGATCGCGCGGCCGGTCAATTGCGGCCATAGTTCATACGCGATCGCGAAGTACATGATTACGATCGCGCCGCCGAAGATCAGATGGAAGTGCCCGGTCACCCACTGCGTGTTGTGCACCGTCGAGTTCAACTGGTAGCTCATGTTGATCAGGCCGCCGGCGCCGCCGAGACCCAGCATCACGAACGAAAACGCGATTACGAGCATCATCGGGTTCCGCCACGGCAACGCGGTGAGCCAGCCGAACGCGCCCTTGCCGCCGCGCAGCCTGCCGGCGATTTCCACCGACGCGCAGATCGTGAACACCGTCAGCAGCGTCGGCACCGACACCATGCCGGTGAACACCGCATGCACGAACTTGAAGCCCGAACCGACCTGCGGATCGACGAACAGATGGTGAATGCCGATCGGCATCGCGAATACGAGGAACAGGATGAACGACACGCGCGCCATCGAGTCGCTATAGAGCCGTCCGCCGATCGCGCGCGGCACCAGCGTGTAATACGCGATGTACGCCGGTATCAGCCAGAAATAGACGATCGCATGCAGCGTCCACGAGAACAGGACGCGTGAGAGGCCGGCGTCGATCGTGCTGGTGAGACCGAGCGCGACCGGCAGGATCTGGAACAGGATCTCGAGCGCCGCGCCGAGCGCGGTCCACGCCCACAGGTAGGCGCCCGCCACGTTGGCGAACATCGCGAGCGGCACGGCGCGGCCGGGATTGGCGCGTTTCCAGATGCGCAGATTCACGTGCATCAGCGCGACCCAGATCCACGAGCCGACCACCACCAGCACCACGCCGATGTAATAGAAGGCGCTGCCGATCATCGGCGGATAGAAGGTGTAGAGCACCGAGGCGCTGCCGAGCGCGACGGGCACCATCGCCATCACGGCGCCGATCGCCAGCATGATGAACGCGGCCCACGCCCATTTGAGTCCGGCGAGCCGCTGCGCGAGCGCGAGTTCGACGATCGCATAGCCGAAGCCCATCGAGACCAGGGTGGGCAGCACGTAGGCCATCACCGAGCCATGCGCGGTTACTGAGCGGTAGTAGAGCTCGGGGTCGCCGACCCACGGCGCGAGGGGGCTGCGTACCAGCATCTGCCAGGCGCCGAGAAGCAGCGCGATCAGAAACGCGATGAAGGCGAGCCAGAAATGCGCGAGAACGAGTCGCTTAGCGTGAAACACAGCTGAGTCTCCGGGATTGTCGGGCCTGCTCGAAGAAGGCGGCTTTGTCGATCACTTTCACGTGCGCCCACATGGCCTGGTGGCCGAAGCCGCAGAACTCGTGGCACGGCATGGTGTGATCGACCGGTTTGTCGAAGCGCGTGTTCAGCGTGGCGACGTATCCGGGCACGACCATCGTGTTGATGTTGGTGTCGGTGACGAGCAGGCCGTGCACGACATCGGCGCTGGTGGTGCGGATCGTGACCGGCGTGTCGGCGGGCACCAGCAGACATTGCGGCGTGAACGAATACTGCTGCGCGACGAAGCGCACGACCACCGAGCCGTCGGGCTCCACCGCCGTGCCCAGGTTGTCCTCGACGAATTCGCCGGACAGTTGCAGCCGCGAGGGATCGATCGTCTCGACCCGCGACGGCGGCATCATCGCCCAATGCAGCCCCGAGTACACGATGACGGCCAGCATCAGCAGGATCAGCGCGCCGGCGAAAATCGCCCAGCGGCGCTCGGCGCGCAAGGCGACCGCGTGGCCGCCCGATGAATGATTGGAATCGGTCGACATGATCAGTGAACGACGCCGCGCGGCAGGAACACGAAAAAGTAGAAGCCGAACCAGATCGCCATGACGATCAGCGTGGCGACGCCGGCTACGGCAATCGCGCCATGCGGGCCGGCCGCGATGACGCTTTCCACCTCGTCATCGGTCGGCGCGGGGGCGCTGCGGGTATCGTTCGCTTCCATCAAAAGTCTCTCCAGTGCAGCGGTTCAATGCAGCGGCGCGTTGCGTAGCTCGTTGACGTCGCGAGCCGTCACCGGCTGGCCGTGATTGCCCCACGCGGTGCGGATATACGTGACGACGGCGGCGGCGTCGGTGTCGTTCAGTTCCTGCGCGAAAGGCGGCATGCCGTAAGGCTCCGGATTGCGCATGGTGCCCGGCGGAAAGCCGCCGTTGAGCACGATACGGATCGGATTCACCGCCGAGTCCATTTCGATCGACTGGTTGCCGGCGAGCGGCGGGTAATGCTGCAACTTGCCTTCGCCCTTCGCGCCGTGGCAAATCGCGCATTTGTCGGCGTAGATCTTTTCGCCGAGCGCGAACACGTTGGTGTTGGTCGGCGCGGACGGCCCCGACTTGCGGCCGCGATTGTCCGGCAACGTCTTGAGATACACGGCCATCGCCTTCACGTCCTCGCCCGTCATGTACTGAAGGCTGTGGTAGGTGACTTCGGCCATCGGCCCGTACACGGCGCCGCGATCCGAAATGCCCGCTTGCAGCAGATCGACGATGTCCTTGATGCTCCAGTCGCCGAGACCGCCGTCCTTGTCGGACGTGAGCGACGGCGCGTACCAGTTCTGCACCGGAATCAGGCCGCCCGCGAACTGCTCGCTCTGCGACGAGCCGCCGAGCATGTTGATCTTGGTGTGGCACATCGTGCAGTGCCCGAGCCCTTCGACCAGATACGCGCCGCGGTTCCATTCCACCGACCTGGTCGGATCGGGCTGGAACTCGCCTTCGCGGAAATACAGTGTGCGCCAGCCGTACAGCAGCTTGCGCTGATTGAACGGGAAGCGCAGCGTGTGCTTGTGGTTCGGCTCGCGTACCGGTTGCACGCTCTTCAGGTAGGCGAAGATCGCGTTCGAATCCTCGCGCGTGACCTTGGTGTATTGCGCGATCGGCATGGCCGGGTACAGCAGCCTGCCGTCCTGCGCGAGGCCGGTGCGCATCATCTTGAAGAATGCTTCCTCGCTCCACGTGCCGATGCCGTATTGCGCGTCCGGTGTGATATTCGGCGAATACAGCGTGCCGAACGGCGTCTCCATGGCGAGGCCGCCGGCGAACAGCTTGCCGCGCGGCGCGGTGTGGCAGGCGACGCAGTCGCCGGCGCGCGCCAGGTACTCGCCGCGTTTGACGATGTCGGGGCGGGTATCGGCGTTGGCGTCTGGCGTCGTTGCAGGCGTCGCAGGCGTCGCAGCGGGCGTGGCTTCGGCGGCGCGTGCTTCCTTGATCAGCAGCACATGCGGTGCGCGCGGCAGCACGACGCTCATGACCAGGCCGGCAACCAGCGCACCGCATGCGAGCGACGCGACTGCGTGGCGGCGCTTGTTCGCGACGTCAGACAGAGAGCGCAGGGCGCGAAGCGCGCGCGAAAGGCGAGAGGTCGACTTCATTGCGGTTGGCTCCCGCATGCGAGAGGCAGCCGCTCGGCGGAGGCCGGTGCAGGCCGCGGATCGGCCGGGCGTGGCTGGCGCGCGAGCCAGCTCGATACCGCGGTGATGTCCTTGTCGGTCAGCTTGACGGCGATCGCACGCATGCAGTCGGGCGCGAGCGCATGACGCGTGCCCGAGCGCCAGGTGCCCATCTGTCCGGCGATGTAGCTCGCGTGCAGTCCGAGCAGACCAGGGATGCCGGGCTGTTTGCCGGTCATGCGCGCGCCGTGACACGCGATGCATGCGGGTATCTTGCGCGCCGGGTCGCCTTGCGTGACGAGGCGCTCGCCGGCGGCAAGCACGGCCAGCGCGACTTCGCCTTGATCGGCGTTGGGGTAGGGCGGCTGGAGGTCGGCGAAGTACTGGCTGATCTTGCGCAGATAGTCGTCGGGCAGAAACGCCAGTAGATAGCCCATTGGCGGATACGTGCGGCCGCCGTCGCGGAATGCGGTCAGCTGATTGAACAGGTAGTCGGCAGGCTTGCCGGCGATACGCGGGAAGTAATCGTTGTTCAGGCCTTGGCCTTGCACGCCATGACACGAGGTGCACGCACGCACGCGCTCGTCCATGGCCGAGGGCATGGTGCCTGACGTGTTGGCCGCGGCGAAAGTCGCGCCGCTCCACAGGACGTAAAGCACAAACAGAACCGAAGATCCAAGAGTTCTACGATGCACGCCAAGCCTCGTTTAGGGACGTTCTTTTTCTCGAGTTATTTTCGATCGATCATCCAATGGATTCATTCGCGAATCCAATGAACGATGCATGACAAATCAGCCCATCTTTCTTTTATAGCGACTGCGTGAACGACAAATCGGAACGGATTTTGAAGGATAACGGTGTCGACTCGATGCGGCGATGCAATAGCCTGGCAAAACAATAATCCGCGCTGAATGCGCCATGAGAGGCGGCTTTCGGGCTGCGGAAATCAACGCATGACACATTGGGCATCGTGTAGCAGTTGCAGGAACTCATCCCATGCGTCAATGGAAAGGCCAAATGGCTACCTGACCATCATAGGCGGCGATTAGGGGCCTTTCAATCATTCAATGACACGCGCTTCGAACACGTACGCGATCGGGCGAATGTGTTCGCGAATGTGATCGATTAGTGTTGGGTGGCGCGCTTTCAAAGGATTCTGCCAGCCGTCGGTCGCAGCTGGCATGACATAGATCAACTGAACAGCCGCATGAGTGCCGTGCGTGCGTTGCTGACCCGTTCGCTTTCACCCACCCGCCCCGGCAACAGATGAAACTCGACCGCGGGCAATGCGGGTAAGCCGACATTCGCCGGGCATGCCACGACGCCGCCGCCGATCGATGATTCGTTCAGACACGAGATGCCGAGCCCCGCCTTCAACGCCAGTTGCAAGCCGGCGACTCCGGACGCGGAATGCGACACGAGATACGGCACCTTGTGCTCGTCGAGCAGCTTCACGACGAAGCGCTGCAACTGGCAACTCGACGGCAGCAGGACGAGCGGATAGGGCGTGGCCGGCCGCGGGTCCGCGTCGGCGGCGCGGACCCACAGCAGTTTTTCGCGCCGCACGACGGTGCTCGGCGCACGGGCGCGCGGGTTTGCGGAGCGCGTTTTGCCGGTGACGAGCCGCAGCGAGAGGCCGATGTCGAACGATGCGTCGTCGCCGGCATGGCTGTCGATCACGGCGCTCGGCAATACGGTGACGTGCAGTTTCAGGCGCGGGTGCTGTTCCGAGAACGTCTTGAGAATGCGCGCGATGTCGTGCGGACGGTAATAGTCGGTGATCGCGATGCGCAATTCGCCATCGAGCGAGCGGCCTTGCAGGTCTTCGAACGCCGCTTCGCTCATTGCGATGATGCGCCGCGCGTGATCGAGCAGACGGCTGCCGGCCGGCGTGGCGCTCACGCCCTGCTTGCTGCGGACGAAGAGCGGCTGGCCGGCGCGCTCCTCGAGTTTCTTCAACTGCTCGCTCACGGAAGACTGCGACAGGAACAGTCGCGCCGCGCCCGCCGAGACGCTGCCCGATTCCGCGAGGGCGACGAAGGTCCGCAACTGCGTCAGGTCGAATCCACGTTGGCTCATGATTCGGTATATCCGATGGATGTTATCTAAATTTCCGGCTTTTCCGATGGAATGCCCAGCCGTAGGATACCTCCAGATTTCTTTACGGAGGGGTGTGATGGCAAACGGATCGGTTGACGCGGTTCGCGCGTTGGGTGAGCGCGGGGCGAGCCATCGGTGGAAGGTGCTGGGAGTCGGCTTCGCGGCCAATGCGAGTTTTTCGGCGGCGTTCTCGGGGATCCCGACGACCGCTGTTTTTTTGCGTTCGGGCTATCACCTCGGCAACGACGGCCTGGGGCTGGTGCTTGGCATGCTCGGCTTGGGCATCGCGGTGAGCGAATTGCCGTGGGGGCTCCTGACCGATCGTTGGGGCGACCGCCGGGTGCTGTTGCTCGGACTGCTTTCGACGGCAGCCGCGCTGGCCGGGCTCGCATTGTTCGTGGTGCCGTCCGGCGGTTACGTGCCGGGCGTCGCGACGCTCGCACTCGGCCTGTTGCTGATCGGCCTGCTGGGCGGCAGCGTCAACGGTTCGAGCGGCCGTGCGGTGATGGCCTGGTTTCAGGAGGGTGAGCGCGGGCTCGCAATGAGTATTCGACAGACGGCAGTGCCGGCGGGCGGTGGGCTCGGTGCGTTGTTGCTGCCGGTGCTGGCATCGAGGTTCGGTTTTGCCAGCGCGTATGCGGTGTTGGCCGCGGCGTGCGGGGTCACGGCGGTGTTCGCATGGCTGTGGCTGCATGAACCTTCGCATGCTGATGCGGGCGATGTTCGCGCCGGTCGCAACGCAGTCCAAAACGCGGTGATGGCCGAGGGCGCGCCCCCGAAGGTTTCACCGTTACGCGACATCGGCATCTGGCGTGTGGCGCTCGGCGCGGGAGCGCTGTGCGTGCCGCAGCTCGCCGTGATCACGTTCGGGACTGTGTTCCTCCACGATTCCGGCCGCGCCGGCGTGCTGGCGATTAGCGTGACGATGGCCGCCGTTCAGGCCGGCGCTGCGGTCGCGAGGGTTTGGAGCGGGCGTTGGACCGACCGGAATCGCAATCGCAGGCCTTACATGCGTGCATGCAGCTTGACGACCGCCGCGCTGTTCGCATCGCTTGCGTTGCTGACGGGTCTCGCCGGTACGCATGGCGCGGCGATGACGGCGGTGTTTGCGCTGATGATCGTGCTGGGCGGCGTGAGCGCGTCGGCGTGGCACGGCGTCGCCTTCACGGAACTCGCCACGCTGGCCGGCACGAGTCGCGCGGGCACCGCGCTGGCGATCGGCAACACTTGCGTCTTTCTCACGCTGTTCGTCACGCCGCTCGCGATCCCGCCACTTCTGACAATAGGTTCGTGGCCGCTGGTGTGGGCTGTGGCCAGCGCATGCGCGCTGATCGCATGGCCGATTCTTCCGCGCGCGGCGCGCGAGGCAAAGACGAGCGCCGCGCGAGCGTGTGATGCGACCTGACGTGACAACGCTGCCGATGTGCGATGCCATCCGAACCGCGACATCAGATGCGGTTCGCGCAGGCATTAACAGCGATGGAAATATTCGTTTTGGGTCATTCCGCGTTTTTCTTTTAATAGAACCGCAATGGACCGTCAGTTTCTTTGCCGGATTCGGAACACTCCGATTTCGCTGGCGAGTGTAGCGATGATTTTATGAGCGGCTTGGCGCATTCATGCCGAGCCAAGGTGCCGTTAAAGCATGCGCAGAGCGTGTCAATACTCTGCGCTTTTCGCTGATTACACCTACAACAAAGAGACAAAATCATGGCGAACACTCGAATTATTCTGGCGGACGATCATCCCTTCGTTTTACTTGGCGTCCGTTCCGCGCTGGACGCCCATGTCGGCGTCAGCGTTGTTGGCGAGGCGATCACTCCCACGTTATTGATCGAGTTGTTGCGGAGCACGCCATGCGATGTGCTCGTCACCGACCTCTCGATGCCCGAACCCTCCGGCGCCGTCGAAGATGGCCTCAGCCTTGTCAGGCGAATCCGCGATGAATGGCCGCTGCTGCGCATCGTCGTGATGACAATGCTGACGAACGCCGCGATTCTTCGCGCCGTCGTGTCAGACGGCGCCGTGAGTGCGCTCAGCAAGACAGAATCGATGGATCAGCTTTGGCAAGCGATCGAGGCGAGCCGCAGTGGTGGAACGTACCTCGGGCGTTCGATCAACGAGGCGCTCGCCGAGTCGTGGAAGGAGGAGCAGGAGCCGCCGCCCGTTGCGCGCTTATCGAGGCTGCAGGCGGAAGTGGTCAAACTGTTTGTGAGCGGCCAATCGATTTCAGAAATCGCGGCGGCGCTTGGGTGCCATCGTCGTACGGTCAGCCGGCAAAAACGCGAAGCGATGGTCAAACTTGGCGTTACTAACGGTCCCGGACTTTTCTCTTACGTCCGTGCGCACGGAATTCCTAGCTTTGAATCGCATATCTAATCAATTAATCAGACCGATTGAATAAGCCATTTCGGAGCGATCTTATGTCTATTCTCCTAGGAATGTTTAATGATCGCCGCAGAGCCAGTTTCTTCGACGAAAGAGGCCGGAACTTCAAGGTAGGGGGAGATAAACAATGAACGACACAGCAGATATAAGCGCACCCATCAGAGCCATCATCGCAGACGATCACCCGCTCGTTCTACTGGCGATCGAGAACCTGATGGGTGGATATCCGAACATGCGGGTCGTCGGTCGCGCTGCTGACGCCACCGAACTTTTCCAGGAAGTCGATCGCAAACCCTGCGAACTGGTCCTCATGGACCTATACATGCCGGGCGGCTTCGATGGCGATGGACTCGAAGCGGTCAGGCAGTTCAAGCTGCGCTACCCGGATATCGCGCTCGTCGTGCTCACCATGGAAACCGAGCCGGCTGCGTTGCAAAAGGTCATTTCGCTCGGCGTGGATGGACTGGTAAGCAAGCGCGACCGGATCGATCTGATTCACGTGGCGGTGATAACGGCGCTGGCGCGCGAATGCTATCTCGGGCCCGCGGTGCGCTCGCTGATTGCGCAGGCAATGGTGAACCGGCGGCTCGATTTCGTACGGCAGATTCTTTCGCGTCGTGAACTCGAGGTGTTCACGCAATATGCGTCAGGGCTCGGCGTCACGGAAATCGCGGCGCGTTTGGGCCGCAGCGTCAAGACCATCAGCGCGCAAAAATGCACCGCGATGCGCAAGCTCGATCTGAACAGCGACGCTGAGTTGTTCCGCTTCGCTGCCGAGTACGGGGTGGTTCCCGAGGAGCGCACGCAAAACTGATAATCAGTGGGCGAGGCGTCGCGCCGCAGCGGCGCGACGAACAGAAGATGTATTGGCACAGCCCGGGGAAACACATCGCGTGCAGGGCGGGCCAGTCGATAAGACAACAAAAATGACACAAAAAATCCGCGTTATCGTTGCCGACGATCACGACTGCGTTCGTGTCGGCGTTCGGCGGTTGCTGCAAGCCGTGCCACATATCGAAGTGACCGGCGAGGCGGCCGACACTCACAAGCTAGCTGAACTGATCGACAGTTGCACATGCGACGTCGTCGTATCGGACATCAGCATGCCCGGCATTCACGGAGGCAGCAATGCAGTGCCGTTCCTGCGGCGCCTGTTGCGGGCGCGACCGCATCCTCACCTCGTCGTGCTCACGATGATCTGCCATGCACACATGCTGACAGGTCTTCTCCACATCGGTGTCAGCGGAATCGTCGATAAACGCGACGCCGCCACGGACTTGATCGATGCAATCGAGGCTGCTGTTGCTGGCGGCGTTTATCTGTCGGAACAGGCTCGCCTCGCGATAGAAGCGGCTGATACGCCGCTGCAGCTTCGAGCGGGTGTGCTGAGCGCACGAGAATGGGAAATCTTCCAGCTTTATGTGCAAGGCCTGGCGGTCCATGAAATCGCGGCGCGCCTGCAACGCAGCGGAAAAACGATCAGCACGCAAAAGCGCAGCGCGATGCGCAAGCTCGGGCTCGAAACGGAATCCGATCTCATTGACTACGCACGGCAAATTGGGCTGGCTTGAGCGCCGTCGGAATTTTCGATCGCACCGGTCGATGATTTGGAGTTTAGGACTGTTCTGATTGGTTGGTGGACGTTGCCGTCTCATAGTTCTGAATTGGCTGCGCCTTTGCTTCATGCTTGTCCAACGAGAGCATTCGTTTGGTCATGCTGAGCAGTAGGAAGCCGGGAAAATTCAGGCAGATGTCTTGCGGCAATTACGAGTGATGCCGTCTGCCTCGTAGAGATAAAACGGGAGGCGGCATGGTCGCGCTAGGTAAGCGATTGTTGGTGGAGGGCGCGGGAACGGCTTGGGTTGTCTTCGTTGGATGCGGCACCGTGGTATTGAATACGAGCGGAATCCAGCAAGGGTACGATGTACTCGAAATGTCGCTAGCGTTCGGCGTCGCGCTTGCCACGGCCACCTACTCGTTCGGTAGCATCTCGGGCGCGCATTTCAACCCCGCTGTCACTGTTGGCTTCGCGATCGCGCAACGTTTTCCGGTCAGGGACCTGTTGCCATACATTGCCGCGCAGCTTCTGGGGGCCATCGTCGCTTCAGCGCTGCTCGTTTATGTGGCGAGCGGCCGACCCGGATTCGAACTGGCCGCTAGCGAATTTGCGGCGAATGGTTTTGGCGCCCATTCGCCCGCCGACTATCAGTTGCACTCGGCGCTGATCATCGAGTTCGTGCTGTCCTTCGTTTTTGTCCTGGTGTACCTGTTGACGGCGTGCCGGCAAGAGCGGGGATGGGTCGCGCCGCTTATCGCTGGCGCTTGCCTGATGCTGGCCTACATGGTGTCGATTCCGGTCACCAACGGCTCGATCAATCCCGCCCGCTCCACGGCTCAGGCGTTATTTGTCGGCAACTGGGCCTTGGACCAGCTCTGGCTGTTCTGGGCCGCGCCAATGTCAGGCGGCATCGCGGCCGGCGCGCTGTTCTCCTTCCTGCGTGGCAGACCAGACTGGTCCGCCACGCCCGCCCATGGGCAGGGCGAAGTTGCGTGAACGCGGAATGGTGCGGCCCCTCGTGTCTCTCCTCCAATCGCTGCAAAGCCTTGCAATGAGGCTGGTACTGCGGCGCGTCTCGCTATGCCTGCTCGCGCTGTCCTTATTTCTTGGCGTGCAGGTAACGGCGCTTGCCCAGTCGGACGGCGATCTCACCCATTCGCAAGCCGCCGGCGCTTTTCCTGAAAAGCTGACCGTCGGCGTTCTCGCGGACCGCTGGCTGCCGTTCGAGGCACTTCAGGACGGTGAGCTCACCGGTATGAGCGTCGACTATCTGCGCGCACTCGTCGGGCCGAATGTCGTCATCGAAGCCGAGGCATTTCCAGACATGCCGCAGCTACTTGCCGCTGCATGCGCCGGAAAAGTCGATTTGTTGATGAGTCTTGCGCGAACGCCCGAGCGCGAACGTTGCATCAGTTTTACCGCGCCGTATTTTCGTTCATCCACTTCAGCGGTGGTGCGCCGGGAGAGTGACGACTATGACGGGCCCGCCCGGCTCGCCGGTGCGCGCATCGCGGTAGAGAAAGGTTATGCGCGCGAGCGCGCAATGCGCGACCGGTTCCCGCGCGCCGAAATCAATACCTTCGCCACAACGCATGCCGCACTCTCCGCGGTGGCTCAAGGCGAGGCCGACATTTACTTCGGCTTTACTCCCACGGTGCGGTATGCACTAGGCACGGACGAGTTCCGTCGTCTGCGTGTTGCTTTCGAGGAAACCAGCAAGACTGCCGATCTGCGCTTTGGCGTACCCCGAAGCCGCGCCGCATTGCGAGACGAACTCGATCACGCGCTTACGCGCATCAAATCGGCCGACGACGCAGCAATTCGCGCGCGCTGGCTATCGGGCAATTTCGACGCGACATCCGCGTCCAGCGTGTATCGGCTTGCACTGACGTCTCAAGAGCAGGCCTGGCTCCGTTCGCTGCCTCCAATACAAGTTGGTTTCGACAACGATTGGCCACCGTTCAGCTATGTCGACGAGGCCGGGCGGCCCGCTGGCATTGCAGCGGATTATCTGGCGTATCTGAGTCGTACGCTCGGCGTCGTGTTCAACCGCGCGCGCACCGGCGACTGGCCCGCCACGGTCGACGCGTTTCAAGGCGGGCAGTTGGCGATGCTCGCCACCGCCTCCAGTAGCGACCCGCGTTTAAAAAACGCACGGCACACGCGGACATACGAAAGTTATCCGTTTGTGATCGTCGGGCGGGAAGACGAGCCGGCCGCACGCTCACTCAATGATTTTGCGTCGCGCCGCATCGTCGTCTCCGCGCATGTCGCCGGAGCGGTTCCCCTCGCGTTCAAGCAAATTCCTGCAGACCAAGTCGCTGTTGCGCCCAGCCTGGACGACGGACTCCACATGGTCGAAACCGGCGAGGCCGATGTTTTGGTCGGCAACGTGGCAGCCATCGACATCCTGCTGAAGGAGCGTTACGCCGGCGTGCTCAAGATTCTTGGTACGGTCGGCGAATCGGACCGCCTCGGCTTCGCGGTCCGCGCAAATCTGGGCCCGCTCGCGGGTCTGATCGACCGCGCCTTGCTGGCCATGCCGCCCGCCGAAAAGCAGCGCATTCGCCAAAAGTGGGTCACCGGCAATGCGCCGGAAACCCGGCTATGGAGCGTTAACGCAGTGCGTCTGCTGCCGCTGCTGATTGGCATCGGCGTCGTGTTGCTGGTCACGCTGCGTGCTTATCTGTTGCTGCAACGCGAAGTGAAGCTGCGCAAGGAGACGGAGCGGCAACTCGAGACGCAGTTGAACTTCCAGGAAACCATGATGAAGATGGTTCCCTATCCGCTCGTTGCCAAGGATCTGAACGGCCGCTACATCGCCGTCAATCAGGCTTATGAAGAGGCGTGCGGAATGCCCCGCGAAGCGGTCATCGGGCGTACGACCACCGATGTCCACACCTGGGGCGAAGCCAACAGCGGCGTGCTCGACGACATGGCGCACGAGGTGCTGCAACATGGCGAGACGGCGAAGATGGAACTGCAGTTCGAGCGCAGCCCCGGCGATTTGCGGCATGGCCTGTTCTGGACGAGCCTCTGTCGTAACAGCGACGGTCAACCGGTCTGCGTGCTTGGAACGATGGTCGACATTACCGACATCCGGCGCGCCGAAATGCGCGCACGCGAAACAGAGCGGCGTCTGTTTGATGTCACGCGGTCGTTGCCAGCGGTGGTATTTCAACTGCGTCGTACCGTTGACGGTGTTTATTCGTTTCCCTACTTCGGCGGCGACCCCCGGCATCTGTTGGGTGGTCTGGATCTTTCTCAGATAGAGCGCGACGACGTCGATTTCCGGTGGATATACAAGCAGGACCGGCCATTGGTGCTGGCCGAACTGGAACGCTCGGCACACGCCGAAACGCCGGTGCATATCGAGTTTCGCTTCGAAACCGAACGTGGCCTTTATTGGGCGCGCGCGGAGTTGGTGCCGCGCCGTGAGCCGGACGGCAGCGTCGTGTGGAGCGGTTACTGGGTGGACGTGAGCGTGGAGCGCGCGCGCTCCGAGGAACTCGCGCGAGCGCGCGACATGGCCGAGGCGGCTTCGCGCGCCAAGGACGACTTTTTCGCCATGATGAGCCACGAAATCCGTACGCCGATGAACGGCGTGCTCGGTCTCGTCGAAGTGCTGGAACGCACGCCGCTCAATAACGATCAAGGCGAAATGCTGAGCATGATCCACGAGTCGGCCGGCGCGCTACTGCAGATTCTGGACGACTTGCTCGACTATTCGAAAATCGAAGCGGGACGGCTCACGATCGAAGCCGAACCCCTCGACATCCGCGAACTGGTCGACAACTCGGTTGGCTTGCTCGCGGGCCGAGCGCATGAAAAGGGTTTGAAAGTGCGCGTGGACATCGCGCCCGAAGTCGCCGCCACACTTCGAGGCGACAGCGTGCGACTGCGGCAGATTCTATTCAACCTGCTCGGCAACGCCATCAAGTTTACGTCGGAGGGCGAGGTCGAAGTATGCGTGTCGGTCGTCGCGCAAGCCGCCGGCGCTCAGACGCTGGAAGTCATCGTGGCGGACACGGGCATCGGCATCGCGCCGGAGGTGCAGGCCAAACTCTTCGAGCCGTTCGTGCAAGCTGAATCGTCCACCACGCGCCGCTTCGGGGGCACTGGCCTTGGGCTGACGATCTGCCGTAAGCTGATCGACCTCATGAACGGCTCACTCGCACTGCGCAGTGAACCGGGGGCGGGAACACGCATGATCGTGCGGCTCACCATGCCTGTCGAAACTGAGCGCTATTGCGCTGGCGGCTTGCGCGGCAAGCGCGGTGTCGTGGCCATTGGCGACGCACGCGTCGCTCAGGCTTTGATGCATTTTGGCGAGGCGCTTGGGCTCAAACTGCGCCGCGTCTCACCCGATGCCGCGGAACTGCGCGAGCGCGCCGCGCTGGCAGACGTGGACCTGCTTTTCGTGAGCGAGAACGTGAGGTTGCCGGCAGGCGGCAGCCTAGGCTCACGCGTCATTTGCCTGACCGAAAAGCCGAAGCCGACGGGCTACCGCATTTTCGACGACAACGTACGCGTCAGCATCAACCCCATTTCGTGGCGCGGACTCGGTGCCGCATGCGCCGCCGCGTTGGCGGGACTGCCGTCGGTGGCTCAGCGCCCGGCGGGCAAGCCGCGCGCGGCCGAGGGCTGCACCGTGCCGCCGGACCGTGAAAGCGCCATTGCCAGCGGCCGCCTGATTCTGGTGGCGGAAGATCACCCGGTCAATCAGGAGTTGATCCGTCATCAACTGGCTTTGCTCGGCTTTGCATGCGACGTGGCGAACGACGGTGCGGAGGCGTTGGTCGCGTTGGAACGCACGAGCTATGGATGCCTGATCACGGATTGCCATATGCCGAACCTGTCCGGCTATGAACTCACGCGGCGCATCCGCGAGCGGGAGCACGGTGGCGCGCAGCGTCTACCCATTCTCGGTATCACGGCGAACACCGCGCCCGAAGACCTGAATCTATGTCGCGATGCGGGCATGGACGACTGCCTCGTCAAGCCGACCCGGCTCGCCACGCTGCGCGACTACCTGAGCCGCTGGTTCGGCCCCGACAGCGCGTGGCAAGCCGCTCCCATTGAAACGGTGAGCACCCCGGCAGTCGCAGGGCCGGATGTTCACGGCGTCACAGAGCCATTTGTTCCAGTCGACCTGGCGCACATGACGCAGTTGTGGGGTAGCGAATCGACCGTCAAGGCGTTGCTCGACTCGTTTGTCTCGTCCGTGCGCGAGGACGTGGAGGCGTTGTCGCCACTGGTCGAAAGCGCTGAGATTGGGCGCGTGCGGGAGTGGCTGCATAGGGTGGCCGGGGCAGCGAGCGTGCTGCAATACCCGCCGCTGCTCAATGCGCTGGACGAATATCGTCGAGATATCACCGTCAAGCCACCGGAACGCGTGCGCAGTGAGGGGCTGATATTGATCACCAAGTGCCAGGTCATGCTGGATCGAATCGAGCAGCAGGCCGCCTTGCTCGCGTGACATTGCACCGCTTGGGCGGCGCGGTGCCGTTCCTCGCTACAGGTGTGACCGAAAAGAGGACTGAGCAAAACAAATCCAACAATGAGCAGACGAAAAAAAACGCGGCCGAAGCCGCGTTAAGGTTTGGAGACATCCTTCGATGAAGGAGTCACTTCTCGCAGTCGGAAGCATAACTCGGATAGCGCTAACCATTCGTTTCGAAATCCGCAATTAACTGTTTGAGGAAATCGACGAAGGCGTTGCTCGAATCCGCTCGAGGTTGCGCTTATTCAGGAGCGGACGAGAGTCGCGCGAGCGGCCTGATGCGTTTCGATACCACGGATAACTACGAAACCAGCGAGCGCTATGAATTAGCATCTGCGCTCACGATAGTCAGGCCCCTGTGCCGCGACCTATACAGCGCTTGCTCACCCACCATCCGCGCAAACGTATTCAAGAATTTTGCACTAGTATGTGGTGGCTCCGCGCAGCCGAAACGTCGGTGCGGCGGTGCATCAAGTCCGGAGAAGACCATGATTGTGCTTCGAAAACTGAACCTTGCCGTGGTGCTGTGGGTGTTGGCGTCGGGCGTCGCCTTCGCGGATACGGTGGCCTTGAAAGCGGATCTTGAGCCGTCGAGCGAGGTGCCGCCGCGAGTGAGTCATGGGCACGGCACGTTGAACGCCACGTTCGATACGTCGACCAAATCGCTGCAATGGACGATCAGCTATGAAGGATTGAGCGGCCCGGTCACCGCCGCGCATTTCCACGGCCCCGCTCCAGTGGGCCAGAACGCCAAGCCTCAGGTGCCAATAGGAAAGAGCGCGCTTGGCAGCCCCATCAAGGGATCGGCGGCGCTCACCGAACAGCAGGTCACCGATCTGATGGCGGGCCAGTGGTACTTCAATATCCACACAGCACAGAATCCGACGGGCGAAATTCGCGGGCAGGTGTTGCCGGCGAACTAGGCCGGATCGAAAGAAGCGCATTCGGGAAAGCGGGCGCTTTTAGAGATTAGAATCGCTCGCCCATCGCCGCAACCGCGAACGCACGTACCATGACGGGACACTAGCGAAGGAGCGTGTCCCGATGAGTTGGCAAAGCGCACTCGCCTGCTGGATTTTGCGCAGGCAGTTTCGGCCAGAAACCCTCAAGCCGCGTATCGATGTCGAGAGAGCGCGGGCGTTGACCGCCAAGCGCGTCTGGTCACCGCGGGTTCCCGCCGGCTGGCGTCTGCGAGAGTTGTACGGCCCGCATGATCGGCCGCTGCGCGGGGAGTGGATAGAGCGCGCCGGCGGCAAACCAGCGCCCAGCGCTGAACCGACCGTACTGTATTGCCACGGCGGCGGCTATTACTTCTGTTCGCCGCTCACGCATCGTTCGCTAGTGTTCGGTCTTGCAACGCGCGCCAACTCCCCGGTCTTTTCGCTCGACTATCGCCTCGCACCCGAACATCCCTTCCCGGCGGCGCTCGACGACGCCACCGCAGCCTATCGCAAGATAATCGCCGATGGCGTGCCGCCCGAGTCGATTGTGATCGCGGGCGATTCCGCGGGCGGCGGCCTCGCACTCGCCACGTTGATCGCGCTTCGCGACGCCGGCGATCCCATGCCGGCCGGTGGTCTACTGTTCTCGCCGTGGACCGATCTGGCCGCTGCCAGCGCCAGTATTCGCACCAACGACAGTCGCGATCCGATGTTTTGCGGCGCCGCGATCGAGCGGGCCGCGAAGGTCTATCTCGGCGACACGCCGGCCACGCATCCGTACGCTTCGCCGGTTTATGCCGAACTGCACGGTTTGCCGCCGCTCTTCATCATGGCGGGCAGCACCGAGGTGTTGCTGGACGACTCGCGACGCGTCGCCGACAACGCGCGCGCAGCGGGCGTCGACTGCGAATTCGAGGTATGGAAGAAGATGCCGCATGTGTGGCCGCTGTTCACGCCGTTCATGCCCGAGGCGAATCGCGCGCTCGACGGCGCCGCGGCCTTCGTGCGGCGCGTCACGAACCGCGCCACGAACGCCGCTCAGCCAGCGAGCGCGATGTCGATCGTCTGATAGGCGGCCTCGACCGTTTCGTGGCCGTACTGCCTTTCCAGCCGCCGCACGGTGAAATGACCGTGCGCGACCTGCTGGAAGTGGTCGATGAACACGGTATTGACCATCGCGCCGAGCACGGCGCCGATCGCCGGAATCGACTTGGCGGCGATCTGTTCGCTCACCTGCACAGAAAAACGCGCGGCAATCGTATGAAGCAGGCGCAGCAAGGCTGCGGAACCGTGCGCGGTGAAACCCTTGGTCGCGATTTCAGATGACGCTTTCGACACCGCCTGCGCCAGCGCGCCGCGCATGATGAAGTAACCGAAGTCGGCGTCGTCGTCGGCAGTGGACGTGCCGCCCATGCCCAGCACCGTCAGACACTGCAGTTGCGTATCGATCGAGGTCAGGTCTTCGCCCTCGCTGCGCGCGATGTCGCAGATCGAGCGGAACATGAGCGTGGTCGTGATCGGCAACTCGACGGGCAGCGCGAACAGGCCGAAGGCGCCGCCGGCGGCGCCGGTGGTCGCCACTGCGAACTTGTGCAGCAGGTTGCTCGGCTTGTCGGGCGCGGCGAGCGGCGCAGCGCTGTCTTGCCGCCCCAACGTGCGCAGCGCGATCGCGAGGCACTTGCGCAATGCCAGTTCCGTTGCATCGGCGATCTTTTCGTTGGCGAACGCCGGCATGCGCGCGAGCAGTTTCTCCAGCGGCGCACCGACGATACTCGCCAGCTTCATCGCCAGCGCGGGGCTTTCCAACTCGTGTTTCGCGCGCCGCAGCGCGTTCAGGTCTTCGTCCGATAAGGATTGTGCTGCGAGCGAACTCTGCTCCATATGCCTCCCTGGCATCATTTGTTGACTATTTGCGGTCGATAGTCCGTTCAGTGACGGCCCGCGCACGGTCCAGCTTAGAGCATGGCCTCGTGGTATGATTCCCCATCATTTGACAAGTCAACTGTTGCGTCCGCAAAAATGGCTGTCCATACCGCTGCCCACCATTCGAGTGGGCAAGTCTTACCTTTCCGCGAATCGCTGCTGGCAATGCTCGGCATTTCCTTCGTCACGATGCTGGTCGCGCTCGACCAGACCGTGGTCGGCACCGCATTGCCCACGATCGTCGCCGAACTCAAGGGCTTCGAACTCTACGCATGGGTCGCCACGTCGTATCTGCTGACCTCGGTGATCACGGTGCCGATCTTCGGCCGTCTTGGCGACTACTACGGACGCAAGCCCTTCGTGATCGCGTCGATCGTCGTGTTCACGGGCGCGTCGGTACTGTGCGGCGCCGCCGACAACATGCTGTTCCTCGTGCTGGCGCGCGGGCTGCAAGGCATCGGCGGCGGCATGCTGGTCGGGACGGCCTTCGCTTGCATTCCCGACCTCTTCCCCGACTCGGTCGTGCGCCTGCGCTGGCAGGTGTTGATGAGCTCCGCATTTGGGATCGCGAACGCAGTGGGGCCGTCGCTCGGCGGTTTCCTCACGCAGTATTACGGCTGGCGCTCGGTGTTCTATGTGAATCTGCCCGTCGGTCTGCTGTCGCTATTTTTCGTCTGGCGCTTCCTGCCGCATCTGCGGCATGTCGAGCACGAAGGCAAGATGCGGCTCGACTGGCCGGGCGCGGTGCTGATCGCGGTGGCGCTCGGCTCGCTGCAACTCTTCGTCGAATTGCTGCCGAAGCACGGCGTCACGTTCAGCGCGTTTGCGCTGCTTGCGTTGAGCATCGCTTCGGCCTACGCGCTGTGGCAGTGGGAAAAGCGCTGCCCGACCGCGATCCTGCCGGTCGACATGTTTCGCAACCGCAGCCTCGCCGCGCTCTTCACGCTCGCGGTGCTGGGCGGCTTCACGATGTTCTCGCTGCTGTTTTACGCGCCGTTGCTGTTCCAGGGCGGCTTCGGCATGTCGCCGAAAGAAGCGGGGTTCGTCATCACGCCGCTCGTCGTGTTCATCACGATCGGCAGCATCGCCAACGGGCGCATCGTTTCTCGCGTGCGCAACCCGAATCTGATGCTATACGTCGGCTTTGCGCTGGTCGCGCTCGCGTGCCTCGGCATGGTGGTGGCGACGCGTTCCATGCCGCAATGGCTACTGATGTCGTTCATGATGGTCGGCGGCCTCGGGCTCGGTTTCGTGATGCCCAACCTCACGATCTTTGCGCAGCAGACGGCCGGTCGCGAACATCTCGGCATCGCCACGGCGCTGCTGCAGTCGTTGCGGATGATCGGCGGCATGATCGGCACGGCGCTCACCGGCACGCTGGTGAGCCACATGTACGCAAGCGGCGTGCGCAGCGCGCTGGAAAACGATCGCGCATCGCAATGGTTCGCCGATCTGGGCGATCCGCAAATCCTGATCAATCGTGACGCGCAAAGCGCCGTGCTCGGCCAGTTGACGCATGCCGGCCACGACGGCGCGATGCTGCTCGAAAGCGCGCGCGAGGCGCTCGTCGCGGCGATTCATCTGGGTCTCGCGCTGGCGGCGATCATCGCCGTGGTGTCGGTGTGGCAAAGCCGCCGCGTTCCGCCGATCAAGCTCCAGCGCAAGCTCGAGCCGGTGGTTCACGCGGACTGATTTTTTAGACTTACCGTTTTACTGACAAATCATGGAAGAACAGGACCGCGTCGCCGTCATGCAGCAATTCGGCCGCACTTATCGGGCGTTCATGTCGGCATTCGAGGCGCACGTCGGCCACCCGTTGCCGCGCTGGCGCATTCTGCTCGCGCTGCACGAGCAGGCGGGCGAGTCGTCGCAGAAGCGGCTGGTCGAGCGCTTGCGGGTCGATCCGGGCGCGCTCACGCGGCAGTTGAAAACGCTGGAGGGATTAGGCTGGATTGCGCGCAGCATGGATACGCGCGATAACCGCGTGACCAACGTGCGCTTGACCGAAGCGGGACTCTCGGCAACCGAAGCGAGCCTGCCGCGTCGCAATGCCTTTTTGCACGACACGATGGTCGCGTTGCCGGACGACGCGCTGAGCGCGCTGTCCGGCGCGTTGAAGATGCTGGAAGCGCGGATCGGTGAAGTGGCGGCGACGGCCGGCGTTACCGATCCGGCTGGTTCTTCTCAGGTGTCTGAAGCGGCGGTGAACAACGAGGGATCGCCGCGATAACCGGCGCGATCGCGACTGCATCAGGCGGTCGGCGACAACCGCGCGGCGCGCCACGTTGCCGTGAAACGCGCCGTTCTCGTCAAGATCAGAAGAACGTCTCGATCACTTCCGTGACCCGATACGACGGATCGACCACCAGCACCTGGCGCCACTTGTCGAACGTCAAGCACGGGTGCGAGATGTCGAACGCGATCATGTCGCCCACTTTGAGATCGGCGCCTGCGGGAATCCGCAGATAGGCGTGCTGGTCCATCAAGCCGAAAATCTCCCAGCCTTCGCTCGCCGCGATGTCGCGCGGCGCTTCGTTGCCCGGACGATAGTGGCGCGCCGGCTCCGGCATGCCGGCGTCGAACGCGGAGTCGCGCTTGCCCAGACCGATGATCGCGCGATCCGGCTCGGGAATCGACTGCACGTACGCCCATAGTTGCAACGCGGGGAGCAAGCCTTCGCCCATTTTCTTCGCGACCGGATTGCGCGCAAGGATGTCTGTCTGCGCCTTGCGGTAGATGCCGACGTCATGCGTCAGATAGCAGCCGGGACGTAGCACGACCTCGACCTTACCGGCTTCCGAGGCCTTCACGAATTCTTCCGCGACCACGTCGTACCACGCCGACCCCGCGCCGGACAACACCGCCGGCGTGCGAGCAAACCTCCCTTCGTCGACGAGTTTGCGCGTGAGCGCGACCGCGCTTTGCAGGAACGCGCGCACTTCGTGCTCTTCCTTCAACACGCCTTCGTACAACTCCACACCGGCGAGCTTCAATATGTTCGGATAACGCGCGATCGCGGAGAGCACCGCGTTGCGCTGTGCTTCGTCGCGCACGCCGGTGCGGCCGCCCGGCACACCGAGTTCGAGCAGCACCTGCAGCGGCTTGCGCACCGACGTGAAAAACTGG
This sequence comes from Paraburkholderia terricola, assembly GCF_900142195.1. Lineage (GTDB taxonomy): Bacteria > Pseudomonadota > Gammaproteobacteria > Burkholderiales > Burkholderiaceae > Paraburkholderia > Paraburkholderia terricola. The sequence goes on from NZ_FRAB01000066.1 coordinate 22,637, forward strand.
CCCAACTGATCGACGCCTTCAACCGAATCGACGAGGCAGAAGAATTCGAAATCCGGATCGCTCAGCAACTCGGCGACCATCATCATGTTGCGGCGGCCGACCAGTTGATTGGCCATCAAAATGCGCGAGACGCCGCCGTGATACGCCGCGCGCACCTGGTGCGCGGTGGCGAGCGTGATGCCCCACGCGCCGGTTTCCAGTTGACGCCGGAACAGTTGCGGCGCCATGGTGGTCTTGCCGTGCGGCGCGAGCTTGACGCCGTATTCCGCGACGAACGCCTGCATCCACTTCAGGTTGTGTTCCACGCGATCCGCGTATAGCACCGCGGCGGGCAGGCTCACGTCTTCGTTCAGCAGATTCCACTCGAGGCGCGCTGCATCCGTGAGCTGGATGCTGGTGCCCGGCACCATGCCGAGACCTTTGCTATAAGGATCAATCGTTGCGCCCTGATAGTTTGTAACTTTCATGTCACCCAGCTCCATCGTCCGGTTAAATTGAATCAGATTTGACTTTATCATGTTACCGAAAGTACGATGGATGAAGAAATGTTATTTAGTACCACGGCTTTGCGCCGGCTCGATATGAGCCGGTGCGCGGCCTTCCACGCTCTGCAATGAACTCAACCGCCGAACCGCTCGCTTTCGACATCGTCGCGCGCATCGCCGAATGCGCGCCGGAATTGCGCTCGGCCGAACGCAAGGTCGCCGCGCTGATTCTCGACGATCTCACCGGCGCGTCGCGCGCCAGCATCGGCGCGCTCGCACAGCAGGCGCAGGTGAGTGTCGCGACCGTCACGCGCTTTGCCAAGGCGGTCGGTTGCCGCGACGTGCGCGAACTGAAACTGCGGCTCGCGCAGGCCGCGGCGGTCGGCCAGCGGTTTCTGCAACCGGGCGGCGCCGTCGGCGCGCCCGAGCCGATCGCCACCCGCGTGTTCGACGAATTGCAGACCGCGCTTGCGCATAACCATCAGTTGCTGCGCCAGGCGCCGCTCGGCGAAGCGGCCGCCGCCTTGCGCGCGGCGCGCATGATCTACGTATTCGGCATGGGAGGCGGCTCGACCGCCCTGGCCGACGAAATGCGCTTCAGGCTGGTGCGTCTCGGCCGGCCGGTCGCGACCTATCAGGACGGCTTGTTGCAGCGCATGGTCGCCAGCACCGTATCGCGCGACTGCGTGGTGCTCGCGCTGTCCACCACCGGGCGCGTGCCCGAGATGGTCGAGAACTGCAAGATCGCGCGCAGCTACGGCGCGACCGTGATCGCGCTGACCGCGCCGGCCTCGCCGCTCGCGAAGCTTGCGGAATGGGTGATTCCGATCGTCGCGTTCGAGACCGATTTCATTTACAAGCCGTCGTCGTCACGTTACGCGATGATGATGGCGCTCGATGTGCTCGTCACCGAGCTTGCCGTCAGTCAGGGTGACGAGAGCCGCGAATTGCTGCGCCGCATGAAGCACGCGCTCGACGCGCACCGCGGCGGCGGCGATCGACAACCGTTAGGAGACTGATCCATGCATTCGCATCCTGAAGCCGCCGACACACTGATCGTTGGCGCGCAACTATACGACGGCACGGGCGCGCCGCCCGTCGAGCGCGACGTCGCGATCCGCGACGGCCACATTGTCGCGATCGGCAATCTGTCGAACTGGCTCGCCGAAGAGGTGATCGAGGCCAACGGCCGTGCATTGGCGCCCGGTTTCATCGACGTCCATACGCACGACGACACGCACGTGATCCGCTCGCCGCAAATGCTGCCGAAGATCACGCAGGGCGTGACGACGGTGATCGTCGGCAACTGCGGCATCAGCGCCGCGCCGGTTTCGCTGAAGGGCGATCCGCCCGATCCGATGAATCTGCTCGGCGAGCGCGACGCCTTTCAATACCCGACTTTTGCCGCTTACGTCGAAGCGGTGAACGCCGCGCGCCCGGCGGTGAATGTGGGCGCGCTGATCGGCCACACGGCGTTGCGCAGCAATCAGATGGACCGGCTCGATCGCGCGGCCACGCCGCAAGAAATCGAAGGCATGCGCGCTCAGTTGGAAGAGGCGTTGTCGCACGGCGCGCTGGGTTTGAGTTCGGGTCTCGCCTACGGCTCGGCCTTCGCTGCGCCCACCGAGGAGGTGATGGCCTTGGCCGAACCGCTCGCCGCCGCCGGCGCGCTGTACACGACGCACATGCGCACCGAATTCGACGCGATTCTCGACGCGATGGACGAAGCGTATCGCGTGGGACGTCACGCGCACGTGCCGGTGGTGATTTCGCATCTGAAGTGCGCGGGTCCGTCGAACTGGGGACGCAGCGAAGAAGTGCTGAAGTCGCTGGAAGGCGCGCGCCGCATGCAGCCGATCGGCTGCGACTGCTATCCGTACAACCGCAGTTCATCGACGCTCGATCTGAAGCAGGTGAGCGGCGACATCGACATCACGATCACATGGTCCGAGCCGCATCCCGAGATGGCCGGCAAGCTGTTGAAAGAGATCGCCGCCGAGTGGAGCATCACGCAGCAGGAGGCGGGCAAGCGTCTGCAGCCCGCGGGCGCCGTCTATCACAACATGTCCGAGGAGGACGTGCGGCGCATCCTGTCGCATCCCGCGACGATGGTCGGCTCGGACGGCTTGCCGAACGATCCGTTGCCGCATCCGCGCCTGTGGGGCGCGTTTCCGCGCGTGCTCGGCCACTATTCGCGCGACGCCGGCTTGCTGCCGCTCGAAGAGGCGGTGCGCAAGATGACCAGCTTGTCGGCGCGTCGCTTTGGTCTCGCGCAGCGCGGCGAGGTGCATATCGGCTATCACGCGGACCTGGTGTTGTTCGATCCCGCCAAGGTGCGCGACGCGGCGACGTTCGAGAAGCCGCAGCAGGCGGCGGACGGCATCGACGCGGTGTGGGTGAACGGCGTGTTGTCATACCGCGACGGCGAAGTCACGGGCGAACGCGCAGGCAAATTCGTGGCGCGTGGCGCGGCGTCGAAAGGCGACGCGCACGGCGCATTCTGATTTTTTGATGGATCGAGGCGCGCGGCGGTTTTGCCCGTCGCGCGCGAACCTTTTGTGAGGAGTTGGACGATGAAGCGATATGGCGTTGAAGGCGGGAAGGGAACGGGCGGTCAGCATATGCCGTTTGCCCGGGCAGTCGAAGCGGATGGTTGGCTGTTCGTTTCTGGACAAACGCCGATGGAAAACGGCGAGGTGATCAACGGCGGGATCGTCGAGCAAACGCACAAGGCGATTCAGAACGTGTTCGCGATTTTGAAGGAAGCCGGCTATGGCGCGGAGCATGTCGTCCGCTGCGGCGTGTGGCTGGACGATCCGCGCGATTTCGCGTCGTTCAACAAGGTGTTTCGCGAGTACTTCGGCGACAATCCGCCGGCGCGGGCTTGTGTCGTTTCCTCGATGGTGATCGACTGTAAGGTCGAAGTGGATTGCGTGGCTTATAAAAAGCCATCGGCGTAAAGCTTTCCTCGTTCGCCGCGAGCATGGATCATCGCCCGCGGCGCGCGAGACATTGACAGGCTACTGCCGGGCGAGCCGCATATTGTCCGGCATCGGCAAGTTGTAATTGGTGCGGAACGGATTGATGTCCAGCCCGCCGCGCCGCGTGTAGCGCGCATATACCGCGAGTTTCACAGGCTTGCACGCCTTGAGCACGTCGATAAAAATCTTCTCGACGCACTGCTCGTGAAAGCCGGTGTGATTCCGATACGAGATGATGTAGCGCAGCAAGCCCGCGTGATCGATCTGCGGGCCAATGTAATGAATCTGCACGCTGCCCCAATCGGGCTGCCCGGTCACGGGACAGTTGGACTTCAGCAGATTGGAAAACAGCGTTTCCTCGACCGGCGCTTCATCCAGCGCCGCCTTCAGCAACGAAGCATCCGGCTGATAAACGTCCGTATCCAGATCCAGCCGATCCAGCGACAAGCCCTCAAACTCTTCCATCTGCAACTTGCCGAACTCGTAAGGCGCCGTTAGATGAACGGAAACCGTTGCGCCGCAAGAAGCGGACACGTCTCGCTTGATCGTCTCCCGCACCGCGTCCATCGACTCGAAAGCCGTCTGCGCGAATGAGCCGAGATACAGCTTGAACGATTTCGACTCGACGATATTCGGCGAATCGGCCGGCACGAAAAAAGTCGCCACTGCGATCTGCGGCTTGCCGCGCGCGTTCAGCCAGGAAAGCTCATAGGCATTCCAGATATCGGTGCCGAAGAAGGGCAATGGCGCACTGATGCCGATCGCCTCGCGCGCATTGCCGCGCGCGATCGGGAACAGCAGCGAAGCGTCGTATTGTTCGGTGTAAGCGGAAGGCTTACCCAGCGGTGACTGTTCAGGTGTCATGATGCGTTCACGATGCCACTCAGCACGTGCCCCGTCGCCGTCACGACGCGGGCCGATTCGCAATGGCCGATTTGGTCGTCGAAGAAAAAGTCCGGCTCGAATTCGCGCAGGAATGCGCTCTTGTCGAGGCCGCCGAGGAACATCGCTTCGTCGATTTCGATGTTCCACGCCATCAAGGTGCGGATCGCGCGCTCATGTGCGGGGGCCGAGCGCGCCGTCACCAATGCGGTACGAATATGCATGGGCGCGGCTTCGTCCGCGAGTTTTTGCAGCCGGTGCAGCGCTTCGAGCAGCGGCTTCAACGGCCCGTCCGCGAGCGGCAGGTTTTTGTTGTGAATCTCGTGTCCAATGAATGCGCGCAAGCCATCTTGCTGGAACACGCGTTCGGCTTCGTCAGAAAACAGCACGGCGTCGCCGTCGAACGCAATGCGGATTTCGTCGGGATACTTGCTCGCCATTTTCGCCGATTCGGGCAGGACGCGCGCGGCCGGAAAACCAGCGGCGAGCGCGTCGCGCACGTCGTCCTGATTCGCGGACAAAAACAGCGACGCGTTCAGCGGCTTCAGATAGCCGAACGGCGCGCGTCCGCGTGTGAACACGCCGCGCTCGATCGCCAACCCGTGTTCGCGGCACGAATGAAACGCGCGCAGTCCGCTGATCGGATCGCTGCGCGACAGGATCACCACTTCCACGCGATGCCCGCCGGCGTTCAGCGCCAGCAGCTTGCGGATCAGCGGAAACGCTACGCCCGGCTTGGCGGGCACGGTCAGGCGGTCGCGCTGCAGCGCTTCATATGCTTGCAGATCGCCTTCCTCGTACACGCGGTTCTCTTCCTCGAAGTCGAACAGCGCGCGCGACGAGATTGCCACCACCAGTTTGTCGACAAGCGAAAGAGCCATCTGCGCGTTTCAATCCCAAAAGATCAGGCGAGGAATAAGCGGTACACCGGATTGCCGGTCTCTTCCCAATACGGATACCCCAGCGTCGCGAGAAAGCGTCCGAACTCGCTGTTCTCGCTGTCGGGCACCTGAATGCCGACGAGAATCGAGCTGTAGTCCGCGCC